>NZ_NVXQ01000013.1 GCF_002733955.1 Hoeflea sp. | reverse complement strand
AAAGATCGTCCATGGTGTTGACCAGATAGCATTCGAAGCGATTGAGCGCTTCAAGGGCGACAGTGATGCCAAGGCCTGCCGCATGCTCGCCGATCTGGCGTTGGGACGAGACCGAACTGGCCAGTTCTTCGGCTGTTGGTCCTTCGCCTGAAAAATGCCCCAGGGTGGAATGCAGCGGACCGCAGATCAGGCTGGCGCCGAGCGCATGGGCCTTGTCCAGCGTGACGCGCATATGGTCGACACCCCTTGCCCGCTCCGCCGCAGTGCCGATCAGGTTCATCGCCGGGTCGCCCATCGCCGCCACGGCGGTCCGCTCCAGCCCGAGATCATCGAGAAGCGATGCAAGCTCTTTGTAGTGACCGATCTCTCCTTCGAACACCGGGATTTCTACGCCGTCATAACCGCACGCCTTGAGCTCCTTCAACAGCGGCATGTGCTCCGGGCCGACATGGGTGGTCCACAAAAACATGTTCATCCCGATTTTCACCGCGCTCCCCCCGATCAGAAACAGATCAATCCGTCAAACTGGTAATACCAAAAATCATTCGATGCTACGTCACCACTTTTGCAAGTGCTACGCAAGTGGCAATTTATGTCTCAAAATGTGGGAATATTCAAATTATGCACCGTCTCAGGCTTGATCAGCTTCAAGAATGAGATTAATTGGTCTAACCAGAATGCAATTGTAACAGGCGGCAGAGTTGAGGAGCTCTGCTGTGAGGGAGGATTACCATGCACCTGTCGACACACAACTGGATGCGGGCCGAACCGTTGGACGTCACGCTTCGCCGGATCAAGCAGTTCGGGTATGAAAGCATCGAGATCTCCGGTGAGCCGACCCAGTACGACACCAAGGAAACCCGGGCGCTTCTCAAGGAGCACGGGATCCGCTGCTGGGGTGCGGTGACATTGACCCTGGGCGAGCGCAATCTGGCGGCAAAGGACGAAGGCCAGCGCGCCCGCACGGTCGATTACGTCAAGAGCGTCCTGACCATGGTCAGCGAACTGGAAGGCGAAGTGATCACGCTGGTGCCGGCCACGGTTGGCAAGGTGCAGCCCGACGCCACGGAGGAAGAAGAGTGGAAGTGGCTGGTCGACGCGACCCGGGAATGTTTCGCACATTCCCAGAAAGTCGGCGTCAAGATCGGCATCGAGCCGCTGAACCGCTTCGAGACCTATATCTTCAACCGTGCCGCCCAGGCCCTGGCCCTTGCCGATGCGGTGCATCCCGATTGCGGCGTCTGCCTTGATGCCTATCACCTCAACATGGAAGAATCCGACATCTATGACGCCATCCGTCTGGCGGGCAAGCGGCTGTTTGATTTCCACGTCGCCGACAACAACCGTTTCGCCGCCGGCCTGGGGCACCTCAACTGGCCCAAGATCGTCGAGACGCTGAAAGAGATCGGCTATGACGGCGCGCTGACCAACGAGTTCGTGGCCCCGGTCGACCGCACGCCTGCCGCCATCTACCCCGACATGGTGGAACGCGATCCGGTGGACATTTCGCCGGAACAGCTGAAATTCATCCAGGACCATGGATCAAGCCTGCTGACCGAAAAATTCTACTCCGACCAGATGCGGATCACAGCTGAAACGCTGCTGCCGCTGATCAAGTAACTCGTAGAGGCGTTCCCCGGGAGCGGAATATTCCGCCATCGGGGCACGAGGGTCGCTGTCATGAAAATCAAGTCCGTCCATGCCCAATGGATTCAGATCCCGATCGAAGAGGCGCGTCAGCACACCAGTGATTTCGGAACCTTGCGCACCTTCGATGCGGCGATCCTGCGCATCGAAACCGATGATGGCATCGTCGGTTGGGGCGAGGGGAAGAATGCCGCGGGCAGTGCGGGCAATTACGCCACGCTGGTGCGTCTGCTCAACGAGGATTTCGGACCACGCATCATCGGTCGCGACCCGGCGGATGTGACCTTCATATGGGAAGATCTCTACAATGGCGTGCGGGCTGAAAAGGCCGCTGCGGCAGGCCACGCGATGCCGGAAATGGCGCGGCGGGGCCTGACGGTTGCCGCCATCAGCGCAATCGACATCGCCTTGTGGGATATTCTTGGCAAGGCAGACGGAAAGCCGGTCTGGAAGCTGCTGGGCGGCCGCAAGGCCGACCGTATGCAGGCCTATGCATCCGGCGGCTGGGCCGGCGCCGACAAGATCGGCGAGCAATTGCAGTCCTATGTCGATGCCGGCGGGTTCCGCAGCGTCAAGATGCGGGTCGGCGCCATGGACGCAAATCCGCATGCCTCGGCGGCCCGGGTCAGGGCGGCCCGCGAGGCGCTCGGCCCCGACATCGAACTGGCTGTGGACGCGCATGGCACATTCACAGTGGCGACGGCGCGGCGCTTTGCCCAGCTTGTCGAGGACTGCGACCTGGCCTGGTTCGAAGAGCCGATCATCGCCGATGACAAGGCAGGCATTGCCGAAGTCCGCGCCACGATCCCGATTCCGGTCTCCACCGGCGAAAGCGAAGCCACCCGGTTTGCCTTCCGCGACCTTGCGCTGATGCGCGCGGCCGATATCTTTCAGCCGGATCCGGCATTTTGCGGCGGCATCAGCGAGGCCATGCGGATCGGCACGATCGCATCGGCGTTCAATCTCCGCCTGGCGCCGCATCTCTGGGCCGGCGCCCCGTGCTTCTTTGCCGGCCTGCACGTCTGTGCTGCCTCACCGGCGAGCTTTGCGATCGAGTTTTCCCTTGGCGCCAATCCGATGATCCATGATATCATTGGCGAATCCGTTGTGGCAAAGGACGGGATGATCGAATTTCCCGAAAAGCCGGGTCTCGGCTTCACCATGAACGAAGCCGTTCTCAACAATTATGCAAGGGTCATATGACGAGTTCCGAAAGCGAGTTTCTGCCCGGTCTGGTGGCGCACATCGTGGCGGTGGCCAGCGGCAACGCCGGCAAGGCCCCCTCGGAGCGGGAACTTGCGGAGCATTTTGCCGTCAGCCGCGGCCAGGTGCGTGAATCCCTGGCAATTCTCGAAGCCCTGCAACTGATCGAACGCCGCGCCAAGTCCGGCATCTATCTCACCATGGAATCGGCGGGGCTGAGTTCGATGGCGCTGCTGGCCTCCGCCGGCGTGCAATTGCAGCCACGGCAGATCTTCGAGGCCGTGGAACTGCGCAAGATCCACGAGATCAAGGCGGCGGAACTGGCGGCCCAGCGCGCAACTGAGGAGAATCTCGACAAGCTGCGCGATATTCTCGAGCGCTCGGAAAAGCAGATCGCCGACGGCATGGGCCTGCACCGGCTGGACGGCGAGTTTCACCTCGAAATCGTTCGCGCCACGCAAAACGAGATGTTTTACAAGATCTGCTCCAGTTTCTACGCCGCCAGCGAGCAGCGCATGCCGATCTATTTCGGCAAGCCGGAGCGCAACATCAAGTCGCACAAGGAGCACATGCAGATCTTCGATGCGCTGTATCGCCGCGACAGCATTCTGGCCCAGGCGCTGATGAACACCCATCTGGGACGGGCGCAGAGCTACTGGACCGAAATTCTCGATTCCAATGGAGCCAGCACCTCAGAGCAGTCCGAGTTGCCGCAGTCACACGCCTGAGCCTTCACCAGAATTGCGGAGCCGGATCCGATGCCCGAGATGATCTTTTCCACCCATCCGCTGCATCCTGAAGTGACGGCCGAACTGCAAGGGCTGGGCAACCTGACCATTGCCAGCGAGCCGACCCCGGCAGCAATCCTCGAGCAGAGTTCCGGCGCATCGATCATCGTCGTGCGGGCACCGATTCCACCCGAGATCCTGCGGCGCGAGACAAGGCTCAGGGCCACCGTGCGGCACGGGGCAGGGCTCGACATGATCCCCGTCGACGTGGCCACCGAAACCGGCGTGCTGGTGGCCAATGTCCCGGGCGTGAATGCAGTGACCGTGGCCGAACATTGCATCTGGTCCTCTCTGGCGCTGTTGCGCACATACCCTTCCGTCGCCGCTGACCTGAGAGAGGCCGGCTGGGCCGTCGCACGGCCGCATTCCGATCACGGCAGGGAGCTGAGCGGCCGCAGGCTCGGCATCGTCGGAATGGGAAATGTCGGCAACGCCCTGTTCCGCATCGCCCGCCACGGCTTTGGCATGAAGGTGCTGGCGCTTACCAGCCGGCCGCAGGCTTTGCCCGATGGTGCAGAGGCAGCAGACCTGAACCGTCTGCTGGGAGACTGCGATGTGGTGGTGCTGTGCTGCCCGCTCAATGACAAGACCCGCGGCATGATTGGGGCAGCGGAGCTTGCCCGGATGCGGCCTGATGCAATTCTGGTCAATGTGGCGCGCGGCCCGGTGGTCGATGAAACAGCACTTGTCGAGGCGCTGAGGGCCGGGACGATCGGCGGCGCGGTGCTTGACGTCTTCGACCAGCAACCGCTGCCAACCGATCATCCGCTGATGTCGATGCGCAACGTCATCCTGACACCGCACATGGCCGGGATTACCGAGGAAAGCATGCTGCGGATGGGCCAGGGCGTTGTGATGGAGACCAGGCGGATCCTGGCCGGTGATAGACCCTTCAATTTCTGCAATCCGGACGCCTGGGAGGCCTATCAGGCGCGGTTTGCGAAATAGGGTGAGCAGGCACTCCATCTGACATCAAGTGCGGCTCTGGATGACGGTGCCGGAAGCATCGCATTCCGCTTGTGCCGGGGTCATCTAGGCACCGGTTGTGGTTGCCTCGGTCTCGATCGCTCAAGCCAAGCCTGGTGCACACAAGCCGCGTGCATCCTTCAGGCTCCCGCCAGATGCAGGAGCGGTTCGCCTGGATCAAGCATCCAGACAAACCGCCCTGCTTCCGGGAGGTTCCGGCTTGCCGAACGCAAGCTCAGCCAAGGCCGAGATTGCGCCCGCTGGAGGGATCGAAGCACAGGACCTTCTCGGGTTTCCAGCTGAACCTGACAGTGTCGTCGATATGCACCTGTGTCTGCGCCGAGACCGTGGCATGCAGATGCGTGCCGTCGATGTCGAGGGTCAGGATCTTGATCACCCCGTGGTTCTCGATGTCGAACACCCGCGCCGAGGCCGGGCCGTTGTCGTCAAGCACCACATCTTCGGGACGGATGCCGAAGCGGATCCGGTTGCCGTCGCCGCCATGCGGTGAAGCCACCGGCAGGCTGAACTTTCCGGCGTCGAGCACTGCCATGTTGCCCTTGAGAACACCGTCGAGCAGGTTCATCGGCGGCGTGCCGACGGACCGGGCGACGAAGGTGTTGAGCGGCCTGGCATAGATTTCCGAAGGCGTGCCGACCTGCACCAGCCTGCCCCGGTTGAGAACGCCGATCTTGTCGCCCATCGACATGGCCTCGACCTGGTCATGGGTGACGAAGACGAAGGTCGCGCCGAGTTCGCTGTGCAGCTTCTTCAGCTCGACCCGCAATACATCGCGCAGATTGGCGTCAAGTGCCGAAAGCGGTTCATCCATTAGGAAGACCCGCGGTTGTCGCACGATCGCCCGGCCGATCGAGACGCGCTGCATCTCGCCCCCCGACAGCCGTTCAACCTTGCGGTCGAGCAGGCGGGTGATCTGCAGCGTTTCGGCCACCCGGTCGACGCGCTCCTTGATCTCGGCTGCGGTAAAATTCTGGGTTCGCGATTTGAGCGGAAACTCGAGATTGCCCCGCACCGTCATTCGCGGGTAGAGCGAGTACTGCTGCAGCACCAGCGCCACGTCGCGCTCGGCCGCGTTCCAGTTGGTGGCGTCGTGCCCGTCGAGGATGACCTTGCCGGAATTCGGAACCTCCAGGCCGGCGATCAGGCGCAGCGTGGTGGTTTTGCCGGCACCGGTCTGGCCTAGAAGGACGAAGAATTCTCCATCCTTGATCTCGAGATCGAGATCCCGCAACGCCGTGTTGGAGCCGAATTTCTTGGTGATGCCCTGCAAAGCGATGTCAGCCATCAGTTCGCCCCCCGCAGATTGAGGCCTGTGGCCGTATCAAAGAAATGTGCCTGGGACGGATCGATCCGGGCCCAGACCTTCTGGCCTTCACCCGACACGAAAGCACTTTCGGTGCGCGCCCGCAGCACCGTGTCGCCAAGCCGGACATCGACAATGTCATGGCTGCCCAGTGGCTCGATATTGGTCGTCACCGCTTCGACAAAGCCGTCTGACGGCTGGTGAGACAGCAACACGGCTTCTGGTCGGACACCAAGCGTCATCTCGCCGGCAGTGCTCCGGGCATGGCCCAGCATCTGGTCGGGGAAATGAAAGCCCTGGCTGGCGCCATTGATCACGACACTGTTTCCTTCCAGCCGCACAGCATTGACGTTCATCACCGGCGAGCCGACAAATTTCGCCACGAACAGATTGGTCGGATGAAGATAGACTTCGTCCGGCGGACCGACCTGCTGCAGCACGCCGTCATGCAGGATGACGATCCGGTCGGCGAGGCTCATGGCCTCGATCTGGTCGTGAGTGACGTAGACCGAGGTCGAGCCGCGGGCGATGTGCAGGCGTTTGATTTCAGCCCGCATCTGTTCGCGCAGTTTGGCGTCGAGCACGCCCAGCGGTTCATCCATCAAGAGCGCCTGCGGCCGCCGCACCAGCGCCCGGCCGATCGCCACACGCTGCATGTCGCCACCCGAAAGTGCCGATGGCTTGCGGTTGAGATGCTCGGCGATCTGTAGCGTTTCAGCCACTTCGCTGACCGCCTTGTCGCGGTCCGCCGCGTTCATCCTGACTGCGCGCAGCGGAAAGGCGATGTTCTCGCGAACCGTCATGTGCGGGTAGAGCGAAAACGACTGGAACACGAAGGCAATATCCCTGTCGGCGGCCTTGCGGTCCTGGACCTCGGTGCCGTTGATCAGGATCTTGCCGGAGGTCACGGTTTCAAGCCCGGCGATGGCGCGCAGCGCCGTGGTCTTGCCACCGCCCGACTGGCCCAGCATGACGACGAATTCACCATCCTCGATGGTCAGGTTGAGGTTCTTGAGCACCTGGTGCTGGCCGAAGAACTTCTGCACGTTCCGGATATCGATCTGCGCCATCAGTTGGAGCCTCCGCGGCTGGAGCCGGCCGGGGTGGAAGTCTCGTTGATGTCGAGCGTGTCGAGAGAGTCTTCGATGAAGCCTTCATCCTTTTCCGGGTCGGGGGCGATCTTCGATGTGACCATGAAGGCGATCAGGCCGACAAGCGTCAGGGTGACGCCGTACTGGTGCAGAAACAGGCTCCAGGGCTGGCACAGCGATATGATGCCGAAGATCATCAGGCCTTGTGCGGCGGGCGCAAGAATGCGCTGGTTAAGCTCACGAAAACTCATTTGCGGATCGCTCCGAAGGACATGCCGCGCAGAAGATGGTTGCGCAGGAGGAAGGTGAAAATGGCCACCGGGATCAGGAACAGCAACGTGCCTGCCGCGATCACGGTCCAGTCCGGCAGGCCGCTGCCGACCTGGGACGGGATGTAGGGCGGCGCCGTCTGGGCGTTGCGGTTGGTCATGATCAGCGCGAAGGCATATTCGTTCCAGGCGGTGATGAAACAGAACACGGCTGTTGCCGCCATGCCGGTCAGCGCCTCGGGCAGAACCACCTTGAAGAAGGCCTGCATGCGGGTGTAGCCGTCGACCAGTGCCGCTTCTTCATATTCGCGCGGGATCTCGTCGATGAAGCCCTTCATGATCCACACCGCAAAGCTCAGATTGAACGCGGTGTAGAGAATGATCAGGCCCAGATGCGTGTCATTGAGCCCCACCACCCGGTACATCAGGAACATGGGAATGGCGACGACCACCGGCGGCAGCATCCGGGTCGAGAGAATGAAGAACAGCCAGTCGTCCTCGCCCGCCACCTTGAAGCGGCTGAAGCCATAGGCGGTCAGCGTCCCCATGGACACGGCAAGCACGGTCGAGACGATCGAGATGATCAGCGAGTTGGTGAAGCGGTCGCCATATCCGGACATCGTCACCTCGCCGGACCTGCGGTTGCGCACCACTTTTTCGCCGCCGTCAAACACCATCTGCTCCCACCATGGCGCTGCATCATATTCTTCCTGGGTCGGCTGTTCGCGCAGCTGCGAGCGCTTGGTGAAAAGCTTGACGAAGGGCGAAACCGTGGGTTCGAACACCACCGTGGGCGGGATCGTGGTTGCCAGGTTGCGGGGTTTGAAGGATGTCGAGGCGATCCAGTAGATCGGCGTCAGCATGATGGCGAGCGCGACAAAGACCGCCACGATTGCCACCCGGTTTGTCAGTATTTCGCGAGGTGTGCGTACTCCGGCCATCTTAGCGCGCCTTCACTTTGTTGAGGTATTTCACGTAGATGTTGGTGATTGCCACCACCATGATCAGGACGATGTAGGCAAAAGCCGAGGACATGCCGGTCTGCCATTCCTGAAACGCCATCTTGTAGAGCCGGATCGCGATCAGCTCGGTCGTCGGTTGCGACGACAGCACATAGGCAAGGTCAAAGGTCTTGAAGGCTTCCATGGTGCGAAAGATGATCGCGATCATCAGGATCGGCGCCACCAGCGGCAGGGTGATGCGAAAGAAGGTGTAGATGCCCGAGGCCCGGTCGATTTCCGCAGCCTCGTAAAGATGCTTGGGCACAGCCGAAAGACCGGCCAGCGACAAAAGCATCACGAAGGGCGCCCACATCCAGATATCGACAATGGCGATGGCATAGAGCGCGACATCGGGATCGGCGAGCCATTCGAATTTGTCGAGCCCGAGGAAGTAGTTGATGATGCCGAAATTCGGATCGTAAAGCAGCTTCCAGAACAGGCCCACAACAGCCATCGACAGCATCATCGGCAACAGCAGCAGCGTGGTGATCAGCCCCTTGGCGGGAATCGAGCGGTTGAGCAGCATGGCCAGGCCGAAGCCGACAAGCACCTGTCCGGTCACCGAAATCAGCACATACTTCGCGGTGATCGAGAAGTTCTTCCAGATGAACGGATCGCTCAGAAGGTCGCGGTAATTCTGCAGACCGACAAAATTCGCCGGCGCATTGGTCGAGGCCCTGAAATCGGTGAACGAGTAGGCCAGCGAGTACAGCAGCGGGAAAATGTTGAAAATGATCAGAAACGCAATTGTCGGAATGATGAACAGGTTGCGGATTGTCAGATCACTCAGCCCCTTGGCGGCAGCGCGCGATTTCGGGTCCAGATTGGTCATGACTTGGGACGCCACGGGATAGCTTCCTTGCTTTGCGAAGTATTGGGGAAGGAAGGGGCGCCGCAGCGCCCCTTGGATGTGTCAGTCTGGCGGGCAGCTGTTACTGCGCGCGTCCATACTTCTTGAAGGTGGCTTCCCAATCGGCCGCCAGCGCGTCGAGCGTCTCCTTGGCAGTCCCTTCATTGCCGACGATGAAGGGATACAGGCGCTGGTTGGCAGCCGTCAGCAGCTCGGCAAATTCCGGCACCGCCCAGAAGTCCTTGACCTTGAACATGGTCTGGTAGAACGCCTCGTTGTAAGGCGTGGCCTTGCGGAACTCTTCCGACTGCAGCACCGCTGCACTTGCGGTGTAGCCGCCCAGCTCAGCCCAGCGTTTCTGGGTTTCGTCCTTGATGAACCACTCCAGGAACTTCATCGCCTCTTCCTTGTTTTCGGAATAGCTGACGACGGAGATGCCCTGTCCGCCAAGCGCCGCAAACTGGTCGCCATCGGGACCCGCCGGGTTGGCAAAGAAGCCGGTATTTGCGGCATGCGGGTTGGAGGCCTCGTTCAGAAGCGCCGGGAAGAAGGCAAAATAGTTCATCGACATGGCCACCAGGCCTTCGGTGATTGCCTGGTTGTTCTCGACAAAGAAGGTCTTGGCCCAGCCCGGAGGCGTGTAGCTGTAGAGCTTCTTGTAGTTTTCTAGTGCTGCGACGGCCTTGTCGCTGTTGACGTATCCGTCGACTTCATAGGTCTCGAAATTGCCGAGCTCGGCGCCGTAGGAGAAGATCGCGTTCTCGACACCCATGACCATGGCGTCATAGGAGTTGTCGGTATAGATCGCGATGCCGTAGCGGTTTTCATCCGGACGATGGAAGAACTCGGCAATGTCCGTGAGCTGTTTCCAGTCCTCTGGCGGTGCCAGGTCGTAGCCGTACTTTTCCTTGAAGGCGGCCATTTCGTCGGGGTCTTCGAACCAGTCCTTTCGGTACGACCAGCCCACCGCGTCGCCTTCGGCCGGAACGGCCCAATACTTGCCGGAATTGCCGGGATACTCGGCATAGTATTTCACTGTCGCCGGCGCCATGACTTCGCCGAGATTGTGCTCGTTGAAGAAGTCGGTAAGGTCGACATAGTGACCGCCTTCGGAAGCAGCCCCCAGCCACTGGCTGTCGCCGACGATCATGTCATAGGCCGAGCCACGGGCGTTGAATTCGGTGAACGCCTTGGTCTGGAAGTCAGACCATGGCGTTGTCTCGACGGTCACCATGACGCCGGTTTCTTCTTCATACTCATTGACGAGTTCCTGAAGATAGTTTGCCGGGTCCCATTCGGCCCAGAAGATTGTCAGTTCCTGAGCATAGGCCGAAGTCCCGCTTGCCAGGGCAAGTGCAAGTCCTCCCGCGATGCTGATCAGTTTCGTGCGCATTCTGCTCTCCTCCCATTGATACCATTCGAGATTGACCGGTCGGCAGGGCCAGATTTCCGGACTGGCATTGTCTGTGCCGCGGGTTCCGGTCTCTGCTGGCTGGTTTGTACCTCTCTTGCTTCGGGCGACCCTCCTCGGTCCCTCCATGCAATTTCAAATTGGTATTACCAAATTTCGGATTGGTCAACCGCTCCACTTGTCCTAAAACCATGATCTATTGCTTGTATGTGACGATATAAATGCAATAGGGGTTGAATTCAGGCGTTTTATGAAGAAACCTCTCTGCCGGAGAGAGCCAACATGAAAATCGGAATTTTGCTTACTGGTCTGACCAGATCATTTCTTGCTCTGAACCTGCGCAGCGCTTCCCGCCTCGGAAACCGCTGCCCGCACGAGCGCGCTGGCAGCCCATTTGGCCACCTGGGAGGACTGCGCGCCGGAGAGCTCCCATATATCGCTGAGCACGGTGTAGAGCTCGACGCCGAAAATCAGCGAAATTGCCTGGGCGAGACGGTCAAATTCGGCCTCCGTCAACTCACCGCGCAACGGCGACAGCGCATCATTGAGAAGGTCGATGCGGTGGCCCCGGGTGAAGCGCGGCTGGTTGCAGGATGCTCCATCCTGCGCCCAGCGCTCCAGCGACAGCCTGAGCGCAGCCTTGAAGGTGGCTTCAAACTCGCAGATTCGGGGCAGCGCGGTGTCGAACAGGTCGAGGATCCGCTCTTCCGCGTCCAGGCTCTTGCCCTCCCATTTCAGAATCGGACCCAGCGCCTCGTCCACCACCGCATGAACCAGCGCCGCCTGGTCGGGAAAGTAGCGATAGGCCGTGGCGCGCGACACTTCGGCCGCCTCCGCGACCTCGCTGACCGATGGAGTCAGACCCGACTGCATCAGCCGGCTGGCGGTCGAGACCATCAGTTTTCGCGTCCGCGCCCGGGGGCCGGGCTTGGGTTTTGCCTGTGAAGCGGTTGACTGATCTGAGACGTTCATATCATTATGATACTCGCGTCTCACAAATGAGCAAGGCCTGATTTCGAGTTTGTGGAGCGTCAACGACGGCATCGGGGAGAGGGTGCCCGGTTGGGAGGAGGAAATCTTGAAGCATGTCTATGTGGTCGGCACTGCCGACACCAAGGGACCGGAGCTCGCCTATCTGGCGCAAACCATCGGGGATACCGGCGTCCCCGTCATCCTGGTCGATGTCGGAACCCGCACGCCAACAATAAAGGTGGATGTCGCCGCCAGCGAGGTTGCGGCCTGCCATCCCGAAGGCACGGCTGCGGTATTGTCGGGCGATGATCGCGGCGTGGCGGTTGCGGCCATGAGCACCGCTTTTGCCGGCTACATGACCACGCGCGAGGATGTCGCCGGCGTGATCGGCATCGGCGGCGGCGGCGGAACCTCGATCGTGACCGCCGGAATGCGCGGTCTGCCCTATGGCCTGCCCAAGATCATGGTCTCGACGCTGGCGTCTGGCGATGTCGGTCCCTATGTCGATATTTCCGATATCGTGATGATGCCGTCGGTTACCGATTTTGCCGGCCTCAACCGGTTCAGCCGCTTGATCCTGCACAATGCGGCCCATGCTTTATCCGGGATGGTGAAGACCGCTTTTGAAGGCAGCAGTGAGCATCGCTCCGTTGGCCTGACCATGTTCGGCGTGACCACGCAAGGCGTAACCGCCATGGTGGAGCAGCTCGGCTCCAGCCATGACTGCATGGTCTTCCACGCCACCGGCGTGGGCGGAAGGACGATGGAAAAGCTGGTCGATGACGGCGTCCTCGCCGGCGTGCTTGATATCACCACCACCGAGATATGTGACCTGTTGCTGGGCGGCGTCTTGCCGGCATCTCAGGCCCGGCTGGATGCCATTGCCCGCAGCGGCATTCCCTATGTCGGCTCCGCCGGTGCGCTCGACATGGTCAATTTCTGGGCGCCGGAAACCGTCCCCGCAGCCTTTGCCGGACGGCAGTTCTACCACCACAACTCCAATGTCACGCTGATGCGCACGACGCCGGAGGAATGCCGTCAGATCGGCAGCTGGATCGGACGCAAACTGAGCAGCTGTACCGGGCCGGTGCGGTTTCTGATCCCCGAACGCGGGGTCTCCGCGCTCGACATCGAAGGCGGCGCCTTTTTCGATCCGCAAGCGGATGCCGCCCTGTTTGCCGCCATCGAGGAGGCGTTCGAGGTGTCGGGCAACCGCCGCATCGAACGGCTGCCGCTTCACATCAATGACCCGGCCTTTGCCAGGGCCGCTGTCGATCATTTCCTCTCACTCATCTGAAAGAGCACCTCATGCCCGCAATACCCCGCAAGGACATTCTCGCCCGCCTCAACGCCATGGTGGCCCAGGGTCTTCCCATCATCGGCGGCGGTGCCGGAACTGGACTGTCCGCCAAGGCCGAAGAGGCCGGTGGCATCGATCTGATCATCATCTACAATTCCGGACGGTACCGCATGGCCGGACGCGGCTCGGCGGCAGGCCTGCTGGCCTATGGAAACGCCAATGAAATCGTCAAGGAGATGGCCGTCGAGGTTCTGCCCGTGGTCCGCGACACGCCGGTGCTTGCGGGCGTGAATGGCACCGACCCTTTCGTGCTGATGCCGCAATTCCTGGCCGAGCTGAAGCATATGGGCTTTTCCGGGGTGCAGAATTTCCCCACCATCGGCCTGTTCGACGGCGCGATGCGTCAGAGTTTTGAGGAAACCGGCATGGGCTTCGGGCTCGAGGTCGACATGATCGCCGCAGCCCACGAGCTCGATCTGCTGACCACACCTTACGTGTTCAATCCCGGCGAAGCCGACGCCATGGCGCGCGCCAGTGCCGACATCATCGTTGCCCATATGGGCGTGACCACCGGCGGCAGCATCGGCGCCACGTCAGCCAAGAGCCTTGATGATTGCGTCGCTGAAATCGACGCCATCGCCGCCTCGGCCCGCAAGGTGCGTCACGACATCATCATCCTGTGCCACGGCGGACCGATCTCGATGCCGGACGACGCTGCCTATGTGCTGTCGCGCTGCAACGGGTGCCACGGCTTTTACGGCGCCAGTTCCGCCGAAAGACTTCCGGCCGAAACCGCCATCCGCGACCAGATCCGCAATTTCAAATCACTGCCCAACCTGAAAGGTGCCCAGTCATGAGCGAGACCCTTTTTGTTTACCCCGAAGCCGTCGACCGGTTTGCTTTCGATTGGGGGCATCTAACGCTCACCTGCGGCCCGTCGGTCAACGGAGCCGGCAGGTTCTCCGCGGGCGTCGTGCATGTCCCGCCCGGCCAGGGCCACTCCCGCCACAATCATCCCGGCGCCGAAGAGATCATCTATGTGCTCGAAGGTGAGGGCGAGCAGATGATCGAGGACCCGGACGGCAACCCGGTGACAGAAACCGTGCGCCCGGGCTGCACCATGTTCGTGCCCGAAAGCCGTTTTCACTCGACGCTGAACACCGGCGACACAGCGATGAAGCTGTTTGTCGTCTACAGTCCTGCAGGACCTGAGGAATTGCTCAGGGAGCTTCCTGATTTTCGTCTTGTGCCACCGCCGCACGCCTGAACAGAGAGTTGGATATGATGCACGATATTTCACCCTTGCATGCCACATCGGTCGATGATCTGCCCTACAGCATGGCCGCGCTCGACGCCGCCATGGAAGCAGCCGGCCTCGATGCCCTGGTCGCCACCTCAAAGCACAATGTCCGCTACCTGCTGGGCGGATATCAGTTCATCTTTTTCTCGGCCATGGATGCCATCGGCCAGAGCCGTTACCTGCCGGCCTTTGTCTATCTCCGCGGCCAGCCCGACAACACCGGCTACTTCGCCAACAAGATGGAGATCCACGAGCACAAGGTGACGCCGTTCTGGGTTCCCCATTTCCGTCCCGATCACTGGGGCTCGGTGGACACCATGACCGCGGTCGCGGAACATCTTCAGAAATGCGGTGTCGCCAGCGGCCGGATCGGGTTTGAAACAGTCTTCATGCCCAAGGACGGCTATGACGCGCTCGCACAGGCCTTGCCCCAGTCCTCGCTGGTTGATGCCAGCATGGAACTCACACGGCTGCGGATGATCAAGACAAAACCCGAACTCGACCTGTTGCGCGAGGCGACGGCGCGGATCAGCGAGTCCATGCAGGCCACCATCCAGGCGTCAGGCCAGGGCAGCTCCAAGCACCAGATCATCGAACGCCTGCGCCAGGAGGAAACCAGGCGTGAGCTGGCTTTCGAGTATTGCCTGCTGACGCTCGGCGACAGCCATATCCGCGCCGGCTCGGACCAGACTTGGAACAAGGGCGAGGTGATGTCGATCGATTCAGGCGGCAATCTTTTTGGCTATATCGGCGATATCTGCCGCATGGGCGTGCTGGGCGAACCCGACACTGAGTTGGTTGATTTGCTTGGAGAGGTCGAGGCCGTGCAGCAGGCGGCCTTCGCCTGTATCGCGCCCGGCCGGACCGGGGCCGAGATGATCGCCGCCGGCGAAGCCGAACTCAGGCGCGGCGCCAATGCAAAGCACAACGACTTCTTTGCCCATGGCATGGGACTTATCAGCCACGAAGCGCCATTCCTGATGACAAATCATCCTGTCGCCTATGAGGGGATCGACGCCGAGCGGCCCTTCGAGCCAGGCATGGTGCTGTCGGTGGAAACCACACTGCAGCACCCCAGCCGCGGATACATCAAGCTCGAGGACACCGTCATCCTGACCGATGAGGGGCACGAAGTCTTCGGCGGTGACGAGCGCGGATGGATCGTAAGCACGCAGGCCGACTGAACTGGTCGAGCCGGGGCAGGAGGCTTCGCAGCCTGTCCTGCCCCGAAACCTTCGCATCAAGTTAGTCACCCGCGTGAACGCTTCATACCCCCTTGCTGCAAGGCTCAGTTTAGCAGGTGCTCCTTGCTTCAGCGATCGCTGATCTGTCCGGTTTTAAGCATGGTCTCGATGGCCTTTTCGGGAGATGTCACGTTAACCGGGCAGCGATGGTCTCCTCCATGATTGAAACGTAGACGACGGCGATCCAGAATCTATCCATAAGCTACAAGCGTCATCGCTTTCCACCCGAAATCATCGCCTATGCGGTGTGGCTTTAGATCCGGTTCAATCTGAGCCTGCGCGAGGTCGAGTAGATACTGCTCGAACGTGACATCGACGTGGCCGCCCCAGCGATGTCTGGCACCTTGATGAAATCGTGGTGAAGTTTGCCGGCAAGGCGTTCTGGCTCTGGCGGGCCGTCGATCAACATGGCATCGTTCGAGACTAGATCCTCCAGTCGAGTTGATGAAACACGCTAGATTTGTTCCCGAGCGGATCATCACGGGCAAGCTCCGCTCATATGGCGCGGCCAAGCGCGAGATCGCGCCGAGCTTGGATCATTGGTCGCACAAGAGCCTCAACAACCGTGCTGAAAACAGTCACCTGCCATTGCGAGAGCGAGCCGCGCAGGCATATAGCTCTCCGGTGAATAGCAACGCTTCATGTCCCTACGTTAGGCAACACGCAATTTCCTCTCCGTACCGGTTCCCCGACGTGCCGCCCTGACCATCCGCTACCACCGGATGGAAGCTATAGACATTTCGAGGATGGCTACCGGCATCGCCTGATACGGTCGGAAAGAAACAGGAAATCGGGCAGACCGGTTTATTGTACAACAGCATTTCGCCCGCTTCGCCGAAAACGGCAGCAAACTCGCCCACGGCCTGTCGAATGTTCTTGTCAGCACCCGAGCGACGCAGCAATATTATCTCAGCCAGCGATGCAGGATGATGCCGGAGAAAGTCGATGAATTCGTTCGCTATTACGAAGTGCTGGCCTATGACCATGCAGTCAGCTCCGGCTTCAACGCAGCTTGGGCTTCACTGACGGCTATGGAAAAATGGATCAAAGAGTATGAAGCACCGAAAGACCGTTGCAGATACGATCGGCGTGGCCGGCCGAACCCGGCCTTTGTGCGCCCATCCGAAATGGCCATGTATGGGGGAAGCGGCGATGACAATGTTGCAGTATCGTTCGAATGTGTAAAGTGATTCCGGAGAATTTCTCATGGGACAATATAGGCGCAGCCCGATACCGGTCAGCAGCTGGTCTCGGGCCTTTTTTGTTTTTCGGTGCATGATTTCCGGGAATTCAACCTCTTGTGCGGACGGTGTTCGACGTCCGGCATGAGGTCGCGTTTGGCCGCACGATATGATCTGATTTATCTTTGATCATACCAAAGGGAGCTTGACTCTGTCCCTTCAGAAGCTCTCGTATCAGGCAGACGCATGGAGGTCTTGGTATTGCGACCGCTCTGCACCGGCACATCGGCAACCAGGTACCCTGATCGACAGCCCGCCACAGCCAGTGCCTCTTGCCGGCAATGAAGGTGCCGACTTAATCGAGATGTCATCTGACGTCAAGCCTTCCGGCTGAACGGCACCGAGTTTCATAGGCAAGGTGGATTTGGCTAAATTCCGAGCGGCATCGGAGCCAAATGCCAAAATTTTAGTATATATAAAATTCGCTTGACGGCCCGATGAGATTGTTTCAAGATTTTACCAATACTAAAAAAGGAACGTTTTGGTGAGCAATCGGACCGCCACGGAAGCGATCGTTGAAACAGGCAACTCCGAGGATCCCCTGGGCACCCGGTTGCGCGCGCGTCGCCGCGAATTAAAGCTGACGCTCAAGGACGTTGCTGAAGGCGCTGGCTTGTCGGTCGGCTTCATCTCACAGGTCGAGCGCGGTTTGACCGTGCCTTCACTGTCTTCGCTGGCGTCGATTGCCGCCGTGCTCGAGTCCCATGTCACCAGCTTTCTGGCGCAACCGGAGGGGAAGTCTCCCCATACCCGCCATAACGAGCGTCCCATTTATGCGGTGGACAAGGAAGCGCTGAGCTACGAGCGTCTTTCCACCAGCTTTCCGGGCAGCGTTCTCAATTCCGTTATCGTGCACGAACCACCGGGCTATCGCTCCGAACCTATCCAGCATGTCGGCGAGGAAATGTTCTTCGTTCTGCAAGGGGCCATCACCCTTGAAGTAGATAACGAAACGACCGTTCTGGAAGCCGGGGATTCGATCCATTTCGCGTCCATGCGGCGGCATTCGTCGTGGAACCACACAGCCGAGCCAGCCACTATTTTGCATGTCTGCACAATGGATGTGTTTGGCGACAATCCGCAGCAAAACCAAGAACCCGGAAATCGGGCAGGACACCTGAATCACCACAAATGATCCGTGAAGGTCTGAAAACAGAGAGGGCTCAAAATGACAACACCACTTAAATTGCTTTCGATTGCCGCTATGGCGTCGACGATGCTGGCAACAGCGCCGATGGGGGTACAGGCGGGCGGCGTCTTGCGCCTAGATGAAGTTGCCGTTGGTGAACTCGATCCAGCCATCGCTTCGGATTATGCCGACTCGATCCTGATGTTCAATGTCTACGACACGCTGGTGCTACCGGCACAGGGTGGGCCCGGACATGTGCCGCACCTGGCCGAAAGCTGGGAGGGCGACGGTACGAGTTTCACTTTCAAGCTGCGCAACGATGTGAAATTCATCTCCGGCAATCTGTTGACCGCTGATGACGTGGTGTTCTCGCTCGATCGCATGAAGGCGATGGGCAAGGGGCTGTCTTATCTGTTCGCCAACGTGGAGAAAGCCGAAGCCGTTGATGCGTCCACCGTCAAGTTCACGCTGACCAAGGCCTATTCGCCTTTCATCGCTTCGCTCGTGCGCCTGCCGATAGTCGACAAGAAGACGGTGATTGCGAATCTGGGTGACGGCGAAGGCGAGATGAAGGACTGGGGCTCCGCCTACCTGACGGCGCAGAGTGCCGGAACCGGTGCCTACAAGATTGTCTCGCACACTCCGCAGGAAGAAACCGTGATGGAAAAGAACGCGGATTATTTCCTCGGCGTTCCCGAACCTGCGCCCGATACCGCGCGTCTTCGCTACGGTCTGGAAGCAGCAACGGTCCGCACCCTTCTTGCGCAGGGCGAACACGACATCGCCTCGCAGTGGCTGCCGCCGGAAGTCATCAAGGCACTGGCTGCAAACGGCGCACAGACGCTGACCGAAAGCGGCACCGGCGCATTTTACGTCAAGATGAACACCACCAAGCCGCCGATGGATGATGTGAACTGCCGCATGGCCTTCGCCAAGGCGTTTGACTACGGCGCAGCAGTCAAGATGATCGCCGTCACCGATGAGGTGTCGCAGGGAGCAGCTGCCACCGGCGCTATCCCGGTCGGCATGTTCGGCGCAAATCCCGCCGAGCAGGTCATCGAACGCGATCTCGAAGCCGCCAAGCAGCATCTGGCGGAGTGCAAGTACAGCCCGGAAGACTTCACTCTCGAGATCTCCTGGATTGCCGAAGTGCCGCTGGAAGAACGCTTCGCGCTGCTGATGCAGGCAAATTACACCGAGCTTGGCGTCAAGTCGGAAATCCGCAAAATGCCCTGGGCGCTGTTTGCCGAGCAGGTGTCAAAGCCTGAAAACACGCCCCACATGTCCCAGCTGTTCGTCAATGCGGTCACAGGTGATCCCGACACGCTGCTCTATGGCATGTACCATTCGTCATCAGCGGGTACCTGGCAGTCGCCGGAATATCTCAAGGACGAAGAGGTGGACAAGTTGCTCGATACAGGTCGAACGGCTGCTACTCCGGAGGCGCGTCAGGAGGCTTACGCAGCGCTCAATGCAAGGCTGATGGAGCTGGCGCCAACGATCTACGGATATGACCGCCAGTCGGTGTTTGCCGCCAGTGATCGTGTCAAGGTGCCGGCGCTGTCCGATCCGTCAAAGGCCTTCGGTCTCGACGGTATGGGCTTCACCTTCCGTCTGATGGAAGTGGCTGAATAAACACCCTCCCAGGGCGGCCGGGACAGCTGATTTCAGAACCAGCAGTTCCGGCCAGTTGGAGCAAACAAACATGAATCCCCTAGCCCGCCTTCTTGCGAAGCGGCTGGCAACGTCGCTGATCGTCCTCATCGGCGTGTCCATGCTGATTTTCGCCATTGCCAGGATCATCCCCGGCGATCCCGCACGCATTGCGCTTGGGCCGAACGCGACCCAGGAGCAAATTGCCAATTTGCGGGCAGACTTGCATCTCGATGACAATATTGCCGTCCAATACGGTTATTTCATTGCGGATGTCGCACGCGGCGATCTCGGCATTTCGCTCTATACCAACCGCCCGGTAACGGCGGATATCGCGCTGTATCTTCCTGCGACCCTTGAGCTGGTTCTGGTGGCGGGCATCCTCATGGTGGGCATTGGTCTTCCGCTTGGCATCTGGTCGGCGCGCTGGCGCGGGCGGGCGGCAGACAATGTGATCCGCCTGATCTCCCTGCTCGGCGTATCCGCACCAAGCTTCGTCTGGGCGGTGATCTTGATGCTTCTGTTCGCGTTTTACCTGCCGCTGTTTCCCATCGCAGGACGCATCTCCGACAGCTATGCCATTGCCCCGGTGACCGGATTCCTGCTCGTCGACACGCTGATACATGGCGATGTGCGCGCTTTCGGAAACGCGGCGTGGCATATCATTTTGCCGGCTTTTGCGCTGTCCTTGTCCGGTATAGGCCAAGCGGCGCGTCTGACCCGCGCCAACATGGTGGAAACCTATGACAAGCCCTATATCGAGATGGCGCAATCTTACGGGTTCTCCGCGCGACGCATCGCCAACCGTTATGCGTTCCGCCCATCGCTGATACCGTCGCTCACCATCATCGGACTGGATTTCGCGGCCATGCTTGGCAATGCCTTTCTGGTTGAGGCGATCTTCGCCTGGCCGGGCCTGTCGCGCTACGGCGTGGCGGTCATTCTGCGCAAGGACCTAAATGCCATTGTCGGCACGGTGCTGATCATCTCGGCCACCTTCCTGCTGGTCAATATCATCGTTGATCTTTTGATCGCGCTCCTCAATCCCCGCATCCGTTATTCCCAGAGGCCGGCATGAAACGCACCCTTGCCATTCTGACCGCCAATCCGCTCTCCCTGCTGGGGCTGGTGCTGGTGTTTGTCGTGGTCTTCTCGGCGGTCTTTGCCGATTTCATTGCACCGTTTCCCGAGCACGCCGGTGCCGTGGTCGATTTCGCAAATTTCAACCAGCCGCCGCAATGGCCCTATATATTCGGCACCGATCTGGTCGGACGCGATCTGTTCACCCGTGTCATCTACGCCTACCGCATTTCCCTGATCCTTGGCATTGTTGTGCTGGCCATCGCCGTACCGATCGGCGTCTCAATCGGCCTTGTCGCCGGCTATCTCGGCGGTCGCACCGAGTATGTGCTGATGCGCCTGACGGACGTCTTCCTGTCGGTGCCGCCACTGGTGCTGGCGATGTCGATCATGGGTGTGCTCAAGCCCACCCTGGCCAATGGCATGCTTGCTGTCACTGTCATGTGGTGGCCCTGGTACACGCGTCTTGTCTACAACATCACCCGTGGCGAGAAGGAAGAGGGCTATGTTCTTGCCGCCGAGGTGATCGGCGCTTCCAGACTGCACATCATCTTTCGCGAGATCCTGCCCAATTGCGTGCCCGCAATCGTCACCAAGATGACGCTCGATATGGGCTTCGTGATCCTCATTGCCTCGTCGCTGTCGTTTCTTGGGCTGGGTGTCCAGCCACCGACGCCGGATCTCGGCTCGATGGTAGCCGATGGCGCAAAATATCTGCCCGACAGCTGGTGGCTGACGATCTTTCCGGGCCTTGCCATTCTTGTCGCAGTCTTCGGCTTCAACCTGATCGGCGACGCGCTGCGCGACATCCTGGGGGCGGAGCAATGAGCATTCCCACTCTCGATATCCAGGACCTCAAGCTCGGCTTCAAGGGCTACACCGGATATGCGGAGGTGCTGCACGGCATCTCGCTGTCGGTCGCTCCGGGCGAACGCGTGGCACTGGTCGGTGAATCCGGTTCGGGCAAATCGGTCACCGCACGCATCGTGCTTGGCCTGTTGCAGGAACTGCGCACGGCACGCATCAGCGGCAGCGTCCGGTTCGAGGGCAAGGAGCTTGACCGGTTGACCAAGCGCGAACGCCATGCCCTGCGCGGCAGGGCCATGTCGATGATCTTCCAGGACCCGACCTCGTCGCTCAATCCGGTGTTCCGGATCGGAGAGCAGTTCCATGACGTGCTGCGCCGGGCCGATGCGAAGATCACCCGGGAGGCAGCACTTGAGCGTGCTGCGTCCATTCTCGCGGAAGTTTCAGTGCGGGACGCGGATCGGGTGCTCAATGCCTTTCCGTTCCAGCTGTCGGGCGGGCTCAACCAGCGGGTGATGATCGCCATGGCGCTTGCCAATGAGCCGGCGCTTCTTATTGCTGACGAACCCGGAACGGCGCTTGACGTGACAGTGCAGGCGCAGACCCTGCAGCTGATGCGCAAGCTGGTGGAAGAGCACCACACCGCAGTGTTGTTTATCTCGCACAATCTTGGCGTGGTGCGCGAGTTCGCTGACCGGGTCTATGTCATTTACAAGGGCCGCATCGTCGAACAGGGGCCAACACGGGCGGTGTTTGAAGGCCCGCGCCATCCCTACACCCGTGCCTTGATGGCAGCCGTTCCAAGACTGACCGGCGGCGGCATTCCCGATATCGAGGAAAATTCGCCTGATTTTGGCGCGCCGATCGAGATCCATCCAGACGAGGTCCAGACATGACTGCACCTATCCTCGAGCTTGATAATGTGTCCAAGACATTCGGCACTGGTGACGATGTGGTGCAGGCGGCGCAATCGATCTCGTTTGGCGTTACCAAAGGTGAATGCCTGGCGATTGTCGGCGAGTCCGGATCCGGCAAGAGCACTGTCGCCAACATGATCCTCGGCATTTACCCGCCGACATCGGGCGAAATCCACCTGAATGGTTCTGTGCTGCCAAGCCGCAGACAGCTGGCACACCGCCGTGCCATCCAGCTTGTGCAGCAAAACCCGCTGTCTTCGCTCAACCCCAAAAGGTCGATCGGGGCGTCGTTGCGGCTGGCCCTGGACGTGCATGAAATCGGTGCAAAGAACGAAAGAGCCGATCTTGTCAGTGCGCTTCTGGAGGAAGTGGGCTTGCCCGCCGACTACGCAAAGCGCTCGCCGACAGCTCTGTCCGGAGGTCAGCGCCAGCGTGTTGCCATTGCCAGGGCACTTGCCTGTCAATCACAACTCGTGGTGCTGGATGAACCGACATCGGCGCTCGATGTACTGGTGCAGGCACGTGTTCTCAAGCTGCTCAACCAGCTGCGGGAAACCCGTAACCTGACCTTCGTGTTCATCACCCATGACCTTTCCGTGGTCCGCAACATCGCCAGTCGCATCGCTGTCTTTGAAAGAGGCCGCATGATCGAACTGGGCGACACATCGACCCTGTTTAGCAACCCTGCTCACCCCTACACACGCCGCCTGATAAGCGCTGTGCCGGTTGTGACCGACGAAGAGGCCGCGCTGCGCAGTGCGCTGGCGGCCGGCCTGGAGGATACCAATTAATGACCATCTATGACCGCCTTTCGACAGCGCTGGCTGCATCGAGCGAGCAACCACGGGCGACCTTCGAGGCGCTGTGCTCGCTGACCAAGCAAATTGTCGGCGTCAAACTCTTCACCCTGATGACCTTCGATGCCCAGACACGCGAAGCCCAGCGAATCTTTTCCAATATGCCGGACGCCTATCCCGAACAGGGCACCAAGCCGGTCAACGAGACCTGGTGGACCGGGCATGTTCTGGACGGACACAAGACCTTTGTCGCCAATGACATCGACGCGATCGCCGAGGTCTTTCCGGACTATGAGCTGATTGACTCGCTCGGCTGCCAGTCGGTGATCAACGTGCCCATCGTCATCAATGGTGAGGTTTTCGGCACCATCAACTGTCTCGACGAAGCCGGCTTCTACACGCCTGAGCGCGTGGAAGCCTCCGATGCTCTCAAGCTGCCCGGCGCGACAGCGTTTTTGCTCAATCAAACCATGCTATCCAGGAGTGTGCTCTAATGGGAAACAAGACCATCCGCGTTGCAACCGATGTTGGCGGCACCTTCACCGATCTGGTTTGCTTTGAAACCGATCAGACAACCGGCAAGTCCACCATCCGCACTGCCAAATCGGACACAACGCCACCTGATTTCGAGAAAGGCGTCCTCAATGTGTTGGAGAAAGGTGGGGTAGATCCTTCGACCGTAGACTTCCTTGCGCATGGTACAACTGTCGTCATCAATGCCCTGACCGAACGCAAGGGCGTCAAGGTCGGGCTGATCACCACGGAGGGCTTCCGCGACACGCTGGAAATAGCGCGCGGCAACCGCCCGGATTTCTTCAACCTGCATTACCGCAAGCCCCAGCCGTTCGTGCCTCGCTACCTGCGTCGCGAACTGCCTGGACGCATGACTTACAAGGGCGTCGAGCGGGAAGCGCTGGACATGGGGCCGCTTGCTTCGATTCTTGAGGACTTCAAGGCCGATGGCGTCGAGGCCGTGGCCATCTGCTTCCTCCACTCCTATGCCAACCCGGCCCATGAAATGGCTGTGCAGGCAGAGGTCGAACGGCTGTGGCCCGAGGTGGCCACGGTTTCATCGCATCAGATCACTCGTGAATGGCGCGAGTATGAACGCACCAACACCGCGGTCCTTTCCGCCTATGTGCAGCCGGTTGCGGAACGCTATCTCAACCGCCTCGACGCCGGTCTGAAATCGCGTGGCTTCAAGGGCAACCCCTACATCATGCAGTCCAACTGCGGGGTCGATTCTCTCGATGCGGTGGCGCGTGTTCCCATCACCATGGTGGAATCAGGGCCCGCATCGGGGTTCTGGGGCGCTGCCGAGCTCGGCAATATGATCGGCGAGAAAAATGTCCTGGCACTCGATATCGGCGGAACCACCGCCAAGTGCTCACTGATCGAAGACGGTCAGGTCAAGATCATGACCGACTACTGGATCGAGCGTGACCGCACTTCTGCGGGCTATCCGATCATGGTGCCGGTTGTCGATCTGGTGGAGATCGGCAATGGCGGCGGCTCGATCGCCTGGGTCGATGATTACGCCAAGCTGCATGTCGGCCCGCAGTCGGCCGGTGCGGCGCCCGGGCCTGCGGCCTATGGCCGTGGCGGAACCGAGGCGACGACAACCGATGCCAATCTCTGGCTCGGCCGCATCAACAAGGACTATTTCTGTGGCGGTTCAGTTGAGGCCGACATGGAAGCGGCGCAGTCGTCGATCCGCGCTGTCGGCGAAAAGCTGGGCGTTGATACCGATGAAGCTGCACGTGGTATTATCCGCATCGCCAACAACAACATGGTCAATGCGCTCAAGCTGGTGTCGCTCAATCGCGGTTTCGACCCGCGCGATTTCACGCTGGTGGCGTTCGGCGGCGGGGGGGCGATGCACGCCGCGGCGCTGGCTCAGGAGCTGGGCGTCAAGAAGGTTGTGGTACCGGCAGGCGCTGCAGTGTTTTCCGCCTGGGGCATGATGATGTCGGACCTGCGCCGCGACTTCTTCGTCACCAGTCTGGTTGACCTGAAAGCCGACAGCGCGCACTCCATTGAGCAATTGTTCGCGGAGACCGAAAAATCGGCACAGAGCCAGTTCGAGGCCGAGGGTGTCGATAGAGCCAAAGTCAAGTTCCTGCGCTTCGGCAAGTTCCGCTACCAGAACCAGGAACACACCACAGAGGTGCTGTTGGGAGAGGGCGAGGTAACAGCCGAGCGCATTGCCGAGATCGAGGCCTCGTTCCACGAGACTTACGAGCGGGAATACACCTACAAGCTCGACGCCCCGGTTGAACTGGTCGGCATCCATCTGGTTGCTTCTGCCGAAGTCGGCAAACTTACGGTGGAAGCTAAACCGCTGGGAGAAGCCGACGCCAGCAGCGCCGGCAAAGGCGAGCGCGAGGTGGATTACGCCACCGAAGGCCGTCATTCGGCCAAGATCTACGATGGTGAAAAGCTTGCGCCGGGTATGGAATTTGCCGGTCCTGCAATCATCGAGGATCCCGGCACCACCATCGTCGTGCATCCGGGCAATCAGGTCGCCATCGACAGCTATGGCAATGTCATCATCACACTCGCGCACTGAGAAGGGATTACGCCATGACGACGCATGACCCGATTACTCTGGAAATCATCCAGAACTCGCTGCAATCGGCAGCCGATGAAATGTTCGCGGCGATGAAGAAAACCGCGATGAGTTCGATCATCTACGAAGTCCTCGACATGGGGACCGGCATCCTGGACGCCGAGGGCGATATTGCGTGTTCGGGCGCCGGCATTCCGGCCTTCATCGGCGTGCTCGACAAGGCGGCCAAGGTGGTGATCGCCAAATACGACAAGCCCGGCGACATCGAGCCCGGCGATGTGTTTGCCACCAACGATCCCTATTATGGCGGCGTCACCCACCTCAACGACATCGTTGTCGCCATGCCGGTATTTGTTGATGGCAAGATCATCGCCTGGACAGCCAATATCGCGCACAATTCAGACGTTGGTGGCATGGCGCCCGGATCACTGACCGGGGACGCAACCGAGATCTTCCAGGAAGGATTGCGCCTTCCCGCCATCAAGATCATTTCGAAAGGCAAGCCGATCCAGCCGGTTTTCGACATCATCAAGGTCAACTCGCGTATGCCTGACGTTCTGGAAGGCGATGTCTGGGCAGCCATTGCCTCGGTCCGTATCGGCGCCAAACGCCTGACCGAGATCGCAGGGAAATACGGTACCGCCACCTTTGGCGCCGCCATGACGCATTTTCAGGATTACGGCGAAAAGGTCTCGCGTGCCGAACTGGCCAACCTGCCAAAGGGCACGTTCGAACTTTCGGAAGAGCAGGATGACGGGCGCATCTTCAACGTCAAGATCACGATCTCGGATGACGAGTTCAAGGTCGATCTGCGCGACAATCCGGATCAGACCAACACCCCAGTCAACACCAGCCGCGACGGGGTCATGGTTGCAGCACAGATGATCTTCAAGTCGCTGACCGATGCCTATTCACCGGCCAATGGCGGCTCGTTCCGGCCCATCACCCTGCTGACGCGCGAGGGCTCGGTGTTTCACGTAAAGGAGCCAGCGCCGATCGGTTTTTATTACGAGATCGAGCTGAGGGTCTATGATCTGATGTGGCGCTGTCTTGCCCCGCATATGCAAGGCAAGCTGGCGGCAGGTCACTTCGCCTCTGTTTGCGGCACCTTCATTGGCGGTATCCACCCCGATACCGGCCGACAATACACCATCATTGAACCCCAGATTGGCGGTTGGGGTGCAAGCCAGGGGCATGACGGCAACAGCGCCATCTTCTGCGGATTTCACGGCGAGACCTACAATTGCCCGGCGGAAATCAACGAGGCGCGCAACGGCCTTTACGTCGACCGTATGGAATTGAACATGGAGCCGGGCGGCGAGGGCGAGTTTACCGGCGGGCGCGGCATCGTGATGGATTACCGCGTGCGCGCCGACAACGGATTCCTGACTGCCGGCTACACGCGATCGAAATTCCCGGCCTGGGCGGTGGATGGCGGACACGAAGGCTCGTCCAATTATGTTGAGTACCGGCCATCAGGTGGAGAGCCGGAGCGCTATGCCTTCGTGTCGGGGCTGCAGACCAGAAAGGATGATGTGATCCGTGTCGTTACCGGCAATGGCGGCGGCTCGGGCGATCCGAAAAACCGCGCACCCGAAAAGGTGCGTGCTGACATCCGCAACGGGTTGATCACACCCGAACGGGCAAAAGAAATCTATGGCGTCGATGCATGAACAGAGAGCAAGACCAATCATGACCCAGACTGCAAACAGACTTAAAAACCTTCGCGCCGCCATGGCGCAGACCGGCACCGATCTGGTGGTGCTGGGGCCCGGCGCGCATATGCATTGGCTTCTCGGCTTTCATCCTCACGGCGACGAACGTCCCTGCCTGTTGATGATCGGCCGCGAAAGGGAAGTGTTCCTGATGCCTGCGCTCAATGCACAAGGCACCCGGACCGAAACCGATATCGCATTTTGCGAGTGGGCAGACGAGAATGGCCCCGATGAGGCACTCAAGCAGGCACTTGTCACGCTTGGCGGCCAGAGCGCTGCAAAAGTGGTGCTCGATGAAACCATGCGCGCCGATTTCGCGCTTCTTGTTCTTGGCGCTCTGCCCGGTGCAAATCACGACTTCACGCTTGATACCGTCGGTGCCTTGCGCATGCGCAAGGATGCCGGCGAGTATGCAACGCTGAAGGAGAATGCCGTGATCGATGACCGCGCCATGCAGGCGGGTTGGGCAGCTCTTCGGCCGGGCATCACCGAACTTGAGATTGCAGACGTGATCCGCGCTGAGTTCATCAAACACGGCGCGAAACCGGAGTTCACCATCGTCGGCTCCGGCCCCAATGGCGCCTTTCCTCATCACGCTACCGGAAGCCGCAAGCTACAGGTCGGCGATGCTGTTGTCATGGACATCGGCGGACGCAAGGACGGCTTTCCGAGCGACATGACCCGCATGGCTGTCATCGGCCAGCCGCCGGAGGGATATGAAGAGGTGCATGCCATTGTCGAGCGCGCGGTCTGCGCGGCCCTGGACGTAGCCCGTCCCGGCGTCAGGGCAAAGGATGTGGATGCCGCCGCGCGGGACGTGATCGCTCAGGCTGGCTATGGCGAGTACTTTGTCCACCGGCTCGGCCACGGGCTCGGCATCGAGGTTCACGAACCGCCGTTTCTGACATCGACCTCCGAAACGGTGCTTGATGAAGGGATGGTGTTCTCCATCGAGCCCGGGATCTATCTGCCCGGCCGCTTTGGTCTGCGGCTAGAAGACATCGTCATTCTGCGCGCGGACGGCCCAGAAATCCTGTCGTCACTGCCGCGAGATCTGCATGTGGTCCCGGTATGACGAGCCGGTCCCGTGACCCGATCACGCTCAGCGTGATTCAGGCCGGTCTGACGGCCGCTGCGGACGAGATGTTTGCCGTTCTGAAAAAGACGGCCATGAGTCCGATCATATACGAGGTTCTCGATGTCGGGACCGGCATAACCGATGCCAGGGGCGAACTGGTGTCTTCCGGTGCAGGCATCCCGACATTTGTCGGCGTGCTCGACAAGGCCGTCAAACGCATCCTCGAGATAGAGGGTGCCGAGAATGTCCGCGAGGGCGATCTCTTCGTCACCAATGATCCGAGCTATGGCGGCGTCACCCATCTCAATGATGTTGTCATCGCCATGCCGGTCTTTGCCAAGGGCGAGCTGGTGGCCTGGACCGCTTCGATCGCGCACTGGAACGACGTTGGCGGCATGACCCCCGGCTCCATGTCGACGACGGCGAGCGAGATCTTTCAGGAAGGGCTTCGCTTGCCGGCAGTTCGCCTGTTTGACACCGGAACCTTGCTGCAGCCGGTGTTCGACATCATCATGGCCAATTCACGCCTGCCCGATTTCGTGCGCGGCGACCTCTGGGCGCAGGTTGCGGCCAGTCGCCGGGCCGCCACGCGTGTGGCGCAACTGGTCGACACCTACACTTTGCAGACCTTTCGCGATGCTCTTGAAAATCTTTTTGAGGAAGGTGAACGCCGCGCCCGTGCCGGCCTGGCGGCTCTGCCCAGGGGCACATTCCGAATTGAGGAAGAGCAGGATGACGGTGCCGTCTGGCATGCCGAAATCCGGATTACGGAGGATGCGTTCACAGTCGACCTGTCCGGCAATCCGGCCCAGCGCAGAGCGCCCTACAACACGAGTCGCGACGGGGCCGTGATCTCGTCGCAGATGATCTTCCGCGCGCTGTCCGATCCGACTCTTGCCGCCAATGCCGGCTCATTCCGTCCCTTGCAGGTGATCACCGAGGAAGGCACGATCTTCCATGCCACCGGTACGGCGCCGCATGGCTATTACTTCGAAACCCGCATCCGGCTCTATGACATGCTGTGGCAATGCATGTCCCGGGCCTTGCCCGAGCGCATGCCGGCCGGTCATTTCGCTTCGATCTGCGGAACCGTGCTTGCCGGCGACCACCCCGACACCAGTCGCCGCTACACCATGGTCGAACCCCAGATGGGCGGCTGGGGCGCAACGGCGACGCGTGACGGGCTTGATGCGATGTATTCCGCCAGCCACGGCGAAACCTTCAACTGCCCGGTCGAGATCTGTGAAACGCGCTACGGCATAGATGTCGGCTACAAGCGACTCAACGAGAGCGATGCGGGCCATGGCTTGCACAGTGGCGGCAAGGGCCTGTCGGTTTCCTACAAGCCACGTGCTCAAACGGTCCTGGCAGCTGGCTACAGCCGCAACCGGGTACCGGTCTGGGGAGCCAATGGGGGCGACAATGGCGGCACCAACGCGATAGCCGTTCAGCGCAAGGACGGATCGCGCGAAACCTATGCCTTCATCAGTGGTCTCGTGGTTGAGCCGGGTGACGAGGTCGTGATTTCGACGGCCAATGGCGGTGGTTGGGGCCGATCAGACCCTAGAAAGGGACGTGATGACCACGGCCTTCCGCCCGGGCCCGGGTCACTACGTGGTGGGCGGCAGCCAGATCTTGGGCCGCGATACCCAGCGAGCGGTAGATCGTGATCTGGCCGGGGGTGGTGCGGCCGGGAATTTCGCCCGACAGATGGGCTCCGATCTCGCCTTGCAACTGATCAGCGCTGAAGGTGCCAGCCTTGATCATGTCGACGATTTCGCCCGCCTGAGACAGCGTCGAGGGCAGATAGTCCACCCAGATATTGCCGCGCAACACCATCTCCTCGTCGACCTCGCGCATGCTCGGAATCGACGAGCCGACGATGTTGACATGCGCGCCCGGTGCGATCCACTCACCCTTGACGATCGGCGTGGGCGCCGCCGTGACGGTGCAGACAATATCGGCGGTCCTGATCGCGGTTCCGATGTCGGTGCCGTGGCTGATGTCGAGATCCGGATAGAGGTTCGCGGCGCGGGTTGCAAAGGCCGCGGTCTTGTCGCTTGAGCGGCCGGCGACCGACAGGCGGGTGATCTTGCGCGCGCACATCATGGCATCGAGATGATGCTCGGCTTGCTCGCCCGTGCCGACAATCGCCAGGTGGCTTGCGTCCGGACGGGCCAGTGCACGGGTGGCGACGGCGCTTGCCGCTGCGGTGCGGATCGCGGTCAGCAGGCTCGCATCCATCATGGCGACTGCGCCGCCTGTCTCGGCCTCGAACAGCACCATGGCGCCGCGATGCGAGGACAGGCCGCGCCCCGGGTTGCCGGGAAACAGGCTGATCATCTTGACCCCGAAACAGGCCGGATCGGCAATGGCGCCGGGCATCAGCCCCATTTTGTTGTCTCCTCCCACCGGCGTGACCGACCGCAGCGGCAGGGCGCATGTGCCCCGCGAGACCTGTTTCATAACCGTCTCGACCGCTTCAATGGCCTCGTGCATCGGCAAGAGATCGGCGACATCGTCATGGCTGAGGATGATCATGATGCGCGCTCTTCTCCGGTGCCCCAATCGGTGCCCGTCAGGGGCAGGCCCATAACCTGCTCCAAGAGGCCGGTGTAGGCATCTGGGCGCGCGACATAGGGAAAATGCCCGCCTGACAGAAATCGGTAGGCACAACCGGGATCGAGGCGGGCACGCACCGCCGCGCGCATCTCGGGCGGGATCAGTGGATCGTCATCCGCTTCGATGGTGATGATGTTGTCACAGTGCAGGGAGACAACGGGTAGATCGGATGCTGTCTTGGTGGCGTTCAGGCGGTTGCGCAATTCTGCTTCGGGAATGCGTCCATTGACCTCGGCCATCAACAGCGCCACCAGATCGGCCTGGTCAGGATGAGCCGCAGCCCAGGCGCTCAGACCCATGCCAAAACCCGAACGCAGATCGGCGATCGGCGCGTTCATCAGATCCAGTGCATAAGGCATGCGCTGATCGAGCCCCTTGACCGAGCACAGCGTGTTGGCGCCGATCAGCCTCGATACAAGGGACGGCGCGTCGGCTGCAAGATACTGCGCCAGATAGCCACCCAGTGACGATCCCAGAACCGTTGCCTGCTCCACCCCGAGACGGTCCATCAGGGTGATGAGATCGCCACTCCAGTCGGTAATGCCGCCGGTGTCCGGATAGGTGACCGCCAGAATGCGCACCCTGTCCTTGAGCGCGGTGATCTGCTGCCAGAAGATATCGCCACGCCCGAGCGTGCCGGGGATCAGCAGCAGAACCGGACCGGTCCCGGCGTCAACCAGCCCCCATTCCCGGCCATTGAGATCGATGCGCTGTTCGGGATGACTGGCGGCAAAGGCGTCGCGGCTGTCGATGAGGGGGTTGGTCATGCGAATGGCTCCTCGATTGCGGGCCAGTAGGTACGGGCGCGTTTGGTATAAGGGATATTGGCGAAGTCCGGGGTGATGGCGCCGGGCGTGGCCACCGGAATCACCTGGGCCGCGATCGGATTGAACCCGGCCTGATAATGATTGGAGGATTTGACGCAGACATATCGGCGTTGTGACAGATCGATGCCGAGTTTCTCGAAAGCTTCCGGATGGAAGGTCTGGCTGCGATTGTCGTTGATGACAATATCGATGCCGTCTGCTTCGACCCAGACCGTCTGGCCCATGGGTGAGGGCAATTCTCCAAAGCGCTGGGTCAACTCGTCGGCAATGTTGCGCACGGTGACTGTCAGATCGAGCGGATCGCCCGACATGGGACCGCATTTGCCCCCAAGGCGCAGCTGCAATGTTGCACCGATGCCGGCCTCCTTGCAGATCCGCACCGCGATCGGATCCCAGAAAATGCCGGTGGCGATGTTGCGCATGCCGCGCCCGATCATGGCGCGCAGCAGGAATGTCGCGTCAGAGGGTGCGCCACCGCCAGCATTGTCGGACATGTCGGCCAGCACGACGGGGCCTTTCGGTGCGGCTTCGGCCAGATCCAGCGCCGCCTCGATACCCGGGATGTCGCGGTGCAGTTCAAAGCGGAGATCATAAAGCGCCTTGCCGAGCCGCTCGGCTTCCGCAGCGGCCTGATCGGCGTTGCCGTCACAGATAGCCAGCGCGCGGGTGCCGGTGCGGGGGTGATCGCCCCAGGGAAAACCATGCGCCAGCGACAAGGACAGAATGCCGTCTTCGGCTTCACGTACGGACATGGCGTCGACGAACCCGCGCATGGGTTGGTGCGGGGTCGGCATGGCGATGATCATCCGGCAATCCCAGTCGCGCATGACCGGTTTGATTTCTCCCCTCGCGGTGCGATCTGCCAGCGCAAACATCTCCCGGGCGCGCTCGGGCACGTCAACATGCGGATACTCCTTGAAGGCGATCAGCAATGTGGCATTGGTCAGCATCTTCTCGGTCAGATGGCAATGCGGATCGAGCAGTCCGCCAATCACCGCATCCGGAGCGATCGACCGGGCTCCGGCGATCAGTTCGCCTTCACAGTCGTCGTAGCCATCGGCGATCATCGCGCCATGCAGCCCCAGCAGGATCACGTCGACATCGCCGGCGGCCTTGAGATCGTCCAGGATCTCGTCGCGGAAGGCTTCGAATTCCGGCTTAACGGTGGGGCCGCTGGGCTGGGCTGCAGCACACAGCGATTCGACCACCTCCCAGCCCTGCGCTTCGGCCATTTCACGCCAGATGTGCAAGGCCGCACTCCAGTATTGCAGCGGGTGGGCGGTGGCGTCGCCGTGGAAGATGCCGCCTTCTTCGAAACTGGCGCGGCCGGTGGGCATGGGGGAAAAGGAATTGGTTTCGGTCGTCAGTCCGGCAATGAACAGCTTCATGATGGGGTCCTAGGAATTATGGGTCTCAGCGTCGGGCATCTGCCCGGAAAACCGGAGCGCCAGCCGCGCGCCCAGATGTACGAGGATCAGGAGAAATGCGATCGGTACGGCGGCCGTGAACCAGACCATCGAAATGTCCAGCATCTCGGCCTGGCGGGCGAGCGAGCGCCCGAGAAAACCGCGCGCGGGGTCCATCCTGGCGTTGAAGACGGAGTACCACAGGATCGGGATTGCGAAGGCCAGCACTCCGCAGGCGCGGATCAGTGCAAGGGCCAGACCCGTACCGCCGCCGCGCAGGCGCATGGCAGGAAACAGGGTGGGGTCGGTGCCTGCATAAAACGCGCAGGATGCACCGAGCATGCCGGTCCAGACCATGGCCCGGCGCGCCAGTTCCTCGGTCCAGATCGGCGGTGCTTCGAAGACATAGCGGGCGACCACCTGCCAGCTGGCGGCAAAGACCATCATCAGCAAGGCCAGTACCGCCCCCCAGAGGGCGATACTGTTGAGACCGGCGGACAGCCGGGTCAGCCACTGTGCGAAGCGCTGCATCAGCTCACTTGCCCTTTGCGGCTTCCCATTCCGCAATCTGTTCCTGGCTCAGCAGGTCGGAATTGTAGGCCGGGGCCGATGCTTCGCGGAACGCGTCGCGCGCAGCCTGGTCCAGACGTTCGATCTTGACGCCGGCGGCTTCCAGCTTGCCCAGAACCGCATCCTGGGTTTTCAGCCATTCGCGGTTCGCAGCCGTTGCGGCCGCAGCGGCGTCATCGACCGTGGCGCGCTCGGCTTCGCTCAGTCCCTGGTACCAGTCTTCCGACACGATGGTGATGCGCAAGGCCGGAGAAACAGCGGCATCGGTGTAGAACTTGAGGAAATCGGTGTGCCCGAACAAGAGCGGCACGAAGGCGGGATTCATGTAGCCATCGGCCACACCGGTCTGCAGCGCATTGGGCACTTCCGCCCAGCTGACGATGGTGCCGGCCGCGCCCCAGGCCTTGTAGAGCTCGATCTGGCTCTCATCGAGCGCACGCATCCGCAGCCCGGCCATGTCGGCCACCGATGCCACCGGCTTCTTGGTGTTGAAGATACCGCTAGCCTGGCCGACGTGATTGACCGAGATGACCCGGACGCCGCCCTTGGTTGTTTCGGCGTTGATTTTCTCCATCATGCCACCCTCGTTGAGGGCGCGGTCGACTTCGATCTCGTCGGCGAAGAAATAGGGCAGGCGCAGGCCGTAGATCAGCTTGTCCAGAGATCCCACGATGTTGAGCGGGGACAGGGAAACTTCCAGCAGGCCCTGGCTGACCTGGTCGAACAGCTCGTCATCGCCGCCGATGCTGCCGCGGGCGAATTCCTCGGCCGGCATGCCGTGTTCGTTGAGATAGGTGCTGAATGTGTGGGCCCAGACATAGCTGCCGGATCCTTCCAGATCGGGCGGGCTGTCGAGTGCGATCTTGATCTGGGCATTGGCCGCGCCGGCCAGGGTCAGCGCTGCAGCGAACAGCGCCCCGCTCAGGATTTTCGAATAAGTCATGTCAGTTCCTCTCCTTTATGAATTTCTTTCTACTCTTCATGCTGTCTCAGCCTCCGCCCAGACCAAAGGCATGGGGCAAGGCCAGGCTGATGGCTGGCATCCGGATCAGCAGCGCCAACACGGCGATCTGGACAAGAACGAAGGGGATGATGGCGCGGGCCAGCTTCCAGTAATTCACACCGGTGACGGTCGAGACCACCAGCAGGCAGCCTCCCATCGGCGGCGAGACCAGCCCGATGCACAGATTGAAACACAGCACGATACCCAGATGCACCGGGTCAGCCCCCTGTTCGAGGGCGACAGGGGCCAGCAACGGCACCAGCAGCGCCAGGGCGACCGGGATATCGAGCACCATGCCGGCCAGCAGAAAGATCACGTTCATCGCCAGCATGTAGCCCGCCGGTCCGAGGCCCCAGTCCGTCACCAGGGCTGAAATCATCTCCGGGATGCGTTCGAGCGCGCCGAGATGGCCCAGCGCCGATGCGGCACAGATGATGACGAAGATCGAGCCCGAGAGCATGGCGGTGCGGCGCAGGCTTAGGAGAATGTCGCCGGTGGAAAGGCCGGCGTAGAACCATCCCGCCCCGAGTGCTGCAAAGACCGCCACGGCGGCGGCTTCGGTCGGGGTCATCAGGCCGATGACGATGCCGCCGAGAATGATCATCGGCAGGCTGAGTGCGGGCAGGGAATGCAGAAAGGTCGGCAGCAGCGGCGGCATGTCGGCCTTCTCGACGCGAGGGTGCTGCTGGCGCATCGCATAAAAAGCATTGAGGATCAGCAGCGCTGCGGCAAGGATCAGGCCGGGCACGATTCCGGCCAGGAACAAAGCGGTGACGGATGTGCCCATCAGCGCTCCGTAGAAAATGAGGATGATCGATGGCGGCACGATTGGTCCGATGATCGACGAGGCCGCGGTGATCGCACTGGCATAGGTCAGCGTGTAGCCGCGCCGGGTCATTTCTGGCACCAGCGTATTGGACAGGGCTGCCGCGTCGGCCACGGCCGAGCCCGAGATGCCGGCAAAAAACACCGACGTCAGGATGTTGACATGGCCCAGACCGCCACGGATCCGGCCGACCAGCGCCATTGAGAGATTTATCAGTGCGCCGGTAATCCCGCCCCGGTTCATCAACTCGCCTGCGAGAATGAACAAGGGCATCGCCATCAGTGCAAAGACGTCGATCTTGGAGAAGATCTGTTGCGGCAAGACCGCCAGATAGCGGGCATTGTCGGTGGCGATGAACGCCAGAACTGCCGCGCCGCCGATCACATAGGCGATAGCCAGTCCGGAAAACAGCAGCGCCGCTGCGGCAAGTGCGACCAGCACCATCATGCTGCCACCCGCAGACGTGCGGGTGACAATGCTGCGACCGTTACTCCAAGGTCCAAAACATCGGCCGGCAGATCATTGCCCTGGACCAGCGCTGCCGCGCTGCGCGCCGTGGCCGGAGCGCTCTGGATGCCATAACCGCCCTGACCGGCCAGCCAGAAGAAACCGGGCGCGTCAGTGGCATAACCTGCCATCGGGTCACCATCGGGCAGAAAGCTGCGCAGTCCGGCCCATTTGTGGTCGATACGGCGGATCTGCAGATCGAAGGCGGTTTGAATACGGTCAACGCAAATGGCGATGTCGAGTTCTTCGGGCTGGGCGTCGCAGGGCTCGGAAAGGGTTTCGTCCGCCGGAGAGATCAGCAGCTTGCCGGCGTCGGGCTTGAGATAGAATTGCTCTTCGACATCGACGACCATCGGCCAGGCATCGGGAACAATTCCGGTAGGCGGGTCGACCAGAAGTGCGGTGCGGCGCAGCGGGCGCAGCCCCTTGGGGGCGACGCCGGCCATCTCGGCGATGATATCGGCCCAGGCGCCGGCCGCATTGATGACGATGGGAGCGTGGAGGACTTGATCCTGGGTTTCGACCTGCCAGTCGGCGCCGATGCGGACCAGGCCTTTAACTTCCGCCCGTGTTATCAGGGATCCGCCCTCGGCACGGAAGTGGCTCAGATAATGCTGGTGCAGGCCATGGACCTCGATATCCGCCGCCGAGTTGTCGAAGAGACCGGCGCTCGCATAACCGTCGCGCAGCAGCGGCGAACGGGCGCGCAATTGTTCTGCTGTCTGCGGTTCGACAACCGAATCCAAAGCACTGCGCATGGCATCGAGCTTGCCGGCCTGGTCGGCCCGGGCCACGAACAATGCCCCGCGCGGACGCAGCAGTCCTGCGGGTGGATTGCCCGGTCCCTGTCCCAGAAAGAAAGTGTAAGAAGCCCGCGATAGCGCCCTGATCACGGGCGGACCATAGGCTTGGGTATACAGAGCCGCAGAGCGCCCGGTGGTGTGGTAGCCGGGATGGCTTTCGCGTTCCAAGAGCACAACGCGTCCGGCGCCTGCCAACTCGGCAGCGACAGAGGCTCCCGCCATTCCGGCTCCGATGACAATTATGTCATAGTGTTGATGCGCGGACATGTGTTCCCCTTGTATGTCCAGGTGGAAAGAGGTTAACACCAATTTTCCTTTTGGAAAGAGGAATATTTCCTATTGGAAAATTCGAGGCATGAATCTGGTTTGTCCCTTAGGATGTCCGCATGAACAAACAGAGTGACAACGGCAATCCCAGACTGGATTTCGGTCGCCGCCTGCGCAAGCTGCGTCAGGACAAGGGCTGGACCCTGGCCGAACTGGCCGAGCGGTCGGGTCTGGTCATATCGACAATTTCCAAAGCCGAGCGCGGCATTATCGCTCTGACCTATGACCGGCTGGCCATGCTGGCGCGGGCTCTGGAAGTCGACATGGCGGCGTTTTTCAATGCTGAGGGCGAAACCTTCGCTCCAGGCAGTTTCGCGGTAGCTCGCAAGGGGGAATTCAAGCGGCAGGAAACCAGCAACTATGTGTACGAGATGCTTTTTCCGGACGTCTGGAAGAAGGCGTTGATCCCGATGATGGGATCTCTCAAGGCGCGCCAGTTGGTCGATTTCGAGGAATTCGTGCGTCACCCGGGACAGGAATTCCTGATTGTGATGGCCGGACAGGTCACCGTCTTCATCGAAGACCGCGATCCGGTGGTGTTGAACCAGGGCGACAGCGTCTATTTCGACAGCGCGGTTGGGCATCTCTATGCTTCCGGCAGTGAGGAGGACGCCCGCATTCTGGTGGTCTGCGCGCCGGGTTGAAGGCGATGACGTCGGAATTCGCCGAAGCCCCGCCGCGCGGAACGTAGTGTCCGATATGTCCGTCTTCGCATCACCAAATTTCTTGTCAGGTGTATCGCGGTGCCGTCATTCATCCGACAAGGATGTTCCGGTGGTCGAATGCCCGTAGTGCAAAAGCTGCACTTATCTCGACGACTTATTGTGTCGATTTTCGGAAATTCCCTCAGCCAGGCTTATGCACCATCGCCTAAGGCGATCGGTGATCGATACGCCATGTTTTCCGTATTGATTACGTGCGAGGTTTTCGAGTTGGTCATAACTCATTGAAAAATATGGCGCACCCGAGATCCGCCATATAGATTCGACGGAACAACTAAGTCATTGATTTTAATTGATATTAAATTTTCCATTGAAGAGCTTACCGTAGCAAAAACCGTAGCAAACTTGTCGCTTGCCTGTAGCTGCTAAGTCCGTGGTCAATTAACCACGGCCTGGGTGTTGCGAAACTCTGGAGCAGCCCTATGATTATGACATGACTTGGAAAGCGATCATCCTCACTGTTGTCGGCCTTGGCTTGGTTGATTTCGCTAGTAATCACTCTTGGATTTTCGGCGTGTTAATCGCAGGTTCTGCTGCGTTGCTCTGGATAGGATACAAGCTCGACATACTCATGGGCATCCGATGAGCCGGCCTGTGCCGATATCTCGCCACTTAGTTGTGGCGTCGAAAATTGCTTAGATCCTTCGACAGAGCCCCGCGGTAAGTTTCCGGTCAAGGTTGATGTATTTCGAAGCAAGGTCCGCAAAAGGCCCAGATCGCTGACGCGAGGATGCTCGTCGGGCTAACGACCAAACAGCCAACGGAAGCGATGATCTTCGTTGCCGATGGGACCTGTCCGCCAGCTGCGCCTTGAAACTCGGCAATCGCGAAGTCAAATCCGGCCGACCTAACGTTCTGGCTCCGCTTGATATGCCACGGTAGCAACTGCCTTGGTCGCATCACGACATCCCCCATACCTCCCGCCATGTGTCCTTTCTCTTGTGAAATTGGAGATTTTACACGATGAAGATCCCACTTGTTAACTGGGGAGCGTGTCAGCCGGTATGTACGTCCGTTTGCGCGACAATACTATATTCGTTCCTTTCCAAACTGCGTCCAAGTCCAATCAGCACCTGATAAGACACGCCGTTCGGCGGCCTCGCGTTTCTCTACCAAACCACGCTTGTACCGGGCCTTGCGTTCTAGGCGCAGTCTTTGCTCTACTTCTTCGACGTGCTCTGATAATATGCTGACTATCGCCGAGAGCTCCGTTCCTTGAGCTTTTTCCGCCGCAAATATTGTTTCACATCCGTCTTTAAGAGCATCATTCGGGTAACGTGCGAAGGGCTCGAGTGCTAACGCCTTAAGCCTCTGTGCGACGTCTGTTGCCGCAAGAGGTGGGCCTGGCATGTGACATGCCCCCGCCAAATCGGACCAATTATGGCTGGAATTTTCCAGTTGTGATCCCTCGACCGGGAGATGGAGAGTTCCATGAAGGCATCGAAGTTTTCTGAGGCGCGAATCGCCTTTGTTTTGAAGCAGGCTGAGGAAGGCACGGCCGTCGGCGAGGTATGCCGTAAGGCTGGAATATCGGAGGCAACGTTCTACAACTGGCGCAAGCGCTGTGCCGGGTTGATGCCTTCCGAGGTGAAGCGACTTCGCCAGCTCGAGGAGGAGAACTCCAAGCCTGGACATGGTTCGAAACAGAACCGTACCGAACCCAAACATGGATCGCCCGAATTGCCAGAAGAAGCAGTGGCCCGGTGATTGCATTGCGAGTTCGGGTTTACTTGCAAGATATCTTGCTTGTTCCGGTCCAACTGGTGTTTGCAAGTCGTCGTTGCTGTTGATGTTCGGATCAAGTTTTCTTAAAGACGATAATGCATTCATTGCCATTTCAATCTTGACAAGGGCGCTTGATGACTTTGGCAGGAAAAAATCAATCGAAATGGATTGAAAGTCAGAAACCTTGGGGCGTGCCAAAGAAGCTCGAATGCTCTCGGGATTGATCGGTGACCCTGGAAAATACTTGTAGGTCAGCCCCAATATGGTCGGCTGCTGCCCGACCAAACGCACCCATAAGAATGCGGTCTGACCGATGGCTGAATGTCCGCTTCGACCTTCGCGCAAGGGCTCATCTCGATGGGTCAATAACTGCCGATCATAAATCCAACGCGGCGGTTATTGCAGCGGAAGCAAGAGCGGTACCAACCAAGGCAGGAACCGACGAACGCGGTTGGTCAGGCGCAATGGTGAACATGTTTAATGGAAGCAGATGCTGGTGTGGCCTGGGCTCTGCGCCTTGCTCCGGCGCAAGCACATAGCATTCCTCATCAAACCAAGCCCAATCGTCGGACCAAGTCCAGCATTGATGATACTTGTAAACTCCGGCAACCTGTTCAGCGAAGTCTTTATTCGTCGGTAGTCGAATGTATCTGCCAGGGAGAGTTTGGAAGTAGCGCATTGCCAGAGGCAAAGCGCGTTCGGTGCAGTAATTGGACATCCACAGCTTAAAACCGATTTCGCGCTGCAGGCTTTGTAGTGCTCGAAAAACCTGCACATGCTCTTCGTGTCCATATTCGCCCATGGGTTGTGTGTGAAGACATTCATCCCCGGTCGAAGTCGTGGTCGTAGCCGATTGCGGATGAGCTCGAAATTTTCCCGATAGGCATCAAGGACGCTGCGCTCTGCCACTGACAGATTTGGCATACCGATACGCCGAAGTGCCAGTTTTGTGACCCGCTTCACTTCCCTCTTTTGCCATTCGAACGTGAAGGCGAGGCCAATGGAGTCCTCTTCCGGTTTGGCCCAGTTCGCGCAGCCATAAGCGCCGGATTCCTCCAAATCCAGACAGTGGACTCCGCTTCGCGGGATCGCGTCCCGCAGCGTGGTGTAGCAGGGTAGCGGTGGTCACCAGTGTTTTCCGGTAGAGTCGGGTTGTTGAAGACCAACCTGAAGGACACCACCGATGACCGACGACATGATGAACCTGCGCTCACTCGTTGAGAAGAGCGCCGACGCCGATTTGCTGCGCGACATGATCGGCTTTGCGGCCGAGAAGCTGATGGCGCTGGAGGTCGGGACGAAGACCGGCGCGGGCTATGGCGAGAAGAATGGCTTTCGACTTGCCCAGCGCAACGGCTACCGCGACCGGGACTGGGAGACACGGGCGGGGACCGTCGAGCTTCGCATTCCAAAGCTTCGCACAGGCAGCTATTTCCCGAGCTTCCTTGAGCCGCGCCGCATGGCGGAGAAGGCCCTGACGGCGGTGATCCAGGAAGCCTACATCCAGGGCGTTTCGACCCGCTCGGTCGATGATCTGGTCAAGGCCATGGGTATGAGCGGCATTTCCAAGAGCCAGGTGTCCCGGCTCTGCGAAGAGATCGACGACAAGGTGAAGGCCTTCCTCGACAGGCCCATCGAAGGGGAATGGCCCTATCTCTGGATCGATGCCACCTATCTGAAGGTTCGACGCGGCGGGCGCATCGTCTCCGTCGCGGTCATCATCGCTGTCGGCGTCAACACCGACGGACGCCGAGAGGTGTTGGGCATGGAGATCGGCACATCCGAGGCCGAGCCGATCTGGACCGAGTTCCTGCGCAAGCTGACAAGAAGGGGCCTGTGCGGCGTCAAGCTTGCTGTCTCCGATGCCCATGAAGGCATCAAGGCGGCTGTCTCCAAGGTTCTTGCCGCCACCTGGCAGCGCTGCAGGGTTCATTTCATGCGCAATGCCTTGGCCCATGCCGGAAAGAGCGGACGGCGTGTCGTCTCCGCCTTCATCGCCACCGCCTTCGCCCAGGACACGCCCGAGGCTGCAAGCACCCAATGGCGCAATGTCGCCGACCAGATCAGACCGAAGGTGCCGAAACTCGCCACACTCATGGACAGCGCCGAACAGGACGTGCTCGCCGAGACCATGCTGGACAATGCCATCCTGAAGGATGTCGCTTCAAAAAAATGGTGACGCTCGACGCGAAGCGGGACGCAGTGGCTCATGCCTGTTCAGAGCATGGAGTGAGCCAGCGTCGGGCGTGTTCTGTATTGTCGGTTGACCGGTCAAGCATGAGATACCGCAGCATCCGGCCTGACGACGCTCATATCCGGGAGGCCATGAAGACGGTAGCTTCCGAGCGCCGTCGTTTCGGTTATCGCCGCATCCACGTCATGCTCGGCCGGCAGGGGATTGTTATGAACTTGAAGAAGCTCAGACGGCTCTACCGGGAAGAGAAGCTGACCGTGCGCAAGCGCGGCGGCCGCAAGCGGGCCCTGGGCACCAGGCGTCCATTGGCCTTGCCGTCGCGCGCCAATGAGCGTTGGAGCCTGGACTTCGTATCCGACGCCTTCACCGACGGCCGCCGCTTTCGGGTGCTGGCTGTCGTCGACGACTTCACCCGTGAATGCCTGTGCCTGGTTGCAGACACATCCCTGTCAGGTGCAAGGCTTGCCCGCGAGCTGGACAGCCTCATCACAAGGCGAGGGAAGCCGAAGACGATTGTCTCGGACAACGGCACGGAGATGACCAGCATGGCCATCCTCAAATGGTGCCAGGAGACCCAGGTCGAATGGCACTACATCGCCCCCGGCAAGCCAATGCAGAACGGTTTCGTCGAAAGTTTCAACGGCAGTTTCCGTGACGAGTGCCTCAACGAAACCCTGTTCTCGTCGCTTCCCCAAGCACGAGATGCAATCAACGCATGGAAGGAGGATTACAACAGAAACAGACCCCACTCATCGCTGGGCAACATCACGCCCAACGAGTTTGCAATGAAGATAGCTATGGAAAAACAGGCCGCATGAGGTCAGATTAGAAACCCAAGACTCTACCAAAAACTGGAGGGAACTCGGGTCTCAGGTCAAGAGCTATAGATGACTGATTATGGGAGATGAACACTGACTGCAACCGATCACCTTGGGGGGTGATCAGACGTCAATCGAAATGTCGATGAATGGCTGCTTAGGGCCGTGAGTGACGGTCAGTCGTAAAGATCAAAGGGCCTCAATAGGGCTCAGAGCGGAAGTCGACCTATCTTTTTGCGACAAAGTTTTGCGACAGCCAAGCCTTTGAAATCATCTGTCGAGAAAAACCGTTGCAAGGACCCTCCTTAACGCGGCAGTACAAACACCCACTCGCCTACGTATAGGTTTCAAACACAAGCCAAGCAGCAACCTCATTGAGTAGCGCAGCGGCGAAGAAAAATGGCATCGACTGACGCCAGAAGGCCAAAGCTGCAGAGATGATCGCCATTACCGAAATCGCAGCTGTCATCGCCCACCTAGCGCCTCCGGATTGGCCCGCCTGACCAAACTACCTTGGCGTGAACGGTGATGCGTTCGTCGGCGAATTCTCGGGTGACTTTTTCCTGTTCATAGAGGTCATTGTCCGACCGGATCAGGATATGGCCGTCAACGGTGACCTGGAGGCGCTTTACCAGGAGAACGCCATCGACTGAGATGACGAAGACTCCGCCATCGTTGACCGCTGAGCTGTCAATCGAGAAATTGAGGATCAGAATATCCCCATCAGCAATGGTCGGCTCCATGGAATCGCCACGCGCTTCGATAATTCCTGCCCTGGCTCCCTTCGGCAAATACCGTGCGAGCCAGTTTGGCGAAACCGTGAAATAGTCCTCGACTTCCTCGGATAGCACAACCGCACCACCACCGGCGGAAGCGTGTATGGCGTAGCGCGGGATTGTCACCTGGTTTGGAACTTTACTGCTAGTTACCGGTTTCGCGTCGCTGTTGCCGTCGCCGGTGATCAGCCAATTGATATCTACGCCACGCGCAAGCCGAAGTCGCTTGAGAAAGTCGTAGCTTGGTTCTCTTTCGCCGCGAACATAATACCCCAAGGCACTATTTGAGATACCAATTTCCTCTGCGAAATCAGCAAGAATTTGATCCGGCAACATCAGAGACATTATCCGTTCGCCAATTCCAGGCGCAGGTTTCCTCGGTCTACCCATAATAATTGTGCGATTGGCATTTACATAAAACACAAACGCACATAATCTCCCCTCGTTCGCAGAATTTCACCACCGAGAAAAGGAGGTCTTCACACCTCCCTTTCAAGAATCCGGAGCACACTATGCCCGCGACCAAGGACAGAGTC
>NZ_NVXQ01000020.1 GCF_002733955.1 Hoeflea sp. | reverse complement strand
GCGGCAGGCTTTCAGGAGAGGGCCGCTTGCAGCGGTCCTCGCCAGAAACCCCGCCCCAATTTTCGGCAACAGACCGGATAGGGCATCACCACAAGGAGGACGGTTTATGTCCGCACGTCTCTTTTCTCTATGGACCGAATATGACGGTTTGCCCGGCGCGGAAGTGGTCTATTCGGCCAATCCCGATCTGTTGCGCCAGATGGGCTGCGATCATCACGCCGCTGCCACGCACAAGCCCGACCTGCGTTTGCTCGATCCCGAGGGAAAGACCGTCGCCGCGATGGATATTTGGGCGACGGACTGGACGGAGATGGGGGCATGAGTGCCCCCAACAACACCCCCGCCATTCAGGCTGAGCGCATCCTTGATGCACTGACCGCGCTCTATCCTGACGCCAACGCCGACATTGGCGAACTGATCCAATACGTGCTTTGCGATCTGCGCCATCTGGCCGACCAGCATGTGATCTGTTTCGGCAGCACCGATCAATATGCCTATCGCACCTATCTTCAGGAGAAGGCCGGATGAAACCGCAAATTTCATTGATTGAGGGGTTGCACCTGACTGCCACCGACAAATGCAATATTCTGGCCTGCATCGAGTATCAGCGCGACCAGCACCCGGCCACATGGGGCGTGGATTGGCTGGGTCGGAAGGCGTCGCCCAAGCGTTACACCGTCGCGCCAGTGCCGGAGACGCCGAACCGCTACGAGGTGCGTATCCGGGAAAATTATCGCAACGACTATGGCTGTCCCTGCGAGCGCACGGCCCGCGTTGTGATCGAGACCAAAGGTGTCGATCCCCTGCCCGACGCACAAACGCACCCGGCATGGAATTGCGATGACCTTTTCTCAGCCATGCCTCGGGAACCCGAGGCATGAGCTGGCGTACCTACGAAACCCGCGAACACCCCGACGATCTGCCCCGCGTTCACAAGGACGAGGCGACGGCATGGCGCTACGCCAGCCGCACCGGGCATGAGGTTTGGGAAGTGATCGAATACGGCCAGAACGCTGGCGAGCGGTTCCTGGGCCAAGGATGAAAGACGAGAACATGACTTTTCACAGCGAATTTCCGAAGATTGGCAATACCGACCAAAAGGACCACGGCGCACCGGCGATACGGCGCAGCCTGTCCGAGATCGTCGCGGAGTATGACGAAAAGGCCGAAAGCATCCCCGGCGCCATCGAGGCGTTCAAGTCGGCCGAAACCGCGATCAATGCCGCCGCGTGTATCGGCGGCACCTATGGCGGGCGCGTGTTTGCAACCGATCCGAGCCTTTACGAACGCGACGTGCGCCTGACCCTCCTGCGATCCGCATGGAAACACGTCTACGAAGGCTTGGACATCGAGAGTATCGCCAGCGCCAAGGACCGGCAGCAGCTCGATCTGAAGCTGACCAACCCCCTGCCCTTCACGTTGGAGAACATCGCGGAGGTGTTCGGGAGCTATTTGCTCGATCAACGCTTTCACGTCCTTAAGGGGCTGGCCGAATGCTTCACCGATCTGGACCCTGCCTATAAGAGCCATTCCAAGGTGAAGATCGGCGTTGAGGGCCTGCCGAAACGGATCATCGTTTCCTATGTCACCGGCTGGAACAGTTGGGGTCGGGAGCGCGTGAAAGACACCCTCAACGCCCTGCGCATCTATCGTGGCAAACCGCGCTACACCTACCGCGAGTTTGAAGACACAATGGACGAGGCGCAGCGCCACGGCGAAGCTGATTTCTGTGGTGGCATCATCCGCATTTTCAAGAACGGCAACGCCCATCTGATTTTCGACCCCAAGGGCCGAAAAGACATCAACCGCGCTCTGGCCGAGTTTTATGGCGAAGTGCTACCCGACGCGCCGAACGAAGCCGAGGCCAAGCGGCCAAGCACCGAAGTTGCCCGCGATCTGCAATTCTACGCCAGCCCCCGGCCGGTCGCTGAAACCGTGATCGACGCTCTGTACCTTCGCGGTGGAGAGGAAATTCTAGAACCGTCCTGCGGCGACGGCGCACTGATGGACGAGCTGGCCCGGCGCAACGCCGATCTGTGCGAAAACCGGATGAGCGGGGCCGTGTTCGTCACCGGCGTTGAATACGACGCCGCCCGCGCCGGTCTGGCCCGCGCGAAGGGCCATCACGTCTTGACCGCAAATTTCCTTCAGGTCGCGCCCGATCCCCGGTTCGACAAAGTGGTGATGAACCCTCCTTTTTATGGGCGGCATTACAAGAAACACCTCGATCATGCGGTGAAGTTCCTGAAGCCCGGCGGCTGTCTGGTCTGCATCCTGCCAGCGTCCGCCTACTACGACCACAGCACCACCATTGGCGACTGGCGCGATCTGCCCGTGGGCAGCTTCGCCAGCTCCGGCACGAACATCCCCACCGGATACTGTGTCTATTACCAGCCCCGCGCCTGATCATCGGGCGGGCCTTCCGGCCCGCCCTTCCATCTAGTATTCTGGCTACAAAGGAATTTTTCGACATGATGCAGAGCATCTATCTTCGCGCCTATCTGGCGGGCTACTCGGGCAGGCATGTACCCCGCTCGATCCGCCGCGTGTTCGCTGGTAGCGAGCTTCATCGCGCCTGGCTAATTGGGAGCATGGGTTTTTTCGAGCAGGATGGTGTTCGCTATGGCCCTGCGAACCCTTACCGGATCGGTGATGACCGGGAGCTTGCCTGATGGCCCAGCGGTCGCGGGGCTTCACCCGTATCCGATGGCTGCGCAGGAACGTGGCGTGTGCGAAGGCATCTTGAAGACCTTCGCATGATCTTCGATCTTTCATCTTCCTGAAAATATCCTCGGGGGAGTGCCGCCAGGCACGGGGGCAGACAGCCCCCTACGCCCTTCACCGCCAGTACATCCCCGTGGCAGAAATCCGCCATTCCTTGATGCACATATTGTCGGCAATGCTATAATCTTGTGATGCAGCAGACGAGGAATTTCCGTGGCCGATAAGATCCAGATTACCCCGAACGTCATTAGTGAGCAGGGCTTGCGGCAGAGCCTAGAACATGGCGGCCAGCTCGAAATCGAATGCCGTGAAGGGCCGTTCCGCAAGGGACCGAGCTGGCACGGCCTTTGGATCATGAAGAGTGTCGACCAATCTGGCGAGGGTCAGATGTTGGTGACGGCCCGGATGGATGCCGCGCGGGGCGGGTTCAAGGTGAGAGAGTTCAAGACGGCGACAGGGATTATCTCATTTCTTGCCGATTGCGGATTCTCCGCCGCACATTTCCCGCTTCGTGCCGGGGAAAAGACAACGCTGCGCCTTCAGCTTGCTGATTGATCGGAACCTTGCCCCCGCGCAAGCGGGGCTTTTCTTTTGCGGGCAACTCCCTATCGGGACCGGGCTCTAGGCTCCGGCCGGCAGGCGGCCTGCGCCCCGAGCCTTTCCCCCTGCCCGTCCCTGCGCCTTGGATAGCGCCGCCCGCCGTCTCGTCCCGAGCCACCGGGCAGCGCGGCGCATGGTCCTGTTAGGGGACCAGTCTCGGCCCATCCGGGTAACGGTCGCTTTCGCAAAGCCAGACCTTCCCACAGGTCGTCTCGCCTCCCTTCGTGATATGGGATGAAGGCCGATCAATATTGGCTTTTCGCATCCACGCCTCGTATAGAGACCGGATGAAAATTCCTCATACACATAGATCTATTTCAGTTTTAGGGGTCGACTACGATTTGGCGCATTTGAATGCCTTTGCTGAAGCTATTCCTGGTAAAGGTGTTCAGAAAGGATCGGACCTTGGCGTTGTGGTCGTATTCTCTTGCCACGTTTTCACCGAACGGGCCAATCACGGCGAACTACATCACATAGTTGATCACCATGGAACTCGGCGTACCTTTGATCAGAAGCGTTACGAGATGTCGAAGGAGTTGCCTGACCGGATCAGAGCAAAGATTAAAAGCGATGAACTGACGTATGTGTCGAAGAGTTTCGGAGGCATAGAGAACTTAATTTTGCTCGAAGATCGCGAGGGACTGACTTGGACTATCGTCTATTGCCTTTGCGGGATTCAGGAGCATACAGCGGTGCGCATGGAGATACTTTCAGCGCACCCTGACCTGCCCCTTTTTTCGGGGCCACTCTTAAATCGAGCTTGTTCTCCTTTTGTGTGCCATCATTCGGCGGCGTGAGCAATGGGCGCAGGCGCGGAGCCATCAAGTAGCTCAAGCGGCTGCGCCCATTGCGTTTTGTCGAAGGGCCTCGCGGCTGCGAACTCCTCTGGGGTCTGATACTTCAGGCTGCTGTGCGGGCGCTCCGTGTTGTAATCGATCCTCCAGGCTTCGATGATCTCGCGGGCCTCGCCAATGCTGGTGAACCAATGCTGGTTCAGGCATTCTTCACGGTATCGGCCATTGAAACTCTCGATGTAGGCGTTCTGGGTCGGCTTGCCGGGGTCGATGAAATACAGCTGGACGCCGTGATCATCGGCCCATCCATCCAGCGCCCGCCCGCGCAGTTCCGGGCCGTTATCAACGACTAGGATATCGGGGTATCCCCTCTCACGGGCCACGCGCTCCAGCATATCCACGACGCGCTCTCCCGGCAGCGAGAAATCCACCTCGATCGCCGGGCATTCCCGGGTGCAATCGTCCTTGAGGTTAGCGGTGCGGAACTTGCGACCATTGGCCAGCGCGTCGCTGGTGAAGTCGAGCGACCAACGCTGGTTGGCGGCAACCGGGCACCAGGCACCCTCACGGCCTTCGCGCGGGATCTTCTTGCGCTTGGTGCGGCGTAGCCAGAGCCGCTCCTCGCGGTAGATCCGCTCGACGACCTTCACGTTCACCCTGAAGCCCTCGCGGACCAGTTTGGCATGCAACATGCGATAGCCATACCTCCGGTGCTTGCCTGACAGCGTGATCAGGCGTTCCCTCAACCGCGCGTGGCGGTCCGGTCGCGCCTGATAGGCCAGGCTCGACCGTGAAATCCCGACCAGCCTGCACGCTCGCCGCTCCGAAAACTGATGTTCGTCCATCAGCGTCTTCACGGCATCCCGGCGGCGTACAGGCGTCAGGAGTTTTTTGCTAGCAGTCCCTTCAGGCCGGCGTTGTCGAGCATGGCATCGGCCAGAAGGCGCTTCAGTTCGGCATTTTCCGCCTCAAGAGCCTTCAGCCGCCGCAACTCCGAAACCGTCATGCCGCCATACTTGGCCTTCCACTTGTAAAGTGTCGCATCTGACATGCCGTGCTTGCGGCACAGCTCCGAGACCTTCGCCCCCGCCGCATACTGCTGCAGGATCCCGACAATCTGTTCTTCGGTGAAACGTGATTTACGCATCGTCTGTTCTCCTCGTTGCTTCGAACGTTACGAGAACAAACTCTCCTTTTGAATGGCCCAGTTCTTTGGGGGCAGGTCACACCCCAAGGTAGTAGACCAAAAGAAGATCTCCCGGAAAAGCCTAAGCTACTTCGCGCGCACGTGCCTTTTTCAAAAGGTTGATCGCATTCCAAACTTGTAGGGCCCAGCCGAAGCTGAGCCCTAAAATTAGTGGTCCATTACCGTGGTTTACGAGACCAAAGCTAGGCTTTGGTTGACGTGACGGCGACATTTAAGTCAGCCCGCCTGTACTCTGTATGGTCTTTTTAATGGTCCATGTCAAGAAAAACTGGACATTCTCAGCCACACCGAACGGCCCCTGCATCCTTGGGCCGCGCCGTTGGCGCGTCCATATCGGGAACCGCCGGTTCCCCCGCGCAAGCCCCATGAGCGTCGTCAGGGGGGGTGTCCCCAACCACGGTCTCGGCCGGGGGCCGAGCTGCGTGGCCGGGTGATCCCCCTCCCCCCCTTCCTAGTCATGGAGCTTGCGCGGGCCCCCCTCCTGCCCTCGCCGGGCGGCAGGCTTTCAGGAGAGGGCCGCTTGCAGCGGTCCTCGCCAG
>NZ_NVXQ01000002.1 GCF_002733955.1 Hoeflea sp. | reverse complement strand
ATCTGTTCTTCCGTGAATCGTGAACGCTTCATTCCGTCCGTCTCCTGATTTTGACGGACTCTACCAAAAATTGGAGGAACTTTAGGGTCTCAGGTCACATTCATTATCTTCATGAACATCAGCTTGCTTCTCCGAGAATGATGTAGCTAACGCCGTCACTACCGGAGAAGTCCTCGTCCTCAATGGCGTAGCGACTTGCGTCAAATGGGTGGGAATATTGGTGTTCAGGTACGTTGGTCGGCTTACCCATGCGGTCGGCCTTCCATCGGTAGTTCGCCGCGCACTGGCCAGTTGCCGGACAGTCCTCGCTGATCCAGATGTCGTGGTCGGCCAATGTACGCAGCCCTGCTAATACGCTGCCATCACCCTTGACCGCGCCGATGGTGGGGACGCTGGCCTCATTCAATTCGCCGATGGCTTTGGGGTCGGCGCTATCGGCCTTCACGTGCCAGCGCCCTTCCGCCAGTTCCGGGCAAACCTCCTTGACCCCGGCCACGATTTCGCGGTTGCTGCGGCATGGCTGTACAAACTCGCGGTCGAAGTACAGCACGCCCTTGTCGTCCCGGTGCCTGCCCAACGCCTGCGGCGGAAAGTGCCATAGGCGAACGAACGCGGTGGGGTCCGTACCGCCGAAATCGATGCCGTAGAGGCGTCGGCCAGTGTGCTCGTACCCCGGCAAGATTGGCGGACGGCGGATGGTGTGGTGCAGGATCAGAAGCGCGCTGTTGCGGTCCAGGTCGCCACGCCAAACGTGTTTATAACGGTTGCTGGACCGGAACGCCTTGCGTAAGTCGTTCACTAGGCGGCTGCAGAACAGGTACGGGTTATCCTCGAACTCCACCACCTTGACAAAGGCGTAGTCGGGCCGGTCAACCATGGCAAGCTGATACACCGGGTCGTCCTCGTAACGCGGGTTCAACGTGAACAGCAGCATGGACCCGCTTTCGCGGATCGTGGGTATCAGGATTTCCATGCTGGCAGCGGAGAAGGACTGCGCTTCCTCTCCCCAGAAAATGTCACAGCCTTCCAGCGACTTCGCGCTCTCCGGGTTCCGCGCCATACCGATGAAGGTGATCAGCGTCCCATTCTTATGGCGTAGCTCCGTCTCCAAGCACTCCCATTCGGGAGCCGACCAGTGCGCCTTGATCTTGTTGACCAGTAGTGAGCGGGACGAGTCCCGGATGGACACTTGGAACTCACGTCCGCAAACTACCCGCTTCGGCGTCGTGGCGCACAATTCAACAATGGCCTCTGCCACCTCGTGCGACTTGCCTCCGGCACGACCGCCGAGCAGAAACAGGTATTCGAACAGCCCCGACTGCATGGCCTCCAGTGCCGGCATGTCGTCGTGCAAACCCTTGGGCCGGTATGCGCACATTGCGGGCCACTGTTTCGCCCCTTGTTGCGCCTGCACAAGCGTTTGGTGTTGCCGGGGTAGGGGAAGCAGTGCCAAGGCGGAACGCGCCTGTGTGGGCGTACTGGTGGGGTGTAAACCTAGCTCCCTGCACATCTCAATGTGGGTCAGTATGGCTTCCGCGCTAACGCGTATGTCAGGACGCCATGGCGCAAAGTAGGACTGCATTATTCGGCGGCCTCACGCGTGACTTGCAACTCGATAGTCTTGCGCGGGTACGGAACACCGGCGTCCAGCTGGCGTTTGCTGAACAGCAACGGGTTCTCTGCCAGCTGGTCCTCAATAGGCGCGTCAGGATGGACAAGGTTCGGAATGTCGTCCGGGTCTACTTGGTTGGCACGGTTCGCCGTTTCCAGTGTGTGCTGCAGCTCCTGCTTCTCCACCAGCCCTGCCATGCGGACCGCAAACACTGGCACCACGGCACCAGCTGCACCGAGCTCGATCTGTCGGTTGCGGAACATGTCGGCGGCACGGTTTGCGGCTTCTTGCAAGTCCTCGTTGCGTGTGCCGCGTATCCACGTTTGGAAGGTGTGAACAGATATACCGCAAAACTCGCAGAAGCCGGACTGACTGGGAATACGGTGCTTTTCGATGTCATAGCGAATGACCTTGTCTTTGTATCCGTTTTGTTCCTGCAAGATGATGGGGTTCTCACAGCACCAGTCGAGGTATTCCACAACCTTGTCCAGCAACTCTTCACCAGTCCGGAACTTCGCTGAATTCCGCATAGCTTCGCGACGTGGATTTTTGCCGAACGCGGTCAGTTTCATTTCCGCGACCTTGGCCAGTGCTTCCGGTGGAGCGGGTGGTGGTGCCTTAGTCATGTTGTTATCCTGCTAGTTGTGTACTCAAAAGCGTAAATGGCGCGCAACCGTCGCAAATCCGTGAAGATATGGTGTACTATTACTGCACAGGCACCAGTGGCCGACGCGGCGATGTTGCGCCGGGTGGGTACCCGGTTAACGGAGTCCCGCAAGTCGTCAGCTTGGCGCTTGGCACGGTCCAGCCCGTTGATGTTAAGTGTGGTGCCGTTCAGCCCCTTGCTGGCCCGCAACAGGTCGCTAGTTGCCCGGCCAATTTGCCGGATCGGATTGCTGCTCTGGTCAACCACTTTCAGCGTGGCTTGCTCTACGAAAGTGACCATTATGCGTATTCCTTAGCGCGTTCGGTGAGGCGTATCGGCTTCGTGAGGGCGTACACGCCGTACCTGCCACCGGTCTCGGGGTTGGTGTAAAAGTAGGTAGTGATCGGTGCCCCGTGGTCGTTTCGCAAACGGTCCACATAGGCACTGATGGCCATACGGCTTGCGCAGAACAACGGCTTCCGCATCAGCAGTTGAAGGAGTTGTCGCTCTGTTCCTTTTACAGTGGCACCACCGCCGTCCCAGTGAAACCAAGCAGGTTTTTTATCCTTGGGCAGTTGCGTCCGACTGTCTACGTGAACTGCATCTCTCAATGCTCTGTCTTTCCATTGTTCCATTGCCGTAACCTTTCGTTTCGTCTGACTCCTTTGGTTCTTGTGTTGAACACCATCTGGTGGTGTTTTCCTGAACGAATTCAGGGCTGCTGTTTTACTTCACGGTTGCCCGGTACACTTTGAGTCCCTTTTTGCCAGTGCGGGGGTGGCGAGGTTTTCGCGTCGGGTGGCCGGGGTCCGCGCGGTGGGTTGCTGGTGACTGTTGGTTTCATCAGTCCGCTCCGTTCTGGCGTGGCGGCTTGCTGGGCAGCGGCTCCGCTGGTTTCGGTTCGCAAGGCGGCTGGTTGTTTGTTTCAACCATTGGCCTGACGCCCGAAGGTCATAAGCGACTGGATGACGCTTGGCTTCTTTTCGTTCTTCGCCCGTTCCGCGTCGGCCTTGCGGGCTGCCTCGATCTTGGCTTGCTCCGCGCCGGGCAGGTCTTTGCCTTCGCGGGTGGCCGGAATGTGGATGGTGCCGGTGCGCCGTTCGCCCAGCTGGCGCTCGTAGAAGGCCAGCAGCTTCGGGTCTTTGGGGAACCGGCCTGTTTTGACGGCGAGCGGGATGGCCGGGCTGCACTGCAACGCGCACCATTTCACCGGTCTTGTTGCTAATGGCGAAATAGCCCATCAGCCATTCATGCAGGAACTCGTGCTGCGCTGGCGTCAGCGGGAATTCGCGGGGGTTGTTGACAAACGCCTCGACCTTGAGTCTGGTCAGGTTGTCAGGGGCGATCTTCATGGCACCGTTCAGGGTAACCCACTTGTCGGGTGTCTGGCGCTTCAGGTGCTTGTGCAGTTCTTCGGTAGACAGGGGCTTGCGGGGCATCAGCTGAATATCCTTTTCATTTCAGCCAGCTGCTCAGACAGCCCGGCGGTTGCTGGTGGTGGGTTGTCGCTCTTCAGGTGCAGTTGCAGCTTGGCCAGTGTTGCCATGGCTTGGTCGAACGGGTCGCCCTTCTCTTGGCGCTCCATGGTGGCATCGCTGTTGCCGGGGAACACAACGGCGCTGATTTCTTCAAGCTCGCCCTCGGTAATGATCAGGTATTCCCGCCCGTTTGCGTCCTCGTCTATGTCGGCGCTTTGCAGGTAGAAGCCCACGGAGAAGGACAAGCCACCAATACTGCCAACGGCTGCGGCAACGTCCTTGGCGTAGCTGATACGCTCGTCAATAGCTTGGCCATCAGTTCGCTCCTTTGTGTATCGGTCCACGACCAGTACACAAAAGGCGGGGGTTAACACAAGCCTCTTTTGGTTAGTTTGGTAAGGGCAACCCCTTGTATCAAAAGGGATTTATGGTTTGTTTGGGTTGGTTTTGGTGGTTGTGTATTTGCAACCCGGTGTACGTCGTCCGCACCATAAATTTCAAACTGCCATTAGCGCGCCGGATGGCGCGGCGCCGACCTCATGCGGTGATCCTGAAGCCGATGCGCAGGCCGCCCCAGTGGCGGCCGTTGACGATGATCGGGGCCGAGAGGTCCTTCATCAGGGTGAAACTGCCGCCGCCCATGTCGCGCCGGTAGGTCTGAAGCAGGAACGGCTTGGTGTTGCGCCCGGCGGCGAGCCCGGTGCGGTCGTTGAAGATCCGGCGGTTGCGGCAATTGCCGGCATTCCAGACCGGATCGGAACTCTGTGGCTGCGAGTAGATGTGATTGTGGGTCGGCAGATAGCCGTTGCGGTCAATCGCGGCGCAGAAGGTCACCCGCGGATCGACGTCGAGCATGGCTTCCTGGATAGGCGGCAGCAGACGGTCGGTGTGGCGGGTGAAGCGTGTCATGTGTTGCTGGGGATCGGTCCCGGCGATGGGCTGGTAGTCTTCGTCAAACAGGTCGCCGAGCGACAGCGCTCCCGAACTGACCGCCTGCTCGAAAATCGCGCTGACATCCTTTGCCCTGGCGATGCAATGGCGGATGAGCGGGGTGTCCTCGGTCTCGACGCCGCTCTGGGCCACTTCACCGATCACGTTTTCGGAGAAGGACACCAGCCGGTCGATCTTTGCGCTGGCGGCAATCAGCATGTCGGCGCTCGAGTGAACCTGCTTGTCGAGATCGGAGACCTTGGCGAGAACCGTCGAGCAGGCTCGTGTGGTCTCCTCGACGGGATCGCTGATCCGCTCGATCTCGCTGATCATGCCGGCCACGGTCTGGCTGAAGCCGGTGAATTTCTGCAGCTCGCCGTCGATCTCGGTCGAGCGCTGGTGCGCGGCGGTCGCCACCATCTCGTTGTCGGCGTTCTGCTTTTGCAGCTTGTCGACGATGGCGCGCAGGGCTTCGAGCCTGGAGACGATGTCGCGCGAGACGGTGCCGGTCTTGTCGGCGAGCTGCTTAACGGCGTCGGCGACAACGGCAAATCCGCGGCCGGCTTCCCCGGCATGGGCCGCCATGATGCCGGCATTGACGGCCAGCAGCTGGGTCTGGGTGGCAATGCCCTGAATGGATTCGGAGAAGGAGTGGATCTCCTTGATCTGGCCGGAGACCGAATTGAGGACGCCGGTGATCTCGGTTGCACTGGTGGCCATGGATTTTATGTCGGAGACGGCGTTGCCGAGAATGCCGTTGACGCTCTGGGTCGTGGTGTCGAGGCCGGCCTTCGTGGCCTTGGCGGATTCGATCGCGCCGCGCGAGGCTTCCGCCACGGTCTGGTTCGAGCGGGCAATCATCGAGATGTCGCGGGTGAGGGCGTGAAACTCGTCGGCCTGCCGCGACATCGTACCGGAGACGTCGCTGACCATGCCGCTGGTATCGGCAATGTTGACCGACAGTTCGCCGACCTGGGAGCCGATCACGTTCATGGCGCGTTCGAGGCGTGCCTCGTCTTCCGCGGGAGATGTCTGTTCGGTCAAGGCGCTCGTCCCGTTACCGGGTTCGAGATCCGTTTCCTCGTCCAAAGTTACCTGCAAAGCGTGCATTCGTTCATGTCCTCCGGCTCAGAGGAGATAAGCAGGGTTTGGTTAATCGTTGGATAATTTAGCAATGTTCGAATTCGCGGGAAGGATCAGTCGCGCCAGAAAGCGGGCAGCAGCAAGACCAGAACCACCAGTATTTCGAGCCGTCCAAGCAACATCAGAAATACAAGCATGATCTTGGCCGGATCACCGAGTGAACTGAAGTTGCCGGCCGGGCCGATGACCGGACCGATACCGGGGCCGACATTTGCGAGCGCAGTAATGGAGCCCGATATCGCCGTCTCGATGTCAAGGCCGGTGGCTGCCAGTGCGATTGATCCCAGAGCCCAGATTCCGACATAGGCGCAGACGAAGAGAAACACGGTGCGCTGCATGTCTGGCTCGACAGCGATTGCGCCGTAGCGAACCGGGCGGACGCTGTTGGGGTAGACCAGCCGCATCAGGCCGGTGCGGATTGAACTGGCGATGATGACCAGCCGGTAGGCCTTGATGCCGCCAGAGGTCGAGCCTGAACAGCCGCCGAGAAATGTCGCCATGAACAGGACCGCAACGGCCAGCGGTCCCCAGAGCGTGTAGTCGGTGCTGGCATATCCGGTGGTGGTGACCACCGAGACGACATTGAAGGTGGCGTGGGTGAGGGCGATGCCGAAGTCTTCCCCCTGAGACAGGCGCAGGCTGAGCGCGATCAGCACGGAAAGCACGAGCAGAATGCCGGCATAGGCATAGATCTGCGGATCGCGCAACGCATCCCAGCGGCCGCGCACGACGAACAGGATCAGCACCGAGAAAGGCAGGCCGGCGATTGTCATGAAGATCGTTGCGGTCCAGATAAGGGCAGGTGACTGGAACGCGCCGAACGAGGCGTCATGGGTGGAGAAGCCGCCGGTCGCCATGGTGGTCATGGCATGGTTCAGGGCGTCGAAATCGTTCATCCCGAACACGCGGTAAAGAATGGCGCATGTGACGGTGAGACCAATATAGATGGCGAAAAAGGCGCGCACGAAGACCGCGAAGCGCTCGAACGGCTTTTCCGAGGTGTCGGAGGATTCCATCTTGAACACGGTGAAGCCGCCGACCTTGAGATAGGGCAGCACAAGAAGTCCCAGCGCCACGATGCCGATGCCGCCGATCCATTGCAGCAGCGAGCGCCATAGCAACAGCCCGGGCGGCGCGGCGTCGAGTCCGGCAATCACCGTGGCTCCGGTGGTGGTGACCGCGGACACGGATTCAAACAGCGCGTCGGCCATGTCGAGCCCGAGCGATGCCAGATAGAACGGAATGGCGCCTGTGACCGACAGCGTGATCCACAGCAGGTTGACGACCAGAAAGCCCAGACGCCTGGAAAACGGCGCGTTGATGCCGCGATTGGCTGCGGCAGCGGCAAGGCAGATGGCGCCAACCACGAAGGAGGACACGGCAAACACCTGCCAGTCCGGATTGCCGTGGTAGTAGTCGAGGGCCGCAGGCGCGAGCATGGCGAGCGCGATGTAGAGGCCGGCAATTGAGGCGATGAACACCGCGGATCGAAAAGTCTGGCCGTGCACGCCATGCCCTCTTGAAGGCCGGATCTGGTTGGCAACCGGCCACTTCCCGTGGCATAGACCCGTCATGACCGAAACACAATCTCCCGATGATTTCCGCAGCTCTGTCGACAGTGCGCTTGACGAGATGCGCGAGCTGTTCCCGGCCACACCGTTGCAGCTCAATGACCATCTGTTGGCCCGGTTCGGGGCACGGATCTGGCTCAAGCGCGAAGATCTTTCGCCGGTGCGGTCCTACAAGATCCGCGGCGCGTTCAACTTCATCCGCAAGGCCTTGCTGGCAAATCCGCAACAGAACCTGTTTGTCTGCGCTTCGGCGGGAAACCACGCCCAGGGCTTTGCCTATGTCTGCCGGCATTTCGGCCGCAAGGGTGTGGTCTTCATGCCGGTGACGACACCGCAGCAGAAGATCGACAAGACCCGGATTTTTGGCGGCGAGTTCATCGAAATCCGTCTGACCGGAGATTTTTTTGACGCCTGCTATGATGCGGCACGCGAATTCGCCGCGGCCGAGGGCGCGCTGATGGCGCCACCGTTTGACCATGACGACATCATCGAGGGGCAGGCGAGTGTCGGAGCCGAGATCATGGCGCAACTGCCCAAGGACGAGACGCCGGATCTGATGGTGCTGCCGGTCGGCGGCGGCGGGCTGTCTGCCGGTACGGCGCGTTATTTCGAAGACCGGCTGGATGCCGACCGGTTCCTGATGGTGGAACCGGCGGGCGCTCCGAGCCTGAAGGCGAGCCTGGAAGCCGGACACCGGGTGAAACTCAGCAAGATCGACAATTTCGTCGACGGGGCGGCGGTGGCGGAAATCGGTGCGCGCAATTTCGAGATCCTGCGCCGTTTCCGGCCCGACCAGGTGATGACGGTGCCTGAAAATGCCATCTGCCTGACCATGACCCGGATCCTCAACACCGAAGGCATCGTGCTTGAGCCCGCCGGCGCCTTGTCGATTTCGGCACTGGAAGCGCTGTCTGTGGACGAGATCAGGGGCAAGACGGTGGTTGCCGTGGTCTCGGGCGGCAATTTCGATTTCGAGCGCCTGCCCGACGTCAAGGAACGGGCGATGCGTTATGCCGGCACCAAGAAGTATTTCATCCTGCGGCTGCCGCAGCGGCCGGGTGCGCTGAAGGATCTGCTCAACCTGCTCGGGCCCGAGGACGACATTGCGCGGTTTGAGTATCTGAAGAAATCGGCGCGGAACTTCGGCTCCATCCTGATCGGCATCGAGACCAGGTCACCGGAGAATTTTGTCCAGTTGACGGACGCCTTCGACAAGGCGGGGCTGAGCTATGAAGACATCACCGACAACGAGATCATCGCCAATCTGATCATCTGAATGATCCGGTCCTGGCGTTTGGGCTACAATCTGGCGATCCAGTCAGCGGTCGTTGCCGCCAGCCTTTCGGTGGTGGAGGGCGACAGCGCGTCTCCGGCGATGACATGGTGATTGGGATCGTCAGCATCGGTGACTTCGATGGTCTCGGTCGGTGCACCCCAGGCAGCCGCCTTGGCCTTGACCAGATCCGGGCGGATGATTCGGTCGAGCGGAGAATAGACAAACAGCGACGGGATCGTGATGTCTCCCGCGTCGGCCTCATCGGCGAGCTTGACCAGGGACGCCATCGGCAAAAGCGCGAGGCTCGGATACTCGGAAGTCCAGTATTGGGCGTGCAACTGGTTTGTCGGTTCGAATGCGCGCCGCTCGCCGATGATCAGCTGCACCATCTGTTTCGCCCAGGGCATGGTCAGCAGGGAAGATCCGGCCGCCTGGACGCCGTAGTTCGGCGAAAATTGCACAAGGCCCGCCACATCGCGCATCAGTTCAGGCTGGGTGGCGGCCCAGGTGGCCAGCGATGCGCCCGTCGAGGTTGCCATCACGATGACGCGCTCGCCGAGCCTGCGTCCAATGGCAACGGCTTCGGCAAAGTCATTGACCCAGGCATGAACCGAGCTGTCGCGCATCGCGTCGCCGCTGCGTCCGTGGCCGCTGAGGCGGGCATAGTAGAGATTGGCGCCGAGCTTCCGGGCGACGAGATCGGGCAGGGGGCGCAGCTCGCCGGGACTGGCCGAGAAGCCATGGACGTAGATGATAGCGATGGGCGTGCGGGCGCGAGATGCCGGGTAGGCCCAGACGATCTGCTTTTGATTGCCGGGGCGCAGATCGTCGAATTCGGCCTCGGATGCCGTCAAGTATGCGTCGAGATCATCAGACAGTGACGATGGGTCAAATTCTATCGTGGTATCAGACGGCGGGCGTGGACCGAGAAGAAAAGCGGCAATGCCGGCAACAATCAGAATTCCTGTCACGTACAGCGCCATGCGTGCTCCCCGGGCGGATTTCGCCATCATTCGCGCTCCTCTCGTCAGGCTGCCAGTTGCAGCCGGTCACCAAGCCGGGTGAACAGTGGAGCAGAGAGGCTTGACACGCAATGGTTTTCGGTCCGCGCCCGGACTGGGCAATCGCAAAGCCGGGCTTCAGGCTGACATGTAATGCTTTATGTATTTCTTGTAGAAGCTTTCCACCTTGGCGGCGGTGTTGGATGACATCTCGAGCTGCACACCAAGCCGCGGCCTGCGGAACCAGCGCACTGTGCCGGTAAGGTAACCCATTTCCTGTGTTTTGATGGTGATTTCCTCTTCCGGAGAAATCGGTATGTGAGAATTCAGATAAATACACATGCCGCCCATCGAGATGTCGATGATTGTGGCATGGGTTGTTCTGCCCATGCAGGTGATGGTTGCCCGCAATTCAGTTGCGTCGCGCGGGTCCATTCGTCTTGGTCTGTCACTCATGATGCGTAACCCCCAAAATATGGTAGGCTAAAATTATCAGTACAGGGTTATCAAATTGATAAGGCTGTCTGGTGCAGCCGCATCCGTTCGAGCCAGCCCCCGCAGCGGCGAGCCAGATGCGGTGAGAAGGTCCGGGCGTGATCCGGCTTGCGCGGACGAGAAGGCGTCAGGGTTTCAGTGTCTTACGCGATGGCGGGCGCGGTCTGTTTGGCCTTTGCCAAGACGGAGGAGTTGGCAAGGATCGATGCCCGCGCAATGTGCCAGGGAAAGGTTTCTGCTGGGGAGAGGTCGGCCAGGTTCGCCCCGTGAGCTGCGGGCGGAGGCAGCTCTGGCGGCATTCAAAGGGCCGTGAACGGGGTGTCTTGAAGAGGCGTGGGGCGAGGCAGCGCCGTCGACTCCAGGCATTCGTGAGTTACGGCTGTTGATCACGCCGAGGACAGATCAGCCCCGATAAAGAGTTTGAAAGCAGCCCGTGAGCAAGGTGTTTGCTGTCAGGCGTTCGGAAACGCTCAAGCGAGCCCCGCCGTCAGCCCGGTGACTTGGCTTCCTGAAGCATCTTGTAATAGCTCTCGACCTTGGCCTCGGTGTTGGATGAGAGAACCAGAGACACGCCAACCCGCGGGCTTCGGCTCCAGCGAACAGTGCCGGTCAGATGGCCCATTTCTTCGGTCTTGAAGTGAATCTCGTCACCAAAGGCTACCGGGATGTCGCGCGACAGGTAAAGGCCGGCGCCGAGCCTGGAGAGGTCGAGAACAGAGCCAGGCGTCTCGTTGCCCTTGCAATCGATCTTGGCCCGCATCCGGGTTTTGTTTCTCGGCTGTGCCCGCCCGGTGAAATTCTTCATGTCCGTTCGCCCTGTTTGTCTTGTTGGTGATGCGACGGTGCCAGCTATCTGTGTGGAAAGGTTTAATGCTGGTCCCGTGGTTTGAAGCAGGGGAAAAGGACCATCCGGATTTCATCTTGACGCGTGCAGGTGCCGGTTGCGTCGTGTAACCGGTTGGCCAGGCTTGGAGTTTTCGAATGGCGATCTCGGGCAAAAGCCGCTCCGTTCAGGTGCTGAACAGACAAGTGCCGATGAGCTGGATCAGTTTGGTACAGGAACCGGCCCCAGAAACCGGACTTATGCCGGCTGGCGGTTATTGAGAAACATCTTGTAGTAGCTTTCAACCTTGGCACGGTTGTTCGAAGTCAGCACCAGTGCTGCACCGATGCGGCCACCGCGCATCCAGCGGATGGTGCCGATGAGCAGTCCCATCTCTTCGGTCTCGACATGGATCTTGTCACCGCGCGCCATCGGGATGCTGGTATCGATCTGGAGGCAGATTCCCTGCTGCGACAGGTCGACCACAGCGCCGGTGGTCTTCTGGCCCATGCAGTCAATCTTGGCCTTTACCCTGGTCTTGTCCCGCTTGATGGTGCGCCCGGTCGATCCCGTCATCGCAATCTATCCCCCGACTTGATGGCTGTGCAGTCTCGCATTGAGGGGTAATCAAATTGCTAAGGCCGGCACTGATACCGGCATCGCTTCGAGGCGAAGCCGGCGCTGGTCTCGCGGGCACTTCCACCCTCCCTGCGCGAGACGCGGGAAGGGTGGAAGGCGAACTGCAAGGTTAGAGTTTGATGCGGTACAGCGCGAAACCATCCGCGCCTTCGCCGGCGGGCTCGATCGAGACGCCCTTGACGTCGTCAACAAAGGCCGTTGCCTTGGGGCCCGTTGAAAACAGCACGGTCGCACCGTCGGCTGGCGCAAAGCGCCAATTGCCATCGGCAGAGGGGTTGATGGTGCCCTGATCGACGATGTAGCGGACGATGACGTCGCGGTTGGTGTCGGGAGCCTGGAAGACCACCTTGTCGGGTCCGATGTCAGGAAACTTGCCGCCGCCGCCACCACGGTAATTGTTGGTCGCGACCACAAATTTCTGCTCCGGATCAACCGGTTGACCGTTGAAGCTGAGATTCTGAATCCGGCTTGATTCCGGGTTCTGCAGCTCGCCCTTGGGGCTGTATCTCGCCGGTTGGGTGAGGTCGACCTGATAGGTCACGCCGTCGATGACATCGAAATTGTAGGACGGGAACTCGCCATTGATCAGCTCCGCATCAGTGGCGCCCGGTTCGATCTGGTTGAAAATGCCGGCCGACATTTCCAGCCATTGCTTGACCTGAGCGCCGGTGATCACCACCGCCTGCACGGTATTGGGGTAGAGGTAGAGATCGGCGACGTTCTTGATGGCGACGTCGCCGGCGGGAACATCGGTGTAGTAGTCCGCGCCACCGCGGCCGCCGGCCTTGAACGGAGCGGCTGCCGAGAGCACCGGCAGATCCTTCCACTCGGTGTCCTTGAGCATCTCGGTGACGTACCAGGTCTGGGCCTGGCTGACGATCTGCACCGAGGGATCGTCGGCGACGAGCGCGAAGTAGGAATGCAGCGGCGCAGACGTTTTGCCGACCGCGGTGCGGACATAGGCAAGAGTCGCTTCGTGGTCCGACTGGGCTGCGGCGAGCACTTCCGGCTTGTCGGCAACAAGCGCGTTGACCTTTCTGTCGACACGTTCGTAGATCGGCCGGGCCTCCGAGCTGTGACCAACGATCTTCCAGCTGCTGCCGTCGCGCTCGAGCATGAGATCGATGAGACCGAGATGGGAGCCCCAGAAACCACCCATGACGCCGGGCTTGCCGGAGATGGTGCCCTTGGCGTTGTCGACGCCGGCGACGCCATCGAATTTCGGGCCTGGGAAATCGAGATGGCTGTGGCCGGTGACGATGGCGTCGATGCCGGGAACGGCGGCAAGCGGCACCGAGGCGTTTTCCAGGTTCTCGGCCCATTGCTCCTGGCCGATGCCGGAGTGGGAGAGCGCGATGACAATGTCGGCGCCTTCCTCGCGCATCTGCGGCACCCAGGCTTCGGCCGCCTTGACGATGTCGCGGGTGGCAGCATTGCCGGTCAGGTGACGGGCGTCCCAGGTCATGATCTGCGGCGGGACGAACCCGATCAGGCCGATCTTGATCTGATGTTCTTCGCCGGCGCCATCCTTGATGGTGCGGTCGAGGATCATGTAGGGCTTGAGAAACAGGTCGTCGTCACGCGGGTTTTCGGCGAGTGATCCCTTGGCGAGATTGGCGCAGACCATCGGAAAGTTGGCGCCGGAAATCACCTTGAACAGGAAATCGAGACCGTAGTTGAACTCGTGGTTGCCGAGTGTTCCGCCATCATAGCCGAGCACGTTCATTGCCGAGATGATCGGGTGCATGTCTCCTTCCTTCATGCCGCGCTCATAGGCGATGTAATCGCCCATCGGGTTGCCCTGAAGGAAGTCGCCATTGTCGAGCAGAATGGAGTTTTCGGCTTCCGAGCGGATCTGGTCGATGATCGAGGCGGTGCGCGCCAGTCCCATGGTATCGTTGGGCTTGTCGCCGTAATAGTCATAGGCGAAGACATGGACATGCAGGTCGGTGGTTTCCATGATCCGCAGATGCGCCTGGTTGGCATTGGCCCTGGCGGTGAACGGATGCACCATGACAAGCGCGCTGGTGGCTGCCAGGCCGCCCAGCAAGGAACGCCTCGAGATTGGATGAAGCATATTGGAAATGCGCTGGTCTTTCATGGACTTTCTCCCTGCAGTTGACCTAGAAAGGGTGCATGGCGGGCCGATCGGTTCGCATCAGCATCCGGGCTTTCCGTCATGTCTGGCGGCAAGCCATACAGCGCGAGTGTGATCCCGACATGACACTTGTGCAACCCAAATTCATGGTCGCGCCGAGCGGGGCGGCCAGCCGGGAGATGCTGGCACTCGATTGATTGCGACAGCAAGGAGCATGGCATGGCAGGGATTATGGACAGCATCCGAAATATGTTCGGTGGCGGCGCGACGTCCAAGCCACCGCAGGCTGCCAATGAGCCGGACAGCTACAAGGATTACCTGATCTACGCTGAACCGATGTCCGAGGGCGGGCAATGGCGGCTGGCCGGTCGCATTGTCAAAGGCGTGGGGGACGCTGCAAAGGAGCACAAGTTCATCCGCGCCGACATCTTTGCCAGCCGGGAGGAAGTTGAAGCCATGACCCTGCGCAAGGCGCGCCAGATCATCGACGAACAGGGTGACCGGCTGTTCAGCTAGGGGCAGAACGGTCCGTGGCCATGTTGGGCACCACAATGCGGACCTACCGGCCGCTTACCAGAGATATGCACGGCCACATGGCGAGTTTTGCCCCGGTCTGGCCGCTTTGATCAGTCGAAACTGATGTCATTGTCCTCGAGATACACGTTGCTCGCTTCGCAAATGTCGATACCGACCGGTTCATCGAGCACTTCACCACCGTCTTGACCGACCCAGCCAACCTGCACCACCTGCTCGCAGGGGCCCGAATTGGCGTGGAATCTTGCTTCGGCGGTTTCACCGGGCCGGATCTGTATGGAGAGCCAGTTGGCGCTCCAGCTGTCGCCGTCGTCTTCACTTGTGTAGAATCCGGACACAACATTGCTCTCGGTGTCATTGTAAATGGTGAAAACGCCGTCAGCGCCGGTGCCTGCCAGCGCGCCGGTGGTGAGCAGGAGGCTCAGGACAGCCGCGGAGCCCGATAGGATGGTCTTCATTGTTTTCCCCCTCAAATTTTATGGTCATGGCGATAATGGCACTGAATGCTCAGGGGCGCCAGATGAGGAAATTCATGGGTTGAGAGTTTCAGCCGCCAGTGGTCGCAGAAGGGGTGACGGTCACCACTGAGACTGCAGGCCAGGAGGGTCAGTCGGATTGCAGCGGAATTGCGACCGGGCTGTCGCGAAATTGCCCAATATCTGTCCGGAACGGCTTTCCCCACCAGACGTTTATCTGTCAGCCGATCCTGATTACCCCCGCAGGAAAGGCTTACCCGGGAGTCTTCCCGAGGTTGATCCTTGAATTGTCCAACTTATTGAGGAGAACGAGATGAGCATGACAAAGGAAAGCGCATCATTGATTGGCAGCGACAAGGTTGCCGGTACCGAAGTCTATGACCGCACCGGGAACCACATCGGTTCCATCGAAAAAGTGATGATCGAAAAGCGTGGCGGCAAGGTGTCCTACGCTGTGCTGAGTTTCGGCGGCTTCTTCGGCATCGGCGATGACCACTATCCGCTCCCCTGGGAGAAGCTGAAGTATGACGAAGGTCTGGGCGGCTACCAGGTGGATATCACCAAGGAGCAGGTCGAGGGCGCGCCGAAATATCAGCGCGACAGCGATTATGACTGGTCGCCGACGACGCAGGAAGATCTCTACGCGCATTACGGCCAGCCACCCTACTGGCGCTGACCTTCACACAGCTGGAACCGGAGTGCCGGCCGCCGCATCTTGCGGTGGCCGGTTTCGTTGTGCGCAAGTGTGCGGCGTAGCTTCCGGCAAGCTGACTCAGGCCGCAGCGGTCGCGTCCTCGCGCTTGGCGATCTTGTGGTTGTCTTCGTTGCTTCCGGCCTTCCAGTAGCTGGAAATATAGAGGTTAGAACTGTCGAGCCCGCGCTCACCGCGGAAATAGTCGCGCAATTTGCGCATGCTTGAAAACTCGCAAGCGGCCCAGACCGACGGATTGCCGTCCTGCCAGGGCAGGTTTTTGACCCGTTCAACCAGAAGATCGCTGTTGTGACCCGGGTGTGGGTTGACCACCCACTCGATGTTCAGATGCCGCGGCTTCTGCAGTTCCTGAATGTCGGCCTCATCCGTGACCTCGATCACGGCCGTCCCGCGCGCGGTTTCGGGCATCAGTTCGAGATTGCCCGAGATCGCGGGCAGGGCGGTCATGTCTCCAACCAGCAAATACCAGTCCGCCCCTTCATGCACCAGCTTGCGGGGACCGGGGCCACCGACCATGATCATGTCACCGGGTTGTGCGTTCAGAGCCCACAAGGTGGCCGGGCCGCAGTCTTCGTGCAGGGCGAAGTCGACGTCGATCGTATCCGGATTATGGGTGCGGACGGTGTAGGTGCGGACCACGTCGCGCCCGCTCTGGGCGTCCGGCAGTCGCAGCTTGATATAGGCGCTGGTCTGGTTTTCGGGAAAGCCGGCCAGCCCGGCTCCGCCGAGCGTGATCCGCAACATGTTCGGCGTGACGTTCTTCTTGCCGATAACATCCAGTTCGCGCGGTTCGGGACGGGCCATGGTCATACTCCTTCAGGTCGATTTTCCGTGCCTACCTAGCAGGTTCGAGCGAAAATAACATGAGTTTTTTACTCATGTATCAACCAAGGCCGACATTGGGCCGGTCGATGATCTCGCGCAGAGCAAAGCTCGAGTTGATCTTGACCACATGGGGAAGGGCCGAGAGCCAGTCGCGGTGGATGCGTTCGTAGTCCTCCAGGTCGCGCGCGGCCACGCGCAGGATGTAATCGTACTCGCCGCTCATCAGGTAGCAGACCAGCACATTGGGGCAGAGTTTGACCGCGGTTTCGAACTCGGAGAGGGTTTTGGCAAACTGTCCCGATAGCGAAATATGGACAATGGCGATCATCCGGTAATCCAGCGCCTTGTGTGACAACCGCGCGTGATAGCCCTTGATGACTTCGGATTTTTCGAGAATGTCGAGCCGGCGGGAGCAGGCCGATGCGGACAGGCCAACGCGCTCGGCGAGGGCGGCGTTGGAGATTCTGCCCTCACTTTGAAGTGTCTTCAAAATGGCGATATCAAGTGTGTCGAGCTCATGCATGTCAAGAATATCCGAATTTTTGATATTTCTACGCAAGATTATTCGAATCTTGTGATGCGGACAAGGCAGGTTCGCAAGGACATTTCGGAGCGCCGATGTTCCAATAGGCCGCATTGAAATCGGATTTGACGCTTGAAGCGTCAGCCAAGGCTCGGAGGAGACGTCAATGCGTGTAGGCTGCCCCAAGGAAATCAAGAACCATGAGTACCGTGTCGGCCTGACGCCGGGTGCCGTGCGCGAATATGTGGCGCATGGCCACGAAGTGATTGTCGAGACCAAGGCGGGCATGGGCATCGACGCAGATGATGCCGCTTACCAGGCCGCGGGCGCCACCATCGTTGGCTCTGCCAAGGAGGTCTTCGAGCGCTCGGACATGGTGGTCAAGGTCAAGGAACCGCAGCCGTCGGAATGGGCGCAGCTGCGCGACGGCCAGCTTCTCTACACCTATCTGCACCTGGCTCCGGATCCGGAGCAGACAAAAGGCCTGCTGGCCTCGGGCTGCACCGCGGTCGCCTACGAGACCGTGACCGATGACCGTGGCGGTCTGCCACTGCTGGCGCCGATGTCGGAAGTGGCCGGTCGTCTGGCGATCCAGGCGGGTGCGACCTCGCTGCAGAAGGCCAATGGCGGCCGCGGCATTCTGCTCGGCGGCGTTCCCGGCGTGCTGCCGGCCAAGATCACCGTCATCGGCGGCGGCGTTGTCGGCCTCAACTCGGCCAAGATGGCCGTGGGCCTGGGCGCCGACGTAACGATTCTCGACCGGTCGCTGCCGCGCCTGCGCCAGCTTGACGATATCTTCAACGGCCGGGTTCACACCCGTTACTCGACCATCGAGGCGCTGGAGGAAGAAGTCTTCTCCGCCGATGTCGTGGTTGGCGCGGTGCTGATCCCGGGTGCCGCGGCTCCGAAACTGGTGACCCGCGACATGCTGTCTGGCATGAAGAAGGGGGCGGTGATCGTCGATGTCGCCATCGACCAGGGCGGCTGCTTCGAGACCAGCCACGCCACCACCCATGCCGAGCCGACCTACGAGGTCGATGGCGTGATCCATTATTGCGTCGCCAACATGCCTGGCGCGGTGCCGATCACCTCGGCGCACGCGCTCAACAACGCGACGCTCCATTACGGTCTGATGCTGGCCGACAAGGGGCTCAAGGCGATAGCCGAAGACCGTCACCTGCGTGCGGGCCTCAATGTTCACAAGGGCCGCATCACCAACCGCCCGGTCGCCGATGCGCTGGGCTATGAACTGGCCGACATGGATCAGGTGCTCAAGGTCGCCTAAGCAGGTTTCCAAGTATTTCGCCAAGATCGATTTCAAACCCGCCGGAGTGCAATTCCGGCGGGTTTTTGGTTATGTCCGTTCAATGCGGCACTGATAACAGTTCATGTGCGATGAACGCATGTGGAGATAGGCGACATCATCACGAGCAAGCAGGCGGGTCGCGGTTTCCTCGATCTGGTCAGGCGCAACCACCTCAGCTGCCTTGTAATTGATCCAGTCGCTGTCGTTGTAACCCCGCAGAATATATCCTCGACCGTATTGAAACATGGGGGCTGGCCTGGCCGAGTCCTCTGCACGCCTGCACTCCTCGGCATGCAGAAAAATCGGTCCCGATTCGGCATAAGGCTGGGCTGCGGGAAATGGACAATGAGAGAGTATGAGGTATTCATCGCCTGTCTCAACAGGCTTCAAGCAATGTCGGCAAGGTATCGCTCCGCCATCAGATACGGTACGCTGCGGCACTTGTCCGTTTGCGTCCTTGCCTCCGTTCTGGAGATGACGGGCGATGGTGGTTTCTAGCGCTACAAATCGAATGGTCATGAGAGATGCTCCTGTTTGGTATCGCACCTCGTGGTCTCATGAAGCCTGCATCGGCCGCCACCCGATTTCAGCCGGCGCTGGTGCTGCCGGATTTTACCATGGTCAGGATTTCGTCATCCGACAGCGGCCGGATGATGGCGCCGTTCTGGCTCACCGGTTCGAACCCCATCTTCTGATAAAGCGGCAGGGCCGCGGGGTGGTCCAGCGTGTTGGTCGACACGATGACCCGGGCAGGGGTGCTCGACCAGGCTGTGCTGAGTGCCTGGCCCAGCATCCATTCGCCCAGTCCGCGTCTGCGCACATGCTCCATCAGGCCGAAATAGACAAGTTCGACCGTTGCATCTTCCAGCTCGCTGATTTCGAAGAACCCGGCCGGAGCGCCCTCGACGCTGAGCACGAAAATCTGCGTGGTCTTGGCGTGAACGATTTCCGACAGCTTTTCGTCACTCAGGCGCAGACGGGTGACCCAATGCCATTCACGGCCGACCTGCCATTGCAGGTAGCGGTAGAAATGCAGCGGGATGTCGGTTGCCTTCATCAGCGTCGCATGGAGATTGATCGGCAGCGGCGTGGTGGCGCGCGGGCGGCGCTTCATTTCCAGATGCGTGACGGTTGCCTTGAGCGATTTGGGTTTTGCTGCCTTTGCCATCTCAGGCCTCTCCGGTGACGATTGGTGTGTCCTCACGGCCGCCCCATTCGGACCAGGAGCCATCGTAAAGCGTATTGTTCCGGTGCCCGACCGACTGAAGGGCAAGTGTAATGACTGCAGCCGTCACGCCCGAGCCGCAGGTGGTGACCACGGGCTTGTCGAGATCAAGACCAGATGCTTCCAGTGCCTCGCGCAATTCCGGGATCGATTTGAGTTTACCGCCTTCGGACAGGATGAGGAATGGAACATTGCGGGCACCGGGCATGTGGCCCGAGCGCATGCCGGCGCGGGGTTCGGCCTCGACGCCTGTGAACCGGCCCGGTCCGCGCGCATCGGCAATCTGCGAGCTGCCCGTGTCCACAATCGAGCGCATTTGCTCAAAAGCCGTGATCGCGCGGTCATTGAGTGTGGGGCTGAACTCTGCGGGGACAGGCTGTGCCGCCTGGGTTGTTTCGACCGGCAGGCCCTGCTGCTTCCAGCTGTCGAAACCGCCATCAAGCACATAGGTGTTGCCGGCGCCGAAGATGCGCAGCAGCCACCAGACCCGCGGCGCGGTGAACATGCCCGGGCCGTCATAGACAACGATGGTATCGGATTCTGACAGACCAAGTGCGCCGGCAGCACGGGCGAATTCCGCCGGCTGGGGGATCGTGTGCGGCAGATTCGAGGTCTTGTCGACGATGCTGTCCTGATCGAAGAAGACGGCGCCCGGGATCCGTGCAGCTGCGAATTCGGCGGCGCCATCGCGGTTTTGCGCCGGGAGATACCAGGAAGCGTCCACGATCTTCAGGCCCGGTTCACCGATCCGGCTATTGAGCCAGTCGAAGGAGACGACGAATGGGCTTTGGTCTGGCGCGGTGGTCATCAAGTCATCCTCAAATGCGGGGGCACGGGGTCCAGCGTCGTGACGCGGTTGTTTCGGGCGCATGTTATGCGATTGCCGTGAGGTGCGGCAATGAGGTGGCCGGGACATACAAACAAAATGGACAAACAAAAAAGGTCAAACAAATACGGGCCGATGACCGGCCCGCTGAATTTCAGTGCTGCGCGTCAGTACAGCGATGTCGGGTAGTAAGTTGCAGCCTCGTCAAACACGATCGCAGCGTTCTGCGACCCGGTGTCTGCAGCACTGTCATCGCTGTCGGTCTCGTCGTCCGTTTCCAAGAGCAACAGGGCGGTTTCGCTCTCGCTGGACGTTTCGCTCTGCCGGGGACCGGCGCCAGCCGGAGGCAATCCGCCTTCTGGCGGCGTGCCTTTTGGGCGGCGTCCGCTGGTTTCCATCGCCGCATCGCTTGTCAGGAAGGCGCTGACGCGGGCAGACAGCTGAGGCGCGGCATCGGTGGGGATTGCCGTGTCTGTCTTCGGCGCAGGCGCCTTGGTGCTGTTGCCGGCAGGCTGTGCTGGCAGCAGGTTGGGAACCATTGCAGAGATTGGGTAGGATCTGGCTAGAATGGAATTCATAGCGTCGCTTTTCAATCTTCGGTGGGAAGCCGGAAGGCTTCGATCACGGCGTTGCATCGTCAGCCCCGGTGCACACAGTGCCTCCGCAGGATGGGCCGAGTTCTACGCTGATCGTTTTAACGAGGCGTCAATCTCATAGATAAAACTGTAGGCAACATCACCGACAGGCGCGCCGGACTGGGCAGAGGAGTCCGATGCGAAGAGGCGGTGCTTTTCGACGAGAGGGCGATCAGGCAGGAAGCGGGCCGAAGCGGATGCGGAAGCGGCGGTTTTCCTTGCCCTTCTTCTCGATTTTGCCAATGTGAATTTCGCCGACTTCCGCGGTTTCGCCGACATGAGTGCCGCCGCAGGGCTGGCTGTCGATTGACGAGTCTTCGCCGATGCAGACAAGCCGGATCTGGCCTTGGCCGCGGGGAGGCCGCACGTTCTTGGACTTGATCAGGTCCGGATTGGCGTTGAGATCCTCTTCCGAGATCCATTGATTGAAAACCGGATGATTGGCGTTGACCAGCTCCATCAGTTTCGCCGTGACCTCGGCCTTGTCGATGGTGTCGGTCATGTCGAAATCGATGCGGCTGTCGGTTTCGCTGACCGCGGCACCGGTGATCGGGTAGGGACAGACGACGGAGAGCAGGTGGCAGGCGGTGTGCATGCGCATCAACCGGTAGCGCCGGTCCCAGTCGATGTGCTGAACCAGTTTCTCACCAACGGTAGGCTTTGCCTGATCAGGAGCCGGAATGAGAATGATGTCGGCCTTGGTATCACCGGTAACGGTGCCGGCGATCTGGATCTTGTCGCCGTTTTCGCGCTCGAGGAAACCGGTGTCGCCGGGCTGGCCGCCGGAGGTTGCATAAAAGCAGGTCTGATCGAGCTGAATTCCGCCATCTTCCCGCACGCCGGTGACATGAGCCTCGACGGTGGAGAGATAGGCGTCTTCGAGGAAGAGAGCAGTCATGGAACTCACTCGCTGATGTAGGGGACGGAAAGATCGCTGGTGCGGGTCAGCCATTCGGGCACCGGCAGATCCTTCGAGCGGAGGAACTCCGGGTTGAACAGCTTGGACTGGTAGCGGTTGCCGTAATCGCACAGGATGGTCACGATGGTGTGGCCGGGGCCCATCTCGCGGGCCATCCGGATAGCGCCAGCGACATTGATGCCGGAGGAGCCGCCGAGGCAAAGGCCTTCATTTTCGAGAAGATCGAACACCAGCGGGATGGCTTCCGAATCGGGAATGTTGAACGACATGTCGGGCGTGAAGCCTTCCAGGTTGGCGGTGATACGCCCCTGGCCGATACCTTCGGTGATCGATCCACCAGAAGATTTCATCTCGCCGTTGGTGTAGAAATTGTGCAAGGCGGCGCCATCGGGATCGGCAAGGCCGATCTTGACGGACTTGTTCTGGCTGCGCAGGCCTTCGGCGACGCCAGCCAGCGTGCCGCCGGACCCAACGGCGCAGATGAAGCCATCAACCTTGCCATCGGTGTCGCGCCAGATTTCGGGTGCTGTGGTCTTCACATGGGCCTGACGGTTGGCGACATTGTCGAACTGGTTGGCCCAGATCGCGCCCCGGGGATCGGACTTGGCGATCTGCTCCGCGAGGCGGCCCGACAGCCGGACGTAATTGTTGGGATTGCGGTAGGGTGCGGCGGGAACTTCCACCAGTTCGGCGCCAAGCAGGCGCAGCGCGTCCTTCTTTTCCTGGCTCTGGGTTTCGGGAATCACGATGACGGTCTTGTAGCCCAGCGCGCGCGCCACCAGCGCCAGCCCGATGCCGGTGTTGCCCGCCGTTCCCTCGACGATGGTGCCGCCCGGGCGCAGCAGCCCCTTGGATTCCGCGTCGCGAATGATTTCCAGAGCGGCCCGGTCCTTGACCGATTGGCCGGGATTGAGAAATTCCGCCTTGCCCAGAATGGTGCAGCCCGTGGCTTCCGACGCGGCATTGAGGCGGATGAGAGGCGTGTTGCCGATGGCGTCGAGAACGGAGCTGATGGCTGGCATGATTTTTCCTGTTATTGTCTGTGGGTGCACAGGCTGGCTGAGACTAGGCAGCCAGTTGTGGCTTCTCAAGGGGGCTGTTGCAAGAAACCTGCTCTCCCGGCGTCTGAGTATAAGGGAAAATTTGCCTTCAAACGGCAAAAATGAGAAATGGCATGTTCCAGTGATCCGTATTGCGCCGCCGGGCGTAAGGAGACACAATTGGAACAGATAGGAACGGCGGTTTCCCCGTATCAGGGTGAAACGGTCGTTGAAATTGTGGAAAGCTTGATACGCATGGTGCGTGAACATATCGATACAATCGACTCGCTTCTTGCCCGGTATGTCGCCGGGACTCTCCCGACCCCGGCACGGGTTCTCGTGGAAGCGCATCTGGAATTGAAGGCGGACAACCGGCGCAAGGTGGCAAATCTCGAAGCCATGGCCGGGCTTGAACTTATGGATGTCGATCCGGTGGCCCTCAGCAATCGGGACGCGATGCTTGCTGCGGTGATTGGCTCGGCTGCTCCGGCAACTGCTGCCGCAGTGCGCGGCGGCGAAGAACGGATCTTCCCCAAGGCGCTGTATGATTTTGTCGGCTTTGATGCGAATGATGTGCCGTGGCGCACCAAGATGCCGGGATTCAAGGAATATGAGCTCGGAGATATCGAGGGCTGCCACGTCAACCTTTTCTGGATCAAGCCGGGGCGGACCGTGCCGGCGCATACTCATGAAGGCAGCGAGTTGTCGCTGGTGCTCGATGGCGCGTTCAGTGACGGGCGCGGGCATTACGGTCGCGGCGACATCTCGGTGGCCGATGATTCGGTCGACCATCGTCCAAGTGCCGATACCGGCCGCCCCTGCATTGGCTTTGCGGTCGTGGATGCGCCCCTGAAACTGACCGGCTCGTTCCGTCAGCTGATCGGCGACATCATCGGCTAGGCCGCCGTCTTTTCAGAATTTGAACCAATGGGCCGTCCGGAACGTATCATGTTCCAGACGGCCTTTTTGATTGGAGACTTGCATGACCAGTTTCACCGCGACACCTGCAGACGGAGCAGCCTGGGTGACCGGCGCCTCGAGCGGCATCGGCAAGGCGCTGGCGCTGGATCTGGCGGGCGAGGGGTTCACGGTCTTTGCCACGGCGCGCAGCGAAGATGCGCTGAAAGAACTCGCCGGGCAGTCTGCCGGCCTCAAGGGCCGGATCATCGCGGCTGCCGGTGATGTTACCGACACCGGCGCGATGGCGGAGATTGCCGGGCGCATTGATGCCGAAGCAAACGGACTGGCGCTGGCGGTGTTCAATGCCGGGGTGTATCTGCCGGTGCATGGCGAAACACTCAAGGTTGAAGATTTTGACAAGAGTTTCGCGGTCAATTTGTCGGGCGTGGTCAATGGCTTGGTTCCGGCGATCGAGCGAATGAAGGCGCGTGGCCGCGGCCAGATTGCCATCGTTTCGTCGGTCACCGGCTATGGCGGCATGCCGACCAGTGCAGCCTATGGCGCGACCAAGGCGGCGCTGATCAACATGGCGGAAAGCCTGAAATTCGATCTCGACAAATTCGGCGTCCGCATCCAGGTGATCAATCCGGGCTTCGTCGATACGCCGGCGACGGCAGACAATGCGTTCGAAATGCCGGCGCTGCTGCAGCCGGAAGAGGCAGCGAAGCGTATTGCCAGCGGCCTAAAGTCAGGTTCCTTCGAGATCACCTTTCCGCGCCGCTTCACCTATGTGCTCAAGGCGCTGCAGTTTTTGCCCTATCCGGCCTATTTCTGGCTGATGAATGCTGCAACCGGCTGGAAAAAGCGGCCGCTGGAAACCGGTTGATCCGGCCCGCTCAGGCGGCTTCAATACGGCTGCGCAGCGATTTTTGCGCGGCCTCGTCGAGCGGGAAATTCCACATGATGGCAATGCTGATCAGCTTTGCGCCAATCGGCACCCAGGCATAGGCGACGGCAAGCGCGGTCAAGCCCTGGGTAGATCCGGGCGCTGCGCCGGGGTCGAACCCGAACATCGCCAGGGCGGGAAACACGATCCCGACACCGCCGGCAAGCGAGAGCTTGGTGGCAAGGCTCCAGGCGGCGAAATAGGTGCCTGAGCGCTGCTCGCCGGATGAGGCGGTATCGACATCAATGACATCCGCCTGGATCGCCGGTGGCAGCGACAGATCGAAGCCGAGAAGCAGTCCGGTCACAGCACAAATGATGGCAAAGGCTACAAGCGAGCCTTCGGGCAACAGCGGTGCCGGGGCAAAGGCAATGCAAGCGGCCAGCATGGCGTAGCACCAGGCGCGGTGCTTGCCGACGCGACGGGCTGCCCATGCGGCAAGCGGCACGCCGGCGATGGCGCAGAGAAAATAGAAAAACAAAAGCGGTCCCCGCGCGTCGGGCAGACCAAGACGGGCAGAGACGAAATACAGGAACAAGGTGGCCGGTATGCCGTTGGCAAGTCCGTTGAGAAAGAACGCGACGATCAGGCGGACAAAAGGCCAGTTGCGGCCGAGATGTTTCAGGCCGGCCTTCAGGTCAACGCGCATGCGCGAGTGCTCAACCGGCTCGGGCGTGGCGAATATGGCAGTCGCGCCGAACAGGGGCAGGGCGATGAGAATGACCAGCCCCAGCACCGCAAGCCCGTGTAGCCCGCTGGCCTGCTCGAAACCGATGGCAAAAGGCAGGGCGATGGCTATCAGGGTGCCCACCAGGGTCAGGCCCTCGCGCCAGGCGGTGATGCGGGAGCGGCCATGGTAGTCGGTCGCCAGTTCCGCGCCCCAGGCCGAGAACGGGATCAGCGCTGCGGTGTAGCCGAGCGACAGCAACAGGCCCCAGCCGGCCAGCCACGACACGCCGGCATCAACGGGTGGCCAGAACAGCATGAAGGCAGAAATTGCCGTCAGCGGCAGGCTGATGGCAAAGAGCGTGCGGCGGCGGCCGAAGCGGGGACGGAAGCGGTCAGCGGCCCAGCCGATCAGCGGATCGCTGACCGCGTCGAAGATCCGCACCAGCAACAGGGCGAAGCCGACCGAGGCGAGCGAGAGCCCGAGCGTCTCGGTGTAAAACGTCGGCACCAGCACATATAGCGGCAGGGTGAGCGCGGCCAGCGGAATGGCCGGCAAGGCATAGGCGATGATGCGGGGCAGGGCGAGCGGTGAGGCTGTCGGGCGCTCGTGGCCTTGAGATGCAGGATCAGAAATGGGGGCGGTAGCTATGGCCAATAGATTTATCCGGTCGTTGGCCAAAACCCCGACGCCGGCATGGCTGCGAGTTCAGCTGCAGACCTGACTACGCGTCGAGACCGCAAATGGTTCACCCCGCCGAAGCCAGCTTCGGCGGGGTGTGCTCATAAAAGCCTCTGATCAGCTGTAGACCACCTGGCGGACATTGATGTGACCCGAGCGGAAACCGGCCTCGCAGTAATACATGTAGAACTCCCACAGCCGCTTGAAGCGCAGGTCGAAGCCCATCGGCTGGATATCCTCCCAGGCGTCCCAGAAGCGCTGGCGCCATTCGGCCAGCGTGCGGCCGTAATCGGGGCCGAAGGCACGGTGTCCGACCATGTCGAGGCCTGCGGTTTCACCCAGCGTCTTGAGGTGGTTCTCGGTTGGCAGCATGCCGCCGGGGAACACGTAGCGCTGGATGAAATCCGGATTGGCGCGATAGGCTTCGTAGGCGTCCGGCTTGATGGTGATGATCTGCAGCCCGGCCTTGCCGCCGGGCTTGAGACACTCTCGAACCTTGGAGAAATAGATCGGCCAGTATTTCTCGCCCACCGCCTCGAACATCTCGATCGAGACGATGCCGTCATACTGGCCGGTTTCGTCGCGGTAATCCTGGAACCGCAGATCCACCTTGTCGGACAGACCGGCCTTTTCGATGCGCTGACGGGCAAAGGCCAGCTGCTCCCGGGAAATGGTCAGCCCGGTGACATGGCAGCCGATCTCGCTTGCGGCGAATTCAGCGAAGCCACCCCAGCCGCAGCCGATTTCAAGCACCCGGTCACCGGCCTTGAGGCCGGTGGCTTGCGCCAGGGCGCGGTATTTGGCGGTCTGCGCGCTGGCCAGATCATTGGCGCCGTCGGCATAGAGCGCCGACGAATAGGTCATCGTTTCGTCAAGCCATTTCGAATAGAACGCGTTGCCCAGGTCGTAATGGGCCGAGATGTTCTTCTTGGCCTGGTTGCGTGAATTGGACCTCAGCCAGTGACGGACCAGCTCGACAAGCCGGGCGATGCCGCGTGCGCCGCCGGCCAGCGTGTCACCAACCTCGACATTGACCAGGAACAGCTCGAGAAAGGCTGTAACGTCGGGGCTTTCCCAATCGCCGTCGATGTAGGATTCGGCCACGCCGATGGTGCCGCCGGTCAGCGCGCGGTGAGCCAGGTTCCAGTTGTGCAGGATCAGGGTGGCGTCGGGACCTTCCGCGCGACCTTCGATCAGCACGGTGCGGCCATCAGGCATGCGGATCGACAGCCGGCCGTGACCCATGTGCAAAAGTCCGCGCAACGCCATCTTGGCCTTTGCCGGGAGCCCGCGCAGATAAGTCGACAGGTTGTCTGTCGACAGTTTCTCTATGTTTTGTTGTTCGTTCCAGGTGGCTTCAGTCTTCATGAACGCAGCCTCCTCCGTCTGGCCAAGGGTTCATCCGTCACGGTCTTGCCACCTGACGTTCGAACTTTCCCTGATCGCGAAAGCTCGCACTGGGAGGCGGCGCCGGGCGCGGCACGTAGCGCATCCCCTTGAGCCACAATTTCAGCGCCTCGTAGTGGATGCCGCCGACAATCTTCCACGTCAGAAGCGGAATCTGCAAGAGCAAGCTCGATACTGCGGCGGTCGTCAGGGCTCGCCTGTTGCCATTATACGTCGCTGCCAGCACCGGGCCGGAGGGGTCGGTTTCCAGAATCCGCCATTTCAGATTTTCTCCGGGGAGGTTCATCCGGAAATTGTAGCGCGCCTCCATTTCGACGAAGGGCGAGACGTAAAACAGCTTGCTGCGGCTCTGGCGGATGCCGGCCGGGGTCATGTCTCCCTCTTCGACCCTGCAGACATAGGTGTGGTTTTCGCCAAAGGTGTTGCGCACCTCGTAGACCAAGGCCAGAGGCTCTCCGTCCCGGTCATAGGCGTAGTAGACCGAGAGCGGGTTGAAGACCCGGCCGAAGATGCGCGGATAGCACGCCAGCTCGATGCGGGCGGCCGGCTCGTCGAGGCCTGCCTGTTCAAGCAAGGCATCGATATGCGCACGCAGGGTTTTGTGGGGTGATCCGCGCAGATGGTCGGCTTCATGAAACGACATCACGTTGCGGCCGTTGACCGAAAACAGCGGCGACAGTCGGTCGGCCTCGGCGAGACGGTCCAGATCGATCAGCATGGAATAGACCTTGTAGCGGAACCTGTGACCGACGGGCTTCATGCGCTGATGCATGACATCACCGGCATAAAGACAAGCGGGATCGCGGGGGCCGGCCTGCTCCGGTGCCGGATCGTTATGTGGCACGCTCATGGTCATGCCGCCATTTCCGTGGCCCGGGCCGCGTTCATGCGCCACGGCAGGACCGCGCCAAGCGCTTCGGCAGCCAGGATGCCGGAGGTCAGTCCATCCTCGTGGAAGCCGTAGCCTGTCCACGCGCCAGCAAAATAGGTAGTGTTGTCGCCCTGGATCTGCCGCAGCTGCGCCTGGACATCCATCGCATCGGTTCCGAATTGCGGATGATCGTAGCTGTACTCGCCAAAGACCAGCTTCGGATCCGGTTCGCGGTCCGGGTTGAGGGTGACGAACAGCGGCTTGGCGGGGTCAATGCCCTGCAATCGGTTCATCCAGTAGGAGACGGCGACATTGGCGTCATCCATCTGGTCCGACGAACGCAGGTAGTTCCACGAGGCCCAGACTTTCTTGCGGGTGGGCATCAGCCTTTCATCGCGGTGCAGCACCACGCGGTTGGGGCTGTAGGGAATTGCACCGAGAATCGACTTTTCCTGTTCGGTCGGCCGGTCGAGCATGCGCAGCGCCTGGTCGGTGTGGCAGGCGATGATCACCCGGTCATAGGTCTGTGTGGTTCCTGTGGTGTCGAGAATGTCGACGCCATCGGCGCTGCGGCGCACGGAGACAACGCCGGCATCAAGCCGGACCCGGTCGCCCAGCGGCTCAAGCAGCTTGTTGTGATAGTTGCGGCTGCCGCCAGTCACGGTGCGCCAGGTCGGTCGCTCGAGATGGATGAGGCGGTGGTTTTCGAAGAAATTGACGAAATAGGTGGCCGGGAATTCCATCATCTTCTTGGCCGGTGTCGACCAGATGGCGGCGGCCATGGGCACCAGGTAGTTGTTCATGAAACCCGGCGAAAAGCCGCGCCAGTTGAGATAATCGCCAATCGAACGGGCAGCCAGGTGCCCCTGGGCTCGGTCCTGCAGGCAAAGCTTGTTGAAGCGCAGGATCTCGCGCAGCATCAAGAGGAAGGACGGACGCAGCAGGTTGCGTTTCTGGGCAAACAGGGTCCACAGATTGTCGCCGCCCCATTCCATCTTGCCGTGATCGAGCGACAGGGCAAAGCTCATGTCGCTGTCATGGGTCTGGACGCCGAGATGGGCGAAGAGAGCTGTCAGGTTGGGGTAGTTGAGCTCATTGTAGACGATGAACCCGGTGTCGACGGATACGGGCGTGCCGTCATAGTTGATGTCGACCGTGGCGGTGTGACCACCGGCGCGCTTCTCCGACTCGTAGAGCGTGACGTCGTGCAGATCACGCAACGCCCAGGCCGCCGAAGCACCGGAAATGCCGGAACCGATGACAGCCACTTTCAGACGGTGTGGCCCGGGATTGACTGAAAAGGCCTTCAAATGGACGTTCATGCGGCTTCCTTGATCTCTTGATAGGCAGCCAGAGCGCGGTCGCGCGCCAGCTGGTGGTCGACAATCGGGTGAGGGTAGGTGTCGCCCAGGCGCACACCGGCGGCGTCAAGCACCTTTTCGGGGGCGGCCCATGGCTTGTGAATGAACTTCTTCGGCATTTCGGCGAGCTCCGGTACGAAGCTGCGGACGTAATCGCCGTCGGGATCAAATTTTTCGCCCTGCAGCACCGGGTTGAAGATCCTGAAGTAGGGCGCGGCGTCGGCACCGGAGCCCGCCACCCATTGCCAGCTTGCGGCATTGGACGCAGGGTCGGCATCGACAAGCGTGTCCCAGAACCAGTCCTCGCCGGTGCGCCAGTCGATCAGCAGGTGCTTGGTCAGAAAGGACGCCACGACCATGCGGACACGATTGTGCATCCAGCCGGTCTGCCAGAGCTGGCGCATGCCCGCATCGACAATCGGATAGCCGGTCAGGCCTTTCTGCCAGGCGATGAGAGCCTTGGTGTCGTTCCGCCAGGGGAAGGCATCAAACTTCGGATTGTGGTTCTTTTCAGCAAGCGCCGGTTCGTTGGCGAGCAGATGCCAGGCAAATTCGCGCCAGCCGACTTCCTTGCGAAACTTGCTGCGATCATCAGGTGCTGCGTCGTTTTCGGTGGTCCTGAGCGCCTCGAAAATCTGCGCGGGGGTGATCTCGCCATTGGCGAGATGCGGCGACAGGCCGGAGGTGGCATCAACTCCGGGAATGTCGCGGCGCTCGGAATAGCCCTGCATCCGGTCTTCGATAAAATCCGCCAGCCGCTCGCGGGCGCCGGCTTCTCCGGGCGTCCAGGTATCGGCCAGCCCGCCAGACCAGTCTGGCTTGGTGGGCAGCAGTTCCCAGCTGTCGAGCGATTCCGTGGCGAGGCCGGTGGCATCGCCGAGAGGCTTCAGTTGCTCGGGCGCATCGAGGGGCGGGCGGTTTTCCACGTCGGGTTCAAGCGCGCGCCAGAAAGGGCTGTAGACCTTGTAATATGTGCCCGACCCGGTGCGCAGCTTTGTCGGTTCATGCAGCAGCTGGCCGGCGAAACTTTCCGCAATCAGCCCTTCAGCCTGAAGTCCGGCCTTGAGAGCCGAATCAGCCTCTAGATGTTCCGGGTCGTAGCGCCTGTTCCAGTAGACCGCGGACGCGCCGGTGGTCTTGACCAGCTCCGGGATCAGATCGGAAGGGTCGCCTCTGAGAAGGATCAAAGGGGCACCCAGGCGTTCGAGATCACTCGAGAGGCTGGAAAGCGACTTGTGCAGCCACCAGTTTCGGGCACCACCCAAGGCACGTGTCTTGCCACGGGTTTGCCTGATGTAGACCGGCACAACCGCGCTGTGCTGGCAGGCGGCGACCAGAGCCTCGTTGTCCGCGATCCGCAGATCGTTGCGGAACCAGATAAGGGCCGGAGCCTGAAAAGGGGAAGTCTCGTGTTCCATCCGATGCATTTTATCCGTTTTGGCGAAAGTCGCCGGGGCTTTTGAATGTGTCTTACGGAGCTACGTGACAGACGGATCAAAAGTTTCACGAAAAAATGCTGTTGCTGCACGGAGTTGCGGAAATCCTGGCAGGCAACAAAAAAGACCGCAATCCTTCGCAGGATGCGGTCTTTTGAAATTTGGCTCCCCGGGCCGGATTCGAACCAGCGACCGATCGATTAACAGTCGATTGCTCTACCACTGAGCTACCGGGGATCACCGCGTTAAGCAGCGTGGGGGGCCTATAACAAATGCCTCTCTGATTTGCCAAGCGGTTTTTGAAGAAAATGTGTCGATCTTGCCAAGAAGCTTTGCAAAGCCCATCTCTCGGGGACCCAGCAAGGGACGTCGAACCTCCCTGCAACCGCACAAGGCAGGCCTTTGCCGATGTCTCTGAACCGAATTTTCAATTTCCACCCCGGTCGCGGCGAGATCCGTATCGGATCGCGGCTGTTCCGCCTGCCGCAGCGGGCCTTTCCGCGAATCGGGCTTGGGGTGGGGCTGGTGGTTGGCGGGGTTTTGGGATTCCTGCCGATCCTGGGCTTCTGGATGCTGCCGCTGGGTCTGCTGGTGCTGTCGCAGGACCTGCCGCTTGTGCGTCGCTGGCGCCGGTCGTTCGTGGTTCGCATGGAGCGCCGCAACACAAACAGGCCCCGCCGCAATGGCAGCGCAAAATAGACATGATCGAAATGATGGAGAAAGTTGGAGGCCTCGCCCGGAATCGAACCGGGGTGCAAGGATTTGCAGTCCTCTGCGTAACCACTCCGCCACGAGGCCTCGTGCCGATCAATGACCGGACGGCTGGCAAATAGACGGAGAATCGAAGCGGCGCAAGGGGCATCTTGATCGCTGGAGCAGCTTTCTGATCGAGTTGTTCGGTTGAAAAGCCTGAATTCGACCGCGCGGGTCGCGGTTCAGCTTGAATCTCGCGGTGCAGCGCTTTATTGGAAGCGGGAGTACAGATGCATCGGAGAGACCTAATGGGCACCGACTATCAAGCAGCGCGCCAGAAGATGGTGGACAGCCAGATCCGGACCACGGATGTGACATCGCATTCGGTGTTGAAGGCGTTTCTGACGGTGGCACGTGAGGATTTTGTTCCCACACCGCTCAAGCCATTGGCCTATATCGACACGGATCTCCAGATTTCCGCTGCTGGTGAGGACGGGGTCGGCCGCTATGTCATGGAACCTTCGCCATTGGCCAAGATGTTGCAGCTGGCGCAGATCACCCGTGATCAGGTGGTGCTCGAGATCGGTTGCGGGTCTGGTTACACTGCCGCACTGCTTTCCCTGCTCGCAGGCTCGGTGGTTGCCGTCGAGAGCGATTCGACGCTGGTCGATTCTGCCAGTGAAACCCTGAGCGAAGGTGGCTACGACAACGTGGCTGTGGTCAAGGGCGATCTCGAAAAAGGTTACGCAGCGGAAGGTCCCTATGACCTGATCTTCCTCAACGGCGCTGTCGAAATGGTACCGCCGGCGCTGTTCGATCAGCTGCGCGAAGGCGGGCGGCTCGTTGCACCCATCGGCCTGGGTCTGGCTGCGCAGGCGCATCTTTTCGTCAAGGATGGCGGTGCGGTGTCGAGCCGGGCGGCATTCAATTTGTCTGTCAGACCGCTTCCCGGCTTCCGCAAGGTCGAAGAATTCGTTTTCTGAGCCGCGCCAAAGCCAGCAATTCCGGCCTGATGCCAATTGTCACGCTGTTGCCTGATGGCAACTTGGTGGGGATTACTACGCAATTGTGATCTGTGCGTGATTGCGTCTGAATGCTCTAGCGATCATATGTTGATGAAACATCATGATGGTGTCCTGCGCTTGATCGCGGCCACCGCGTTCGCGCATGCTGGAGTATATGCTCGTGTCCTTTGTCAAGAATTCGCTCGCGTCCATTGCCGTCATTTCCATGATGGCGGTGGTCGTACAGCCGGTGTCGGCTGAGACGATCTATCAAGCCATGGCCAAGGCCTACGAAAACAATCCGGATCTGAACGCGGCGCGCGCGGGGTTGCGCGCAACGGATGAAGGGGTGGCGCTGGCCAAGTCTGGCTATCGGCCGGTGATCGGCGCGGAAGCTTCAACTTCGGCGGTGAACACCGAAGGGCGGGTGACCAATACCGCCAGCGTCGGTGTCTCGATCACCCAGACACTGTTCGACGGTTTCCAGACGCGAAACAATGTGCGTGCCGCCGAGGCTCAGGTCTTTGCCGGACGGGAAAATCTGCGCGGCACCGAAATCGATATTCTTCTGGCCACGGTCCAGGCCTACGCCAACGTCAACCGCGACAACCAGATCGTTGTCTACCGCAAGCAGAACATCGCCTTCTTGCAGGAGCAGTTCTCCGCCGCGCGGGCGCGTTTCGATGTCGGCGAAAGCACACGTACCGATGTAAGCCTTGCCGAGGCCGAGCTTGCTGGCGCCCGGGCCAGCCTGACAGCGGCGATTGCCCAGGCAAAGTCCAGCGCCGCGGTCTATGCGCAAATCGTTGGCACCACACCGAAAAACCTCAAGCCGGTGCCGCTGCCGCGCAAACTGCTTCCCAGATCGCTGGAGTCAGCCGTGGCGCAAGGGGTGAAGGAACACCCGGCCGTTCTGGCTGCGCTGTATGGCGTTGATTCGGCAAGCTACAATGTCAAATCGCAGGAAGGCTCGTTTCTTCCAGGCGTAACCGTTTCCGGCTCCGTTGCCGAAGCTGACGGCGGCATCACCACCAGCCAGATCCAGGCCAAGGTCACTGTTCCGCTCTACCAGGGCGGCGCTGCTTCGGCCCGTGTTCGCCAGGCGAAGGAGCAGCTCGGCCAGCAACGCATTCTGGTCGATTCGGCCCGCCGTTCGATCGAACAGTCGGTGGTCTCATCCTGGACGCAGATGGAAGCCTCCACAGCCACCATCCAGGCCAACCGGGCGCAGCTTTCCGCCGCCAATCTTGCGCTGAATGGTGTTGTGGAAGAGCGTCGTGTCGGACAACGCACCACGCTTGACGTGCTCAACGCCCAGCAATCGGTGCTCAACGCCAAGGAAGCGATTTCACAGTCCGAGCGCAATGCGATCGTCGCAAGCTTCTCGGTGCTCGCATCGACCGGCAAGCTGACCGTTGACCGTCTTGGTCTGCATGTCACCAATTACAGGCCGGAAGTGCACTACGAAGCCACCAAGGATCGCTGGTTCGGTCTGCGCACAGTGGATGGTCGCTGAAACCGGCAGACGGGTCTGGCGCGCGGGTGTGCCACGCCTGGCGTGAATTCCTGTGTATGAACGCCGAAGCCTTCAAACGCCCGATTCTCAAATCATGACCGATACCGTAGAGTGGTCGGGTGATTCGCCGGTTGGCATGAGCCTGGCGACGAGAGTAACGGAGCGTAATCATGGGACAGGCCGGCGCACAGCGCGAACCGTCAATGGAAGAAATTCTGGCTTCCATTCGCAGGATCATTGAAAACAACGAGCCTGGATCGGATGGTCAGACGGTTGGCAGCAGCGCCGAGGCGTTTGCCCAGCATGACGCCGGTGAAGAGTCGCGTGACGCGGACTATGCCGACCGGGAGATAGAGAGCCATCGCTCCGCAGCCAATGACGCACCTGTTGCGCAGCCTGTGTCGCTGGCAGACGTCGCAGCGCGCGCCCGTGCGATGCCAGATCCGCATGCGCAGCCGGACGCCTATTCTCAGCCGGACATGCAATCTTCACCGGTGCATGAAGCCCAAGATGATGCGCCCGCACAGAATGCCGCGGCCACACAGCCTGCCGATGCGGAACCCGATTTCATTGACGCGGCTGCGGAAAGGCTTCGCGAGGCGCTGACCTCGGAAGAGCCCGTGCAAGTACCAGCGCCGCGCGTGGTGGCCGAAGCTCCGCAGATCGAGGAGCCGGCTGAAGAAGAGCCCGCCAAGGCGGAGCCGGCCAAAGAAGCGACTGCCGCTGCCGACAACGCTTATGCCTCTGGTTCTGCACAGCCTGATCAGCCTCAGCAGGTTGAGACGGAACAGGCTTCGGACGCTGATCAAAATGCCGGCGGTCAGCTGGTGTCGCTGCAGACCGGCGAGAAAGTCGCGGCTGCCTTCGGTGAGCTCGATGCAGCCATCGCCGCGGGCCAGCAGCGCTCCTTTGACGAGATCGCCGAGGAGATGCTGCGGCCGATGCTGACGCAATGGCTGGATGACAATCTCCCGACACTCGTCGAACGGCTTGTCCGCGAAGAGATCGAGCGCGTTTCGCGCGGCAACCGCCGCTAGTCAGCGGCGCGAAAGCAGGCCGGGCATTCGCCCGACCTCGCCGGGAATGTGAGCCGGTAGCTGTTTCAAGTCCTGAAAACACCGCGAGCCTGATCCGCAGAGGGGCAGGGGTCTCGCGCTGCGTCATATTGCTTGGCGTATCGCTTGATGAAAAGTGCTAGGATTTCAATCCGCAAGTGCCTTGCTGATTTGGGAATATGCTCTGCACGAGGAGTGCTTGCGGGTTGCCGCTCGGCTGCAGCGTCTTCGCCGCAGCCTGTGTTGACTCCACCAATTCGTTCCGGTTTATCACAGTCCTCACCCTTCAGATGCAAACGGTTCCCCGATTATGCTCGAAAAAACCTATGACGCCGCGGCTGTAGAGCCCAAAATCGTGACACGCTGGGCAGAAGCCAATGCCTTTGCCGCCGGTGCTGGCGCACAGCCGGACAAGGACGCGTTTTGCATCGTGATCCCGCCGCCGAACGTCACCGGGTCGCTGCATATGGGCCACGCGCTCAACAACACGCTGCAGGATATTCTGGTGCGCTATCACCGGATGCTGGGCGAAAACGTGCTGTGGCAACCCGGGATGGACCATGCCGGCATCGCCACCCAGATGGTGGTCGAGCGGCAGCTTGCGGAACGGCAGGTCCATCGCCGCGAAATCGGCCGCGAGGCATTCGTCGACAAGATCTGGGAATGGAAAGACGAATCCGGCGGGATGATCTTCAACCAGCTCAAGCGGCTCGGCGCATCCTGCGACTGGTCGCGTGAGCGCTTTACCATGGATGAGGGGCTTTCGCGCGCCGTGCTCGAAGTCTTTGTGACCCTCTACAAGGAAGGCCTGATCTACAAGGACAAGCGGCTGGTCAACTGGGACCCGAAGCTGCTGACTGCGATTTCCGATCTTGAGGTCGAGCAGGTCGAGGTTCAGGGCAATCTGTGGCACTTCCGCTATCCGCTCGCCGATGGTGTTACCTATGAACATCCGGTTTCCTATGACGAGGAAACCGATACCCATACCTACGAGACCCGGGATTACATCATCGTCGCCACGACACGGCCCGAGACCATGCTTGGAGATACGGCCGTTGCGGTCAATCCCGAGGATACGCGCTACAAGGCCCTGATCGGCAAGTCCATCGTGCTGCCGCTGGTCGGACGGCGGATCGAGATCGTCGGTGATGATTACGCCGACGAGACAGCCGGTTCGGGCGCGGTGAAGATCACGCCTGCGCATGATTTCAACGATTTCGAAGTCGGCAAGCGCCACCAGCTCAAGGCGATCAACATCCTGACCGTCGACGGCCGTATCGTACTCAAGGAGAACGAGGAGTTTCTCGAGGGCCTGACCGTCGAGGGCAAGCTGATCGAGGTGATCGAGGAACTCGATGGCATGGACCGCTTTGCCGCGCGCAAGGAAGTCGTTGCCAAGATGGAGGAGCTGGGTCTTCTCGATCATATCGAACCGCACACCCATATGGTGCCGCATGGCGACCGTGGCGGCGTGCCGATCGAGCCGTTCCTGACCGACCAGTGGTACGTCAATGCCGCCGAAATGGCCAAGCCTGCGATCGAGAGCGTGCGCGAGGGCCGGACCAATTTCGTGCCGAAGAACTGGGAAAAGACCTATTTCGAGTGGATGGAGAACATCCAGCCCTGGTGCATCTCGCGGCAATTGTGGTGGGGACACCAGATCCCGGCCTGGTACGGCCCGGACGGGCAGGTGTTCGTCGAAAAGGACGAGGAGACGGCGCTCGAGGCGGCGATCCAGCATTATCTTGCGCATGAAGGTCCATGGAAGGCCTGGGTCGAGGAGAAGCTCGAAAACTTCAAGCCGGGCGAGATTCTGACCCGGGACGAAGATGTGCTCGACACCTGGTTCTCGTCCGCCCTGTGGCCGTTCTCGACACTCGGCTGGCCCGACAAGACGCCCGAACTTGCGCGCTACTATCAGACCGATGTGCTGGTGACCGGCTTCGACATCATCTTCTTCTGGGTCGCCCGGATGATGATGATGGGGCTGCACTTCATGGATGAAGAGCCGTTTCACACGGTCTACGTCCACGCGCTGGTGCGCGACAAGGACGGCGCAAAGATGTCGAAATCGAAGGGCAACGTCATCGATCCGCTGGAGCTGATCGATGAGTACGGCGCCGATGCCTTGCGGTTCACGCTGGCGATCATGGCAGCCCAGGGTCGCGATGTGAAACTCGATCCGGCGCGCATTGCCGGCTACCGCAATTTCGGCACCAAGCTGTGGAATGCGGCGCGGTTCGCCGACATGAACGGCGCGGTTCTGGACCCGGCATTCGATCCGTCCTCGGCCAAGCTGACGATCAACCGCTGGATCCTTACAGAGCTCACACGCACGGCCAATGAGGTGAAAACCGCGATCGAGGCCTACAAGTTCAACGAGGCCTCCAGTGCACTTTACCGGTTTGTCTGGAACCAGGTTTGTGACTGGTATCTGGAATTGCTCAAGCCGGTGTTCAACGGCGAGGATGAAGCCGCGAAAGTGGAGGCACGGGCCTGCGCCGCGCATGTGCTGAGCGAAGCAGTCAAGCTTTTGCACCCGTTCATGCCGTTCATGACAGAAGAGCTTTGGGAGCATCTGGCGGGAACCGGGGCAGGGCTCGCCTGCCATGCCGCCTGGCCGCAGCCTGTGTTTGACGATGAGGCAGCGGCGGCGGAGATCAACTGGCTGATCGATCTGGTCTCGGGGCTGCGTTCGGTGCGGGCGGAGATGAACGTTCCTCCGTCAGCGAAAGCGCCGCTGGTGATGGTCGGCACAAATGCCACCACCGAGGCAAGACTGCTGCGCCACGACCCTGCGATCAAGCAGCTCGCGCGTGTCACCGATATTGTGCTCGAAACCTCGGTACCGGCCGGCTCGGCACAGATCGTTGTGGGCGAAGCCACTGCCTGTCTGCCACTGGGGGATCTGATTGATCTGACGGCTGAAAAGGCCCGGCTTGAAAAAGCAAAGGCCAAGGTCACCGCTGATGTCGACAAGATCGAGAAAAAACTGGCGAACGAGAAGTTTGTCGCCAATGCCAAGCCGGAAATAGTCGAGGCAGAACGCGAAAAGCTGGTCGAGCTGTCCGGGCAGGTCGACAAGCTGACCGCAGCGATCGAAAGACTGGCCCAGGCCGGCTGATTCGATGCCAATTTGACGGTGCTGACCGGGCGGCCCTCCTGTGGGCCGCCCTTTTGCGTTTTGGCGGATAGGCTCATGTTTTGAGCGTTCTGGTCGAAAACAAGGCAATTGTGGCTCAATTGCAACAAATTTACGACAGAAGGGCGATTTGGCTTGTTTTTCGGCCGTCTCGTGGTCACGGAAACGTGATTTCGAGAGAAAATCTGTCGCGAAATTGATGTTTTAGCGAATTCTTGCATCCGATGCCCGCGCGGCTGCTACGGAGCCTGTTTGGCGGCTGTTTACAAACACGCCAATACCTTACCTAATATGATCATCGTAAGCTTTTGCGTCCGGGAGGGTATTTATGACACGCGGAACTTTGAAATCAGCAATGGTTGCCATGGCTGCCAGTGTGGCGGTGATGTCGGGAGCGCAGGCCGGTGGTCTTGAGCGGGGTGGTTACAACATTGATCAGTTGTTTGACACATCCCGTTTCAGTACGGATGCGACCGCTGTATATGTATCGCCCCAGCGTAAGTTGAAAAACGCCGTAGATACGAACGCAACCAACGGCTTGGGCAGCAACGGCATTGGTGGCGGGACCACCACCGCCAATGACACCGAAGCCTACTGGGTCCCGAGGATCGGGTTCAAGGCCTCGATCGGCGGTGCGATCGATTGCCTGGGTGACTACTCGCAGCCCTACGGCGCGCATTCCGCGCCCGGCGCAAACTGGGTTGGCGCCAACAGCAACATCGAAACCAAGATTGACAGCGACGCCTTCGCCGCGACCTGCTCTTACAAGGTTGATGCCGGCAAGGGTCAGTTCCGGGTGATCGGTGGTATTTCTCATCTCGAAGTCAGCGGCTTCAAGACCCGGCTTGTTGCTCCGGTCCCGGGCGGCGGCGTTGGTCGTCTCGATCTGAGCGGTACCGGTGTTGGCTGGCGTGCAGGTGTGGCTTACGAAGTTCCGGACATCGCTCTTCGTGCAAGCCTGATGTATTATTCCGAAGTCGAGCTCGACAACGTCACCGGTACGTTGGATCTGACGCAGTTGCCTGTCGGTCTGGGCGGAAATCCGCTCGCAGGCCGCTCAACTTCGGTCTTCGGCGCAACGGCGATGCCTGATGCCCTGGAATTGAAGCTGCAGTCGGGCGTCGCGCCGGGCTGGCTGGTGTTCGGTTCGGTCAAATGGGTTGACTGGAGCCAGCTGCAGACTGTTGCATTCTGCCCGACAAGCACCCGTGCGCTTGGCTGTACTTTTGGTGCCGCCAATCAGGCCACATCGCTTGACCTGCTTTACCGGGATGGGTGGACGGTCACCGGTGGTGTCGGTCACAAGTTCAACGACATGTTCTCCGGTTCGGCTGCAATCACCTGGGATCGCGGCACCAGCACCGGGATCGGCACACAGACCGACACTTGGACATTCGGTGCAGGCGCAGCTTACACCCCGAACGAGAACGTCCAGATCCGCTTCGGTGGTGCCCTCGGCGTCCTGACGTCGGGCAGCTCTGGTACTGTGACCAATTCGCAGGGTACGTTTGGCAACGACGTGAGCTATTCCTTCGGCAACGACCTTGTCGCTGCAATCTCGCTCGGCGCAAAGATCAAGTTCTGATCCGGTTCCACAAACCGTGTCTCTGAAATCCCGCCCTCGTGGCGGGGTTTTTCGTTGTGGACCGGAGCCTGATGAGCGTTGCGACCTGCGTGGTTCGGCATCTCTCCATTCCGCACGGAAGCGTTGGCCTTTGAAAAATTGATGAAAATTTGTCGAATGGATGCTTGAGATCACGCATTGTGACGATTCCGCAACACTTTTCGTCAAAGCATCTGCTATGAGTTTTGGGGGCACAGGGGGTGCCCATTTCCCGCCACAAACGGGGCGCAGGGCAGAGCATCAATTCAGCCCTGCGGCTTGGTCGGCAGACCCGACGCGTCTGAGGATTTCATGAGCGCCACACCATTCGACAAATCCAAGCTTCCAAGCCGTTACACGACGGTTGGGCCGACACGTGCACCGCACAGGTCGTTTCTTTACGCCATGGGCTTGTCGAGCGAGGAGATTGCGCAGCCGCTGGTCGGTGTTGCCTCGTGCTGGAACGAGGCCGCTCCCTGCAACATTTCGCTGATGCGGCAGGCCCAGGTGGTCAAGAAGGGCGTCGCTTCGGCCAAGGGCACGCCGCGCGAATTCTGCACCATCACCGTGACCGACGGCATTGCCATGGGGCATCAGGGCATGAAGGCATCGCTTGCCAGCCGTGACCTGATTGCCGATTCAGTCGAATTGACCATGCGCGGCCATTGCTACGACGCCATTGTCGGGCTTGCAGGCTGCGACAAGTCCCTGCCGGGCATGATGATGTCGATGGTGCGGCTCAACGTGCCGTCGATCTTCATCTATGGCGGTTCGATTCTTCCGGGCAATTACCGCGGACGCCAGATCACCATTCAGGACGTTTTCGAGGCCGTCGGTCAGCATTCGGTCGGCGATATGTCGGATGAGGACCTGCTTGAAATCGAGCAGGCTGCGTGTCCTTCAGCAGGATCCTGTGGCGCGCAGTTCACCGCCAACACGATGGCCACGGTGGCCGAGGCAATCGGTCTGGCGCTGCCCTATTCCTGCGGCGCGCCCGCAGCCTACGAGATGCGTGACAAGTTCTGCTATGCGGCAGGCGAGAAGGTGATGGAGCTGATTGCCAAGCAGATCCGTCCGCGGGACATAGTGACCCGCAAGTCGCTTGAAAATGCCGCAGCCGTAGTCTCGGCGACGGGCGGATCGACCAACGCGGCGCTGCACCTGCCGGCGCTTGCGCATGAGTGCGGCATTGAGTTCGATCTGTTTGATGTTGCGAAGATTTTTGAACGCACGCCATACATCGCCAATTTGAAACCGGGCGGAAAATACGTTGCCAAGGACATGTTCGAGGCTGGCGGCATTCCGGTGCTGATGAAGACCATGCTGGAGCACGGTTACCTTCACGGCGACTGCATGACGGTGACCGGGCGCACGCTGGCGGAAAACATGGAGCATGTGCGCTGGAACGACGAGCAGGACGTGGTGATGCCGGCCAACAAGCCGATCACCGCGACCGGCGGCGTTGTCGGCCTCAAGGGCAATCTGGCCGAGGACGGCGCCATCGTGAAGGTGGCGGGAATGGCGAAGCTGAAATTCAGCGGCCCGGCCCGGTGTTTCGATTCCGAAGAGGATTGCTTCAATGCGGTCACAAATCGGGAGTACAAGGAAGGCGAGGTTCTGGTGATCCGCTACGAGGGGCCGAAGGGCGGTCCCGGCATGCGCGAGATGCTGTCGACAACCGCTGCGCTTTACGGCCAGGGAATGGGCGACAAGGTTGCGTTGATCACCGACGGCCGGTTCTCCGGCGCGACACGCGGTTTCTGCATCGGTCACGTTGGACCTGAAGCAGCGGAAGGCGGGCCGATAGGCCTGCTCAAGGATGGCGACATCATCGATATCGATGCCGTTGCCGGGACATTGAATGTGCAGTTGTCCGACGAGGAGCTGGCTGCACGCAGGGAAAAATGGATGGCGCGGGAGACCGATTATGCATCGGGTGCGCTGTGGAAATACGCCCAGACGGTGGGTTCAGCGCGCTATGGCGCGGTTACCCACCCGGGCGGAGCGAGAGAAAAGCACTGCTATGCAGACATCTAGGCATATCCGGGCGGGTCTTTGTGGGGTTGTCCTTGCCGTGGCAATGGGCTTCGGTACACCGGCATTGGCGCTGGATCCCAATGCGGGCGTGACACGCGAATCGGGCCCGTTCGATCTGTTCCGTTTCGGCTTCTCTGCCTACAAGAAAGGCCGCAAGGACGAGGCCGTCGAGGCTTACAGATACGCAGCCGAAAAAGGCCACCCGGGCGCGCGCTGGGCGCTGGCCAACATGTATGCCTATGGCGACGGCGTGATCGAAAACGATTACGAAGCCTTCAAGATCTATGATGATATCGCCCGTCAGGGTGTCGAGCCGGGATCGCAGGATACCGGTTACTTCGTCAACGCGCTTCTTTCGCTTGCAACCTACTACCAGAAGGGCATTCCCGGCAGCCCGATCCAGGCCAATCTGGGCGCAGCACGTCAGCTCTATTTCCAGGCGGCCTCGGCCTTTGGTGTGCCCGAAGCGCAATACCGTCTCGGCCGTATGATCCTTGAAGGCCAGGGTGGCGCCAACGACATCCAGCAGGCCAAGAAATGGCTCAACCGTGCCCGCGTCAGCGGCCATCCTGCGGCTGCCGCGGTTCTTGGCAATGTGGTGTTCGAGGAAGGCCAGACGGTACGCGGGCTTGCCTTCATGACAACGGCGCTGGAGCGTTCGCCTGCGGCCGACAAGGCCTGGATCCAGGCCATGCAGGAACGGGCGTTTTCGCTGGCTGGTGAAGCCGACCGGCGCACCGCCATCGCCTTGGCCCAGGACATGCTGGCCAAGGGGCTGAACTGACCGACAGGCGTGTTTGCGCCGCTAGTCGCCTTCAATCAGTCAAGTCACGATGAAAATGACGCGAATCCCGTCAGCCCTGGTTGAGGGCTGAATTCGCTGTCGTCCAGGGTGACATCTGCGACACCGGGCAGCCGTCGGTGATCTTTTTCCAGCTCGTGTTGTTCAGATTGCGTTCGCACCGTGCGAGATAACGCTGGGATGAGCCGATTTGCAGGCAGACCACACTGCCTTCCTTGACCCGCTTGCCGTTGCCGACACATTCGCAATCTTGGCCGGCAAATGCGGGAGGCGCGGCAAGACAGGCAACGGCCACAAAACCGATGCTCAAGACGATCCGCCGTGTCAGAGCCTGTTTCATTATATGATGATGCGCCTGTTCCGCCCGATTGGCAAGACTTGCCGGTTTGGAGGAACGAGGTGAACGCAGGTTGCCGCGGCTCAGGCCGCCAGCGAAATGGCGACCGGAACGTGGTCGGAGGGTTTTTCCCAGCCACGCACATGTTTCTCGACGGTTGCGGACTGCAACAAGTTGGCAGCTTCCGGCGAGAGCATCAGATGGTCGATGCGAATGCCGTTGTTCTTCGGCCAGGCGCCGGCCTGGTAGTCCCAGAACGTATAGGTCTCCGGCTGGTCATTGACCGAGCGCAGGGCATCGGTGAAGCCCATGTTTTCGAGCTTTCGGAAGGCGCTGCGGGATTCGGGACGGAACAGCGCGTCCCCCTCCCAGACCCTCGGGTCATGGCAATCAACCGGCTCGGGGATGACATTGTAATCGCCGGCCAGAACCAGCGGTTCCTCATAGCTCAGCCGGTCAGCGGCATAGGCTTGCAGCCGTTCCATCCAGGATAGCTTGTAGGGAAATTTCGGCGTATCAACGGGATTGCCGTTGGGCAGATAAAGCGAGACCACCCGCAACACGCCGCGCTCGGTCGAGAACACGCCTTCGATGAAACGCGCCTGCTCGTCGCTGTCGTCGCCGGGCAGGCCACGGTTGACCTCATCGGGGCTTTGCTTGGACAGGATCGCGACGCCGTTGAAGCCTTTCTGGCCGTGGGTTTCGACATGATAGCCAAGGGCTTCGATCTCGAGACGCGGAAAACCCTCGTCGATCGATTTGATCTCCTGCAGGCAGGCAATGTCCGGATCGCTTTCCTTCAGCCAGGCCTGCAAATTGTCGATCCGCGCCTTGACGCCATTGATGTTCCAGGTGGCGATTTTCAAGGCAGATATCCTTTGGCAAGCAGTCCGCTCAAGCGCGGAGACAGAGACGGGTCAGACGGAAAAGCTGGTGCCGCAGCCGCAGGATGCGACAGCATTGGGATTCTTGATCTGGAAGGCCTGGCCCATCAGATTGTCAACGAAATCGATCTCCGAACCTGCCATGTAAACCAGCGAGACCTGATCGATGAGCACGCGCGCATCATCCTTCTCGAGCACGATATCATCGGCATCGGGCGCATCTGCGAGGTCGAACTTGTAGGAAAAGCCGGAGCAGCCGCCGCCTTCGACGGAAACACGAAGCGCGGACTTGCCGGCCTCGGCGGAGACGATTTCCCTGATCCTGCGGGCAGCGGAATCCGAAAGCGTTACAGATGCGGTTTCAGTCATTGTACCTCCTTGCCGGGGTCAAGGTCCGGAAGAGACATGTTTCAAATCACTTGCTCTATAGGTATGAAGGCGCTTGCCCGGCGTCAATGCTTGGACGGAGTGAGTCGGGAAATGTTTGGCGCCTGTTGACGGGATAGGCATGGAAATCGACACAAAGCAATTGGGGTTTGGAACCGGTGCGCGGGCGCCATGGGCTGTTGATCCGTGGTCGAGCCGTGGGCGTCTGGTTCCCGAGCCTGTCAGTCCGACCCGATCCGAGTTCCAGCGGGACCGCGACCGGATCGTGCACACGACGGCGTTCCGGCGGCTGAAGCACAAGACGCAGGTCTTCGTGGCGCATGAGGGCGATCATTACCGCACCCGGCTCACCCACACCATCGAGGTGGCGCAAATCGCACGGGCTCTGGCGCGGGCACTCAAGCTTGACGAGGATCTGGCCGAGGGCGTCGCGCTGGTGCATGATTTCGGCCATACGCCGTTCGGGCATACGGGCGAAGAGGCGCTGGACGAGCTGATGGCGGATGCCGGCGGCTTCGACCACAATGCCCAGTCACTTCGGATCGTCACCAAGCTCGAGCAGCGTTACGCCGATTTCGACGGCCTCAACCTGACCTGGGAGACGCTGGAAGGGCTGGTCAAGCACAATGGGCCGTTGATTGTCGAGGGCGGCAAGCCGGTACCTGAACCAATTGCACTTTACAATGCCGAGCACGATCTGTGGCTTGCGACCCATTCCAGTCTCGAATCACAGGTGGCCGCGATCGCCGATGACATTGCCTACAACACCCACGACATTGATGACGGGTTGCGCTCGGGCCTGATCACGCTGGAGATGCTGGAAGAGTTGCCGCTGATCTCCCGGCTGCTGGCGGAGGTCCGTGAGCGTTATCCTGATCTCGAGGAGCCGCGCTTGATCCACGAGGTGATGCGGCGCCAGATCACCCGGATGGTCGAGGATGTCATCAGCGTGTCCCAGGCCAATCTCCAGGCCATCAAGCCGCAATCGGCCGATGATGTCCGCCATGCCGGCCGGACCATGGCACATTTCTCCGATGAGTTTGTCGAGGCTGATCGCGCGATCAAGGCATTTCTTTACCGGCATCTCTACCGGCACCCGGACGTGATGCGGGTGCGGGCGTCTGCCACCCGGATTGTGCGTGACCTGTTTGAAGCCTTCATGGCCGATCCATCCGCCATGGGAGACAAGCACCGCCACAAGGGCATTGAGGGTCTGGCGGTGGATGATCGGGCGCGCAAGGTGAGAGACTATCTTGCCGGTATGACAGACACTTACGCGGTTGCCGCACACCGGCGTTTGTTTGACCATACGCCTGAATTGCGATAGGCAGCGCTCACCACAGCGAGCCTCGGCGTCGCTCAGTATTTCCCCGTCATATCCGGACTTAAGCCATGAATGTGTTCAAGGACTTCGAAAATAGAATCAAGCTTGCTGTTCAAGCGCTTGATGCCGTTAAGGAAAAGGGCGGTGAAGTCCGATTTGAACGCCTGACCGTGGAGCCGCCGCGCGATCCTGCGCATGGCGATATCTCGACCAATGCGGCCATGGTTCTTGCCAAGCCTCTCGGCATGAACCCGCAGGCTCTGGCAGAGTTGATTTCCGAGCAGTTTGCCGGTGATGAAGATGTTGCCGAGACAAGCGTGGCCGGTCCCGGCTTTCTCAATTTCAGACTGACGGCAACCTTCTGGCAGCGGCTGGTTGCGACCATCGTCAGCGAAGGTGCCGAGTTCGGCCGCTCGACATTGGGTGGCAATCGCAAGGTCAATGTCGAGTATGTCTCCGCCAATCCGACCGGGCCGATGCATGTCGGTCATTGCCGTGGCGCAGTGGTCGGAGATGCCCTGGCAAATCTCATGGGTTTTGCCGGGTACGAGGTGACCAAGGAATACTATATCAATGACGCCGGCTCGCAGATCGATGTGCTGGCAAATTCGGTGTATCTGAGATACCGCGAAGCGCTAGGCGAGGACATCGGGGAAATCCCTGCAGGGCTTTATCCGGGGGATTATCTGGTTCCTGTCGGGCAGACCCTGGCCGCCGAATACGGTACCTCGCTGCGGACGATGCCCGAGTTTGACCGGGCAGCCATCATCAAGACTGTTGCCATTGATGCGATGATGGCGATGATCCGCTCGGATTTGGCGGCGCTGAATGTCGAACATGATGTGTTTTTTTCCGAACGCAGCCTGCATGTTAACGGCGCGGGTGCCATTCGGCATGCCATCAACGACCTGACTTTCAAGGGGCATGTCTACAAGGGCAAGCTGCCGCCGCCGAAAGGGCAACTGCCCGAAGACTGGGAAGACCGCGAGCAGACGCTGTTCCGTTCCACCGATGTCGGCGACGATATTGACCGCCCGCTGATCAAGTCGGATGGCAGCTATACATACTTTGCCGCCGACGTTGCCTATTTCCGCGACAAGTTCGAGCGCGGTTTCTCCGAGATGATCTACGTGCTCGGTGCCGACCATGGCGGTTACATCAAGCGGCTTGAAGCGGTTGCCAAGGCAGTTTCGGCGGGTGAGGCAAAGCTCACGGTGCTTTTGTGCCAGCTGGTCAAGATCTACCGCGGCGGCGAGCCGGTGCGGATGTCCAAGCGCTCCGGTGACTTTATCACGCTGCGGGACGTGGTCGACGAAGTGGGTGTGGATTCGGTCCGGTTCATGATGCTTTACCGCAAGAGCTCGGAATCACTCGATTTCGACTTTGCCAAGGTGACTGAGCACTCGAAAGATAACCCGGTCTTCTACGTCCAGTATGCCCATGCCCGCTGTGCATCGGTGATGCGTCAGGCGGTTGAGACCTTCCCCGATCTCGTTCTTTCGCCGGAAGTCCTGGCGTCGGCCGACCTTTCGGATCTGTCTCATGAGAGCGAGCTGGCGTTGATTGCCAAGCTCAGCGAATATCCGCGCATGATCGAGGCTGCGGCCTCAGGCCAGGAGCCGCACAGGGTGGCTTTCTACCTCTATGAGCTGGCAAGTCTGCTGCATGCGCACTGGAACAAGGGGCGGGACGAGCCCGGTTTGCGGTTTGTTAACGATAAAAACCGACAATCAACAATTGCCAGGTTGGGATTGGTGTACGCTGTCGCGTCGGTGCTGAAGTCAGGTCTTAAGATTACAGGGACTGATGCTCCGGAAGAAATGCGCTAAACGTCACCTTTTCCGCACAATGCTTTGGCAGTAGAGTGTGCGAAAGTATGTGAGTGAAGCATGGCTGATCAATTCGATAGCAATACGCAGTCCCGGCAGCCGGATTCCGAAGTTGATGACCCGCTGGCGGAACTTGCCAGAATCATCGGTTACGAACGGCCGTCCGATACGGCGCCTGCGGCAGACGAGAATCCCGAACAGGCCGAGTTCGATCTCGAGGCTGAGTTGATGCGCGAACTCGATGTACCTCTCGCACCGTCCGACGAGGAACTCGACAGTGTCGAAGCGGAAGAAGCTCTCGATGCGATGTTGGCGGAAACCGATTTCGATGAGCAGCTGGGGCAAGAGCTTGACCAGGAGCTCGGTCTGGCCTTTGCGGAGCAGAGTGAGCCAGAGCTTGAGGGCGGTGGTCATGAAAGCCCGGCCGATATTGCCCCGTCTCCGGATGCAGATTTCCTGACAGCGGAAGGGCGCTCGTCCGAGGCGCTGCTCGAAGCCATTGGTGATGAAGGCCGGTACGCGCAGGACGCGCCTCATCATGCCGATGAAACGGGAATCGATGATGATTGGATGATGACGCTGGATGCCGACGAGCCCGCGCCGTCGGCCGAGCTCGCCGAGCCCGATGCGGGTCCGAGTGACACTTCGAATGACACGGCTAGCGCCAACAACGTTCCAAACGAAGTTCCGGTCGCGCCTGTTGCTGCGCCCGAGTTCGCACCGCCCGCCGATGCGGGGGCTCCTGTCGATGATGATGTGTTTGCCGACATGGCACGCTTCGAACTGCCATCAAATGATCAGGGCCAGGCCGCAGCCATTGAAGCGCCTGTCTCGTCTGAGGCCGCAGGGACAGCTTCGAATACAGCCGATGAAGCGCCCCTCGATTTCGAGGAATACCTGTCCACCGAACTGGACGTTTTCGGTCAGGAGGTTGCACTGGAGGCAGGCCGGGATGACAGCGCCGCGGATCTGGAGGCTGCCGATCAGGCGGCTGCGGACAGCGTTGCGCAACTGGAAGTCGCGACTGCTCTTGATGCCTTGAATGACAGCAGTCTGGATGACGACGTCGCGGTTTTCGACGATGCTGCCGAGGAATTGCTGGCGGCGATCAACGATGACGGTCATGCCCCATCCTCTCCTGAACCGGAGAGCCGCCCGTCCGGCGAGGCGGATATGGGCTGGTCTCTCGACAGCATCGAGGAAGCAGCAGGCGAAGAGCTTGATGAAGAACTCGGCGACATGTTCGGCCTGCCCGACCGCGTGGTCAGCGCGGGAGCAACAAGCGCGGATGCAGCCGATGATCTCGACCTGGATTTCGATCTGGAACAGGTCCTGGCCGAAAGCTTTGACGAAGCAGAGCCGGATCAGGTCGAAGATGTCGCGGCGGTCTCCACCACGCTTCATACCGAGCAGCCGCCCGAGGAAAATGATTGGCTGTCGGCGGCTCCTGAACCGGAGCAGCCGGTCTACCGGGACGAGATAACGGAGGCTTTTCTCGGCTTCGCGCCCCAGGTCGATGACGTGGCTGGCGAGACCGGGAATGCCTCTGCCCAATCGGTTGCGGACGCCCCTTCCGGGCACGCAGAAGAGACCGGCCAGAGCGATTGGCTTGAGGGGTTCGAGACGTCCGAGCACGGTCTGGAGCCGGGTGGTCCGGCATCCGACGATTCCGATTATTATTTCGACGCCGGGCTGATTTCGGAATCCGATGAGATGGTCGAGGTCGTCGCCGATATCGATGTTCCCGAACTGGAGCAGGATGAGCCGCAGCCGGTTGACCCGGATTACGACACCGAAATCGAACGCGAATTCGCCGATATCGTTGATCGCTCTGACATGCATGCAGACGCGGCTTCAGTGGCCGGGGCCGGCGCTGCTTTTGCGGCAGTCGAAGGCTGGAACCGTGGCGGTGCGGCTCCCCAGGCCGATGAAGTGTCTGATGATTACATCGCGCTTGAGCGGGAGCTTGGCGTCGGTGAAGGCCACCCTGCCGTGGTCGAGGGCGTTGATGCGACCTATCCGGCTACAGATTTCGACTTCAATGAAGGGGTGGCTGCGGCAGCCAGTTCGACGGGCGATGACCGCTCGCGCGGACCCGTGCTGGCGTTTGCTGTCTTGGGACTTGCCTTGCTGGCCGGCGCCGGTGCATTTGGCTGGAGCATGTTGTCTGGCGGTGACGCGACGGCTGATGGCGGGCCGCGCATCATCCGGGCCGACAAGGACCCGGTCAAGGTGCTGCCGGAAAACCCGGGCGGCGTAACCGTGCCCAACCAGGACAAGGCGGTTTACGATCGTGTTGCCGGCGGAACCGGGGCGTCTTCGGGGCAGCCGGCTCTGGTCAATTCGGCTGAAGAACCGGTGGATGTTGTGCAGCGGACACTGGATCCTGAAATCCTGCCGCTCGAAGGCCGCTCGGAGTTTTCCGAGAAATCCGAAGAACGCCTGTCCGCCGATGACACTGCAACCGATGTCGCAGGCAATGATGCCGCGGCGCCGGTCGTTTCGCCGCGCAAGGTGCGGACGATGATCGTCAAACCGGATGGATCGATCGTCGCGAGGGAAGTTGCCGAGCCGGAGACGGACGCTTCGGCGACGACGGCACCAACTCCCGCCCCGATACAGACAGCAGGCGACACCCAGGCCCAGCCATTGCAAAGTGCCGAACCTGTCGCGCAGGCTTCCGCAGATGCCGGTACGACAGGCGATGCTGGTACCACTGGCGAAGATCAGCCAGCAGACACCGAGGCAGCCGCGACGGACGCCTCGGAAGGGACTGTTGCGCCAGTGCGGGTTGTCACAACGCAACAGATCCGGCCTGTCGCCAACGCGCCGGTGCCGCAAGGCCGCCCGGCTGACCAGCCGGTCAATGTGGTGGGAACTGTCACCCAGGGCGGGCGCGTAGGTGCTGCGCCGGCCGCTGTCGATGCTCCCGCAGCGCCTCAGCCCGTTGCTGTCGCATCGGCTCCTCAAGCAGCTCCGGCTGCCGCGGCTCCGGTCGCCAATCCAGGCGGTTATTATGTTCAGATCGCCTCGCAACCAACTGTCGAAGGTGCACAGTCATCCTGGCGCACCCTGTCCAGCCGTTACAGTTCGGTGCTGGGTGGCCAGTCTGTCGATATCCAGCGCGCTGATATCCCGGGCAAGGGCGTCTTCCACCGGGTCCGCGTCCCGGCCGGTTCGAGAGAGCAGGCCAATGCGCTTTGCAGCCGCTACAAGGCTGCGGGCGGCAGTTGCTTCGTCTCGCGCTGAGCGGCGCCTGATACCGGGTAGAAAAGGAGAGGCCGCATTATCTGCGGCCTTTTTCACATGTGCACATGCAGATGCGGCTTGCTGTCAAACGATGGCGGTTGGTCTACCATTGCGGCATGAGCGAATCAAATGCAGTCATTTTCGGATGTGCCGGGCCTGAATTGAGCCCCGACGAAGCGGCATTCTTTGCCGACACGCGGCCGTGGGGGTTCATCCTTTTCGGCCGCAACATTGTCAGCAAGAGCCAGGTCGCGGAGCTTACCGCCCGCTTGCGGGAAAGCATTGGTCGACCGGATGCGCCGGTGCTGATTGACCAGGAGGGCGGGCGCGTCCAGCGGTTCAAGCCGCCGCTGGTGCCGCAATATCCCTCGGGCGCCGATCTCGGCGCGCTTTACCTGGCCAATCCGGAGGCGGGCCTTCGGGCCACATGGATCATGTCGCGGCTGCATGCAATCGATCTGTTCCCGCTGGGGATAAATGTCGACTGCCTGCCGGTGCTGGATGTACCGTCGCCGGGCGGGCACGAGGTGATCGGCAACCGGGCCTACGGGATCACGCCGGAGGTCGTCTCGGTTCTGGGACAGGCCGCATGCGATGGGCTCAAGGCTGGTGGCCTGTTGCCGGTGATCAAGCACATTCCCGGACATGGAAGGGCAGGGGCAGACACGCATTTCGAGCTGCCGCATGTCGATGCGTCGCATGAAGAGCTGTCTGCGCATGACTTCCTTCCGTTCAAGGCGCTTGCCGGTGAAGCCATGGCGATGTCGGCCCATGTTGTGTTCACGGCCCTGGATGCGGAAAACCCCGCCACGACATCGCCCCGGGTGGTGGAGCAAATTATCCGCTCCGAAATCGGGTTCGACGGCTTGCTGATGTCCGATGACGTGTCGATGAACGCGCTTTCTGGGGATTTCGCCACAAGGACCCGTGCAATTTTCGCCGCGGGATGCGATGTCACATTGCACTGCAATGGCGTTCGGGCGGAAATGGAAGCCGTGGCGTCTGCCACGCCGGTGCTTGCCGATGTGGCATTGCGTCGCGCGAGTGACGTCATGACAGCCTTCCGCGCTCCCGACGACAGTGACGAGGCTGCATTGCGCGAGGAATTCGAGGGGCTGATGGCGGCCTCCTGACCAGGATCTGAAAGGCGGCAGGCGTGAGCAACGGCAAGCGGCAAAGCGGAGGCACTTCCGGCAAGATGCCGTCTGGCAACGTGCAGGCGGGCAAGACGCCCATGGACGTGATGTGGGACGACATCAAGCCAGACCGGGCCACGGGTGATCCCTCGCTGGTGATCGACGTCGCAGGCTTCGAAGGCCCACTCGATCTGCTCTTGCATCTGGCGCGTACCCAGCGTGTCGATCTGGCCCGTATTTCGGTTCTGGCGCTGGCGGAACAATACCTGCTGTTTGTCGAGAAAGCGCGGGCGTTGCGGCTGGAACTTGCTGCGGACTACCTGGTGATGGCGGCCTGGCTGGCTTACCTCAAATCCAAACTTTTGATCCCGCAGGGGCCGAAGGGCGATGAACCCAGCGGTGAGGAGATGGCGGCACAGCTCGCCTTCCGGCTCAAGCGGCTGGAAGCCATGCGCGAAGCCGCGTCCAAACTGGTCAATCGCAACCGTCTGGGCCGCGATGTCTTCGCCCGTGGGGCGCCGGAGCCGATGGTCATTGACAAGACCCTTGATTTTGACGCGACGCTCTACGACCTGTTGACGGCCTATGCGGCGCAGAAGCAGCGCCAGACCGTGACCGAAGTGACGATCTCGCGCCGGCGTGTGTGGTCGCTCAGCGACGCCCGGGTTATTCTTTTCCGGTTGATCGGAGAGCTCAAGGACTGGACAGCGCTGGATCATTACCTGCAACGCTACCTGTCCGATCCCGCTGAGCGAACCACGGCGATCGCCAGTTCCTTTGCCGCCAGTCTCGAGATGGTGCGCGAAGGCAGGCTGGAGATCCGTCAGGACGGCGCGTTTCAACCAATCTTCATGCGACTGCCGCAAACGGCGGCTGCCAGCGCAGGGAGCAAGGCATGATCATGGATCCGGGGCAGGGCACGGCGCACATCATTGAGGCGGCCGCTGATGATCAACAACAGAGCAGCACCGGTTCGGATGCTCTCGACGCACTCAAGGAGCGCGCGCTGCATGAGGCTGAACGGATAGCCGAGGCGCTGGTATTCGCCTCCAGCGAGCCGGTGGCGGAAAAACTGATCGCCGACAAACTTCCCGAAGACACGCCCGTGCGCGAGGTGATGGCGCGGCTCTCCGAGCGCTATGCCGCGCGGGGCGTCAATCTGGTTCGTGTCAGCGATGCCTGGGCATTCCGGACGGCTGCAGATCTGGGCTTTCTGATCCGGCGGGACGAGACCGAAGCCAAGAAGCTCTCGCGCGCCGGCCTCGAAGTGCTGTCGACGATTGCCTATCACCAGCCGGTGACGCGGGCCGAGATCGAGGATGTGCGCGGTGTGGCGACGTCCAAGGGCACGCTCGATGTGCTGCTGGAGACCGGCTGGGTGCGGATGCGCGGCCGCCGCCGCTCGCCCGGACGCCCGGTGACCTATGGCACGACAATGGCGTTTCTGGATCATTTCGGGCTTGAGGATTTGCGCGATCTGCCTGGTATGGATGAGCTCAAGGGAGCCGGCCTGCTATCTGGACGGGTGCCCTCGAACTTTCAACCGCCGCTGCCGAACTCCGGTGATGACTTCGCGGAGGATGAAGACCCGATCACTCAACTCGATTTGGAAGAGCTTGGTCTCTTGACACCGATGGGTGAAGCGGAGGACTAAGCATCCGGGCGCGTATGCTACGGGCCGAGTGTTGTTGACGACAAGGGTTGCTACAATCGCTACACAGCAGACAAGAGCGGCTATCGCGCGCAGGACTGCCGGCGTTACCTTCGCCGCGCGGCTGGCGTTTGAAGATGTTCACCATGCCTATGGTGATCTGCCGACGCTGCGTGGCGTGACGCTGGCGGCCGAGCCGGGTGAAGTGCTGTGTCTGCTCGGCCCCTCGGGTTCGGGAAAGACCACGCTGTTGAGACTGGCTGCCGGTATCGAGCCCCTGGAGCGGGGCCGGCTCTTGCTCAATGATCGGGAAATCGCCGGTCCGCAAACCAATCTGCCGCCGGAGCGCCGCGGGATTGGGCTCATGTTTCAGGACTTTGCGCTGTTTCCGCATCTGACGATCCTCGACAATGTCAAATTCGGTCTGACGGCGCTGTCATCGGCTGACGCCAAGCGCGAGGCTCTGGCGGCGCTCGATCGCGTCGGCATGGTTCACTATGCCGAGAACTATCCGCATGCGCTGTCGGGTGGCGAGCAGCAGCGGGTTGCGCTGGCGCGAGCACTGGCGCCGCGCCCGGCGGTGCTGTTGATGGATGAGCCGTTCTCGGGACTGGATTCGCGACTGAAGGACAGTGTCAGGGCGGAGACGCTGGCGATCCTGCGCGAAGCGCGGGCCACGGCAATCGTGGTGACCCACGATGCCGAAGAGGCGATGCGCATGGGCGACCGGATCGCCTTGCTCAAAGACGGTGCGCTGGTCCAGGTTGGAACCGCGGAAGATCTTTACCACCGGCCAGCCAATCTGTTCGCGGCCGGGTTCTTCTCCGAAATCAACGTGTTTGACAGCGTTGTCTCGGACGGCGTTGCGCAAACACCGCTGGGTCCGGTTGCGGCAAAAGAATTCAGGCATGGTTCTAACGTCTCGATTGCAATAAGGCTTCCAGGCGTTGAAGTTACGGAAACGCCTTGTGGTGTGTCGGCACGGATCGTGGCGCGGAGATTTCTCGGTGTGGAGGAGTTGGTGACAGTGGCAGTAGCGGGCGGCGAAAACCCGATTGACGCGCGCATTCGCGCAGGTCAATTGAGGGGTGGCGTCCGCGATGTATCGGTCACTGTCAACACCCGTGACATATTGGTGTTTGAAAGAAACGGTTAAACATCCTAAATCAGGGTGGAATGCATACAGGAGAGTATCATGGGTTCATTTAGTATCTGGCATTGGCTGATCGTTCTGGTCGTTGTCCTGCTTCTTTTCGGCCGCGGCAAGATTCCGGAGCTGATGGGCGATGTTGCCAAGGGCATCAAGAGCTTCAAGAAGGGTATGGGCGACGACGAAACCGCGCCTGAGACCAAGACTGTTGAAAGCAAGGCTGAAGAAGCCAAGGATCGTAGCTGATATCCCAATCCCGTTGCCCTGACGGGTGAGGAGACGTCTGAATGTTCGACATCGGTTGGCCAGAACTTCTGGTCGTAGCCATTGTGCTGATCGTCGTGGTTGGTCCAAAAGACCTGCCGCCCATGCTGCGCGCCTTCGGGCGAACAACCAAGAAACTCAGAGCCATGGCTTCCGAGTTTCGCGGTCAGTTCGACGATGCGCTGCGGGAAGCGGAGCTTGACGATGTCAAGAAGACGTTTGATGACGCGCGCAAGCTCAATCCCATGCAGAACATTCGCGATGCCGTAAACCCGCTCAAGGACACGGCAAAGGATATCAAGGCGGATCTGGAAAAATCGGTCAAGACTCCATCTTCGACGGCTGAAGAGCCGCCGAAGATGGCTGCTCCTGATCCGACGATGAAGCTTGATGATGGCCCGCCGGCGTTTACGGAGAGCTGGCCGGCGACCAAGCCTGCCGAAACAGCGGCAAAACCTGACCCGAATGCACCTGCCGCAGACAAGTCGGCTGCTGCAAAACCTGCCTCGGCCAAGTCAGCCAAGGCATCGGCACAGGCAAAGCCTGCTGCGGCCAAGACCACCAAGGCAGCGGCCTCCGCAAAAGCCAAGCCCGCGGCAGCCAAGACAGCTGCGGCGGCCAAGTCTGTCGCAGCTAAGTCTCCCGCTCCAAAATCTGCTGCAAAAGCCGCAACGCCCGCATCCAGGGCCAAAGCGCCTGCAAAGCCGGCGGCGGCCAAAAGTGCGCCTCGCGCCAAGAAACCTAACGGCGAGGGCCAGGCGTGACCGACGATATCGATGACAAGCCGCAGCCGCTGATGACGCATCTGCTGGAACTGCGCAATCGCCTGATGTGGGCCATTGGCGCGTTCTTTCTCGCTTTCCTGCTGTGCTTCGCCTTCGCCAAGCCGCTGTTTAACATGCTGGTTCAGCCCTTTACCTGGGCGGTGGACTGGGCAGGAATGTCAGACCGCAAGATCGAGCTGATCTATACCGCGCCGCAGGAGTTCTTCTTCACCCAGATCAAGATCGGCATGTTCGGCGGCCTGGTGCTGGCGTTTCCGATGATCGCGGCGCAGGTCTACAAGTTCGTGGCACCGGGGCTCTACAAGAACGAGCGCGGGGCCTTCCTGCCGTTCCTGGTTGCCTCGCCGCTGTTGTTCCTGCTTGGTGCCGCGCTGGTGTATTTCTTCTTCACGCCGATGGTGATGTGGTTCTTCCTGTCGATGGAGCAGGTCGGCGGTACGGGTGAAGCCTCGATCATGCTGCTGCCCAAGGTGTCCGAGTATCTCGGGCTGATCATGACCCTGATCTTTGCCTTTGGGCTGGTGTTCCAGCTGCCGGTGGTGACCACGCTCTTGGCACGCGTCGGGCTGGTGTCCAGCCAGGGCCTTGCCGACAAGCGCAAATACGCCATTGTCGCGGCGTTTGTCGCAGCCGCCATCCTGACACCGCCGGATCCGGTCTCCCAGATCGGGCTTGCGCTGCCTACCATCATTCTTTACGAGATTGCCATCTATTGCGCCCGACTCGTGGAGCGCCAGCGCGCTGCGAGAGCGGCCGTGGCGGAAGCCGAAGAAGCATCGGCGGCAGCCTCTGATCCCGAAGGGGACGCCTGAGCTCCGGTCTTGATTTTGCGCCGTGCCGTCTGACGGCACGGTTGCGGGTCTGGCGCTGCCAATCGAGTACCGGAACCTGCCATGCTTGACATCAAATGGATACGTGAGAACCCCGAAGCCCTTGACGCAGCGCTGGCGAAGCGCGGCGCGGAGGCGCAGGCGCAGCAACTGATCGCGCTCGATGAAGCGCGGCGCAGCCATGTCGGCCAGCTGCAGGCGCTGCAGGAACGCCGCAATGCGGCCTCCAAGGAAATCGGCAAGGCGATGGCGTCCAAGGACCAGGCCAAGGCCGACAGCCTGAAGGCTGAAGTCGCGACCATCAAGGATGAGCTTCAGGCCGGTGAAGCCAAGGAGCGGGAGCTCGACGAAGCGCTCAAATATGCCTTGTCGGTGCTGCCCAACATCCCGCTCGACGACGTGCCGGTGGGCAAGGACGAAAGCGACAATGTCGAGGTCCGCGTCTCTGGCCTCAAACCGGATCTCGGGTTTGAGCCGAAAGAACATTTCGAGCTCGGCGAAGCGCTGGGGATGATGGATTTCGAGCGCGCGGCGAAGATGTCGGGTGCACGCTTCACCATCCTTTCAGGCGGCCTCGCACGGCTCGAGCGGGCGCTCGGCCAGTACATGCTCGATCTGCACACCGGTGAGCATGGGTACACCGAAGTCAATCCGCCGCTGATGGTCAATGATGCTGCGGCCTATGGCACCGACAAGTTGCCGAAATTCGGCGACGACCTGTTCAAGACCACCGACGGCCGCTGGCTGATCCCGACCGCGGAAGTGCCTTTGGCCTATATGGCGGCCGGCGAAATCATTGCCGAGGAAGAGTTGCCCAAGCGCTATGTGGCGCAGACAGCCTGTTTCCGCTCGGAGGCGGGCTCTGCCGGCCGTGACACGCGCGGCATGCTGCGCCAGCACCAGTTCACCAAGGTTGAACTGGTTTCGGTGACAACGCCGGAAACGTCGCTTGAAGAGCACGAGCGCATGACGACCAACGCGGAAGCCGTGCTCAAGGGTTTGGGGCTGCACTATCGCACCATCGTGTTGTGCACCGGCGACATGGGATTTGGCGCGCGCAAGACCTATGACATCGAGGTCTGGCTGCCGGGACAGAAGGCCTACCGTGAAATTTCATCCTGTTCGGTCTGTGGCGACTTTCAGGGACGCCGCATGAATGCGCGTTGCCGCAAGGCCGGCGACAAGGCAACGCGGTTCGTGCACACGCTGAACGGATCGGGCGTGGCTGTTGGCCGGGCGCTGATCGCGGTGATCGAAAATTATCAAAACGCCGATGGGACGATTACCGTTCCAGACGTGCTCCGGCCCTATATGGGCGGGATCACCAGGATCGAAAAGGCGGCGTAATTCTTTCATTTCAGGAGTGCAGACCATGCGTATTCTCATCACCAACGACGACGGTATTCATGCCGAGGGACTTGAGGTGCTTGAGCGCATCGCACGGACGCTTTCAGACGATGTCTGGATCGTGGCGCCTGAAACCGACCAGAGCGGACTTGCGCATTCGCTGACGCTTTCCGAGCCGTTGCGGCTGCGCAAGGTGCGTGACAAGACCTTTGCGCTGCGCGGCACGCCAACCGATTGCGTGATCATGGCGATCAAGAGCCTGATGGACGAAAAACCCGACCTGGTGCTGTCGGGCGTCAATGCAGGGCAAAACGTTGCTGATGACGTGACCTATTCGGGAACCGTCGCCGGCGCGATCGAAGGCACGTTGCTGGGCGTTCGCTCGATTGCCATCAGCCAGGCCTACAATCATGGCCGGATCATGCCCTGGGATGTGGTCGAGACGCATGCGCCGGAGCTGCTCAAGAAGCTTATCAAGATCGATCTGCCAGCGGGCACATTGCTCAACGCCAATTTCCCCAATTGCCCCGCCGACGAGGTCAAGGGCGTGGTGGTGACCGATCAGGGGCAAATGACGCACGGCCTGTCGATCGAAGAGCGCAAGGACGGTCGAGGGTTTCCCTATTTCTGGCTCAAATTCGGACGCCGGGATTTCTCGCCCGAAGCCAACAGCGACATCAAGGCGATCTCAAATGGCTATGTTTCGGTGACGCCGTTGAAGCTGGACCTGACCAATCATGCCGTGCAGGACCAGATAGCCAAAGCTCTGGAAGACTGAACCGTGAATGCGCGACTGGCGGAGAAAGAGGGGTTCGCCGGGCTTTTCCTGCGCCTGAGGGCGGAAGGGCTGGCCGACAAGGCGTTGCTGACGGCACTCGAGCAGACGCCCCGCACCCTTTTCCTGTCGGCGGCCCACACCGACGCTGCCTATCAGGACCGGCTGGTGCCGATTGATTGCGGTGGCTTTGCAGAAAGCGCAGATCTTGTTGCTAGGCTGATCATCATGCTCTCCATAGAGCCCGGGCAGCGCGTGCTTGACCTGGGGACCGGAAGCGGTTTTCTGGCTGCTGTGGCGGCACGATTGGCCGAGCGCGTGGTCACGGTTGACCGCTACAAGACGCTGGTGCAGCTGGCACAGCAGCGCTTTGCCCATCTGGGTCTTGGCAATATCGTGTCGCGTCAGGCCGACGGGCTCAAGGGGGTGACCGGGGAGGGCAGTTTCGACCGGATCGTTGCAACCTGTGCTTTTGATGTCATGCCACGCCAGTTTGTCGATCAGCTGGCAACAGGCGGGATCATGCTCGCGCCGTTGCTTCAGGAAGACGGCCCGACGGTGATGATGCGACTGACAAAAATCGGCAGCAGGTTTGAACGCGAAGATCTTTTCGAGGTTCCTTACCGCGCTTTCATTCCCGGTGTCGCAGCCGCCTTGTAGGCCGAAAATTGCCACAAAATGCGCCGAATTCTGCGGTCTTAACTGATGAGTAACACTAACGCGCTTTAATCAACTCAATTGGTTTTGCGTTGATTGGGTAGTGTTATGCGTCTCAGACAGACTGTCGTTTCCGGCACATCGGTAACTCGTTTGCTCGGTGTCGCGCTGTTGGCAAGTTCGGCCGCCGCGTGCAGCTCGGATGCAAGCCGCTTTTCCTATCGAAACACGGATCAGTTGCTGACAGCTTCTGTTCCCCAGCCGGCTGCGGACACGCTCGCGCCGATGGGCAGCATCGGCGGCAATCCGGGCGCGGTGGCCGGTGGCTATCCCCAGGCTGCCTCCTATCCGCAAAACAACAGCTATCCGCAAGCGCCAAGCGCCAACCAGCAGGCGTTCCCGCAAGCTCCATCAGGGGTCTCGCAGGCGTTTCCAGGTGATTACCGGGCGCCGTCCCAGCAAGGCTATGATCCGACCTCGACCGGTTCCATTCCCGGAGCCGCTGCGCGGGTCGCGTCCTCTTCCTCGAACTTGATCACGAGTGGTGTGCAGCGGGTTTCTTCGGTTGCGCGCAGGGCCTTGCCCGCGAGCAAGCCTGCATCCCAGCCGGTCCAAACAGCTGCCGCACCGACGCTGGAGCCGATGGTTCGCTCAGCGGCGCCCGCAGCGGCTTCGCAAGCTTTTCCCGAGCGGCCACGTGAAATGTCAGCAGCCGTGCCGGTAGACCCGCGCTACCAGAATGCTGATCCGGTTCTGGCACCCGATCCGATTGTCACTGGTTCTGCCCCGCAAAGCGCGGGATGGACGACAACCGGCGCAACCCGGATCACACTTGGTGAAGGCGAGACCATCTACAACTTGTCCAAGCGTTACGGCGTGCCGGCCTCCGAAATCATGAAGGCCAATGGTATCGAGGATGCGTCGCGGGTGGCGAGCGGACGGCAATTGCTGATCCCGATCTATGTCTATTCGCGCCAGGCACCGGTGTCGGCACCGGACAACAATCCAAAGACCCGTGCCTCCAATTCCGGATCCGGAATGCGGGGCGAGGTCAAGCATGACCGGCTGCCGGTCCCCGCTCCTTCGCCGGTTCGCGATGTTGCGGTGTTGCCTGCGGCGCCGTCGCTGCGCAATCCTGACAGGCAAGAGGTTGCCAGCCGCACAGTCAGCGAAACCGGGTCGAACTCCGGTCAGGCTACAGGCGGCGTCTACGTGGTCAAAGGCGGTGACACGCTGAGCAAGATCGCCCGTGGTCACGGTGTCAGCGTGGACGCGCTTAAAGCTGCCAATGACCTGACCGGGAGCAACATCCGAATCGGACAGTCGCTCACCATTCCTGGTGCGGCAGCTTCAAGGCTCGATTCGTCAACGACCGCATCGGTTGAACAGACGCCAACGCCCAAGGTTTACACCCCGCCGGTGCAGTCGGGTGGAGACAGTGTGGCGGCCAAAACCAAGGGTGAAATCGCGGCGGTTGCGCCTGCGGCAACCGGGATAGACAAGTTCCGCTGGCCGGCCCGCGGCCAGGTCATCACCGGCTTCGGCAAGAGCGAAAACGGCAAGCGCAATGACGGCATCGACATTTCAATGCCGACCGGAACGCCGGTCAAGGCCGCCGAAAACGGTGTTGTGATCTATTCCGGCGACGGGCTGAAGGAATATGGCAAGACGGTTCTGATCCGGCACGATGACGGGCTGGTGACGGTCTATGCCCACGCCGACAAACTCAACGTCTCCCGCGGTGACAAGGTGGCCCGTGGCCAGGTGATCGCCAATTCGGGAATGACCGGTGTCGCCAAGACCCCGCGGCTGCACTTCGAAGTGCGCAAGAATGCCTCACCGGTAGACCCGACCCAATATCTGGAATAGCGCCCCTCCAGGCGAAAGTGAAAAGGCCGGCACTTACGGGTGCCGGCCTTTTTGTGTTTCATCGCCAATACCAGATCGGGTCAAAGCCTCTGGCCGTGGCGGCCGGCCAGATCCTGGATGAACTGCCAGGCAACGCGGCCGGACCGCGCGCCACGGGTGGTCGACCATTCCATCGCCTGAGCCTGCAGATCTTCGGGTGTGATCTTGAGATCAAAGTGATCTGCATAGCCTGTGACCATTTCGAGATATTCGTCCTGGTTGCATTTGTGGAATCCGAGCCATAGCCCGAAGCGGTCGGAGAGAGAGACTTTCTCTTCCACGGTTTCGCTGGGATTGATGGCAGTGGAGCGCTCGTTTTCGATCATGTCGCGCGGCAGCAGGTGTCTGCGGTTGGAGGTGGCGTAAAGCACGACATTTTCCGGCCGGCCTTCGATGCCGCCGTCGAGTGCTGCCTTGAGCGACTTGTAGGCGGTGTCGTCATGATCGAAAGAGAGATCATCGCAAAACAGGATGAAACGGTTGTCGGAGGGCCTGAGGATGGCCATCAGCTCGGGCAGGGAGTTGATGTCCTCCCGGTGAATTTCGATCAGTTTCAACGGAGCGATGGTCTCGGCTTCAGTGGAAAGTTCTGCGTGGGCGGATTTGACCAGCGACGATTTTCCCATGCCGCGTGCGCCCCATAGAAGCACATTGTTTGCCGGCAGTCCGCGGGCAAAGCGCCGGGTGTTGTCGACCAGGATATCGCGCACATGGTCGACACCCTTGATCAGGCCGATGTCGATGCGGTTGGGTTTGCCCACCGGGGCGAGGTGATGGGCCTCTGCATTCCAGACGAAACAGTCTGCGGCTTCGAAGTCGATAGCGGGACGGGGTGCGGGGGCAAGTGATTCCACCGCACGGGAAAGCCGTGCGAGTTCTGCGAGGATTTGCTGGGCGGTCTGATCTTGCATGTCTTTGTCCCGTGACTGTCTGATGCGCTGCTGCGATTGCCGACCTGACAGTCCAATCGGAAATCGGCGCCGGTCGTCTTCTCCCCCGCAGTTTGACGGGTGAACGGCAAAACTGTCGCTGCGAGAGGTGATGGAGAGCGGGTAGCATGGAGCGGCAATGCCGAAAAGCGGTTTAGAGTGGGAAATCAGCCGGGGACAGGCCATGTTTGCGTTGCAATCGGCTATCTTGCCACTATATTCCGCTCGACTGTTGGCGGCCCGTTTCCGGGGCTCCATGCTATATCTTCAAGGAGTTTTTCATGTTTGTAACCCCGGCCTATGCCCAGACCGCAGGCGGCGGCAGCGAGATCCTGATGTCGATCCTGCCGTTCCTGCTGATCTTCGTGATCATGTATTTTCTCATCATCCGCCCGCAGCGGACGCAGATGAAGAAGCGCGCGGAAATGCTCGCCAATGTTCGCCGTGGCGACCAGGTGGTGACCGGCGGCGGCATGGTTGCCAAGGTGACCAAGGTGATTGATGATGCCGAGCTGGAAGTCGAGATCGCCGACGGCGTCAAGGTTCGTCTGGTGCGCAGCCTGATTGCCGATGTTCGCGTCAAGGGCGAGCCGGTCAAGGAATAGCCGCAAAATGCGGACAGGGCATGGTTCCTGTCCGCGATACGGCACCGTGCATCCATTTCCCCATTTCGTCCCCGAGGATGAACCGAGAGCCCCATGCTTTATTTCTCCCGTTGGAAAACTACTCTCATCTGGCTAGCGGTGCTTGCCGGCGTGGTGTTCGCGTTCCCGAATGTTCTCAGCCAGCAACAGACCGAAGCTCTGCCGGACTGGGTGCCATCCAAGCAGCTCACCCTCGGCCTCGATCTGCAGGGTGGGTCCTACATGCTGTTGCAGGTGGAACGCGAGGACATCATCAAGGACCGGTTGACCACAACGGTTGATGATGTGCGGCGCCTGTTGCGCGAAGCGGGCATTGGTTACACAGGGCTTTCGGGCACTGGCCAGATGGTGCAGGTGCGGATCCGCGACGATGCCCGGGTCGAGGAAGCCAAGGAAATCCTTGCCGAACTTTCCGAACCGGTGAGTGCAGGACTGTTCGGTGGCGGCACCGTGACGGAAGCGACCGTCGAGGAAATGCGGCCCGGACAGTTGCGTATTCTGCTGACGGATGAGGGCATTACCTACCGGGTGTCATCAGCTGTGGCGCAGTCGATTGAAGTGGTGCGCAAGCGTATCGACGAGCTGGGTACGACCGAGCCCGTGATCCAGCGCCAGGGCGATGATCGAATTCTGGTTCAGGTTCCCGGGCTTGATGACCCCGAGCGGCTCAAGAACCTGCTCAACCAGACTGCGAAGCTGGCGTTCCGGATGGTGGACACTACGATGCCGGTGCAGGAAGCGATCCAGGGGCGTCCGCCGGCCAATTCGGAAGTTCTCTACACCACTGACGATCCGCCGATTCCCTATCTCATTCAGCGCACGGTTCTGGTCTCGGGCGAAAACCTGGTCGATGCGCAGGCCGGCTATGACCAGCGCACCAACGAACCGATCGTCAGCTTCCGCTTCGATTCGAAGGGCGGACAGCGTTTTGGCCAGGCCACGACCCAGTTTGTCGGTCTGCCATTTGCCATCGTGCTTGATGACCAGGTTGTTTCTGCTCCGGTGATCCGTGAGCCGATCCTGGGCGGTACAGGCCAGATTTCCGGCAATTTCGACGTGCAGAGCGCCAATGACCTTGCAATCCTGCTGCGTGCCGGCGCCCTGCCTGCCACGCTGACGGTGATCGAAGAGCGGACGGTCGGCCCCGGCCTTGGAGCCGACTCTGTGGCCGCAGGCGAAATCGCCGGCATCATCGGCGCGCTTCTGGTGCTGGGCTTCATGTTCGTCGCTTACGGCATGCTCGGCTTCATCGCCAACCTGGCGCTGATTGCCAATGTCTGCATGATCATCGCGATCCTGACCATGCTGGGGGCGACACTGACCTTGCCGGGTATTGCCGGTATCGTGCTGACGGTCGGCATGGCGGTCGACTCCAACGTTCTGATCTACGAGCGCATTCGCGAGGAGCACAGGGCAGGGCGATCGCTGATCCAGGCGATCGACGCTGGCTTCTCCAAGGCTTTCGCAACCATCCTCGATGCCAACGTGACCACTTTGATCGCGGCCGTGATCCTGTTTTATCTCGGTACCGGCCCGGTCCGCGGTTTCGCCGTCACCCTGGCGGTTGGTATTGTCACAACGGTGTTCACAGCCTTCACCTTTACCCGCTGGATGGTGGCGGAATGGGTGCGCCGCAAGCGCCCCAAGGCCATGCCGAAGGGCGCGCTTGACGCAGTCATTCGCGATTTCACCTTCCGCTTCATGCGGATCCGCAAATTCACATTTGTTCTGTCGGCGGTGCTTTCGCTGGCGGCGATGGGGCTGTTTGCCACGATCAACATGAATTACGGCATCGATTTCAAAGGTGGATCGATGATCGAGGTCCAGGCCAAGGATGGCAACGCTGACGTCGGCGATATCCGGGCGCGGATGTCGGAACTCAATCTCGGCGATGTCCAGGTGCAGGAGTTCGGTTCACCGCGGGAAGTCTTGATCCGGGTGCAGGCACAGGGCGGCGGCGAGAACGCCGAACAGACCGTCATCACACTGGTCCGGGGCGAGCTCGAGGGCGATTACAATATTCGCCGGGTCGAGGTTGTCGGCCCGACCGTTTCAGGCGAATTGGCGCAGGCCGGCACGATCGCGGTGATCGCATCACTGCTGGCGATCCTGGTCTATATCTGGTTCCGCTTCGAATGGCAGTTTGCGCTCGGCGCGATCATCGCCACATTGCATGACGTTGTGCTGACCATCGGGATCTTCGTGGTCTCGGGAATCGAGTTCAACCTCTCCAGTATCGCGGCTGTGCTGACGATCGTCGGTTACTCGCTCAACGATACGGTGGTGGTCTATGACCGCGTGCGCGAGAACCTGAGGCGATACAAGAAACTGTCGCTGACCAACCTGCTCGATCTGTCGATCAACCAGATGCTGCCACGGACGATCCTGACATCGGTGACAACGCTGCTTGCACTGCTTGCGCTGTTCATTTTCGGCGGCGAAGTGATCCGGTCGTTCACATTCGCAATGATCTTCGGTGTGGTCGTCGGTACCTACTCGTCGATCTTCATCGCGGCGCCGGTGCTGATCCTGTTCAAGCTGAGAGCGGACAATTTCCGGGTCGGCATGGATGCAGAAACCGAAGCAGAACCAGTGCCTGAGGGTGCGGATCAAAGCAGGGCCTGAGCATGGCCTCGGGAATCGAGATCCGCGCCGCGCACTTTCCAGGGCGTCCGCCTATAGACGCCTATGGAAACGGCGGTTTCCGCTTTGCCGACATGTCGCATCGCGGCTCCATCCTGTGTCTGCCGTCGGGCGTGCACGGTTGGGAGGTGACAGAGGACCAGCCGCTTGATGTGGAGCTGTTTTCGCGGGTTTTGGCTGAAGCGAAAGACATCGAGTTCCTGTTGCTCGGCACTGGTCCGTCGATCCGTCCGTTGCCGGCGGAGCTGAAGCAGGCCCTGCGGGAGGCCAACATCTCGTCAGATCCGATGAGCACTGGCGCGGCTGTGCGGACCTACAATGTGATGTTGTCGGAATCGCGTGCCGTTGCCGCTGCCCTGATCGCCGTCGAAGGGTGACAGCAGTGTCCGACGCGGTGTTGTCAGATCAAAGCCGGTCTGAGTTGCTCGCGAGCCTGCGTGCAGCCGATATCGACCGCTATCTGGCGCTGCTGCTGATGTCTGCAGCTGTTCGTGACGATCTGCTGGTGCTGTTTCTGTTCAACGCTGAAATTGCGGCTGTCCGGGACAGGGTGCGTGAGGCCCTTCCGGGGGAAATGCGGCTGCAATGGTGGCGGGACATGGTTTCGGGTGAGCGGCGGGAGGAAGCGCAGGCGCATCCGGTGGCCTCGGCTCTGCTCGAGCTGATCGAGCGCCGCGCTCTTCCAGTCGAGCCGTTGACCGCCATGTGTGACGCGCGGATTTTCGATCTCTATGACGATCCCATGCAGGACCGGACCAGCTACGAGGGCTATGCCGGGGAGACCGCGTCTGCGCTGCTGCAGATGTCGGCCTTCGTGCTCGATCCGACCGCGGCTACGAGGACCAGCACCGCCAGCGGCCATGCGGGCGTCGCCCAGGCGGTTGCCGGGCATCTGATGATGTTGCCGATAACCCAGGCCCGGGGGCAGGTGTTCATCCCCGGCGATCTGCTGTCGGCGACCGGACTTTCCAGAGACAGCTTCCTGGCCGGAGCGGACCGCGATCGCTCAGCCAATGCCATTCGCGCCTTTGCCGGATTCGGACGCGAGCATCTGGGCAAGGCCCGCGCAGCCCTTGTGGAGGTGCCGCCAGCCGTCAACTCGGCCTACCTGCCGGTGGCGCTGGTTGAAACAGTGCTCGACCGCGCCGAGAAAAAGGCTGCCGATTGCCTGTCCGAGACGGTGCGGTTGCCGCAATGGCGCCGGCAGTGGCAATTGTGGCGCGCCGCCCGTCGCGGCACATTCTGATTTCACCTCAGTCTGGAGCAAGCTTTCCGGGTCTTGATCAGGATTGCCGGCTTCCATGTCCACGCCTTGCGCGCGGCAGGGATGCGCGGCATAGTCACGTCAGGTTGACGCGGACGGGAGCTACGTCAAGCGGAGGGAATGGATGAGTCTTGGTGCCTTGATAGTCGTGGTGGCCTTTGCGGTGACACTGCTGATCGGCGTGGTCCACTATACCGGAGGTTCGCGCACCAAGGGTGGCCGTGACCATGGTGAGGTCATTCTGGAGTTTGCGCGCGCCTATCCGGGCGAGGCGATCCGCTCGGTAACGATGACCAAGGACGGCAATGCCAGCTTTTTGCGGCTGGCCGACGGCAAGACCGGTTTCATACAATCGATGGGCCGACACCAGGTGGCGCGTTTGATCCTGCCGGGCGATGTCAGCGTGCAGCCTGTCGAGGAACAGCCCGGCCTGCATATCGAATTTCACGAATCAACGCTCAAGGGCGGCGACTACATCTTTGCCTCGGCAGAGGATGCGGCGGAAGTCTCCTTGTGGCTGTGCGGCAGCTTTGCGCTGGCCAGCCCGGATTTCGATGCGCCAGAAGGGGGAGAGAATGCCTGATCTCAAGGATTTCCCGGATGTCACCCAGCTGGCAATCCCGTTCTTCGTCGTTGCCATCCTGATCGAACTGTTTGTCATCCGCTACCTCAAGGGCCGCGGCGACTATGAGACGCGAGACACAACCACGTCGCTGCTCATGGGAGTGGGTAACGTGGCTTCAGGACTGCTGCTGGGCTTCGTTGCCTTCGGCGTGCTGATGTGGGCGTGGCAGTACCGGATTACCGACCTCGGGACATCCTGGGCGGTGATCGCGCTGTGCTTTGTTGTCGATGACCTCAGGTACTACTGGTATCACCGCATTGCGCATCGATGCCGCTGGGTCTGGGCGGAGCACGTGATTCACCATTCCTCGCAGCACTACAATCTCTCCACGGCTCTGAGGCAAAGCTGGACCGGAACGTTTACCGGCATGTTCATCCTCAGGATTCCGCTGGCACTGCTCGGGTTCCACCCGCTGCTGCTGCTGTTTGTCGGCGGTCTCAACCTGGTCTACCAGTTCTGGATCCACACCGAGACAATCGGCCGGATGTGGCGGCCGATCGAGTGGATCTTCAACACGCCGTCGCACCACCGTGTGCATCACGCCACCAACCCGCGCTATCTCGATTCCAACTATGCCGGCACGCTGATCATCTGGGACCGGATGTTCGGCACCTTCGTGCCGGAACAGGACGAGGACATGCCGCGCTACGGCATCGTCAAGAACATCGGCACCTTCAACCCTATACGGGTGGCGTTTCACGAGTGGATCGACATGTTTCGCGATGCCGCGCGGCCCGGGCTTACCTTTCGGCAGCGGCTTGGTTATCTGTTTGCGCCTCCGGGCTGGAGTCATGACGGATCGCGCAAGGGTTCGGAGGCGCTGAAGGCCGACTACGTGGCGCGCAATCCCGGTGCGGCCGGCACGCCGGGATTGCCGGGGTCGGAACCGCTCGACGGTCGGCAGCCGGTGGCGCCGGCGGAGTAGTCTCCGGCGCTATCGCCAGGCAGAAGTGCCCTGAAGCCATGCAGGCAGCGAGATCACCGTGTGGCAGACGCGTGATCTTGCTTACATGGTCAGGCGCACGGACAGGATTTCGCCGGCGATGTTCTGAAAGACCTCGTCGAGCTTGCTCGAATCCGTGATGGCAACGGCATTCTTGGCCTTGCTGGCACAGGCGACGAGCCCGTCCCGGGTGCTGGCATTGGGCACGTCGACGCCGACCGTAAAGATTTCGATGCTCTCTGCCTTTGCGTTGTCGCAAGCCCTGGTCATCAAGCGGTCGGCATAGGTACCGTCCTTGCCATTGTGGTGGGGATAGCTTGGGGACAGGGTGTTGGAACCGTCGGTCATGACAATCATGAATTTGCGCACGTTCCTGGAGTAGGCCTTGCCTTCGGAAAACGGCGCCTGCGGTGACAATACGCGCCAGCCCCACATGATCCCGGCAGGGATGTAGGTATCGTACTGGGCGTTCATGTCAGTGACGGCCTTGCGGATCGCGGTGTAGTTGTCGGTCAGGGTCAGCAACGGCGTGCTGCAGCGCTGGTTCATCAGGCCCGGAATGCGTCGGTCCGGCCGCGTGTCGGTGACGTCCAGCGGCGCATCTCGGGAGCCGACACAACCGTACCAGCGAATGTTGGTCGTCCGGTCGCTGCAGACGGTCTCCTCGGGGCCATAGGTGTAGCTGGTGCACACTTCCCGGGTTCGTGTGGTGGGAACGCCGTCATTCGTGCCGGTTGTGGTCTCGGTTCTGCAGCCGGATTTGCCGGTGACGGGTTTTCGCTTGTAGCAGACATTCTCGGTGCTGGAGCTGTCCGGATCGACATCAAGCCAGCTGGCATCGCGGTTCTGGGTACCAACATTGACATAGCGCGAAAACGGCACAAGAGCGATCTTGACGTCGAGATCCTGTTCGACTTCGAAGGTCTTGATCAGCGCATTGGTTGCAGTCTTGAGGTCGCTCAGCTTCTGCCCGACCATGGAGTAGGTGTTGTCGAGGACAAGCGCGATCTCGACGCTCTGGCCACCGGGACGCTGGGCCTGGGCGCTGACGGCAACCTCGAGAACATCGAGCTTGAAAATTCGGGCAAATGTGCTTGGCAGCTGACCGCTGACGGACATCGTCACCTGGCCTTCGGCGTTGAGATCGAAGCCGGTGATCTTGAGTTCGTCGCGGGTGTCTGCATCGACATTGGCCAGCAGCACCTCTTCGGCGACCGCGCGCAGATCACTTTCAGCCGACTTCCCCGATGAGGCGGCGGCGAGAACGGCGGCATCGACCGCGTTCTGGATATCGCTGCGCTGGCCGGCGGCATTGACATAGTCAACCGCCAGGGCAGCTGCGCCGAACAGCGGGATGCTCAGCAAGGCGGCGATCATGCCGAAATTTCCGGAGCGGTTGGTGGCGAAGGTTTTCAACATGACAGTTCTTCCCATGGACCGGTGCAATCTGATCGGGCCACGCCTCAACGGGCGTCAGCTCATGCAACGCTGGGAAGATACCGTGTGGCGGTTAGCAGTTTTCTAAACCAACTGCACAAATACCGCCGATATGTTGTTTTCGCGCTATTCGGCGGCCTGCTGAACGCTGGAAACGCCGAGCCAGGCCGCGAAATCCGCCAGAGCCCGGCGGGCCATCGCCTGCTTCTTTGCCTTGGCCTTGTCCTTGCCGCGGAAACGGCCGCCGCCCTCGGGCTTGACGATGGCGCCAGGCTCGAGCGGCGGAAACAGTCCGAAGTTGACATTCATCGGCTGGAATGAGCGCTTGCCCGGCTCGTCATGGCTGACCAGATGACCGCCGGTGATGTGGTTGAGCAGCGCGCCAAAGGCGGATGTCAGCGGCGGCGGGGCAAGCTCTTCGCCAAGCCGCTCGGCTGCGGCAAAGCGGCCTGCGAGCAGGCCCATGGCAGCGCTCTCGACATAGCCCTCGCAGCCGGTGATCTGGCCTGCAAAGCGCAGACCCGGACGGCTCTTGAGCTGCAGCTTGCCATCGAGAAGCAGTGGTGAATTGAGATAGGTGTTGCGGTGCAGGCCGCCAAGCCGGGCGAATTCGGCATTCTGAAGCCCGGGGATCATGCGGATGATCTCGGCCTGGGCGCCATATTTCAGCTTGGTCTGGAATCCGACCATGTTGTAGAGCGTGCCCAGCGCATTGTCCTGGCGCAGTTGCACCACGGCATAGGCCTTTTCGTCGGGCTTGTGCGCATTGGTCAGGCCCATCGGCTTCATCGGCCCGTGGCGCAGGGTTTCGCGGCCGCGCTCGGCCATGATCTCGATCGGCAGGCAGCCATCGAAATAGGGCGTGCCTTCCCATTCCTTGAACCCGGTGGTGTCACCGGCGATCAGCGCATCGATGAAGGCGTCATACTGCTCCTTGTCCATCGGGCAGTTGATGTAGTCGCGGCCGGTGCCGCCGGGGCCAACCTTGTCGTAGCGCGACTGGAACCAGCAGATCGACATGTCGATCGAATCGGTGTGGATGATCGGGGCGATCGCATCAAAGAAGGCCAGCGCGTCCTGGCCGGTTTCGGTGCTGATGGCGTCGGCCAGGCCAGGGGCGGTCAACGGGCCGGTGGCGATGATGGTCTGGTCCCATTCCGCTGGCGGCAGACCGGTGATTTCCTCGCGGGCAATGGTGATCAGCGGCTCGGCGGCAATCGCGTCGGTCACGGCCTGCGCAAATCCCTCGCGATCGACGGCCAGTGCGCCACCGGCAGGGACCTGGTTCTTGTCAGCGCAGGACATGATCAGCGAACCCGCAAGCCGCATTTCCGCGTGAATGACGCCCACGGCATTGTTTTCCGCATCATCGGAACGGAAGGAATTGGAGCAGACCAGCTCAGCGAGGCTGTCGGTCTTGTGGGCTTCGGTTCCGCGCACCGGGCGCATCTCATGCAGAATCACCGGCAAGCCTCGGCGGGCGATCTGCCAGGCTGCTTCCGAGCCGGCGAGGCCGCCGCCGATGACGTGGATGGGGGAATTTGAAGGAGAGGTCTTGGTCATGACGTCCATTTACCACGGGCGCGATGCCGTCTCAAAGATGTTTTATCCGACCTCAAAACGAAAACGGCGCCCCAGAGGACGCCGTAACGAACGGTCATGACAGATGCGATTAGCGGGTACGAAGGCCGCGTGCCACATTGTCGATGTCGAAACGGGTCAGGCCGATGTCAGCCAGGGTTTCGTTGGACAGGTTTGCAAGCTGCTGTGCGGTCTGGCGAGACTTCATCCAGCTGCGGGCTCTGCTGAGAATTTTCATGGCAGTCTCCTAGGGTGTGCCCGATACGGGCGGTGATGTCGAAATAATCATTCTGATGCCTGTCATATAGGCGTTTGCCGCCCAATTGTGCAGCGCAATAATCGCAGCCCAGATATGCGCGGCCGGAATGGCTCGATTAGTGCTTCGTCAACCATTGAAGATGCCGAGAAAACAGGCACTCGCTGGATCGCCGGTTTACCGGTATTGCGAGCCGGGGATTGCTAACCCGATCAAAGCGATTGCGACGGGGCGCGATCATGGCGGCAGCAGGGTCCAGCATGATTGCCCAAAACAGAAACAGCGCCCTGTTGCCAGGGCGCCGTTTTGAATGTCCGGTTCGGTGAACCGGGCAGAGGTCTTCAGTTCTTACTGGCCGGGACGGCGAGCAACGAACGGGATGTCGCCGCGGGAGATGCCGAGGTCGTTGAGTTCGCGTTCGGACATGCGGGACAGTTCGTTGACGGTGTTGCGGTAGTCGCGCCAGTCTTTGTAAGCCTTACGGAAGTTCATGGTGTTTTCCTTTCAATGTGGCGCTGATGGTGATCAGTGCGCCGCGTTTCGTTGATCCTGATATAGGAGATTACAATCGATTTGTGCAGTGCAAAAAATCGCAAAGGAGCCATGCGAAATCTGCAATGCGACTTAACAAACCCTTGCGAGGTATGGCTGAATCGCATGTGTCGCGGTGCGGGGTCCTGCGGATACAAGCCTACAGAAGCTTCTCTGGCGAGGTAGTCTGATGTGGATCTGGCGTGGGGGAGCGATGTCGTCGCAGCTGCTGGAGGATCAACCAGGGCAATGGACAAAAAAATAACGCTCACCGGGGGAGGAGGATCCGGTGAGCGTCATTTTGGGAGACTGATGCTCGGGAGGAGGATGAACACCAGTCACATCGAAGCGGCATTTGGGAGGAGGAGGAGGCCGCTCCGAATTCTTGAATTTCTTACAGGGCGCGCCGTGCAGCGAATGGGATATCGCTTCGTGACATGCCGATGTCGCTCAACTCGCGTTCGGAAAGCCGGTTCAGCTCGACGCATGTTTCGCGATATTTCCGCCAGCTGGCGAAGGAGTTGATCAGTTTCATCGATGTCATCCTCTGTCCCGCTGTTGTTCGGCTCACCACCGTGGCGTTCCGATGATTTGAATATAGGGGCATTCAATCGATTTGTGCAGTGCAATATAATCATGGAAGCTATTCCGAGATTGCATGGCTAGACGGGGAATCGGCCCGGTTTGCCTCATAGCTGTGCAATTTCGTGATGATGAGGGGCAAAGTGCCTGTTATGCCATCGTTGGCCCTTGTCGGCTGCTGATGTAGTCTCAACTCAGACCAGTTCAAGGGAAGAATCGCATCATGCTGCGGAGATATTTGTCGCGCGAGATTGAAGAGTGGATTCGCGGCGGTTTGCTGGATGCGGGCCAGGGTGCTGCCTTGCTCCGTGATCATGACCGTCGCCACACCGGTTTGAACCTCTCGAGCGTGCTGGCCGTTCTTGCTGCCGTGCTTTTTGGTGCGGCTGTCATCGCGCTCGTGGCGGCCAACTGGGAGTTGATCGCCCGCCCGCTGCGCGTGGCGATGATCTTAGTCTTTATAATAGGGGGGCTGTCAGGAGCGACATTTGCGGTCCTCCGGAACGCCCACTGGATTGCCGAGGCACTGCTGGTGTTTACGCTTTTGTGTTTTGGTGCCGGGGTTGCCCTTGTCGGGCAAATGTATCATCTCAGCGGCGACGAGGCGGCTTTCATGCTGAGCTGGACCATCGGCGCGCTCGTCGTGTCGGTCACGTATTCTTCCCCTATGGCTGCGATCAGCGCAGGTTTGCTGGCTCTGGGCTACCTGTTCACCGTGTCGGACGGGCTGGGAATCTTCAGTTCCTGGCATGGTCCTGACCTGGCGGGCTATATCGTGGCTCTGGTTGTCACGGCCGCGGTGGGTGTAGCGGCGTGGCGGTCCCGGTCGGTCATGGCCGGGCACCTTGGCGCAGTCATGCTGCTTTGCGCGGTGGTCTGGATTGCCGAGGAGGCAACAGAGCTGAACCCGAGCTACCTGCTGGCTGCAATCGGTGCCGTGGCGTTTGCCGCCGGATCGCTGATGCCGCTGCAGTCAGATGCTCCGTTTTCAAGGCATGGGACCCTGTCAGCCTATGGAGCCGTGCTTCTGCTTGGCGGTCTCGGGATGGTACAGGCAGATGCCGAGATCACCAGCCTGCCCGGGATCATGGCATTTGCAGCGCTGGTGCTGGGAACCAGTGTCGGCGTGCTGGTGGTGGCGGGTGGGGAGAACCGGTTGATTCGGCGCTTCGCCTATTTCGCCTTCAGCTGCGAGACGATCTACATCGTCGGGGAAACGCTTGGGTCGCTGCTCGGAAGCGCGGGCTTCCTGTTTTTCGGGGGGCTGGTTCTGGCGGCAATGGCCTACGCGATGATGCGTCTTGAAAAGCGGTTCAAGAAAGAAGGGGTTCAGACATGAGGGCGCTCGGGCAATTGTTGCGGCGCGAGATCCACCCGGTGCTGGCTCTTCTGCTTGCAGGCTGCGTGTTGATCGGACTGCCCGGGTGGATGATTCTCGATCGTGCCGCGATCTTGCGGAATGGTGCCGAAATCGTCTTCAAGACGGCGCCGGTCGATCCCAGGGATCTCATGCGCGGGGATTATGTGAGGTTGCGCTATGAGGAGATTTCCAATGTCGATGGATCGCTGTTTAAAGGCGAACTGCCGGCGCATGACGGGCCGGTGAGGCTCTGGTTGACGCTGCATGACGGCGAGGACGGTCTGGGTGTGGTCAAGGCGGTCAGCCTGAACACGCCGGTCAACCGCGCCCCTGGAGAGATCTTTCTCAGGAGCAATCCGACCAGATGGACCCGCTCCGGTTCCTCGGAAGCCGTCGCTGGCCAGCTTTCTCTCAGTTTCGGGATCGAGCGTTACTACGTGCCGGAAGGTGAGGGGCTGGAGATCGAAGCCGCCCGCAACCAGCAGCGGACGACGGTAGCCGTGCGCATATCAGACAAGGGCGATGCGCAGATCGCCCGCATCATGATCGACGGAAAAGCCCTTTACGAAGAGCCGCTCTATTGAAAAGCCGGCTTAGAATTCGCCTGGCTCGGTATGCAATCGTACAAACCGTGCTCTATCGGGTGATTTTTCCTTTGATCACTGCCAATCGGGTGATATAGAGCGACCGCGTTCAGGGTCGCCTCGCGCGAGCGTGGTTTTGCGGCCCTAAAGGCGGGTATGGTGAAATTGGTAGACACGCCAGATTTAGGTTCTGGTGCCGTAAGGCGTGGGAGTTCAAGTCTCTCTACCCGCACCAAATTACAGTCCGGTTCGATCGCCACAGGGCGTGGGATGACAGGGCAGCACGAAGGCGTTCAGTCGGTTGATCCGGTCTGGGGCTTATAATGAAGAAAGCCACAAGCGACGCCGGAGCACCGGCCCAGTCGCGGGGCCAACCCGAACGGTCGCAGTCGCGAGGAAATGAAGGTTTGAACATGCAGGTTACCGAAACGCTTGCCGAAGGGCTGAAGCGCGAATTGAAGGTTGTCGTTCCCGCTGCGGACATGGCAGCGCAGATGAACGAGAAGCTTGCCGAAGCCAAGGGCAAGATGCAGATCAAGGGCTTCCGCCCCGGCAAGGTGCCGATCTCGCATCTGAAAAAGATGTACGGCAAGTCGATCATGGCCCAGCTGGTCAATGAAATGATCCAGGAAAAGCCGACAGCGATCCTGGCCGAGCGTGGCGAACGTTCCGCTACCCAGCCCGAAATCACCATGACCGAAGACGAAAAGGAAGCTGATGCTATCCTCAACGGTGATGCAGATTTCGAATTCAACATTGCCTATGAAGTCATTCCGGCTTTTGACCTCGCCGACATGTCGAAGGTCAAGGTTGTCCGTGAGGTTGTCGAGGTTCCGGCCGAAGAAGTCGAGGAGCAGGTGCTTCGCGTGGCTGAAAACAGCCGCACATTCGAGCCCAAGTCCGGCAAGGCCGCCGATGGCGACAAGGTGACGATCGATTACCTCGGCAAGGTCGACGGCGAGCCTTTCGAAGGCGGCGCGGACCAGGATGCCGAGCTGGTGATCGGCTCGAACCGGTTCATTCCCGGTTTCGAAGAACAGCTGATCGGTCTCAAGGAAGGCGACGATAAGGTGATCACGGTCACGTTCCCGGCCGACTACCAGGCAGCCCATCTTGCCGGCAAGGAAGCCACTTTCGACATCAAGGTGAAGTCGATTGCCGCACCTGGCGAGCTGGAAATCAACGACGAGCTGGCCAAGACGCTTGGTCTGGATTCGGCGGACAAGCTGCGCGAAATCGTGCGTTCGCAGATCGAAGACCAGTATGGCCAGGTGACGCGTCAGAAGCTGAAGCGGCAGATCCTCGATCAGCTCGACGAAGCGCACAAGTTCGATACGCCTTCCAAGCTGGTTGACGCCGAGTTCGAAAGCATCTGGCGCCAGATCAACCAGGAACTGTCGGACAACGGCAAGACCTTCGCCGACGAGGACACCACCGAGGAAGCTGCGCGCGAAGAGTACCGCACGCTGGCAGAGCGCCGCGTCCGTCTCGGACTGGTGCTTTCCAAGATCGGCGAAGAAGCCGGTGTCGAGGTCAGTGATGACGAACTGCAGCGCTCGCTGTTCGAGCAGGTCCGCAAGTTCCCGGGTCAGGAACAGGAAATCTACGAATATTTCCAGAAGACTCCCGGCGCTGTCGCCTCGCTGCGCGCTCCGATCTTCGAAGAAAAGACCATTGATCACCTGATGACCATGATCGACGTGACGGACAAGACGGTGACCAAGGATGAGCTGATGGCTGAAGACGAGGCGGAAGCCTCTGAAAAGCCGGCAGCGAAGAAGAAGGCGCCTGCCAAGAAGAAGGCCGCCAAGAAGGACGACACTGCGGCTGAATAAGCCACAGTCCAGACAAACAGAGTTGAAAACGCCGGAGCTTTGCTCCGGCGTTTTGCGTTTGTGTTCCCGTCCTCGGTCAAATTGCGGAAATTTTGATAGGTTTTCTTTCTCAGGCGATCTGCAACGTGCCGTATAGCGTAGGTCAGAGGAAGGCGCTGCGTGTGGCGGCCTTGACGTTAACCGGAGATGCTGATGGGAAAAGAAAAGGTGTTGCGCTTTGTGCTTGGGGATCAGCTGTCGCGTGATCTTTCAAGCCTGAGCGATGCCGATCCGAAGCGTGATGTGATCTTGATGGCGGAGGTGTCGGGCGAGGCCACATTCGTACGGCATCACAAGAAGAAGATTGCATTTCTGTTTTCCGCCATGCGTCATTTTGCCGACGACTTGCGGGCCGAAGGCTTTGAGGTCGACTATGTCAAACTTGATGCCGATGATAATCCCGGTGAACTGGGATCAGCACTTGCGTCGGCAATCGACCGGCATCAGGTGCGCCGCGTGGTGATGACCGAGCCTTCGGAAGTGCGCGGTCTCGAGGCCGCTGAAAACTGGCGGGAAGAACTCGACGCAGACCTGGAGATCCGGTCCGACACGCGTTTCCTGGCAAGTCATGAAGATTTTGTTGCCTGGGCGACCGGAGAGGACGGCCAGCACCCCAAAAGCCTGAGAATGGAGTATTTCTACCGGGAAATGCGGCGGCGTACCGGTTATTTGATGAGCAAGGGCGCACCCGAAGGCGGGGCGTGGAATTATGACGCCGAAAACCGCAAGGCGCTGGCCGATAACGTGGCCATCCCGACCCGCCCGGTTTTCAAAGCCGATGATACCACGAAGGAGGTTGTCGAGCTGGTCGGGACCGAATTTGCCGATCATTTTGGCGATCTCGAGCCATTCGATTATCCGGTGACGCGCGATGATGCACTCGCGTATCTCGACTGGTTTGTCGAGGAAGCCCTGCCGGGGTTTGGCGACTGGCAGGATGCGATGAAACAGGGCGAGCCACTGCTGTTTCACAGTCATCTGTCCAGCTTGATGAATTGCGGCCTTCTCGGACCGCGTGAATGCTGTGACAAGGCGCAAGCAGCGTACCGGGAGGGCAAGGCGCCGCTCAATGCGGTCGAGGGTTTTATTCGCCAGATCATCGGGTGGCGGGAATTCATACGCGGTGTCTACTGGCTGAAGATGCCTGACTATGCAAACAGCAATGCGCTCGACGCAACACGGCCGCTGCCTGGCTTTTTCTGGACCGGCGAGACGAAAATGAACTGTCTCTCCCAGGCTATTTCGGAAACCCGCGCGAACGCCTATGCGCACCATATTCAGCGGTTGATGGTGATCGGCAATTTCTGCCTTATCGCCGGCATTGATCCCAAAGCGGTGCAGGAGTGGTTTCTGATCGTCTATTCCGACGCCTATGAATGGGTCGAAATGCCCAATGTGCTCGGCATGGCGCTGTTTGCGGATGGCGGGTTCGTGGCCTCCAAACCCTACGCGGCGTCCGGCGCCTATATCAACCGGATGAGCGATTACTGCGACCGGTGCAGTTACAAGGTGAAAAAGAAGGAGGGCGAAACGGCTTGTCCTTTCAACTATTTGTACTGGAATTTCCTCGACAGGAACAAGCAACTGCTGAAGCAGAACCACCGCATGGGATTGATCTTGGGGTCACTCGATCGCATGTCTGCGGATCGTCTTAAGACGGTGAAGTCGGATTCAGAAGCTTTCCTGGAAGGGCCTGAAATGCGGTCTGACTACACCTGAGTTTGAGCTGAGGCCCACGCAATAAACTGCCCCCAATACCTGGCAATTGCGGGGGCTTCGCCCAACAGTGTTTTCAAGCCAACACTGCCATTCAGACCAGTTTCAACCCCTTGAGGCTGGCATGACCATCCTTGCCGATGATGATGTGGTCATGCACGGTGATGCCGAGCGGCCGGGCGGTGTCGATGATCAGCTTGGTCATCTCGATGTCGGCGCGTGACGGCGTCGGATCACCCGAGGGATGGTTGTGCACCAGGATGATGGCGGTTGCCGAGAGTTCCAGCGCCCGCTTGACCACTTCGCGCGGATAGACCGGGGTGTGATCGACGGTGCCGGTCTGCTGAACCTCGTCGGCAATCAGCGCGTTCTTCTTGTCGAGAAACAGCACGCGGAACTGTTCGCGGGCTTCGAACGCCATCGCTGCGCGGCAATATTCGATCACCGAGGACCAGGATGCAAGAACCTGCCGGCCCCTAAGTTCGCCCTTGAGCATGCGATGGGCGATCGAGGCGACCAGCTTGAGATCGGTCGCAACACTGTCGCCCACGCCTTTGACTTCGGTCAGCAATCGAACCGGGGCGCCAAGCACCTCCGGAAGCGATCCGAACCTTGCGAGAAGCGCCTTGGCAATCGGCTTCGTGTCGCGGCGCGGGATCAGTCTGAACAGCAGCAGTTCAAGCAATTCGTAATCGGCCAGCGCGCCATCACCACCGTCGCGGAAGCGCTGGCGCAGCCGATCGCGATGGCCATGGAAATGCTCTTCCGGATTGACCGTAGCGGCGCGCGGATCACTCTCAAGCGCGCGGCCCCTGGCCTTGCCCTGGCGGCTTTCGGCGAAGTAGTTGCGTTCGTCTTCGGGCGGCTCGCCGCGGTCACCGGCCGAAGCCGCGGCGCCTTGCAGGCCGTCCGTGTTTTCGGTCAAGCCGTTGCCATCGAGGCTTTCATCATTCAGCCCCCCGTCATCCAGGCCTTCTACGTCCAGACCTGGTCGACGGGGTGATGTCATGCGGGCAGCCCGGGACGATCCAGGCTGGCTGGCGAGAGGGTGAATATCTCGCAGCCGGTTTCGGTCACACCGATGGTGTGCTCGTATTGTGCGGTCAGCGACCGGTCGCGCGTCACCGCCGTCCAGCCGTCGGAGAGCACCTTCACATGGGGGCGCCCGAGATTGATCATCGGCTCGATGGTGAAGATCATGCCGGGGCGCATTTCCGGACCTTCCCCGGCGCGGCCGTAATGCAGGATGTTCGGCGCATCATGAAAAAGCTTGCCGACGCCGTGGCCGCAGAAATCGCGGACGACGGAACAGCGTTCGGATTCGGCGTATTTCTGGATTGCTTCGCCGACGGCGCCGGTGCGTGCGCCGGGCTTGACCGCCTCGATGCCCAGCATCAGCGACTTGTGGGTGATCTCGAGAAGCCGTTCGGCGGCGCGCTTGATTTCCCCGATCGGATACATCCGGCTTGAATCGCCATGCCAGCCGTCGAGCACATAGGTGACGTCGATATTGACGATCTCGCCTTCGCGCAGCGGCTTGTCATTTGGGATGCCATGACAGACCACGTGATTGATCGAGGTGCAGCAGGATTTGGTGTAGCCGCGATAGTTCAGCGTCGCGGGCAGGGCGCCGTGATCCATGCCGAATTCATAGACAAAGCGGTCAATCTCGTTGGTGGTTGCGCCCGGCACGGCGCGGGTGACCAGTTCGTCCAGGCATCTGGCGGTAATCTGGCTTGCCTTGCGCATGCCTTCAAACCCTTCCTCGCCATAGAGCCGGATCTGGCCGGTGTTCTTCATCGGGGCCGATGCGGCATCAATATAGGTAACCATGGTGGCTCGCTTTGTCATTTTCGGGCCGGTTGAACCGGTCTTGTTCTACAATACGCTGTTTAGGCGGGTTTCCTCAACGGGTACGATCGTCTCAGCGCTGATTTGCTCAGATGTGATCTTGCACCGTATGGCGCAGGCTTCAACCCCGCGGGTCATGGCGCGATCAAAGGCGGCTGCGTAGGCCGGGTCGAGATCGCGGCACAGGCTCAGCCGGTCCACATCGCTGCGCTGGATCAGATAGACCATTATCGCGCGGTGTCCAGCCTCTGCCATATCTCCGAGCTCCTCAAGATGCTTGGCGCCACGGGTCGTCACACTGTCGGGAAATTCGGCCAGCCCCTCACTGCGGCGAAAATGCACATTCTTGACCTCCACATAGGCCCGGCCTTTATCCTGATCCTCGAGAAGAATGTCGATGCGGGAATTCAGTCCGTATTTCTGTTCGCGCCTGCGCGTGGCGTAGGTTCCCAGCGATCCGATCAGACCCTTGTCGATCGCCTCCTCAACCAACAGGTTGGGCCTGTCGGTGTTGATGCCGACGAGCGTGTTGTCGGCCTCGACCAGTTCCAGCGCGTGGGCGTATTTGCGGGTGGTTGAGGTATGCCGGGTGAGATAGCACCTGGAACCGGGCTCGGTCAGCCCGCGCATCGAGCCGGTATTGGGGCAGGAGCCGGTAATCAGCTCGCCGGTGTCGAGCTCTGCATCGAACAGGAAACGCTTGTAGCGGCGTATCAGGGTCGCGGGAATGAGCGGCGGGTCAAAGATCATGGTGAGCGCGCATAACAGGCATCGCGTTGGCCCGCAAATGGGGGCAAGGAATCGGGGCGGTGCAAATTAAAGAGACGACTGGTGTCAGATCCGAACCTGGACGTAGGACCCGGGAGCGGCCTCTATGGGCTTGAGCTTCTTGCCGCCGGGTTTGCGCGCCGGCACTTCTTCATTGGAGCCGGCACGGATCCAGGCGTGCCAGTGCGGCCACCAGGATCCCGGTGTCTCGACAGCGCCTGCCACCCAGTCGTCAAACTCGGCATGTGTCGGACCATCAGACCAGAACTGGTATTTCCCGGATACGGGCGGGTTGACGACGCCTGCGATGTGGCCCGAGCCGGCCATGACATAGGTCACGTCGCCGCCGAACAGCTTGCCGCCGATATAGGCCGAGCGGGCAGGGGCAATGTGGTCTTCCTTGGCCGCGAGATTGTAGATCGGGATCTTGATGTCGCTGAGCTTGAGGGTCTTGCCGGCAAGCTGCATCTTGCCTTGCGACAGGTTGTTTTCGAGATAGCAGTTGCGCAGGTAGTAGGAGTGGTTGGCCGCGGGCATGCGGGTGGCGTCGGAATTCCAGTAGAGCAGGTCGAAGGGCATCGGATCCTTGCCCTTGAGATAGTTGTTGACCACGTAGGGCCAGATCAGGTCCGAGGCGCGCAACATGTTGAACGCCGTGGCCATTTTCGAACCATCGAGATAGCCGTTCTTTCCCATGGCGTTCTCGATCGAGGTGATCTGCGCCTCGTCGACAAACACCTTGAGATCGCCGGCATAGGTGAAATCGGTCTGCGTGGTGAAGAACGTGGCCGTGGCAATGCGGTTGTCCTTCTCCTGGGCGTGCAGCGCCAGCGTGGCGGCCAGCAAGGTGCCGCCAACGCAGTAGCCGATGGCATTGACCTCGCGTTCGCCGGTGGCCTTCTCGATGGTGTCGAGTGCGAAGGATATGCCCTCGCGGGAATAGGATTCCCAGTCCTTGTCGGCATGGCGCTGGTCCGGGTTGACCCAGGAGATCACGAACACCGTGTGCCCCTGATCGACGGCCCATTTGATGAAGGATTTTTTCGGATTGAGATCGAGAATGTAGAACTTGTTGATCCAGGGCGGCACGATCATCAGGGGACGCTTGAGCACGGTCTCGGTCGACGGATCATACTGGATGATCTGGCAGACCTCGTCCTGGGCAATGACCTTGCCGGGAGAGACGGCGATGTTTTCGCCGACCTTGAACTTGGAGGCATCGGACTGGCGCAGCCGCAGCTCGCCCTTGCCGGCAGCTATGTCCTCGGCCAGCATGTGCATGCCCTTGACCAGGTTCGCGCCGTTGGACGACACCATTTCCTTGTAGAGTTCTGGATTGGTGGCGATGAAATTGGCCGGCGACAGGGCGCTTGTGATCTGGCGCACGTAAAAGGCTGCCTTGTGGCGCGTGTGCTCGTCGAGGCCTTCACTCTCGTCGACGAGCTTGTTGGCCCAGTCCGAAGTGATGAAATAGGCATTCTTCAGGAACTCGAAGAACGGATTGTCGTCCCAGTCCGGATCGGTGAAGCGCTTGTCCCTGGTCGGGGTGCGGGGGCTGGTGTCCTCGCCGGACATGCGGGCTATGGATTGGCTCCACATGCCGAAATAGCTGGTCAGAAGCGACGTCTGGGCATCAAGGGCACGCTTGGGATCGGACAGCCAGTATTCTCCGACCTTGGAGAAGGTCTTGACCATGTCGGCCATCGGCTCGGAAACGGTGTCGACAACTTCGCCCTTTTCGCGCGGTTCCACCCAGGCTGATGCAGCCTTGCCGAGTTCTTCGAGCATGCGGGCAACATTGCGGGCAAAGACCTCGGGATCCTTGACGACATAGGCTTCGGCGGAAGTCGTGCCCGGCTCAGCCTGGTCGTTGCCTGCCGTCGTTTTGCCCCTGTCCGCCATGGCGGCGTCTCCTCATCATGTTCCCGAGCTTGCCTCTTGCCCGTCTTCTGCCTTAAATCGGCTTGTTTGCTTTGCTTGTCTGCCAATACTGGCTTTATCCTATCTTGATAGGGACTTTTTTTGTCCATGTCATGACCGCCATTTTGTGGAGACCGGAAAATTCGTGATTATGATGCCGATTATACGTCCCGTGATTGTTGTCCTGTGCTTTCTGGTTCTTGCCGGATGCCAGACGGCTTCGCTTGAAGACGCGGCCCCAAAGAGTGTGCCGGCTGCGACTGCCATCCCGGCAGCAGTACAGGGCAGCGGTGCAGATCAGGTGGCCGCTTCGAACGCGGGAGACGCAATCCGCACCGAGCAGGCGTCTTCTGCAACGACCAGGCGAAACCCGGGGATTGCGTCCGTCATTCCGCTTGAGAAGACCACGCCTGTCGAGAACAGGGAATTCGTGGCTTCGGGTGCAAGCCGGTCAGGCCAGTATCCGAATTTCGGTCAGCAACCCAAAGCAGCCAACAGCCAGTTCTCCGACCAGGAAAAGCTGGCGGCGGAAGCCGAGATGACAGAACTGCTTCGCAACCGGGCGTCGACGCCTGACGCGCGGGCGCAATACGAAGCCCGGCTCAAGGAATTGCGGGCTCTGGCCGCCAACCATGGCAGCGATATGCAGCAGGAAATCGAGAATTAGAGCTTGCGTTTGACTTGGATTGGACGCAAATCCGTGCAATCAGAGCCTCCGCGTTCAGCCCACAACCCCGGGGAATTCCATGGAAGAATTTCACAAAGTCCGCCGCCTCCCACCTTATGTCTTTGAGCAGGTCAACCGGCTCAAGGCGTCGGCGCGGGCCGGGGGGGCCGACATCATTGATCTGGGAATGGGCAATCCCGACCTGCCGACACCTGCCGCCATCGTCGACAAACTGTGCGAAGCGGTGAGAGACCCGCGCACACACCGCTATTCGACCTCGCGCGGCATTCCCGGTCTCCGGCGTGCACAGGCCGCCTATTACGAGCGCCGTTTTGGCGTCAAGCTCAATCCCGAGACCCAGGTGGTGGCCACACTGGGATCCAAGGAAGGCTTTGCCAACATGGCCCAGGCGATCACCGCACCCGGCGATGTGATCCTGTGTCCCAACCCGACCTATCCGATCCATGCCTTCGGCTTCATCATGTCGGGCGGCGTGATCCGCTCGCTGGATGTTGTGCCGGATGACAGTTTCTTTGCCGCGCTGGAACGCTCGGTACGGCATTCGATTCCGAAGCCGCTGGCGCTGATTTTGAATTACCCGTCGAACCCGACGAGCTATGTCGCGACGCTTGATTTCTACAAGGATGTGGTGGCTTTCGCCAAGAAGCACGACATCCTCATCCTGTCCGACCTGGCCTATTCCGAAATCTATTTCGACGACACGCCGCCGCCGTCGGTTCTGGAAGTACCTGGCGCGATGGATATCTGCGTCGAATTCACCTCGATGTCGAAGACGTTTTCGATGCCGGGCTGGCGGATGGGATTTGCTGTTGGTAACGAGCGGCTGATTTCGGCGCTGACGCGGGTCAAGTCCTACCTCGATTATGGTGCGTTTACACCGATACAGGTGGCCGCCACTGCCGCATTGAACGGTGATGGCGCCGACATCGCCGAGGTGCGTTCAATCTACAAACGCCGCCGCGATGTGCTGGTCGAGAGTTTCGGCAAGGCCGGGTGGGACGTGCCGCCACCGGCTGCAACAATGTTTGCCTGGGCGCCGATCCCCGAGCAGTTCAAGCATCTGGGGTCGCTGGAATTTTCCAAGCTGCTGGTCGAAAAGGCCGATGTCGCGGTCGCGCCCGGTGTCGGCTTCGGCGAACATGGCGACGAGCATGTCCGCATCGCGCTGGTCGAGAACGAGCATCGCATCCGCCAGGCGGCGCGCAACATCAAGCGCTTCTTTGCAAGCTCGGGCAATGGCGGCGGCGACAATGTGGTTTCATTGTCCGCCCGGCGTTGACCGTCCGGTTCGTCACCGGTAAACCCGCCTAGACTTTCAACGTCCCGCATCTTCATGCGGGCGATCCCATACAGGTGGACTTTTAACATGACTGATGCCCTGAAAATCGGCATTGCAGGCCTTGGCACTGTCGGCGCGGCATTGTTTCAGATAATCGCCAACCGGCACAATCTCCTGGCCGACATCTGCGGTCGGGAAATCGTGATTACCGCCGTGTGTGCGCGCGACCGGAGCCGTGACCGTGGCCTCAATCTCGACGGTGTCGTCTGGTTTGACGATCCGGTGGTCATGGCGCGCGAAGCCGATATCGATGTGCTGGTGGAACTGATCGGTGGCGAAGGCGATCCGGCGCTTGCCGCGGCGACCGCGGCACTGACTGCGGGGCGGCACGTGGTTACCGCCAACAAGGCGATGCTGGCCCAGCGCGGTGTCGAGCTGGCGCGGCTTGCCGAGGCCAACGGCGTGTTGTTGAATTTCGAGGCAGCGGTTGCCGGCGGCATTCCCGTGATCAAGGCGATGCGCGAATCCTTGACCGGCAATGCCGTGACGCGGATCTACGGCATCATGAACGGCACCTGCAATTACATCCTGACCCGGATGGAGCACGAGAATATGGGCTTTGCCGAGTGTCTGGCCGAAGCCCAGCGGCTCGGCTATGCCGAAGCTGATCCGGCCTTTGACATCGAGGGCAACGATACGGCTCACAAACTGTCGATCCTGACCAGTCTGGCCTTTGGAACCGAGATTGCTGCCGACGAGGTCTATATCGAAGGCATCACCAATATCTCCATCGATGACATTCATGCCGCCGATGAGTTGGGGTACCGGATCAAGCTGCTCGGTGTTGCGCAGCGAACTGCGACGGGGATCGAGCAACGGGTTCACCCGACCATGGTGCCGAAAGGCTCGATGATTGCGCAGGTTGAAGGCGTGACCAATGCGGTGACGATCGAAGCCGACATTCTGGGCGAGCTGATGTTGTCCGGCCCCGGCGCCGGCGGAGAAGCCACGGCGTCAGCTGTGCTCGGCGATATTGCCGATATCGCAAAGAGCCGGCCGGGCCACCAGCATGCGCCTGCACTTGGCCGGCCCGCGGACAAACTCGAGCCCTACACAAGGGCGCAGATCCAGAGCCACGAAGGCGGCTATTTCATCTCGCTCAAGGTTGATGACCGGGCAGGGGTGTTCGCCTCGATCGCCACCTCCATGGCCAGCAACGACATCTCGCTTGAATCGATTGTCCAGCGCGCCCGTCCGGCAGGGTCGGACGCGGGTCCGCAAACAGTCATCCTGGTGACCCACGCCACGACTGAATCGAAAGTGCGGTCTGCGGTGGATGCGATCAAGAGCGAGGGTTACCTCGCGGGCGAGCCACAGGTGATCCGGATCGAGCGGACGCGCGATAACTGATCGCCTGGGTGGCCGTCTGCTGCTTTTGGGAGGTGGGTGCTGTGGGGGCGTTGTCAGCCTAATCGATTTAGTTTTGGAATAGGCCAAAATCTTGAATAAACACGGCTTTTAATACGGTTTTCACATTGCCTTGCTAGGTTTGAACGCTGTATGAGCGGCAAAACGATGTACCCTGGGGGATAGTAGACCATGTCAGCCAAACCAACAGAAGCCAGCGGTCTGGAGCGTATCCTCACGCTGGAAATCGCCCGTGTGACCGAACGAGCTGCCGTGGCTGCGGCACGGCTTCGTGGACGGGGCGACGAGATGGCAGCCGACCAGGTGGCTGTCGACGCGATGCGTCAGGAACTCAACCGCCTGCCGATCGACGGTACCGTGGTGATCGGCGAGGGCGAGCGCGACGAAGCGCCGATGCTCTATATCGGCGAGGAAGTCGGCACCCGTGAAGGTGCCAAGGTCGACATCGCGCTTGATCCGCTCGAAGGCACCACCATCTGCGCCAAGAACCTGCCGAATTCGCTGGCGGTGATTGCGATCGCAGAAAAAGGCAGCCTGCTCTACGCACCCGATGTCTACATGGAAAAGGTCGCCATCGGACCGGGATATCCGGCCAACACCGTGTCCCTTGACGCAACGCCAACTGAAAACATTCATGCCATGGCCCGCGCCAAGGGCGTGCCTGTGGAACAGGTGACCGCATGTATCCTCGACCGGCCGCGCCACGCACGGATGATCGAGGAAGTCCGGGCCACGGGCGCTGCGATCCGTTTGATCGGTGACGGCGACGTTGCCGGCGTCATCCACACCACCGATCCGGATGAAACAGGGATCGACATCTATCTCGGCATCGGCGGAGCTCCGGAGGGCGTGCTGGCGGCTGCGGCGCTGCGCTGCATCGGCGGACAGATGCAGGGCCGGTTGCAGCTCAACACCGAGGAAAAGGTGGCGCGCGCTGCCAAGATGGGGATTTCCGACCCCAACAAGATTTACACGATGGAAGAAATGGCCAGCGGTGACGTGCTGTTTGCCGCGACCGGCGTGACCGATGGCAACATGTTGCAGGGTGTGCGATTTACCCGCGACGCGATCATCACCCACACCATCGTCATGCGCTCTTCCTCAAAGACGGTGCGCGAAATCAAGGCGCGGCATCAGGATCTCGAAAAGTTCGACTAGCGTTCGCGCCAGACCAGGTTTTCACTTCGAGAATGGCTCCGCCCCGGTTTCGCAAGATCCGGGGCGTTTTCGTTGAACCCTGCATGCTGTCGCCCGCGATTGCAGTCGCGCTTTGCCGCGGGCCGCGGTTTGGGCTATGAGCCTAACGGAAGCGCATCCATGATGGCATGGCGCTTGAAACAGGTTGGTTTTCGCATGACAGTCAACAGCGCATCAGACCGGGCGTTTCTTGGGGTGGAGCAATCGCTGTCCGCACAGAAATGGGTCTCGCGGCTGGACATGACCAGCGAGAACAAGGCAATTTCAATTGCGCAGATGACCGGGCTGCCGGATGTGATCGCGCGGGTGCTCGCGGGGCGCGAGGTTGCCATCGGCGATGCCAAGGCGTTCCTTGATCCGACCATCAAGACACTGATGCCCGATCCCTCGAAGCTGACGGATTGCGACAAGGCGGCCGCGCGGATCGCGCTGGCGATCTCGCGTGGCGAGCGGGTTGCCATCTTTGGTGACTATGACGTTGACGGCGCAGCCTCTTCGGCGCTGATGCAGAGGTTCCTGCGCCATTTCGGACTTGCCAGTGAAATTTACATTCCAGACCGGATATTTGAAGGCTACGGCCCCAATCCGACCGCCATCGGCGAGCTCGTTGACCGCGGTGCAAAGCTGATCATCACGGTCGACTGCGGTTCGACCAGTCATGAATCGCTTGCGGAAGCCGCCCGGCGCGGTGTCGAAGTCGTGGTGATCGATCATCACCAGGTGGCGAGCGAGCTGCCGGTTGCGCTTGCTCTGGTCAATCCCAACCGCGAGGATGATCTGTCCGGGCTTGGGCATTTGTGCGCCTGTGGTGTGGTCTTCATGGTGCTCGCGGGCACGTTGCGTCTGTTGCGCGGGCAGGGCGATGAGCGGGCAAGCTTGTTCGATCTGCTTGGGTGCCTTGATCTGGTGGCGCTGGCGACGGTTTGCGACGTGGTGCCTCTCAAGGGGCTCAACCGGGCGTTCGTCGTCAAGGGACTGCTGGCCGCACGGAGCATGGGCAATGTCGGCCTGGCGGCGATTGCGCAGCGGGCCGGCGTGAACGGTCCCGTCACGCCCTATCATCTCGGCTTTCTCATCGGGCCGCGAATCAATGCCGGTGGCCGGATTGGTGACGCAGCTCTCGGCAGCCGTTTGCTGACGCTTGAGGACAAGGATGAAGCGGCAGCCATTGCCGAACGGCTGGAAGAGCTGAACAAGGAGCGCCAGGCGATCGAAGCTGCCATGCTGGAAGAGGCCGATGCGGAAGCGGCCATCGAGATGGCGAGCGGCGAAGGACCGGCGGTCATCGTCACGGAGCGTCAGGGCTGGCATCCCGGGGTTGTCGGGCTGCTGGCCTCGCGGCTGAAGGAACGCTACCGCAGACCGGCTTTCGCCATCGCATTCGATGGCAATGGCAAGGGCACCGGGTCGGGCCGATCGATACCGGGTGTCGATATCGGCCGGCTGGTGCGAAAGGCGGTAGAGGCCGGTCTGCTGGTCAAGGGTGGCGGTCACGCCATGGCTGCCGGGCTGACGGTCGAGCAAAGCCGGCTTGGAGAGCTCAGGGCCTTTTTCGAGGACAATGCGGCAGACGCCGTGGCGGGACTGACATCGCAACACCGGTTGAAGATCGATGGCGCCATTTCGGCGTCGGGTGCAACGCTTGATCTTGTCGACATGATCGAACGAGCTGGTCCCTATGGTGCAGGACATCCGCAGCCGGTTTTCGCTGTGCCCGGCCATACGCTGAAAGATGCCCGTGTGGTTGGACAGAATCACATCAAGTTGTCGTTCGCGGGGCCCGATGGCGGTCGGCTCAACGGGATTGCATTCCGTGCCGCTGACACCGAAATGGGCGCAGCGCTGCTCGGCGGACGCGGGCTGACGTTTCACATTGCCGGCTCGCTGTCGGCGGATTACTGGCAGGGTGTCCGGCGGGTTCAGATCCGTGTCATCGACGCCGCTGAGGCGCGCTAGGCACCGCTCTTGCAATCGGGATACGGACGACCTTCCAATCGAAACAAGAACGCTCCGGGACCGCTGAAAGCCGTTGCCATTTCTGGCAGGATTCGGGGCCGTCAGCATGTCTGGAATCAGCCTGAGCGTCGGAGGTTTGTGGTCTGGTCCGGGACGTAGGATGAGACGGCGCGATAGCCTTGCGCGATGCGCGACATCTCTTCATGACGCACTCGACCACTGTCGGGCTGAACTTGTGCAAGTCTCGCATTTCAAAGGGGAAATTCAAGCGAAGCGCTTGGAAACAGTGGTACGCCCTAGGGGAGTCGAACCCCTCTTTCCAGAATGAAAATCTGGCGTCCTAACCGATAGACGAAGGGCGCGTAACACTGTGGGCGTCTTATAGTCAGACCGTTTTAGGACCGCAAGCGCATAATTGCGTTTTGAGCGAAAAAAATGACATCCAAATGAAGTTTTTTTGTTGCCGTAAAACTGCCCCAGGGGAACAGCGCTTCAGGCGGCGAAAATTGCGATCGGATCACTTGCGACGACGGCAGCGCCAGTTCCAGTCACGGGTGTTTCCAATGTCGATGTGCACCGATTCCGTGTGGCAATAGGTGCCCACGCCACCGCGGCCGGGCATCGAGCGCAGGTACTTTGCCAGTTGCCACTTCGAGACGCCTTCGACCTGAACATCCGCCGCTTCACAGGAGGTGTGGCGGGAGCCGGAGGCGCCACCAACACGGCGGTTGTGTTTGGGGCTGCGGTAGCCGGAGGTGACCACGACGGGGCGACCATAGTGCCGTTCGATCGCCTTGAGGGTGCGTACAAGCTGAGGCTTGAAGCAATCGACCTGAACCTTGTCGGTCTGCAGATGCAACCCGTTGGGAGCGAGGCGCGCCAGACCAGCGGCGGAGGCCAGCTGGATCTGGCCCGAATCGGAATTTCCCGATGATGTGGCTTCGTTGTCGAACATCGACGCCAGCTTGACGCCGGGCAGCGCGTTCGAACCGGCCGAGGCGACGGTGACCGGAGCGTTTTTCCGGGAGACGACCCGTTTGGTGGTTCCGGCAGGCGCATTTTTGGCCGACGGCTTGGGGGACGCGAACATGCGCGCGAAAATCGATTTCTTCTTTGGCGGTGCGACGACTGCCAGTTCCTGAACCTGCTGTGGCGGTTCTGGTACGGTAGCCTCCGGGCTGACCGAAACCGTATCAGCTGAGACTGCTGCTGCCTGGGGTTCGGCCGGCTGGGTAGGCTGGCTTTCCTGCAGCGTCACGCTGGCCGGGGTGGCAGCCGGCGTCGAACCATAGAGATTGGCGACCGATTGGGTCGGCTGGCTCTGGGTAATGCCCCGGTTGAGCGCATCGACCGCTGTATCTGCCATGACGACCGGCTGGCCGGCGGCGGCTACAGTCTGCGTATCGGCCGGCATCCGCGATGTCGCGTCGGCAGCAGACGGGGAAGGGACCGGAAGAGGAACGCCGGGGGCGGTGTCGGCAGCGGCCTGAGCGTCCGCATACATGACAGCGGACTGGTCCGCGCTGACGATACCGTCGAACATTTCTGGCGAGCCTGGAGCGAAGCCCTGATTGGCAAACATGGCGGGGTCAGCGGTCGACACGCAACCGCTTAGAATTGCTGCTGCACCAGTCAGAAGCAACGTCCGGGTGGAGTTGCGCCTGATGGCTGCTCTGTATCCGCCTGTCTGCAAACTCTGGAGCCCCCGGGTATCTTGCATTGGCAGACCCGAAGGTCCTGAAAAATGCCTACTCATTTGCGACGTTGTTGTAAACGGACAAAGCCGTTCGCCTGAAAAGGCTCTTCGGCATCAGCGCCAAAATTCATGCGATGCGTCGCAAATGCGGCGAAAGCATGGCCCTGATAACAGGTTAGCCCGGCTCCGTTGCGTGAGCCTTACGTCATAAAGGCCCGGCTAAGATGAGGCCGGGCCTGTCACGTGCTGTTACCAGCTGCCTGTGTTTTCCATCGACTTCCAGGGTTCCGCCGGCTCAAGCGGATCTCCCTTCTGGAGAAGCTCGATGGAAATGCCGTCGGGCGAACGGACGAAAGCCATATGGCCATCGCGCGGTGGACGGTTGATGGTCACGCCCTTGTCCTGCAGCGACTGGCAGAGATCGTAGATGTTGTCGACGACATAGGCGAGGTGACCGAAATTACGGCCGCCATCATATTCCTCGGGGTCCCAGTTGTAGGTCAGTTCAAGCAAGGGAGCCTGATCAGCCAGGGCCCGTTCCTTGTCTTCAGGAGCAGCGAGAAAGATCAGTGTGAACCGGCCGGCTTCGCTCTCGTGGCGGCGGATTTCCACAAGACCCATCTTGTTGCAATAGAAGTCCAGCGACGCCTCGACGTCGGCGACGCGGACCATCGTGTGCAGATAACGCATTGGCTTTACCTCATGATTCTCGAAAGCGTGAACGATAGGCAAATTTGCCTTCCAAGCAACGCCAATCCGATACAAGGGGACGAATGAACAAGTTTTCCTGCGGGGCTTGCGCTGCCCTCGTAATACAATGTTAATGTTTTAATCAAGAATCACTTCATTTGTTTGTGGCGCGTATTGGAGAGGCATCCGGATGGGGGAAAGGTCCTCAGAAAAAGACCAGGTTGGTGCGGAAGCGCTTGGTGATCCCGTTGATCTCATGGAGATTACCGGCGTCATAAAGTGGTTTGATGTCGCCAAGGGCTTTGGCTTCATCATTCCAGACAATGGCATGGAGGATGTTCTCCTGCATGTGACATGTCTGCGCCGCGACGGATATCAGACTGTTCTGGAGGGCACCCGGGTCGTGTGCGAAATCCAGAAACGGGAACGCGGATACCAGACCTTTCGCATCCTCTCGATGGATACATCAACCGCAGTTCATCCTTCGCAATTGCCTCCGGTGCGGACGCATGTCCAGGTCAAGCCATCAAGCGGGCTCGAGCGCGCGATCGTCAAGTGGTTCAACCGCACCAAGGGCTTCGGATTCCTGACCCGCGGTGAGGGGACCGAAGACATCTTCATTCATATGGAAACGTTGCGGCGGTACGGTCTGGCCGAGCTGCGTCCGGGGCAGGTCGTGCTGGTTCGCTTCGGTGACGGCGACAAGGGCCTCATGGCGGCGGAAATCCACCCTGACATCGATTCGCCTATCCCGAATTCCCACTGAGCGGATGATGGGCACCCTCAGACGCGTCGCACTGGTTCTTCTATCTCTCGTGGTCTTCGGTGCGCCGGTGGTTGCCAAGGTGCTGCCGACCGATCCTGAACGGCTGGTGATCGAGACCGGGGACGGTCCTGTCGAGTTTTCGGTCGAACTGGCGCTGACGCCTGCGGACCGCGCCAGCGGCCTGATGAACCGGACGAGCATGGCGGCCGATCACGGCATGCTGTTCAGGTTTGATCAGACCCGGGAAGTGCTGATGTGGATGAAGAACACACCGCTTTCGCTGGATATGCTTTTTATTGATGAAGCCGGCACGGTGATCCGAATCGCCGAACGGACCGAACCTTATTCCGAAGCCATCATCCCATCCGCCGGCCCGGTGCGCTATGTACTGGAATTGAATGGCGGAACGACATCGCAACGGGGGATTTCCGTGGGCGACACGGTTCGTCACCGGGTGATTGGCGAATGATTTGCCGGTAAGTTGAAATAAGCGTCGATTTGGAGTTGCGGGGCAATGCGTTCCGGTGTATCCGGATCACGCCTTAGGCAGTCGGAGCGTAGCGCAGCCTGGTAGCGCATCTGGTTTGGGACCAGAGGGTCGGGAGTTCGAATCTCTCCGCTCCGACCATTAATTCAAACGCCCATTGGCTGGGCGTCATGCAGCAGGGCGCCACGATCCGCCTTTTGGGGCGGGTTCCGCCATGAAGAGGATTGGGACATGACTGCGAAAATCTACCGTCCCGCAAAGACTGCCATGCAATCCGGCAAGGCCAAGAGCCTGGACTGGGTTCTCGAATTCGAGCAGGAAAAGCCGCGCAGCATCGACCCGATGATGGGCTACACATCCTCCGCAGACATGAAAAGCCAGATCCGCATGACCTTCGAGACGCGGGAAGCGGCCGTCGCCTATGCCACGCGCTATGGTCTGGCCTATCGTGTCATCGAGCCGCAGGAAGCCAAACGCCGCCGGGTGGTCTACTCCGACAATTTCCGTTTTGATCGCCGTCAACCCTGGACCCACTAGTCGTTGCCACGGTTTGCCCTTGCGGCAAGCCGCAGTCGGCCCCTTAGCTCAGCTGGATAGAGCACCGGCCTTCTAAGCCGACGGTCGCAGGTTCGAATCCTGCAGGGGTCGCCATTTCTCGCGCTTCACCATCCAAGCCAAAGCAATTACAGATGTCCGCCTGCATTGGCGCAAAGGCGTCTCGCTTTGGATTGAAGCTGCGGGCAGTGCTGCTTATCAACGCGATTAAAATACTTGTTATCAAAGGCATTTTCAGTTTTGCTGAAATAGCTTATAAGAAGAATTGTATGACACAGGGATGCTGTGGAATATTAGACAATTATAACAGGCGCTGATTCGAAAGTGACGATATGCTGGTGACGGAAACCGTTTTACATCTTGGTCCTGAACTCGAGCGCGCTGTCAATCGGATGGATTTTTTTCGGTTGTTCAAATCCCTGGCGGGAAGCCACGGGTTCTCTTATTTCGGCCTGACCGAGATATTGGCCGATGATCAGGGAATCAATCTGCAACATGTCCACGCGTTGCACAATTTGCCCCACGCCTGGTTCGATGATCCCAAGCAGCAGGTGATCGAAGCGGACGATCCGGTCTTTGTATATCTTCAGCAGTCTTCCGCGCCGTGCGTGATCGATATGAACGAAAATCATTCGGCGGTTCTGACTGCCGGTGGATCCCGTTCGGTGGCAATTGTGCCGTTGCACGCTGCAACCGGAAAAAGACACGGCCTGATCATGGTTGGCGAGGCCAGAGAACTGGAGCACCAGGCGCTGGCGCTGCTGGCGCTGGATGCGGCGCTGATTTTCCAGCGCTATTTCGAGGTCATCCTGTCTCTTGATTCCATCAGCGGGCTCAGCGATCGCGAGATACAGATTGTCCGCTGGACATCTGAAGGAAAAACCTCGGCAGAAATCGCCATCATTCTCGGGTTGTCCGAACATACCGTCAACTCATATATCGCTGCGGTTTTGCGCAAGCTGCACGTCGTCAACCGGGCACAAATGGTGGCCTCGGCCATACGCAGTGGTTTGATAACGTAGATCGGGTGGAGGCCATCGATGAGCTCAGAGCAAAGCGACAATCAGATCAGGATCCTGTTGGTCGATGATGATCCGGCCGAGCACATCCTACTGAAACGAAAACTGAAATCGGCGGAAGACAGTTCAATCGATCTTGATTATGTCAGCGATATCGGCAGTGCGGTCGATGTCGTCAAAGCTGGCGGGATCGACATGATCTTTCTCGACAACCGCCTGGTGCCGAACAATGATTTTCGCGAGACCGCGCCACAGTTGCGCGGGGCGGGTTTCATCGGCCCGATCGGCATAATTTCCTCCGATATCAGCGGTCGTTATTTCGAGCAGTTCAGAGATTTCGGTGTCGATTTCAAGATCGGCAAGGATGAGATCGACGGCACAGTGATCAATTTCATCATCAAGGAATACACCCAAGATCAGCTGTCTGAGACGTGTTCCGAAGACTATATGTGAGCCGATCCAGAAGGCTTTTCCCAGATTGTGAGCCGCATGCAGCCGTCGCCTGAAAACCTGCTCAAGGCCTTGTATGAAACGCTGCCGGATCCGGTTCTGATCGTCAACGAACACAGGATAATTGTTGCTGCCAATCCGGCTGCCGCGGAAAAGTTCGGATACAGCACTGATGAGCTGTCCGGCATGGAACCGCTAGCGCTTTATGAATCCATCGAAGATGCCAAGGAGGTGGGGGCAGCCCTTTATCCCATCGGTGATGACATCAAGATGTTGCATCGTCGCCTCAGCCTCAGGCGCAAGGATGGCAGCGTCTTTCCCGCGGAGCTGACCGTCAGCAAACTGGACTCATCGGGTGATGAGCCCATTGGGCTGGTGGCTCTGGTGCGGGATCTCAGCGAAATCTACCAGGTGCAGGAAGAACGCCTGCGGGCTGAAGCGATCCTGAACACGGCTCTGGCGTCCATTTCGGAAGGCTTCGTGGTCTATGACGACCAGGACCGTCTGGTCCTGTGCAACGACGCCTACCGGGACATCTACCCGATCTGCAACCCGGCCATGCAAATCGGTGCCACTTTCGAATCGATCGTTCGCTACGGCGTCGATCGGGGTCAGTATCCGGATGCAGGTGAAACTCAAGAAGAGCGCGAGGCCTGGATTGCACAAAGGCTGCAGCGTCACCGCAATCCGGGGGAACCGTTTGTACAGCGGGTAAGGCCGGACCGGTTCCTGCTGGTGGAAGAGCGCATCACGGAAGACAAGCTGCATGTTGGTGTGCGGACCGATGTGAGCGTGCTCAGTCAGGCGAAAAGCGAAGCTGAAAGGCTCGGCCTCATCATCGAGAATGTTGCGCAGGAAGTGTATCTGGCCAGCATGACGCGTGAACAGCTTATCAGTGCCAACAAGGCGGCGCGCGACAATCTGCAATACAGCATGGAAGAGCTGCGTGAGCTTTCTGCCGCCGATTTCATCGTCGGTTCGACGGAGGAAGAAAGGGCGGTGCTGATGGCCCCGATCGTGTCTGGTGAGACCAAGGTTCAGGTTTTCAATACCGTGCACCGGCGCAAGGACGGAAGCACCTACCCGTGCCGGGTGCGCCTGGAACGTATGGACGACCTGCATGAGCCGTTGGCGCTGGCCTTCGTCGAGGATATCACCGAACGGCTGGAGATCGAAAATGCGCTCAAGCAAAAGGAGCACGAGTTCCAGACCCTGGTGCGCAACCTTCCGGATTTTATCACCCGTGCAAAGCCGGATACAACGCTGACCTATGTCAACGAACACTATGCCCGTTCCGTCGGACTGGCGCCCGAGGACATGATCGGACGAAAATTCATGGATTTCGTACCGGAGACTGAAAGGCAGGTTCTGGCTGAACACCTCGCGGGACTGACCCAGGAGCAGCCCTTGAACACCGCCGAACAGGCAATGCCCACGCTCTCGGGGGAGACGCTGTGGTATTTATGGTCCAACCTGATGGTGTTTGAGAACGGGGAGCCGGTGGAGCTGGTTTCCGTGGGGCGAGACATCACCGAGGTTCGTGAGGCGCAGGACCGGATTGCCAGACAATCGCGGGAGCTCAAGTTGCGCAACAGCGCGCTCGAGCAATTCAGCGCCGTCGTTTCGCATGATCTCAAGGCGCCACTTCGACAGATCCGGCTTTTTGCAGATATGATTGCCGAGGATGTCAGCGCCGGCAAGACCGATGATCTTGCGACATTCTCCGGCTACATCTCGCAGCGCAGTGAAGCGATGGAAGAGATGACGTCCAGCCTGTTGGAATATTCCCAACTGGCCTATCAGAGGATCAATCCCGAGAATTTTCAGCTGTCCGAAGCGCTCAATCTTGCCTGGAACAATCTCGCGGTGAATGTCGGCGAAGCGCAGGCGACGCTCGATGTCGAAGGCGATGTCACCGTCTATGCCGATTTCAACCTTCTCACGCAGTTGTTTCAGAACCTTTTTGCGAATTCGTTGAAGTACCGCCAGCCTCACTCTGCTGTCGAGATCAAGGCTCGCGCTCGGCATGTTCCCGACGGGTTGAAAATCGATGTCGAAGACAACGGAATCGGAATTGACCCGGAGCAGGCGGAGCGAATTTTCGGTGTCTTCCAGCGGCTGCATGCGGATGAGAAGCTGTATTCCGGGACAGGCATCGGGCTTGCCTTGTGCCGCCGGATCATCGAAAGCCACGACGGCAGCATATATCTCGACACATCCTGTCAGGATGGCGCCCGATTCGTGGTCATGTTGCCGGCATAGCGACGCCGGAGAATCCGGCGCCGGTTCTGTGCAACAAATGCCCTGTTGAACCCGTTACCTATCAGTAGGCGTGGTCTGTGATCAGGCCTTCTTGGCTGCGGCGAGTCCCCGCTCGATATCCGCCATCAGGTCGTCGACGTCCTCCAGTCCGATCTGAAGCCGGATCACCGGGCCTTCCTTGGGGGGCAGGGCGACGGTCCTGTCGGAGAGGTTAGCATGGACGGCAAGGCTCTCGTAGCCTCCCCAGGAATAGCCAAGGCCAAAGATTTCCAACGCATCAAGGAAGGCATGCGCCTTGGCCTGATGGCGTTCCGTGTCCGCCACATCCAGGACAATCGAGAAAATGCCGGAAGAGCCTGAGAAATCGCGCTTCCACAAAGCGTGGCCGCGGAAGCTTACGAGAGCTGGGTGCAGGACCCTTGCGACGCCCGGCATGCCTTCAAGCGCACGCGCGATCGCCAGCGTCGATTGCTGGTGCCGGTCAAGCCGGATTCCCATGGTGCGCAGACCGCGCAGCGTCATGTAGCTGTCGTCCGGGCCGGCACAGACACCAAGCGCGGTGAAAGATGCCCACAGAGCTGGCCAGGCCTTCTTGTTGGCCGAGACGGTTCCGATCAGAATGTCGGAGTGACCGGCCGGGTATTTGGTCGCGGCATGGATCGAAATGTCGACGCCATGATCAAGCGGTTTGAAATAGAGCGGCGTTGCCCAGGTGTTGTCCATGGACACCAGCGCGCCATGAGCATGTGCAACTTCGGCGATCGCCGGGATGTCCTGCATCTCGAAGGTGTTGGAGCCTGGCGCCTCGGTGTGCACGAGCTTGGTGTTCGGCCGCATCAGGCTTTCAATCTCGTCGCCGACTGAGGGATCGTAATAGCTGGTTTCGATGCCCATTCTGGCCAGCATGCCATTGCAGAAATTGCGCGTCGGGCCATAGACGGAATCAACCACGAGCACATGATCGCCGGCGCTGAGGGCACCCAGGAACGGGACCGTGATCGCCGCGAGGCCGGAAGGGACGGCAACCGTTCCTTCCGAGCCTTCCAGGTCGTTGATCGCTGAATTCAAGGCGTCGGTGGTGGGGGTGCCGTAGGTGCCGTAGGTGTATTTCTGATTGCGCGAGACCATGGTCGCCGAATCGGGAAACAGCACTGTCGAGGCATGCACAACCGGCGGATTGACGAAGCCGTGGAAACTCCTCGGGTCGTGGCCGGAATGCGCCAGGCGCGTGTTGATTCCCGTCTTCGGCGTGTCGTTTTCGTTGCTCATACCAGATCCGTTGTTGTGGACTTGCATCCTGATTGCGTTGTTTGGACCAACGACTATCGCGAGTTTGACGGGATCACAAGAAGCCGCCCGGCGATCGAAAGCGCAACTGTCTTGCTGTGCTGGCGAGCCGGAAGACATGTGTCTGGCCTGCATTCCATCCCCTCGCTCAGCGCGGTCTGTGATCGAAATCGGGTGATTTGAAAGTTTTAACGCGCGCAAGACTTGACCCATGGCTGATTTCGGCATGGTATATTAGAGCGCACAATGGAGGCGGGCAGAGGGCTGTCAAACAAAGGTTCCCCCGCATGGGCGCACCCAAAAACAGGGCAACAGAAAAAAAGGTTGTATCAAATGAAAAAGAAGATTTTGTCGGCTGTCGTTGGCGTCGCGGCCGTTGCAGGCATGGGAGCCACAGCTGCTTCCGCCGCAACGCTGGATGACGTCAAGGCAAAGGGATTCGTCCAGTGCGGCGTCTCCACCGGCCTCGCCGGCTTTTCCGCCCCGAACGATGCAGGTGACTGGTCGGGTATCGACGTTGATCTGTGCCGTGGCGTAGCTGCTGCCGTGTTCGGTGATGCATCGGCTGTCAAGTTCAGCCCGCTTTCGGCCAAGGAGCGCTTCACCGCTCTCCAGTCCGGTGAGATCGACGTGCTGTCGCGCAACACCACCTGGACCATGAGCCGTGACACCCAGCTGGGTCTCAACTTCGCTGGCGTTAACTACTATGACGGCCAGGGCTTCATGGTTCGCAAGTCGCTGGGCGTGAATTCCGCGCTGCAGCTGTCGGGCGCTTCGGTCTGCGTGCAGACCGGTACCACCACCGAGCTGAACCTCACCGACTACTTCAAGGCCAACGACATGACCTACAACCCGGTCGTGTTTGAAAAGCTCGAAGAAGTGAACGCTGCCTACGACGCAAACCGTTGCGACGTTTACACGACCGACCAGTCGGGCCTGTATTCGATCCGCCTCGGCCTGTCGGCTCCGGACGAGCACATGGTTCTGCCTGAAGTGATCTCGAAGGAGCCTCTGGGTCCTGTGGTCCGTCAGGGTGACGACCAGTGGTTCAACATCGTCAAGTGGGTACACTTCGCGATGCTCAATGCCGAAGAAATGGGCGTGACATCGGAAAATGTTGACGAGATGGCCAACTCCACCGACCCCAACGTCATGCGTCTGCTCGGCAAGGAAGGCACCTTTGGTGACTCCATCGGAGTGAGCAACGACTGGGCCTACAACGTGATCAAGGAAGTCGGCAACTACGGCGAAGTCTTTGAGCGCAACGTTGGCGCTTCGACCCCGCTTGCAATCGGCCGTGGCGTGAACGCGCTCTGGTCGAAGGGTGGCCTGCAGTACGCACCGCCGATCCGCTAAGCACTCATGATGAGCGGGCCCCTCCAAGGGGCCCGCTTTTTCGGATCTCCCGAGGTGATCCGAAAGGCCTGACGCAACGACGACAGGTTAACTAATGATCCGGCCACAAGGTCCGGACGAATAGAGTTGGGGACAGTTATGGCTCATCAAGAAGGCGTCGTTGCAGACGCTGATGATTCCGGTCGCGTATCATTGATGAATGATCCAAAAGCGCGCGGCCTCGTATTCCAGGTTTTGCTGATCATCTTCGTGCTCTTCCTGGTCTACTCCGGTGTCACGAATGCCATCGACAACCTTGCCCGGGCGGGTATCGCTTCCGGCCTTGGTTTCTTCGGTGAGCGCGCCGGTTTCGATATCGGACAATCCTTTATTCCCTACACGAATGACAGCACCTATCTGCGGGCGTTTTTCGTAGGTCTGCTGAACACCATGGTGGTCGCCATCATCGGCATCTTCTTTGCCACGATAATCGGCTTCATTGTCGGTCTGGCGAGGTTGTCGAAGAACTACCTGGTGCAGAAATTTGCCACCGTCTATGTCGAGACGCTGAGAAACATTCCGCTGCTGCTGCAGCTTCTGTTCTGGTACAAGGCGGTTCTGTCGATCCTGCCGTCACCGCGGCAGGTCGGGCTCGAGCCGGGCGCAGAGGTGGTGTTCAGCCTCAACAATCGCGGGCTCTACATGCCGCGCATCGTGCCCGAAGCGGGCGCATCGCTGATTCTCTATGCCGTGATCATCGCCATTGTCGCCTGGGTCTTCATCGGCCGATGGGCGAGGAAGCGGCAGATGGCCACCGGGCAGCAGTTTCCGGTTTTCCTGACGGGGCTGGGGCTGATCATTGTCCTGCCATTGCTGGCCTACCTTGTCACCGGCATGCCGCTGTCGCTTGAATATGCAAGCCTGCAGGGCTTCAACATGGTCGATGGCTGGGTTGTCCAGCCTGAATTCATGGCGCTGCTGCTTGGGCTCTCGCTCTATACGGCCTCGTTCATTGCCGAGATCGTGCGTGCCGGCATCCTGGCGGTGTCACACGGCCAGTCGGAAGCAGCGTTCGCGCTGGGGATCCGGCCGAACCTGACCAGCCGCCTGGTGATCGTGCCACAGGCCATGCGGGTGATCATTCCGCCTTTGACCAGCCAGTATCTCAACCTGACCAAGAACTCGTCACTTGCGGTTGCTATCGGCTATCCGGACCTGGTCTCGATCTTCGGCGGGACGGTACTCAACCAGACGGGGCAGGCAGTGGAGGTGATCTCGATCACCATGCTGGTCTATCTCACCCTGTCGCTGCTGACATCCGCATTCATGAACTGGTTTAACTCCAGTGTCGCACTGGTGGAGCGCTGAACCATGGAAACGCTACCGACTTCAATACGTTACGTTCGCACCGAAGAAAGCCCGACGACGGCGCCACCGGTTTCCACCGGCGGTGCGATGGGGTGGCTCAAGGTCAACCTGTTCGCAACACCACGCGACACGGTGCTGACAATCGTCACCTTCCTGTTTCTGCTGTGGATCATCCCGCCGATCATCGACTGGGCCTTTATCAGCGCGGTCTGGACCGGGGAAAGCCGGGATGCCTGCATTGGACCGGGCACGGGCGCCTGCTGGGCCTTCGTCGAGGCCAAGTTCGGGCAGTTCATCTACGGGCGCTATCCGATCGAAGAGCGCTGGCGGGTCAATCTGTCCGGCCTTCTGCTGATTGCGGGCCTGGTGCCGATCGCGATACCTTCGGTGCCCTACAAGCGCGAAAACGCGCTGTACCTGCTGGTGGTGTTTCCGGTGCTGGCCTTTATCCTGCTGACCGGCCAGTTCGGGCTCGAGCCTGTCGAAACCCCGCTCTGGGGCGGCCTGCTGGTGACGCTGGTCGTGGCCATCGTCGGCATCGTGGTGTCGTTCCCGCTGGGGATCCTGCTGGCGCTCGGGCGGCGGTCGGAAATGCCGATCGTCAAGATGTTCAGTGTCATCTTCATCGAGTTCTGGCGCGGGGTGCCGTTGATCACGGTGCTGTTCATGTCTTCGGTGATGCTGCCGCTGTTTCTCCCCGATGGGGTGACCTTCGACAAGCTGCTAAGGGCACTGATCGGTGTGGCGCTGTTCTCGTCGGCCTATATGGCCGAAGTGATCCGCGGCGGTCTGCAGGCAATCCCGAAGGGGCAGTACGAGGCAGCCAACGCCATGGCACTGACCTTCTGGCAGGGCACACGGCTGGTGATCATGCCGCAGGCGCTCAAGCTGGTCATTCCGGGCATCGTCAACACCTTCATCGGCTTGTTCAAGGACACCAGTCTGGTGCTGATCATCGGCCTGTTCGACCTGCTTGGCATCGTTCAGCAGAACATGAACGACCCGAACTGGATTTCACCTGCAACGCCGGCGACCGGGTTCGTCTTCGCCGCCTTCGTCTTCTTCATCTTCTGCTTCGGCATGTCGCGCTATTCCGCCTATATGGAACGGCGGCTCGACACTGGCCATAAACGATAACAAGGGAACTTAACCATGGCTGACAGCAACGCAGCAGCAACTGAAGGTGCTGGTCCTTCGAAAATGACCGTGTCGGAAACCGATGTGGCCATCGAGCTCATCGGCATGAACAAGTGGTACGGCGAGTTCCACGTTCTGCGCGACATCAATCTCAAGGTGATGCGCGGCGAGCGGATCGTCATTGCCGGACCTTCGGGTTCGGGCAAATCTACCATGATCCGCTGTATCAACCGTCTGGAAGAGCATCAGAAGGGCAAGATCATCGTTGACGGCATCGAGCTGACCAACGATCTGAAGAAGATCGACGAGGTTCGGCGCGAGGTCGGGATGGTGTTCCAGCACTTCAACCTGTTCCCGCACCTGACGATCCTCGAGAATTGCACCCTGGCGCCGATCTGGGTGCGCAAGATGCCGAAGAAAAAGGCCGAGGAAATCGCCATGCATTACCTGGAGCGGGTCAAGATCCCCGAACAGGCGAACAAGTATCCCGGCCAGCTGTCCGGTGGCCAGCAGCAGCGTGTGGCGATTGCCCGGTCGCTGTGCATGAACCCGCGCATCATGCTGTTTGACGAGCCGACATCGGCGCTCGACCCGGAAATGATCAAGGAAGTGCTCGACACCATGGTCGGGCTCGCCGAAGAAGGCATGACCATGTTGTGCGTGACCCACGAAATGGGCTTTGCACGGCAGGTTGCCAACCGGGTGATCTTCATGGACCAGGGCCAGATCGTCGAGCAGAACGAGCCGGGCGAGTTCTTCGACAATCCGCAGCATGAACGCACCAAGCTGTTCCTGAGCCAGATCCTGCACTAGCAACACAACAACTCCCGGTCTGGCATTTGCCAGGTCCAGTCTTGCAAATTTACGGGCTCCGGAACTTCGTTTCCGGGGCCTTTTTGCTGACGGTATCGCCAGGTCGGACTGTTGCCCTATACCCGGTGTCGCTTTTCGATTTTGGGGGGGGGCGCCGTGTGGTTTGCCCGAAGGGTTCGGCTACAACCCCGTGGCGCGGTAACCGTAGAGCCAGTCCAAGTCGGCGGCGAGGCTTTCAGGCGGCTTGAGCGAGAGCACCAGGTCGCGGCCCAAACGGATAGGTCCGCGGGCGTGATAGGCAAACTGGTTGAACGCGCCGCGGCCGCGGGTGCGGGCGATCCGAGTACGTCTTGCGGCCTCAAAACGCGCCAGTGCCGGTGTCAGGTCTCCGGAGGCTGTTTGGCTCAAGGCGTTTGCCAGTTCATAGCCATCTTCAATCGCCATCGCCGCGCCCTGGGCGGCGAACGGGGTCATGGCGTGGGCCGCGTCGCCGATGAGAACAGTTTTCCCGGCATCGTGCCACGGACCATCGGCCACTTCGTACAAGGGCCAGCAGTTCATTTCGGGGGCCTGGCGGAGAATGGAAACAATGCCCCTGTGCCAGCCCGCAAAGGCACGCAGCAGATCCTGCCGGTCCGTAGCCATTTCATGACTGTTCCATGTTTCGCCACGTTGGGTTCCACGGGTAATCGCCACCATGTTGATGGTCTTGCCCTGATCCAGCGGGTAGGTGACCAGATGGGTTTTGGGCCCCATGAAGGCCGTTACATTGACCGGGTTCAAGACCGTCCGGGCGACATCCGCCGGCGCCGTGAAGCGCCAGGCGATCTGGCCGGAAAAGCGGGGTTCGGATGCGCCGGGGACAAGCTTTCGGGTTTGGGACCAGACGCCGTCCGCGCCCACAGTCAGGTCGGGTGCGGGACGGCCCAGCTGCTCGTGCAGAGCGCCGATATCAGAGTCCTGAATGCGCTGGCCCAGATGCAACCGGCAATTTGGGTGTGCCGTGACCGCGTCGAGCAGCAGCTTCTGCAGATCGGCGCGGTGCATCACCCCATAGGGCGAACCCCAGCGGTCCTCGGCAAATCCGCCGCAGGGAACATGGGTGATCTTGCGCAGCGACTGACCGGAGGCGAGAACGATCTCGTGCGGGACAATCATGACCTGCCGCAACCTGTCGCCCAGGCCAAGAGCTATGAGGATCCGGCTGGCATTGGGCGAGACCTGAAGGCCCGCGCCGACTTCGCTGAGCTCGGGAGCCTGCTCGACAATATCGACGTGATCGCCCCCGGAGGCAAAAGCCAGCGCAGCGGTCAGGCCGCCAATGCCGGCACCGATGATCAAAATGTTGCGGGACATCAGGGCGCTCTCCCGATTCGGCTGCGGATCAGCGGCCTTGAGCCGGTTCGGAGCAAGAAGGATCGACCGGGGCCAGTGCCGGGAACGCGGCTACCGCACCCATCAATCCCGACTTCTGACCATGACCGCAGGAGGGTGCTGACGCTGGAACGGCGCTCAGGCTGCCTGATAGACCCAGGAGCAACCCGCCGGGACAGTGTCGTCACCATGCAGCGCGGGACTGTATTTGTAGAGTGTCGAGCAATAGGGGCAGACCTTTTCGCTGTCCGCGCCCATGTCGAGAAACACATGTGGATGATCAAATGGCGGGTTTGCGCCCACGCACATGAATTCCTTGACGCCGATCTCAATGGCGGCGTGGCCTGCATCATTCTGGAAATGCGGGATTTTGTGGTCAGCCATGCATCTCTCCGTCGTGGCGTACTCGATTTGCAGCGGACCTTATACGTTGCCCTCGCAAAAGTGTAGACGCTATTTGGACGCGGTCAGGCTGCTTTTGCATCCGGTGCCGGCTTTGCAACCAGACACCGTTTGCATGGCGATGCGATTGGGCTAGGTAGGGAGTGAAAGGGGTTTTGCATGAATCTGGATCGGCTTCAGGCCGGGCGTTTCACGTCCGGAGACATTGAAATTTCGTGGTACGAGGCGGGCAATCCGGACGGGTTCCCGATCCTGCTGATTCACGGCTTTGCTTCCACGGCGCATGTAAACTGGGTGTTTCCGGGCTGGTTCAAGACCCTTGATGAAGCCGGTTTCCGGGTCATCGCGCTCGACAATCGCGGCCATGGACAATCCGACAAGCCGCATGATCCCGAAGCCTATCATCCGGAAATGATGGCCGCAGACGCTGCCGGGCTCCTTGATTCGCTCAACATCAACTCGGCCCATGTGATGGGCTATTCGATGGGCGCACGGATTTCCGCCTTTCTCGCGCTTGCACGGCCTGATCTGGTGCGCTCACTGGTGTTTGGCGGCCTTGGTCTCGGGATGATCGATGGCGTCGGAGACTGGGACCCGATCGCGGACGCCCTGCGCGCCGATTCGCTCGAAGATGTCACGGATGAACGGGGGCGCATGTTCCGCGCTTTTGCCGAGCAGACCAAGAGCGACCGGTTGGCACTGGCTGCCTGCATCTCCACATCGCGGACCCTCGTCAGCGAAGAAGATCTGGCGCGTTTGACGATGCCCGCGCTCATCGGCGTGGGCACCCGCGACGACATCGCCGGATCAGCCGACGGCCTGGCGCAACTGATGTTGCGCGCCCGCGCACTCGACATTCCCAACCGCGACCACATGCTCGCTGTCGGCGACAAGGTGTTCAAGGCGGCAGCGCTCGAGTTTTTCGCTGACGTCGAGGCTGGAACGATCTGATGCAAGACACGAAAACCAAGACCGAATTCACCGGCGCCTCCGGCAACCGGCTGCTGGCAGATGTGCACGAGCCCCGCGGCGAGGTTCACGGCAACCCGGTGCTGCTGCTGCATGGCGGCGGGCAGACCCGGCATGCCTGGGGTGGTGCCGCGCGCCGCATAGCCGATGCGGGCCACACGGCATTCACGCTGGATCAGCGCGGACACGGCGACAGCGCCTGGGTCGAAGACAAGGGCTATGCCTTTGACGATTATGCTGCGGACGCCGTTGCCGTGTGCCGTCAGATTGCAGCGAAGACAGGCAAGCAGCCGGTTCTGGTCGGCGCCTCGCTTGGAGGTATTTCCGGGCTGATGGCTGAGCATCTTGGTGGTCCGGGCCTGTTGGCGGGCCTGGTGCTGGTCGACATCACGCCGCATATGGATGCGGAGGGAGTCAGCCGGATCCAGGGGTTCATGGCGGCGCGGATGCGCGAGGGCTTTGCCACACTGGAAGAGGCGGCCGCGGCGATTGCCGCCTACCTGCCGAACCGGGCGCCGCGCCGTTCGCTCGATGGCCTGGCCAAGAACCTGCGCCAGGGCGATGATGGCCGCTATCGCTGGCACTGGGATCCCGCGTTCATCGATGGTCCCCGCAATATCAATCACGGCTCGGAGACCGGGCAGCAACGCCTTGTCGAAGCCGCACATGGCCTCGAAATTCCGGTTCTGCTGGTCCGCGGCCAACAGTCGGAGCTGGTGACGGAAGAGGCGGTGCAGGCGTTTCGCGAAATGGTGCCGCATGCCGAATTTGTCGATGTATCCGGAGCAGGGCACATGGTGGCCGGTGACCGCAATGATGCGTTCAATGACGCGGTCTCAGGCTTTCTCGACAAGCTTGAGGGGCGCAGCTGAATTCAGCGGCCCCTGAATTGGGCTTTGCGCTTTTCCATGAAAGCATTCCGGCCTTCGGCGTAATCCGCGCTGTCGAAGGTGGAGGCCGAAAGCGTGCCTGCACGCTCGTAATCGTCGAGCGAGCCGCTGTGCAAAGCCGAAATCGCGGCTTTTGACGCACGGACCGACAAAGGCGCTGCGGCTGCGATAGAAGTGGCAAGAGCCTGGACCTCGTCCTCCAGCCGATCCGGCCGGCATGACACGGCAATGCAGCCACAGGCTAAGGCTTGAGCGAGCGTGATTTCCCGAGCCGAGAACAATGCGATCCGGGCCTGCTGATCGCCAAGCGCGCGGACCAGATCCTGCATGGCGTCAAGCGGGTAGGCCAGCCCGAGCCGCGCGGCGGGAATGGCAAATCGGGCGGTTTCATCCGCAATCCTGATGTCGGCGGCTGCCGCAAGGCCGCATCCGCCGCCAAAACAGATGCCGCGTATGGCCGCGATCACCGGAACGGGACAGTGCCGGATGGCAGCAAAGGCAGCCGAGTTTCCGGCCTCATAGGCGCGGGCCGTCTCCGCATCCTTTCGTAATGTGGCGAACTCGCCGATATCTGCGCCGGCGGAAAAATCGCGGTCCCCTGCGCCCTCGATGATGACCACGCGCGCGTTCTGCTTATTGACGAGCCAGTCGACGGCTTCGGGCACGGCGCGCCACATTCCATCGGTCAGGGCATTGCGTTTGTCCGGGCGGTTTATGGTGAGCCGGCCGATCGCGCTGCCACCGGCAGAGGCCATGATCGCGCCGTCTGCAAAGGATATGTTTACGTCCATTTCACCCACCCGATTGTTTTTTTACGGATCTGTCTTATCCTTTGTTGAAGGCTGCGTTCAAATATCTTCGTTTGAACATCGGTCATGGACACCTTATCTAGGCGCTTCAGCGTATCGTGCGGGGCACGGAAACCCGCGGTGCAGAAAATGCCAACAAGCCCGGAGGCGGCGATGTCAGCGAATTCAGGTGCACGGGCGGGTGAGTCCGTCAAGGCGATTGATCCGATCTGGGATTCGATTCGTCTCGAGGCCGAACGGTCGATCGCGCAGGATCCGCTGCTGGCGGCCTTCCTCTATTCCACCGTTCTCAACCAGCCGTCGCTGGAAGAGGCGGTGATCCACCGGGTCTGCGAGCGCCTCGATCACCAGGACCTGCAGGCCAATCTGCTGCGCCAGACCTTTCTTGAAATGGTCAACGACTGGCGCGATTGGGGCTCGGTGCTGCGCGTCGACATTCAGGCGGTGTACGACCGTGATCCGGCCTGCAACCGGTTCATCCAGCCGGTGCTCTATTTCAAGGGCTTTCATGCCATCCAGACCCACCGTTTGGCGCACTGGCTTTGGGGCAAGGGCAGGGTCGATCTGGCGCTTTATCTGCAGAGCCGGTCTTCCGAGATTTTCCAGACCGACATTCATCCTGCCGCCAAGCTCGGCAAGGGGCTGTTCCTTGACCATGCGACCGGCCTTGTGGTCGGCATGACGGCGACGGTCGGCGATAATGTGTCGCTGCTTCAGGGCGTTACGCTTGGCGGAACGGGCAAGGAAACCGGTGACCGTCATCCCAAGATCAAGGATGGCGTGCTGATTGGCGCCGGCGCAAAGGTGCTGGGCAATATCGAGATTGGCCATTGCAGCCGGGTGGCGGCAGGCTCGGTGGTGCTGAAGCCGGTCCCGCCGAATTCAACTGTCGCCGGGGTGCCGGCACGGGTGGTGGGAACCGCAGGCTGCGAGGAGCCTTCGCGGGCGATGGATCAGTTGATCAACGGTGGAACATGAAGCTGGCGCCGCTGTCTGGCGGTGCGACATTATCCTTGATAATCACATCGCGGGTTTGATTTAGCCTGCTGTCCGTGCCAAAAGCCGGGCCAACCAAATCGCCCAGGAGAGCACCGTGAAGCCAGACGAAATCACCAAGCTGAATGCCTATTTCAAGGGAATTTTCAACGAGAAGATCGTGATCAAGGCACGGCCGCGGAAAGACGATTCCGCCGAAGTCTATCTCGGCGACGAATTCCTCGGCATCGTCTTTCGCGATGATGAAGATGGTGATCTGTCGTATAATTTCTCGATGGCCATTCTCGACGTCGACCTCGACTGACGACAGCTATTTCTTCAGCGCCAGCTCCAGGCGCTTGCGGACATCCGCTTCGATCTGTTGCCAATGGGGCAGCAGATCTATCGAGAAGCGGTAGGTCACTGACAGGTCCTTGCCGATGAAAATATCACGCTGGCAGCCGGTCTGGGTGGTAAAATTCAGCTTGGAGCCATGGTCTTCGACCAGGCATCGCACGGCATAAGGCCGGTCGGTTGCCGCTTTTTCCACATACATCAGTTCATTAGCGTAGCCGGCTCCTGGCCGCAGCCTGAACGAATCGAGCCCGTTCGGCCCGGCGACCGGCGGGCCGTCGGTCAATCTCTTGTAGATCGGGGTGAAGCGACCCGACATGTCGCGCGACATGGTGGCCTGGGCAATCCGCGCAAATATCAGGCCATGGGCTGAGCGGGGCTGACTGAACACATCCCGCCGTGCTTCACTGTAGCCATGCATTCCAGGCCAGGAAAAATAGGTGTCGACCGCATTCTGCACGCCCGAAACCCGCTGGCTTTCGAAGCGGATCACATTGGCCGGAAGGCTCAGGACATCATCACCGATGACAATTTCATGCAACGTCCGGTCGGCCGTATTGCCGGCATAGGAAATGCTTTTTCCGATCATGCGTCCTGCCACTGCAATTCCCAGGGTGAGCAGGCACAGAACGGTGACCACCGCTGTCAGCTTCCAGACAAAGCGCGGCGACAGCAATGGTGCGTGGTCTATTGTGGATGATGAATGAGACATGAAAGCCAGTCGTTTCAATATGTGCCAAAGTGGAACATCTGGCTGCGGCATGGCGCTTGCTAGATGATTTGACGAGCGTCAACACTGGACCGGGTATGGTTAACCAATGCTTTATTCTCTCGATTTCCTCGCAGCAATATTTGCCATGGCGACCGGATTTGCCACTGCCTGGGTCGGGCTGGAGATAGTCCGGCTGGCCGGATGGCGCGAGCCGGAGGCTGCCGCCGGCCGGCTGCACCCTGTGCGTATCGGCATCGAAATGGTTCTGGCAGCGGTGCTGGGGCCGCGCCTGTTGCTGGTCAACGGGTTCCGCAACTGGCGGGCAGGGCTGGTATCGCTGCCGCTCTACGCAGTGTTGACGCTGGTGGCAGCGGGCTGGTCGATGTGTTCGGGCGTCATCGTGCTTCAGGTGGCCTTCGCCAGCGGCTATTTCCTGGCTTAGGTTCTGCTGTTCACTCCACCTGCATGAATGCGCCCGTCATCATGCGCATCGCTGCGGGGTGCATCTGGAGCCTACCATTGAGTGGCGTTCCATTCTAAGACCGGTCCATGATCCGGCTTTGCAGCCGGAACCGACGGTGTGAAAGAGAGGAAACCCGCATGGCGATTTACAGCCTGGATGGAAAGCAACCAACACTGCCAGCCAATTTCCATTATGTCGCGGACAGTGCGCAGGTGATCGGAAATGTGATCCTGGAGGAGGGGGCCGGCATCTGGTTCGGTGCTGTTCTCAGAGGCGACAATGAATCCATCACCGTTGGAAAAGGCTCCAATATCCAGGAAAACTGCGTGTTGCACACCGATATCGGGTTTCCGTTGCTGATCGGTGAAGGCTGCACGATCGGCCATGCAGCGATCCTGCACGGATGCACCATCGGCAACAATTCGCTGGTCGGAATGGGCGCCTCAGTGCTCAATGGGGCGAAAATTGGCGCGAACTGCCTGATTGGCGCCGGAGCGCTGGTCACGGAAGGCAAGGAAATTCCGGACAATTCGCTGGTGCTCGGGTCGCCGGCCAAGGTCGTGAAAACGCTTGGTAAAGATCTCGAGGCGATGCTGAAGCTGTCGGCCAGCCACTATGTCGAAAACGCCAAGCGCTTTTCCAAGGGCCTGACGCGCATCGACTGATCATGGTTTGATTTTTGCCCCGGACATGAAGGAGCCGACCCCAGGGGACATTGGGGTCGGCTCAAGGCCTGGCCGTTGCGGGGAAGCATGGGGACTCGACCAGTGCCCAACCCAGAACCCGAATGCGTGACAGCACTCAGGTCGCTATGACTGTTGTTCCGGATAGCCCCCGCAGGCGTTGTTTCCGGAACGGATAAGGATCAGTTGTTGACGGCGCCGACGTTGGATGCGGAGCCTGGTCCAAGTTTGGTCCAGCGCGCGGCGTGCTCGGATGATTGCCGCTTGATGAAGGTGTAGCCGGTTTCCGACCACAGCCTCACATCGCCGCGCATGTTGTCGAGAATGTAGTCGCCGTAATCGGTTCGCACGGTCAGCACCGCGTGGCCATCACCATTGGGCTGCAGCACTACGGTGATCAGCAGATCGTTGGGCGAAAACCCTTTCTGCATCAGCATGTGGCGCTTGAGAAGCACGTAGTCTTCGCAGTCGCCGACGCTGCGTGGATAGGACCAGAGTTCCTCGACGCCGTAGATGTTGAGATCAGTGTCCGGGCGGATGCTCTGGTTGACGCGCGTGTTGACCTCGAGCATCGTGGCCCAGGCTTTGCGGCTCAGTGCCATCGGGCCGCGGTCGCGGCCGAGCGACGTGCACTCGTTCGGATAGTTCTTGCAGAACTCGAAGTGGCCGATCGGCGGATTGGTGTTTCCGGTGGCCACGAGATTTGTTGGCGCTGCAAATGCGTTTGCGCTAAAGGTGAGCGCCAGGCCGCAAGCCGCAGCAAATTTCCCCATTGTCTGAATGTGTCTGTTCATAGTCTTGTTTCCCCGTTATGAGGCAACAATGACACGTAGATTTTGATGCTACGCAAAAACGCGCAGTACAAATTAGCGCTTACTTGAAGCTAATTTGAATCGATACTATGTAAAACAAATATAAAACAAGTATAAAATGCCCGCGGTCTCATTCAGGCTTTGGCAACCATGGGCCAGCCGCACACGCCGTGGCCGGATGCGGTGTTGCAACTCACGTCTGTGCGGAATGGCTCGGTCTGGGCTGCCCCTTGCCGCTGTCTGCGCGGTTGGATCGGGAGCAGCGAGAGATGCGGGGCCTGGATGAAACCGCCATCCAGAAATGTTAAAAAGCGCGAGCTTGCTTCCCTCATATCGAAAGGCACAAAAAAACCGGCCTCGAAAGGGCCGGCTTGATGTCTCGGGCTGACAGGCCGAATTCAGGACAGCTTGTCGATGGCCTCGTCAGGCTGCAGCGTCATGAATTCCATGGCAATGCCTTCCTGGAAGTGCCGGACGACGCGGCCGCGCATGTTGCCCAGAACGACCATGGTTCCGAAAGCTGGCCGGACGTCGATTTCGACGGCTGCGCCGGAGACGGACAGATCGATGATCCGGCACGGATAACGCCGACCATCGTCCAGGCGAATTTCCGAGACAGGATTGCTCGGAGACACACGCTCGTGGCGGCGATCTTCCGGCAGGCCGAGCTCATGCTTGTTGGCAAGCCAGGTCAGCTGCGCGGAGAGCTTGTCGCGCTTGCGATCGGTGGCGTTGAGAGAAAGCGTAAAGGAGCGAAGACCGGCTTGGCTCACCCTGCCCTCGATGCGGCCGATGTAATCGACATAGGCCACGATGCGTTCGCCTGTTTCCGGGCGCGCGCTGCTGGATATGACGGCGTCGAAAGGCGACATGGTGTCGACAATGCAGTCATGTTCGGAATGATCAGCCCGCATGAACCGGCCCTGGACGGAGATGGTCACGCGATGAAACTTGCGTTCCTCGGCCCCATTCGTTTCGATTTCGTGCGATGCGGATTGTGCGGTCAACATGAGAGCCTTGTGGATTCCCTGACGATGAGAATTCATATTAATCCAGGCACTGTTAACAATGGGTAAGCGTTGATCGCGTTTACCCGCTAATCGCGACGTCCGCCTTCCAGTACAACCAGATGAGCGACCCGCTTGCTGCTGTTGGCAAAACCGTGGGCGAATTTTGGCGTTCCGGGGAGTTTGATTTCCGGGCGGTTGGCCAGAAACAAAGGATCGCGTTCCTGATCAATAAAGCGGACACCTGTCGAGGAGAAGCCGACGATCGGTTCATGGCCGATCCAGTAGGGTGGATTGAACAATGACAGCATTCCGATCAGCCGGTCGTTGTGTCCACTCGGTCCGGTAATCGGAAGCAGCAGCATTTCAGCCTGCGTCACCCGGCCGCCGCTGCTCAGGCAATCAAGCGAAAGAACTGCCGGCGTGGCGCCGGTCGCAACCGATGCGCCGGTGCGCCCGGCATTGCGTGAGCCGTCGGCCAACCAGAGTGAAGAGAACAGCTGTCCTTTCAACTCGCGCCCGTGCAGAGCGCACAAGGCGGTTCCTGCGAGGCGGAAGCTCAACTGACCATCGGCAACCAGATCGCAAATGAAGACATGCGGCAGGAGTGTGCGAATGTCGGCGGGTTCGATGTCTGTCCTGCTTGGCGCTGCCCGCTGGCCGCGCTTTTCGGTCCAGTAGTCGAAAAGTTCAAAGCTGTTCTTGTGTTTCATTTCGTCGCCACCAGTGTTGAGAGGGGCTGCTTTGTGCCGATTTGTTCCATTTTGACGCAAACGGGATCAAGCCACCTGTTGTTCCTCTTAACAAAGCGAAAACCATGCCATGGCCGCGCCATTAAGGTTAATTTTCGGTTCCCATTGCGGAGTGCCGGGTGGCGTGCCATCTTGGAGCATCAGTTGACGAAGGAGTGTTCCTTCAGCACAAATTTGGACGAGGGGGCTCGGCCGGCCGTTCGCTTCATGCGAGCGGCTTTTTTTTGTCTGGCGGTTGCCAGCCTGTGGTCCGGGGTCTTACTGCTCGAGTGTCTGAAACAAATTGGAAGCGCCTTCGTATGAGCCAGGACCACGACGCCATCCCCAATGGTCCCAACCGGCCTGGGAACGAACCGGTATTCAACTTGCCCAATGTCGTTCTGGCGATGTTGTTGTTGATGGTGGCGATCCAGGTCGCGCTCGATTCATTGCTGCCCAGGGCAGCCGTTCTCGAGATTTATCTGCAGACTGCCTTTATCCCGCAGCGCTATGCGATTGGCATTTCCGGGCAGGCGGGCCCGTATCTGTGGTCGCCGATCACCTACTCGCTGCTGCATGGCGGTTACACCCATCTGGCGCTGAATTCGTTCTGGCTGGCCGCGTTCGGGGCCGTGGTCGCCCGACGCATCGGCTGGGTCCGGTTTCTTGTCTTCTGGCTGTTGAGCGCGCTCGCGTCCGCGGCGCTGTTTCTTGCCTTTCACTGGGGCGATCAGACCGTGATGGTCGGCGCCTCCGGTGTGGTCTCTGCGTTGATGGGGGCTGCGGCCCGGTTTGCCTTTGGCGACGGCGGCGGGTTCCGGCGGGATCGGGCGCATCTCAACCCGCGTCTGAGCATCGTGCAGTCACTGGGAAACCGCACCGTCCTGGGATTTCTGGTTGTCTGGTTCGTCATCAACCTGCTGGCAGCTGTCGGGTTTTCATTCGGCATCGCGGATTCTGCGATTGCCTGGGAGGCGCATGTCGGTGGTTTCCTGTTCGGATTCCTGGCGTTCTCGCTGTTTGATCCACTCAGGCAGGATGCGAATTTGTGGTAGCGCACGGGTTCTGCAAGCTCGCAGATCAGCCTGACTGACGTGCAGTCCCGGCGCTTGCGTCACCCCCTGCCATGCTGGCCTGTTCTCATGTTGTGATGCAAGCCGGGTGAGTGCCGCACATGGGCCATGTGTCCGGTTTTGTGACACTTTGGTAGCTTTTCACGCTGCGCCGAGCGTGCCGGATCAGCAGGCTTGCAAAGCTCCGGCTTCGAGCGCACCATATGTCAAATTCGAAAGCGATCGGGAGCGCTTTGAATGGTAGACATCTTGCGCGAGGAGGATTGAATGACTGTTAAGCAGATACTTGACCAGAAGGGCCGGGACGTTGTCACGGTAAGCCCGACAATGGGTACGGAAGAAGCCGTGCGCTTTCTGGGCGACAACAAGATCGGCGCGGTTGTCGTGACTGGCGATGGCGGCAAGATTGCGGGCATTCTTTCCGAGCGCGATATCGTTCGTGCCGTTGGAAAGAAGGGCGCGGACGCCCTGACGGCGCCGATTTCGGCGATCATGACCTCGAAGGTCACCACCTGCGGTGAAGATCACACCATCAACCAGGTCATGGAATTGATGACCAATGGCCGGTTCCGTCATTTGCCGGTCGAGAAAGACGGCAGGTTGGTGGGGATTATCTCCATCGGTGACGTCGTGCGCCGGCGCATCGAGGATGTCGAGCGCGAGGCCGAGGAAATCAAGGCTTATATCGCCGGATAAAAAGACGCGCTCCGATGTTTCCATCTGAGCGCGTCATTTACATTTTATCGCTTATTTCGCCGGTTCGGGGATGTGCCGTTCCGGACCTTTCTGTGTGCGATCAGAATTCGCTCCAGTCAGCCTGCTGAACCGCAGCATTGCTGGCTGCAGCGCGGGCTGGTCTGGCGACAGGCGCTGCACGCTGAGGTGCAGGGGATGCTGACGCCATGACCGTGGCAGCAGCGCGGAGACTGCTCGCTTGTGCCGCGGAGCTGTCGAGTTTGAAGCTGGCGACGGCTTCGCGGAGTTTTGCGGCTTCATCGGCGAGAGTGGCCGTGGCAGCGCTTGATTGCTCAACCATTGCCGCATTCTGCTGGGTCATCTGGTCCATCGAGTTGACCGCCTGATTGACCTCGCCAAGACCGGTCGACTGCTCGCTCGATGCGGTTGCGATCGACGTGATCCGCTCATTGATCTCATTGACCAGGTTGCCGATGTTGCGCAGCACCTCTCCCGCATCGCGGACCTGGTTGACACCATTGCTGACTTCCGACGTCGATGTCTGGATCAGTGCCTTGATTTCCTTGGCCGCGTTGGCGGAACGTTGCGCCAGTTCGCGCACTTCCTGGGCCACCACGGCGAAGCCCTTGCCGGCTTCTCCCGCACGGGCCGCCTCGACGCCGGCGTTGAGCGCAAGCAGGTTGGTCTGGAAGGCAATCTCGTCGATCACGCCGATGATGTTGGAAATCTGCTGCGAGCTTTCCTCGATCTTGCGCATGGCGTCTTCGGCATTTCCGACAACCTTTGCCGACTGCACCGAGGCTTCATTTGCCTTGGCGGCGGTGTCGCGGGCTTCCGCGGTCAGCTTGGTCGAGGAGTTGACGTTGGCCGTGATCTCTTCGACCGCTGCAGCTGTTTCCTCAAGCGATGCTGCCTGCTGTTCGGTGCGCCGCGACAGGTCGTCGGCACCCTGGGCAAGCTCGCGGGTTCCCTGTTCCATCGCCGAGACGCCGCTGGCAACAGTCGTCAGGGTGCCGCCGAGGTTCTTGATCGACACATTGAAATCGTGGCGCAAGGCTTCGAATTCCGGTGCAAACTCTTCCTCGAGCTGGAACGATAGGTCGCCCTCTGCCAGACGCTTGAGACCGGCACCAAGTCCGGCGGTGGCAATGCGGAGGCTTTCGGCTGCAGCGGCTTCTGCTTTCTGCTGGGCTGCAAGACGGTCGCTTTCAGCCTTTTCACGGGCGCCTTCGGCTTCCTGCTCAAGCTGCCGGTTCTGCAGCGCACTGCGGCGGAACACTTCGGCGGTCTGCGCCATGGTGCCGATCTCGTCCTTGCGGTCGGAATATTCGATCTTGGTTTCAAGCTTGCCATCGGCGAGGGCTGCCAGCACACGGGTGATGCCGCGAACGGGTTGCGATATCGCACGGCCAAGTACAAATGAGCAAAGCAGGGAAATGACGAGCGCAGCCGCTGCCGTGCCCAGAACCTGGGTGAGCGCGGTCCGATTTGCCGCCTCGGCAGCCCGGGCGGCGGCTGATGCGGAAGCCTCGAACGACTTGACCAGAACCTCGTTCTGCTCGCCGATCTTGATTGCCTGAGCGTCGGCGTCCTGCATTGTCAGGGTCGCCAGAAGGGCGTCAATCATGACATTGCCGGCCACTTCGGCGGCCTGAACCTTGTAGGTTTCGATGGATTCGTCGAGCGCCTGAACGAGCTCGGCTGCCTCGGGGGCGGCGTTGGCACGCAAGACCGCGCGCGTGGTATCGGCCTGGGCCAGGAGAGCGTCGACGTCATCGAGGGATTTTTGGACCATGTCGTCACCGGCGCCGGCCTGTTTCCAGTTCATCGCGCGCAGCAGGCTGCCATTGGCGGAGGTGATGGTCTGCTTCAGCGCGTTTGCCGTGAGTAGCAGCTCGTTGTTGGTTTTCTCTGCCTGCATGAGCCTTGAGGCTTCCAGGCTTGATGAATAGTAGACCGCAGCAATGATCACGATTGCAGCACAGGCTATCACCGGTGCAATGAGTGATTTGACGACGATGGGAATGTTGCTCAGTCTTAGCCAATTCATATCAAGGAAATCCCGTTTGGTGTATGACGACGGCCTTTCGGCCGCCGCCAATATATTCGTCTACTCAATAACTTATCGTTACTGGTAGGCGCCGACGCAGACGAGAGACGCGTCCACTGCGGTGCAATAGGTCGACTTTGCTTCGATGGCGCTGGTGGTCGGGTTCTGCCAGTTGTAGTCAACCCAGCCTTCTGTCTCGATCGCTGCGAGTTCCTTGACGAACAGCTTGCCGTCGGTGTCCTTCAGGCCGAGCAGGTTCTTGCCGACCAGCGCAGGCTTGGCGCCGTGCGAATCAAGCACGCCGGCGTTTTTCTGCATGACGAAGACATAAAGGTCGCGGTCAAACCACTCGCTGCCCTGGGTCTGGAACGCAGCTGCAGCCTTTTCCATGCCGTTGTCCTGCAGATAGGCAGCGGCCTTTTGCGCCAGCGCCTGGGCTTCATCCTTGGAGGCATAGTCACTCGCAACGGCGAATGTGCTGAAGGTTGCAGTCATAAGGAGCGAGAGAGCGATTTTTGTCATGAGCAGTTCCTTTGGTTCCGAAGTTGGACTTGGTAATGCTCGTAACCTGTCGCCAGTCTGTTAATAATTGGATACTAATGAACACTGAAAACATATGGGTTTTGACCGGTTATTTTTGTGGTCGCAGATAGTTTTTGACGACAATATTTATCACTGGTCAAACGACTACGTCAGCCTGCCTTTGCAATTGAAGGCAGACTGTTTTTCATTTGTGAGATGGTGGTGTAGCCGGCGTTTTCTGCCGGTTTTTCTATGCCATCTGCAAGGCTGCCTGCATGCGCATGATTTCGCCAAGCTTTGCAGAGGTTTCCTGATAGCCGCGATCGATGGCTTCGCTGGCGCGGTGGAATTCCGACAGGCCAATGTCCGACAGACGCGGATGCAGCGAGAGATCCGGCGGATCGCCGGCAAGCCGGGCGCGCGAAATGCGGTCCTGGATGATGTTGAAGGCCTGAACCATGACCGTGGTCATGCCGATGCGGCTCTCGCGCGCCTTCTTGCGACGCTCCGGCCCGGTATAGTCCGGCGCGGGTTCGCTTGCGGTGTGCTTGATCACCGCGGAGCGGCCATAGAGATCGTAATGCAGGTTGACGGCCACCACGAGCGGCTGCTCGTGGGCGCGGCAGACGGAGACCGGTACCGGATTGACCAGGGCACCATCGAGCAGGGTCCGGTTGTTGCAGCGGACCGGCTCGAAGATGCCGGGCAGGGCATAGGAGGCGCGAATGCCGGTGATCAGCGATCCGGAGGAAATCCAGACTTCGTGACCGGTGTTGAGTTCGGCGGCCACTGCGACGAAGGTGCGGTCGAGATCCTCGATGTTGACGCCAACAAGGTGTTCCTGCATCCGGTCATTGAGCCGCATGCCGCCGAACAGGCCGCCGCCGCCAATGGCGAAGTCGAGGAGGCCGGCGATCCGGCGCATGGTCAGGCTGCGGGCGAAATTCTCAAGCTCGTCCAGCCGTCCGGCCAGGTAGCAGCCTCCGACCAGGGCGCCGATCGAGGTGCCGGCGATCATCGAGACCTCGACACCGGCTTCGTCGAGCGCCCGAAGCACGCCGATATGGGCCCAGCCGCGCGCTGCGCCGCCGCCCAGCGCCAGGGCGATCTTGGGTTTCTGTGTCGGATTGTGTTGCATCCCGCCCACCGGTGTCATGGCCATTGCGTCGCCGGTTTCAGCGACTGGCTCTGTATTGCGGCCCATGTTCCAGTTCAGCATCTTTTTGTCCTTCCCTGCCGAACACTCCCCCCGCGTTCAAGCAGATGACACCAGATTTGGGTTGCGAATTTGTGAAGGAACGATGTGACTGGGTCAAAACGGGTCAGTTTGCCTAATGATCGGTATATACCGATGCGGGATCGAACAGGGGCTCCGAGCCGATCTCGAGCCGGATTTGGCCGTCCCTTTCCACCACCTTGCGGTAGAAACAGGAGCGGCGGCCGGTGTGGCAGGTGGCGTCGGCACCACTGACCCGGACCTTGAGCAGCACGGCGTCCTGGTCGCAATCAATGCGGATTTCATCGACCGTCTGCATGTTTCCCGAGGTTTCGCCCTTCTTCCAAAGCTGGTTGCGCGAACGGCTCCAGTAATGGGCCAGGCCGGTCTCGATGGTCAGCCGCAAGGCCTCATCGTTCATGTGGGCGAGCATCAGCACCTCGTTGTCGCCGCTGTCGACAACCACGGCGGTGATCAGGCCATTGGCGTCGAAGCGCGGTGTCAGGTCCGAGCCGTTTTCAAGCTCGGACTTGTCGGCGGGTGCGGATTTGAATGAAGATGTCATGAGTACCCCTCACATCGGGGCGCTCAATCAACCCCGGATCAATGTCATGAAGCGGACCTGTTCGTGCGGATCCGTCTTGAATGCGCCTGTAAAGGTCGTGGTAATGGTTGTCGAGCCTTGCTTCTTGATGCCGCGCATGGCCATGCACATGTGTTCGGCCTCGATCATCACCGCGACACCGCGCGGATGCAAGGCATCGTCGATGGAATGGGCGACCTGGGCGGTCATGGTTTCCTGGATCTGCAGGCGGCGGCCATAGATCTCGATCACCCGGGCGATCTTGGACAGGCCGAGAACCTTGCCGTCGGGCAGATAGGCGACATGGGCCTTGCCGATGATCGGCACCATGTGGTGTTCGCAATGGGAGAAGAACGGGATATCCTTGACCAGCACGATGTCGTCATAGCCGGCAACCTCCTCGAAGGTACGGCCCAGCTCTTCCTCGGCGTCCTGATCATAGCCGGAGAACAGCTCCTTGTAGGCCTTGACCACGCGCTTGGGCGTGTCGAGCAGGCCTTCGCGGGTGATGTCGTCACCGACCCAGCGCAAAAGCGTGCGGACGGCTTCCTCGGCTTCGGCTTCGGTGGGGCGGTTGTCCTGATCGTTCAGTCGGTTGACGATGGCATCCATGCTCGTGGCCTCCATGGGGGATTACACCCCATCTACGTTGTTCGCATTCAATCGGACCACGCACTTGGGCCAATTTACGGCAGGCACCGTGTTTCTTGTCCAGTGGGCTCCGGGGCTTTCGGGCATAGCCCTCCGGCACGGTTTCCCTCAGTGCGTTGCAAACAGGTTTTGCCGAACGCCTGACAAACACTATATAGTAATTCCGCGCGCCGCGTCGAGATGCGATGCCGTCAACTCTTGCCGCTGGCTGACTGCCAATACCCGAAACCGGGAAAGGTCCGAACCGATGATCGATGATGTCTACAATGCCCGGATTCTGGATTTTGCCGGCAATATTCCGCGGATCGGAACGCTGGAGGACGCGGACGCGGAGGCCTCTGCCCATTCCAAGCTGTGTGGCTCGAAGGTCAAGGTGTGGCTGAAGATGGACGGCGATGTCGTGTCCGATTTTGCCCATGACGTCAAAGCCTGTGCGCTGGGGCAGGCGTCGTCGTCGATCATGGCGAGCAACATCATCGGCGCAAGTGCAAGCGAGCTGCGCGAGGTGCGTGAGATCATGCGCAGGATGCTCAAGGAAAACGGGCCTGCGCCGGAAGGCCGGTTCGCCGATCTCAAGTTTCTCGAGCCGGTGCGTGAGTACCGAGCCCGTCATGCTTCAACGCTTTTGACGTTTGACGCCGTCTGCGACTGCCTCGACCAGATCGAGGCGCGCAGGGCCGAGGAAGACGCCGCCTGATGAGCGGTGCCTCGACCGGCCGCAACTGGGCCGGCCCCTGGCCGAAAACGCCGGGCCGGTTGCTCGGCACCGGGCTGATCCGGCTCTACCAGCTGACGCTGTCGGGTTTCATCGGCAACTCCTGCCGCCATCTGCCGACCTGTTCCGAATACGGCTATGAAGCCATCGCCCGGCACGGGCTGTGGAAGGGCGGCTGGCTGACACTGTTCCGCGTCGGACGTTGCGGTCCCGGCGGCACCCACGGCATCGACAACGTGCCCAAAACGCTGGATAGGCGGCTGGCCTGGTGGGCGCCGTGGCGGTTTGCCTCTGTGGGGCACAGATGCGCGGCTGGCAAATAGGCTGGCGCGAGAGGTTTCGGCGGCCCGCAGTTGCGCCGGTTGAGTGAATGGCAAGCGCCAGACTTGCCCGCTTTAGCCAAATCGCGTAAACGCCGCCCTGCACACACCAACCTCAACCACCCGCGTTCGTTGGCGGGACTGGATCAAGGAGAGACTGCCATGGCATCCGCCGTATCCCTCACATTTCCCGATGGCTCCCAGCGCGAATACCCCGCCGGCACGACCGGCCGCGAGGTCGCGGAGTCGATTTCCAAGTCGCTGGCCAAGAAATCGGTTGCGATCGCGCTTGACGGTGAACTCACCGATCTGAGCGATCCGGTCCGCGATGGCGCGCTGGAAATCATCACCCGCACCGATCCGCGCGCGCTGGAACTGATCCGGCACGATACCGCCCATGTGATGGCTGAAGCGGTGCAGGAATTGTTTCCCGGCACCCAGGTAACCATCGGTCCGGTGATCGAGAACGGCTTCTATTACGATTTCGCCAGGAACGAGCCGTTCACGCCCGAAGACCTGCCGGTGATCGAGAAGAAGATGAAGGAGATCATCGCCCGCAACAAGCCCTTCACAAAGGAGGTCTGGTCGCGCGATGAAGCCCGAAAAGTCTTCGAGGACAGGGGTGAAGCCTACAAGGTCGAGCTGATCGAGGCTATTCCGGCCGATCAGGATCTCAAGATCTACAAGCAGGGCGACTGGTTCGATCTGTGCCGCGGGCCGCACATGGCCTCGACCGGTCAGATCGGCACCGCCTTCAAGCTGATGAAGGTGGCCGGCGCCTATTGGCGCGGCGATTCCGACAACGCCATGCTGACCCGGATCTACGGCACCGCCTGGGCCGATCAGGCCGAGCTTGATGCCTATCTGCACATGCTGGAGGAAGCCGAAAAGCGTGACCACCGCCGGCTCGGACGGGAGATGGATCTGTTCCATTTCCAGGAAGAGGGGCCGGGCGTCGTCTTCTGGCACTCCAAGGGCTGGAAGATGTTCCAGAACCTGCTCGCCTATATGCGCCGCCGGCTTGAGAACGAGTATGAAGAGGTCAATGCGCCGCAGATCCTCGACAAGAGCCTGTGGGAGACTTCCGGTCACTGGGGCTGGTATCAGGAAAACATGTTCGCGGTGAAGTCCGCCCATGCCTTCACCAATCCCGACGACGAGGAAGCCGACAACCGGATTTTCGCGCTCAAGCCGATGAACTGCCCCGGCCATGTGCAGATCTTCAAGCACGGGCTGAAGTCCTACCGCGATCTGCCGGTGCGGCTGGCCGAATTCGGCAATGTTCACCGCTACGAGCCATCGGGCGCTTTGCACGGGCTGATGCGGGTGCGCGCGTTTACCCAAGATGACGCGCATATCTTCTGCACCGAGGAACAGCTTGAGGCGGAATGTCTGAAGATCAACGATCTGATGATGTCGGTCTACCGCGACTTCGGCTTCGAGGAAGTGGTGGTCAAGCTTGCGACACGGCCGGAGAAGCGTGTCGGCACCGATGCCATGTGGGACCACGCCGAAGACATCCTGAAGAAGGTGCTCGAGAAGATGGCCGCCGAATCGGGCGGGCGCATCAAGACCGGGATCAATGAGGGCGAGGGGACGTTCTACGGACCCAAGTTCGAATACACCCTGCGCGATGCCATTGGCCGCGACTGGCAGTGCGGAACCACGCAGGTCGACTTCAACCTGCCGGAGCGTTTCGGCGCCTTCTATATCGGGGCCGATTCGGAGAAGAAGCAGCCGGTGATGGTGCACCGGGCGATCTGCGGCTCGCTCGAGCGGTTCCTCGGGATTTTGATCGAAAGCCATGCCGGCCACATGCCGCTGTGGTTTGCGCCGCTGCAGGTTGTCGTCGCCACGATCACCTCGGAAGCGGACGGATACGGCGAAACCGTGGCACAGAAGCTGCGTGACGCCGGTCTCCAGGTAGAAACCGACTTCCGCAACGAGAAGATCAACTACAAGGTCCGCGAGCATTCCATGGCCAAGGTGCCGGTGATCGTGGTCTGCGGCATGCGCGAAGCCGAGGAACAGGCAGTCAATATCCGCCGTCTCGGCAGCCGCGACCAGGTGTCGATGTCGCTTGCCGATGCGGTTGCGAAACTGGCCGAGGAAGCCACCCCTCCCGACGTTCTGCGCAAGAACGCCGAGAAGGCGTCGCGGGCAGGCTGAACTCTTTCCGGCGCGGCAGGCCAAATCCTGCCGCGCCGGCTGTCACATGACCTTCATGGAGACGTGGCATCTCGGAGTGACCCTGTCATTTCTCGAGAGTCACCATGCGCCTCGATCAGCTCAGCTACGCCAACCAGAACCAGCCGCTGTTCAAGCGCTGGTTGATCCGGTCCATCGAAGGCCTGTCTGGCCGCGACCGGTATTTTCGGCTTTACCAGACCTGGAGCCGTGAAATCGTTCCGCAAGGGCGGCATGTCTTCGCGCGCATGCTCGAGCTGATCAATATCCGGCTTGATATCAGGTCCGAATGGCCGCCGCGCAATCTGCCCGATGGTCCTCTGGTGATCATCGCCAATCATCCCTACGGCATCGGCGACGGGATTGCGGTTCTGGCCATGGCAGAGGCGCTCGGCCGACCTTTCCGGGTTCTGATCAACAACGACCTGATGAAGATCCCCGAGATCGCGCCCTTCGCCTTGCCGATTTCATTTGACGAGACGCGTGAGGCGATGGCCATCAACATGGCAACGCGGCAGCAGGCCGTGGAAATGCTCAAGGCGGGCGTGACCATCGTCGTGTTCCCGGCAGGCGGTGTTGCCACCGCACCCAGGGGCTTCGGCCGTGCGGTGGACCTGCCCTGGAAGATGTTTCCCGCGCGCTTGGTGCAGGCCGCACGGGCATCGGTGATCCCGGTCTATTTCGAGGGCCAGTGCGGCGCCCTGTTCCATCTGGCAAGCCGGGTGTCGCTGACGCTGCGGACCTCGCTGCTGGTGCGCGAATTCAGGCGGCTGTCCGGCTCGGCGATCGTGGCCTATCCGGGTGAAGTGCTCAAAGCCGACGATCTTGCGAAGATCACCGACCGGAAGACATTGCTGGGCAAGCTGTACGAGGCGGTTTTCGCACTGGAAATCCCGCGGCGCAGGCCCGAAAAGCGGCGCGAAATCGCCTAGTTCAGCAACACTTCCACATCCGAATTCCGCCCGGCGACAACGGTGAAATCGCGTTGATGCACCTTGTTCTTGTTGCGCGCGATTGCCGTGTACTCGCCCTCGGCCAGGACGATGGTCGGGAAGGCGCCAACGCTTTCCGACACCACGTCGCCGCCTGAAGTCAGGATCGACCAGGCCGTGTCGGCAATGGCCTCGCCGCCGGGCTCGGAGACCAGCTTGAGGGTGAGTTGAGCGGCGCGGTGCTGGATCACGGCTTCGGTCAGCTTGCCGGCCTCGACCCGGATGTCCGACCGGATCACCGCGTTGACGGAGCCATATTCGGAGACAATGTGATAGGTGCCGGAATTGAGCCGGACAATGGTGTTGGGCTTGACGTCCTCGACCACCAGCTGCTGTTCGCCATCGATGCCTTCCTCGGCCTTGTAGATGTTGAACAGCAACTGGCTGGAGGGAATACGCGCGTCGATACCGGACACCGCATTGAGCATCAGGCCGCCGGCTTCCATGACGATGTGCTGGGTCTCGATCGGTCCGTCGCGGGGCACGGTGAGTTTCTTTGTCACCCCGGCGCGGCCGAAGGCGACATGGAGGAAATAGTCGCCCGGCTCGAATTCGAACTCAGCCGAGCCGCCTTCGGAGGTGGCGAGCAGCGGCAATTTGCCTTCGGCATCGGGAGCGGGATGAAAGATGCGCCAGGTCAGTCCGTATTTCAGGGGCTCGCCGGCCTCGGTCAGGGCCGCTTGCACCCGCACGGTTCGGCGGATGGCGGCAGAATCGCCGGCCTCGGACGCCGGTGCATATTCGGTCAGTCCAGGCAGGGTGATTTTCGGATCGGCAGTCTCGGCAAAGGCGTCCTGCGCGCTTGCCAAGGATGATGACGCCATCAGGGTCAGCGCAGAGAGAAGAACAATAGACAGTCTGTTCATGAGGCAGGGTCCGGTTGACTTCTGAATTGCGAGAGGTCACTTGGACCCCAAAGCCATGGCAAATTCATGGCCGATTTCGGTCAAACCTGAATGCACGAGGAAGACATGCCGGTCAATGCTGCCCTGAAAGCCTATCTCGAAACCCGCCGCTCGATTCCCGCTTTCCAGATGAGCGAACCGGGGCCATCGCGGTCGGAAATCGAAGAGATGCTCACGCTGGCGCGCCGGGTCCCGGATCACGGCAAGCTCGCGCCGTGGCGCTTCATTGTCTATGCGGGCGAAGTGCGCGAGCGGATCTCGCTTGAACTGGCCGAAATCGCCATGGCCAACAAGCCGGACATGGCCGAGGACATGATTGCGGTCGAAAAGACCCGTCTGACCCGGGCCCCGGTCGTCATTGCCGTGGTGTCGCAGGCTGCCCCGCACCCCAAGATCCCGGAATGGGAACAGGTGATGAGCGCCGGCGCGGTCTGTCTCAACCTGGTGATGGCAGCCAATGCGCTGGGCTATTGCTCCAACTGGCTGAGCGAGTGGTTCGCCTTCGACCAGAAGGCCTATCCGATCCTGGGGGTGAAACCCGAGGAGAAGGTCGCGGGCTTCATCCACATCGGATCACCGAAAATGCATCCTGGCGAGCGGCCGAGGCCGGAGCTCGCCGACATTGTGACCTTCGCAGGAGACTGACATCGATGTTTTATGAGGCCAAAGACAACAAGCACGGTTTGCCGCATGACCCGTTCAAGGCGATCGTCTCGCCGCGGCCGATCGGCTGGATCGGATCCCGGGGCGCGGACGGATCGAACAACCTTGCGCCGTACTCGTTCTTCAATGCGATTTCCGATCACCCGAAAATGGTGATGTTCTCGTCGTCGGGACGCAAGGATTCCCTGCGCAACATCGAGGAAACGCGGGTGTTCACCACCAGCATGGTCGGGCGTTCGCTGACGGAAAAGATGAACCTGTCATCCGCCGACGCGCCCTATGGCGAGAGCGAGTTCGAATTTGCCGGCCTGGCCATGGCTGAGGCGCGGATGATCAATGCGCCGTTTGTCGCCGAGGCCCACGCGGCTCTGGAATGCAAGGTGACCGAGATCTTCGAGGCCAAGAGCCTCGAGGGTGAGGCCAGCGGCTCGTTCGTGGTGATCGGTCAGGTTGTCGGCATCCACATCGACGACGCAGCCCTGGCCGACGGCAGGCTCGACATGGCTGCCGTGGCCCCACTGGCGCGTCTGGGCTACATGGATTACGCCGATGCGGCCAACACGTTCGAGATGCGCCGTCCGGCCTGGCCGGCAAAGAAGTAGGCCCTATTCGACTGCAGGCATCTCATCGGGCTTGAGGCCCGCCATGCGGGCAACCCGCTCGGCCTGGCGCAGGTGGGGTCGGTCAATCATCTTGCCGTCGAGCGACAGCACGCCGGCATCCGGTCCGGCGGCGGCAAACAATGCCAGAATTCTCACCGCCCGCTCGACATCTGCCGGGGGCGGGGTGAAGGCGCGGTTGATGACGGCCACTTGGTCGGGATGGATCGCCATCTTGCCGCTGAAACCGTCGCGCACGGCGGCCCGGCATTCGGCGTCAAGGCCGTCCAGATCGCGAAAATCGGTGAAGACGGTGTCGATGGCGTCGACGCGGGAATGGGCCGCGGCAAGGATCGTCAGGCTCCGCGCCATGCGGAAGACATCGGTATAGACGCCGCTGTCATCCTTGTTGGAAGATGCCCCGATATCGGCTGCCAGGTCTTCCGCGCCCCAGGCCAGGGCGGCCAGGCGCTCCGACTTCGCGGCGAAGGAACCGGCTGCCAGCATGCCGCCGGCGGTCTCTGTCATCAGTGCGTGGATCCTGATCTTGCCCACTTCCAGGCCGGCCTCTGCTTCATGCACGCCAATGCGGGCGCCGAGATCCTGGATGTCGGCACCTGATCCGGCTTTCGGCAGCAGGATCGCATCAGGCGCGGCGGACACGACAGCGGCGAGGTCGTCATCGCTCATGCCGGTGTCGAGCGCATTGATGCGGACGATGAACCAGGGCGTGCCGGCCGCCCGGTCGGTGCTCGCCAGAAACGACGCCACGGTGGCGCGTGCCTCCGCCTTGCGCGACAGGGCAACGGAATCCTCAAGATCGAGAATCAGCGCGTCGGCTCCGGACGTGACGCCCTTTTGCAGTTTGCGATCCGAATCGCCTGGAACAAACAGCAGCGAGCGCATCATTGTTCCGGCCTCTTGCGCATCATGGCCTGGCGGACACAGCGGGCAACCAGCTTGTCGTGCTGGTTGAAGGCCTGGTGTTCCATCTCGACAATGCCGCGATCGGGCTTCGACTTCGATTCCCGGACGCTCAGCACCCTGGTTTCAACCCGGACGGTGTCGCCGTGAAACAGCGGGTGCGGGAAGGTTACGTCGGTCATGCCGAGATTGGCGATGGTGGTGCCGACCGTGGTGTCGTTGACCGATATGCCGATCATCAGCCCGAGCGTGAACAGGGAATTGACCAGCGGTTGCCCGAATTCGGTGGTCTTGCAGAATTCGTAATCGATATGCAGCGGTTGCGGATTGAGGGTCATGTTGGAAAACAACATGTTGTCCATTTCTGTGACCGTTCTGCGCAGAGAGTGGGAAATCACGGCGCCCGGTTCGAATTCCTCAAGATACATACCGCGCATGTTTTACCCCTCGTACAATTGCCCGTTATTGATGCCGCGTTCCAAACCGATGCGCAAGCGCAATGGGGCAAGGAATGCGGATGCGGAATGGATAACCCCAGAAACCGAACCTGACTTCTGCTGCCTTAAGGGCAGGGGTGCTGGTGCGCTTAACGTTTCATCGTTTTGGGCAGCCGGTTTTATTAGGTGTTGCTGAAGCTATTCAGTGTGATGGAACTGTAATGGACCTGTTCGAAGCTGCAGCGGGTGTTAACAAGTATGGTGAACCGATCGTAAACCATTTGGCTCTAGGGTGAGTCCCACTGGTACCGAGTGGGGTCGCATATCGATGATAGTCAGTTCCTTTTTGAAGTGGTCGGAAACCGCCAAGGTCAGTGACCGCTGCCGTGCGACGCAGGCTTTGACCCAGGCCTATGCGCAAGGATCAATGAAACAATCGGAGCGGCAGGAAGCCGAAGCGGCGCTTTCGCTGCTGCTCGAAGACCCGTCGCCGAAAGTCCGGCTGGCCCTGGCAGAAGGCCTGGCGATGGTGGAACACGCGCCGCGCAGCATCCTGCTCGGGCTTGCCTCCGACCAGATCGAGGTCGCGGGCCGGATCATCGCCTTGTCACCAGCCCTTGCCGACAATGACCTGATCGAAATCATCGCCGGCGGGCGTCTCTCGCTGCAGCGGTTCGTCGCCTTCCGCTGTCCGGTGTCCGTCTCGGTCGCCGCGGCCATGGCCGAGGTGGGGGAGGCCGATGCGGTTGCCGACATGCTCGACAATCCGCATGTTTCCCTGGCGCGGATTTCACTCCGGCGGATAGCGGAACGCTTTGGCGACAATGCCGAAATCCGGGCGCGGCTGTTCGAGCGGCAGGATCTGCCGTGCGACGTGCGCCAGGGGCTGGTCGAACGGCTGGGAGCCGCACTCGCCGGATCCGCATTCGTGCGCTCGGCCATCGGCGGTAGCCGCGGGCGCAAGGTTACCGAGGAAGCCTGCATGAATGCGACACTCGGGCTGGCCGAGACCGTCGGCCAAGACGAGATCCCGGCGCTGGTCGAACATCTGCGCATGGCCGGCCGACTGACTCCGGCATTCCTGATCCATGCGCTTTGTGCCGGAAATGTCGATTTTTTTGCCAGCGCGGTGGTCTCGCTATCCGGCATGAGTGACGCGCGCGTTCGCGGCATCCTGATCGACGGACGCGAAACCGCGATGCGGGCGCTCTATCGCGCAATCGGTCTGGGTAGCGATCTGGCGCCTGTGTTTGTGACGGCAACCCAGATCTGGCGCGCGGCGTCGCGCCTGAACAGAAGCATCGACACAGGCAAGGTCACGACCGAACTGATGCAGCGCCATGCGGAGGATGCGCAACGTCAGCCCGCCGTCGCGGAGCTCTTGCGGCTGGTTGAAACCATGCATTTGAGCTGGCATCGGCATGCATCACGGACCTATGCGCAAGCGCTCGCTGCCGAAGCCGCATAAGGCGTCACCCCGGATCAGATATCCAGGTTGTTGGCAAATTCGGCGTGTTCCTGGATGAAGCGGAAGCGGGCGTCTGCCTTGGTGCCCATCAGGTTGTCGACGGTTTCCTGGGTTGATTCCGGGTCGCTCACATCGACTGCCACCTTCAGCAAGGTGCGCTTGGACGGGTCCATGGTGGTTTCCTTGAGCTGGGAAGCCATCATTTCGCCCAAGCCCTTGAACCGGTTGATTTCCACCTTGCCGCGGCCGGTGAATTCGGTTTCCAGCAGCTCGACCCTATGCTCGTCGTCCCGGGCATAGAGCGACTTGCCACCCTGGGTGATCTTGTAGAGCGGCGGGACAGCCAGGTAGAGATGGCCCTGACGGATCAGCTCGGGCATTTCCTGGTAGAAGAACGTGATCAGCAGCGAGGCAATATGGGCGCCGTCGACGTCGGCATCGGTCATGATGATGATGCGTTCGTAGCGCAGGTCCTCTTCGCGGTACTTCGACCGGGTGCCGCAGCCCAGCGCCTGCACCAGGTCGGCGATCTGCTGGTTGGCGCCCAGCTTCTCGCGTCCGGCGCTGGCGACGTTTAGGATCTTGCCGCGCAGCGGCAGGATGGCCTGGTTGGAGCGGTTGCGCGCCTGCTTGGCCGAGCCGCCAGCGGAATCACCCTCGACGATGAAGAGTTCGGCGCCCGCGGCCGTGGTCTGGCTGCAATCTGACAGCTTGCCCGGAAGCCGCAGCTTGCGCACGGCTGTCTTGCGGTTGACTTCCTTCTCCTTGCGCCGGCGCACCCGTTCATCGGCACGCTCGATCACCCATTCGAGCAGTTTGTCGGCTTCTGCGGGGGAATCGGCGAGGAAGTGGTCGAAGGGATCGCGCAGGGCGTTTTCGACAATCCGCTGCGCTTCCGCCGTAGCCAGCTTGTCCTTGGTCTGGCCGACGAATTCCGGCTCGCGGATGAACACCGAGAGCATGCCGATGGACGAGATCATCACGTCGTCGGTGGTGATGGCGGCGGCGCGCTTGTTGCCGGTGAGCTCGGCATAGGCCTTCAGGCCCTTGGTCAGGGCAATGCGCAGGCCCGCTTCATGGGTGCCGCCATCGGGGGTCGGGATGGTGTTGCAGTAGGAGCTGATCGAGGAGTCGCCGCCATACCAGGTGACCGCCCATTCGAGCGAGCCGTGGCCACCGGGGCGTTCGGTCTTGCCGGCGAAGATGTCCCGGTTGACCCGGTGTTCCTTGCCCAGCGATGCCTCGAGATAGTCCTTGAGGCCACCGGGGAAATGAAAGACCGCCTTTTCCGGGGTCTCGGTGCCTTCGACCAGCGAAGGCGCGCAGACCCAGCGGATCTCGACACCGCCAAAGAGATAGGCCTTGGAGCGGGCCATGCGGTAAAGACGACCGGGATCGAAGCGGGCGCCGGCGCCGAAAATCTCCGGATCGGGGTGGAACCGCACCTTGGTGCCGCGCCGGTTGTGGATGTCGCCGAGTTCCTCAAGCGCGCCTTGCGGGATGCCGCGGGAAAAAGTCTGCCGGTAGAGCTTCTTGTTGCGGGCGATCTCGACCACCAGATCATCGGACAGCGCGTTGACCACCGAGACGCCAACGCCGTGCAGGCCACCGGAGGTCTCGTAGACCTTGCTGTCGAACTTGCCGCCGGCATGCAGCACCGTCAAAATGACTTCGAGGGTGGATTTGCCGGGGAACTTGGGATGGTTTTCGACCGGGATGCCGCGGCCATTGTCGGTGACGGTGAGGTAGCCGTCAGCGTCGAGCTCGACCTCGATGAAATTGGCATGTCCGGCAACGGCTTCGTCCATCGAGTTGTCGATGACTTCGGCAAACAGATGGTGCAGGGCGCGCTCGTCGGTACCGCCGATATACATGCCCGGTCTGCGCCGGACCGGTTCCAGGCCTTCCAGCACCTCGATGGTCGAAGCGTCATAATCGTCACCACTGGCGGGCGCACCCGGTTTGGACGCGGCCGGACGCGCCGGTTTCGCCGCGGCAGGAGCCGCTTGTTTCACAGGGGTGTCTTCCGATTTCGGCGCGGGGCTTGCAGCCGGTGCGCCGGTTGTGGAAAAAAGATCGTTGGAATCGTCCATATCGCCGTTGTGCCTGATGTAGATTGGGGAAACGAATCAGCCGGAGTGTGCCAGAATCCATTCCTTCAATCGACTATGTAGCATTTGGTTTGCAGCTTTGCGCGGCGTTCTTGCCGTTCAGGGTGCGATAATCCTTGCCTTTGTGATGCAGTTGAGCGCCGCCACCGGCGTCTTGGCTCTCGAGTTGCGCGGTCACAAGGACCGGCTGTTCGCCTATCCGGGCATTCTCTCGGTGTCAGAGCAGGGCAGTTTCATTGTCGTCGACTACGACAAGCAGCGCGACATTCACCGCCGTGACGCGGAACCGGAACGGCGGGTGCATTCGAAATACATCTCGCTCGCCGTGCGAAGGCAGGGCCGGGTTGCGCTGCACGAAGCCAATGGCCGGACGATCGAAACCGGCGTGACCGGCGACTATTCGAAAGCCCGGTTCGCGGTCATCTTCGTGCATGGACGGGGCGGCGACCAACGGCTGGGCATGAACGATCACACCTTCGGCGGCAACTTCAACCGGCTGAAGAACCTCATGCTGCTCAATGGCGGCTCCTACCTGGCCCCATCGGTCAAGAGTTTCGATGACAAGGGGGCGGCCGATGTCAGGGAGCTGGTCGTTGCAGGGCGGGCGCCCGTGGTGCTGGCCTGCGCCTCGATGGGGTCGATCATCTGTTCCAAACTCGCCAATGATCCGGCGGTGGTGCCGCGGCTGGCCGGCATGGTGCTGCTTGGCGGGGCGCCGGACATGGGGATCGCAAGAAGTGCTGCGGTCAAGGCGCGGATGCCGATCGTCTTTACCCATGGCAGCTACGACACGGTCTATGACTGGCAGGATCAGAAATCCGTTTTCGACCGCGTAAGGCGCTCGGCCAAGAATTACCCGGCGCAATTCGTGCTGTTCGACACCGGCTCGCACGGCACGCCGATGCGGATGACGGACTGGAAGCAGACGCTCGAATTCGTCTTGAGCCGCTAGACGCGAGCTCTTTGCGCTTTCAAAACGCTTCATTTCGGGAATAGGTACAATTTAAGACAAAATTGACCGCGCGAATGAACCGGATGTTTGGGAAATAAGACTAGAGCTGTCTCGTGCCTAATTCGGGAGCGGGACATGAAATATATCGTCTTCATTCTTTTCACTGTGCTGACCAATGCCGCAGCACAGCTGATGCTCAAGCAGGGTATGATATCGCTGGGGCCGGTGTCCTTTACTGCCGACACCATGATTGCCCGTATCTTCCAGATATTGTTCAACCCTTGGGTTTTTGCAGGGCTGGCGACCTTCGTCATCTCGATGGCATCGCATCTATACGTGCTGTCGAAGGTCGAACTGTCCTTTGCCTATCCGTTCCTGAGCCTTGCTTATGTGGCGGTGGCGGTCTTTGCCTATGTCCTGTTCAAGGAAGACCTCAACAGCTGGCGCATCGCGGGCATCGCCTTCATTTGCGTGGGAACGGTGCTGATTGCCCAGTCCGGGCGTGACGATCAGGCGGCCGGTGAGCTTGAAACCGCGCAGCTTTCAAAGATTAACGCAGCAACGAACGAGATTTCACGATGAAACACATTCTTTTTGGAGGCGACGGCTTCGTCGGTCGCCATCTCGCCCAGAAACTCCTTGCCGACGGCGAAGAGGTCGTGGTGGCGGACATCGTCAATGACAACAAGTCGTTCTACCGCGATGCGACGATCGTCGCCTGCGACGTGACCCGGCCCGACATGGTCGCCGGCGTGCCGATTACGGCGGACGACATGGTCTACAACCTGTCGGCCAAGATGTTGTCGCCGCTGCAGATCCGCTCGAAGCGTCATGATTTCTTCTATCCGGTCAATTACGACGGCACCAAGAACATCATCGAGGCGATGGACAAGGTCGGGGCCGACCGGCTGGTGCATTTCACCACCGACATGATCTACGGCCACACGATGACCTATCCGATGACCGAGGAGCATCCGGTGGCGCCGCTTGGCGAATACGGCCAGTCCAAGCTCGATACCGAGGTGCTGGCAGCCGAATGGCGGCAGAAGGGCATGTCGATCTCGCTGTTCCGGCCGCGCCTGATCATCGGACCGGGCCGTCTGGGCATTCTGGAAAAACTGTTCAAGCTGATCGACGCCAATTTGCCGGTGCCGATGATCGGATCGGGCAAGAACCCGTACCAGTTCATTTCGGTGTTCGACTGCGCCGAAGCTGCGCGTCTGGCCTGGAAGGCGGGCGTGCCGAACGAGGCCTACAATCTCGGATCGATCAACCCGCCGCCGGTGCGCAAGCTGCTCGGAGACCTGGTCAAGCATGCGGGGTCGAAATCCTTCCTGATTCCGACCCCGGGCTGGGCGGTCAAGCGCACGCTCGACCTGTTCGACCTGGTCAACATGCCGATCATGGATCCCGAACAGTACCTGATCGCCGACGAGAACTGCGTTCTCGACGTGTCCAAGGGCGAGCGCCAGCTCGGCTGGGTGCCGCAATATCGCGACGAGGACATGCTGATCGCCGCCTATGACGAATATCGCGCAGCCAAGGCCCGCAGCGGATCGTCCGTTTCCGGCCAGGTCGCACCGGCCGAATGAACCGTTCCGAGGGAGCCCACACCATGCTTGATACACCTACGCGCGTCGCAGTCGACGCTCCTCCATTGTCCGACGCGCAACCTGCGCCCAAGGCTGCTGACAATCGTGCAGGGCGGCCTGATCTTCTGACGGTCGCGGATGCAAAGGCGATGTCTGTCGCTGAAATGACCGAGCTGTTCAAGGATCACATCAATCCGGGCCAGCTGCATTTCATGAAGCTTCTGGGCTTCCACAAGATCAAGATCGAAACCGCGTCTGGGATGTATTACACCGACCAGAACGGCCGCAAGATCCTCGATTTCTTCGGCGGTTTCGGATCGCTGGCGCTGGGTCACAACCATCCGCGCATCATCGAGGCGCGCAAAGCTTTCCAGGACGAAGACCGTCACGAGATCGCTATCGCCTTCATGAGCCAATATGCCTCGGCTCTGGCCAAGAATCTCGCGGCAATCGCGCCGGGCGATCTCGACATGGTGTTTCTTGGCTCATCCGGTTCGGAAGCCATGGAAGCGGCGATCAAGGTGGCCGAGCGCGCTGCCGGGCCAAAGCGGCCGAAGATCGTCTATGCCCAGAACTCGTTCCACGGCAAGACCAAGGGCGTGCTGTCGCTGACCGACTCCGAGCTCTACCGCGGCGAATTCCAGCTCACCGGCAACACGGTCAAGGTGCCGTTTGGCGATATTGATGCCATCCGCAACGCTTTCGAGGCGGATCCGGAAATCGGCGTCATCGTGCTTGAGACCATCCAGGGCGGTGGCGGCATCATCGAGGCGCCGGTCGAATTCTGGCAGGAGCTGCGCGCCCTGTGCGACAAGCACGGTGTGTTGTGGATTGCCGACGAAGTGCAATGCGGCATGGGGCGTTCGGGCCATTTCTTTGCCTTCGAGAAGGCGGGAGTGGTGCCTGATGTGACGGCGCTTGCCAAATCGCTTGGTGGTGGCAAGACGGCGATGGCAGCCATGATCGCCTCCCGCGATGTCTACATGAAGGCCTATGGCACGCCGAAGACGGCGATGATCCATGCGCAGGCCACCTTTGGTGGTATCGGCGAGGCTTGCGTGACGGCGATCGAAGGCCTCAACGTCATGTATGACGAGGATCTGATCGGCAATGCCGAGCGGGTCGGTTCCTACCTGATCGAGCGCCTCAACGAGCTGAAGGCCAAGTATCCACAGATCATCAAGGATGTGCGCGGCAGCGGCTTCATGGTCGGTCTCGAGTTCCAGGATTTTAGCCAGACCCTGCCGGCGCTGCTCAGGCCGATGGTGGCGCTGCTCGATGACAAGCTCAAGGGCTCGCTGTCGGGTTTTGTCGGCGCTGAACTGCTGCGCGATCACAATGTGCTGGTGGCGTTCACCGAGTACAACCGCAATGTCATTCGGCTGGAACCGCCTCTGGTCTGCGGTCCGGAGCATGTCGACGAGTTCATTGCGGCGCTGGACGCCGTGCTGGGCCGCGGCATTGTCCGCATCGTGCGTGATTTCATCGGCAGCCAGACGAAGAAATAATCATCTGACCTGGCGGCGTAGACCGCCAGGCTGCAGCCCAAATGAAAACCGGGGCGGATCGATGATCCGCCCCGGTTTCTTTTTGCATTCGTAAGGTCTTAGACCGAGTAGTACATGTCGAATTCGACCGGATGCGGGGTCATTTCGAAACGCATCACTTCTTCCATCTTCAGCTCGATGAAAGCGTCGATCTGGTCGTCGTCGAAGACGCCGCCGGCGGTCAGGAACTTGCGATCCTTGTCGAGGCTTTCGAGCGCTTCGCGTAGCGAACCGGCAACGGTCGGGATCTTCTTGAGTTCCTTGGCAGGAAGGTCGTAAAGGTCCTTGTCCATGGCCTTGCCCGGATGGATCTTGTTCTTGATGCCGTCGATACCGGCCATCAGCATGGCTGCAAAGCACAGGTACGGGTTGGCGGTCGGATCGCCGAAGCGGACTTCAACGCGCTTGGACTTCGGCGAGGAGCCGAACGGGATACGGCAGGAGGCCGAACGGTTGCGTGCCGAGTAGGCCAGCAGGACCGGAGCTTCGTAACCAGGAACCAGACGCTTGTAGGAGTTGGTCGACGGGTTCGAAAACGCGTTGATGGCCTTGGCGTGCTTGATGATGCCGCCGATGTAGAACAGGCAGTTTTCCGAAAGACCGGCATATTCGTCACCGGCGAAGGTCGGCTTACCGCCGTTCCAGATCGACTGGTGAACGTGCATGCCCGAACCGTTGTCGCCGAAGACCGGCTTCGGCATGAAGGTTGCGGTCTTGCCGTAGGCATGGGCAACCTGATGGACGCCATACTTGTAGATCTGGGTCTTGTCGGCCATGCGGGTCAGGGTGTCGAAGACCATGCACAGTTCGTGCTGAGCAGACGCCACTTCGTGGTGGTGCTTTTCAACGACCAGGCCCATTTCAGCCAGAACGGTGAGCATTTCCGAACGCATGTCCTGGCAGCTGTCGACCGGAGGAACCGGGAAGTAGCCGCCCTTGGTGCGCGGACGGTGACCCATGTTGCCGGTGTCGTAGTCGCTGTCGTCGTTCGACGGCAGTTCCGACGAATCGAGCTTGAATCCGGTGTTGTAGGGGTCAGCCTTGTACTTGACGTCATCGAAGATGAAGAATTCGGGCTCGGGACCGATATAGACGGTGTCGCCGAGACCGGACGCCTGCAGATAGGCTTCGGCCTTCTTGGCCGTGGTGCGCGGGTCGCGGTTGTAGGCTTCGCCGGAAATCGGGTCGAGAATGTCGCAGAAGACAACCATGGTCGACTGGGCGAAGAACGGGTCCATATGCGCAGTCGCGGTGTCTGGCATCAGCACCATGTCGGATTCATTGATCGCCTTCCAGCCGGCAATCGAGGAGCCGTCGAACATGACGCCATCGGCGAACAGGTCTTCGTCAACGCAAGACACGTCCATGGTCACGTGCTGCATCTTGCCCTTGGGGTCTGTGAAGCGCAGGTCGACGAATTTGACGTCGTTGTCCTTGATTTGCTTGAGGATTTCAGTGGCAGTCGTCATGTTCGATATTCCCTGTTAGTAAATGACGATGGGTGCGCGGCGCGCGGCCGCACACAGTGATCAGATGGCGTCGTTGCCGGTTTCACCGGTACGGATACGGATGACTTCCTCGACGTTTGAAACGAAGATCTTGCCATCACCGATGCGGCCGGTCTGGGCCGCGTTGCGAATGGCATCTATCGCTGCTTCGGCGGTTTCGTCCGCGAGGACGATCTCGACCTTCACCTTGGGCAGGAAATCTACAACATATTCCGCGCCGCGATAGAGTTCGGTGTGGCCCTTCTGGCGACCGAAGCCCTTGGCCTCGGTGACAGTAATGCCCTGCAGGCCGACTTCCTGAAGAGCTTCCTTCACTTCATCAAGCTTGAACGGCTTGATGATCGCTTCGATCTTTTTCATGAGAACCAATTCTCCGCTCTGTCCTGTGAAAGCGGGTGCTAGGCTGACGCCACATACCCACTCGCGTGTATCAAAGCACACACCGTGCCACTTTGCGAAAAAATCTGCCAATACCCACGGAATAATTCGATCTGCTGCCGAAATCCGCGGAAAACGAAGCCCGAATGTACCTGCTTGCGTCGTGGCGGGCCAATTTGTGCCGATAATTGCGTGAAAGCCCGAAATCGATATGGCCGGGTGCTGATTTTTTGTGCGTCAGCAAGCGCATTCAAACTGTGCAGAATGATTAAATAATGTGCGTATGCATGCGCAGTGTTGCGAGTGCTGCCGGTTTGGACGGGCAATCTTGACCGTGCTGCCGGCCTCATGTCACGAACGATCATGGCAATACACGAGACACTATTGGTTTCTCCCGAAACGATGGGCGAGATAGACCGCGCCGCCGCTGACAGCGGCATTGACAGTTTCGGCCTGATGCAAAAGGCCGGCGCCCATGTGGCGGCGGTGCTGTTGGCGCATTATCCGGAAGTCCAGCGCGCCGTGGTCCTGTGCGGGCCGGGCAACAATGGCGGCGACGGTCATGTCGCAGCCGGCTTGCTGGCCGCCAGCGGGGTCGAGGTGGTGCGCTTCGGCATGGAGCCGAAGCCGGGTGGTGATGCAGCCCGAGCGCGCCAGGCCTTTCCCGGCAGCTTGCAGACGCTCGATGACTGGCAGCCGCGCCTAGGCGACGTGATTGTCGATGCCTTGTTCGGGGCAGGGCTCGACCGACCGGTGTCATCCGACATCGCGGCCCTGATCGGCCGGGCGCAGCAGGCTGGTACGCCGGTCATTGCCGTCGATCTGCCATCGGGCCTGTCGGGCAGGACCGGCGAGCCGACGGGCGCCTGTTTTTCGGCCAGTCACACGGTAACGTTTGCGGCGCTGAAGCCCGGGCATCTGCTGATGCCGGGCAGGGCGCTGTGCGGCCAGATGCATCTGTGCGATATCGGCATCCCGGCACGTCAGATCAGCAGCGACGATCCGATGTGGAAAAACCATCCCGGTCTTTACGCATCAGAACGCCCGGTCACGGATGCGGGGCAGCACAAATATGGCCGCGGCCATCTGGTCGTGTTCTGCGGACCGCTGAGTTCCACCGGTGCAGCTCGGCTGTCGGCAACGGCCGGTCTGAACAGCGGCGCCGGACTGGTGACCATGGCCAATGCGCCGGGCGCGACCCTGGCGCTGGCGTCGCATCTCACCGCCATCATGCAGCGCTCGATCCGTGACGAAGCGGAGCTGGAGGCGTGGCTGTCAGACAAACGGCTTTCAGCTTTAGTGCTTGGACCTGGTTTCGGTGATCTGGAAAAGGCGCGCAGCTACACGGCCAGGCTCGCCGCCACCGGGCGGCCGGTCGTGCTTGACGCTGACGGGCTGACTTCGTTCGCAGACAATCCGGAAGCGCTGGCGGAGCTGTTTGCCGGTGAACCGCGGCTGATCCTCACGCCGCACGAGGGAGAGTTCCGGCGGTTGTGTGGGGACCTTGCGGAAGACACATCACTGTCGAAGATCGATCGTGCCAGAGCCGCAGCCAGGCGCTTCAACGCGATCATGGTCTACAAGGGGCCCGACACGGTGATCGCGGCACCGGACGGGCGCGCGGCCGTGAATGCCGATGCGCCGGCCTGGCTGGCCACGGCCGGATCCGGCGACGTGCTTGCCGGTATCATCGGTAGCCTGCTCGCCCAGGGCATGCCGGCCTTCGAAGCGGCATGTGCCGGCGTGGCGCTGCACAGCGATGCCGCAAACCGTGCGGGCCGGGGGATGAGCGCCGAAGATCTCGCCCGGCATATCGAACCGCTGTAACCGGTTGATTTGCTGCCCGGGTTCCCAGACTACAGAAGCCTGCTCTTGCGCAGCATGCCGGCGCGGGCCAGTACCGGGTAGGCAATGGAAGCAAACAGCGAGTTGATCTCCTTGAGATCGCGCATGGTGTCGATGTGGATCGAGCTGCTGTCGTAGCTGTTGTCGTTGCCGTCGCGAAGCCTTTGCATGTGCTGTTCCTCGCTCTGGCGAACCATGGTGCGCACCACCTCCTTCTGAGCCACCAGCTCTCTGGCGTGATCGACATCGGCATTGACGAACAGGTTGAAGGCCAGGCGCCCGTTCTTGAGGACTTCCTGGTGCAGGGCCTTGAGCTCGTGCCAGCCTTCGTTGGAGAAGGTGATTTTGCGCGAATCCTTCTTGCGGGCTCTCGTCACCATGTTCTGGGCAATAATATCGGCAGCCTGCTCGAGCTTGATGGTGGCGCCAAGGAGATCCTGAAGCTGAGCGGCTGATTTTTCATCCAGCCGGCTTTCGGAAATCTTGGCGAGATAGAATTTTATGTCGCGATGGGTTTCATCGATCTCGTCGTCGAGTTCCTCGATCCGGCGCATTTTCTGCTTGTCCGGGATGTCGAAGACATCGAAAATCCAGGTCAGCATCAGCTCGATGCGTTCACAGACCGTCAGCACTTCGCGGGTGGCATTGGCAACGGCCTGGCGGGGGTCAGCCAGATGCTCGGGATTGAGGGCCGACATTCTGGTTTCGGCTGCAATCTCATCGGGCAGGGCGGTCGGGACCAGCCAGCGCTTGAGCATTCGCCCGACCATGCCGCAAAACGGCAGGCCAAAGACGAGAACCGCCAGATTGATGGCCAGGTGTACCAGCACCACGGCATCCCCAGGCTGATCCGAAAAGAAGCTGCTCTCGAGTTCGAAACTCATCTGTGCACCCAGGGCGATCAGCGTTCCCAGCCCGCGGATGGCAACGTTGCCGAGCGGCACGATGCGCGCATCGACCCGTTCGCCGCGGGTCAGCACTGCGGCGATCACGGCGGCGCCAAAATTGATGCCGAGGACCAGCGGGATGATGAGCACCGGCGGGATCAGCGCCCGGTCTGCCAGTGAGGCAAGCAGCAGCACCGCGGCGACGCTGGAGTGAAACGCCCAGGCCAGCAGTCCGGCGAGGACGAAAGCGGTGATCCAGTCGCGCGACAGGTAATTGATGATGACCGGCAGGATCTCGCTGGTCTTGAGCGGGATCGATGCCTCGCCAATCAGCCGCAACGACAGCAGCAGCAGGCCAAGGCCGACAAGAATGCGGCCGATCTGGCGCCAGTTGCGGGACTCGCTTGCCCGGAACGCAATCGTGCCGGCAAGCAGCAGCACCGGAATGAGCAGCGACAGGTCCTGGCGCAGAATGCGGACCACCAGCGCGGAGCCGAGATCTGCGCCGAGCAATGTGGCTATGCCGATGGCGGTCGAGACGTAACCGCTGGCGACGAAGCCGGCGACGATCAGCGCAACAGCAGTCGCGCTCTGCAGTGCGATGGCGAAGAAAAAGCCTGCAATTGCAGCTGTTACCCGGTTGCCGATTGCAAGCCGGAGCTTTTCGCGAAGCACGTCGCCATAGGCCCGCTCGATCCCGGTGCGAACCATGCGGGTGGCCCAGAGCAGCAGGGCAACGGCACCGGCTAGATTGATAAAGACGACCATTCCGGACATGAAACACTCAAAACCTGTAATGAAAGACAGAACCCGTGGCACGGCTGAAGCAGCTGTCGGCAGCTTATTGTCGTGGTCGCCGGGTCTGACGGGAACGCGACTCAGCCTATCGCATTTTCGGCAATGTCACAATTTGCTTACCTCAGGTGGTTTCTCGCCTTGAATGCTCGCTAAGAGCGCTGCCTGCAGCTGTTCGATGGCCGTGAAGCTGAGTAGTGCATTCAGTGAAGTCTCTGGTTTCTCAGGTACGATTTGGGTGGTGCACCCATGACCCGGGAGAACATGGTTGTGAAGGCCGGGATGCTGTCATAGCCGAGATCCATCGCCACTGCGGTGACCGGCTCGCCGGCGCTGAGACGGGGAAGTGCTGCCATGACACAGGCTTGCTGGCGCCAAGCCGAGAGGCTGAGCCCGGTCTGCTGCCGGAAGAGGCGGGTGAAGGTTCTGCGGCTCATGCCGACGCTGTCGGCCCAGTCATCGATTTCAAGCCGGGCCGAAGGCAGCGCGATGAAGCCGCGACAGAGATCGGCCAGGCGCGGGTTGCGGGGCAGCGGCAAGCCAAGCGGGCGTTCGGGCAGCAACGGGATCTCGTGCAGCAGGGTGCTGCGGATGAGCTCGGCGCGGGCGTCGGTTGCCTCCGGCCCGATGCGGACGGTTTCGTCGAGCAGGCTGCGCATCAGCCGGGTCATGCCGGTGACGTGGAGATGGGTCGGCAGCCCATCGATCGCATCCAGCCGGACATAGGCAGACTGCATCTCGACCTCGCCGATGATGTCGACGGCGTGCCGTGTCCCTGCCGGGATCCACAAGGCGTGATCGGGTGGAACCATCCAGCGTCCGACCGGCGTTGTGACGATCACCACGCCGGTGATCGGATGCAGCAGCTGAGACCTGCTGTGGTGGTGCTCGGAGACATGCTCGTCACGGACAAAGCTGTGGGCAAAGGCCAGTGCCGGGATCAAAGAGGCTTCAACCAGAACCCGATGGGGATTGAGCTGGGGATCGGTGACCGGCGCATGGAGATCGTCGTGGACGGATAAAAGAGACATTGCGGTTGGCCCAAATGCGTAAAAATCAGACCAAACCACGAAGGCGGGCTGCAGACAAGGCGTGTATCTCTCTGAACGAGGTTGTTTTCGACAGCCGGAATTGACGCTGCCGCTCGAAACCGGGTTCCTGACCCGCCGGCTCGCCCATTCAAGTCACGTGCTCATGCGATCAGGTCGGAGCATCCGGTGATGACCGAGATCCTGGTGTGTGAGAAACCAAGGAAAGATCATGCGCGTTATTCCCGACAATTCCGGAGCAGGATCCGTGACCAAGGCAGCCACACCGGCGGCGTTCTCCGTGGTGGTGGCGCTTTCCATCTGCCATTTTCTCAATGACACGATGCAGTCGGTTCTGGCGGCGATCTATCCGATCCTCAAAATCAATTACGATCTGAGTTTCACCCAGATCGGGCTGCTGACCTTCGCGTTCCAGTTTACCGCGTCGCTTTTGCAGCCGGCGATCGGCGCCTTCACCGACAAGCGCCCGATCGGCTATGCGCTGCCGGTCGGAACCGGCTTCACGCTCATCGGGCTGTTGTTGCTGGCGACAGCTGGCTACTACGGGCTGTTGCTGCTGGCAGCCGCGCTGGTCGGGTTCGGTTCGGCCGTGTTCCATCCCGAATCCTCGCGCATCGCCCGGCTTGCTTCCGGCGGCAGGCACGGGACGGCGCAATCGGTTTTCCAGGTCGGCGGCAATATCGGCACCGCAACGGGGCCGCTGCTTGCGGCCTTCATCATCGTGCCCAATGGCCAGGCTTCGGTAGCCTGGTTCGCGCTTGCAGCGCTCTGCGGCATGGCAATCCTGACCTGGGTCAGCCGCTGGTATGCAGCCTTCCGGCGGGCATCCGCCGGCCGCCCGGCGGCCGACACGACACTTTTGCATTCGCGCCGCCGGGTGATCATCGCGCTGGTGGTGCTGGCGCTGCTGGTGTTTACCAAGAACATCTATGTCGCAAGCTTTTCCAGCTTCTACACCTTCTACGTGATCGAACGCTTTGGTGTCAGCGTGCAGGATTCGCAGTTGATGCTGTTTGTGTTCCTCGGCGCGATGGCTGCCGGGACCCTGATTGGCGGACCCATCGGTGACCGGATCGGCGCCAAGGCAGTGATCTGGGTGTCGATCCTCGGCATTTTGCCGTTCACGCTGATGCTGCCGCATGCAGACCTGTTCTGGACAGCGGTGCTGACGGTGATCATCGGTGTGGTGCTGGCCTCGGCATTTCCGGCAATCATCGTGTTTGCACAGGAACTGGTGCCGGGCCGGGTGGGGCTGATCGCCGGGGTGTTTTTCGGCTTTGCCTTTGGCATGGGCGGCATTGCGGCCGCGGTGCTGGGGCAAGTGGCCGATGCCAGGGGGATTGTCTATGTCTACCAGATCTGCGCATTCCTGCCGTTCCTGGGTCTGCTGACCATCTTGCTGCCCAAGAACATTCGCTAGCTACGCCTTGGCCCAGGAGGGGCAGGGAGCCACGATGTCGCTTCGTGGCTCCCCGAAACATTCAGCCCTATTGCGCGGTGTAGCCGCCATCGACGGGCACGATGGCCCCGAGCATGAACGAGGCTTCGGGCGAGGACAGCCAGACGATCAGGTTGGCAACTTCCTGCGGCGTGCCGATGCGGCCGAGCGGGTGCAGCGGATCCATCATCTCGGCGCTCGACTGGGCGCCAGCGGTTGCCTGATCCGCCAGCGAATCCAGCATCCGCGTGTCGATGCCGCCGGGGCAGACGGCGTTCACCCGGATCCCGGCCTTGCCGTATTCAAGCGCCGTGTTCTTGGTCATGCCGATCACCGCATGTTTGGAGGCGACATAGGGCGACAGGCCCGGAAACCCGATCAGGCCGGCAACCGAAGCCAGGTTGACGATGGTGCCGCCGCCGCTCTTCAGCATGTGGTTGATTTCAGCCTGAAGGCACAGGAATGTGCCCTTGGCGTTGATCCGCATGATGGCGTCATAGTTGGATTCCGCCTGATCGGCGAAAGGCGCAATGGTGCCCTCGATGCCGGCATTGTTGACCGCGCAATCGAGCCGTCCGTACTCATCAACTGCGCCGGCCACCAAGGCCGCGACATCTTCAGGGCTGGAGACATCGGCGCGCTGGAACATCGCGGTTCCGCCAGCCTTGTGGATCAGCGCGACGGTCTCTTCCCCGGCCGGCACATGAATATCGGACACCACGACATTGGCGCCCTCAGCGGCAAATTTCAGTGCCGTGGCTCGGCCGATGCCGGCGCCTGATCCTGTGACAAGCGCAGTCTTTCCCGTAAAAGCAGCCATCTTCATTCCTCCCGTGTGGTTGCGTCAGAGGCAATGATACACTCGAGAAAGCAGGACGGCCTTGATACTGGTCAAGACAGTTACAGAAGCCTGAACCCCGGCCAGATCAGACCTTCTGCTGCAGCGTCATCGCCCCCTTGGGCGCGTTGACCTTGCCGCCGGTGATGAAGAAGGCAAAGACATCGCGCGGCTGCTTTTCGACGTTTCGGTCGGGCGCGATGAGGTCGAGATCGGATGGTGCAGAACCCGCGGCATAAGTCTTCAGCCGCTCGGCCCAGAGATCAATCTCGTCAGGTGGATAGCAGGTCGGGACATCATCCGAGCCCTGCTGCAGCCTTGCATAGACAAAGTCCGAGGTCACATCGGCCACCATCGGATAGGTGTCATGATCGGCGCAGACCGCCGCCACGTTGTGCTTGGCCAGCAACTCGATGAAATCCGGCGTGCAAAAGCTCTCGTGCCGGGCCTCAACGACGTGACGAAGCTTGATGCCGTCTTGCTCGTCTGGGAGCAGCGCGAGAAAGGCCGCGAAATCATCCGGTTCAAATTTTTTCGTCGGCATGAACTGCCAGAGGATGGGGCCGAGCCGGTCGCCAAGCTCGGTGATGCCCTGATTGAGAAATTTTGTAATCGACGGCTCGGCTTCGGCCAGCACCTTGCGGTTGGTGCAGTAGCGGCTGGCTTTCAGCGAAAACACGAACCCGTCCGGCACATCCGCCGCCCATTTGGCAAAGGTCGCCGGTTTCTGGCTGCCGTAATAGGTGCCGTTGACCTCGATTGCCCGCAACTGGCTGCCCGCATAGTGCAAGTGCTTGGTCTTGGCCAGTTTCGGCGGATAGAAGCTCTCGTTCCAGGCATCAAACACCCAGCCGCCAATGCCGGTGCGGATTGTTCCGTGTGTGGTCATGAGCGCCTCCTCTCAATTGATGATATGTTCGAGATCAGTTACGGCCCCGACTCTTTTGGGTGTTGCCGGTAGCGACTCAATCAAAATTGCGCTGGAACGCAACCCGAATCCGGCAGGAGCGGCGGTGCAGCCCTGCTCATTCTCCGGCCAGCAACAGAACTGACAACTTGCGCCCCTGGCCATCCGCCACGACGACGAAACCGAGGCTTGTCAGGGACGTATCCGTCAGAATTGCGCGGGTTCGGCCGCCTTCGCTCCACCTTTCGAGGAAGAACTTGACGTCGGAATTGGTGGGTTCCTTGCCACAGCCACCGCATTGTCCGGAAAGCACCTGATAGCTCAGCCATGGGAAATCCGCCGGGAGATCATCCAGCAGCTTCATCTTGGAGAGACTGTCATCGGTGAGATTGCCGGAAGGCAATTTGCTTTCGACATGTTGGCGCAAGCGCTGGTCCGCAGTTGCCGCCTTAGCCCCGGAACGCAGGTCATTGATGAATTCGGCGGCGAGCCGCGTTTGCTCCTGCGGCCCGATGGTCTCGACGGAACCGCCCGTGAGCTCGCCGCGGGGCACGCCGGATCCTGCAAAGGTCTGGACTCCGTAACGGTTTCCATCGCTGTCATGAACCACAGCGAAACCGAAATTGGTCAGTCCTTCCGCAAGGATGTTTGCGCGATGACCGGGACTGTTCATCCAGCCTTCGTGCATTTGCTCGACACTCTTGATGTCGGGCTGGCCCAAGCATCCATTGCAGCGGGACAGGTTTTCCCGAACCACGCGGCCCTGATCGCCTCCGGCATCCAGATAGCGGTCGAGCACCGTTCCGCCGTCAGGTGATGTGTGGGCGAAATAATCGCGTTCAAGCATGTCTTCGGCATGGGCGAGCGCAGCTTCGTTCAAGTCGTCCTCGAGTTCGAGCCGGCTGAGCCCTTCCGCGCAGCGTTCCTGATTCACCAGTTCAAGGCTACGTTCGCGCAAGGCCTCGATATTGTCGAGCGCCTGTGCCGATGCCGCAGCCGGCACCAGCACGAATACGAAAATCAATCGTCCAATCATGAACGTAAACCGCTCAACACTGCTTCGGTTGCCGACACAGACCTCATTCTGCCGCTTCCACCCGTCTCTGCGGGCGGCGTTCCAGCAATTCCTTGAGGAACTGGCCGGTGTAGGAGCGCTCCACCTTGACGATGTCCTCGGGCGTGCCTTCGGCGACGATCTCGCCGCCGCCATCGCCGCCTTCGGGGCCGAGGTCGATGACCCAGTCGGCGGTCTTGATGACTTCGAGATTGTGCTCGATCACCACCACGGAATTGCCCTGATCGACCAGTTCGTGCAGCACTTCCAGGAGCTTGGCGACATCGTGGAAATGCAGCCCCGTCGTCGGCTCGTCGAGAATGTAGAGTGTGCGACCGGTGGAGCGTTTTGACAGCTCCTTGGCCAGCTTGACGCGCTGCGCCTCGCCGCCCGAGAGCGTGGTCGCCTGCTGGCCGACCTTGATGTAGCCGAGGCCAACGCCCTCAAGCGCCTGCAGCTTGTCGCGCACGGCGGGGACGGCCGCGAAGAACTCGACACCTTCCTCGACCGTCATGTCGAGCACGTCGGCGATCGACTTTCCCTTGAAGGTGACGTCCAGCGTTTCGCGGTTGTAGCGCTTGCCGTGGCAGACGTCGCAGGTGACGTAGACATCGGGCAGGAAGTGCATCTCGATCTTGATGACGCCGTCGCCCTGGCAGGCCTCGCAGCGGCCGCCCTTGACGTTGAACGAGAAGCGGCCCGGCTGATAACCGCGCGCCTTGGCTTCCGGCAGGCCGGCGAACCAGTCGCGGATCGGAGTGAAGGCGCCGGTATAGGTGGCCGGGTTCGAGCGCGGTGTGCGGCCAATCGGCGACTGGTCGATGTCGATCACCTTGTCGATGTTCTCAAAACCGTCGATGCGGTCGTGATCGGCGGGGTTTTCTCGCGCGCCCATCACCCGGCGGGCTGCGGCCTTGTAGAGCGTCTCGATCAGGAAGGTCGACTTGCCGCCGCCGGACACGCCGGTGACGGCGGTGAACAGGCCGAGCGGGATCGAGGCCGAGACGTTTTTCAGATTGTTGCCGCGGGCGCCGATAACCTTGAGTTCTTTCTTCTTTTTCGCCTTGCGGCGTTCGGCCGGTACCGGCACGTCGAGCTCGCCGGAGAGATATTTTCCGGTAATCGAGCGCGGATTGGCCATGATGTCGCCGGGCGAGCCTTGCGCAATGATCTCGCCGCCGTGCACACCGGCATGGGGGCCGATATCGACCACGTAATCGGCGGTCAGGATGGCGTCCTCGTCATGCTCGACGACGATCACCGTGTTGCCGATGTCGCGCAGGTGTTTCAACGTTTCCAGAAGCCGGGCATTGTCGCGCTGGTGCAGGCCGATGGAGGGTTCATCGAGCACGTAAAGCACGCCGGTCAGCCCCGAGCCGATCTGCGAGGCCAGCCGGATACGCTGGCTTTCGCCGCCCGAGAGCGAGCCGGAATTGCGCGACAGGGTCAGATAGTCGAGGCCGACATCGTTGAGGAATTTCAGCCGGTCGCGGATTTCCTTGAGGATGCGGACAGCGATCTGGTTCTGCTGCTCGTTGAGCTCATCGGGCAGCCTGTCGAACCAGTCGCCGGCATTGCGGATCGACAGTTCGGTGACCTGGCCGATATGGCAGTCATTGATCTTGACGGCGCGCGCCTCGGGCTTGAGCCGGTAGCCGTCACAGACCGGGCAGGGCGCATTCGACATGTAGCGTTCGATCTCCTCGCGCGCCCAGGCGCTGTCGGTTTCCTTCCAGCGGCGCTCGAGATTGGGAATGATCCCCTCGAAATTCTTCGAGGTGGTGTAGGAGCGAAGTCCGTCATCATATTTGAACGAGATCTTTTCCTGCGTGCCGCGCAGGATGGCGGCCTTGCCCTTGGCTGGAAGCTCGTCCCATCGGTCGGAGAGCTTGAAGCCGAAATGCTTGCCCAGGGCTTCCAGCGTCTGGGTGTAATAGGGCGAGCTGGACTTGGCCCAGGGGGCAATGGCGCCGCTGCGCAGGGTCAGGTTGGGTTCGGGCACGATCAGTGCCTCGTCGATGGTCTTCTGGGTGCCGAGGCCGTCACAGGTGGGGCAGGCGCCGTGCGGATTGTTGAAGGAAAACAGCCGCGGCTCGATTTCCGAGATGGTGAAGCCGGAAACCGGGCAGGCGAATTTCTCCGAGAACAGCACCCGCTCATGGGTTTCGTTGAGCGACTTGTTGGCCGAGCCGCCGGCAGAAGTTTCGGCGTCGGGCAGCGGCTTGTCGGCAAATTCGGCAATCGCAAGGCCATCGGCCAGCCGCAAGCAGGTCTCCATGCTATCGGCGAGACGGGCGGCCATGTCGGGCCGCACGACGATGCGGTCGACGACGATGTCGATGTCGTGCTTGTATTTCTTGTCGAGCGTCGGGGCGTCGGCAATCTCGTAGTACTGACCGTCGATCTTGACCCGCTGAAAGCCCTTCTTCATGTATTCGGCCAGTTCCTTGCGGTACTCCCCCTTGCGGCCGCGGACCACCGGCGCAAGGATATAGAGCCGCGTGCCTTCTTCCAGCGCCAGCACCCGGTCGACCATCTGGCTGACGGTCTGACTTTCGATCGGAAGACCGGTTGCCGGCGAATAGGGCACGCCGACGCGGGCAAACAGCAGCCGCATGTAATCGTAGATCTCGGTGACCGTGCCGACGGTCGAGCGCGGGTTACGGCTGGTGGTCTTCTGCTCGATGGAAATGGCCGGCGACAGTCCGTCGATCTGGTCGACATCGGGCTTCTGCATCATCTCGAGGAACTGCCGCGCATAGGCCGAGAGACTCTCGACATAGCGGCGCTGGCCTTCCGCATAGATGGTGTCGAACGCCAGCGACGACTTGCCCGACCCCGACAGGCCGGTCATCACGATCAGGCTGTTGCGGGGCAGGTCGAGATCGACATTCTTGAGATTGTGTTCGCGGGCCCCGCGGATGGTGATGGATTTCAATTCAGTCATGTCGCCGCCGATTTGCCGTGGAGGGTCCGGTGCGTTCGCGTGAAACACAAGCGGATCGCTCGCCTATCCAGAATGCTCGCAGGTTTGACGGTCCGGGGGAAGTGACCGGCGTATCCCGCAAGTAACATTGCCCCCATGCAACACTGCACATTAAATATTGTTCCGGGGGGCAGACCAGAACCATACATAAGCACCGTGGCCACAATGTCGAGATGGGCGGTGCCGGGTAGCTGCCATGCAGCCGAATCTCTTGACAGAAACTGACACAGATAATAGAACATATAAAGAACAAAAAAGGCCTGTGGATTGTCCCTGTCCGTCTGACGGGGGGATGGCTGATCCTGTAAGGTGAAATTCGATTTGGACGGGGCGGCCGAGTGCCGCCTGAAGTGTTGGAAGGTGAGAACATCATGGCGGGTAGCGTCAACAAAGTCATTCTGGTTGGCAATCTTGGAGCGGACCCGGAAATCCGCCGCACCCAGGACGGACGGCCGATCGCCAACCTGTCGGTGGCGACGTCGGAAAGCTGGCGTGACAAGAATTCGGGCGAACGGCGCGAAAAGACCGAATGGCACCGGGTCGTGATCTTCAACGAAGGCCTGTGCAAGATCGCCGAGAACTATCTCAAGAAGGGCTCCAAGGTCTATCTCGAGGGCCAGCTGCAGACCCGCAAATGGCAGGATCAGTCGGGCCAGGACAAGTACTCCACCGAAGTGGTGCTGCAGGGCTTCAACGGCAATCTGACCATGCTCGACGGCCGCAATGAAGGCGGCGGCGGTGGCGGTGGCGGCCGTGGTGGTGATTATGGCGGCGGCGGAGACTTTGGCGGCGGATCGTCGGGTGGTGACCGCGGCGGTTCGGGCGGTGGATTTGGCGGCGGCGGATCCTCCCGCGACCTCGACGACGACATTCCGTTCTGATCGGATCGATCTGATCAAAAGGCCCGCAAGCTAAGAGTTTGCGGGCCTTTGTTTTTCTGACACCGGCAAGTTTGCATCCGAAACCGCAGGATCAAGAGCAATGAAACAATCGATCACCCATGTCGCCCTCGTGGTGCACGATTATGATGAGGCCATCGGTTTCTATTGCGGTGTTCTCGGCTTCGATCTGCTCGAAGACAGCTACCAGCCCGAGCAGGACAAGCGCTGGGTGGTGGTCCGGCCGAAAGGCGGGCAGGGCGCCTCGATCGTTCTTGCCCGGGCCTCGAAACCGGAACAGGAAGCGTTTGTCGGCAACCAGACTGGCGGTCGCGTGTTCCTGTTTTTCAACACCGATGATTTCTGGCGCGATTACAATCGTCTGACCGCGGAAGGCGTCGAGTTCATCCGCGAGCCGAAAACCGAGGACTATGGCACGGTGGCGGTGTTTCGCGACATCTACGGCAATCTGTGGGATCTGCTGCAACTGAGCGAAGGCCATCCGGCGGCAAACTGATCATCGCCGGTCAGGCAACGGAGCGGTGAGCAGGCGGCAGACTGTCGCCGAATGGCCCGGATATCTGCTGAAGCACAGGATTGTGATTGGCGTTCGGGCATCGGACCGGGTGACACTGGGTCATGTTTGGAAAACCGAAGACAGCCCACACCCTCACTGTGCTGATGATGGCTGCTGTTGCCTCTCTGTCAGTCGCCTTTGCCGCCGAAGCCGGCGAGGCCGATGTGGTGGCGGCAACATTTGCCAGGGCCGCGGATGGAACCTACCGGTTTGACGTCAGTGTGCGCCATGCCGATGCCGGCTGGGATCACTATTCCGACAAGTGGCAGGTGATCGGTCCCGACGGTACAGTGCTGGGTGAGCGCGTGCTGGCGCATCCGCATGATACCGAGCAGCCCTTTACCCGCAGCCAGTCCGGCATCGTCATCCCGCAAGGTGTCGCCACCGTTACCATTCGCGCCCATGACAAGGTGCATGGCTGGGGCGGTGCGGAACTTGTCGTGGAGCTTGGCAGCTGACCAAGCCTGGTGCGCGTGCTGCAGTGGTCCGAAATCTGACACTTCTTCTGGCGAGGCGTGAGCAGCGGTTCTTACTGGGCAGACCCCGGTATGGCGGTCTGGAACTGCTGACGGAGCCTACAGCGCCGCGCATCCAATTGGATGCGCAAAGGTCGCTGTAACACTTTGAAAGGATGCATGTACGTTATCGTTCAAATGAATCCATTTGAACGCGACATGCATTAGAAACTGCGGCGGGCGTACACCTTCATCTTGGCGAATTCGACTTTGCTCTGCTCACCCTCGATGCCGAAGTAGCGCGCCTTGGCTTGGTCAAGATAGTAATTTGCCTCAAGCCCGAAGGTCATCCCGTTGGCGGGCAGATACTCGACGCCGGTGGAGGCGAGGACCGAAAGAGGACGCCAGTTCAGGTCCCTCGTGGTGGTACGGGTTGATATGGCAGATACCGTCAGGTGCGATTTCAGGTTTTCCTTCCAGATATGCTCATAGCCCGCTAGCAGGGAAAATCCTTTCGTGGGAACGATGCTGCCATCCGCGTCGATTACGAAGTCGGTCGCAAACGGCGTGCCGCCGAGATAGCTGATCGTTCCTTCGCCATAGGTGCCGGTCAGGATGAAGCGTCCATGCTTGCCCGCAAACTTCGTGCGGTATTCAAGCCCGGCTGAGACGGCCCATCCCAGCTTGTCCTTTGGAACCCCGCAGCAGAATGTGCTGCGATCGCTGTTGAGCTGGGTGACGACACCCGCAAGCTGAGCATAGCCCCGGTCAGAATTCTTCAGGCTTGCAGCCACCACCAGATCAGGCAGCTCATGCCTGCCGCGCAAGGACCAGACACCGTCATCCACGCGCCGGTTGGTGTTGTCCTCAAGCGACACGGTAACACGGCCCGTCTTGCCGATGTCGTGACCGTAAGATGCAAGCAGGACATTGCTGTTTGAAGCATATCCGTTGGTATTTGATACGCCGGAGGAAAAATCGAAGAAGGATCGTCTCAGCCCGAAGGAAAACCCGTTGAGGGCAACGAACGCCTGCTCGACCTGCAGCGTCTCGGTCTCGGGATCTTTGAGGTGGCCGAATTTCAGCACCGAGACCACCGGTCCGTACTCGCTGGGGGCTGCCGTGGTGAAGCGAAGGACGGTTTCCACTTCGGGCTTGATACGCGAAGCTGCAGTGTCAACGGTATCGTAGATGATGAAAGGGCTATCGTTCAGATAGGTTGTTTCAGCCAGCAGGTCCTTGTCAGTGGTGTTGAGTGTGTAGGTCGCGGTTATCGATCCATCGACACGCAGACAGGTGTTTCTGCCCGGCACACGTAGAAAGCCCGCCCCGAATTCGGGGCATGTTTCGACAGCCGTGGCATGCTCTTCCGGCACCACGATCTCGTCCGCGACGGCGTGGAAAGAAAACAGCACAGCTGCAAAAAGCGAGCACATGCGATATGCGATCAAGCACGTGTAAGTACTGCGCATTCCAGCTTTCTCCCCCCGAACGGACTTTCAACAAGAGCCAACAAGCAAATCAAAGCTGCGCTGGCGCCCGCCGAAACTTCAAATTTGACTAAAAATTTAAATATATTGTAGTAAATATTTCCCTAATCCCATAGTAATTATCTTGTTGATAAACTATTAATCATTTGTTAACTTTTGTATTGGGAGGGCACTTCTAGTGAACTCTGAGTAGAGCAATTCAACAGGGGGAAGTGATGAACAAGTATATTATGATTTCTACGGCTGCCATTGTGTTGGCCTCAAGTCCGGCGCTTGCCGATAATGTGACAACGGTGATCATGGGGGGCAACAACAATGCTGCTGCCATTCACCAGTCCGGACGTTCCAACTCTGTGGGAGTTGCGCAGATTGGCCGGAACGGCACAGCTACAATGGAGCAAGTTGGTCGGAACAACGCTGCTGGTGTTTTCCAGGCGGGGCGCGGTAACGTTGCCGTCTCGGCGCAGGCCGGTCGCAACAATGTCCTGGGGGTTGATCAGGGCGGTCGCAACAATACCGTCGGTGCATTTCAGGTCGGCCGCAACAACGACATCGACGCGCTGATCGGTGGCCGCAACAATGTGTTTATCGGTACGCAGCTGCGCCGCCGCTAAGGGCACCTGTAAAGACGGGGGACGTTTGTCGTCTCCCGTTGATTTTGCACTTGTTTCAGGAGCCCGAGATGTCTTACACCCGAATGGCTTTCGCAGCCTTGTTCGGTGGATTTGTCGCCAGTTCGCCGGCTTTGGCCGGCGATACGGTGAGGATCGACCAGAACAACGACTTCAACGTCAGTGTTCATGTGAACATCGATCGCCACGACACGACCAGCTATCAGGTCAACCAGAATGGCCTGTTCAATTCCTTCGGATCGGTGAGCGTCGGCTCCGGCGGCGTTACAAACCTGAAGCAGGTCGGCCGACAGAACAATGCCTTGGTCGGCCAGTTTGGCAGCAACCAGGTGTCGATTATCGATCAGATCCAGAACGGGCCAGGTTTTTCGGGACGCAGCGGACGGATGAGCCGCCGCTGACCCGGGGGTTTTCGCCGATTGCCGTTCCGGACAACTCAACCCTGGTTCGATAGCACACGCCACTTTGCCTGCTATCGGTCAGCAACATGCGAGGTTCATGATGAACTCTAAAATACTGGTGTCGGTCGCATTTTCCGTAACGCTGGCAGCATCGACGGGATTTGCCGTTGCCAGCGACAGCAATTCCATCCGCCGGACACAGACCGGCCAGCTGAACATCGCGGAAATCCGGCAGAAGTCGCGCAACAATGTCGTCGAACTCAATCAGTTTGGGAACCGGAACATCGCGTTTATCCGTCAAAACGGCCAGTACAACGTGTCGGGGGTTTTCCAGGCCGGAAAACACAACAGCGCCGATGTTTCGCAAACTGGTGATCGTAGCCGGAGCCAACTGCGCCAGATCGGCGGCGTCAACGAGGCCGCCGTCACGCAGACCGGCCGCATCAGCCGAAGCGTCGTCACGCAATCCGGGGAGGTCAACTTCCTGACATCCTACACCAATGGTGGGCTGAACGTGCTGATGATCGACCAGGTTTCGAGAGCCCGGGGCATGTTCCGACGCTGAGGCACCCATGGTGCCGAACAGCCCAGCCAGCTCGCCTGGCAGCCTCCGGTCCTGCCGGAGCAAACCGGCTTCATGTCTTCTTTCATGGAAAACAGGGGTTTCAGGAAAAACAGCGGATCAGATGCCGGATGAGGCGGTGTTGATCAGGTCGGCAGCTTAAGTCTGGTGGTTCGTGTGCCGGACCTGGTGTGATCGGCTGACACGCTGAGAGAGCGCCCCGGTTCTTTCGCGCGTCGGCGCGTCAGAACCAGGTCTCGAAGTCGCAGTCCTTGTCTTGGCCTTTGATCACCGCCTCAGGCGCCGAGAAATGCCTGCTTGATGCCGTCGACGACGAACTGCACCGAAAGAGCGGCGAGGATCACACCCAGCAGCCGGGTGAGGATGGTGCGGCCGGTGTCGCCGAGGAACTGGTCGATGCGTTCGGCAATCACCAGGAAGGCAAACAGCACCAGCGAGGCGGCGACAATGACGCCGATCAGCCCGGCGCGCTCGACCGGCTGGTAAAACGAGCCGGCGAGCAGGATGACCGCCGAGATGGCGCCCGGGCCGGCAATCAGCGGGATCGCCAGCGGAAACACAGCGACATTGGAAATGTGGTCCTTGGTGATCGCCCGCTCGGCGCTCTTTTCCTGGCGCTCGTGGCGCTTTTCGAAAATCATCTCGAAGGCGATCCAGAACAGCAGCAGGCCGCCGGCGATGCGGAAGGCGCCGAGCGAAATGCCCAGGATATTGAGAATGGTGGCGCCGGCTATGGCGAAGACGGCGAGAATGCCCGCCGCGGTCACCGTGCCGCGGATGGCGACCTGGATGCGCTGGCTGCGGGTCATGCCGGTGGTCAGGCCGAGAAAGATCGCTGCGAGGCCCGGAGGGTCGAACATCACGATGATCGTGACGAAGGCATTTATGATCAGCTCGACTGTCATTGAGCATCCCCCGGCAAGCTTGGTAAAACGGCCTCTTTCCCTGACTTACGATACATAAGACCGGTTCGAAACCCCCATCCGTGTCCGCAACGGTGGAGAAAGTCTGTTGAGGGGCTGATTCAGGGTGCGAAAATTGGCGACAGCAGCGGCTTTCGGCTATAACGCAGAAATGATTCCATCCAATTGTCGTGGACCGCTTTGACAGACCAGAAATCACCCGCCGGACCGATTACGCCAGGCATTGAGCCGGTGTCGATCATCGAGGAAATGCAGCGTTCCTATCTCGATTACGCCATGAGCGTGATCGTCAGCCGGGCGCTGCCGGATGTGCGTGACGGGCTCAAGCCCGTGCATCGCCGGATTCTCTACGCCATGCATGAGGGCGGTTACCACTGGAACCGCAAATATGTGAAATCGTCGCGCATCGTCGGTGACGTGATGGGTAAATATCACCCGCATGGCGACCAGTCGATCTATGACGCCATGGTGCGCATGGCGCAGCACTGGTCGATGGGCGCGATGCTGGTCGACGGGCAGGGCAATTTCGGCTCCATCGACGGCGATCCGCCGGCTGCGATGCGTTACACGGAATCGCGCCTGGCCAAGCTCTCGCACGAGATGCTGGAAGACATCGACAAGGAAACCGTCGACTTTCAGGACACCTACGATTCCTCCGGCTCCGAGCCGAAGGTGGTGCCGGCCCGGTTCCCCAACCTGCTGGTCAATGGCGCGGGCGGCATTGCCGTCGGCATGGCGACCAACATTCCGCCGCACAATCTGATCGAAGTGATCAATGGCTGCATTGCCATCATGGACAATCCGGCGATCGATCTGCTCGAGCTGATGAGCATCATTCCGGGACCGGATTTCCCGACTTCGGGCATCATTTTGGGCCAGGCCGGCATCCGCAGCGCGTTCGAGACCGGCCGCGGCTCGGTGATGATGCGCGGCAAGGTTCATGTCGAGCCGATGCGCAACGACCGCGAAGCCATCATCATCACCGAGGTTCCCTACCAGGTGAACAAGGCGACGATGATCGAGAAAATGGCCGAACTGGTGCGCGACAAGCGCATCGAGGGCATTTCCGACCTGCGCGACGAATCCGACCGCCAGGGCTACCGGGTGGTGATCGAGCTCAAGCGCGATGCGGTCGCCGACGTGATCATCAACCAGCTTTACCGCTACACGCCGCTGCAGACCTCGTTCGGGGTCAACATGGTGGCGCTCAACGGCGGCAAGCCTGAGCTGATGACGTTGATCGACATGCTCAAGGCCTTCGTGTCGTTCCGCGAGGATGTGATCACCCGGCGGACCAAGTTCCTGCTGCGCAAGGCGCGTGAACGGGCGCATGTTTTGGTCGGCCTGGCGATTGCGGTCGCCAATATCGACGAAGTGATTTCGCTGATCCGCAACGCGCCGGATCCGGCGACGGCGCGCGAACAGTTGATGACACGGCGCTGGCCGGCCCGTGAAGTCGAGCCGCTGATCCTGCTGATCGACGACCCGCGTCACCGGATCAACGAGGAAGACGGTACCTACAACCTGTCCGAAGAACAGGCGCGCGCCATTCTCGAACTGCGTCTCGCCCGCCTGACCGCGCTCGGCCGCGATGAGATCGGCGACGAACTCGGCAAGATCGGCGAGGAAATCAAGGACTTCCTCGAGATCCTCGGCTCGCGCATGCGGGTCCAGCAGATCGTCAAGGACGAGCTGATTGCCGTGCGCGACGAATTCGGCGTGCCGCGCCGCACCCAGATCATCGAGGGTGGTGCGGACATGGACGACGAGGACCTGATCGCGCGCGAGGACATGGTGGTGACCGTGAGCCACGCAGGCTACATCAAGCGCGTGCCGCTCGCCACCTACCGGGCGCAGCGCCGCGGCGGCAAGGGCCGCTCCGGCATGTCGACCCGCGACGAGGATTTCGTCACCCGGCTGTTCGTTGCCAACACCCATACGCCGGTGCTGTTCTTCTCCTCGCGCGGCATCGTCTACAAGGAGAAGGTCTGGCGCCTGCCGATCGGCACGCCGACATCCAAGGGCAAGGCGCTGATCAACATGCTGCCTCTGGAAAAGGGCGAACGGATCACCTCGATCATGCCGCTGCCGGAGGACGAGGACAGCTGGGCCAATCTCGACGTGATGTTCGCCACCACGCGCGGCACCGTCCGCCGCAACAAGCTCAGCGACTTCGTCCAGGTCAACCGCAACGGCAAGATCGCGATGAAGCTCGACGACGAGAATGACGCCATTCTCAATGTCGAGACATGTAACGAGTTCGACGACGTGCTTCTGACCACCGCGCTGGGCCAGTGCATCCGCTTCCGGGTCGATGATGTTCGCGTCTTCGCCGGCCGCAACTCGATCGGTGTGCGCGGCATGAACCTTGGCAAGGATGATCACATCATCTCGATGACCATCGTCCACCATGTCGATGCGGAAGCCGCCGAGCGTGCCGCCTATCTCAAGCGCGCCGCGGCCGAACGCCGTGCCGCCACCGGCGAGGAGGTCGAGGATGTCGGCCTGGTTGGCGAGGAAACCGAGGAAATCGGTGAAATCACCAATGATCGCTACGAAGAGCTCAAGGCGCGCGAGCAGTTCATCCTGACCGTCAGCGAGAAAGGCTACGGCAAGCGTTCCTCGAGCTACGAGTTCCGGATCTCGGGCCGCGGCGGCAAGGGCATCCGCGCCACCGACACCTCGAAGACCAGCGAGATCGGCCCGCTGATCGCCGCCTTCCCGGTGGAGCATGGCGACCAGATCATGATGGTGTCCGACGGCGGCCAGGTGATCCGCGTGCCGGTCGGCGGCATCCGCATGGCCAGCCGCGCGACCAAGGGCGTCACCATCTTCTCGACCGCCAAGGACGAGCGCGTGGTCTCGGTCGACCGGATCAGCGAGCCGGAAGCCGAGGAAGAGCTGGTCGATGATGTCGAAGCAGCCGCCGAAATCGGCGTTGCCGACATCGTGCCGGAAGCAGGTCTGCCGGACACCGCCGCCGACGACGGCACCGCGCCGGATGAAGATCCGCAGGGCTGATTTGGTCGGCAGTTGCAAAATCAAGAAGCCGGGGAGCGATCCCCGGCTTTTTTGTGCAGAGGGGGTGGGAATGTCAAAAGGGGCGAATGCTTGGCGCATTGCGACGGATGTCGGCAGTGAGCGGAGAGCGGACTCTCGCGGCAATTTCCATCAAAGACCTCAATCTGGTAATGCGGCCATTGACATGTCTCAATCCAATGGCCGCATCGCTTTTGATCAGGCCGCTGCAACCGCTTCAACCTCGAAAAGCAGTCCAGGGATCGCAAGGCGCGTCACCCCCAGGAGGGTCATTGGCGGGGCAACCCCATGGGAGCCGAAACGCATGCCCAGAAGGTCAAAATTCTTCAGCGCTTCATCAACGTCAGTGGCATAGATACCCAACTTGACCACATTACTCAGGTCCATACCCGCGCCTTTCAGTACCGCTTCAAGATTATTGAGCGCGAGGCTGATCTGCGCTCGCATGTCGTCGGGATGTTGCGGAGAGCCATCGCTATCCACCGCGGTTTGACCCGCGCATATCACTTGTCGCGCCGCGCCTTCGATCACCTCGGCCTGATTGTAGCCCAGCTTGATAGACCAATCCCAGGGATTCACTGCTGTCCGTTTCATATCGCAATCTCCTTCTCTGCGTTGATGGATTGGGTCTACGATCAAATGGTGCCAAATCCTGTCACCATTTGTGTTATGTTGATATAATGAATGTGAGACTCAGACACGACGCCATCGTGCGCAGCCTACGCCGCAACGGTACATCCACGGTAGAAGCGCTTGCAAAGGAAGTTGGCACCTCTCGCCGAACCGTATTGCGCGACATCAGCGCCCTGCGGGAAGCAGGCTACGTGATCCATTCTGATGTCGGCCGCGGTGGTGGTCTTCAGCTTGATCCGCAGTCGGTCCAAACCAATGCCAGACTTTCGGTCCCCGAGGTCTTTGCCCTGTTGATCAGTGTCGCTGCCATGCGGGCAGCCGGAAACTTACCGTTCTCCGAACTAGCCGACGCGGGCCTTGCCAAGATCGAAAAAGCCTTGCCCTCAGATAAAATTAAGGACCTGCGCAGTTTCCTGGAGTGTTTGCACATCGGCCAGCTATCGCCGCTACAGGACTTGTCGGACATGGGGAAAATGGACCCGGAACTGCTCCCCATGTTTGAAGCGGCTTTCCTTGGACGCCAATTCGTTCGGTTTGAATATCGCGACGCAAAGGGCCGCAAAACCCGACGTGAGGTTGAGCCGCAAGCAATGCTTATCTTGCCGCCCCTTTGGTACCTCGTCGGCTGGGACCCCTCGCGTGAAGACTTCCGCCATTTCAGAATGGACAGGATAAGCCGCATAAAAGCGATGGCCGGAACCCAGTTTCGCCGCCGCCACGTACCTTTCGAAGATGATGTTTGTCCCTACAGCGAATTGCAGCCGAAAAGCAAAGCAGATCATGAGTGAAGCAAACAATATAGGCCATTCCAAGCTCAAAGCCGCCTTCCGCAGCTAAACGCACCAAAGTCAGCTATGGGCCGGAAGCTGCCAGATGGTTGTTGGGGGCTCCTGCCACATTCACCTTGAGCAGGGGCTCAACGCCTGTCAATGAAGGGCCGCTCCAACATGCCCCACCCACTCCTGCCATAATCTGTCACCATCCGTGCTACACTCCCGCGTCGCCAACCCGCCTCCGGAGCCCGTCTTGTCCCGCGCCGCCCGTCTTCTCGATCTGTTGCAAGTCTTTCGCCGCTACCGGCACCCTGTCAGTGGCGCCGCGCTGGCCGAAGAGCTTGGGGTCTCGCTCAGGACCATCTATCGCGACATCGATGCGCTGAAGGCGCAAGGGGCGGCGATTGATGGCGAGGCGGGGGTGGGTTTTGTGCTCAAGCCCGGCTTCATGCTGCCGCCGCTGATGTTTTCCGAAGACGAGATCGAGGCGCTGGTGCTCGGCTCGCGCTGGGTGGCGGAGCGCGCGGACCAGCCGTTGGGGCAGGCGGCGCGCAATGCACTGGCCAAGATTGGGGCGGTGCTGCCGCCGGATCTGCGCGCGGGGCTGGACGAGTCCACCCTGCTGGTGGGCCCGGGGGCGCCGCTGTCTGCCGGCGAAAGCGAGTTGCCGCGCATTCGCGATGCTATCCGGCGGCAACGCAAGCTGACGATCGCCTATGCAGACGTCAATGGCGCGAGCACCGAGCGCGTTATCTGGCCGATCGCATTGGCGTTTTTCGACCGGACACGGGTGATTGTTGCCTGGTGCGAATTGCGCAATGATTTTCGGCATTTCCGGGCTGATCGTGTGGTCAGCCTGAACATCGAAACCACGATCTATCCGCAGCGTCGGGCGGCTTTGATGAAACAATGGCGCATAAAACTCGGGATACCGTTGAGATCCCGCGCCGGCGATTGAGCGTGCTTGAGCCGCGCCGTTGCCGGCATCGTCTTGCCGGGTAAACCCGGTGTTCTGAGGGGGATTGGAAGTTCAGACGTGCGCCCGGACGGGCGGCGCGGTCAGCACAAACCCGGCCAGATTTCTTCACAGCCGGGCCAAATTGCCCAAAAGGGCAGGTTTGGCGTGGTCAGGCGTATCAGCGATGGCCGGTCCAGACCGGGTCCCTTGTTTCGTCCGGCATCTCCCGGCGCAGGGCGCCGAGAACCAGACCGCTGAACAGCGCGACGATCATGAGGGCAAGCAAGGCGAGAGCTACAGTCATCACATTTGTCCTTTCGTCACACCAAACTCTGATGCAGACACCATGACAAATCCTGAATGAACCAAACCTGAACGGTTTTATGGCTAATGATTGGTGACTGGGCGCACTGGCAAAACGGGACCGGCTGGCACCGTCCCGGTCACTGAAAGCCGATGCGACGAAGCCGCGGTCAGCTCAGATGCACGGCGCCCGGCATGGCCAGGCCGAAATCCGGTCCGCCGGGGCGGGGCGGCGGCAATGTCTTAAACATCGCGTGCAGGTCCTGGTCGCTGGTACCGTCTTCGAGCTCGGTGGTCCAGACCCTGAAGGATGACAGCTGGTAGCTGCCGAACGAGGTGATCATCGCCACATCCGACGCATCGGCGCCGCGGACCATCAGGATGCGGCCGATGCGCGGGACATTGTAGCGGGCATCGACCGTGTGCCAGCTGCCGCCGAGAAAGACCTCGAACCAGGCGCAGAAATCGTCAAAGCCGGAATCGGGCACGCCGATATCGCCGAGATAGCCGCTGGCGTAGCGGGCGGGAATGTTCATGGCACGGCAGAGGCTGACACCGAGATGGGCGAAGTCGCGGCAGACGCCGGATTTTTCCTCCAGCACGTCGCGGGCGGTCTTGTCCGGCCGGCCGAACTTGTAGCCGAAGGTCACGTGATTGTGGACGAAGGTGCTGATCGCCTGCACCCGGGGCCAGCCTTCCTGGGTGTTGCCGAAGGTGGCCCAGGCAAAATTGCCCAGACTGTCGGAATCGCAATAGCGGCTGGCGCCGAGGAAATCGAGCGTGTCGCTGGGCAGGTCCTCGATCCGGTGCTGAACCGCGAATGTCGGCCAGATGTCCGGCGTTCCGCTAACTTCGGCGACGCAATCGGACCAGAACGTGGTGCGGCCCTGGTCGGCGACGGCGCGGGATATCCGGTTTCCGTAACGGTCGACATAGACCGAAATGGGCGTCATGGCGGTGGTTCTGACGTAGTCAGCGCCAATCAGGCGGCCATTGAATTCCGTGTGGGTGGAGAGTGCCAGCAGCATCGGGACCGGTGCGGGGCAGTCGACGATGATTTCAAATCCAAATCTGATCAGCATGGCAACACCTCATGTCGTGAACTGCTGCAACGAAGTGGCCATTGCTTGGTTCCAGTGCCGGTCGCGCAATTTGCGGGCCGGGTGCACGCCTTCGGGCGCGCTCGAACACTATGACATGGCTTTGAAGTCGCGGTTCGATTCTTTTTCGCAGACGCACAATTTGTTGGCCGCGATGGTCAGGCCGACGGGCGTCGATGCAAGAATTGACTTTGATAAACCGCAATAAAGGCGTATGAAACAGGTGTAATAACTCAAGCATTGCGTGGCTTGGCATGGCTTAGGCTGGCTGTCACCCTGTTTGCATCTCGACCAAGAATTGAAAAATAAATGCCCGGGACGCACAAATTCTGCGCCGGGCGCAGATCGTATTGGAATGACCATGAGCAAGAATGTCTTCACCAAGGGGCAGCAGGTAACGCTGCAATCGCGCGTCGGGTTGTCGCCGCGCACGCCCAGGGAATTTACCGTGCTGATGCGGTTGCCGGACAATCAGGGCAAGGCCCAGTACCGGATCCGCAACGAGGAACAGGGCCATGAGCGCGTTGAGCAGGGCAGCAATCTGGAACTTGTGAGTTCCGTCAGCAACGCCTAGCGCCTGACACCGCCGTCATGGCAATGGCCAGGAACGGCGCAGAATATTCTCTATGTCGCGTAGACCAACCGAACAGGCCAATCCCGGCCGCCCGGATGCTACGCCGGAACAGGACCTGTCATGGCCAAGGGCCAAATGAAGTCGAACAAGGAAGTTCGCAAACCGAAGAAGGACAAGGCCGCGGTGAAAGCCACGGCGGCGGTCGGAACCGCGGTCAAGCAGCTGGAAACAAACCCGTTTCAGAAAAAAGCCAAGAAGTGACCGCGCTTGCGCCGCAGCGATTGCGAGCCCTGCGATGATCGGTTTTCCCAACCAGATGCGCAGTTTTGACGAGGATGCCGGCACGATCCGGTTTTCCGGCTATGACGGCGTGATGGAAGTCCGCTTCGTGCTGGAAGCTCCGGCGCTCGAGCAGATCGCCGGGCTCGCCCGTTCGCCTGATACCGCCTATCTCGAGGCCTTCGACCGCTATCGCGCCCAGATCGAAACGGCGGCCGTGCGCGCCTATAAGAAAACCCGCAAATCGCTGATCTGGTTGTCTTCGGCCGATTTCTGAGCCGGCTAGCCGGCGGTTTCGTCCATTCATCGCTTGAAGCGCATTCGCTGTCATGACAAAAGGCCTTGCAAAGAAGGGTTTTGTCATGCGCATCGCGTTTTATCCCGGGTCGTTCGACCCCATGACCAATGGCCACATCCACGTGCTCGAGCAATCGCTGGCGCTGTGCGATCGGCTTGTGGTCGGCATCGGCGTGCATCCGGGCAAGACGCCGATGTTCTCGTTCGATGAACGTGCGGCCATGATCACCAAGGTGGTTGCGGCCGAGTTTCCGCAGCGCGCGGGCGATGTCAGCGTGGTCTCGTTTCAGAACCTCGTGGTGGAAGCGGCGCAAGATGCGGGCGCAACCGTGCTGGTGCGCGGCCTGCGCGACGGCACCGATCTCGACTATGAAATGCAGATGGCGGGCATGAACCGGGCGATGGCGCCTGGTATCACCACCGTGTTCGCGCCGGCCTATCCCGAATCCCGCCACATCACCGCCACGCTTGTCAGGCAGATCGCCAAGATGGGCGGCGATGTCACGCCGTTTGTCCCGGCCGTCGTGCATCAGGCACTCAAAGCGCGGCTTTCGGGACCCTAACAGCCTTCGCCGTGGCGTTGCCAAGCCCGCGGCGGTGTGTCAAACGATTGCCGCCGGTGCGAAATGCCCAGCCGCCGCACTTATATGGAGCCCTCATGCGTTCTTCCCGCCTGCTCATCGCCGCGACCCTGGCCCTCGGCCTGGCCTCGACTGCCTTTGCCACTGCCGCCGAGAAGCTGACCATCACGCTCAAGACGGGCGATGTGGTCATCGAACTTGCCGATGATGTCGCGCCCGAGCATGCGGCGCGGCTGAAGGCGCTGGCCGATGCCGGCGAATATGACAATGTCGCCTTTCACCGGGTGATCGAAGGCTTCATGGCGCAGACCGGCGATGTCGAGTTCGGCGACATGGAAGACGGCTTCGTGCCGCAGCGCGCCGGCACCGGCGGCTCGTCCGGGCCTGACCTCGCGGCGGAATTTTCCGACAAGCCGTTCGAGCGCGGCACGGTCGGCATGGCCCGCTCGCAGAACCCGAATTCGGCCAACTCGCAGTTTTTCATCATGTTTGCGCCCGCACCGCATCTCAACGGCCAGTACACGGTTGTCGGCCAGGTGGTCGAGGGCATGGAGCATGTCGACCAGATCAAGCGCGGCAGCGCCAACGCCAATGGTGCGGTGGACAATCCCGACCGCATGATCGAGGTCCGCTCCGGCAGCTGACCAGATACCCATTCCAATCTAAACAGGAGAGACCCCATGGCGGAGATCAAGGATCCCGAAAACACACTGATCTTGGAAACCACCCAAGGTGAAGTGATCATCGAAATGCTTCCCGACCTGGCCCCCGGCCATGTTGCACGGATCAAGGAACTGGCCCGTGAAGGCGCCTATGACGGCGTCGTGTTCCACCGCGTCATCGAAGGCTTCATGGCGCAGACCGGTGACGTCAAGTTCGGCAAGTCCGACGGGCCGTCCTTCGATCCCCGCCGCGCCGGCATGGGCGGTTCCGACAAGGGCGACCTGAAGGCGGAATTTTCCAACATGAACCATTCGCGCGGCACCTGCTCGATGGCGCGCGCGCAGGATCCGAACTCGGCCAATTCGCAGTTCTTCATCTGCTTCGACGATGCCGGCTTCCTCAACCGCCAGTACACGGTCTGGGGCCAGGTGACGTCCGGCATGGACAATGTCGACAAGATCAAGCGCGGCGAGCCCGTCGTCGATCCCGACAAGATCGTGTCGATGAAGGTTGCGGCTGACGCCAAGGCTTAAGTCACCTCCACGCGCGGAATTTCGTGGTTCAGCCATGGGAATTCCGCGCGTTTTTCATGAGGCGCACGGATGCGCGTAGACCTTTTCGATTTCGACCTTCCCGACGAGCGCATCGCGCTGAGGCCGGCAGTCCCGCGCGACAGTGCCCGTCTGCTGCGCGTGGGTGCCGATGGAAGCCTGCAGGATCTTGCGGTCTCTGATCTGGCCGATCTGCTCGAGCCCGGCGACGCGCTGGTGTTCAACGATACAAAAGTCATTCCCGCTCAGCTCGAAGGTTTTCGCAGCCGTGGCGACAACCGGCAACGCATCTCCGCCACATTGCACATGCGCGCGGGCCCCGACCGCTGGAAAGCCTTCGTGCGTCCGGGCAAGCGGATCAAGCACGGCGACCGGCTGCATTTTGGCGGTGACGGCTCCACCTGCCTCACCGGCGTGCTTGACGCCACGGCGGGCGAACGGGGCGAGGGCGGCGAGCTTGAGCTGATCTTCGATCTTTCTGGCCCGGCGCTGGACGAGGCGATCATGGCCACCGGCCACATTCCGCTGCCGCCCTATATCGCGTCGAAGCGCGGCGAGGACGACCAGGACCGCAAGGATTATCAGACCATCTATGCCCGCGAGGACGGCGCCGTCGCAGCCCCCACCGCAGGCCTGCACTTCACCGACGCGCTGTTTGACAAACTCGATGCGCGCGGCATTTCCCGGTATTTCGTCACGCTGCATGTCGGCGCCGGCACCTTTCTGCCGGTCAAGGTCGACGACACCACCGAGCACCTGATGCATTCGGAAATCGGCCATGTCAACGCCGAAACCGCTGCCGCGCTCAACGCCGTACATGCACGCGGCGGCCGCGTCGTGTCCGTCGGCACCACCTCGCTGCGGCTTCTGGAAAGTGCAGCGAGCGAAGACGGCACGATCCAGCCCTGGTCGGGACCGACCGACATCTTCATCACCCCGGGTTACGCTTTCCGCGCCGTCGACGTGCTGATGACCAATTTCCACCTGCCGCGCTCGACGCTGTTCATGCTGGTCTCGGCCTTCTGTGGCCTTGAGACCATGCGCGCCGCCTACCGCCATGCCATCGACACTGGCTACCGTTTCTATTCCTATGGCGATTCCAGCCTGTTGTTCCGGAGCGAGCCATGACCGCCGAAGCCGATGTGACATCCGACACCTTCCAGTTCAAACTGCTCGCCACTGACGGCAAGGCGCGGCGCGGCGCGATCTCGATGCCGCGCGGCACCATCCGGACGCCGGCCTTCATGCCGGTGGGCACCGGCGGCACGGTCAAGGCCATGTATATGGACCAGGTCCAGGATCTCGGCGCCGACATCATTCTCGGCAACACCTATCACCTGATGCTGCGCCCCGGCGCCGAGCGGGTGGCAAAACTCGGCGGCCTGCACGAGTTCGGCCGTTGGCAAAAGCCGATCCTGACCGATTCCGGCGGCTTCCAGGTGATGTCTCTGTCGGCGCTGAGAAAGATCAACGAGCAGGGCGTGACCTTCCAGTCGCATATCGACGGCTCGCGCCACGAGATGAGCCCGGAGCGCTCGATCGAGATCCAGGGCCTGCTTGATTCCGACATCCAGATGCAGCTCGACGAATGCGTGCGGCTGCCCGCCGGCGAGACCGAGATCGAGCGCGCCATGGACATGTCGCTGCGCTGGGCCGAGCGCTGCAAGTCAGCCTTTGGCGACCAGCCCGGCAAGGCGATGTTCGGCATCGTCCAGGGCGGCGATGTCCCGAAACTGCGCGAGCGCTCGGCGCAAGGCCTCTCGGGCCTCGATCTCAAGGGCTATGCCGTCGGCGGCCTTGCCGTCGGCGAGCCGCAGGAGGTGATGCTCGACATGCTCGATGTCACCTGTCCGCTGCTGCCGGCGGACAAGCCGCGCTACCTGATGGGGGTGGGCACGCCCGACGACATGCTCAAATCCGTCGGCCGCGGCATCGACATGTTCGACTGCGTGATGCCGACCCGCGCCGGCCGCCACGGCCTGGCCTTCACCCGCCACGGCAAGATCAACATCAAGAACGCCCGCCACGCCGAAGACCACCGGCCGCTCGACGAGCAAAGCTCATGCCCGGCGGCGCGCGACTATTCCCGCGCCTATCTGCACCACCTGGTCCGCTCCAACGAGATTCTGGGCATGATGCTGATTACCTGGAACAATCTGAGCTACTACCAGGACCTGATGTCGGGCATCCGCGGAGCAATCGAGGCCCAACGCTTCGAGGACTTTTCCGCCGAGACGCAAGCCGCCTGGGCCAAAGGCGATATTCCGCCGCTGGGGTAGGGCACGGGTTGCATCCTGCCGGCTCCGAAGTCTCCGAACTACGTAAGCGCCTCCCTACTATCCGTCATGCCGGACTTGATCCGGCATCCAGCGACCCCGGCGTCCGCCGGGTCAGAAGAGTCTTCCAGCCCAAGGACTTGGGCTGACTGGATACCGGATCAAGTCCGGTATGACGGGGTCCAGAAGACACTCGGACGCCACACACCGCATCGAGCGTCATTTGGCAAAGCGAAGGTCGGCTCATGACCACAGCGCCTTACTGCTCCATCTGGTCAAAGCTGCTGCTCGCTATTCCGCGAAACGATGAAATCCGCCAGCGTCCGGAAACGCCCCCACACTCCCCGTCATGCCGGACTTGATCCGGCATCCAGCGACCCGGCGTCCGCCGGGTCAAAGGACTCTTCCAACCCAACAACCTGGCCGGAAGGGAATGCCGGAGGCTACGTCGCTGCGCTTGTCTGGATCAGGTCCGGCATGACGGCGTTCAGCAAGCCACCCTGCCACCCTCACTCCGCATCAAGCGTCTTTTCGCAATGCGACGGCCCGCCCTTCGGGTCAATCCGGTCGGAGACGGCGCGGATCGATGTGATGGTGTAGTCCTTGGAAACCGAAAGCTCGACCACGCAGGGCCGGCCGCCGCGAAACCCGCCGCGCCAGGTATATTGCGTGGCGCCGAGCGCGCCGCCACTGTCGGAGATCGGCGGACCGTAGGCGGCAAAGAACACGCCTGCCGACTTGCCGTTCCAGCGCTTCTCAAGCGGATTGGAAGCCACCGAAGCGGTGGTGCAGGCCGAAACAAGGGCGGCGCTGACAGCCAGGATTGCAAGCCGGAATTTCATGGTCAAGGTTTCCTCGGGAATCGCGTTGGGTGTTGGGGTGATCGCAGCGTTTGCTCGCGACTGGTCATAGCGGATTTTGCCAAAAGAAGAAATCCGGTGTCGTGACGCAACACCCCTGCCTTGCACATCGCGCTGCAGGCCGAAGCGGTCCGAACGACAGTGCCCCGGTACCCTGCAGAGGGTTACGTCTTGCGCGAACTGCACACCAGGCAGAACGAGCTGACCATTGGCGGCAAATGCCTGCCGCTTACTCCGCTGTAATGTCGCTCAGCGGTGCTTCAAGATTCCAACGCAGGCCATCCGGTGCATAGTCAAGCGACACTTCACCCTTCACCGAAGCCTCCACCATCCGCCGGAGCACCTTGTTCCCGAATCCTTCCTTGGTTGGGGGCTCGACCAGCGGCCCGTCGTGTTCCACCCATTGGATGGCAAACCGAGGGTCGGGATCATTCCGGATCTGCCAACTGATTTTGACGCCCCCGCTGGAATTTGAGAGCGCGCCGTATTTGGCTGCGTTCGTGGCCAGTTCGTGCAGCGCCATGCCGAGGCTCTGGGCGACATTGGGAGTTACTTTGATGTCGGGGCCGTCGATGAATATGCGGGTGCCTATCATGTCGCTGAAATGTGCCAGTTGCGCCGAGATCAGCTCAGTCAGCTCGGCGCCTAGCCAGTTGGTCTGCACGAGAAGGTCCTGGCATGCAGCCAGACCGAGTAGCCTATCGGACAGTTTGTTGCCGAATGTTGCGGCGTCGCTGACGCTGGCTGTTTGCCGGGCGACCACCTGAACCACCGCGAGCAGGTTCTTGACCCGGTGGTTAAGTTCACCCATCAGAAGCAGTTGTTTTTCTTCCGCAATCTTGCGCTCACTGATGTCCCGAAACATCAAGGATGCAGCGATCACGCGACCGTGGTCATCAACCATGGGGGTGGCGGTGATTTCCACTGGAACAAGCCGTCCGTCCTTGCGGTGTCTTTCGGTGTCAGAGAAAATCACGGTTTCCCCAGCCCGGACCCTCCTGTACTTTGTCTCCCGCTCCAGTTTGCGGTCGTCAGGTACGATTAGATCGTCAACATCGTGGCCCACGGCTTCGGCCTCTGTGTAGCCGAACATACGGGTGGCGCCGGGATTCCAGGTGCGAACAACGCCGTCCAGGCCGGCACTGACAATGGCGTCAGTGGAGGCGTTGACGATCGCGGCAAGTTGCCGGGACTCATTGCGTGCGCGTCTGAGTTCCTGTTCATACTTGAACCGGTCCGTTGCGTCGAAGACAACCGTCCGGATAATGCGCGGGAGATCTCCTCGACCTTCGACCACCATGGAGTTAAGCAGGACATGGAGCGGTTCCTTGTCGACCCGTTTGAGCTGGCATGCCACCTCTTTGACACCTCCCTGCATGAGGAGCAGCGGTGCGAAATGTGTCTCGTAGAAAATGCGCCCCGGCACGGTCAGCAGTTCCTGAAAGCGCCGACCTTCGTCAACCACATTCGATGGCAGTCCGGTCCAGTTGAGGAACGTTTCATTGACCCGCACGATCGTGCCGTCAGTCAGCGTGGAGACAACGCCGCAAGGCAAATCAGCGAGTATTTCATCAGCCGTTTCGTGGACCTGATTTTCTGATGCCATCGTGCTGGTCACATCTCGAAAGGTTAGGTGTTGGCATCCGCGCCCAGAAACTCGCGTATCGCAGAAACTGTTTCAGCCGGGGCGCTGAGATGTGGGCAATGCCCCGTTGCATTCATCAGGACCAGCTGGCTTTCTCTTATATTGTCCTGCAGCCATTCCCCGACGGCTACAGGTGCGACGATGTCTTCGCTGCACTGTAGGATCAAGGTTGGCAGGCTCACCTTCTTTGCATCGTGCCGATGGTCGGACATGAAGGTCACTCTGCCGAAATGCTGCGCAATTGACGGATCGGTCCGGCAGAAGCTGTTGGTCAGCTCTTCCGCAAGATGCGGTTTGTCCGGCACGCCCATGATTGCGGGCGCCATTTCCCTCGACCACCCCAGAAAATTCGTATCAAGAAAATCGAGAAGTCCTTCGATGTCTGCTGGCGTAAAGCCTCCGGTGTAATCGCCATCATTGATGTAGCATGGTGACGGCGCTACCATCACCAATGCCGAAAACCGCTCCGGCTGGCGATTGGCAGCCAACGCGGCGGACATTGCGCTGACTGAGTGACCGACTACGACTGCACCCGACAAATCAAGCGCGTCACAGATTTCAATCAGGTCTGTCGCATGGCCTTCGAGGGTGCTGTATTTCTTGAAGTCATACGCCCCGAGGTCGGACTTGCCCGAGCCGGTGAGATCATAGAGTACGACCTTGTAGTCTGATAAGAAATCCGGAGTGATCAAACGCCACATGTTTTGATCACAACCATAGCCATGGGCGAAGACGAGCGGCGTGTTTCCGTCGCCGATTACCGTCACATTGTTTCGAATGAGTATGTCCACGAGCCACTCCCTCAAAGTGTCCTGTAACGCAAAAATACGTCTAGTTTGGTCAAACAGATGGCCCCGCCGGCAACCTGTCATACTTCGATTTTCGGCCAGTTCGCGATCTGCCGCCGGGCAGTGTCGATTCCAGGGACTTTTGTGTGATACCAGACATATGCATCTTATCTGATCTGACGCTAGAGCAAATTCATCATCGCGGCCACCTATCAGGCCGTGAAACAGAAAAATCCATTCCTGTCATTCTTTTCCCCACCCCGAAAACCCGTGTCACACTTTCCGGGCTCCCGCTGCCGGATGGAACGTGAACGTGTTGGTCCAGGCGGGAGGAAGGCCTTTCGGGGTGTGCCGGAACGTGCGGCATGGCCCGGGAGGAGGCGGAGGTCATCGGGGTTCCGCTGGCGGGCGGGTCTCTTTGAGACGCGTGCAAAGCCAGCCACCGGGCCGGGTTTCGTTCCGTGGCCGCCGAAAGGCGGATGCGCGGAGCGGGAAGACCGGTGCGGGCCTGTGGCGGACATGTGAGGTTTTTGACCTTCAGCGTCCGTGCCGGTTCCCCGAAACCCTCTGGCGCGGTCAGTCCAGACCGTGACTGGAGCAATCCGGGCGGGACCCTGGTGGATAAGCCACTCCCGAGAAGTGCAAGGCGCCGCCTGTCGGATGCGGACATCATCCGGCGATGCTCGGGCCGTGCGCAGGTTGCGCCACCCATTCTATTTTTCCGTAAGGCAATGCCCGCGTGCGGCCCTCCGGATTTGCAGCTCATCCCCCGGCGGCTCTTGTCGCGCGGCAGCGGTTTGGGCTGTCCGGATAAAACGCGTAGACATGATGCATGTCCGTTATCGCTCGATTGACTCCGATTGAGCGGGACATGCCGTCGATCAGCCCCGATGCGGAGATCCTCGATGCAGACTCGCCACTGGTCAGGCGATCGCAATCACTTCGATCTCGTACTCGCCGGTCTCGACCACATCGCCGACGGCCTTGCCCATCAGGGCGCGGGCGACCGGCGAGGCAAAGGAGATTGTTCCGGTCTTCGGGTCAGCTTCATCCTCGCCGACAATGCGGTAGGTCTGCGGCGGCTTGCCGTCGCGGCTGTAGGTGACGGTCGCGCCGAAGGCGACGGTCTCGTGCGACGCGGGATCGGGCATCAGCTGGGCGGTACGAACCCGCTCGGCGAAATAGCGCGCATCGCGCAACGGGCCTGCCTGCTGACGCCGCTTCTCGTTGACGTCGTCGATGCCGTTGGCCGCCTCGAACGCGGTGCGCGCGGTTGCAAGCTCTGCCTGCAGTTGTTTCAGACCGGTCGATGTCACCAGATTGGGATGCGCGGAAATCGGTCGGTCGGGCAGCTGCGTTTCGGCTGCGGTCTCGGAACTTTCTTCCTTGGTGAAGGCGACGCTCACGGCAAGTCTCCGTCTGTTGATGCCCGGCGCGCGATACCGAAAGATCCGGGATCCGGGGCACTGAGCATAGGTGGAAATCCGGCCGGCTGGCAATGCCGGCGGGTTCCCTTCAACGCGGAGAGAGCGGCCTTGTTCCGACGCGCCGAGCAAGCTGCGACAACAGGCAGGCCACGACGTGGCTCAGGTCTGCGGGCTGGCGGCCCTGATCATCTGCACGCCATCGATCTTGAAGCTGCCGTCGGGCTGGCGTTCCAGCGAATAGAGCGCAGTCCAGTCCTGACCATCCGGGCCCTGGATGATGACTTCCTGGACAATGCTGCTGCCGTCGCCGGTGGCCTTCGAGCGGCCAAAGGCGAAATTGCCGGGCCGGTAGACCGGCTGGTAGCCGCGTTTGACCATGTTGAAGAAGCGGGCTTCGTCGGGATAGAGCTGCTTGATCGACGGCGCTGCAAAGGAATAGGCGGCGGCTGCATCGTCATTGAGGAAGGCCGTGATCTGGCTTTCGATGACGCCGCGGGCCGTCGCCGCGTCGTCGGCGCGCGCTGAGGCGAGACTTGTCAGCACTGCGATCAGCGTTGCCGCGAGGATGAATGGGAACCTGTGGGGATGTGTCATGAGCTGGCCTCCTGCCTGTGAAAGGTAGGACGGTGCCGCCGGATGGAAAGTTTCAGACCGCGATGAAAATTCTTCCCGGCCTGAGAAATCACTTTAACAATGGTGGAATATCGAATCCAAACATGAGCTTGGAATTATATACTAATGTAGAAGTTTATCGTGCCAGACCGGCTATGGCACGATCATGACCTTGCCGTCGCCGATCTTCAGCGCCTCGGGCAGGTCGTGCATGACATCGGCCAGCCGGACTGTCGCCACCACTTCCGTGCTCCAGGCGCCGGTGATGAAGCGGTTCTGCACCGCGCGCAGCGTCTTCAGCTTGGTGAGGATCGACGCCTGCCGGAACCAGTTCATCAGCCAGTAGCCCTCGATCTTCTTGTTCATGAAAATAAGCTGACCCGGTTCGTTGAGCGCCGGCGCCTCGGTATCGAGCTTGCCGTAGACGATCCAGCGGGCGCGGGCCGGCATGGCGGTGAAGATGTCGGCTGAGATCTGGTTGGCGACGGCGTCGAGCAGGATGCGCGGCTTCTCGGATTTCATCAGCGCGGCGAGCTTCGATGCGAAGTCCGGATCGGACTGGACCAGCACATGCTTGGCGCCGAGCTCCTTCAGGTGAGCTGCCTGGCTCTCCTTGCGGATGACGGCGATCATCGCATAACCATTGTCGCGCGCCAGCCCGGCCATCAGCTTGCCGAGCTGGGAAAAGGCGGCGGTGAAGACAAAGCTCTTCGAGCCCGAGCCCTTGACGATGTCGAACATGGTCCATGCGGTCACCGGGTTGACGACGTGTCCCGCCGCATCCTCGTCGCGCATCGCCAGCTTGACCACGACGCACATCGCCGCTTCGACGACGATATACTCGGCCCAGGCGCCGGAGCCGTCGACGCCGCCGACAAAGGCCACGCGCTTGCCCTTGAGGTAGCGGGCGTAGAGACCGTTGCCGTCGACGACGTCGCCGACACCTTCGAACCCCGCGGCCGCTCCCTTGATGCGCGGCTGACCGTATTCGCCCTTGATGAAATAGAGATCCGACGGATTGATCGAGGCCATCCGCACCTTGATCAGCACCTGGCCGGGGCCGGGCTTTGGCACGGGCAGGGCGCCATATTCGAGATAGGGCTCCAGCGTTTCGATTGCCGCGCCGGTGCGGGTGTTGCCGTATCCATCATGCTTGAGGATCAGCGCATTCATGCTCGAAGGCAAAGTCATGTCATGTCCTTACGGGGTCAGGATGGTCTTGCCGATGGCGCCACGGTCGAGGATGCGCTGCAGCGCAGCTGCGGCATCGGACAATGGCCGCTGTTCATCGATCCGGGTCTTGATGCGGCCTTGCGCATGCCAGGCAAACAATTCGCGGTTGTTGGCGGCGTAGACGTCGGGTTCCTTGGCGACGAAGGCGCCCCAGAACACGCCGACCAGCGCATATTCCTTCAACAGCACCAGATTGACCGGCAGCTTGGGGATTTCGCCCGAGGCAAAGCCGATCACCAGCAAACGTCCGTTGCGGGCCATGGCGCGCGCGGCCACGTCGAAGGCAGTCCCGCCGACCGGATCGAAGGCCACATCGACGCCGCCCGGCGCGTGCTGCTTGAGCGCTTCGCGCAAACCGTCATAGGGCAGGGCGATGTCTGCGCCGGCCTCTAGACAGGCCTGCTGCTTAGCCTCGCTCGAAGCCACCGCGATCACCCGCGCACCCATGGCCTTGCCGATGGAAATGGCGGCCAGCCCGGTGGAACCGGCGGCACCGAGCACCAGAAGGGTTTCGCCGGGCTGAAGTTCGGCGCGTTGCTTGAGCGCATGGTGCGACGTGCCCCAGGCGCACATCAGCGCACAGGCGTCGGCGAAATCCATGCTGTCAGGTATCGGAAATGCCCGGCTGCCCGGGGCCAGCACCTTCTCCGCATAGCCGCCATTGGTGAGCATCACCACTGCCCGGTCGCCGGGCTTGAGGTGGCTGACATTCGCGCCCACCGTTTCGACAATGCCGCCGGCCTCCATGCCGGGGACGAAGGGCGTCTCGGGCTTCATCTGATAGAGCCCCTGAACCAGCAGCCCGTCGGGATAGTTCAGGCCAATGGCCTCGGAGCGGAGCACGATCTCGTCGGGACCCGGTGTCGGATCCGGCATGTCGCGGTATTCGAGATTGGAGAGCGGGCCGTATTCAGGGCAGACAATAGCCTTCATGACTGGTCACACCTTTTCCTGCGTGTAGCGTTTGAGCTCGTTGCGCGCCACCTGGCGGCGGTGGACGGCGTCGGGGCCATCCGCCAGCCTTAGCGTGCGCAAATGGGTCCAGCTGCGGGCCAGCGGCGTGTCTTGCGAGATCCCTTGCGCGCCGAACATCTGCACCGCCTCGTCGGTAACCTTGAGCGCCACCCGGGGCGCGACCACCTTGATCTGGCTGATCCAGGGAGCGGCGGCACGGCCATCGCCCTGATCCATCATCCAGGCCGCCTTCAGGCACAGAAGCCGGGCCTGTTCGATCTCCATGCGGCATTCGGCGATGATATCATAATTGGCACCGAGCTGGGCGATCTTCTTGCCGAAGGCTTCGCGTTCCAGCGAGCGTTTGCACATCAGCTCGAGCGCCATTTCGGATTGGCCGATGGCGCGCATGCAATGGTGGATGCGGCCCGGTCCAAGCCGGCCCTGGGCGATCTCGAACCCGCGACCTTCGCCAAGCAGAAGATTGCTGGCCGGCACCCGCACGTCGGTGAAACGGACATGGAAATGGCCATGTGGCGCGTCATCCTGACCGTAGACCTGCATCGGCCTGATCTTCTCGATTCCGGCGGTGTCTGCCGGCACCAGGATCATCGAGTGGCGTTGATGCTTCGGCGTGTCGTCATCGCCGGTGCGAACCATGACGATGTAGATCTTGCAGCGCGGATCGCCGACGCCCGAGGCCCACCATTTCTCGCCATTGAGCACGTAGTCGTCGCCATCGCGGACACAGGACATCGAGACATTGGTGGCGTCGGACGAGGCGACATCGGGCTCGGTCATCAGATAGGCGGAGCGGATTTCGCCGTTGAGCAGCGGCTCGAGCCACTGTTTCTTGTGTTCGGCGCTGGAGTAGCGGTCAAGCACTTCCATGTTGCCGGTGTCGGGTGCGGAGCAGTTGAAGGTTTCGGCACCGAGGCTGGCCTTGCCCATTTCCTCGGCGAGATAGGCATATTCGACCGTGGTCAGCCCGTCTTCGGCCTGGGTGTGCCAGAGGTTCCACAACCCGCGGGCCTTTGCCTTGGCCTTGAGGCCTTCGAGGATCTCGGTCTGGCGGGCGGTGTAGCTCCAGCGGTCACCCTCGGAGCCGACGGCTGCGAGGAACTCCTCGTCGAGCGGCATGATCTCGTTGCGAACCATGTCGCGCACGGCCTCGAGAATGGGTTCGAGATGCTTGGTGATACCAAGATCCATCGGCTTTGCCTGGGTCATGTAAATCCTCCTCCAACTGTATCTGCGGTCAAATGCCGTTCACGACATCTCACCCCTGTAGCCAAGAAGCCGGATCGCATAGAGCACGCACTCATCTGCGAGGGCTTCGATTTCGTGTTCGGCCTGGCCTTTTCGCGGTGTGAACCAGACGATGGGTCCGTTGATGCACATGAAGACCGAATTGAGCGCGATCTTGATGTTGGTGTAGTCAATCGCGCCCGCGGCCTTGGCGTCCTCGAGCACCTTGCTGAAATGCTCGGAATAGGCGTCACGCAGCTCAGCCAGTTGCGCCAGTTCGGCGTGTTCATTGGCCGGCATGGTGCCGTGCCTGAGCATGTCGACGCCCTGGCCGACAACGTTCTGGAATGCCTTGGTGCGGATGACGCAGCGCACATGCGCCTTGAGCACGGCCTTCAGCCGCTCGATCGGCGGCATGTCATGTTCGAGCAGCGGTTCGATGGCCTGGAAGTTCATCATCATGCCGGTGCGGTAGACGTCGAGGAACAGCTCGGCCTTGGAGCCGTAGTGATGGTAGATCCGACCCTTGGTCGAGGAAATTCGGGCAGCGACTTCGTCCAGGCTGGTGGCCGCGTAACCACGGGCTTCGAAGCAGAGTGCCGCGCCCTCCATGATTTCCATGCGGGACAGCTCGGTGTCGCTCTGGCGGCGGTATTTGGTCGATCGCGCGGCGGTCGCCATCTGTCTGCTTGCCCCTGTGCAGTCTTGAGGATGCGTGGACGGTGGAGTTGAAGAATATTGCCGTCCCGTCTTGCAGTTGCCCAAGAGTTGAACATACTATCGAGTATGTTGTCAATTATCGTGACAGCGCTATTGTCAGGGAACGATGCGGCGGCGGAAACGCCAAAACGCAGCGGGGAGGTTATTCATGAGTGAAGTGAGCGACGGCTATCTGGGCAGTCTTTTTGGCGTGAGCGGAAAAACGGCGCTGGTCACGGGCGGAGCAACGGGTATCGGCAGGATGATTGCCACGGCGCTGGTGCAGGCCGGGGCACGGGTGCTGATCGCCTCGCGCAAGGGCGAGGACTGCGTCCGCGTGGCCGATGAAATCAACGCGCTGGGCGCGCCGGGAAAAGCCGAAGGGTTCGCAGGCGACGTGGGCACCGCCGACGGCGTGGTGGCGCTGGTGCAGGAGGTGCAGGCGCGCACCGACAGGCTGAATATTCTGGTCAACAATGCCGGCGTGTCATGGGGCGCGCCTTACGAGGAGTTTCCGCACGCGGCCTGGTCGAAGGTAATGTCGGTCAATGTGGCTGGCCTGTTCACGCTGACCCGCGATCTGACGCCGCTGCTGCTCAAGGCGGCCAGCGATGCCGATCCGGCGCGAGTGATCAATCTCGGCTCGGTAATGGGGAGCCAGCCGGCAGCTGACGGCGCCTATTCCTATTCGGCCTCGAAAGCGGCGGTGCATCACCTGACCCGGATCCTGGCCGAAGAGCTGGCTTCCAAACGGGTGACGGTCAACGCCTTTGCGCCGGGACCCTTCCAGAGCCGCATGACGGCCTTTGCCACGGCAAAGGACGAGCAGGTGGAAAAGGTCGGCGCCGGGGTGCCTCTCGGCCGCATCGGCGCGCCGGACGATGTGGCAGGCGCCACGCTCTATCTGTGCAGTCGCGCCGGATCCTATATCACCGGCGCCATTCTTCCCATTGATGGCGGGCTGTCGGTGCAGCACGATATCCGCCTGTTCAAGGATGCCTAACATGGAAGACCAACCCTTCGACATGGACGCGCTGGCCGACGAGCTGCACGAGCTGGTGCCCGGCTTTTCAGGCCTGCACGCGGTGGAAAAGTTCAACACCGGCCAGTCCAACCCGACCTACCGGGTGGAGGCCGACAGCGGCAATTACGTGCTGCGCGCCAAGCCGCCCGGCACCTTGCTGAAATCGGCGCACCAGGTCGACCGCGAATACCGGGTGATGAAGGCGCTTTCGGAAAACAATGTTCCGGTTCCGAAGGTCTACGGCCTGTCGGGCGAAGACAGCGCGATCGGCCGGATGTATTTCGTCATGGAGCTGGTCGAAGGCCGGATCTTCTGGGACCCGGCGCTGCCGGAAGTCAGCAAGCAGGAGCGCGCCGCGATCTATGACGGGATGAACGACGTGCTGGCGCGGCTTCACAGTGTTGATCCGGAAGCCGCGGGGCTGGCTGATTACGGTCGTCCCGGCAATTACTTCGCCCGCCAGATCCGGCGCTGGAGCGAGCAATATATTGCCTCGAAGACCGAGGAACTGCCGGATATGGACCGGCTGATGGACTGGCTCTGGGACAATCTGCCCGATGATGACGGAATGGTCTCGGTGGTGCATGGCGACTACCGGCTCGACAACATGATCTTTGCCCCCCACGGCGAGGAAGTACGGGCGCTGATCGACTGGGAATTGTCGACACTGGGGCATCCGCTAGCCGATCTGTCTTACCAGTGCATGCAGTGGCGGCTGCCGCACAAGAGCGGCTTTCGCGGGCTGGGCGGCCTCGATCGCGCGGAACTCGGGATCCCCAGCGAGGCCGATTATGTGGCGCGCTATTCCGAACGCAGCGGCATTGCGGTCGACAACTGGACCTTCTGCCTGTCGTTCTCCTTCTTCCGTCTCGCTGCGATCCTGCAAGGGGTCTACAAGCGGTCGCTCGATGGAAACGCCTCCAATCCGGAGCGCGCCAGGGAAATCGGGCAGGCGGTGCCGCAACTGGCGTCGATGGCCAACAGCATCATGTCCGGAAAGGCATAGAGATGGCAGATTTTGCAGGACGGGTCGTTCTCCTCACCGGGGCGACCGGAGGTTTTGGCGCAGCCGCGGCACGGTATTTTTCCAAGGCCGGTGCCAGCCTGGTCCTGAGCGATCTCGGTGCGGACCGTCTGGAGGCACTGGCAGACGAGCTCGGCGGCAAGGCCGTGGCACTCGATGGAGATGTGTCCGATCCGGCCGTGTCCGAACGGCTGGTGGAGAAAGCCATGTCCGAATACGGGCGGCTCGACATCGCGGTCAACAATGCCGGTATTGCGCATGACATGATGCCGTTGCCGAAAACGCCGGTCGATGTGGCAAAGAAGATCATCGATGTGGATCTGCTGGGCGTGTTCTACGCCATGCGGGCGCAATTGCCGGTTATGGAACAGCGGTTTCGCGAGACCGGCGAGAGCGGGGCGATCATCAATGTGGCCTCCGTTGCCGGTGTGGTGGCAGCGCCGATGCTGTCGATCTATGCGGCGGCGAAACACGGCGTGGTGGGGATGACCAAATCGGCGGCTATCGAATATGCCCGGCGGGGCGTGCGGGTGAACGCCCTGTGCCCATCCTTTGCGCGCACGCCGATGGCCACGGATTTTCTCGACAAGGCCGGCGACAACCGCGACGCCGCTGAAGCCTCGCTGGTGCAGGCGATCCCGATGCGGCGGCTGGCGGAAGTCGACGAGGTGATCAACGGTCTGATTTATCTTGCGGATCCCGCCTCGAGTTTCGTTACCGGCCAGACCCTGCAGATCGACGGCGGCCTGAGCGCTTCTTGAGCGTCGCCTGACAGGGCTACGGTTTTTGCACATCGGTTGAGCAATCCGGCGGATTGAACATCAAGATCGGTTAGCGCACAGTGGGATCAACACAATCATCCCGGAGGCAGGACCATGCAGGAACTCACTCATTTCATTGGCGGCCAGCACGTAAAGGGCAAATCCGGACGTTTTGCCGACGTGATGAACCCGGCGACCGGCGAAGTTCAGTCGCAGGTGCCGCTGGCCTCGAACGAGGAACTGGCGGAAGCCGTGGCGGTTGCGGCACGCGCGCAAGTCGGCTGGGCTGCCACCAACCCGCAGAAGCGCGCCCGGGTGCTGATGAAGTTCGTCGAGCTTTTGCACCGCGACATGGACAAGCTGGCCGAAGCGCTGTCGCGCGAACACGGCAAGACCATTCCCGATGCCAAGGGCGACATCATTCGCGGCCTCGAAGTGGCTGAATTCTGCTTTGGCGCGCCACATCTCTTGAAGGGCGAGTTCACCGAAGGCGCGGGTCCGGGCATCGACATGTACTCGCTGCGCCAGCCGCTCGGCGTGGTCGCCGGCATCACCCCGTTCAACTTCCCGGCGATGATCCCGATGTGGAAATTCTGCCCGGCAATCGCCGCCGGCAACGCCTTCATCCTCAAGCCATCCGAGCGCGATCCTTCCGTGCCGCTGATGCTGGCCGAGCTGATGAGCGAAGCCGGTGCGCCGGACGGCATTCTCAATGTCGTCAATGGCGACAAGGGCGCGGTGGACGCGATCCTCGATCATCCCGAGATCATGGCCATCGGCTTTGTCGGCTCGACGCCGATTGCGGAATACATCTATGCGCGGGGTTGCGCCAACGGCAAGCGGGTGCAGTGCTTTGGCGGCGCCAAGAACCACATGATCATCATGCCCGACGCCGACATGGACCAGGCCGTCGACGCGCTGATCGGTGCCGGATACGGCGCAGCGGGCGAACGCTGCATGGCAATTTCGGTGGCCGTGCCGGTGGGCCAGGAGACGGCAGACCGGCTGATCGAAAAGCTGACGCCGCGCGTCGAAGCTCTCAAGATCGGGCCCTATACGGACGGCAATGATGTCGATTTCGGTCCGCTGGTGACGCGTGAGGCCCGCGACCGGGTGCTGGGTCTGGTCGATTCCGGTGTCGAGCAGGGCGCCAAGCTGGTGGTCGATGGCCGCAAGTTCTCGATGCAGGGGTATGAGAACGGCTATTTTGTCGGCGGCTGCCTGTTCGACAATGTCACCCGCGACATGGACATCTACACCCAGGAAATCTTCGGCCCGGTGCTCTCCGTGGTCCGTGCGCCGACCTATGCGGAAGCCCTTCGCTATCCGATGGAACATGAGTATGGCAACGGCACTGCGATCTACACCCGCGACGGTGATACCGCGCGCGATTTCGTCAGCCGGATCAATATCGGCATGGTCGGCGTCAATGTGCCGATCCCGGTGCCGCTGGCCTATCACACCTTCGGCGGCTGGAAGAAATCCGGCTTCGGCGATCTCAACCAGCACGGCCCGGATTCTTTCCGCTTCTACACCCGCACCAAGACGGTGACCGCGCGCTGGCCTTCCGGTATCAAGGAAGGGGCCGAGTTCTCGATTCCGACCATGGGGTGATAACGAGGGCGGCAGGCAATTTCCGGATGAGGAGGCGGAAACGGCATGGACTTTGAGCTGAACGAAGAACAGCAGGCAATCTTTGACATGGCCCGGGATTTCGGGGCCGAGAAGATCGCTCCGTTCGCGGCCAAGTGGGAGAAGGACGAAGCGATCCCGCGCGGCGTGCTTGAAGAAGCAGCAGCCCTTGGGCTGGCGGCGATCTATGTGCCGGAAGAAGACGGCGGGTCGGGGCTCACCCGGCTCGACGCCACGCTGGTGTTCGAGGCGCTGTCGATGGCGTGCCCTTCGGTGGCCTCGTTCCTTTCGATCCACAACATGTGCACATGGATGGTGTCATCCTATGGCTCGGACGAGATGAAGGCGCGGCTGCTGCCTGATCTCGTCAGCATGACCAAGATCGCCTCCTACTGCCTGACCGAGCCCGGTTCCGGGTCTGATGCCTCGGCGCTCAGGACCCGGGCGGACCGGACCAACGAGGGCTACAAGCTCAACGGCACCAAGGCGTTCATCTCCGGTGGCGGGTTTTCAGATCTCTACCTGGTGATGACCCGGACCGGCGCTGACGGACCCAAGGGGATTTCCGCGGTGGTCGTCGAAAACGGAACGCCGGGGCTTTCCTTCGGCGCACCGGAAGACAAGATGGGCTGGCGTTCGCAGCCGACCTCGCAAGTGCAGTTTGATGATTGCGTGATCCCGGCGGAAAACCTGCTCGGTGAAGAAGGTGCCGGCTTCCGTTACGCCATGAGCGGGCTTGATGGCGGGCGGCTCAATATCGCCGCCTCCGCACTGGGCGGGGCGCAATCGGCGCTCGACAAGACGCTTAGCTATATGGGCGAGCGCGAGGCCTTCGGTAAAACCATCGACCAGTTCCAGGCGCTGCAGTTCCGCCTCGCCGACATGGAAACCGAAATGCAGGCGGCGCGCATCTTTCTGCGCCAGGCGGCGAGCAAGCTCGACCGCAAGACGCCGGACGCGACCAAATATTGCGCCATGGCCAAGCGGTTCGTCACCGACACGGCGTTCAATGTGGCCAATGACGCGCTGCAGCTGCATGGCGGCTACGGCTATCTGGCTGATTACGGCGTCGAGAAGATCGTTCGTGACCTGCGGGTGCACCAGATCCTCGAGGGCACCAATGAGATCATGCGGCTGATCGTGTCGCGGGCGCTGCTTTCGGAGCGCGCTGCATGAGCATCCGCATCCGCAAGATCGGGCGCATCGGCCAGATCACGCTGCAGCGGCCCGAGGCGCTCAATGCCGTCAGCCACGAGATGGTGCTGGCAATCGAGGCGGCACTTGATGAGTGGCGCGACGATGATGACGTAGCTTGCGTGCTGATCGATGCCGAGGGCCACAAGGCCTTCTCGGCCGGGGGCGACCTGCAATTCATGCATGAGACCGCCGCGAAAGGCGATTTCGAGCTGGGCCGAGCGTTCTGGCGCGACGAATACCGGCTCAACGCCAAGATCGCGGAATACCCAAAACCCTATATCGCGCTGTGCCAGGGCTTCACCATGGGCGGCGGCGTCGGCGTGTCGCTGCATGGTTCGCACCGGGTGGTGGGCGAGAGCTCGAAGATCGCGATGCCGGAATGCGCTGTCGGGCTGGTGCCTGACGTCGGCGGCACACTGCTGCTGGCGCGGGCGCCGGGCCGGCTGGGTGAATATCTTGGCGTGACCGGGTACCGGATGAACGCTTCGGATGCGATTCTGGCAGGCTTTGCGGATTACTTTATCCCGCAAGCCGAATGGGCGGGGCTGACCGAAACGCTGATCGAGACTGGTGACTGGTCTGCGGTTGCAGCGCTTGCGCGGGATCCGGAAGATGGGCCGTTGATGGCGATGCGGGCGCAGGTGGACGCGCATTTTGGTGCCGCCACGCCGTGCGACATTCTGGCGTCCCTGCCGGATGATGACTGGGGGCAGGCGACCGCCAAGGCCATCCGGGCCGGTTCGCCACTGTCGGCAAGCTGCACCATCGAGCTGGTGCGGCGGGCGCGCGAAAGCAACGAGATCCGCTCTGCCTTGCAGCAGGAATACCGGTTTACGTCACGCAGTGCGTCGGAAGGGGATTTCGTCGAGGGCATCCGCGCGGCGATTATCGACAAGGACCGGACCCCGCGCTGGCAACATGCGAGGGTTGAGGATGTGACACCTGAAACGGTGGCGGCCATGCTGTCGGAACCGCCGGGCGGCGATATCGGATTCTAGCTGCGGCATTTTCTGCCATTTGCGAATGAAGTTTGGGAGGACGTCATGAAAATCGGATTTATCGGACTGGGAAACATGGGTGCGCCGATGGCGGCGAACCTGATCAAGGCCGGGCATGAAGTGACAGGCTTCGATGTGGCGGGCGTCACCGTCGAAGGGGCCGCCAAGGCAGGCTCTGCGGCGGACGCTGCGAGCGGGCAGGACGCGGTGATCACCATGCTGCCGAATGGCGAAATCCTGCGCTCGGTCTATGCCGAGATTGTTCCTGCGGGTGCAAAGGGCTCGGTTTTTATCGATTGCTCGACGGTGGATGTGGACAGCGCCAAAGCCGCGCATGAGCTGGCGGCTGCCAGGGGGCTGCTGTCGGTGGATGCGCCGGTATCGGGCGGCGTCGGCGGAGCGGCGGCCGGAACGCTGACCTTCATGGCCGGCGGCAGCGACGAGGCCTTTGGCCGGGCCGCACCGCTGTTCGAGATCATGGGCCAGAAGGCGGTGCATTGCGGGGCTGCCGGTGCCGGGCAATCGGCCAAGATCTGCAACAACATGCTGCTTGGCATTTCGATGATCGGTACGTGTGAGGCCTTTGCGCTGGCCGAGAAACTGGGGCTGTCGGCGCAAGGCCTGTTTGACGTGGTCTCGACCTCGTCGGGCTCGTGCTGGTCGGTCAACACCTATTGCCCTGTGCCCGGTGTCGGTCCGCAAAGCCCGGCTGACAATGGCTACAAGCCCGGTTTTGCCGCCGAGCTGATGCTCAAGGACCTGAAGCTGTCGCAACAGGCGGCAGGCAGCGTGTCGGCGCAGACGCCGATGGGGGCACGGGCGACCGAGCTCTATGACGCGTTCGTGTCTGGTGACGGCAAAGGCCGCGATTTCTCGGCCATGATCGAAAAGCTGAAATAGGCAAGCAGACGTGTATGTGATCCGTCGGATCAGGCATCAGCGCCCGGAAAACCCTTTTTGAGTGCGCGCCGCAAACGCACTTTCACCGAAGCCGCGCGCTCGCTCTCCTGGGCTGTTTCCAGAATCACGCGCGCCTGTTCGCGATACTCCGGATGGGCGAGCGCCAGCTGGTGCAGCCCGGAATAGGCCCAGGCCCGAACGAACTTGTTGTCGTCTCTGCTGCAGTCCAGCACGAAGTGCAGGATCAAGTCGCCTCCTTCGCGGGGCAGGGTGATAAAGGGAAAAATCTGCAGGCAATGCAGCCTGGCCTCCCAGCCTGACAGTCTTGGAAGCAAGCCGATCAGTATGAGCGTTTGTGCCTGGTCGAGCTGCGCCAACCTGTTTTCCAGCTGATGCTTGATCAGCCAGGTGGCGCCGGTCCCGAGCTCCGTTTCATCTGCCAGCGACAGCAGTCGGTCGATGAAATCCGGATCTGCTGCATGATCGGCATGAATCTCCGTGATCGCCGCCACGGACTTCTGGTCCCATTCTCGTATCTCGGTTTCCAGGCTCACCGGGGGCCTCCGGATATCAGGTGAAACTGTTCGCAGACATAGTATCAAAGACACCTCGTGACACACAATCTCTGGTCTGTCGCGACACCCCCCGCAGCGATCGGAATATCATCGGCGGTGCTGTTGATAGTTACATTTACAACTGATTTTATGCGGCTCTGATTTGAACAGCTATCGGAGTGCTCCAATGTCGCTTGCCTATATGCCGGGTTTTGGAAACGACTTTGAAACGGAAAGCCTGCCGGGCGCCTTGCCGCAAGGGCAGAATTCGCCGCAGCGCTGTGCCTACGGGCTCTATGCCGAGCAGCTGTCCGGTTCGCCGTTTACCGCGCCGCGCGGCACCAATGAGCGCTCGTGGCTGTACCGGATCCGCCCGACCGTGCGCCATACCACCGACTTCCGCATCATCGAGCGGTCGCACTGGCTGTCGGCGCCGCGCAACGAGCCCGACATCCTGTCGCTGGGCCAGCGGCGCTGGGATCCGCTGCCCTATCCCGAGGGTGAGGTCAATTTTCTCGACGCGATGCGCACCATCACCACCGCCGGCGATGTTGTCGGGCAGGTGGGGATGGCGACCCATGTCTATGCGCTGACGGCCGACATGGAGGATGACTATTTCTTCAATGCCGATGGCGAGCTGATGATCGTGCCGCAGGAAGGCGCGCTGACGATCTTCACCGAGATGGGGATCATCGAGGTGGCGCCGTTGGAAATCGCCGTGCTGCCGCGCGGCATGATGTTCAAGGTGAAGCGCGGCGACGGCGTTGAGCGCGCACGCGGCTACGTCTGCGAGAATTACGGCGCCAAGTTCACGCTGCCTGAGCGCGGGCCGATCGGCGCCAATTGCCTGGCCAATCCGCGCGACTTCAAGACCCCGGTGGCCGCCTATGAAGACAAGGAAACCACCTGCCTGGTGCATATCAAGTGGTGCGGCGTGTTTCATGTCACCGCGATCGGCCACTCGCCGCTCGATGTGGTGGCCTGGCACGGCAATTATGCGCCTTACAAATATGATCTGAGGACCTATTCGCCGGTGGGTGCGATCGGCTTTGACCATCCGGACCCCTCAATCTTTACGGTGCTGACGGCGCCGTCGGGCGAGGCGGGCACCGCGAATATCGATTTCGTCATCTTCCCGCCGCGCTGGATGGTGGCCGAACATTCGTTCCGTCCACCCTGGTATCACCGCAATATCATGAGCGAGTTCATGGGCTTGATCCAGGGCCAGTACGACGCCAAGGAAGAAGGCTTCGTGCCGGGCGGGATGAGCCTGCACAACATGATGATGCCGCACGGGCCCGATCATGACGCGTTCGAAAAGGCCTCGACGGTGGACCTGAAACCGGTCAAGCTGTCCGATACGATGGCGTTCATGTTTGAAACACGATTCCCGCAGATGGTCACCCGCTACGCGGCGGAGCTCGATACGCTTCAGACCAGCTACGTGAATTGCTGGGAGGGGCTTGAGCGCAAGTTCGACGGCACGCCGGAAGCCGGTGGCTGGTCGGGCGCCAAGTAGGCATCGGACATGATGCCGGAACCCCGCTGTGTCGTCTGGCAAACCAGGCGTGGTGGCGCCGACCGGCAATCCTGAACGCGAGGGCGAAAGTGCCCGGTTCAGGCAAGAGACAAAGGGAGAGACGGGCTGGATCTCCAAGCCCGTCTGACAAACCACAGAGGAAAATCGCATGAAACTAGCCACTCTTCGTGACGGCAGCCGGGATGGACGTCTTGTCGTCGTCTCGCGTGATCTCACCCGCGCCACCGGGGTGCCGCATATCGCGCGGACGCTTCAGGCGGCGCTCGATGACTGGCAGCATGTGGGCCCGAGACTTCAGGATGTGGCGGCGATGCTCGAGACCGGCGCCGAGCCGACCGAGCGGTTTCACGAACGTGACGCGCTGTCACCATTGCCGCGGGCCTATCAGTGGGCCGACGGCTCGGCCTACGTCAATCACGTCGAACTGGTGCGCAAGGCGCGGGGTGCGGAAATGCCGCCGAGCTTCTGGGAAGACCCGCTGATGTACCAGGGCGGCTCGGATTCGTTCCTGGCGCCGCGCGGCCCGATCCGGATGGCCGATGAAGCCTGGGGCATCGATTGCGAAGGCGAAGTGGCGGTGATTGTCGGCGATGTGCCGATGGGCGCCGATATCGACACCTGCCGCGAGGCGATCGAACTGGTGATGCTGGTCAATGATGTCAGCCTGCGCGGATTGATCCCGGCCGAACTCGGCAAGGGGTTCGGCTTCTTCCACGCAAAACCCTCTTCGGCGTTTTCGCCAGTGACGGTAACACCGGACGAGTTGGGTGACGCATGGGATGGCGGCAAGCTCAGTCTGCCGCTGGAAGTGGACCTGAATGGCGAGGCCTTCGGGCGGGCCAATGCCGGGGTCGACATGACATTCGATTTTCCGCGGTTGATCGCGCATGCGGCCAAGACGCGGCCGCTGTGTGCCGGCACCATCATCGGATCGGGCACGGTGTCAAACAAGGGGCCTGACGGCGACCCGGGCAAGCCGGTGAGCGAAGGCGGCGCGGGCTATTCCTGCATCGCCGAGATCCGCATGATCGAGACGATCAAGGCGGGCAAGCCGTCGACGCCGTTCATGCGTTTCGGCGACACGGTTCGCATCGAAATGAAAGATGCCGATGGCCATTCGATCTTTGGCGCCATCGAGCAAACAGTTGAAAAAGCTTAGGACTTCCAAATGAGCAAGAAATTCGCATCCGCCGGCGACATGGCGGAAAAACAGATCTCGTTCACCGAGATCGGTCGCGACCTGTGGGCATTTACCGCCGAAGGCGACCCCAATTCGGGCGTCATCATCGGCGATGACAGCGTGATGATCATCGAGGCGCAGGCAACGCCGCGGCTCGCCAACAAGGTGATCGAAAAGGTCCGCTCGATCACCGACAAGCCGATCACGCATCTTGTGCTGACCCATTACCATGCGGTGCGCGTGCTCGGCGCTTCAGGCTATGGCGCGCAGCAGATCATCATGAGCGAGAAGGCCCGTTCGATGGTTGCCGAACGCGGCCAGGAAGACTGGGATTCGGAATTCGAGCGCTTTCCCCGGCTGTTCCAGGGACATGAATCGATTCCCGGCCTGACATGGCCGACGACGACATTCAACAACCGGATGTCGGTCTATCTCGGCAAGCGCCGGGTCGACCTGATGTTTCTCGGCCGCGCCCACACGGCCGGTGACATCGTCGCCTATGTGCCGGATGAAAACGTGATGTTCACCGGCGATATCGTCGAGTACCATTCGGCCTGCTATTGCGGTGACGGGCATTTCCATGACTGGCCGACGACGGTTGAAAAGATCCGGTCCTTCGACGTCGATGCGATCGCGCCAGGCAGGGGCGATGCGCTGACGGGCAAGGCCATGGTCAAAGCCGCGCTCGATTCCACCACTGACTTTGTCCGCTCGACCTACCGGCCGGTGGCCCAGGTCGCGCTTCGCGGCGGTTCGCTCAAGGAAGCCTGGGATGCCTGCCGGGCCGAGTGCGACCCGAAATTCTCGGACTACGCGATCTATGAGCACTGCCTGCCGTTCAACGTGGCGCGGGCCTATGACGAGGCGCTCGATATCGACACGCCACGGATCTGGACCGCCGAGCGCGACGCTGCAATGTGGGCGCAGCTTCAAGGATAAGGCGTTTGGGGGAGCGGCCCGGGAAGGCGCTCCTTTTCCGGGAGGTGTCATGAGTAAAGTCTTCGAGGTTCCGCTGTATCCCTATCAGCGTTCCCCAGATCAGGATGCCGCGACGCCCGTGCGGCACACGGTGGTGGTGGTCGGCGCCGGGCCGGTGGGGCTGGCGCTTGCGATTGATCTGGCGATGCAGGATGTGCCGGTTGTCGTCGTTGATGAAAATGACAAGGTAAGCTGGGGCTCGCGGGCGATCTGCTTTGCCAAACGGCCTTTGGAAATCCTCGACCGGTTGGGCTGCGGCGACCCGATGGTCGACAAGGGCGTGGTCTGGAACCTGGGCAAGGTCTATTTCGACGAGCGCCAGGTGTTCGGCTTCAACCTGTTGCCCGAAGAGGGACACAAGCGGCCCGCTTTCATCAATCTGCAGCAATATTACCTGGAGCAGTTCCTGGTCGACCGGGTGCGTGAACTCCAAGCCGAGGGCAAGCCGATCGAGCTGCGCGGTGGAAGCAAGGTACTCGATGTCAGCCAGCACGACAGTGGCGCGGAACTGACCATCGGTACACCGGACGGGCCGTACCAGATTTCGGCAGACTGGGTGGTTGCCTGCGATGGCGCGGCATCCCCGATCCGGACGCTGCTCGGGCTCGAATTCACTGGGCGGGTGTTCGAAGACAATTTCCTGATTGCCGACGTGGTGATGGAAGCCGATTTTCCGACGGAGAGATGGTTCTGGTTCGACCCGCCATTCAATCGCGGCCAGTCGGCGCTGTTGCACAAGCAGCCCGACAATGTCTGGCGCATCGATTTCCAGCTTGGCTGGGACATTGACCGCGAGAAGGAACTCAAGCCGGAAAACATCGACAGGCGCCTGCGCGCCATGCTGGGCGACGAGATCAGCTACCAGCTGGAATGGAGCTCGATCTATACGTTCCAGTGCCGCCGGATGGACCGGTTCCGCGAGGGCAGGGTGCTGTTTGCCGGCGACTCGGCGCACCAGGTTTCTCCGTTCGGGGCGCGAGGCGCCAATTCCGGGCTGCAGGACGCCGACAATCTGGCCTGGAAGCTGAAACTCATCGTCGATGGAAAGTCACCGCTTACATTGCTCGACAGCTACGATGTCGAGCGAGTGCATGGAGCCGATGAGAACATTCTCAATTCCTCGCGCTCGACCGATTTCATCACGCCGAAATCGGAGATCAGCCGGATCTTTCGCGATGCGGTGCTGGATTTGTCCGAACGCTACGAGGCAACGCGGCCGATGGTCAATTCGGGCCGGCTTTCGGTGCCGTGTACCTATGACGGGTCGCCGCTCAATGGTCCGGACTGCGCCGTGATGCCGGAGCGCACCCGGCCAGGCTCGCCGATGGTGGATGCACCGGTGCCCGGGGGCTGGCTGTTCGACCGGCTGGGATCAGCCTTTCATCTGCTGACCATCGATGCGGAGACGCCCGAGCCGCTCCCGGAATATGGTGTTGGATGCAAACGTTTGGCGCTTTCAACGGCTGATGATCCGGACGGGTATCTGAAACAGCGTTATCTGGGGGATGCCGTATCCGGCGTCTATCTGGTTCGCCCGGACCAGCATGTTGCTGCGCGCTGGGAGGCTTTCGATGAGGCCGCGGTGACGGCGGCCCTTGGCAAGGCGATGGGGCGATAGACAATGACTTCTCTCAATACCAAAGCCAACATCAAGGCCCCGGACGAATTCTATGCCGAATTGCTTGCGGTGCATGAGGGGCTGAGCAAGGCGGAGAGTGATGCGCTCAATGCGCGGCTGATCCTGTTGCTGGCCAATCACATCGGCGACCGGCAGGTGCTGTCGGAGGCGCTGCAGGCCGCTGCGCGGAAGGAATGAGCGAGATGGCGGAGCAAATGCCGGTTCTTTACGACTACTGGCGCTCGTCGGCGAGCTACCGGGTGCGCATCGCCCTGAACCTCGCGGGCATCGAGTACAGGCCGGTGGTGGTCAATCTGCTCGATGGGGCGCACAAGGCTGCCGAGCACCTGGAGCGCAATCCGCAAGGCTTTGTTCCGGCTCTGGAAATTGACGGGTTGATGCTGACGCAGTCGCTGGCGATCATCGAGTATCTGATCGAGACCCGGGGGCTGCCGCTGTTGCCGGACGATCTGCCTGGCCGGGCGCGGGTGCGGGCTCTGGCGCATGCGATCGCAATGGATATCCACCCGGTGTGCAATCTATCGGTTGTCGCGCATGTGATGGAGATCACCGGCGGCGGTGCCGAAGCGCGGTCGGACTGGATGCAGTATTTCATCTCGCAGGGCCTTGCGTCGTTCGAGGCAATGCTCGATCACGCGGAGACCGGCAGGTTCTGTCACGGCGACACGCCGGGGCTGGCCGATATCTGCCTGATGCCGCAGGTCTACAATGCCGACCGCTGGGGAATAGACATGTCGGCGATGCCGCGGATTCAGGCGATCCGGCAGGCCTGCGATCAGCTGCCGGCATTTGTCAAAGCGCATCCGGACAGCAACAATTTCTGAGCGCTTCAGCCTCTGATCTTCATGAGGCGCTTTTCAATAGAGGCGAGATAGCGCGCCCGGCTTTCAGGCGTCGACTTGTCCATCAAATAATGCGCCATGAACAGCCGCCGGCAGGATTTGCCGCACAGCGCGCGCATGCCGCGCAGGATGGTGCGCTTGCCGGGATGGGCGACGACATAGGACCACCAGCGCGGCGCGCCGCAGGTGGTGATGACGCCGAGCAGGTTGATGTGGGTCATCAGCGGCTCGATCGGGCCGGGGCCATCGGACATGTGAAATGTCAGCTCCGGGGTCCAGACCCGGTCAAGCCAGCCCTTGAGCATGGCGGGCAGCCCGTACCACCAGGTCGGATAGACAAACAGCAAGCCTTCGGCGGCCTCAAGCCGGGCGGCGTGGTCCGGGTAGGGATGATCGGCGCGTTGCATCTCGTTGTAGCGGCGGCGTTCATCCGCCGGCATCACCGGGTCGAAACCCTCGGCATAGAGATCCAGCAGATCGACCTCATGGCCGGCCGTCTCAAGGGTTCTCACGGCGGTGTCGCGGATGGCGGCACAGAAGCTTTCGGGCACCGGGTGGCAATAGATCAGGAGAATACGCATCAGAATTTGTCCCAAGCTCTTTCCACCCTGGACATGAAAGATTGCCGTGTCTTGTCGGTTGAAAGGTTCATTTCGTAGTGGGCGAGGTAGGTGACGGGCGCGCCGGGCCTGACGGTGGCGCGGAGCATCCGGTTGGCGATCTTGCGCGGCGGGTCCCCCATCAGCCAGGAGCGGAAGCGGGAGCCGCCATAGGAGGTGACGACCAGGATCCTGCCGATATTGTGCAGTGTCGGGCGGACCTTACCATCCACCAGTCCAAAAGACACGCCGGGCAGGAACACCCGGTCGAACCAGCCCTTGAGAATGGCGGGAAAACCGTAATTCCAGACCGGATAGACCAGCACCAACGCTTCGGCTGCGAGCAGCCGGTCGACATGGCGCTCGACCGGTTTCCGGTTGATCTCGAGATCATGGTAATTCAATCGCTCGGTCTCGCTCATGACCGGGTTGAAGCCGTCCTCGTAAAGATCGATGGCGTCTACTTCATGGCCGTTTGCCGCCAGCCGCTCGACGGTGAGGCGAAACAGGCTGGCATTGAAGCTGGCTGCGACGGGGTGGGCGTGAACGACGAGAACGCGCATGGCTTCTGCCTCAGCTTGCCTGTTTCAAACCCTTGAACAACCAGGTCTCTCCCGCATCAAAATCATAGTCCGGGTCATCCCAGGCGATCATCTTGCCCGGGTTGAGCAGGCCCTTGGGGTCGGCCTGGCGCTTGAATTCGAGCTGGATCTCGTCGGTCTGCTTCATGCCGCCTTCCTCGAGCGTGAAGCGGTGCGGATTGAACACCGGGCAGCCATGCTGATGGTGCAGCGCGACGATTTCATCGAGCCGTTCCTCGGTGGTGAAGCGGATCAGCGGCAGGCCGAAACAGGTGATGTCGCCGTCAAAACGGACGAATTCGAGATGCGAGATCATCTCGCCGGGGAACATGCGTTCCATCTTCGCGGCGAGTTCAAGCTGGTTGGGGAAGGGATAGAGTGACTGCAGATAGGTCCAGGCCGGATCGACCCTGAGCGCGCGCAGCGTGGTGTGGTTCCAGGCGAGCTCGAACACCGGCGGCAGGCCCTTGAGGTCTTCCACTGCGCTCGCGTCGAACACGATCTCGCCGCTGTGGCGTGCGGTGAAGGCCTTGAAGGCGTCATGGCTGTGCGGTGCCGTCATCACCAGAACCACGCTCTGGCCGTCGCGAAGGAATTTCTGATGCCGCTTGAAATAGTCAAACGGGCAGGGTGCCGCCACAACGGTGATCAGCTTGGTGAGGATGCCGTCCTGCCGCGCCAGCGCATTGGCGTAGATGGTCGCTTCGTCAAAGCTGTCGAAGCCGACGATGGTATCGACCCAGTCGTAGGCGGGCGCGAGCGGCATTTCAATTTCGGTGATGATGCCGTTGGTGCCGTAGGCGTGGGTGACCTTGTGCAGATCCTCGCCGGTGAGTTCCAGCACCTGCGGCTCTTCTTCCATGGTGACGACACGCAGGCGAATGATGTTGCCGAAATCGCGCAGGCCGCCCCAGTTGATCGAACCGACGCCGCCCGAGCCGCCGGCGATAAAGCCACCGACAGTTGCGGTGTGGTAGGTCGAGGGGTGCATCCGCATTTCCTGGGCCGAGTGCTCGCGTGTTGCCTTGTCGAGATCGGAGCAGATGACGCCGGGACCGCAAGTCACCCGGCCGGGCGAGATCTCCTTGATGTCATTCATGTCGGCAAGGCTGAGAACCAGTCCGCCGGACAAGGGCATCGCCTGGCCGTAATTGCCGGTGCCGGTGCCGCGCGGGGTCACCGGGACATCATGGGCGTAACAGGCCTTGAGGATACGGATCAGCTCGTCTTCGGTCCTGGGCGAGGCCACAAGATCGCCGGTGACATGGTCGAGCTGGCGCTTGAGCACCGGTGAATACCAGTAGAAATCGCGGCTTTTCTGCTGAATGATCTTGTCGTTCTGCTCGAGGCGGATGCCGTCCAGCTCGGCGATCAGTGCGGTCATGTCCATGGCTCAGGGCTCCATCAAATCATCTAGGTCTTGGTAGTCGGGGACAGTCGCGTCAATGAGCTTTCCTGCACGGATAAGTGTTCGGCGGCTTTCGGGGCGAGAGAGAAGTTCGGTCAGGCTGCGGCCGCGGAACAGGATCAGGTCCGCGGAAGCGCCGGGTTTGAGGATACCTGCGTCGGCAAGGCCCATGGCCTGCGCCGGGTTGGCGGCGACGGTGGCCGGCCAGGCGCCGACCGGGTGGTCGAAATGCAGGATGCGGGTGGATTCGCGGTAGACTTCCAGCACATCGAGATCACCATAGGCATAGAACGGGTCGCGGGTGTTGTCCGACGCCACGCAGGTATTGATGCCGCGGTCGGCCATTTCGTGCAGCAGCGTGACGCCACGCCAGCGCGGCGTGGTCGCATCCGCACGGCGGTCCTGCAGATACATGTTGCACATCGGCAGCGAGACGACGGAGAGGCCGGCCCTGGCCGCCTTGTCGAGCGTTGCCTTGACCTTGTCATCGGGCTGGCGCGCCAAGGAGCAGCAATGGCCGACGAGGATCTTGCCCTCATATCCGTGTCTCAACGCAGCGTCGGCAATACGGTCGAGCGAGACCGCGTTGACGTCATCGGTCTCATCGGCGTGGAAATCGAGATCGAGCTCCAGAGCAATCGCCTTGGTGAACATGCGGTCGAGCAGCGCATCGAGATCGGGCACCATGTAGGTGACAGCGCCCAGGATGCCGCGATGCCGGGCGACGGTGTCCGCCAGCCGGTTGAACCAGGCTTCGTCCTGTGCCTGGTCGATGCCGAACAGACAGGCGGCCTGCAGCTCGATGCGTCCTTTCCAGCGCTCGCGGATGGTCTCGAAGACCGGCCAGGAAATGTCTTCCTGCGGCGGCACGGAATCGAGATGGGTGCGCAAAGCCTTGGTGCCGTGGGCATAGGCGCATTGGAGCGAAAACTCCATCCGGCGCTCGACATCATGGGCCGACCAGTTGGCTTCGCGGTCTTCCCCGACCGCGGTCAGCGCGCCGGGAAAGCTGCCGTCAGGATTCGGCTTGCGAGCCCAGATGTGACCCTTGTCGATATGGGTATGGCAATCGACGAAGGCCGGGAAGGCGATCGCGCCGCGACAATCGATCGGATCGGGCATGTTGGTGGTGTCAGTCGCCGGGTGGATCGACGTGATTGCGCTGTCTGAAATGGAGACATATGCAAGCGCAAAGCCTTCGCTGTCGAACGCAAAACCGCCGGTCTTGTCCAAGTGAGATCTGTGCAGCCTGAGATTGGCGAGTGTATAGGCCCCGGAGGCGGGCAGGGTGATAGGGAGCTGTGTCACTTACTGCTCCTGCTTCAACGCGCTCTCGTGCCAGCGATGCAGCGCGAGGTGGGAAATCCAGGACAAGAGCAGGAAGATGATGATACCGGTGAGCGAGATCAGTATCAGTGCTGCAAACAGCCGTGGCGCGTTGAGCCGGTAGCCGGCCTCGATGATGCGCGAGGCAAGGCCGGACGACTGGCCCGCGGTGCCGGCGACGAATTCGGCGACCACGGCTCCGATCAGCGCCAGGCCACCGGCGATCTTCAAGCCCCCCAGGAAATAGGGCATCGCTGCGGGAAGCCTCAAGTGCCACAGGGTCTGCCAGCGGCTGGCGCCATTGAGCTTGAAATAATCGATCAGATTGCGGTCAACCGAATTCAGCCCCAGCGTGGTGTTGGACAGGATCGGAAAGAAGGCGACGATCCAGGCACAGAGCAGCAGCTTGGTGGTCTGGTCGTCGACATAGATGTTGATCAGCGGGAAGATCGCCACGATCGGAGTCACCTGCAGCACGATGGCAAAGGGAAACAGGCTCATCTCGATGAAGCGGGACTGGGTGAACAGCACCGACAGGCCGACGCCGCCGATGACGGCCAAGGCGAGCGACAACAAGGTAATCCGGAGCGTGACAAGCAGCGACGAGAACAGCAGTCCCGCGTCCTCGATCATGGTGGTCAGCACCACGCCGGGGCGCGGCAGGATGTATTGCGGGATGCCGTTCCAGACGCAGATCCGGTCCCATAGCGCGATCGCTGCAATCATGATGATCAACGGCAGCAGCCAGCTACCAGTGCGCTCGAGCTTGCGCAGGCGCACGCGGCGGGCTTCATCGGGGTCGACCGGAGTGGTTTTAACGTGCTGATCAATGGCCGACATGATCGACTGCCTCCAGGTCTTCCGCCGTTGCATTGATCGCTTCTACCAGCACATCGGATGTGTTTCTGCACAAGGCAGCATATTCCGGCGATGTCCGAAAACTCTGGGCGCGCGGATAGGGTGCGTCGACCGCCACCTCCTTGTAGACCCGTCCGGGTCTGGCGGCCATGACGGTGATGCGGTTCGACAGAAAGACACTTTCGAATACCGAATGGGTGACGAAAATGACGGTGAAGCCGCGCGCCTGCCAGAGTTCCAGGAGGTCGTTGTTGAGCTTGAATCTTGTAATCTCATCAAGGGCTGCGAAGGGTTCGTCCATCAGCAGGATACGCGGGCGGGTGACGAGCCCGCGGGCGATGGAGACGCGCATTTTCATGCCGCCGGAAAGTTCGCGTGGAACGGCATTCTCAAAGCCCGTGAGGTGGACGCGTTCGAGCACCTCGGCGATCTGCGGTTCGGCGTCTTTTCGCGAAACACCGCGCAGCCGCAACGGCATCCAGACATTGTCATAGACGCTGGCCCAGGGCAGCAAGGTCGGTTCCTGGAAGACAAAACCGATGTCGTTTTGCTTGAGCGGTGCACGGCGCCAGTCGACTACGCCGGAGGTCGGCGACGACAATCCGGCAATGATCCTGAGTGCTGTGGACTTGCCGCAGCCCGAGGGTCCGAGAAGGCTCATGAAGTCGCCTTCGTTGACCGTCAGATTGACATTTTCCAGCGCTGTGACGCCGGATGCGAAGGTCTTGCCGATCGATTGCAGGATCAGGAATGGGCTTTTCCGGTCGGGCATGGGTGTCCAGAAGCTATGCGTGCGGGATCAAAAGGACCCGCCCGGACGATCGTCATCCGGGCGGGATATTGCATTAGTTTTTCAGATTGAGGCCGAGGCCGTCATTGACGTAGTCGAGCGTGTAGGAGGCCTTGATGTCGATGCCTTCCTTGGCCACGCCGGACTTGACCATCTTGTCGTAGAAGCTAGCCATCCGTTCGTCGGTCATGGCGCCGATGCCCATGGTTTCGGTGTCGCCGGAATCGACGATGCCGTATTCCTTGAGTTTCTCGATCGAAAACGCGATCTGCTCATCGCTCATGTCCGGATTGTCTTTCTGGATCAGGGCGTTGGCGGCTGAGTTGTCGCCATAGAGGTAATTGTACCAGCCCTTGATCGAGCCCTCGACGAAGCATTTCACCACCTCGGGCTTCTCATCGATTGTTGCCTGCATGGTCTCGATGGTGGTCGAGTAGGTGTCAAAGCCGTAATCGGCAACCAGGAACAGGTTCGGCTTGAAGCCGCCTTCACGCTCGACGGCGAATGGCTCCGAGGTGATGTAGCCCTGCTGGGCGGATTTCGGATTGGCGATGAACGGCGCCGGGTTGAAGGTATAGGGCACGCGCTTGGACGCATCGAAACCGTATTCGGTGATCATGTACTGGTAATAGCTCTGGAAGCCGGCATCGCCGAGAATGAACTGCTCGGCATTCTTGAGCTCTTCCCAGGTGTCGAGGCCCTGACCGGGATGGGTCATGAGCACCTGCGGCTCCTTCTGGAACGAGGCCGCGACCACCTTGACCGGAATGTTCTGTTCAACCGCCGAAAAAGCCTCGAGCATGTTGCCGCCCATGTGGAACTCGATCTTGCCGGCCAGCAGCAGCGCGCGGTTGTTCACCTGCGGGCCGCCCTGGGCGATGGTGACTTCGAGGCCGCAGGCTTCATAGGTGCCATCGGCGACGGATTGATAGAAGCCGCCATGCTCGGGCTGCGCCAGCCAGTTTGTGCCAAACGTCACCTGTTCGGCGGCGATTGCCTGCGACCCAAGGGCCAGGATGGCCGTCAAAGCGGCCGAAGAACGAAGAAGAAGCGACATATACACCATCCCTTGGTTTGATCGGGGCTTCGAATCACCCCTTGGATTTTGCCAACCATTTGATCTTGCAAGCGCCATGCCAGCACCGGCAGCGGCGGGAAGGCCTTGGGATTTTCGGCAGACGCCCTGCCTGTGTCGCTAAAAACTGCATCTTGTGCAGCCATATTGCCCAATAATGCGCCTTCATTGACCGATCTTTGCAGATTGGACCATTGCGTGCCGGTTTGGAATAGACGGCGAAAATTTTGTGGGTTTAATGAGTTTCGATCAAATTTCACGCCGAGACACAGCTGATGAAACATCACACGCCAAGTTCCATCCGGGCTCCGTTTGCCCGCTACAGCCACGGCGTGGAGGTGCCGGCGGGACACCGGTTGATGCTGTGTTCGGGGCAGTTGTCGATCACGCCCGATGACCAGGTTCCGGAAAGCGCGGAAGAGCAGACGGAATTATGTTTTGCGAACGTCGCGGCGGTGCTGGACTCTGCGGGCATGGGGCTCGCCGACATCGTGCGGATCAATGCCTTCGTCACCGACCGGGCCCATTTGCCGGGTTACATGAAGGTTCGCGACCGGCTGTTTGCCGATCCTGCGCCGGCGTCAACGCTGATGATCGTATCGGGCTTTGCCCGCGCGGAATTCAAGGTGGAAATCGAAGTTATCGCTGCAGCGCCCGAGTGAGCACCGACAGACCGACTGACTGAGCACTGAAGGAACATGACGATGACACGGAAAATCTGGTGGGGCGACTTCACGACGCAGGAATTCGAAGAGCTAGATCCGGACCGCACGATTGCCGTGCTTCCGATCGCCGCCACCGAGCAGCATGGACCGCATCTGCCGGTCTCGACCGACAGCGCAATCATGCAGGGCATGATCGAGACGGTGATCGCGAAGGCGCCCGACGATCTCGATATCCGGATCCTGCCCATTCAATGCATTGGCAAATCCAACGAACATCAGCATGCGCCGGGAACGCTGACGATACCGGCAACCACGCTGATCGATCATTGGGTCGAACTGGGCCATTCGATCGCCCGCGCCGGGATCCGCAAGGTGGTGCTGGTCAATTCTCACGGCGGCAATGAAGAGATCATGGGCATCGTTGCGCGCGAATTGCGGGTCAGGGCGCGGATGCTGGCAGTCAAGACCTCCTGGATGCGGTTCGGCCTGCCGGGCGGGCTCTACAGCGAGACCGAGACGTCATACGGAATCCACGGCGGCGATGTCGAAACGTCGCTGATGCTGCATTTCCGCAAGGATCTGGTGGCGATGAACAAGGCCGAGAACTTTGTCTCCGCGGTTACCCGGGCGGAGAAGGAGTTCGATCTGCTGCGCCACACCGGCACCCACGCCTTTGCCTGGATTGCCAGTGACATCAACCCGGCCGGCGCTGTTGGCGAAGCCGCGCTGGCGACTGCGGAAAAGGGCGAAGCCACCGCCCAGCATCAGGCTGACGGGTTCCTGAAGCTGATGTCAGAGGTCCGAGCGGCCAGGCTGGATGACTGGCTGGCATGAGCATTTGCCCTACCGCTGGTGCCAGCGGGGCCAGCGGCCAAGGCGACCGCAGCCGCGTCTTAGGGTTTGGGGATTGTCTTGATGCGCGCCACCATGTCGACGGTTTCCACCCTGAGAAGCTTCGCGAACCGGACGTTGATTGTGAACTTGCCCTGCGCCCTGGCCTTGCCGCGCACGGGCGAACTGATACCCGGGATGGTCAGCATGACATCATCGATTTTACGGGGAAAGTGATCCGACGAAAGCAAGCATCCGTCTTCACACAGATTGATCAACCAGCACGGGATGGAAACCTGCTCTTCGCGCTCGCGCTGCCGGACGCGGGCGATGACCGGACAGTTAGCATCCCGGCGCGGGTAGACCCGCCTTGTTTCTCTGGGCGCTTCGCCGGACCGGGTGAGCAGGTAATTTTTCGGCTTCATGGATGATGTCCTCACTTAGCCGCAGATAGCTAAGCAGGAACCATGCGTCATGGTTGCTAATTAAGCGTTGAATAATTAGCCGGGTATTTACGGGTTGCTGTGGCGCGAAGGTGGTTCAAGCCGCCTGAGTGGCTGGAAAAACTTCAGCCGGCTCCAGGCTTCTTTGTTTTGCAAAGTCTGTTCTGTCGAAACCCGAGAGCTTGGAGCGGTGCCAATGGCGGGCATTGCGGCCGCAGCCATTGGCACCTTCATGGAGCGATGGATCAGGCGTCGAGAACGGATTCGAAGCCTTCGAAATTGGGGTGGCCGGCATACATTCCCTTGTTGTTGCCGGCATTCTTGTGGGCTTTGCGGAAATTCTCAGAATTGGTCCAGTCGATGAAATGCGCGTGCGTTTCCCAGACCGTGTGGGAGGCGTAGAGCGTCTGTCCGGTTTCCTTGTTCTTCGGACCCTTGAGCAGGTGGAAGGTCTGGAACCCGGGAACCTCTTTCAGGCTCGAATCGCGATTGCGCCAGACGTCTTCAAATGCGCTTTCATGGCCTTCATTGATGATAAAACGGTTCATTGCGATAAACATTTATTGGTCTCCTTGGTGTGTTATCATGTTGGTCTTAATGGGTCTGCGGACAGGAATACTTCGTGGTTCGAATGGCGACCATCATCTCTTCCTGACCGGTCGTCCGGGTGTGCGGCTGCCAGTTGATAATACTCAACCAGTGCTGCGTCGCCGTGAAGTTGTTCGCTTGCTGCCTTGTGCAATTGCAGTGGGCAGATATCTCTGACTCGCTGCATCCGCCTATCTCCGGAATTCAATCGGGATGACGTAGCGTGTCTGCGCGCCCGGTGGCGGTTTGGGGAACGGCGAAGCGCGTTTGACATGGGCAACCGCCGCGCTGTCGATCCGCGCATTGCCGGAACTTCTGGCGATCGAAACACTGACCGCACGGCCGCTGGATGAGACATTGAACCGGACCTGGGCCACACCTCTGCCGCCGGCATTTCGCTGCCGCGTTCTGGCGATCTTGGAATAGACCTTGCCGGGATAGTTCGAGGCAGCGGCGTTGCCGGAATTTCTGGCCTTGGACTTTTTCTTGCTCTTGCCGCTCGAGGCCGCCTTGGCGCTCTTCTTGCCATTCTGCGCGCCCGACTTGTTGTTGACCTTCGACTTGGACTGCTTATTCCCAGACGTCGCTTGCTTGGGCTTTTCAACCTTCCTGGCTTTCGCAACCTTCTGTTTCGGCTTCGGAGTTGGCGTGGGAACAACTTCCGGTTCTTCGACCGGGGTCAGAGCCTCTACCGTTTCGACGGGTTCAACTCTGGTCTCCGATGGCTTCGGTTCGACAGGCTTGAGCTCTTCGGTGCGCGGCTGGACCGTGGCCACTTCAGGCTTGACCGCTTCCAGCTTCTCGACCGGGGACGGCGGGATGAGACCTTCAGTCTGCGAGGGCTCGATCTTGAAGTCGGGCGTCGACACTGCGGCGTAGGCTTGCGGAACCACCGGCTTGGCGGCATCGGTCATGACCGGCTCGATCGGTGGTGTGGCCTCCGGCTCGGTGACGGTGGCATCGTCGGTTTCCGCCGGATCGAGCTTGTCGCCAGCCTTGACCAGGTCGGCGAAATTGCTGCCAAGCGTTGCCGATTGTTCGGTATCGCTGCCGGCAATCCGGATATCGGCCGTGAGTTCCGGTGCAATGGCCATGGCGCCGACATGCAACAGGGACGAGGCGAAGACGGCGGCCATGGCCGCCAGGCGCAATCTGGATGCTGAGGTGATCACTGGGCAAGCCCCTGTTCGGTCACGAGCATGATTTTTTCCGCGCCGAGGCTGCGCAGTTCATTGCCGATATCGATGAGCTTGACCGCGGCCAGCTCCCGATCGGGAACCAGGCGAATGGACTTGAGCTCGTCGGGGTTGGATTCCTGCTTGATGGTGACGTAATGCGCCGGCGTGACCAGAGCGCCCCGGTATTTCATCAGACCGTCAGGCATGACCACGAGCGCGTCAGGCGGTTCACGGTTTTCAAGCTCAGCGGTCGAGACCAGCTTGAGATCGCCCTCGAGCGGGGGCGCGATCTGTGCCGCGACGATGAAGAAGATCAGCATCAGGAAAACGATGTTGATGAGAGCGATGGTCGGCTCGGGCTTCGAGCGTTTCGACAATCTCGGTGGAATACGCATCCGTGGGCCTATCGTACGATCTGGACGTTGATATCCGGCAGCTTGCGCAGGACCAGCAGCATGTCGACGAGGCGCTGAGCATTGGCGGATTCATCGACCGACATGATGATTGCATTGACCTTGCCGCTGGTCTGCAAGCGCTCGAGTTCGGCTGCAATCGCCTCCTGGTCATAGGCGACGCCATTGAGCAGTAGCCGGTCCGCCGACAGTTTGAGAAACGCCGGAACGGAGCTTTGCGCCATGGTGCTCTGGCCACCCGAAGCGCTCAACTCGACGTCTGCAAATTTCGAGAACGTCGAACTGAGCATGAAAAACAGCAAAAGCAGAAAGATGACGTCGATCAGCGACGTCACCGATATCTGACGCCGCTTGTACCCAGAGGTTTCAAGCTGCATCGGCGGGTACAGGCCAGACGGCTGCCTTGGGTGCGTTTTCGGTCTCCTCATCATAGGCTGCCAGGGCTGCCGGATTGAGGATACGCGTCACCGCCGCTTCAATGGCGAGCTGATGACGCTCGACCCTGCTTTCGAAATAGGTGAGCGCGATGCTGGTCGGCATGGCAACCGCAAGACCGACCGCCGTGGTCAGAAGCGCCACCCAGATGCCGCCCGCCAGGATCGACGGATCAACATTGTTGCCGGACTGCTGCAACGCCTGGAACGCCGTGATCATGCCGAGCACCGTGCCGAAAAGGCCGATCAACGGGGCGATCTGCGCAATCGTGTCGAGCACCCGGAAGCCGCGCTGGAGCTGCTTGATCTGCGCATTGGCTGCGACAGCCAGGACATCCTCGAGATCGCCGCGGCTGGATGCGCGATCGGAATGCTGGCGCTTGAGCCGAACCGCCAGCGAGACGATGTTGTGCAGTCCCTTTTCGGTGCCCAGCTTGAGTGACCTGAACTGCCACAGCTTGAACAGGGCGACCGACAGGGCGATGACAGAGAGCAGCAACAAAAGCACGACCACTGGCCCGCCGACATCGATGAATTGCTGGATTCGGGCGATTGGATTGTCAAACAGGCTCATCCGACGATCTCCGTCTTGGAGGAGCTCTTGAGATCAAGGTGATCCATGCACTCGGTTCCCTTGAAGGACTGTCCCTTGCAGGAGGCCGATCCGTTGATCAGGATCCGGCCAATATCGCTGCACTGTGTGTCGGGGAGGTCAAACTGGCGGACACGGGTCTTGCCCACAGGCAGGTCCTTGAAATCGAACAGGGCAAAGCGGTCGACAGTGCCGGCCGTGTCGAACAGCACGGTTTCGAACGACATTTCCTCTATCGAGGTGCCGATCTTGTTGGTTGCGACAAAGACCAGACGGCAGGCTTGTTCAAGCTGTTGCGTCGCGTTGAGGTCGATGGAAAGCGATGGCTGGCTCTGCTCCTGCGCATGCACAGTGGTCGCGGCAAGCGAAAGCCCGGCAACGAGTGACAGAATTACAGGTTTTGGGCATACGAGTGCCATTATCAGTCTCCTAAGAAATTACCGGCTGAACCGCTTGGTCACTGTGATCTTGAAGGTGTGTGCTCTGCGGACATGGCTGGACAAAAGGTCCCGGCGCTTCGCAACAAATTGATTTTCAACGCCAAATGATGCGTTTGGAGCGCCGTGCGGCAGAGCGGCGGCTTTCCCCGACATGGCTGTTGTAGATTCTGTCATCGCCGTCAAAACGCTTACCTGATCCATAGTTCTTACTGGATGGCTGGCTGGCGTGTCGCTTGCTTGCCGCTTTTGAATGCGTTGGTCGAGCTTCACATCAAACTTGACATTTCCACTCACCTTATGCGAGACACCGATTACTAAATCCGGAGCGTTTTAGTCAAGTTAATTCGCACAGCAAATCACGCCAAGCCAGCTCGTCGCCAGCCAGGCCAACAAATGGATGTTGACCTTGGAAAAAATTCCAGCCGACCACAGTGCGCCCAATCGTGACTTCGAGTTTTCACAGGTCGATCGGGTGATTGAATCGCGGGAGCTGTTCGGTGAGAGCCGGGAGGTCGCCATTGAGCATGATGGCGCCATCTACCGCCTGAAAATCACCAAACAGGGCAAATTGATACTCAACAAGTGAGCGGGCGCATGAACAGCACAACTTTACCTGATGCGGCAGCGATACGTGAAGCGCGCCGCAATAACCCCAAGATGCGCGAGCGCGACCTGGCCGGTCAGCTGGGGATTACCGAAGGCCAGTTTCTGGAGGCCTTTGTCGGCGAATATGTCGAGCGGATCGAGCCGTCCATCGATGTCTTCTTCACTTTGCTGAGCGAGGCCGGTGTCGTGATGGCGCTGTCGCGGAATGCCAATGCGGTGCATGAAAAGACAGGCGTTTACGAAAAATACTCGGCTGGCAAACATGCCTCGGTGGTTCTGGGAAAAGACATCGATCTGCGGATTTTCCCAAAGCAGTGGCGACACGCCTACCATGTCACCAAACCGTTGGACGACGGATCCACGCTGAAGAGTTTTCAATTCTTTGATGCGCGCGGAGATGCCGTGCACAAGGTCTTCGCACGTGATGCGACAGACATGGAGAAATGGAATCTCATCCGCGAACGGCTGAAGAAACACGCGCCCGGGCCTGACTTCAAACCTGCCGGACCGGTCAAGCAGACGGAACAACCGACCCCTGAGGCGTTGGTCGCGTTGCGCGATTCATGGGCCACCATGGAAGACACGCATCAGTTTCAGTCGATGCTGCGCCAAAGCAATATCTCCCGTCATGACGCGATTCGCCTGGTTGGCGAGGATTACGCCCAACGGCTGTCGCCCGAGGCTGCTGAAGTGCTGTTTGAAAAGCTCGCCGAACAAGAGCTTCCCATCATGGCCTTTGTCCGCAACCCCGGGATCTTGCAAATCCATTCCGGTCCCGTGCGCAATATCAAGCAGATGGGGCCCTGGCTCAATGTTCTCGACACTGGCTTCCATCTTCATCTGCGCAAGGATCACTTTGCTGCAATCTGGCTGGTTCGCAAGCCAACCGGCAATGGCGACATCCATTCGATCGAAATCTTTGATGAGAATGACGATCAGGTCATCCTGATCAACGGCTACCGCCGCGATGGCGACGGGACGGAACTGGTCGCGAAGTGGGATGCTCTTGTTGAGGCCTTGCCGCGGTCAGAGGTCCTGACGGATATGGAGCCGGCACAATGAGATATATGAAAATGACACATTTCTACCGCCTCGAGCGCCGGTTTTTCCTGCAGTCCGCGCTGGCGGCAATGATGGCTGTGCCCTTGGCTTCCTTGCCGGCTCAGGCCGAAGGTGCGCAGGCGCAAAGAGTGCTGGCGATTGGCGGTGCGGTGACCGAGATTGTCTATGAGCTGGGCGAACAGGACCGGCTCGTGGGCCGGGATGCGACCTCCAACCATCCTCCGGAAGCCGCCGGGTTGCCAAATGTGGGCTACATTCGCGCGCTGTCGCCCGAGGGCGTCCTGTCGGTCAAGCCCGATCTCATTCTGGCGCGCGAAAACAACGGCCCTCCGGAAGCGGTGGAAGTGCTCAAGAGCACCGGGGTGCGCTGGGTGGATGTGCCTGACGATTTCACCCTCGAAGGTATCGACGAGAACATCACCATCATTGCTGCGGAACTGGGTGTGCCGCAAAAGGGCGAGGCGCTGAAGAAGAAGGTTGCCGTCGACATTGCCAAGGCGCGCGCGCGGCTGGCCTCCATCGAGCGCAGACACAAGGTCATGTTCGTGCTGGCGCTGACCGACGACAAGGTCCACACGGCTGGCAAGAACACGGCGGCCAACAACATCATCGAACTGGCCGGTGGCGACAACGTCATCACCGCGTTTTCGGGCTACAAGCAGATCAGCAATGAAGCGGTCATCGAGGCGGCGCCGGACATCATCGTGATGATGAACGGACGGGGCGAATCCACCGACCACGAATCCCCGAACGCATTGCTGGAAGCGCATCCGGCACTTTCCGCGACCCCGGCGGTCAGGAACGGCAACATTATCCGTATGGATGGTCTCCTGTTGCTGGGCTTTGGCCCGCGCACGGGCGAGGCGATCTCCAAGCTGGCTGAAGCGTTCTACGGCGATGAGTATTAGTCTCGACGCCGCTGCCGTTCGGCCCGCGGATGCACAGGCGGGAGACAGGACAGTCTTTGCCCGCAGGGTAATTGTCTTCTTGGCAATTTTTCTGCTGATCACCGCCGTGCTGAGCCTCGCATCGGGAGCCACCGACACATCGGCTGTGTCGGTCGTCTGGGCGCTCGTCTCTGGGCAGGATGACCTGATCAGTGCGGTGGAACGTGTGGTCATTCTCGATATCCGCATGCCGCGCACCCTGCTCGGCATGATGATCGGCGCGTCACTGGCGGTCTCGGGTGCGACGATGCAGGGCCTGTTTCGCAATCCGCTCGCCGATCCGGGGATCGTCGGTGTCTCTGCAGGCGCAGGGCTGGGGGCCGTGACCTTCATCGTGCTTGGCGGCAGCGTTCTGGCGCCGGTGGCGGCGCTGTTCGGCATCTATCATGTCCCGTTCGCGGCGTTTCTGGGCGGGCTGGCCTTCACCTTTGCACTCTACCGGATATCCACCAGCAACGGCCGGACGTCGGTTGCCACCATGCTGCTGGCCGGCATCGCGCTTGGTGCGATGGCGGGAGCCTTTACCGGGCTCCTGATCTTCTGGGCGGATGACAATCAATTGCGGGACCTCACGTTCTGGGGCCTGGGCTCGGTTGCCGGAGCGACCTGGCCTAAGGTGCTGGCAGTGGCGCCGATCATCCTGCCGATCCTGTTTTTCGCGCCGTTCATGGCGCGGGGACTGAATGCGATGACGCTGGGCGAGGCAACGGCGCAGCATCTGGGTATCCATGTGCAGGTCTTCAAACGAGTGGCGATCGTCATGGTGGCGGCGGCCACCGGTGCGGCTGTCGCCGTGTCCGGCGGTATCGGCTTTGTCGGCATCGTTGTGCCGCATCTGTTGCGGCTGTCGATCGGGCCCGATCACCGCTATTTGCTGCCGGCCTGCGCGCTGCTTGGCGCCATCATGCTGTTGTTTGCCGACGCCATTGCGCGGCAGATCGTGGCGCCGGCTGAACTTCCGATCGGGATCGTGACTGCAACGGTGGGCGCGCCGTTCTTCTTGTGGATCCTGCTGCGCCGACGCGGACTGATGGACATCTGACATGCTCACGGCAAAAAACATTCATGTGCGGCTTGGGAAAACCGAAATCCTGCACGGCATCGACATGGCGGCTTCGCAGGATCATTTTACCGTCATCATCGGGCCAAACGGTTCCGGCAAGACCACCTTGCTGCGTGCGCTGACCGGTGAAATCGGCTTTGACGGCGATGTGCATCTCAACGGGGTCAATATTGCCTCCGCGCGTCCGGCGGAACTCGCCAGCCTGCGCGGCGTGCTGCCGCAAGCGGCCAGTCTTTCGTTCCCCTTCACGGTGCATGAGGTGGTCAGGCTGGGGCTGACAACGGGCGTCCAGACCGGAACGGATGTTCCGGAACGGATCGGCCAGGCGCTTGATGCGGTTGATATGGGCGGGTTTGGCGGCAGGCTTTACCAGGAGCTCTCCGGCGGCGAACAGCAGCGGGTTCAGCTCGCCCGGGTGCTGGCCCAAGTCTGGGAACCGGTATTCGAGGGCATGCCGCGCTGCCTGTTTCTGGATGAGCCGATCTCGAGCCTTGATATCAAGCATCAGCTGCAGATCATGCAGATCGCCCGGCGCTATGCCGATGCCGGCGGTGGCGTGGTGGCGATCCTGCACGATCTGAATCTGACCGCGCATTATGCCGACCATGTGGTGTTGATGAAGCAGGGCGAGGTTCACGGCTGTGGCGCGCCGCGGGAGGTTTTGACACCGGACAATCTGGAAACCGTCTATGGCTGCCCGATGGCCGTGGGCCAGGTGCCGCCGGGAATGGACTTCTTTGTCTTGCCGCTGATTGATGCGGCGCGCCGGGGTCTGGCATCGCCAAAACTTGCGGTTTCCAATTGAGCTCTGTTGCAGCCTGACAATTCCTGGCAGTGAATGATTGCTCCCGGCGTCAACGCGCGATAGCTTCCGCGCGATTGACAAAAGGACCTCTCATGACCGCTGCGCCTCACCTGTTCAAACCGCTCACCCTTCGTAGCGTCACCACGCGCAACCGGGTGGTGATTTCACCGATGTGCCAGTATTCGGCGCATGAGGGGCATATGGATGACTGGCACCTGGCGCATCTGGGGCGCTTTGTGATCGGCGGGGCAGGGATCGTCTTCACCGAAGCCACTGCGGTGCAGAAACAGGGCCGGATCACCCATGGCTGCCCCGGCATCTGGACCGACAGCCAGATCCCCGGCCATGCAAGGGTGGCGCAATTCGCGCTCAGGAACGGCGCCATTCCGGCTATCCAGCTCGGCCATGCCGGGCGCAAGGCGGGAATGCAGCGTCCCTGGTACGGCAACGGTCCGCTGAACGAGGCGGATTTTGCCCGTGGCGACATGCCCTGGACGCCGGTCGGCCCCTCTGCGGTGCCGGTGGCGGAAGGCTGGCCGGAGCCACATGAGCTTTCGACTGACGAGATTGCCACGCTGCTGGACGATTACGAGTCAGCCGCCAGGCGGGCGCTGTTGGCCGGCTACAAGATCGCCGAGATCCACGGCGCGCATGGCTATCTGGTGCACAGTTTCCTGTCGCCATTGTCCAACAAGCGCACCGACAAATACGGCGGAGATCTTGCCGGACGGATGCAGCTGGCGCTGGAAATTACCGAGAGAGTGCGTGCGGTCTGGCCCGAGGAGCTGCCGCTGTTTTTCCGCACCTCCGCCGTCGATGGTGTACCGGAAGGCTGGACGCTGGAGGATACGGTGGTGCTGGCGGGCGAACTCAAGCGGCGCGGCGTAGATGTGATGGATTGCTCGTCAAGCGGCATTGCAGGTGCCGCGACGGCGAGCGGTGGGCAGAAGCGGCAGCCCGGGTTCCAGGTCGGTTATGCCGAGCGGGTGCGCAGGGATGTCGGAATGACGACGATGGCGGTGGGGCTGATTACCCATCCCGAGCAGGCAGAAGCCATCTTGCAGGACGGCCAGGCCGATCTGATGGCCATCGCCCGCGAAGCGCTGGTCGATCCGAACTGGGCGCAGCACGCAGCACGCCATCTGGGTTACGACACAGCGTTCGAGACCTGGCCGCAGCAGGCCGGCTGGTGGCTGGCGGGCCGCGAAAAAACCTCGGATTTCTACCAGCCAAAAGGCTGATGCTGACTTTCCTCGACGCGTCGCTGCTGTCGACAGTCTGGTCCGATCTGGTTATTGGACGGGCCGGAACGCGCGGGACACCAAACACACGGAGCATTTCAGGATGACGGACAACAGGGTGATGATCGCAGGTGGCGGCATTGGCGGGCTGGCGCTTGCGCTGACCTTGCACCAGATCGGTGTCGACTGCGTGGTGTTTGAAGCCGTCAACGAACTCAAGCCGCTGGGCGTCGGCATCAACATCCAGCCCAATGCCGTGCGCGAATTGTTCGATCTCGGCTTCACGGCGGAAGAACTGGACACGCTCGGGGTTCCGGCCAAGGAGTGGGCGCTGGTCGGCATGAAAGGCCAGGAAATCTATTCCGAGCCGCGTGGCCTGCTGGCGGGTTACGACTGGCCGCAATACGCCATGCACCGGGGCGAATTTCACATGGCGCTGTACCAGCGCTTTGTCGAACTGGCGGGGCCCGATGCGGTCCGGCCGGGATGCCGCGCCAAGGGTTATGCGGTCAATCCTGATGGCAGCGTCACCGTGACGCTGGAAACCAAAACCGGCGAGATTAAGGAAACCGGGAGCCTGCTGATCGGGGCGGACGGCATTCACTCCGCCATCCGGGCGCAGATGCATCCCGATCAGCCGCCGATCCACTGGGGCGGCGCGGTGATGTGGCGCGGGACCTCGCGGGCAAAGCCTATCCGCACCGGCTCGTCCTTCATCGGGCTTGGCACGCACAAGCACCGGATGGTGATCTATCCGATTTCGCCGCCGGATCCTGAAACCGGGCTGGCGCTGATCAACTGGATCGCCGAGGTCACCTATGACGATCCGTCCCAGCACGAGACCATGGGCTGGTTCCGGCCGGTCGGGATCGATGATTTCATCCATCATTTCGAGGATTGGACCTATGACTGGCTGGATGTGCCGGCGCTGATCCGCGATGCAGATATCGCCTTTGAAAACCCGATGATCGACCGTGACCCGATCCCGACCTGGGTCGACGGCCCGGTGGCGCTGATTGGCGACGCCGCGCATGCGATGTATCCGACCGGCTCGAACGGCGCCAGCCAGGCGATCATGGACGCGCGGATACTGGGCGCCAAGTTCCTCGCCCATGGCGTCGGCCCCGAGGCGCTGTCCGCCTTCAATGCCGAGTTGTGCGAACCGATTTCGGCGCTGATCCTGCGCAATCGCGGGGCAGGGCCGTTCGGGCTGCTCAACATGGTCAACGAGCGTTGCGGCGGCGAGTTCGACGACATCGACAGCGTGATCCCGGCTGCGGAACGGGCCGAATTCATGGGCAAGTACAAGGCCGCGGCCGGTTTTGCCCGCGACACCTTGAACGCGGCTCCACCGACGATAGCCCCCCGCGCCACGCCGGAGTGAGACGGGCGTCGTCTTTAGTAGTGGCGCGGGGATCAGGCTCGAGGTTTCGGGTCGCATATTCACAGGACAAGCGCTGAGATGCTCAGCGCTTGCTTCGTGTCTGATCAAGCCGCAGATCGGCGGCACCCATCTGACGTATCGCGATCGCTACTGCAACGGCGGCTCGACGAACAAGTGACGGCGGTTGAACCGGCCCAGGTCGACAAAGCCAGCCTCCAACTGATCCTTGAGAAGCGGTATGTCGTGGCTGTAAACCGCCAGGGCATCCCGGACATCATTCGTGTTCAACGCCTCGAGAGCAGCGGGATCGGTCACGTAGCGAACGCGGCCTCGTGTATAAAACTCGGCCGAGTAGCTTCGGTCACCCCAGTAATTGATCGCGATGTCCGGTGACGTTTCAAGCGCTTTTAGAACCAAATCCCGTTCCGACCTGACATTGAGCGTGTTGGGGAAGAAGAACGCGACCGTCGTCAGGCCCAGAACTATGACCGCGACAGTGATCATGGAAAGTGGCACCCATAGCCGCGTCATCCGGCCCGGCTGCCCGAAGACCGTCGTCCAGACAGACACCAGCAGGATGGCGGCGGCGGGAATTCCAGGCAGAACATAAGCGGGAAGAATGTTGGCGGCCGGTGTGAACAGGATCAGGGGAGACAATGACCAGGCCAACAGATAGCCATGCCAGCCGGTTTGATCTTTCCGGAAGACCTCCAGCACCTGTTTGCCTCGCGTCGCCAAAGCTGGCGCGAACATGATCCAGGGCAGGAATGCAATGAAGCCATAGACCCAGATCATCCCCTTGGGACGTGCATGAGCCGAACCGTACAAATCACCCTGCCAGCCGGTCTCCAGGAACCTCTTGTAGTGTTCGCCGATGATGAAGTAGCTGAGGAACCCGGGCGTCTTCGCTTCGGCCATCAGGTACCATGGCACGGCGATCAGCGCAGCGAGCAGCACTCCCGTGACCCATGGAAGACGCAACAACTGCAGCCAGCGATTGCCCAGCACGACCCAGAGGAAGATCGGGATTCCTGTCAAAACGACCGCAACCGGCCCCTTTGCCAAGAGGCCAACAGCAAGCCCGACAAAGAACAGGTACCCCCATATACGATGAGACTGCCTGTCAGCGACGCAGGCGTAGAAACCGGCCATGCTCATGGTCGTTCCCAGAACCATTGCCATGTCGGTCACGACGAAGGCGGAAGCCCCGAAAAACAGGCCTGCAGATGCCATGACGGCTGTTGCGACCAAGGCCAGGTCACTGCCTCGCAGCTTGCGCACCCAGATGTAGCAGAGCGACAGCAGGCCGAGTGATGCAATCAAAAAGAAAAACCGCGCGCCGAAATGACCCACACCGAATATCTTCATGCCAAGCGCGGACATCCATGTGTGCAATGGCGGCTTGCCCCAAAACGGGACGCCATAGTCGAACTGAGGGGTAATCCAGTCACCCGTCTCCAGCATTTTTCGCGCAATTTCCGCGTATCGTGCTTCGGTCGAATCGACGAAGGGATACCAGAACATGGCCAGGATGCGCACGATCAGCATTGCGCAGAGGATCGCCAGCAAGGCCTGGCGTTCTGATGGCTTTAGTGAGAAATTCGATGTCTTTCGCACAGCCGTGTCTGGCTCCAGGCCAGACGCCCCAGGCTCTATAGCTGCCATTTCAGTCCCATCCCGTTTCGCACATGCCGACGATTCGGACCCTAGAACATCTCGATGTAACCGAACATATCCTCTGCGGTTTATCTTCGCGGGACCCCGCGGCATAGCGGTCCATGCTGAGCCGACTTGGATGATCGGCCACAACAGAGTTCCGCAAGATCCCGGAGCGTACGCGTCTAGCACGCTGCGCAAATCATCGTATCATGTGGGCTTGTTTGGTGAGAGCGCAGGGGTTCGAACCCTGGACCTACTGATTAAAAGTCAGTTGCTCTACCAGCTGAGCTACGCTCTCTCACACAGCGGGACGGACGCCTGGGGCGTCGGCCCGAATGGCGCGGAACATAGGCAGGCATCTGTCCATGGTCAACCGCAAAAACAGATGCATCACGCGGTTTTTTCAAAGCACTTTCGGCCTTGCCCCCCCAGGCCGTTTGTCGAGCTTATTTGCAAACCACAACGGCGCTGTGCCGGCTGGGTTCGGCTCCAGGTTCGGGAGGGGAGGAAATCACGTCTTGCGCTCCAAAACGTGACTGGCGAAGTGGCAGGCTGGCGGTTAGATAGAGACCCAATAGCCATCTGGCCTGTTCGTCTCCATCGCACTCACGCGGCAAAGGGATCCTGATTTCGTGATGATTGCCGACATACCGCTGCTCACCGTCATCCTGGCGGGTGCGCTGTCTTTCCTGTCGCCTTGCGTGCTGCCGCTGGTGCCGCCTTACCTGTGTTACATGGCCGGTGTGTCGGTCGAGGATTTTCGCGGCAGCGGTGCCGAGGCACGAGCCAGGGACACGCGGCGGGCGGTGTTTTTCGCCTCGGTCTTCTTCACGCTGGGCTTTGCCACCGTGTTCGTGGCACTCGGCGCCGGGGCTTCGAGCATCGGGGCGGCCCTGCGTCAGCACATGGATCTGCTGGCCAAGTTCGGCGGTATCGTCATCATCCTGATGGGCCTGCATTTCCTCGGCGTCTTCCGCATTGGAGTGCTGGCCCGCGAGGCGCGGTTTGCGGGCGGCGGCAAGCCGGCCACGTTGTCGGGCGCCTATGTGATGGGGCTGGCATTCGCCTTTGGCTGGACGCCCTGCATCGGACCGGTGCTCGGCGCGGTGCTCGGGGTTGCGGCCGGACGGGAGACCGTCAGTGCGGGGGCTGCGTTGCTGGCGGCCTATTCGCTTGGGCTTGCGGTGCCGTTCTGGATTGCCGCGCTGTTTTCCGAACGCTTCATGCGCTTCTCGCAAAAATTCCGCAGGCATCTCGGAACGATCGAGAAGGTCACCGGGGCGCTGCTGGTGCTGACCGGGATCCTGTTTCTGACCGGCGGCATGGCCACCGTGGCCTATTGGCTGCTCGAAACCTTTCCCGCGCTGGGCATGATCGGCTGAGGCAGCGCTTGCTACCCGGCAACCGGCATCAGCGCTTCTTGCGGGGAGCTGTCGCCAGCACCAGGCCCGCCAGCACGGTGAAGATGCCGATGGCGTGGTGGGTTTCGAAGGGTTCACCCAGAACCAGCACGGCAAGGCCGACCCCATAGGGCGGCAGCAGGTACATGAAGACGCTTGCCGTCGAGGCGCCCAACCGGGCGATGCCGTACTGATAACCGGAGAAGGCGAGCAGGGATGAGAACACGACGATGCCGGCAATGCCGCCCCAGGCGCTCCAGGTCTGAGGCATCATCGCGCCGCTGAGATATTCCCACAGGGCGAACGGCGCCAGCAGCAGCGCGCCGGATAGCGTGATAATGGCAAACAGTGCCGAGACCGGCAATCCAGCGGTGCGGTGGCCCTTGAGCAGCACCGAATAGCCGGCCCAGGACAGGGCGGCGGCGATGAACATCAGGTCGCCCAGGTTGAAGGACGTCGTCGTCAGCACGTTCAGATCGCCCTTGAGAACGATGATTGCCACGCCGAGAAAGCCGACAATGATGCCGGCGATTTCGCGCCCGCTCGTCGGCCGGCCGAAAAACAGCCTTTCGAGGATGATCACCATCAGCGGCGAGGTGGTGTAGATCAAAGTGCCGTTGGTGGCGGTGGTGAATTGCAGTGCGTAGTAGACCCCGGCGCCGCAGATCCACATGCCCAGAAAGCCCAGCACCAGCCAGTGAACCGGATAGGTGGTGACATAGGCGCGAACGCGCGCGCGCGCCATCCACAGAAAGGGCGACAGCAGCAGGCACGCGGCGGTCCAGCGCAGAAACGCCAGCGTGAACGGGGCCACCTCGGGAATCGTCGAGCGGCCGAAGATCAGGTTCGAGGAGAAGAACAGCGGTGTCAGCAACATGACGATAAGCGGAATGAAGCGCGCAAGAGAAGGTTTCGCGTCAGGCGCGGCATCGGTTGTCGTCGGGGCAGTCATGGGGGCTTCCAAATCGCGGCAATGTTTGCTTGAAGGGGTCTGATTGAAGTTCCGGTGCTATAGCGTCGTGGACGGGTAAACAAGCGATTCGATGATGAGGTGATGGAATGGCGCGGACATGTCTGGCGGTCGTGCTTGCGGCGGGTGACGCGACACGGATGAAATCGTCCAAATCCAAGGTGCTGCATCCGGTCGGCAATCTGCCGCTTATTTCGCATGTGACCCGGGCCGCGGCTGCTGCCGGTGTGACCAGGGTCGCGCTGGTCGTCGGCCGCGATGCGGAGCAGGTCACCAAGGCCGCGAGCGAAGGGCTTGGCGTGCCGGTCACGCCGGTGGAGCAGACCGAACGCAAGGGCACTGGTCATGCCGTGCTGATGGCGCGGGACGTTATCGCGGAAGGCTATGACGACGTGGTGGTGCTTTACGGTGATGCGCCGCTGATCGATCCGCAAAGCCTGGCTGCCGCCACGTCCGAGCGGCAGAAGGGCGCGGATGTCGTGGTGCTCGGGTTTCGCGCCGCGGACCCGACCGGTTACGGCCGGCTGCTCGAGCGTGATGGCGAACTGGTGGCGATCCGCGAGCACAAGGAAGCCTCGGAAGAAGAACTGGCGGTCGATTTCTGCAATGGCGGCATCATCACGTTTTCCGGGGCCAAGGCGATCAGCCTGCTCGAAGCCATCGGCAACGACAATGCCAAGGGCGAGTATTATCTCACCGACATTGTCGAGATTGCCCGCGCCGAGGGTTTGAAATGCGTCGCCATCGAGGCGCCGGAAGAAGACATGATGGGCTGCAACACCCGCGCCGAACTGGCCGAGATCGAGCAGGTCTGGCAGGTCCGGGCCCGGCAGGCGGCGATGCTTTCGGGCGTCAGCATGGTCGATCCGAAAAGCGTTTTTCTCTCGCACGATACCGAGCTTGGCAATGACGTTCTGATCGAACCCAATGTCTGGTTTGGTCCCGGCGTCAGGGTTGGTGCTGGCGCGGTGATCCACGCTTTCAGCCATCTCGAAGGCGCCGATATCGGTGCAAATGCGGTGATCGGGCCTTTCGCCCGGCTGCGTCCCGGCACAGAACTTGGCGAAAAGGCGAAGGTCGGCAACTTCTGCGAAATCAAGAAGGCCAGGGTCGGCGACGGCGCCAAGGTCAATCATCTGAGCTATATCGGCGACGCGATCGTCGGTGCCGGCGCGAATATCGGTGCGGGCACGATCACCTGCAATTACGACGGCCAGAACAAGCACCTGACCGAAATCGGCAGCGGCGCATTCATCGGCTCGAACTCCTCGCTGGTGGCGCCGATCAAGATCGGTGACGGCGCCTATGTCGGTTCGGGAAGCGTGGTGACCATGGATGTGCCGGACGACGCGCTGGCAATCGCACGGGCACGCCAGGAGACCAAGCCGGGGCGGGCGCAGCGGTTGAGAGACAAGATTGCAGCCATCAAGGCGCTGAAGAAAAAGGCCGAAACGGCACCGGACGCCTAGGTTCGGTAACGCCGTGTCACGGAAATTGAGCAGGCACACCACATTGCGGCACTGGTTTAATCCCGCGTTGCTGGGTAAGAGCAGTGCCAACATATTACCCAGGAGAAGCGCATGTGCGGCATAGTCGGGATAGTTGGCAAGGGCGAAGTGGCCCCGTTGCTGGTGGATGCGCTCAAACGGCTTGAGTATCGCGGCTATGATTCCGCCGGTGTCGCCACCGTGCATGACGGCCGTCTCGACCGCCGCCGGGCCGAAGGCAAGCTCGCCAATCTGGACCACAAGCTGGGGCAGGAGCCGCTTGCCGGTCATGTCGGCATCGGGCATACGCGCTGGGCGACCCATGGTGCGCCGACCGAAAGCAATGCCCATCCGCATTTCTGCAGTGGCGTCGCGGTCGTCCATAACGGCATCATCGAGAATTTCGCGCCGCTGCGCGCCGAGCTGACCGGCAAGGGCGCCACCTTCTACAGCCAGACCGACACCGAAGTGGTGGCGCAGCTCTTGTCAGCCTACCGCGGCGAAGGCCTGGCGCCGCGTCAGGCCATGCAGAAGGCACTGAGCCGGCTCGAAGGCGCCTATGCGCTCGCGGTGCTGTTCGAGGACCAGCCGGACATGATCCTTGGCGCACGCTCCGGGCCGCCGCTGGCGGTAGGCCATGGCGAGGGCGAAATGTTCCTCGGATCCGATGCCATCGCGCTGGCGCCGTTTACCGACGAAATCACCTATCTCGATGATGGCGACTGGGTGGTGATCACCCGCGACACGCTCGAAATCTACGACCAGTCAGGCACGCTGGTCGAACGCAACAAGCAGAAATCGCAAGGTGCGGCCTATGTCGTCGACAAGGGCAATCACCGGCATTTCATGGAAAAGGAAATCTACGAGCAGCCGGAGGTGGTCTCGCACACGCTCAGCCACTATATCGACTTTGCCGAAGGACGGGTGAAGCTCGATGCCGCGCAGATCGATTTTGCCAATCTCGACCGGCTGGCGATGTCGGCCTGTGGCACGGCTTATTATGCCGGGCTGATCGGGAAATACTGGTTTGAACGCTTTGCGCGCCTGCCGGTGGAAATCGACGTCGCCTCCGAGTTCCGCTATCGCGAGATGCCGCTGCCGGGCAAGATGGCGGCGCTGTTCATCTCGCAGTCGGGCGAAACCGCCGACACGCTGGCGTCGCTGCGCTACTGCAAGGACAACCAGCTGACCATCGGTGCGGTGGTCAATGTGCGGGAATCGACCATTGCACGTGAGTCCAATGCTGTGTTCCCGACCCTGGCCGGACCCGAAATCGGCGTGGCCTCCACCAAGGCGTTCACCTGTCAGCTGTCGGTGCTGGCGGCGCTGGCAATGATTGCCGGACGGGCGCGCGGGACACTGTCGAAAGAAGATGAAACGGCCATGGTGCAGGCGCTCGTCGAGGCGCCACGGCTGTTCAACGAGGTTCTGAACACGTTCCAGCCGCAGATCGAAACCCTGTCGCGGGAATTGTCGCGGTTCAAGGACGTGCTTTATCTCGGCCGCGGCACGAGTTTCCCACTGGCGCTTGAGGGTGCGCTCAAGCTCAAGGAAATCTCCTATATTCATGCCGAAGGCTATGCCGCGGGCGAACTCAAGCACGGGCCGATCGCGCTCATTGACGAGAACATGCCGGTGATCGTGATCGCGCCGCATGACCGGCATTTTGAGAAAACCGTGTCGAACATGCAGGAAGTGGCCGCGCGCGGCGGACAGATCATCCTGATCACCGACGAAAAGGGCGCTGCGGCAACGACGCTCGAAACGATGGCGACCATCGTCGTGCCGGCGGTCAACGAAATCGTTGCGCCGATGCTCTACGCCCTGCCGGTGCAGCTGATTGCCTATCACACGGCCGTGTTCATGGGCACCGATGTGGACCAGCCACGCAACCTGGCCAAGTCGGTCACCGTCGAATAGGCAAAGCCTACAGCGAAGTCCTTGTCTTTGCAGGCATGCGCTCCCTATATTGAGGGAGCGCATGACGCTGTGTCCTGTCTGCCATAACGCAAGGTGAAGAATGAGCGAGAAGCTGAAACGGCTGGGCGCAGGCCGACGGTTGAGGAACTATTTTCTCACCGGTCTGATTATCGTGGCGCCGTTGGCGATTACGGCTTATCTCACCTGGACCTTCATCGGCTGGGTCGACAGCTGGGTGAAACCCTATATTCCGCAGATCTACAATCCGGACAATTACCTGCCGTTCGCGGTTCCGGGGTTCGGTCTGCTGACAGCCCTGTTCCTGATCACCATGATTGGGTTCCTGACCGCCAATCTGGTTGGCCGTTCGATCATCGGCTTCGGCGAATCGCTGCTTGACCGGATGCCGCTGGTGCGCAGCCTGTACAAAGGGCTGAAACAGATTTTCCAGACGGTTCTGGCCGAGCAGAGCGGTTCGTTCAAACAGGCTGCGCTGATCGAGTATCCACGGCGCGGCCTGTGGTCGATCGTCTTCATTGCCACCGACACCAGGGGCGAGGTCAATGCGCGGCTGCCGGAAGACGAGTCGATCTCCGTCTTTCTCCCCACGACCCCGAACCCGACATCCGGCTTTCTGCTGTTCGTTCCGCGCAAGGATGTCATCATTCTGGACATGAGCGTCGAGGAAGCCGCCAAGATGGTGATTTCGGCCGGACTGGTTTCTCCCGATTTCCCGCAAAAGCTGCCGGTTCAGCCGAAATCCAAGACGAAGACAATTCCGCAACCGGAGTGAGTTTTAACCGGCTCTGAGGAACCGGATAGCCTCGTCGCGCCGCATCAGGTAGAGCAGCATTCTCAGCGCCTCGCCACGCGGGGAACTCAGCGCCGGATCGGTGTCCAGCACATTGCGGGCATCGCTGCGGGCGATTTCCAGCAAATCGGCATGGGCGCTCAGATTGGCGAGCCGGAAGCCGGGGAGGCCGGATTGGCGGGTTCCCAGAACCTCGCCTTCGCCACGCAGCTTGAGGTCTTCCTCGGCAATGCGGAACCCGTCCTCGCTTTCGCGCAGAACCGCGAGCCGGGCGCCGGCAGTTTCACCCAAAGGACCGTGATAAAGCAGGATACAGCTCGAGGCGCCGGACCCGCGGCCAACACGGCCGCGCAGCTGGTGGAGTTGCGCCAGGCCGAAACGCTCCGCATGTTCGATGACCATGATGGTGGCATCGGGCACATCGACACCGACTTCGATCACTGTCGTGGCCACCAAAAGCCGGGTAACGCCGTTCTTGAAGTCGCGCATGGCCTGGTCTTTTTCATCCGACGTCATGCGGCCATGAACCAGCGAGACCAGCGGCGCCAGGTCCTTGCCGAAGGCCTTGGCCAGGCTCGCATGCCGACTTTCCACCGACATCAGCTCGCTCTGGTCGGAATCCTCGACGAGTGGGCAGATCCAGTAGGCTTTCTTGCCGTCGAGCAGGGCACTTTTCAGCCGCTCGACGATTTCGCCCAGGCGTTCATCGGGAATGGTGACAGTGGCAATCGGCTGACGGCCAGCAGGTTTTTCGGTGAGCTTGGAGACGTCCATGTCGCCGAACGCTGCCAGCACCAGGGTGCGCGGGATCGGCGTTGCCGTCATCACCAGCATGTGCGGCGCGGTGCCTTTCGCCGTCAACCGAAGGCGCTGGTGAACGCCGAAACGGTGCTGTTCGTCGACTACGGCCAGGGTGAGATTGTTGTAGACGACTGCATCCTGGAACAGGGCATGGGTGCCGATCACGATCTGGGCCTGGCCATTGGCGATCCGCTGCAGCAGCTCGGTCCGTTCCCGGCCCTTGGCGCGGGCGGTCAGCACCGCGACTTCGATGCCTGCCGCCTCGGCCATTTTGCTGATGGTGGCGTAGTGCTGGCGGGCGAGGATTTCGGTCGGGGCCATCAGCACCGCCTGGCCGCCGGCTTCCACCGCATCGGCCATGGCGAGCATTGCTACGGCGGTCTTGCCGGAGCCGACATCGCCCTGCAGCAGCCGCAGCATGCGGTCGGAGCCGGCCATGTCGGTCAGAACTTCCTCCACAGCAGTGGTCTGGCTGCCAGTCAGCGAAAAGGGCAGGGAGCCAAGAATGGCCTGGCGCAGCTTGCCGTCAGCGATCACCGGGTGGCCTGGCAGCTTGCGCAAGGTCTGGCGCACCAGGGCAAGTGACAGCTGGCCGGCCAGCAACTCGTCATAGGCCAGCCTGCGCCGGGCCGGGGTTTGCGGTTCGATGTCGAGCGCGGCTTCTGGATGATGCAATTCCCGCACAGCCTCGGCAAAACTGGGAAAGCTGTTCTTTACGACCAGATGCGGGTCGGCCCACTCGGGCAGCTCAGGCAGCAGCTCGAGCGCCGAATCGAGCGAACGCCGCAGTATCTTGGGCGAGAGGCCGGCGGTCAGCGGATAGACCGGTTCGATCAGCGGGAAGCTTGCAGCATCAGCTTCCAGGACTATGTGGTCGGGATGAACCATCGAGGGACGGCCATTGAACCATTCGACCTTGCCGCTGACCAGGACGGTCTCGCCGACCGGCAGGATCTTTTCCAGCCAGGCCTGCTTAGAGTGAAAGAAGGTGAGCGCCAGTTCGCCGGTGTCATCGTGGACGAAGACGCGATAGGGCACGTTGCGGCGTCCCGGCGGCGAGGCCTGATGGCGGTCAACACGGACCTTGAGCGTGGCAATGGTGGATTCCGGGGCCTCGGTGATGCCCTTGCGCAGGGTGCGGTCGATCAGACCGTGCGGCGGCAACAAGAGAAGATCGAGCGCACGGGTATCCTCCGGACCTTCGCGTCCGGTCACCCGCGCCAGCGCCTCGGCCAGCTTGGGGCCGATTCCTGGCAGGCTTTCGACGGTCTTGAACAGAGGATCGAGTTGGAGAGGTCGCATGAATTCAGATGAACGGCAATTTTGAGCCAAAGGCAAGGCTGACATTTGCCTGATGACAGGATATGGAAACCGTCCAACCGAAAAAGGCTGATCATGACCGGAACAACACGTTCAAGCGCCGACCTCGATCCGCGCCGCCGCCGCATTCTCGTGCGCGCCTGGCGCCGTGGCATCCGCGAGATGGATCTCGTCATCGGCGGTTTTGCCGATGCGGAAATCGGCAGCCTGAATGACGCCGAACTCGACCAGCTGGAATTGCTGATGGCGGAGGAAGACGCCGACATTTTCCGCTGGGTGACCGGTGAGGCTGAAACGCCGGAACGGTATCGCACCGCATTGTTTGACCGCATGCGCAGCTATGTGCCTGATTTTGAACCCTCCGTTCCCACATCCGAAGGGCAGGCAGCCAAGCGATGAAAGCCGTGATCCCGGCCGCCAAGATCGCCGGAGCCAAGACCCCGATCACCCTGTCCGGCGTGCCCCAGGGCATGGAAGCCCTGGCGCTGGCAGAGCTCGCGCGCGCCGAAGGGCCGCTGGCGCATATCATTTCCGACGGCCAGCGGATGGCCGATCTGGAACAGAACCTGGCCTTCTTCGCGCCTGATATCCCGGTTCTGACGCTGCCGGGATGGGACTGCCTTCCCTATGACCGGGTGTCCCCGGGGGCGGATATTTCCGCGCGGCGGCTGGAAGCGCTGTCGGCGCTGGCGCAGTTTTCGGACAATCCGCATCCGGCGATCCTGCTGGTCACGGTCAACGCCATGCTGCAGCGGGTGCCGGCGAAATCGGTGGTGGCAGAGCTCGGCTTTACCGCGCGCGCCGGCAACCATCTGAAGATGGAAGACCTGTCGGGCCGCCTGGCCAAGAACGGCTTCGAACGGGTCGACACGGTTCGCGAAGTCGGCGAATACGCCGTGCGCGGCGGCATTCTCGATGTCTTCGTGCCCGGCGCGGAAGAACCGGTGCGGCTCGATTTCTTTGGCGACACGCTCGAAAGCGTGCGGCATTTCGATCCCGCCTCGCAGCGCACCACCAGCAAGGCCAAGGAACTGGCGCTCAACGCCATGAGCGAAGTGACGCTGGAGCCCGAGACCATCAGCCGGTTTCGCAAGAACTATCTCTCGATGTTCGGTGCCGCGACCCGCGACGATGCGCTCTATGTCGCCATCAGCGAGGGCCGCCGCTATCCCGGCATGGAACACTGGCTGCCGCTGTTTCACGACGAGATGCAGACGGTGTTCGATTATCTCGAAGGGTTCCGGATCAGCAACGATCACATGTTGCCGGAAGCCGCGAGCGAACGCCGGGCGCAGATCGAGGACCATTACGAGGCACGGCAAGCTGCCCAGACCCTGGAAAAGGGCCGTGGCGTTCAGGCCACGCCCTACAAGGCGATCGAACCGGACCTGCTCTATCTCGATGCGCCCGGGCTTGTGGCCATGCTCGAAGCCCTGAATGCGATCCGGCTGACCCCGTTTCACGAACCTGAGAATTCGGCCCGCCGGGTGATCGACCTGCCGACCCGCACGGGACCGCGCTGGGCGGCTGACGCGGAAGCGGACCGGTCCGAAGATGGCAGCCGGGCCAACCTGTTCGAGAAGCTGGTTGCCCATGTCGGAGCAAAGCGATCCGAAGGCCGCAAGGTTCTGATCACTGCCTGGACCGAAGGCTCGCTTGACCGGCTGTTGCAGGTCACCGACGAGCACGGCCTCAAGAGGGTAGTGCGGATCAACAGTCACGCCGAACTCGACAAGCTCAAGTCGGGTGAAGCGGCGGCCGCCGTTCTCGCCATTGAAGGCGGCTACGAGATCGACGACCTGGTTGTGATCGGTGAGCAGGATGTGCTCGGCGACCGGCTGGTGCGCCGGGCCAAGCGCAAGCGCCGTGGCGCGGACTATATTTCGGAAGTCTCGGGGCTGGACGAGGGCAATTACGTGGTCCACGCCGAGCACGGCATCGGCCAGTTCGTCGGGTTGCGCACCATCGAGGCCGCGGGTGCACCGCATGCGTGTCTGGAACTGCATTATGCCGGCGATGCAAAGCTGTTTCTGCCGGTCGAAAACATCGAGCTCCTGACCCGCTATGGTTCGGACAGCGCGGAAGTGCAGCTCGACCGACTGGGCGGGGTTGCCTGGCAGTCGCGCAAGGCCAAGCTGAAGAAGCGGCTGCTGGACATGGCCGAAGGCCTGATCCGCATTGCCGCCGAACGACACATGCGCTCGGCCCCGGCGCTTGCAGCGCCAGAGGGGCTTTACGACGAGTTTTCGGCGCGCTTTCCCTATGACGAGACCGAAGACCAGATGGCGGCGATCGAGCGGGTGCGTGACGATCTTGCCGCCGGCCAGCCCATGGACCGGCTGGTCTGCGGCGATGTCGGCTTCGGCAAGACCGAAGTGGCGCTACGCGCAGCCTTTATCGCCGCCATGAACGGCGTGCAGGTGGCCGTGGTGGTGCCGACGACGCTGCTGGCGCGGCAGCATTTCAAGACCTTCACCGAGCGCTTGCGCGGCTATCCGGTGCGCATCGCCCAGGCCTCGCGGCTGGTCGGCGCCAAGGAACTGGCGCAGACCAAGGCGGAGCTGGCGTCGGGCAAGACCGACATCGTGGTCGGCACCCATGCGCTGCTCGGATCCTCGATCCAGTTTGCCAATCTGGGACTGCTGATCATCGATGAAGAGCAGCATTTCGGGGTCAAGCACAAGGAACGGCTGAAGGATCTCAAGAGCGACGTGCATGTGCTGACGCTGTCGGCGACGCCGATCCCGCGGACGCTGCAACTGGCGATGACAGGCGTACGGGAATTGTCGTTGATCACCACACCGCCGGTCGACCGGATGGCGGTGCGAACCTTCATTTCGCCGTTTGACCCGGTGACCGTGCGTGAAACCCTGATGCGCGAACATTACCGCGGCGGCCAGAGTTTTTATGTCTGTCCGCGGCTGGCGGATCTCGAGGAGGTCGCGGCCTTCCTTCGCGACAGCGTGCCGGAACTCAAATTCGCCATGGCACATGGCCAGATGGGCGCTGGCGAACTCGATGACATCATGAACGCGTTTTACGACGGGCAATATGACGTGCTGCTGTCGACGACGATCGTGGAATCGGGCCTCGATGTGCCGACCGCCAATACGCTGATCGTGCACCGGGCCGACATGTTCGGCCTGGCCCAGCTCTATCAGCTGCGCGGGCGTGTCGGCCGTTCCAAGGTCCGCGCCTTCGCGCTGTTCACGCTGCCGGTCAACAAGATGCTCACGACAACCGCCGACAAGCGGCTCAAGGTGTTGCAGTCGCTCGACACGCTGGGCGCCGGCTTTCAGCTCGCGAGCCACGATCTCGACATCCGTGGCGCCGGCAACCTGCTGGGCGAGGAGCAATCCGGCCACATCAAGGAAGTCGGCTTCGAGCTATACCAGCACATGCTAGAGGAAGCCGTGGCCCAGGTTCGTGGCGAGGACGAGGTGGTGGACACCGGATGGTCACCGCAGATTACCGTCGGCACCCCGGTGATGATCCCGGAAGATTACGTCCCGGACCTGCATTTGCGTCTGGGGCTATACCGGCGTCTGGGCGAGATCATCGATGTGGCCGATATCGACGGTTTTGGCGCCGAGATGATCGACCGGTTCGGACCGCTGCCGATCGAGGTGCAGCACCTGCTCAAGATCGTCTTCATCAAGGCGCTGTGCCGCAAGGCCAATGTCGAGAAACTCGATGCCGGGCCGAAGGGCGTGGTGGTGCAGTTCCGCAACAAGGAATTCCCCAACCCGGCGGGGCTGGTGCAGCACATTTCGAAGCAGGGCAATCAGGCCAAGATCCGGCCCGACCAGAGCGTGGTCTTCATCCGCGATCTGCCAACGCCGGAAAAGCGGCTCAATGGAGCGGCCGTAGTGATGACACACCTCGCAGAACTTGCAGGCAAGAGCGGGTGACGCGCGCACGGCGCCTTCAGCGATCGAAGACATCCGCGAAATTTGCCGCCGCAGGGGTTTCGCATCAGCAAGGACGCAATTGATGTTCAAACTTGTTACCGGGCTGCTGTGGCTGATCGTGCTCGTTCGCTTCATCCTGCCGTTGCCCTGGCCATGGTGGGTCAAGGCGCTGCTGGCTTTGGTCCTGCTCATTGCCTCGCAGTATCACTATTTCAGCCGGCTTTCGTCCGGCTCGGTGTTTTCGCCCGAGTTTCCAAGGCCGTTGGTCATCGCATTCAACGTGCTGTTTGGCACGATCCTGCTTCTGGCAGTGTTCATGCTGGCGATAGATGCGGCTTCGCTCATTGTCCTGGTGTTTACCGGCGATCTCCCGGCTTTCGCGACTGAGCTGCGCTACGTGGCAGGACTTGCGGCACTGGCGCTGTCGGCGTTTGGGGTCAACCGGGCGATCATTGTGCCGCCACTCAAGGAGATCGAGATCGCCATTCCCGGGCTTGATGCCGCCTTTGACGGGTACACAGTCGTACAACTGACGGATCTACATATCAGCCGGTTGTTTCCTGCCGCCTGGACCGCGGCGATGGTGGTGAAGACCAACAGGCTTGAGCCGGATCTTATCGTCATTACCGGCGATTTCATCGATGGAAGCCTCGACCACCGGCGTGATGATATCGAACCGCTGCGCGGGCTTCGCGCCCGGGACGGGATCCTGGCCATTTCCGGCAATCACGAGTATTTCTTCGACGCCGAAGGGTTTCTGCAGCACTTCGAAGCCATGGACATGCGATTGCTCAGTAACAGCCACGCTGTCATCGAGCGCGGTCACGCCAAGCTGGTGGTGGCGGGCATTCCCGACCGCTCGGCCGGCCGCAACGGGTTTGAGGCACCTGATCTCGGGGTCGCCCTCAGGGATGCACCGGTTGAGGCGCCGGTGATCCTGCTCGACCATCAGCCGATGCAGGCGCAGCAAGCCGCGGAAGCCGGGGTGGCGCTGCAACTGTCCGGTCATACCCATGGCGGAATGATCCGCGGCATGGACCGGCTTTTGGCACGCGCCAACAATGGTTTCGTTTCCGGGCTTTACCAGGTCGGGCCCATGCAGCTTTACGTCAACAACGGCACCGCACTCTGGCCCGGCTTTGCACTGCGGCTGGGGAGACCCGCGGAGCTGACCCGGATTACCCTGCGGCGGAAGGGCTGAGCGGGTCGTGGTTTAACGAGTGGCTTGCAAGCGGCGCTGCATTGCCGGTCGCTTCCGGCCGCGATCTGAGCTCATCGAAGATCAAGGCCCGGAGCCAGCGGTGAACCGGGTCCGCATCCATGCGCGGGTGCCAGGTCTGGGTGATGATGAAGCGCGGGGTCTCGACCGGCAATTCGAACAGGCTGGTTGCGCCCATGGTCTCGGCCTGGCAGCAGGATCTCGGTACCACGCCGACAAGGTCGGACGAGGCTGCGACTGCAAGGACGGCAGGGTAGCTCGGCACCACCAGATGGACCTTGCGCGACAGCCCGAGTTCGGCAAGCGCGTCGTCGACCGCGCCGCTGAATTCCCCACGGCGTGAGCCGACGACGTGACCACAGGCAGCATAGCTGGCAGCGCTGACCGGCTGGGAGGCGAGGATGGGGTGGCCGGTTCTGGCCACGCCGACGAAGGAATCCTCAAACAGGGTCTGGCCCCTGAGTTCGGCGCCATTTCCGGAAACCACTCCGATGTCGAGATCGATACTGGCATTTCTGAGCGGTTCGATATCCTTGTCCGGCTTGGGGGCAAAGCTCAGCCTCACACCGGGGGCGGCTTCGGTGACGGTCGCGCTTAGCCGCGCCGCATAAAGCAGCACGAAGGAATCATTGGCGCGGATGGTGAAATCTCTCCGCAGATCGCGGATCTGTGTGACAGGCGGCGGGCTCAGGACTGTCTGGACCGCCAGTGTCAGGGTGCGGACCTGGGACGCGATTGCCTCGGCATGCGGGGTGGCCACCATGGCGCGCCCGGCCGGCACGAGAATCTGATCGCCCAGAGCGCGGCGCAACCGCGACAGGGTGCGGCTCATCGCCGAAGTGGAAAGACCAAGCTTGCGCGCAGCACCCGAGACGCTGCGTTCCGTCAGCAAGGCATCAAGGGCGACAAGAAGATTGAGATCGAGATCAGGCATGCGCCAGCCTTAGCCATGTATGGCGTTTGATGCAATGCTGGCTTTACTGCGTTGCGTCTGGTGCAATCGCGCGATCAACGTTATCGCTGGGACGATCAATCCAACCAATGTTCCTCCATGTCCTACCCGACCCATCCCGACCACATAGATGACGGCTTGCCTGCTCCGCGACGCCACCTGGCTGTTGGCGTGCTGTTGCTGTCGCTCGTTCTCGTCGTCCTCGACGGCGCTATTGCCAATGTGGCTCTGCCTTCGATTGCCACCTCGCTGGGCGCGCATCCCAGCGATACGGTATGGGTGGTCTCAAGTTATCAGCTTGCGGTTCTTGTAGCTCTCTTGCCCTGCGGCGCGCTTGGCGAAATCTACGGGCCGCGGCGCGTTTTCCTGATCGGCGTTGGCCTGTTCACGCTGTCATCGGCGGCTTGTGCATCGGCCGAGAGCTTGCCGGTACTCGTGGGGGCCCGGTTCGTGCAAGGGCTTGGGGCTGGCGCCATGATGGCCCTGGCCGCAATGAACCTGCGCTTTGCCGTACCGCAGCGGATGCTGGGAACCATCATCGGGTTCAACGCCATGACCATTGCCATTTCGGCTGCGGCCGGGCCAGGGGTGGCGGGCGCGATCCTTTCGATCGCCAGTTGGCCGTGGCTGTTTGCCGTCAACATACCGCTCGGGGTGGTCATTCTTCTGTGCGGCCGGTTTCTGGGCAAGCTGGATGGCACGAAGCGGCGGCTTAATGTGCCGGCTCTCCTGCTCAACATAGCGATGTTTCTGCTGTTCTTTTCAGGCGCCGAACAGATTGCCAGCGCGCCCCTTGTCGGTGCATTGCTGATTGGAAGCGCAGCCCTGTGTCTGGCAATGTTGCTGCGTGTCGAACGCAACACCAGCGCGCCGATCGTGCCAACGGATCTGCTTGCCGAACCCGGTTTCAGGGTCGCCGTGATTGCGTCGGTCGCCTGTTTTACCGGCCAGATGCTTGCCTATGTGGCGCTGCCGTTTTACCTTCACCATAGCATGGGCATGTCACCGGCCATGACCGGCCTCTATATGATGCCATGGCCGATTGCGACCATCATCTTTGCGCCGATTGCAGGACGTCTTGCCGCCAGGATCAAGACCGCATGGCTGTGCGCCTCCGGGGGCGCGTTGCTGACGCTGGGGCTTTTTATTGCCGGGCTCTATCCACCTGATGCAATGGGCCTTGCCTTCCTGTGCGGCGCAACGATAGCCGGGATCGGGTTCGGCCTGTTTCAGACGCCAAACAACCGTGTTCTGCTGCTTTCGGCTCCCAAAGCCCGCAGCGGTGCGGCAGGGGCGATGCAGGGAACGGCCCGGTTGATGGGGCAGACCATGGGGGCAATTTCCATGTCGGTCATCTTTGTCCTGGTGCCATTGGAACAGGCGCCCAATTTCGCCCTGGTGCTGGCTGGTTTGTGCACGGCGGTCTCCGCCCTGGTAAGCCTCAGCCGTGCGCGGTTCGAGACCGTGCGCTAGGCAGCAGCAGCCAGAGGCAATCGCGGCAAAGCGACTGCCTCCCGATTCTCCGGGTTATGACTGTGCCTTGTCGTCGTTGGCGGCAGCCTGCTTGGCCTTCTCCTGCACCACCTTGCGCATGGCGTCGGCAAGTGCTTCGCCGGACTGGGCGCCGACCACGGCATACTGCATGTCGATGATGAAGCAGGGCACGCCGGTCACGCCCATCTGCCTGGCCTGGTCAATCTCGGCGGTGACCGTATCGCGGTCGGCGTCACCGGCCAGCAGGCGTTCGACGACAGGCATTTCAAGGCCTGCCTGCTCCGCGATCTGCATCAGCACGGCATCGTCGCCAATGTTCTTGCCGTCCTCGAAATAGGCCTTGAACAGCAGGTCCACGACTTCCTGCTGGGTGGTTAGCCCGAGCGAACCGGCCCAGCGGATCAGCCGGTGGGCGTCAAGCGTGTTGGCCGAGACCTCGATCTTGTCGAAGGCAAAGGGGATCTTCTCCTCGGCACCGGCTGCGCGAACGGCGGCATAGGCCTGTTCAGCACCAGCGGCGCCGCCAAACTTGTCTTCCAGATATTGCTGCCGGTCCTTGCCTTGCTTTGGCAGGGTCGGGTCGAGCTGGTAGGGACGCCAGCGCACTTCGACATCCATCTCGGCGCGGACGTCATCGAGAGCTGCTTCAAGCCGGCGCTTGCCGATATAGCACCAGGGGCACATGACATCGGAGACAACGTCGATGGTCAGGGAGGGAGCAGTCATGGCTTCACCTTTCGGGTGTTTTGATTACGGGTCGTGCGGGTCACGGCGCGGCCGTCGTATCCCACCAGGCCGGCAGGTAGTAGCCGTAAAGCGGTGCTTCGCCTTCCGGCTCGGCAATGCGGCTGCGGTGGGCGACCCAGGACTTGCCGAGGTGGAACGCCGGGATGACATAGTGGCCAGACAGCAGCACGCGGTCATAGGCGCGCACCGCGGAGCGGAAATCGTCGGCGGTTCGGGCATTGAGCAAGGCGTCGATGGCGGCATCGAGCGCTGGGCTGGCGGCGCCTGAAAAATTGAACGATCCCTGCTGGTCGCGCGAGGCCGATCCCCAGCGGTTGATCTGTTCGGCGCCGGGCGACAGCGACGAGGAGAAGGATTTCATGATCATGTCGTAGTCGAAGGTCTGCGAGCGCTGCTGGTACTGCGCGTCATCAACCGTGCGGATGGCCATCTCGATGCCAAGCGCTGCCAGCGATCTCTGAAAGGCGATGGCGAGTTTTTCCTGGCCCTCGTTCTGGGTCATCAGGTCAAAGGCGAAGGGACGGTTACTGGCATCCAGCAGCTTGCCGTTCTCGATCCGGTAGCCGGCTTCCTGCAGCAGCGTCAGCGCTGCACGCTGCACCTTGCGGTCGCGGCCCGACCCATCGGTGACCCGCAGCGTCCAGGTGCCCTCCATGATCTCGGCTGATACCGCATCGGGGAAGGGCGCCAGGATTTCGCGTTCGCGCTCATCGGCGGGTTTGCCGTAGCTTGAGAGGTCCGAACCGTCCCAGAACGAGTGGGTTCGTTTGTAGGTGTTGTCGTACAGGCTGCGATTGGCCCATTCGAAATCGAACAGCATGGTCAGCGCCTGGCGGACGCGGACATCCTCGAACAGCTGTTTGCGGGTGTTGAAGACGAAGCCGTACATGCCCGAGGGGATCTTGCTCTCATATTCCTTGCGGACGATTTCGCCGGAGGTGACGGCGGGGAAATCATAGCCGCGCGACCAGTTGGTGGCGCTGCCGTCGGGATAGATGTCGAACACGCCTTTCTTGAAGGCCTCGAACTGGGCGGTTTCCGACAGGAAATACTCGACCGCGATCTGGTCGTAATTGTCGATACCGCGCTTGATCGGCAGGTCCCTGGCCCAGTATTCCGGGTTTCTGGTGTAGGTGATGCGCTCGCCGGGCTTGACCTCGCTGACCACGTACGGGCCCGAGCCGATACCGGGTTCGAGCGTCGATTGATCGAAGCTTTCGGCGTCGGTGGCGTGCTTGGGCAGAACCGGCGTCAGCGACAGGATCAGCGGAAATTCGCGGTTGGAGCTGTCATTGAAGGTAAAGCGGACGGAGAGGGGGCCAACCTTCTCCATTTTTTCGACGCGGTTGAGCCGGGTGCTGTAGGGCGGGCGGCCCTTCTCCTTGAACAGTTCCATGGTGAAGATGACGTCATCGGCTGTCACCGGTTCACCGTCGGACCAGCGCGCTGCGGGATTGATGTTGTACTGGATGAAGCTGCGCTCATCGTCCCACTCAACGGTCTCGGCCAACAAGCCATAGAGCGTAAAGGGTTCGTCCTGCGAACGCTGCATCAGCGGTTCGTAGACGAGATTGCCGAACACCGGATCTGCAAGACCACGCGCGGTGGTGCGCATGCTCTTGACGATGAACGGCCGGGCGCTGTCGAATGAACCCACCACGCCGTAGGTCACCTTGCCGCCCTTGGGCGCGTCCGGATTGACATAGGGAAGGTGGGTAAAATCGGCTGGCAAGGCCGGTTCGCCGTGCATGGCGATACCATGCAGCGGTTCCGCGTGTGCCAGGTTGCCGGCGCTCAAAAGTGCGCCCGCAAGAATGGCAAGTGTTTGCAGCAATTGTCTCATTCTCGCTCCTCACGAAGGGTGATGGGTGGCGGTTTCCCCGGGAATTCGCCACCGCCGAATCCCAATCCCGAGAATATACGGGCCTCCTGTAACAGGCCACCACTGAGCGGGCGAGGCAGGATTTTTTTGACCCAACCCCGCTGCCGGGCTGGATATTCATGCCTTCACGCGGTAACAGGAAGCCGAAACAAGCCTTGCTGTCGCCGCATTTTCAATCGAGAAGGCGCGACATATACATGAGGGCGCGGTGTCCGCGCGAACCTACGCGGCCCGATGGCCGCCTATGAGGAGTACTGAAACCAAATGAACGCCATCACCAAGACCCTTTCTGCAGCTGTCATGTCGGTTGGCGTCGCCGCCGCTTTCATGCCTGCCACCGCTACCGCCCAGGGCGCCAACCAGGGCTGGTACAAGACCTGCACCAAGCAGGAAGACAATGACGTCTGCATCGTGCAGAACCTTGTCACCGCACCGACCGGTCAGCTGCTGACAGCCGTCGGCCTGATCACCGTGACCGGCAAGGTCAACCGGAAGCTGATGCAGGTCACTGTTCCGACTGCGCGCCTGATCCAGCCGGGCATCAACCTGCAGGTCGATGGCGGCCAGGCCCAACGTCTTGAGTATGCGATCTGCATGCCTGAAACCTGCGTGGCCGAAGCGCTTCTGACCGACGCCATGGTCAACTCGTTCAAGAAGGGCGGCGAACTGGTTCTGACCTCGGTCAACTTCCAGCGCACCCCGAACCCGCTTAAGATTTCGCTCGAAGGCTTTACACAGGCCTATGACGGCGACCCGATTGCCCAGTCCGAGCTGCAGGAACGCCAGCGTCTGCTGCAGGAAGAAATGACCAAGAAGGCCGAGGAAGCCCGCAAGAAGCTTGAAGACGCCCAGGCTGCTGCCAAGAAGAACTGATCGCACTCGATCATCGTGCATTGAAAAGGCCCGGATGCTTTATCGCATCCGAGCCTTTCGTGTTTCATGAAGGCAGAGAGCCGACAGATCACCTCGTCAGTGACTGACGCGTTCCTTCGGCTGGTAGACGCCGTCGACCTGGGCCTCGAAGAACTCCTTGAGCTGAGGATGGCGGACCGGATTGTCGCTGTCATCGATCAACAGGTTCTGTTCCGACACATAGGCCACGTATTCGGTCTCGTCGTTCTCGGCGAGCAGGTGATAGAACGGCTGGTCCTTGCTGGGACGCACCTGTTCGGGAATGGCGTTCCACCACTCCTCGGTGTTGGCATAGACCGGATCAACGTCAAAGATCACGCCACGGAACGGGAAAATCCGGTGCTTGACGATTTGTCCGATGCGAAATTTGGCTTGTCTGAGCTGCATGTCTTTGTTCCTTTGGCCTTTTACATGGGAGCTTTGACCAGAAGTTCAACTGTTTGGCCTTGACGCCGGTGCGCCGGGAACCTACCCCCTGCAGGGGTCGCCGCATTGTATTAACCGGGTTCGCAGGGATCAAGCATGGCTGAAATCACAGGTCTTGTGCTGCCGTTTTTCGGCCTGATCCTGCTTGGCTACATTGCCGCGCGCATTACCAAACAGCCGCAAGAGGCGATGGGGTGGCTCAACACCTTCATCATCTATGTGTCGCTGCCGGCGCTGTTTTTCAAGCTGCTGTCGCGCACCCCGATCGAACAGCTGGCGCGCTGGGACTACGTGCTGACCAGCATGGTGGTGACCTATACCGTCTTTGCGCTTGTGTTTGCGGCCAGCATCCTGATCCGCCGTGCGGCGATCGGCGAAGCCACCGTGCAGGGCCTGGCGGGTGCCTACGGCAATATCGGCTACATGGGGCCGGGCATCGCCATTCTGGCGTTCGGAGAACCCGCCGCAGTGCCGGTGGCGCTGATCTTCTGCTTCGAGAACATCATGCATTTCACCATTGCGCCGATGATGATGGCGTTGGCCGGCGGCGATCACCGCAGTCCGGGCGCGCTGGCGCTCGGGGTAACCCGCAAGATCGCGTTTCACCCGTTCATCCTTGCGACGGTGGTGGGCGTTGCCGCTGCATGGGTCGAATTCGTGCCGCCGTTGCCGGTCGGGAGGCTGATCGACTACCTGGCCCAGGCCGCGGCCCCTTGTGCACTGTTTGCGATGGGGGTGACGCTGGCGCTGAGACCGCTCAAGCGCGTGCCTGTGGAACTGGGGTTCATCGTGCCGATGAAGCTGATCGCGCACCCGGTGATGATGTATCTCGGGCTGAGCCTGATGGGCGATTTCGAACCGGTCTGGGTCTACACCGCCGTGTTGCTTGCGTCGCTGCCGACCGCCACCAATGTGTTTGTCATCGCGCAGCAATACTCCACCTGGGTCGAGCGCGCCTCTGCCACGGTTCTGGTGACCACGGTGTGCAGCGTCGGTTCCGTCTCCGCGCTGTTGTGGCTGATCACCAGCGGCACCTTGCCGCCGGATCTGTTTCCCGGCTGAATTTTGCGCGCAAAATTTCGAAAGCATCGTTAGGTGTTACTAATATACAATTCAATACCTTGCGAGAGGTTTTGAATGCATTGTCAGAAGCGTGGCGTTGCCGTGCCGGAGCGATTCTTGCGCCAGCCCGGTGTCATGCCCTCGCGCATGGCCAGAAGCCGGAGCGGGGGAATGGCCGACAGCGCTGCCAGACCGCCGGCGCGCAGCGCCTGGACCGGCAGAAACGAGCTCAGCAATGTTCGGTTGAGAAGATCGACGCCAGCGGTGCGGCTGGTCACGTCCACCCGGCGCCGGCGGTTGAAGGCGCGGACGGCCTGCGGCGCGTTCTGCGGCCCGCCCGCATCTATGATTGCCTCGATCGCCTGCATGATATCGCGCAGGCCGAGGTTGAGGCCCTGCGCACCGATGGGTGGAAAGGCGTGTCCGGTTTCACCCACCAGCATGGTCCGCCCGTTGCCAAAGCTCTCGGCAATCAGGCTCGAAAGCGGCCAGGCCTGGACGTCACCTTCCACCTGAACCGCGCCGAGGATGGAGCGCATGCGCGATTCCACCTCGGCATTGAGTTCATCGCGGGGCAGGGAGACAATTCCATCGGCCTCTTCCGGCTTTACGGCCCAGACCAGGCTTGAGCGTTTGCCCGGCAGCGGAACCTGGGTGAAGGGGCCGCGCTCGGTGTGAAATTCGGTCGAGGTATCCGCGTGGCCGATGGTGTGCGAAAAGTTCAGCACCAGGGCCGTTTGCGGATAGGACCAGGTCTTGACCTTGATGCCGATCGCGTCGCGGAGCTTGGAGCCGCGGCCGTCCGCTGCCAAAGCTGCAAGCGCTGTGATTTCGGTGCCGTCCTCAAGCGCGAGACGAACCAGATCCTCGGATTGCTCGGCCTCAAGCATCGGGCTCTCGAAGCGGTCGATCAGGTCGGAGCCGCGGGTTGCCGCCTGGAGCACGTCGAACAGCGGCTGGTTGGGAATGTTGTAGCCAAAGGCATCAAGATCGATTTCGCTCGAGCGGAACGAGACTGGCGGCGAACGGAACAGACGCGTGGTGCCATCGAGAATGCGCATGGTGCGCAAGGGAGCCGAGGCCGGGCGGATGTCTTCCCAAATGCCCAGCCGGGTCAAGAGATCGATCGATTCCGACAAAAGCGCCGTGGTGCGCCCATCCTGCCGGGGAGGCTGCGGTGCGATGAAGGCAACGCGCCAGCCTTCGGCGGCTGCCGCCAGGGCTGTGACGGATCCGGCAAGACCACCACCGATGACCGCGATATCGTACTGCTCACGCAATTCTTTGCCCTTTCACTGTCGAACCAATTGCCTTTGGACCGGTCCATCCTTTACATCGGCTGACCAGCGAACTCCATGGGATGATTTGGCGCATGTTCAGCCCAAGGGCAAACACAGATCCGCTCGACGGCCGGTTTGACCGGCTGGACCGTCCGGGTCGCGTGATTGCCAGGCTGGCGCGGCGGCCGACGTGGCCCGTGCTTGCCATGGTGCTCATGACCGCCGGCCTTGCCTGGTGGTTCCTCATGTCGATGGCGGGTTCGATTGTCGAGCTGCAGGGCACCGCGCGTCCGCTGGGACCCGGCATGTCGTTGATTTCGCGCTTTCTTCCGGTCGAACCGGGTTCGTTTGCTGCCACAATCGCGGACCTTTGTCTGTCCGCAGATGCGGGACTTTTGCTTTCGGGTGGCTCTTTTCCGGCGCTTGCCATTGCCCTGTTCCTGATGTGGTTTGCCATGTCGGCGGCGATGATGCTGCCGACCGCCGCGCCGATGATCCGCACCTATGCCGAGATCGCAGATACCGCCGCCGCGCGTGGCGAGCCGGTGGTTCATCCAGCCGTTCTGACCGCAGGTTATCTCAGCGTCTGGGCGCTGGCTGCCGTCGGTTTCACGCTGGTGCAGATGGGAATCGCGCAGCTAAGCGGAACGTCGGCCACCAGCCCGACCAAGGGTGTGATCGCCGGGCTTATCCTTCTGGGGGCCGGTCTGTACCAGTTTACGGCTTTGAAGCAGGCCTGCCTGACCAAGTGCCGCAACCCGTTCACCACGCTGTTTGCCCGCTGGAAGACATCCATAGGCGGAGTGTTCCGGCTGGGCATGGAACAGGGCATTTGGTGCCTGGGCTGCTGCTGGGCCTTGATGCTGATGATGCTTGCAGTCGGCAGCATGAATGTGGTCTGGATGGCCGCGCTCACCCTATTCACATTTCTGGAGAAAACCGGAGCAGGGCGGGTGACAACGAAAGCCGGCGGCGCGATACTAAGTGTTTGGGGAGCAGCGCTGATTTGGAGCGCTTTGGCATGACAAAAGCCGACAACAGAGGCTTGAGGGAGATGATGTGAATGGCTGATGTCGAATGGGCCTTGAAGGGCGAATTGGTGCTGTCCTGCAATTGCACGGTGTTTTGTCCGTGCGTGCTGTCGCTTGGCCAGCATCCGCCCACCGAAGGCTATTGCCAGACCTGGGCCGGGTTCAAGGTCGACAATGGCTATTACGGCGACACCGACCTCTCCGGGCTCAATCTCGGACTGATCATGGAAATTCCAGGCTATATGAGCCGTGGCAACTGGACTGCCGGGCTTTTCGTCGACAAGCGGGCCTCGATCTACGCCACCAAGGCTTTTACCAAGATCTTCACCGGCAAGGCCGGCGGCACGACATCGCTTTTATCGATCCTCGTCGGCAACTTTCTCGGCGTGCAGCAGGAGCCGATCAGCTACGAGGTCGAAGACAAGAAGCGCATCTTCAAGATCCCCAAGATCATCGATGGCGTGGTCGCGCCAATTCCGGGCAAGACCCATGGCGAAGACACCGTGATTTCCAATTCGGAATACTGGATCGCGCCCGAGATCATCGTGGCCAAGTCGGAAAAATCCAAGCTGCGCGCCTTTGGCCGCAACTGGAACTTTGCCGGCCGTTCAGCCGAAATCTGTGCCCTCGACTGGAGCGGCCCCAACTGAGATTGCGCTGGGAGGCGCAGGCGGCATGAAGCTTCCATTCAAATATCGCCGCGTTCCCTACGCGGAAATTCGGGCGTTTTCGGTTCACATCCTGACCGCCAGCGGTTCCTTCATGGCGTTTCTGGCGCTGGTGGCGGCGGCGGAAAGCCGGTTTGTCGACCTGTGGTGGTGGCTGGCCGTTGCCATGCTGATCGATGGCATCGACGGGCCGATCGCGCGCAAGCTAAACGTCAAGGAAGTGCTGCCGAACTGGTCCGGGGTGATGCTCGACAATGTGATCGACTATGTCACCTATGTGCTGATTCCGGCATTCGCGCTCTACCAGAGCGGCATGATCGGCGAGCCGCTGTCATTCGTGGCGGCCGGGCTGATCGTGGTGTCGAGCGCGATCTATTATGCCGATATGGGCATGAAGACCGACGAGAACTTCTTCTCCGGCTTCCCGGTCGCCTGGAACATGCTGGTCTACACGCTGTTCGTGACCAACGCGTCGGAGGCGGTCGCCTTCGCCATCGTTCTGGCAGCGGTGTTCATGACCTTTCTGCCGATCAACTTCCTGCATCCGGTGCGGGTGGTGCGGCTGCGGTGGCTGAACCTGACGATGTTCGGGATCTGGTCGGTGTTGTCGGCCTATGCGCTGCTGTTGCGCTTTGAGAGCCCGGAATGGCTGATGTGGGCGGTGATGCTGACCGGTGGCTACCTGTTCGTCATCGGCGGGATCATGCAGATGTTTCCCGGTCTCGGGCGGCGCGCTGCCGAGTAATAATGGTTCGGCACCGCCGTCCGTGCGGTCCCTGACAGGTTGGAGATACCGATATGAAAGCGATCCTCGTTTCACAGCATGGCGGCCCGGAGATTCTGGAGTGGCGCGACCACGAGGTGGGTGAACCCGGTCCCGGCGAGGTCAGGCTGCGGCAGGAAGCGGTTGGCCTGAACTTCATCGATGTCTATTTTAGGACCGGGCTGTACCCGGCCCCGAACGGCTTGCCGCTGGTGCCCGGCAACGAGGCAGCCGGGGTGGTTACCGCCGTGGGCGAGGGCGTCAGCCTGTTCAAGCAAGGCGACCGGGTCGCCTATGCCGGTCCGATCGGCGCCTATGCTCAGGAACGGCTGATCGCCGCTGACAAGCTGGTCAAGGTGCCCGACGGTATCGCGCTGGATGTGGCTGCAAGCATGATGCTCAAGGGCATGACGGCGGAATATCTGCTCAGGCGCACCTATGAGGTGAAGCCCGGCGACACGATCCTCTATCACGCCGCAGCCGGCGGAGTCGGTCTCATCGTCGGCCAGTGGGCCAAGGCGCTGGGAGCCACGGTGATCGGAACCGTGGGCTCACCGGAAAAGGCGGAACTGGCTGCCGCCAACGGCTTCGACCACGTGATCAACTACCGGACCGAAGACTTTGTCGAACGCGTCAAGGAGATCACCGGTGGCAAGGGGGCCGACGTGGTTTACGATTCGGTTGGCAAGGACACGTTTCCCGGCTCGCTCGATTGTCTCAAGCCCCGGGGGCTGTGGGCCAGTTTCGGCCAGTCGTCGGGTCCGATCGAACCTTTCAACATTGGCATCCTGGCGCAGAAGGGATCGCTGTTTGCGACACGGCCGACGCTGTTTACCTATATTGCCAGCCGCCCGGAACTGGTCGCCTCGGCCGATGCCCTGTTCGACGTTGTCTCCCGCGGGGTCGTAAACATCGAGATCAATCAGCGCTATCCGCTCGCCGAGGCCGGGCGGGCGCATGGCGATCTGGAAGGACGCAAGACCACCGGCACCACGGTTCTGCTGCCGTGAACCGGGGAACAATTGCACCGTCTGGATCGAAAGCACTATCAGGATATTTTTGAGAAAGCAGACCGGTAAACACATTTTTCGAAGGGTAGAAATTCGGGGGCGTTGAATTTGCTCGCTGTTTTCCGCCGCAGCAGGCTTGTGCAACGCACAATTATTGCGTTTGATGCTGAAAACTCGACATCTTTGCCAAAAGCCGGCCACTTGAATTTCGGCGACATATGGTGAAGCTTGTTTCTTGTGCTTCGGTCAAAAATGCCTCAAAACTAGGCGATTCCGGGGTTACGGAATTCAGGGGGTGACGTGCAAAACCAAAAGACCGAAACGCCGCTTTTGGAAACAAAGGGGCTGACCAAGATTTTCGGGAGCCTGAGAGCCTGCGACGAGATCGACCTCGCGATTGCTCCGGGCGAAATCCATGCACTCCTGGGGGAAAACGGGGCCGGCAAGTCAACGCTGGTCAAGATGCTGTTCGGGGTTCTGGATCCGAGCGGCGGCGAAATCCTGTGGAAGGGTAAGCCGGTCAGTATCGGCAGCCCCGGCGAGGCGCGCGCCACCGGCGTGGGCATGGTGTTCCAGCATTTTTCGCTGTTCGAAGCGCTGACGGTGGCAGAGAACATCGCGCTGGCGCTGGATGGCAATGTCGCCATTGACCGGATTTCCGAAGAAGCCCGGCGACTCTCGCTGGAATATGGATTGCCACTTGATCCGTCGGCCCATGTCGCCGATCTGTCCGTCGGCGAACGGCAACGCATCGAGATTGTCCGGGCGCTGTTGCAGAACCCGGAACTGATCATTCTTGACGAGCCAACCTCGGTGCTGACGCCGCAGGAAGCCGACAAGCTGTTTGAAACGCTGGCGAAGCTGAAGGCCGAGGGCCGCTCGGTTCTCTATATCAGCCACCGTCTCGAGGAAGTTCAGCGCATCTGCGACCGGGCTACCGTGCTGCGCCATGGCAAGGTCACCGGTGCCTGCGATCCGCGGCAGGAAACGCCGTCCTCGCTGGCGCGCATGATGGTCGGCGGCGAAGTGGCCGAAATTTCCGGTGCCGGTCTCGGCGAGCCGGGTGAAATGCTGGTTGAAATCAGGAAACTCAGTGCCCCGTCGCGCACGCCGTTTGCGGTGGCGCTCAAGGATATCGAGCTGTCGGTCCGCGCGGGCGAAGTGGTGGCCATCGCCGGTGTCGCCGGCAACGGGCAGAGCGAATTGTTCGATGTTCTGTCGGGCGAAGACCAGGTTGGGGATGCCGAGGCGATCCTTATTCGCGGCAAGCCGGTGGGCCGCATGGGAATCACCGATCGACGCCTGATTGGATGCGGCTTCGTTCCGGAGGAACGGCACGGCCATGCGGCGGTGACAGAAATGCCGCTGACCGCCAACCTGGTGCTGTCGCGGCATACATCCGACCGTTCAGCATTTCTGTCTGGCGGCCCCTTGGGCCTGATCAACACGGACGCGGTGGCGAAAGCCTGCAAGCGGATCTGCGAGATCATGGATGTGCGCAAGTCGGGCGACGATCCTGCCGCGGGTTCGCTTTCAGGCGGCAATCTGCAAAAATTCATCGTCGGGCGCGAACTCGACCGGCAGCCGGTGGTGCTGGTGGTCAACCAGCCGACCTGGGGCGTGGACGCGGGTGCAGCGAGCCGCATCCGCCAGGCCCTGATCGATCTGGCCAAGGCCGGATCGGCCGTGGTGGTAATCAGTCAGGATCTTGATGAAGTCTTTGAAATCGCAAGCCGTATCGCCGTGATCAATGAAGGTCACCTTTCGGCTGCCGAACCGGCCTCGACGATGACACGCGAACGCATAGGACTGCTGATGGGCGGGTTCCATGATGGCTCGGGACATGCCGAAGTGGAGGCAGCCCATGCGCATTGAACTGAAAAAACGCGAAAACATGTCGTCGCTGTTTTCGATCCTGTCGCCGTTCATCGCGCTCGGCCTGACGCTGATTGCCGGCGTCATTCTGTTTGTCTCGCTTGGCAAGGATCCGGTGTCGGCGCTCTACAGCTTCTTCATCGAGCCGCTGACCGAAGTCTGGTCGCTGCATGAGCTGGCGATCAAGGCGGCGCCGCTGATCCTGATCGCCGTCGGACTGTCGGTCTGTTACCGCTCCAACAACTGGAATATTGGCGCCGAAGGGCAATTCATTATCGGGGCGATGGCCGGTTCGATCCTGCCGGTGGTGTTTCACGGCTGGGAGTCGCCGTTGATGCTGCCGCTGATGATGATCTTCGGCATGATCGGCGGGGCGCTTTACGCCGCCATCCCGGCGTTCCTGAAGGCGCGGCTCAACACCAACGAGATCCTGACCAGCCTGATGCTGGTCTATATCGCCCAGCTGTTGCTTGACTGGACCGTGCGCGGTCCGTGGCGCAATCCGGAAGGCTTCAACTTTCCAGAAACCCGCAATTTCGCTGACAACGCGGTGCTGCCGCGGATCATCGAGACCGGCAAGACCCATTGGGGCTTCGGTTTTGCACTTATTGCAGCGATCGTGCTGTGGTTCGTGATGCGTCGCATGCTCAAGGGCTTCGAGATCAGCGTGCTTGGCCAGTCGGCCCGGGCAGGGCGGTTTGCCGGGTTCTCCGACAAGAAGATGGTCTATTTCGCGTTCCTGGTTTCCGGTGCGCTGGCCGGTCTTGCCGGGATCTCGGAAGTTTCGGGCGCCATCGGCCAGCTGCGGCCGGTAATCTCGCCGGGCTACGGCTTCACCGCCATCATCGTCGCGTTTCTCGGCCGGCTCAACCCGCTCGGCATTGTTGCGGCAGGCCTTATCCTGGCGCTGACCTATCTGGGCGGAGAGGCGGCGCAGATCTCGATCGGCATTACCGACAAGGTCACGAGGCTGTTCCAGGGGCTGCTGCTGTTCTTCGTGCTCGGCTGCGACACGCTGATCCACTACCGCATCCGGCTGGTCTTCGGAGCGGCGCACAAGGGGAGTGCCGCCTGATGGACATGACACAGGCCATTATTCTGACCATCATGACCGCTGCAACGCCGCTGCTGCTTGCGGCCATCGGCGAGCTGGTCGTGGAACGCTCGGGCGTTCTCAATCTGGGCGTCGAAGGCATGATGGTGATGGGGGCAGTCTGCGCCTTCGCCATCGCCCAGCTGACCGGTTCGGCGGGACTGGGCGCCATTGGCGGCATGCTGGCAGGGCTGCTGTTCTCGCTGCTGTTCGGCTTTCTCACGCTGACGCTGGTCGCCAACCAGGTGGCGACAGGGCTTGCGCTGACCATTCTGGGCCTGGGGCTTTCGGGCATGATCGGCGAGGCCTTTATCGGGCTGCCGGGCCTGAAGCTTGTCGCGGTGCCGCTCCCGCTGCTTTCGGATATTCCGTTTCTGGGTCGGATCCTGTTCAATCAGGATCCTATCTTCTACACCTCGATCCTGGCCGTCATCGGCGTCAACTGGTTCCTGTTCAAAAGCCGCGCCGGGTTGCGGCTGCGCGCGATCGGTGACAGCCATACCTCGGCACACGCGCTCGGCGTCAAGGTGGTGCGCACGCGCTATCTTGCCGTGATGTTCGGCGGTGCCTGTGCCGGTCTGGCCGGTGCCCATCTGTCCATCGTCTACACCCCGCAATGGGTGGAGAACATGACCGCGGGACGGGGCTGGATCGCGCTTGCGCTGGTGGTGTTTGCCTCTTGGCGACCGACCCGGGTGCTGGCCGGCGCCTATCTGTTCGGCGCAGTCTCGATCGGGCAGCTGCATGCCCAGGCGCTGGGCCTTGGAATCCCGTCACAACTGCTCTCAGCTCTTCCCTACCTCGCCACGATTGCGGTACTGGTGGTGATATCGCTGAATCGCAGGATGACGCTCATCAACACGCCGGCGTCGCTCGGCAAATCCTTTGTGCCGGAAAGGTAGGCAAAAGCCACCGGTATGATGTCAACAACCAACCAGACAGGGTGAACCCAATGAAAAAAACACTTCTTCTCCTTGCCGCGGCCACTGCGCTCGCCGGCATCGCAGCTCCGGCACAGGCCGAGGGAATGGACAAGGTCAAGGCCTGCTTCGTCTATGTCGGCCCCGTGGGCGACTTCGGCTGGTCCTATCAGCACGACCAGGGCCGGAAATATGCCGAAGAGAAGCTCGGCGACAAGCTTGAAACCGCCTATCTCGAAAGCGTTCCGGAAGGCGCCGACTCCGAGCGCGCCATCGAGCGCTTTGCGCGGTCGGGCTGCAACATCATCTTCACCACCTCCTTCGGCTACATGGATCCGACCAACAAGGTCGCCAAGGATTTCCCGGATGTGAAGTTCGAGCACGCCACCGGCTACAAGACCGAACATCCGAACGTGTCGACCTACGATTCGAAGTTCTTCCAGGGCCGCTACGTGATCGGCCAGATCGCCGCGAAGATGTCTGAAACCGGCATGGCCGGCTACATCGCCTCGTTCCCGATCCCGGAAGTGGTGCAGGGCATCAACTCGTTCATGCTCGGCGCCCAGTCGATCAATCCGGACTTCAAGCTCAAGGTCGTATGGGTCAACACCTGGTTCGATCCCGGCAAGGAAGCCGATGCCGCCAAGGCGCTGCTTGACCAGGGCGTCGACGTGCTCACTCAGCACACGGACTCCACCGCTCCGATGCAGGTGGCTGCCGAGCGCGGCGCGCATGCGTTTGGCCAGGCTTCCGACATGATCGCATTCGGTCCGGAAACCCAGCTGACCGCCATCATCGACGACTGGGGCCCGTATTATGTCGAGCGCATCAGCGCCGTGCTTGACGGCACCTGGGAACAGTCGCGGACCTGGGACGGCATGGCCGAAGGCCACGTTGTGATGGCGCCCTACACCAACATGCCGGACGACGTGAAGGCGATGGCTGAAGAGACCGAAGCCAAGATCACCTCGGGTGAATTCCATCCCTTCACCGGTCCGATCATGAAGCAGGACGGCTCCGAGTGGTTGGCCGAAGGCGCTGTTGCCGAAGACGGCGAGCTGGCCGGCCTGAACTTCTACGTCAAGGGCATCGACGACCAGCTGCCGCAGTAAGCGGCGCAAATCCAATACCCAGACAGAAGCGGGGGCGGCTACATTGGCCGCCCCTTCTTGTTATTCCCCGCGTCTAATCGCCGTTATTCGGCTGGCGCGGGGTATCGGGAAAATGTCCGGGGCATGTAGCGGGCAGCCGGAGAGAACAGGGCGCGAATGATGGCGCGGCCGACAGGCTCAACCCGCGCATAGATCCACCAGCTCACAGCGATGGACAGGATTAGCGCCAGCGCAAAGGCGCTCCACTTGCCGATCGCAGGCGCCGTGGCATTGATCAGGATGTATCCGGCGTTCTGGTGGATCAGGTAGAACGGGTAGCTGATGCCGCCGAGCGCCAGAACCCAGGGGCCTGCCTTGATGTGGCGGCCCAGTGCCGCGGCCAGCAGAAACAGGCCGACAATTCCGGCGTTTGCCAGCGCCACAAGCGGCGCGCTGGAGGCTTCACCGAGACGGAAGATGACATCGAGCCGCTGCACTTCTGCGGCGTGGAAGGTCATGGCCAGCGCAATTGCCGCCACCAGAAGACGCAGATTGCTCTGGCCCAGCGACGAGATCCGCCAGGTCATGATGCCAAGCGCGAAATAGCTGCCATATTCGGTGAGGAACAGCAGTTCCACCGGACGGGACCCGAGCATGGTGTTGTTGAGCATGACAAGCAGCATCCAGATCGCCACAGTTGCATCGGTGTGGCGCGGGATGAAGCCTGAAAACAGGCCGATAACCACCCAGCCGTAAAAGATGATCTCGATGACGATCGACCAGTAGGCCCCATCCATGAAACCGGATCCGAACATCGGCGCCAGCATGGTCAGGTTGGCGAGCCACTGGGAGATATCGGTCTGATACGGCGGCTGCGCCCACCAGAGCATGATCAGGAAGGTGATGGTCATGGCGACGAGGTGCGCGGGATAGAGCCGCGCCAACCGGCCGACGGAAAATCCGTACCAGTCGCGTCCCGAGGCCGACCAGATGATGACGAAGCCGGAGATCATGAAGAACAGGTTGACGCCGAGATAGCCCAGCGAAACAGCCACACCTGCCGCACCGAAGGCATGATCAAGATAGCCGCCATCCTGCGCGCCGCGATAGAGAAAGTGATAGACGGCCACCATCAGCGCAGCAGAAAAGCGCAGCAGATCGAGCAATCCGTTGCGTGAAGAAGCCTGATCCTGTGGGGGTATCGAGTGATCGTCGCGCATCATGATCTCCTTGAGAGAACGAGATCATAGCGCAAATGCAAACGCCGGGTCTGATAACCCGGCGTTAAGCTTAAGCGTAAAGGTTAAGTCCGGCTGGCCGGGCGATCACGCCAGACCCTGTTTGCGGACATCGTTCCAGGCTTCATCAAGCGTCTTTTTTGCCGAAGCGATAAGAACGTCGACTTCTTCCTCGCTTATGCTCAGCGGCGGCGAGATGATCATTGAATCGCGGACTGCACGCATCACCAGCCCGTTGGCAAATGAATGATCGCGGGTGATGGTGCCGACCTTGCCTTCGTTGGCGAAACGCTTTTTGAGATCGCTCTCGTCGGGCACGAGTTCCAGTGCGCCGAAGAGGCCGACCATGCGGGCCTCACCCACCATCGGATGGGCTTCCAGCGCCTTCCACTGTTTCTGGAAATAGGGGCCGATGTGATCGCGCACCCGCTCGACCAGGCCTTCGCGCTTGAGGATGTTGAGATTGGCGATGGCCGCAGCACAGCAGGCGGGATGGCCGGAATAGGTGTAGCCGTGGAAGAACTCGACATTCTCGCGGTGCAGAACCTCGGCAATCTCGTCAGAGACCAGCACGCCGCCCATTGGCAGGTAACCGGAGGTCAGGCCCTTGGCGATCGCCATCAGGTCGGGCTTCAGGCCATAATAGCCTGAGCCGAACCACTCGCCGGTGCGGCCGAAACCGCAGATGACTTCGTCGGCGATGAACAGGATGTTGCGGCTTTCGAGGATGCGCTTGACCTCGGGCCAGTAGGTGGCGGGCGGGACAATGACGCCGCCGGCGCCCTGGATCGGCTCGGCGATGAAGGCGGCGACATTTTCCTCGCCGATTTCCTCGATGGCGCGTTCGAGCTCACGCGCCGCCCAGAGTCCGAACTCGTCCTCGTTCATGTCGGTCATCATGCCTTCGCCAAACCAGTAGGGCTGGTCGATGTGGTGGATGTCGGGGATCGGCAGGCCGCCCTGGGAGTGCATGGCGCTCATGCCGCCGAGCGAGGCACCGGCCATGGTCGAGCCGTGATAGGCATTCTTGCGGGCGATCACGACCTTCTTGCTCGGCTGTCCCTGCAGCGCCCAATAGGTGCGGACCAGACGCAGAATCGTGTCATTGGCGTCAGATCCGGAGCTGCCATACATCACCATGTTGATGTGATCCGGCGCCAGACCGGCCAGCATTTCCGACAGTTCGATCACCGGCGGATGCGTGGTCTTGAAGAAGGTGTTGTAATAGGACAGCTCGCTCATCTGGGCGCGCACCGCCTCGACGATTTCCTGCCGGCCATGGCCGGCATTGACGCACCAGAGGCCCGCCATGCCATCCATGATGCGGTTGCCGTCGGTGTCCCACAGCCAGACGCCATCAGCCTTGGCAATCACCCGCCGTTCATCGACGCCAAGCGCGCCATGATCGGTAAACGGGTGAAGATGGTGCTTGTGGTCGGAGACCTTCAGGTCGTGGGAGGACACGTTGACGCGCATGGTTTTATTCCTGATTGTTTTTCACATAGGCCGCGATGAAATCGGTTTGACCTTTGATTGAGTGTGTGCACAAAACTCGGGTGCGGACAAGCGCCGCAATATCCGCTTTGTGCGGCAACAGATAGTCCTGAAGGGGCAAGGTGATATCATGCGCGAGAGCGCCGGCACGGAAAACCAAGACAAAAACCTTCCTACCAATGAAGAAGCCGAGCGCTTCCTGGCCGAACACCCGGACATTGAATCGGTGGACTTCCTGATTCCCGACATCAATGGCGTGATGCGCGGCAAATGGGGCCCGACCGAGGCTCTGGCCAAGGCCAATTATCCCGGCATCAACATGCCGCTGTCGATCTTCGGGCTGGACATCTGGGGCAGGGAGGTGGAATCCACCGGCATCCACATCGAAACCGGCGACACCGACGGCTATTGCCGCGCCATTCCAGGCCGGATTAATGTCGCGCCGTGGTCGCCGCGCCCGTCGGCCCAGGTGCTGATGTCGATGTACACCGAAACCGGTGAGCCGTGCGAATATGATCCGCGTAACGTGTTGCAGAAGCTGATGGACCGGTTTGCCGAGAAGGGGCTGCGCCCGGTCACAGCCTTCGAGCTCGAGTTCTATCTGGTCGATCCGAACGTGTTCCAGCGCTCCGGTCGCATGGGCAAGGACCTTGGCCCTGGTCCCGAACAGCAGCAGATGTATTCGCTGTCGGAACTGCGCGGCCAGAGCGAGCTGTTTGCCGAGATCCGCGCTGCGGCCATCGCGCAGGGTCTGCCGATCGACACCATCATCAAGGAAGCCGCTCCCGGCCAGTTCGAGGTCAATCTCAAGCATCGTGACGATGCAATGGCTGCGGCTGACGACACGGTGCTGCTGCGCCGGCTGATCACCGAATCGGCTCACAAGCACGGTTTGCGCGCCACCTTCATGGCCAAGCCATTCCTGGAATGGCCGGGCAACGGCATGCATGTCCATGCCAGCATTCTCGACAAGGACGGCACCAATATCTTCGCGGGCGAAGCCGGCGACCTTCGGCTGCAACACGCTGCGGCCGGCCTGCTGCAGACGCTCAAGGACACGCTGCTTCTCTATATCCCGGGGTTCAACGGCTACCGCCGGCTGCAGCCCGGCTCCTATGCGCCGACCCGGATCGCCTGGGGCCGCAACAACCGCTCCGTCGTGGTGCGGGTGCCGGCGTCCGATGACAAGGCACGGCGGCTCGAGCACCGGATGTCGGGGGCCGACGCCAATCCCTATTTCGTGCTCGCGGGCGTGCTGGGCGGCATGCTGGAGGGGCTTGAAAACGGCAAGCTGCCGCCGCCACCGGTGGAAGGCAATGCCTATAATGTACCGTTGCCGCAGCTTTCCGACGACATGGATGACGCAATCGAGGACTTCGAACGCTCCGATTTCATCCGCCGTCTTTTTGGTCCTGAACTGCGGCGGATCTTTGCCGAGATCAAGCGCGAGGAGCTTAAGGCGTTCGACAATGAAATCACGCCGCTGGAACGCTCGACCTACCTGTAATCGGTGCTTTTTCCTGCCAAAAGCCAAAATAATGTCACGAGAACAAGTTCTCGGGACGATTTGACATAGGACAAGGACTTCCTTTCGGCGACCATGCGACCATATGACTGGCTTCCAACATTCGGATTTCGGGTTGACGGAAGCGGCGATGTTTCGCATGTTGGAAGTGACACATAGGACTAATGCAATGGATTTTGAAGCGTTCTTCGAGGAAAAGCTTGGTGGCCTGCACAAGGCAGGCAATTACCGGGTGTTTGCAGATATCGAACGTCATGCCGGCGGTTTTCCGCGGGCGACTCGGTATCGGGCGGACGGTTCAACGCAGGACGTGACAGTCTGGTGTTCCAACGACTATCTCGGCATGGGCCAAAATCCACTTGTTACCAATGCCATGAAGGAAGCCATCGAGCGTTGTGGCGCCGGGGCTGGCGGAACCCGCAACATCTCGGGCACGAATCATTATCACGTGCTTCTGGAAAACGAGCTGGCCGATCTGCACGGCAAGGAAGACGCCCTGATCTTCACATCGGGTTATGTTTCCAACTGGGCGGCCCTTGGCACGCTTGCGGCCAAGATCCCGGGCATCATCGTCTATTCCGACGCCTTGAACCATGCCTCCATGATCGAGGGCATTCGCCACTCACGCTGCGAAAAGCGGGTTTTCAAGCACAATGATCCCGAAGACCTGCGCCGCCTGATGGCGCTCGACGATCCGGCCGCTCCCAAGATGGTGGCGTTTGAAAGCGTCTATTCCATGGATGGCGATGTGGCGCCGATCGCAGCGCTGTGCGACGTGGCCGATGAATTCGGCGCCATGACCTATCTTGATGAAGTGCATGCCGTGGGCATGTACGGCCCGCGCGGCGGCGGCATTGCCGAACGCGAGGGCATCATGCATCGCCTGACGGTCATCGAAGGCACGCTGGGCAAGGCGTTTGGCGTCATGGGCGGTTACATCACCGGCTCACGCCACCTGTGCGATTTCGTGCGCAGCTTTGCCTCGGGCTTCATCTTTACAACGGCGCTGCCGCCGGCACTGGCTGCGGGTGCAGCGGCTTCGATCCGGCACCTGAAGGCCAGCCAGCTCGAGCGCCGCCGGCACCAGGATACCGTTGCCAAGGTGCGCCGCGCGCTTGATTCGCACGGCATTCCGCACATGGAAAACCCGAGCCACATCGTTCCGGTGATGGTCGGCAATGCGTCCAAGTGCAAATGGATCTCGGATGTGCTGATGGACAATCACGGCATCTATGTACAGCCGATCAACTACCCGACCGTTCCGGTGAAAACCGAACGTCTGCGGATCACGCCGACGCCGATGCATTCGGATGCCGATATCCAGCATCTTGCCGGTGCGCTGAGCGAATTGTGGTCGCAGTGCGCTCTGGCGCGGGCGGTGGCATAGAGTTTCAGGCTGACGACCGCTCCGCCGCTCTCGTTACGGCAGCCACGGAAAATTGAGGAAGCTGGTCAGGCAACTGATCAGCTTCTTTTTGTTTGGCAAGCGAATACGGTCTGTCGTCACGCAACCAGACGCCAAAGCACGAATTACGTAAAACTTTGAAATTAATACTGAATTCGGTAGGCTGGTCGGCAGGGAGGGGGCTCAGCCGGCCTGGTCGGCACCGTCGCGCACCGGGGCGCAAAACAGCGAATAGAGCGTACCTATGACGGACGAGACTTCCTGGTTGAGGATCGAGTAATAGATCATCCGGCCCTCGCGCCTGGTATCGACCAGTCCATCAAGGCGAAGCCGCGCCAGTTGCTGCGAGACCGCCGCCTGCGGCATAGCCAGGATTTCCTCGAGCTCGGACACCGACTTCTCGCCTTCAGACAGGATGCAGAGAATCATCAGCCGGGTTTCATGGCTGAGCGATTTCAGCAGGTCGCTGGCCTTGCGCGCCTGAACAAGCAGGAGATTCATTTCTTCCGGTTTCATGTCGGACTTGATGCGAGGCAATGTCATTTCGGTGCGTGCTCTATAGAATGGATGACCAATATATTGCGCATATGCAATCCGAAAGAGCAACGCCCGTAGCGTTGCAAGCTCCAATGCCGCTGAGTTTGGCATTGTTGTGCTAAAGATACACATTTTCGGAGCACACATTCCCCATACCGCATTTGTGCAATGCATTGCAACAATCTGGACCGCTTTGCCGGACGAAACTGGAAAGCTCTTGCTCCCACGGGCACTCAGGTCCTACTCTTGGCATCAACATCAGACCCGCGGTGAGGCTCCTCAAGGGCCATTGGAGGCGGCATTCGATGTTGCGATCTGCCTGATTGCAATCGGGCGCGGGAGGTTTTGATGTCTGAATTCAAGCGTTTCCTTGCCTGTCTCATGGTTCTTCTGCTGTCGGCGCCGGTGCTTGCGCAGGATGGATCGCGGCGAATAGAGACGACAATTAATGCCGACTATTTCGGATTTGACCTGCGCACGGTGCAGGATGTCGATCTGGATCAATGCAAGGCCGCGTGCCTGGATGACGCGCAGTGCCGGGCCTTCACCTACAATATCAAGGCCGGCTGGTGCTTCCTGAAATCCGATCACGACAGCATCAATCCATTTGAAGGAGCGATCGCGGGCCGGGTGGTCAGCGGCGGCGGACCTGATCTTGGTGCTGCGCCGGACCTGGGCTTCGTCCCGGCATCGCTGATGGACGAGGCCCGCGCCTACCGCGAGCGGACTCTTGCGCGTTACAGTGGCGGAGCCGGCCGGGGTGTCGCGACCCTTACCCGCATTGCCCGGAATTCGATCTCCGCAGGCGACATAGAAGGCGCGGTGCTAAATTTTGCCATCGCGGTTGCAGCAAGTCCGGAGCGCAGCGATCTCTGGGCCGAGCTTTCGCGCACGGCACAGGCCTATACGCCACAGGATGCCCAGCTGCGCCGCAGCCTCCTGTCGGTATCGGTGTCCTCGGCACTCAACGCTTACCAGGCCTCGCGCACAACAACCGACCGTGCCGATGCGCTGGCAGCGCTGGCCGAAGCCTTTGTCGGGGTTCAGAACTGGCGACCGGCGCTGTCGGCCTACAAGGAAAGCCTTGCGCTCCGGGACGTGCCCGCACTTCGTGCAGCCTATGAACAATTGCGCGCCACGCGCGGCTTTCGCGTTGTCGACAACACGGTTGATGCGGACAGCGCAACACCGCGGATCTGTGTCCAGTTCTCCGAAGACCTGGTCAAGGGTCAGGATTATTCCGGGTTTGTCAGCATTGATGGCACAAATGATGCTGCGATCGAGACCGACACACGGCAGATCTGCGTCAACGGCCTCGCTCATGGCCAACGCTACCGGCTGGTCCTGCGGCAGGGCTTGCCGTCATCGGTCGGCGAAGTGCTTGAGGCTCCAGTCGAACTCTCGCTCTATGTTCGTGACCGGGCGCCCTCGGCGCGCTTTACCGGCTCCAATTTCGTTCTGCCGGCAAAGTCACGGCTCGGCATCCCGCTGGTCACCATCAACGCCCCATCGGCTGATTTGAAACTGTTCCGGGTGGGGGACCGGGCGCTGTCGCAGATCATCACACGCTCGGATTTTCTCAGGCAGCTGAACAGCTATTCCATCGACTCGATCCTGCAAGACCTCGGCGCGTCGGTCTGGGAGGGGGCCATCGAAGTGGCCAGTGAACCGAACCGGGAGGTGATCACCAGCATACCGGTCGACACCGTGCTGCCCGAACGCGAGCCCGGTGTCTACGTGCTCACCGCCACGCCGCTGGGCGACAAGTCTGACAGCTGGGAATCGCGTGCCACCCAATGGTTCGTGATTTCCGACATCGGTGTAACAACTTTTGCCGGTGAAGACGGGCTATCGGTGTTCCTGCGCTCGCTCGATACAGCGAAACCGCTTGGCGCTGTGTCGCTGACCTTGCTTGCGCGCAACAACGAGGTGCTGGGGGAAGCGGTGACCGACGGCGACGGGCGCGCCACATTCCAACCGGGTCTGATCCGCGGCCAGGCGAGCCTGGCGCCGGCGGCATTGCTGACCAAGGGGGCGGATGGAGATTTTGTCTTTCTCGATCTGACGCGAGCCGGGTTCGACCTGTCAGATCGCGGCGTTGCGGGGCGGGCGTCCAGCGGCGGAGTCGACGTCATGGCCTGGACCGAGCGCGGCATCTACCGCGCCGGTGAGACGGTTCACCTGTCTGCGCTTGCCCGCGACGGCAAGGCGGAAGCGCTGGCCAATCTGCCGCTGACGCTGATCCTGCAACGGCCGGACGGGGTCGAGGACCGGCGGCTGGTCTCGAACGGGGCCGCACTTGGAGGCCACGCCCTGGCGCTCGGCTTGCCGGACAACGCCATGCACGGCGCCTGGCGCGCGGCGTTCCACACCGACCCGAACCGCCCGGCGGTGGCGGAAGTGTCGTTCCTGGTCGAGGATTTCCAACCCGACCGGATCGAAATCGAACTTGATGCCGGCGACGGTGTGGTCAGTCCGGAGGTCCCGGCGGACATCTTGGTGACCGGGCGCTATCTCTATGGCGCGCCAGCCGGCGGGCTTGCGACCGAAGGCGACATCGTGTTGAGCCGAACCCGTTCACTTGACGGGTATGAGGGATACGAGTTCGGCCTTGCCGACGAGGAATTCGAAAACACAAGGATTTCGCTTGACGGCCTGCCGGCGCTCGATCAGGCGGGCAGGGCAACGGTCGAGGTTGATGTGGGAGCACTGCCGGATACCACGCAGTTTCTCACCGCCAATGTCACTATCCGTGCGGCAGAAGGCGGCGGCCGCGCGGTCGAACGCTCGGTGGATCTCAAGGTCGCCGCACAGGGCGCGCGGATCGGCATCAAGCCGCTGTTCGAGGATGGCCAGGTTCCGGAGAACAGCGAGGCGGCGTTCCAGGTGATCTCGGTGGATGCGGACGGCGTGCGCATAGCGATGCAAGGGGTCTCCTGGTCGCTGGTCAAGGTGGAGCGAAACTATCAATGGTACCGTCAGGGCAATTCCTGGAATTATGAAGTTGTTGATTTCACCACGGAAATCGCCGATGGCGAGGTCGATGTCGCCAATGACGCGCCTGCATCACTCTCGGCCATTGTGGACTGGGGCCGCTACCGGCTCGACGTCACCGGCGCCGAGGGCGCGGAGAGCAGCGTGCTGTTTGATGCCGGCTGGCATGTCGAAAGCAAGTCAATCGAAACGCCCGACGGGCTGGAGATTGCGCTCGACAAGGAGAGCTACAAGGTCGGCGATATTGCGCAGTTGCGGATTTCGCCACGCTTTGCCGGCGAGGCGCTGATCACGGTCGGCTCGGAGCGGTTGATCGAAACCGTTACCGCGACGGTGGACGAGGCTGGTGCAACCATCGAGCTTCCAGTGACCGAGGAATGGGGTGCGGGCGCCTATGTCACCGCCACCCTCTACCGGCCGGGTGACGCGCAATCGCGGCTGCCGATGCGCTCGATCGGTGTCAAATGGCTGGCGGTTGATCCGGAAGCGCGCAAGCTCTCGGTGAGCCTCGATCTGCCCGAACAGGCCACGCCGCGCGGGGCGTTCACGATTCCGGTGACACTTGCCGGGCTCAAACCGGGCGAGGCGGCCTATGTCAGCGTCTCGGCTGTCGATGTCGGCATTCTCAACCTGACGCGGCACGAAGTAGCCGATCCGGAAAGCTGGTATTTTGGTCAGCGGGCGCTTGGGCTCGAAATCCGCGACCTTTACGGCCGCCTGATTGACGGTTCCGCCGGCGTAACCGGGCGTATCCGCTCCGGCGGAGACGGCGCGATGATGCGCTCCGAAGGCAGTCCGCCGCGCGAGAAACTGGTGGCGTTCTTTGAAAGCCCGGTCGCAGTCGGCCCTGACGGGACGGCAAGCGTGACGTTCGACATGCCTCAGTTCAACGGAACGGTGCGGATCAATGCGGTGGCCTGGAGCGCCAGCGCACTGGGGCACGCAACGCGCGACGTGATCATTCGGGATCCCGTCGTCATCAGTGCCAGCCTGCCGCAGTTTCTCGCGCCCGGCGACCGGTCACAGGTTCTGGTCGAACTGGCCAATACCGATGGCCCGGCCGGGGAGTATTCCGTCGAAGTGTTCACGGCTTCGGGCCGAGTGCAGGCTGGCAGCGGATTGCGCCAGATGATCAATCTTGCCTCAGGCGCGCGCAGCAGCCTGGTACTGCCGCTCGAGGGACGCCTGACCGGTCCGGACGTCCTCACCATCGCGCTCACCGGTCCGGACGGGCTGTCGCTTGATCGCGAAGAGCGCATCACGGTGCGCCCCGGCGCGATGCCGGTGACCACCAAGCGCGTCATCAGCCTGGCAGGTGGTGGCGGCACCTTGCGGATCGACGGCGAGTTGCTGGCCGACAGTCTGCTCGACGGCGCATCGGTCACGGTGGGGGTCACGCGCAACGCGGCCTTCGACGTGGCTTCGCTGCTGATGGCGCTCGACCGCTATCCCTATGGCTGCGCTGAGCAAACCACCAGCCGGGCACTGCCGCTGCTCTATCTGAGCGAACTCGGTGACGCGCATGGCGGCGACGATGCGGATGCGATCACCAAGCGCATCAACGACGCCATTACCCGGCTTGTGGCCTACCAGTCCGCCTCGGGCAGTTTCGGCCTCTGGGGCCCGGGATCGGGCGATCTCTGGCTCGATGCCTATGTCACCGATTTCCTGACACGGGCGATGGAAAAGGGATTCTCGGTTCCGCCGGTGGCGAGCCGGCTGGCGCTCGACAATCTGCAGAATGCGCTCGCCTACACCACAGATGTGAGTTCGGAAGGCAGCTCGATCGCCTATGCGCTTTATGTGCTGGCGCGCAACCGCAAAGCAGCGGCTACCGATCTGCGCTATTACGCCGACAGCCAGATCGACGCCTTTGCCCAGCCGCTGGCGCGGGCCCAGATCGGCGCGGCGCTGTCGCTTTACGGTGATCCGCAACGGGCGGCTGAGAGTTTTCGTTCGGCGTTCAATCACGCACGCTCGACGGCGACGCTGATCGGGGGGCGCGACGACTATGGATCCGCCTTGCGCGACGGGGCGGCGATGCTGGCGCTGGCAGCAGAATCGACCCCGACACCGGGCATCGTGCCGGAGCTGATCAGCTTTGTCGGCAATGCCAAGACCGCACGGCAATCGACCAGTACCCAGGAAGACGCCTGGATGGTGCTGGCGGCCCGGGCGCTGGCTGCCGGCAACAGGTCGATCTCGGTCAGTGTCAACGGCCAGGCCTTTGCCGGCGCCTATGAGGCCCGGCTGAGTGGGGAGGAGATCCGAGACAATCCGCTGACCATCGTCAATCAGGGCGCCGACCCGGTGGACGCGGTGGTGACCACCATCGCAGCGCCGGTGCAGCCGCTCAGCGCCGGTGGCAACGGGTTCGAGATCAGCCGCAGCTACTACACGCTGGATGGTCAGCCGGCCTCGACCTCGTCGGTTCAGCAGAACCAGCGCTATCTTGTGGTGCTGCAGATGCGCGAAGCCAATGCCTGGACCTCGCGGGTGGTTGTCACCGACCTGCTGCCGGCCGGATTCGCGATTGACAATCCACGGCTTGTCGGCAGCGCCGAGCTCAAGAACTTCCCATGGTTGGGAGAGACCTCTGCCAGTCACGCCGAGTTTCGCAGCGACCGCTTCATGGCGGCATTTGACCGGCGCAGCACGTCAAACCGCGATTTCGTCGCTGCCTATGTGGTGCGGGCCGTGACTCCCGGGATCTACACCCATCCGGCAGCGGTGGTCGAGGACATGTACCGGCCTGAACTCGCGGCCCGGACGGCGACAGGGTTCATGGAGGTGCTGGGCGGTCCATGATGGGTTTGCGCGGCATCCACTATCGCTGGCGGCTGGTGGCGGGCAGCTTGGCGGGATGCCTGATGCTGCTTGTTGCCGGCTGGTTCTTCCTCGACCGGCTCGACAGAGCCTACCCGCCGCCGCTCGAGACTGCCGCTGATGTCTCCCGTGACGTTGTCGCCCGGGACGGAACCCTGCTGCGCGCCTACACCACGCAATCGGGCATCTGGCGGCTGCCGGTGTCGCTTGAGGCGGTGGATCCCGACTATATCAACATGCTGATTGCCTATGAGGACCGCCGCTTCCGCAGCCACTCGGGCGTTGATCTGCTGGCCGTTGGCCGCGCCGCAATGCAGCTGGTGCTCAATGGCGGGCGGATCGTCTCTGGGGCGTCGACCATCACCATGCAGCTGGCGCGGCTGATCGAACCGCGCAGCGAGAGGTCGGTGTCCGCCAAGCTCAGGCAGATGGCGCGGGCGCTGCAGATCGAGCGCCGCCTGAGCAAGGACGAAATTCTGGCGCGCTACCTGATGCTGGCGCCCTATGGCGGCAATCTGGAGGGGGTGCGGGCTGCGAGCCTCGCCTGGTTCGGACGCGAGCCGAAGAAACTCAGCCTGTCGCAATCCGCGCTGCTGGTCGCCCTGCCGCAATCACCGGAAGCCAGGCGCCCCGACCGGCATCATGCCACGGCGGTTGCGGCGCGCAATCGGGTGCTTGCCCGGATGGGTGAAGCCGGCCTGATCCCGCGAAGCGAAATTGTCCGCGCTGCGGCTGCAAAGCTGCCGGGCCGGCGTTTGGCCATGCCGGATCTGGCCGCTCATGCGGCGGATGCCGCGATCCAGGCGCAACCCGACACAAAGACGATCCGGCTGACCCTTGATGCCCATGTCCAGCAGCGGATGGAACAGCTTGCCGTTGAAAGCGTCAGCCGGCTCGGTCCGAAACAGTCGCTTGCCATGCTGCTCGCCGATGGCCGCACCGGGGAGATCATTGCCAGCATCGGTTCCACCGGATATCTCGACGCCGCCCGCGCCGGGGCAATCGACATGAGCCGCGCCACCCGCTCGCCCGGATCGGCGCTGAAGCCATTCATCTATGGTCTGGCCTTCGAGGACGCGCTGATTGCGGCTGAAACGCTGATCGACGATGCGCCGGCCGATTTTTCGGGCTACCGGCCACGCAATTTCGACCGGGGCTACATGGGCGAAGTGAACATCCGCGAGGCGCTCGGCTTCTCGCTTAACGTGCCTGCGGTGCGGTTGCTGGACGCGGTCGGGCCGCAACGGCTGCTGTCGCGGCTCCGGCGCGGCGGCACCGAGCTCGACCTGCCGCCGGGCGGCGCTCCGGGACTGGCCATCGGGCTTGGCGGGGCCGGCGTCAGTCTCCGCGATCTGGTGCAGCTCTATACCGCCTTCGTCAATGAGGGCATGGCGCGCAGGCTTCATGACGGGTCCGATCCGGGCTCCGGCGCGCCACTGGATCAGCCGGTGATGGCGGCGGCTGCCAGCTGGCAGGTGGCCGATATTCTTGCCGGGGTCAACGCTCCGCAGGGCGTGCCGCGCCTCGCAATTGCCTACAAGACCGGGACCTCCTACGGCTACCGCGATGCCTGGGCGATCGGATTTGACGGCCGCCATGTGCTCGGCGTCTGGGTCGGACGACCAGATGCAGCACCGGTACCGGGGCTGTCGGGCATCGACACAGCCGCACCGCTGCTGTTCGAGGCGTTTGCCCGGGCCGGGGTCGACCGGGTCGATCTTGCCCCGCCGCCGGCCGGCGTTGCTTTGCAGGCCAGGGCGGCCTTGCCCCATGCGTTGAGAAAATTCAAAACCCGCGTTGAAACATCGAGCGCCACCGCCGCCGATGGATCGCTGCCACCGCGGATCGTCTACCCGCCGCAGGGCGCGCGGGTCGCGCTCGGCTCCGGCGGATCCGGTCCGCGGATGCCGCTGGTGATCAAGCTGCAGGGTGGGGCAGGGCCATACCGGCTGATCGCCAACGGGCATGCCCTGCCGAAGCCGACGCGCCGGCGGGTGCTCAACTGGACACCCGACAGCCCGGGCGCCTCGACGCTGACCGTGATGGACGCGAAGGGCCGGGCCGCCAGCGTCAGCGTCTTCATCGAGACAAACTGAGCGGAGCGGCGACCAACCGCGGTCACGGTCAGGTCAGCCGGGAGAACGATTCATCGCGGCATGAACCAGATCGCGCAGCCGGGTCGCCACCGCGCTCATCATCACGTTCCTGCGGGTGATCAGGAAATAGGGGCTGACCAGGATCTTCTCTTCCGGCTCGAGCGTCGTCAGGCCTCCTGCGAGCCCGCTGGCCACGAACAGATCGGCGACCTGTCGCGGAATTGGCGCCAGCGCGTCCGAGGATGCGAGATAGGCAACCATGACCAGCATGGAGGTGGTATTGACGATGTCATCGGGCAGTTCCACCCCGGCCGAGACGAAGACCGCTTCCACCGCCTGGCGCAACGGCGTATGCGGCGCCTGGATCACCCATTCGCAGGAGGCGAGACCTGCAAGCGGCGCGACCGGTGCTTGCGCCAGCGGATGCCCGGCCCGCGCCATGAAACAGATCTCCTCATGCCGGCCATGGCGAACCTCGAGCTGGCGCTTGTCGTATTTCGGCGGAATCCGTGACAGCACGAAATCATACTCGCCGCGAAACAGGCCTTCGACCAGAACATCGCTGGGCGCGACATCGACATGGATGTCGGCACCGGTGGCGGTCTTCTTCAGCTCCTGGATGGCGGGCACGACAAAGGCCACGGAGCCATCGGTGACAGAGCCGACGCGGGCCGTGCCGGCGAGCCCCTCGCTGACAGAGGAGATTTCCCGCAGCGTCTGATCGAGGCCGTTGAGCAGATTGTGGCCGTTGCGAATCAAGGTTTCTCCGACCGGAGTCGGCGTCATGCCCTTTGGGCGGCGCAGGAACACCGGCCCGCCGACCAACCGCTCGATGCTGGCGAGCATGCGCGAGGCTGCGGGCTGGGACATTGCCATCTGCTCGGCGGCGAGCCCCAGCTGACCTGTTTCGTGGATCGACTGGATCAGGCGGAAGTCCTTGAGCTGGAGACTGCGGGATGAAATGACCATCATCCAGATATCAAATTTGATATACAGAATGTCAATCTATTCATTTGAACTGCATGCGACAAGTTCAGTAGTTTGGCATGGGTTCAATTGGATCCTTATGGCCGGCAGGGTCGACCTCACTGGAGGAGGCGGGTACTTGCCAGGCGTTGTCTCGGGAGGACTTTATGAGAAAACTTACTTCAATTTTGGCGACAGTTGCGTTCGGCGTCGGTCTGATTTCGATGCCCGCTCTGGCGCAGGACAAGGGCACCGTCGGTATTGCCATGCCGACAAAATCATCCGCGCGCTGGATCTCGGACGGCAACTCGATGGTCGAGCAGTTCACCGCTGCCGGTTACGAGACCGATCTGCAATATGCTGAGGACGACATTCCAAACCAGCTGGCGCAGATCGAGAACATGATCACCAAGGGTGTCGATGTTCTGGTGATTGCGGCAATCGACGGCACCACGCTGTCGAACGCGCTGGAAAATGCCGCCGCATCGGGCATCAAGGTGATTGCCTATGACCGGCTGATCCGCGAAAGCGCCAATGTCGACTATTACGCCACCTTCGACAATTTCAAGGTCGGTGTGCAGCAGGCTTCATCGCTTGTTGCCGGCCTGAAAGAGCGTTTCGGTGACGGACCTTACAATGTCGAACTGTTCGGCGGTTCGCCCGACGACAACAATGCCTTCTTCTTCTACAACGGCGCCATGAGCGTGTTGCAGCCGCTGATCGATTCCAGCGACATCGTCATCGTGTCCGGCCAGATGGGCATGGACAAGGTCGGCACGCTGCGCTGGGACGGTGCAGTGGCGCAGGCCCGCATGGATAACCTTCTTTCGGCCCATTACACCGACAAGCAGGTTCACGGCGTGCTTTCGCCCTATGACGGCCTGTCGATCGGTATCCTGTCTTCGCTCAAGGGCGTCGGCTACGGATCCGGCGATCTGAAGATGCCGATCGTTACGGGACAGGACGCGGAAGTGCAGTCGGTCAAGTCGATCCTGGCGGATGAGCAGTATTCGACCGTGTTCAAGGACACCCGCGAACTGGCCCGCGTCACCGTCGGCATGGTCGACGCTCTGCTGCAGGGCGGCACGCCGGAAATCAACGACACCTCGACCTATGACAATGGCGTCAAGGTGGTCGACTCCTATCTGCTGGAGCCGGTCTCGGTCGACAAGTCGAACTGGGAAGAGATCGTCATCGGTTCGGGCTATTACACGATGGACCAGATCAAGTAGGCTGACCCAAGCAGCCGCATGCAGTCCGGGCCGCGTGCTCCAACGCGCGGCCCGGATCATGATCCCCATTTACTCGATACCGAGATGCAGCAATGACCCCGCTTCTGGAGATGCGCTCCATAACCAAGACGTTTCCCGGCGTGAAGGCACTCAATGCGGTCAATCTGACTGTCATGGAAGGCGAAATCCACGCGCTGGTGGGTGAAAACGGCGCTGGCAAATCAACCTTGATGAAGGTTCTGTCCGGCGTCTATCCGACCGGCTCCTATGATGGCGAAATCCATTATGACGGCCAACTCGCCGAATTTTCCGGCATCACCCAGAGCGAAGACGTCGGCATCATCATCATCCACCAGGAACTGGCCCTGGTGCCACTTTTGTCGATTGCCGAGAACCTGTTCATCGGCAATGAGTGCGCCAGGCACGGCATCGTCGACTGGCACGAAACCTTCCAGCGCACTGAAGCACTGTTGAAAAAGGTCGGGCTTTCGGAGGCCCCTGGCACGCTGGTCGACCGCATCGGCGTCGGCAAGCAGCAACTGGTGGAAATTGCCAAGGCGCTGTCCAAGGATGTGCGTTTGCTGATTCTTGACGAGCCGACCTCGGCACTTTCGGAAAAGGACAGCCAGGCGCTGCTGGATCTGTTGCTCGAACTCAAGGCGCAGGGCGTCACCTCGATCATCATCAGCCACAAGCTCAACGAAGTCCGCAGCATCGCCGACCGGGTGACCGTCATTCGCGATGGTGCCGCGATATCAACGCTTGATGCGGACAGCGACGAGATCACCGAAGACCGTATCATTCGCGACATGGTCGGCCGTGACATGGCGCAGAGATTTCCCGAACGGGTCAGCAATCCGGGCGATGTGCTGATGGAGGTGCGCGACTGGAATGTCTGGCACCCGCAGCACAGCGAACGGCAGGTCATTCACAGTGCCAATCTCAATGTCCGCGCCGGAGAAGTGGTCGGCATTGCCGGGTTGATGGGGGCAGGGCGGACCGAGCTCGCCATGAGCCTGTTCGGCCGAAGCTACGGCCGCAAGATCAGCGGCGAGGTGCAGATCGACGGCCGGGCGGTGGATGTGTCGACCGTGAACCGCGCCATTGATGCGGGCATTGCCTATGTCACCGAGGACCGCAAGCATCTGGGACTGGTGCTGGATGAAAGCATCCAGCGCAACATCACGCTCGCCAACCTGCCCGAGGTTTCCTCCTACGGCGTCATCTCGGAAGCCGAGGAAATTCAGGTCGCGGAGGGCTATCGCAAGGCGATCAACATCCGCACGCCGGGCGTATTCCAGAAAGTGGTCAATCTGTCGGGCGGCAACCAGCAGAAGGTGGTGCTGTCGAAATGGCTGTTTGCCGATCCGAAAGTGCTGATCCTCGACGAGCCGACCCGCGGCATCGATGTCGGGGCCAAATACGAGATTTACGGCATCATCAACAAGCTGGTGGCCGATGGCCGGGGTGTGTTGATGATCTCGTCCGAACTGCCTGAACTCTTGGGCATGTGTGACCGAATTTATGTGATGAATGAAGGCGTCCTTGTGGGTGAGCTGACCGCCGCGGAAGCGAGCCAGGAACGCATCATGTCCTTCATCGTGAGGAGTTAAAGACCATGGCTGCGGACCCCGTAGAAACATCAAGCGACGCGCAGGGCAATTCTGTCGGCCAGTATCTGGCCAATCACCTGCGCGATTACGGCATGGTGCTGGCGCTGATCGCGATCATGGCCTTCTTCCAGGTGATGACCGACGGCACCATGCTACGCCCAGTCAACATCACCAATCTGTTCTTGCAAAACAGCTACATCATCATCATGGCGCTGGGCATGCTGCTGGTGATCGTCGCCGGGCATATCGACCTTTCGGTCGGCTCGGTGGTCGGCTTCGTCGGCGCCCTTGCTGCGGTGATGATGGTGAGCTGGGACTGGTCGATCTATCTCACCATTCCGTGCTGCCTGGCGGTCGGTATTCTGATCGGGGCGGCGCAAGGCTACTGGATCGCCTATTGGCGCATTCCTTCCTTCATCGTCACGCTCGCCGGCATGCTGGTATTCCGCGGGGCATCCCTGTGGCTCTTGGAAGGTCAGTCGATCGGACCGTTCCCGCGCCAGTTCCAGGCGTTGTCGACCGGCTTCATTCCCGATCTGCTGCCCTTCGTGAAAACGCTTTTCAGTGTTGATCGGCTCAATGGCTTCGGACTTGTCACCGGCATCGTGATTGCAGGCCTGATCGTCTGGATGGGCCTGCGCGGACGGGCCCGCAACAAGGCCTATGGCATGGTGGCCGAGCCGCTGAGTTTCTTCGTTGCCCGCAATCTGATCGTGGCCGGCGCGATCATCTTCGTCTCCTACAAGCTGTCGACATTCCGCGGGTTGCCGAATGTGCTGATTACCATGGGTGTCTTGACCATCATCTATGCGTTCCTGACCGAATCCACCACGCTCGGCCGCCGCATCTATGCGCTTGGCGGCAACGAGAAGGCAGCGAAACTGTCGGGAATTCCGACCGAACGGCTAACCTTCCTGACCTTCGTCAACATGGGCATGCTGGCAGCGCTTGCGGGCCTGGTCTTCGCAGCGCGGCTCAACACCGCGACGCCGAAAGCCGGTGTCTCGTTCGAGCTCGATGTCATTGCCGCAGTGTTCATTGGCGGCGCGTCGATGTCGGGCGGGGTCGGCAAGATCGTCGGTGCCGTGGTCGGGGCCTTCATCATGGGTGTGATGAACAATGGCATGTCGATCATGGGCATCGGCATTGATTACCAGCAGGTGATCAAGGGCCTGGTGCTGCTCGCAGCGGTGATTTTCGACGTCTACAACAAGAACAAACAAAGCTGATGCAAAGGGAGAAGCCCGGTGTTGCCGCGACTGGCGCAAGACGGGCTTCGGAAACAAGATGACATTCAAACCAGCACAATGGCCGCGCAAACTCCGTTCCCAGGAATGGTTCGGCGGCACAGGCCGCGACCAGATCTATCACCGCGGCTGGATGAAGAACCAGGGCTTCACCCACGACATGTTCGATGGCCGACCGGTGATCGGCATCCTTAACACCTGGTCGGAGCTGACCCCGTGCAATGGCCATCTGCGTGAATTGGCCGAGCGGGTCAAAAACGGCGTCTACGAGGCGGGCGGCTTTCCGGTCGAAGTCCCGGTGTTCTCGGCGTCGGAAAGCACGTTCCGTCCGACGGCGATGATGTACCGCAACCTTGCCGCGCTCGCCGTGGAAGAGACCATTCGCGGCCAGCCGATGGATGGCGTCGTGCTGCTGGTCGGTTGCGACAAGACCACGCCAAGCCTGCTGATGGGGGCGGCATCGACCGATCTGCCGTCGATCGTGGTCACCGGCGGACCGATGCTCAACGGCTATTTCCGCGGCGAGCGGGTCGGGTCGGGCACGCATCTGTGGAAATTCTCGGAAGCGGTGAAGGCCGGCGAAATGTCGGCGGAAGACTTTCTCGAGGCCGAAGCTTCGATGTCGCGGTCTGCCGGCACCTGCAACACCATGGGCACGGCCTCGACGATGGCGTCGATGGCCGAAGCGCTCGGCATGGCGCTGTCGGGCAACGCCGCCATCCCGGCGGTGGACAGCCGCCGCCGGGTGATGGCGCAGATGTCCGGACGCCGCATCGTCGACATGGTCAAGGACGACCTGAAGCCGTCGGACGTGATGACCAAGCAGGCGTTTGAGAACGCCATCCGCACCAATGGCGCCATCGGCGGGTCCACCAACGCCGTGATCCATCTGCTGGCGATTGCCGGGCGGGTTGGGGTCGATCTGACGCTGGACGACTGGGACCGCTGCGGACGCGAAGTGGCGACCATCGTCAACCTGATGCCGTCAGGCAAATACCTGATGGAGGAGTTTTTCTATGCCGGCGGGCTGCCAGTGGTGCTCAAGCACCTGGGCGAGGCCGGGCTGTTGCACAAGGATGCAATGACTGTTAGCGGCACCGCGATCTGGGACGAGGTCAAGGGCGCGGTCAACACGAATGAGGACGTCATCCGCCCGGTCGAAAAGGCTTTGACGCCGGAAGGCGGCATCGCGGTGCTCAAGGGCAATCTTGCGCCCAAGGGCGCGGTGATCAAGCCTTCCGCTGCGTCGAAGCATCTGCTCAAGCATCGCGGACGCGCCGTGGTGTTCGAGGACATTGACGATTACAAGGCCAAGATCAATGACGATGCGCTCGACATTGACGAGACCTGTGTGATGGTGCTGAAGAATTGCGGGCCCAAGGGCTATCCGGGCATGGCCGAGGTCGGCAATATGGGCCTGCCGCCGAAGGTTCTGAAGAAGGGGATCACCGACATGGTGCGGATTTCCGACGCGCGCATGTCCGGCACGGCCTATGGCACGGTGATCCTGCACACCTCGCCGGAAGCGGCCGATGGCGGACCGCTGGCCGTGGTCCAGAACGGCGACATGATCGATCTCGATGTCGAGGCGCGCAGCCTCCATGTCGACATTACCGACGACGAGATGACGGCCCGGCTGAAGGCCTGGAAGCCGGCGGCAGCCATGGCGCCTTCCGGCTATGCGTGGCTGCACCAGACCCACATACAAGGCGCAGACACCGGCGCGGATCTCGATTTCCTGATCGGGTGTCGGGGTTCGCCGGTTGGAAAGGATTCGCACTGATGGCTATCAAGATCGCGCTTGCGGGTATTGGCAAGATCGCCCGCGACCAACATATCCCGGCACTCGTTGCCTCATCCGACTGGGAGCTGGCCGCGACCGTCTCGCGCCACGCAACCGTCGACGGGGTCGAGGCGTTTGATGATTTCGAGGCCATGCTGCAGGCACGGCGGGATATCGAGGTGGTGTCGCTGTGCATGCCGCCGGTGCCGCGGTTTGACTATGCCAGGGCCGCGATTGCTGCCGGACGTCATGTGATGCTGGAAAAGCCACCTGGGGCGACCCTGTCGGAATGTCACGCGCTGGAAGCGATGGCGAGAGAGGCCGGAGTTACGATCTACGCGACTTGGCATTCGCGCGAAGCCGCGATGGTCGCCAGCGCCAAGGCCTGGCTCGCCGGCAAGACGCTCACCAGCCTGGTGGTGACCTGGAAGGAAGACGTGCGCAAATGGCATCCGGGCCAGACCTGGATCTGGCAGGCCGGCGGTCTGGGCGTTTTCGATCCGGGCATCAACGCGCTGTCGATCGTCACGGAAATCCTGGCCGATCCGATCCATGTCGCGTCATCCGAACTGCTGATCCCGGAAAACTGCGAAACCCCGATTGCCGCCAATCTGACCTTCACGCACCCCGGTGGCGCGCAGGTCAGTGCAGAACTCGACTTCCGCAAAGAGGGCGATCAGTTCTGGAACATCGCCATCGAGACCGACCAGGGCAGCCTTGTGCTGTCGGAAGGCGGGGCAACACTCTCGATCAATGGCGAGATCCAGACGACAGCAAGCTCCGACAATGCGCTTCAGGGCGAGTATCCGCGACTCTACGCCAACATGGCGCGGCTGGTGCAGGATAGGGGCATTGACATGGACCTTTCGCCGATGGCGCATGTCGCGGACGCCTTCCTGCTGGGCAAGCGCACCAGCGTCGAGCCGTTTATCGAGTAGGGCCTGAGGCCCGCCATGAAATTCAGACTTTCCGCATGACCGCCGGATGATTGCTGTCCTGGCCGTTGATGCGCAGGACTCTCAAGAGGACAAACCGATGAAGCAACCGCTCGCCAATATTCTCCCCGTCGCACCGACACCGTTTCATGCCGATGGCCGGGTGGACGAGGACGGCATGCGCCGGGTGATCGATTGCATGATCGATCAGGGCGTTGATGCGATCTGCATTCTGGCCAATTATTCCGAGCAATTTCTGCTCTCTGACGATGAACGCACACTGCTGATGCGGCTGAGCCTCGAGCATGCGGCGGGCAGGGTGCCGGTGATCGTCACCACCAGCCATTTCTCGACCGAGATCGCCACGCAGCGCGCCAAGGCGGCGCAATCCATGGGCGCGTCGATGATCATGATGATGCCACCTTATCACGGCACCGGCCTGTCGGCCGCGCCGCAGGGGATCTTCGAACATTTCGAAGCGGTCAGCAACGCCATCTCGATCCCGATCATGGTGCAGGATGCCCCGCTGTCGGGCGTCACACTGACGGTCGACCTTTTGGCGCGGATGGCGCGGGAGATCGAGAATGTCTCCTATTTCAAGATCGAGTGTCCTTTTGCCGCCGACAAGCTGGCGGCCCTGATCGAGGCAGCGGGCGCGCATATCGACGGGCCGTTTGACGGCGAAGAGGCCGTCACGCTGCTTGCCGACCTTGATGCGGGCGCCACCGGAACGATGACATCGGCGATGTTTCCCGAAAAGATCCGGCCGATCGTCACGCATTATCTCGCCGGCGACAAACAGGCTGCCCTTGAGCAGTGGCAAAAATGCCTGCCTCTGATCAACCACGAGAACCGGCAATGCGGCTTGCGGGCGGCGAAGGCCGTGTTCAAGGAGGGCGGCGTGATCAAGAGCGATTATGTGCGCCATCCGCTAAAGCCGATGACGGTACGCACCAGATCCCGGTTGATCGAACTGGCGCGCGATCTCGATGTAATGGCGCTGAACTGGGACAAATAGGTCGCGTGCTAAAGCGAACCCGGCAGCCGGGGCGGATTGCAGCGTTTGAAACTCGGGCGCAGTTTGCTACAGCGGAGCCATGACAAAGCCTGTTCTCTATTCCTTCCGCCGCTGCCCCTATGCCATGCGGGCGCGGCTGGCGCTTGCATCGGCAGGCCTTGAGGTGGAATTGCGCGAAGTCGTGCTGCGCGACAAGCCCGCTGCGTTCCTCGAAGCCTCGCCCAGCGCGACGGTGCCCTTTCTGGTCACCTCTGACGGTGTCGTCGACGAAAGCCTCGACGTGATGATCTGGGCCTTGAAGAAAAACGACCCAGAGGGCTGGCTGGACATGCCCGAAGCGGGGTTCGAATGGATTGCCCGCGCCGACGGTCCCTTCAAGGATGCCCTCGACCGGACCAAGTACGCCAATCGTTATGCGGGTGTTGATCCCGCCACTCAGCGCGATGTCGCAGCAGCTTTCCTCAGCGATCTCGACACCACGATCGGCGACTGGATCTTCGATCGGCCGACGCTGGCAGATTTCGCCATCCTGCCATTCGTGCGTCAGTTCGCCTTTGTCGACAAGGACTGGTTTGACGTTCAGCCGTGGCCAAAGCTGCAGAGCTGGCTTGAGCGATTTCTGGGCTCGGAGCGGTTTGCACATATCATGGTGAAATACCCGCAGTGGCAGCCCGGCGATCCGCCGGTCGCCTTTCCGTGAACGGCTTCAGCGGATGGCAAACAGCTCGATCACGACAGCTTCCGGCAACCGGCTGCCGCTGCCAACGAACAGTGTCTTGTTGACCCAGCTGTAGCGCTCGTCGCCGGTCTCCAGCCGCGCATGGGTGCGCATGTAATAGGATTGATGGTCGACGCTCTCGCCCCGCGCCATGGCCTGGATCACCTCTGCGGGCCCGTGCCGAAAGCCGTAATTGCGGATTTCGATGACAGCGCCGTCATGGGTCTGCATCGCATAGCGGGTGTCGAGCTCTGCCAAGCCACTGGAAAACACCGACTGCCAGTCGGCGCCGACATCAAGGATCCGCCCGTTGAGCAACGGGCCTTCAACGCTGCCGCCGATGATCGGCACGATGCGGCGCACGCCACCACGGCCCTGACCCATTTCATGGATCGGACCGAGCTCGACCTGCAATGTGCAGACCGGATCGAGGACGGGGGCAGGAGGCATGGACATGGTTCTGGGGCTCGCGGTTCGGTTATCGCATCAGGCCGGGCAGGAAAAGAATGATGGCCGGAAACGCCACAAACAGGAAGAGCCGGATCACGTCGGCGACGATGAACGGCAGAATGCCGCGGATGATGTCGGACTGGCGCACCTGCGGGGCGACATTCTGCACCACGAACAGGTTCATGCCGATGGGCGGGGTGATCAGGCCGATTTCGGCAACCGAGACGACGATGATGCCGAACCATATCGGATCGTAGCCGAGGTTGACCACGATTGGATAGACGATGGGGATGGTCAGCAGGATCATCGACAGCGAATCCATGAAACAGCCGAGTATCAGGTAGAACACCAGGATCATCAGGATGATGATGGTGGGCGGGAGGCCGGAGTCGGTAATCCAGTTACCGAGGATCGTGGCGAGCCCCGTGCCCTCGATGAAGAAGTTGAACAGCGCTGCGCCAACCAGGATCATGAAGATCATGGCGCTGGTCCGCGCCGTTTCCAGCGCCGCGTCGACCATTGCCGATGCCCTGGTCTTCATCACGATCGCCAGCACGACCGCGCCGAAAGCGCCGACGGCTGCAGCCTCATTGGCCGAGAACAAGCCGGTGTAAAGCCCGCCGAGAACCACCACGAACAGCGATATCGCGGCGATGACCGACTTGTCGAATTTGCTTTCTCGAGCCGCCGCTCCGTCGTGCTCCACCGGCCGCGTGGCATTGGGACTGACCCGCACGGTAACGGCCACTGCGGTGATATAGAGACCCGTCGCCAGCAGGCCTGGCAGCAGCGCTGCGGCAAACAGCTGGCCGATCGAGTTTTCCGTCAGCAAGGCGTAGATCACCATCAAGACAGACGGCGGGATCAGCACGCCGAGCGTACCGGCGGCCGCGACCGAGGCGCCGGCGAGGCTAGGCGCGTAGCCCTCACGGATCATTTCAGGGACGGCTATGCGGCCCATCGTGGCAGCGGTTGCAAGCGACGATCCGCAGATCGCGCCAAAGATGGCGCAGGCGCCGACGGTGGCCATCGCGAGCCCGCCGCGAAAGCGCTTGAAGACCATGTTCATGGCGCCGAACAGGCTGGTCGACAGCCCGGCATGGGCGGAAAACACGCCCATGGCCACGAAAAGCGGAATGACCGACAGGCTGTAGGGGAAGACGGCCTCGAAAGGGGCTGAACCGAGCACATAGATGGCCCCGGCGGTGCCGTTGAGAATGGCAAAACCGGCAACGCCGGTGACCGCCATGGCGATGGCGACAGGAACGCCGACCAGTGTCAGCGCCATGGCGACGAAGAAGCCCAGGATTCCCAGGATCGGCGGCGTCATGCGGTGCCCTTTCCGGCATCGGTCCAGTCGGCGCGAAGCTGATCAGCAACATTGAAGGCCATCGCAATCGCCGATCCGACGAGGCCGAGGGCAAAAGGCAGCCAGTAGATCCACATCGGGATACCGATGTTCATCGAAATGTCCGAGCTGGACAACATCGAGAGTGCGGAGCGGGTGGAATAGAAGCCGAGCAGGCAACAAAAGGCGAGTGTCAGGAGACCGGTCGCCAGGCCGAGCAGCCATTGGCCAAATGGTGGAAGAAAGGCGGACACGAGGTCAATGGAGACATGGGCGTTCATGCGAAACGCATAGGGCATGGCCAGAAAGGCGCCCGAGACGATGAACAGCTGCACATAATCGACGGTCCCGAGAATTCCGCCGCTGAATTTGCGCAGAACGACGTCAACAACCGTGACGCAGGCAGCTAATGCAAATGAGGCCGCCCCGGTCAGAGCCAGATAGCGAAGGACGGGATCCAGTATTTTCATCTAGCCATCGTTATATGTGAGAGTGCTGGACGACAACAGCCCGGCTCATCGTTAAGGAGCCGGGCTGCGAATGCGATCGTGTTACTGGGCTTCGTATTCAGCCTGGTATTTTTCCACCAGTTCCTGGGCCCGGGCGTAAGTTTCCTCGACATTGTCGAAACCGGCACCCTTGAGGCTCTCATGATACTTGGCGATCACCGGCTGCATCGCTTCTGTCCAGGCGGCCTGCTGGGCTTCGTCCGGGACGAAGATCTCGCTGCCTTCGGCCTTGGTCTGCTCGAGACCGGGCGCATCCCAAGTATCCCAATAGGCGCCGGTCTGCTTGACCAGTTTTTCGCCGGATGCGTCGCCAATGCATTTGCGCTGGCTGTCGCTCAGGCTGTTGTACTTGTTCTCGTTCATGGCGAACCAGAACGATGCGGCATTGAGCTTCAGGTCCGAGCTGTGGTCGAGGATCTCGGCAAGCTTGAAAGCTGCCACACCTTCCCAGGGGAAGATGGTGCCGTCGGCAGTGCCTTTCGAGATCACTTCATAGGTATCCCCGGGCGGCACACCGACCGGAACCGCCCCCAGTTCCTCAAGCATCATCGCGGCCGCGGGCGAGGGCGCACGGATGCGCATGCCCTCGAGATCTCCCGGCGCCTTGACGGCCTTTTCCTTGGTGTGGATCAGGCCGGCATTGTGCGCATGCAGCGCCAGCACCTTGATGCCGTCATAAGGCTTGGAAATCAGGCCTTCCTCAAACAGCGTCCAAAGCGTCATCGAGTTGGCATAGGCGCTTTTTGCCAAAAGCGGAGTGTCCATGATGGTCGCCGTGGTGAAGCGGTTGCGCGGCAAGTGGTTGAGACCGTGCGCAATGTCGACGAGGCCGGCGCGAAGAACGTCCTCGAGCTTGGTGACATTGCCGAGCTGTGTGCCGGCGGTGTAAAATTCGAATGTGATCTCGCCACCTGAGCATTCGGTGACTTCATCGGTCCAGTTGACCGTGAAATCCTTGTGCGGGCCCGCGCCCATCGGCCAGAAATGGGCCAATTTCAATGTGACCGGCTGTGCGAAACCCAACGTCGTGGTCGCCAGCAATGCAGCCATGGCGGCTGTCAAAACTTTCCTCATACTCACCTCCCAATGAGGCCAGACCGGTCTTGCCGGCTGGCATGTCTGCTCCAGGATCTGAGCGGTGCTGATGGGGCTCCCTCCAAAATCCTGAATCTGTGCCCAAGGCTGATCGGACACAAATTCAGTCTCACGCCTAACATGGTACATGTCAACATGGGAGGCCCGAGCAGGGAGATTGCCGGGGTGCAAGGCAGAAGGACGCCGCGCGCAGGCGATGTCGTGGACGCACGCCGCACGATCGAAACAAACTGCCTCAGGTCAAATCTTACCGGCGGAGCTCCGCCCAGGTCAGGCGCTGTGACGCAGTGCGCGGGTAAGGGCCGGCCGTTTTGCGGTGGTGCAATCGGAGGCACGCAGCAGTTCGGCGATAGTATCCCCGTCAACCGGACGGAAGTAGTAAAAACCCTGTCCCAGCGGACAGCCGATTTCCAGCAGGCGGGCGGCCTGTTCGGCGGATTCAATGCCTTCGGCGATAATGCCGATCTGCATCTTCTTGGCCACATCGATCAGGGATTCGACAATGGCGCCGCAGGCGATGTCTGTGAGCAGGTTGTCGACAAAGGACTTGTCGACCTTGATGTAATCGAGCGGAAAGTCCTTGAGATGGCTGAGCGAGGCAAAGCCGGTGCCGAAGTCATCCAGCGCGACCTGCATGCCGCATTCGCGCAGACGGGCCACCTGGTTTGCCACATCCTGATCCATCAGCACGTTTTCGGTGACTTCGATCTGCAGGTGTTGCAGCGGCACCCCATAGGCCTCGAACGGCGCCCTGAGCCGCTGTTCAAGATTGCCGCGCTGAAAATCGACCGTGGATAGGTTGACGGCCACGTGCCTGAGCTCCAGCCCTTCATCCATCCAGGCGCGCATCGAGCTGGCGATCTGGTCGAGCATGCGGCTGGTCAGGCGAAAGGCGTTCTTTGAATCGGTCAGCCCCTGGGCAAAGGCGCCGGCGCTGATGATCCTGCCGTCTTCGGCGCGGATGCGGGCCAGGGCCTCGACACCGACGATCCTTGCCCTGCGGATGCAGATGACCGGCTGGAAGTGGGCAAAGACACGGTCCTCGTCGAGCGCCTTGTCCAGCAGCGCGATCTGCTCGGTGCGGCACTGGATCGATGTGCGCAAACCGGGTTCGAAATGGATGTAGTCGCCGCGTGCCGTCTGCTTGGCGTGGTAAAGCGCCAGGTCGGCATTCTGGCGCAAGGCGTCCGCGCTGGTGCCGTCCATGTTGCTGAGCACACCGCCGATGGTGATCTGCAGCATGATGCTGTTGCCGTCGCACTCGAAGGGATGATCCATCTGCCGCAAGAGACGTTCCGCCAGCCCGGACAGGGCCTCTTTCTGGTTGCATGCAGGGCAAATGACGGCAAATTCATCTCCGCCCAGACGATAGACCGAGATGGTTTCACCGACGGCTGCAAGACGGCGGCCGACCTCGCAGATCATGCTGTCACCGACCGAATGGCCCATGGTGTCATTGACCAGTTTCATGTTGTCGATGTCGAGCAGCAGCAGACCGAAACTCTGTGGCGGAGCGGCCATTTTCCTGGCGATGCGCTCGTCAAAGGCATAGCGATTGTACAAGCCGGTCAGCTGGTCATGATAAGCGAGATGGTGCATCCGCCGGTTGACCTCGTCGCGTTCCATGGCAATCGAGCAGAGATGGACGCAGGTGTCGACCAGCTGACGCTCCAGATCGCTCGGACCGCGGCATTCGCGGTAATAGAAGGCAAAGGTGCCGACCACCCGGCCGTCCGGTGACTTGATCGGACTTGACCAGCAGGCCTTCAATCCCAGCGGCAGCGCAACCGATTTGAAGTTGCTCCAGCGCGGATCGGTGGCAATATCGGTGACCTCGACCGGCGTCCCAAAAAAGGCCGAGGTGCCGCAGGAGCCGACTTCGGGACCGATCGGAACCCCATCGATGGCCTCGCCGTAGGACACCGGGAGGCTGGGGCCTGCGACCGGGTGGATGAGGCCTTCGGAATCAATGGCGGTAATCGTGCAATTGGCGCCAGGGGCGAGGGCTTCGGCGCGTTCACACAGCGTGTTGGCGACACTGGCGAAGGGAATGCCCTTGGCCACGGCTTCAAGAATTTCGTTTTGCAGTGCCGACAACTCGGTATCACGTCTGGCTTGCATGGCCGGTTCCTTCGTCTACAACACCTGCATTACAGCACACGCTAATGTGCAATTTCTTTACAACCATGATGATTGCCCGTTTTGCGATCATTTTTGCGGATAACATTCTACGGTGGTTAACAAGTGTTTGCAGCCAAATCTGCCGCATGACACTGCCGGGTCAGCGGGGATATCAGAGGACCGCGGAGAAGCAGCCCGCCACCCGCTTCGTTTCAGACGGCATGTGCCGAAATGCGACCGGGGCGCATGGTCGCGCAGGTAAAATTGGACGGACCCTTTCACCCCTGATCATGGCAAAGCACGGCGTTCAACAGTCATGGCGACGGGCTCGCAAGCCCGGAGCTCGCGATCATTTCCAGCCGAAAGCCTGCGAATTCACTCAGCCGGCATGAGAAGCCTGCGCCACGGCGCGGATTTCCATCAGGCCGCCGGGCACGATAAGCTTCGCAACCCCGATCGCGGTCCAGGCGGGGTAGGGCGCTTCGATGTAGCGGTCCTTGACCCGCATGAAGGCGTCCATGTGGCGGGACATGTCAACATGGTAGGTGGTGATCTCGACAAGGTCAGCCAGGTCGGCTCCCGCGGCCTGAAGAATTGCGCGCAGAGCCTCGAACGCCGTGGCGAATTGTGCTTCGGGGTCGCGCACGGCCATCAGCGCTGCCAGTTCGTTCGACGTCTCGGCTGTCGTCGCCTCGGCTCCAGCGAGCCCGTCTCCCGCAGGAGCTTCACCGTCCGGACTGGTGCCGATGATGCCCGAGCAGAAGATCAGTCCGTTTGCGACCACTGCGGGAGCAAAATGCCAGTTGTCATAAACGCCCTGGAGGGCCGGCGGGATAATGCGGGGTGCCGATGTCATTCCAGCTTCCTTCACTCATGGTTTTGCGCCTTGCCGCCGACCTTTGCCCGATCGTTGACTGCAGCTCATGTGCTTTCCGGAATACGCCCCTGCGATCACAGAGCGCAGCAGAACCACGTGGCAAAACATGAGCTTAATGCCGAGTTTCTGTCCTGTCGAGCCAAACCCGGATCTGACCGGCGGGTCTCGTGCCTGCCGCATGAACTGTCCGCGCAAATGGCGCGAGCCCGAAGACAAGGCGTTGAGCGTGAAGGCGCAAAACTGAAAGAAATGGCGGAGGGGGTGGGATTCGAACCCACGGTACGGTCTCCCGCACGCCGGTTTTCAAGACCGGTGCCTTAAACCGCTCGGCCACCCCTCCAAGACATTGATATGATTTTGCAATCTGAGCCCACCAGGCGCGCGGTCGTTAGCGCCTGCAGCCGTCCTGCTATCAAACGTCCCTGGGAGGCGCTTCTACAGCGTTCGCGGAACTCCAGTCAACTTCTATCGAATTGCGTATCTGATTTTTCGAGACGGAGGCAGCTGTGCGCGTGCACGGGGCGAATTTGCTGTCCATTTGTGCCGTGCGGCTTGAGCGGATGCTCTCCCATCGATCTGCGGCAGAGCGAGACGATATGGTGTGCTCCCTGGCTCATTCATACGTGTCCGCTCACGGTCTTGAGCGGGTCAGAAGGCGCCATGCCCCGGCAAGCACCAGGCCAATCCCCAGAAGAAAAGTCGGCATGAAAAACTGCAACGCCTCCCAATCTCCCCAATTGAGGCTGAACCCGTTGCAACCGGTCGTGTTCATGCCACAGGCAAAGGCATTGAGCCAGTACCAGGCAGCAAACGTTGCGCCGAAGTGCAATAATCCGGCGACAATGAGGAGTGTGGCTTTCATGATGTCCCTCGGCTCCTTTCCACCTGGCTGGGTCCATTTACAGGATCCGATTTCTTCGATCGCGAAGTTTTTTCGCCCTTGGAGGAAACCAACCGGCGTGACGAAGCGTATCAGGTTCAAGTCAGTTTGTTGCGGAGAACCAAAATGCACACGAAAACCCTGTTCGGCATCCTTACGGCACTTGCCCTTTCTCTTGTCCCTGTCACGGCGAGCGCCGAGCAGCTATCAGGCGGCGAGCTGAAACAGTTCGTCAACGGCAAGCGGGTGTATCTGAAAACGCCGTTCGGCGGCGAGTTCCCGCTCAACTACAAGCGAACCGGGGTTGTGACCGGTGACGGCACCGCCCTCGGTCTTGGCAAGTTCTTTGCGCCCAAGGAAAGTGGACGCTGGTGGGTGAAGGGTGAAAACCTGTGCCAGCAGTGGCCGACCTGGTATGACGGCAAGACCACCTGCTTCCAGATCAGGAAGACCGGCGAAAAGTCGCTCAACTGGGTTCGTGACGATGGCCGCAGCGGAAGGGCCAGAATTGAGGGCTGACATTCATCGATAATTTACCACGCCAGCCGCAATAAGCCGCTCATCGGGCGGATGATCGTAATTTCGCCATCTTGCCCGGCGACTTAAACCTTCGATTAGGACATCAACCGCATTGATTGAAGGGGACGGCTTTGCAGGGGACATGCTGCCAGGCCATTTTGGTGACCGCCAGAGTATCGAGTAGCGGTGTGGGACACGGACAGATGTATCGAACCGGGGCAAGGCTGCGCACAGCGGCCAGCGTGGGAATCTTGGCACTGCTGGCACTGGGTCTTGCCGGCTGCAGTTCCACGTCCAGTCCCAAGGGCAAATCCTCAGCCTCCCACATCAACACCAAATCGAAATTTTCGGTCTCCGAATATGGCGTCGCCGCGAGCCCGCGGATGACCACGGCCAAGCGGCCCAAGAAGGGCGGCGGCCGATCGGTGGTTGGCAAGCCCTACCGGGTCCGCGGCAAGTGGTACACGCCCAAGGAAGAACCCAATTACGACAAGGCCGGGCTGGCTTCGTGGTACGGACCAAACTTTCACGGCCGGCTGACCGCCAATGGCGAGATTTACGACCAGTTCCATCTTTCCGCCGCCCACCCGACATTCCCGCTGCCGAGCTACGCCCGCGTGACCAACAAGAAGAACGGCAACACGGTGATTGTCCGGGTCAATGATCGCGGACCGTTTGCGCATGGCCGCATCATCGACCTGTCCAACAAGGCGGCCGAATTGCTCGACATGAAGCATGAAGGCGTTGCAGCCGTCCGCGTGCAATATGTCGGCCGCGCGCCGGTCGAGGGCGACGACACGCGCTACCTGATGGCAAGCTACCGGCCGGGAGGCTCCAGCGAACCGGCCGGCGGCGTAATCGCCACCGGGGTGATGATGGCAATGAATGCGGTGGATGCGGCGCTTCCCGGGGCCAATTCGACACCGGCTTCAATGGCGCCGCCTGCCGCCCTGGGAGCCGCTCCGGTGACCGCGCTTCAGGCCAGCACCGCCAATACATTTGCCGGTTCACCGCTGGACTTGCCCTTTGGCTTTGCGCTTCCCGATGTCGGGCCGGTGCTTCCCGACAGACCTTCCTTCGGCCTTCCGATCGCCGCCAAAGCAGAGACCGGCATGAAAAATGTCGGCATGGCGTTCTGGGGCGGACGGCTGACCACCGGCAGACAGCCCTTCGACACCTTGCTGGGCGCACCGTCGGACAGGGACTGAGCCTTCCTTCTGCCCCGTCGTCATTGTTGATTTCTGCCGTTTTACCCGAGCGTCTTGCGGGCTGTCCCTGACGCTCAATTGCCTCAAGGCATTGATCGTACTCGGCTTGATTGCTAGGTTTGTTTGATATCGAATTTCTCCGTTGATGGATGGCCCCATGTCCCGGTTGGTCCTTGCCCGCCTGTTTTTTGTTCTGGTGCTGCTGATTGGCGGCTTGGCCTCGCCGGCGCTGGCGCAACTGTTTGAAACCCGTGCAAAGCAGGCCTATCTGATCGATGCCGATACCGGCACGGTGCTGTTTGCCAAGAATGAGAATGATCCGGTGCCACCGGCATCCCTGGCCAAGCTGATGACCATGGAAGTGGTGTTCAACGCCATCCGCAGCGGCCGGCTGACCCTGGACGATACGTTTCAGGTGTCTGAAAACGCGTGGCGGACAGGCGGCGCGATGTCACGCACCTCGACGATGTTCGCCGAACTGAAATCCTCGATCCGGCTCGAAGACCTGATCCAGGGCGTGATCGTGCAGTCGGCCAATGACGGCTGCATCATCATCGCCGAGGGGATGGCCGGCTCGGAAGACAATTTCGCCCGGCTGATGACCGAGCGCGCCCGCGAGATCGGTCTTACCACCTCGGTGTTCGGCAATTCCAACGGACTGCCGCATCCCGATTCCAAGGTGACGATGAAGGACCTGGTCACGCTGGCCCGCCATATCCAGTCCACCTACCCGGAATTCTACAAGTACTACTCGCAGCCGGAATTCACCTGGAACAACATCCGGCAGCGCAACCGCAACCCGCTGCTCGGGCTCGATATCGGCGTGGACGGGTTGAAGACCGGCTTCACAGAAGAGTCAGGTTACGCCATCGTCTCCTCAATCAAGCGTGACGGGCGGCGGCTGTTCCTGGCGATGAGCGGCATGGCAACCGAGCGTGAGCGCGCCGAGGAATCGCGCAAGATGCTCGAATGGGGCATCCGCGCTTTCGAACGCAAGACATTGTTTGCCGAGGGCGAAACCATCGGCGAGGTCAGCGTTTACGGCGGCGCGGAAAGTGCGGTTGTGAAGGCGAAGGGTGCGGTCGACATCCTGCTGCCGATCACCAACCCGGACCGGCTGGCGGCGCGAATCACCTATCGCTGGCCGCTGCGCGCGCCAATCGAGGCAGGCGCGCAGGTGGGGGTTCTCAAGGTCTATATCGGCGATACGCTGTCGCAGGAGACCCCGCTTTATGCGATGGAGGCCGTGGACAAGGGGCCATTGCACACGCAGGCGCTTGATGCACTGATCGAACTTGCGCAATTCTGGCTGTAACAGCCCCTGCAAGCGTTCATTTCTGATTTGATTTGCTTTAGACAAGGGCGAACCGGAAACTCCCGGTGATCTCAGCAAGATGTTCCGTGCGCGATTGCAGCCTGCGGCGACAGGGAAAATGATACGTGACGCAAAGCACAGGGCTGTTCATAACCTTCGAAGGCGGGGAAGGGGTCGGCAAATCAACCCAGATCCATCGCCTGGCCGATGTGCTCCGGCGCCGCGGACACGATGTGCTGGTCACGCGCGAACCCGGCGGCTCGCTCGGCGCGGAAGCGGTGCGGCATGTGCTGTTGTCGGGCGCCGCTGAAGAATTCGGCGTGCGCATGGAAGCCATGCTGTTTGCGGCGGCGCGCAGCGATCATATCGAGCAGGTCATCCGCCCGGCCGTAGCCGAAGGCACGATCGTCCTGTGCGACAGGTTCATGGATTCGAGCCGCGTCTATCAGGGAATCACCGGCAATCTGGAGCCGCAATTCATCCAGAATCTTGAACGCATTGCCGTCAACGGCATGATCCCGGATCTGACGCTGGTGCTCGATCTGCCTGCATCGGTCGGATTGGGACGCGCCAAGGCGCGCGAGGGCAAGGACGCAGCGCCCGACCGGTTCGAAAAAGAAGAAGTGTCCACGCATGAGAAGCGGCGTGAAGCTTTCCTCGACCTCACACGCACCGAACCCGAGCGTTGCAAGCTGATTGACGCCACCCAGGCCGAAGACCTGGTGGCGCTGGCAATTCTCGCGGAAGTCGATTCCCTCTTGCATGAGGGTACGACAGATGAACCGGCCAAGGGCCAGAAGGCATGAGCGGAGAGCAGCCAGGCTTGCTCGAGGGCGCGATTCCGCCCGAGCGCAACACGGTGCTTTATGGCCATGATTCGCAGCAGGAGTTCCTGGCCACGGCCTATCGCTCCGGCCGCATGCACCACGCCATTCTGATCGAGGGTGCGGAAGGAATTGGCAAGGCAACGCTGGCCTATCGCTTCGCCCATCATGTGCTGACCCATCCCGATCCGCTCAAGGCGCCGGAGCGCATTGCCGATCCGGATCTCGACGACCCCGTCGGACGCCAGATTTCTTCCGGCGCCTCGCACAATGTGCTGCATCTGGCGCGGCCGGTGGACGAGAAGACCGGCAAGGCGAAATCTGTCATCACCGTCGACGAAGTGCGGCGGGCGGGCAAGTTCTTCGGCCAGACCTCGGGCACCGGCAACTGGCGGGTGGCGATCATCGACCCGGCGGACGATCTCAACCGCAATGCGGCCAATGCCATCCTGAAAATCCTCGAGGAACCGCCGAAACGGTCGCTGTTCCTGGTGCTCTCGCACACGCCGGGACGGCTGCTGCCGACCATTCGCTCTCGCTGCCTATCGCTGAAACTTAATCCGCTCTCGGCGCCCGATCTGGATCGGGCACTGGGACATCTGGGTGCTGCGCCCGGAGAAACCGATGCGATCATTCGCCTGAGCGAGGGCAGTGTCTCCCGGGCGCTGCTGCTGCGGAACTACGGCGGCGTCGAGATTGCCGAAGCCTTTGTCGATATTCTCGAACGCGGCAGCCTCAACAATCGCGAGCCGATCTACAAGCTTGCCGAAACGCTGGCCGCGCGCGACCGCGACGTGGCCTATGACTTCTTTACAGGTTTTGCCGTCGACCGCGTGCAGCAGATGGCACGGGAGGCGGGTGCTGCCGGAGACCTGGCGGAGGCCGACCGGCTGGCACGAATGTCGACCACACTGGCCGAGCATTTCGCCACGGCGGCGGCCTATAATCTTGACCGCAAGCAGACCGTGCTGCACGTGTTTTCGATATTCTTCGGATAATCCCTGTCGCACTCGATTTGATTGAATTGCGTGATAACGGACATGCATTCAATCAAGGAGATAGAGCGAGTTTTGCCCGTCCGCTTGGACGGATAGCGCTCCGGCAGGTTTCACCGCCCGGCTTTGCGCCGGAAGGGCATGGCATCCTATGGCATCCTGCGGCTTGATCGCATATGACCACAGCGCGTATAGACCCATTTGTCGATCCAGACCCGGACATGGAATTCGAAGGCAATCATGAGCACCGAGCGTTTTTACATCACCACCCCGATTTTCTATCCCAACGGGGTGCCGCATATCGGTCACGCCTACACGGCGATCGCGACGGATGTTGTGGCCCGATTTCAGCGGCTTGACGGCAAGGATGTGTTCTTCCTGTCAGGCACCGACGAGCACGGCCAGAAGATGCAGCAGACGGCGGAAAAGGACGGCATCAAGCCGATCGAGCTCGCCGACAAGAACTCGGCCGTGTTCCGCGACATGCTATCCCAGCTCAACTGCTCCAATGATGACTTCATCCGCACCACCGAAGAGCGCCACAAGCGCTCGGTGCAGGAATTGTGGAAGCGGATGGAAGCCAATGGCGACATCTATCTGGGCAACTACGGCGGCTGGTATTCGGTGCGCCAGGAAGCCTATTTCGATGAGGCGGAAACCACCGTCGGCGAAGATGGCGTGCGGCGCGAACCGCTCGGCTCACCGGTCGAATGGGTCGAGGAAGAAAGCTATTATTTCAAGCTGTCGGCCTATGGCGACAAGCTGCTGGAGCTTTACGAAAACAATCCGGATTTTGTTGCGCCGTCCGAACGGCGCAACGAGGTGGCAAGCTTCGTCAAATCCGGTCTGAGGGACCTGTCGATCTCGCGCACCACCTTTGACTGGGGCGTGCCGGTTCCCGGCAATGAAAAGCACGTAATGTATGTCTGGGTCGACGCGCTGACCAACTACATCACCGCCGCCGGCTTTCCCGACGAGGCTTCGGACAGGTGGAACTACTGGCCCGCAACCCACATGATCGGCAAGGACATCGTCCGCTTCCACGCCGTCTACTGGCCGGCTTTCCTGATGTCGGCAGGCCTCGCGCTTCCGGAAAAGGTGTTCGCCCACGGCTTCCTGCTGGTCAAGGGCGAGAAGATGTCGAAATCGATCGGCAACGTCGTCGATCCGTTCGCCCTGATCGAAGCCTATGGGCTTGATCAGGTGCGCTATTTCTTCATGCGCGAAGTGCCGTTTGGACAGGACGGCAGCTACAGCCCTGAAACCATTGCCACCCGGATCAATTCCGATCTCGCCAACGGCATCGGCAATCTCGCCAGCCGGTCGCTGTCGATGATCAACAAGAATTGCGACGGCAAGATGCCGGCCTGCGGTCCACTGACCGAGGATGACACGGCGCTTCTGACCACCATCGATACGGTGATCGAAAGCGTGCGCGCTGACATGGCAAATTTCCAGATCCACAAGGCGCTGGCCTCGATCATTGACGTGGTGGCCGATGGCGATCGTTATTTCGCCAGCAACGAGCCCTGGGCGCTGAAGAAGACCGATCCGGCGCGGATGGAAACCGTGCTCTATGTCACAGCGGAGACGGTGCGGCAGATCTCGATCCTGTTGCTGCCGTTCATGCCGGAATCGGCAGGCAAGCTGCTCGACCTCGTCGCAGCACCGGAAGACAAGCGCGATTTCAAGGCCTTGGGCGAAACCGGCCGGTTGCAGGCTGGCACGCCGATCGACAAGCCGGCGCCGATCTTCCCGCGTTACGTCGCGCCCGAAGAGGGGTGAGGCCCATGCTGATCGACAGCCATTGCCATCTCGATTTTGCCGATTTTGATGCCGAGCGCGACGAACTGGTCGAGCGCGCCCACGCGTCCGGCGTCAAGCAGATGGTGACGATCTCGACCCGCGTCCGGAAGCTCGACAGGCTGCTGGCGCTGACCGAGCGCTATCCGAGCGTGTTCTGTTCCGTCGGCACCCATCCCAACAATGCCGATGAAGAGCTCGATGTGACGGCGGACGAGCTGGTGGCGCTGGCCGAGGCACATGAGAAAATCGTGGCCATCGGCGAAGCCGGGCTCGACTATTTCTACGACACGCAAAAGCCCGAAGACCAGAAGACCGGTCTCAGACGTCACATCGAGGCAGCAAGGCGCACCGGGCTGCCGCTGGTCATCCACAGCCGCAGCGCCGACGAGGACATGGCCCAAATCCTGACCGAGGAGACAGGGAAGGGGGCCTTCCCCTTCATCCTGCACTGCTTTTCGTCGGGCCAGGCGCTGGCTGATACCGGCGTGGAGCTGGGCGGCTATGTCTCGTTTTCGGGCATCCTGACCTTCCCGAAATCAACGGAACTGCGCGACATCGCCAAAACGGTTCCGATGGACCGGCTGCTGGTGGAAACCGACGCGCCGTATCTGGCGCCCAAGCGCTGGCGCGGCAAGCGCAACGAGCCGTCCTACGTGGTCAACACGGCGGAAGTCTTGGCCGAGGTCAAGGGCGTCTCCTACGAGGAGATCGCGCGAATCACGACCGAGAACGCCTTCCGCTGTTTTTCGAAGATGCAACAGCTGTGACGGTGCCGGTGCGTCGCCAGTTCACGATCCTTGGCTGCGCCTCGTCGCCGGGCGTGCCACGGGTCAATGGTGACTGGGGCGCCTGCGATCCTACGAATCCGAAGAACCGGCGGACCCGGGCGGCCTTCCTGATCCGCCAGATCGGCGCCGATGGCGGCGAAACCACGATCGTGGTCGATACCGGACCGGATTTCCGAGAGCAGATGATCGCCAACGAGGTGCGCAGCATCGATGCGGTGCTTTACACCCATTCCCATGCCGATCATGTCCATGGCATCGACGATCTGCGTGGGTTCGCGCTGTCACAGCGCAGGCAGATTCCGATCCATGCGGATCCCGAAACCATGGCGCGGATCCGGGCCGGTTTCGGCTATTGCCTGGAAACGCCGGCCGGCAGCAACTATCCGCCGATCACCACGCCGGTGCTGATCAATTCGCTCGACGAACCGATCACCATCACGGGCGAGGGCGGCACGATCGAGGTCCATCCGCTCGATCAGACGCACGGCTCGATCCGCTCGCTTGGTTTCCGTATCGGCGATGTCGCCTATTGCTGCGATGTCAGTGACTTTCCGCGCTCGACGGTTGCGAAGCTGCAGGATCTCGACGTGCTGATCATCGACTCGCTGCAGTACAAGCCGCATCCGAGCCATCTCTCCATTGATCAGGCCTTGTGGTGGATCGAGAAACTTGACCCGAAACGGGCCATTCTGACCCACATGCATGTGCCGCTCGACTACGAGACCGTGCTCAATGAAACGCCTGAGCGTGTCGAGCCGGGCTATGACGGATTGACCATAGACATAGAGCTTTGAGCCATGAGCGAAACCGCCACGGAAATGACACCCGACCTGATACCCGCGGGCTCAAGCATGGCCCGGGTGGCGCAGGCCGCAGCGGCCTCAGGGCTGAAGATCCGGATCCTGAAAATGGCTCAGTCCACGCGCACCGCGCAGGAAGCCGCGGATGCAGTCGGCTGTGATGTCGGGCAGATCGTAAAATCGCTGGTCTTCGAAAACGCCGCCACCAAGCAGCTCAATCTGATGCTGGTCTCAGGCGCGCATAACGCGGATATGGATTATATTTCAGATGTTTACGATCTGATATTCACCCGCTGCGAGGTGCGCCGGGTCCGCGACGAGACCGGTTTTGCCATCGGCGGCGTGGCCCCGATCGGGCATCTCAACCCGATTGCGGTCTATATGGACCGGACGCTGCTGGAGCACGGCGAAGTCTGGGCCGCCGCTGGCCGCCCCGACAGCGTCTTCAGTGTCGATCCGCAGGCGCTGGCTGCAGCCATCGGGGCTGACATGATCGATGTGCGAGCAGCAAACACAGGCTCTGAACCCTGCTCTGAACCCTAATCCGTCAATCGCTCGCCAGCCATTCGAGTATGGACTGCGAGTGCTCGCCACGCGCCGGGACAGCGCGGCTTGCGGCGTTGTCCGGTTCGGTTGAAAACCGTGGCGCAGGTGCGGCCTGGAGCACGCCATCGGTCTGAAGCCAGACACCGCGCGCTGCCATGTGGGGATCGCTGGCCGATTGCAGCGGGTCAAGGGCAGGGGCTACGCATGCGTCGGACCCGGCAAACAGTTTCTCCCAGTGGTGCCGCGGTTGGCTGGCGAAGATTCCGGCCAGTAGCGCAGTCTGTCGCGGCCATTGGGCGGCATCAAATTGCGGTTTGAAATCAGCATCGTCAGCCAAACCCAGGATTGCCAGAAACGCGGCATAGAATTTGGGTTCAAGGCATTGCACCGAGATGTAACCACCATCCGCGCAGACGTAGCAGCGGCTCCAGTGCGGACCGTCAAGCAGGCTCTGGCCGCGTGTCATCGAGAGCCCGCCGGTCTGCGCCAGGGCCATCAGCAGGTTCATCATATGGGCCGAGCCGTCGACAATGGCCGCGTCCACCACCGTGCCGCCACGGCCTGCGCGCGCCGCCATGACACCGGCCAGAACACCTGCCACCAGGTAGAGCGCGCCGCCGCCGATATCTCCAACCAGCGTGGGCGGCGTGAACGGCGCTTCACCCTGATTGCTGGCATACCAGGCAGCGCCCGACAACGAGATATAATTGAGATCATGGCCTGCGGTCTGCGCCCGAGGTCCGGTCTGACCCCAGCCGGTCATGCGGCCATAGACCAGGTCCGGGTTGATAACTCCGAGATCATCCGGCCCGAGGCCGAGACGCTCCATCACGCCGGGCCGAAATCCTTCCACCAGCGCTTCCGAACGGCGTACCAGATCTTTCAGCACGGCGACGTCAACGGCAGATTTCAGATCCAGCTCAATCGAGCGTTTGCCGCGATCGAGCAGCGATCGTTCCGGCATGCCTGGCGCCTGAGCGCCGTTCCTGCGGTGAACCACGATAACGTCGGCGCCGAGATCGGCCAGCATCATCGACGCGAACGGCGCCGGCCCAAGTCCTTCAATTTCAATGACCCGAAGACCTTCCAGCATGTCATTCCTCGCTCGCTCACCACCATCCGGTGCCGCGTCCATCCCAATGTCACGACTAGACCAGATTCGGTTTCAGGTTTCACGCGTCAGAGGCAATCGGCGCCGCAGGATTGTTGCGGCTACCACGGTGCGCTTACAAAAAAGAGCAGGAACTGGCGCCAACGCCTTGATTCATCTGGCTGCCTCGGCCGCATACAATTGCGGGTTTGCAATGCTATAAGTTCCATAATCCATCTTATGCGATCTTGATTTGTGGACCTGGACGCGGCGTGAGGTGTTTAGAAAAACAACGTCGTCGACGTCGACTGCTCGGCCGGAACCTGGTCGACAAACATCTGCCAGGCCTTCTGATAAGCCGGCAGATAATTCAGCTCATGGCCCTCGCCCAGCTGTTCCAGCTCGCGATAGGCCTGGAGCAGCATGTCGACGAAATTGAAGCCTGATGACAGATCTTCCGGTTTGACGCCGGATTGCTCGGCGCCGCTCTCATAGAGATACTGGGCGGCGGCGCGCTGCTCCATCCATTCCGACGATGTCGTCTTTTCCTCGAGGCTGACCTGGTCGAGCCACAAAGCCCCGGCCTTGCCAACGGCCATGTGGTTGGACGGATCGATGCCGTCCTTTCCGGCAAAAGTCCCGGCGAGCCGGGTCGGCCCGTGATAAAGGCCCATGGCGAGAGATTGCTGCTGGACCATGATCGATTGCGCGATCTCTTTCTCCTCGCTCGAGAAAAAGCCGGTTTCATCGGTTCTCACGGCGTTCAAGGCACGTCGGTCCAGATCGCCGAAGACCGTGTACCAGTCCACGGCCTCGTTGCTCTTGGGCCGGAATGGCTGACCGCTGTCGGCCATCTTGATGTGGCGCGCGTCGATGGCCTTGCGGGCCGCGTCAACAATTTCGGACTTGGTCTTGCCGGATGAAAATGGCTCGGCGGTCGGATCGGTGATCGCGACGGCCAGGTTGTTGGCGGCAAAGCCCGGTCGAACCGGCATGTAGATTTCAAAGCCGTTCGGCGCCGCAACCGTGAAATCGTGGACTGTTGGTGTAATTTTTCCTGAAAAATCATAGGTTCCGGTCCGATCGACCGGCCCTTCAGGCCCCAGTTCCTGATACGACTGGATGGCATAGGCATGAATCGTCGGCACGGATTCCTTGGTAGATCCCGCGCGCCCGACAGTCCGAATATGCGAATAGCTGACGCCTTCGATATTCATGCCTTTATGGCTCCTAATAAAATGATTCTGACAATCGGGCTGCAGCCTTGCTCGAAACTGTCGAAACATGGCGATAATACAGTTTGTGTGCATAAAAATGGGTGTTTTGCCGCTATGCAAGTACCGTGTGCCGTGCCCTGCTCCAGCCCCGGCGCCGCAAGGGGCTCCGACCGGAACCAAAGCTGGCATGACGCGTTGGGCGCGGCCTTGCAGATGCCAGAGGCTTGGCCTATCCGAAGGCCAACACTCATTCACCGGAGATTGCCGCCATGTCCTATGCCAAGCTCGATGCCCATTGCCGTTCGCTGGGGGCGCTTGAACACGCGCTTGCCATCCTTGGAACCGATGAAGCCACCAACATGGCGCCCGGCGGCGGCGAGCAGCGGGCCGAGGCGATGGCGTCGCTTTCCGGGATGCATCACCGCCTGGCCACCGCGCCGGAAGTGGCGGACTGGATCGAGGTCGCCAAGGCCGAAACGCTTGAAATGGAACAGGAAATCGCTGTTGCAGAGCTCGAGCGCAGCTATGTCAACATGACCTGCCTGCCCTCGGACTTTGTCGAGCGCAAGATGCGGACCAGCATGCGTTCGGAGCAATTGTGGCGCGCCGCGCGGCCCAAGGGCGACTGGAAGGCGTTTGAGCCGGCCTTGCAAGAGGTTGTGGAGATGACCCGCGAGGAAGCCTCCCTGCGGGCTGATGTGCTCGGTCTCGCCCCCTATGACGCGCTGATGGAGCAGTTCGATCCAGGCAACCGAACGGCCAGCATCACACCGGTATTTGAGGAGCTGAAGACCTTCCTGGTCGAATTTCTGCCCAGGGCGCTCGAGGCGCAGCAACAGCGCCATGCCAGACGTCCGCTGAAAGCACTGTCGGGCGATTACCCGGTGGAACGGCAGAAGGCGCTCGGTATCGCGATGATGAAGGCCGTCGGTTTCGACATGAACCATGGCAGCCTGTCGATATCCGACCATCCGTTCTGCGGCGGCGTGCCGAGCGATGTGCGCATGACCACGCGCTACCGCACCGACGAGTTTCTCTCCGCGCTGATGGGGATCCTGCACGAGACCGGTCACGGGCTTTATGAGCAGAACCTTCCCAAGCAATGGGCGCACTGGCCATCGGGCAAGGCGCGCGGCATGTCGATTCACGAAAGCCAGAGCCTGTTTGTCGAAAAACAGATCGGCCGCAACCCGGCGTTCTGGAACTTTGCGCTGCCGCTGGTCGACCAGCATTTGCAGGAAAACTGGACCATGGAGGATCTGTTGCCGCATGTGCATCTGATCCAGCGCGGCAAGATCCGGGTCGATGCCGATGAAGTCACCTACCCGCTGCACGTGATCCTGCGCTACGAGCTGGAGCAGGACCTGCTCTCGGGCAAGATCGAGGTGAAGGATCTTCCCGAAGCCTGGGACGCCAAAATGCAAGCGTCGCTCGGGATCTCGACCCTGGATGATCCGAAGAACGGGCCGATGCAGGATGTCCACTGGCCATCGGGCGCGTTTGGCTATTTCCCCTCCTACACGCTGGGGGCGCTGATGGCGGCCCAGCAATGGGCTGCAATCGTCAAGATCAATCCGGATGTCGACACGCAGATTGCCGCGGGCGATTTCGATGCCGTCAACGCCTGGCGCCGCGACAACATCTGGTCAATAGCCTCCACCGCCTCGACCCCGGACATCCTGCGCCAGGCCACCGGCGAAGGGCTCAACCCGGCCTATTTCATCGCTCACCTGGAAGCCCGTTACGGGTATTAACGCCTGGGCCCGGACAAAGGGGGGCGTCCCCTGCCCGGCCAATATTGCCCGGTCAAAGCAGGCTTCGGCCGGAGGCCTGCTGAGAGGACACGTGTGCGTGCACACTTTTTTGCCCGCACCTTGCGCCATCCCAATTCGCGCAACGACAGCGTGACCGGGGCCGTTCCCGACGTCAAAGAACCTGCTTCAACACATCCGGCGGAGACGATCGTAACCGCCATGCCGACGTCCATCGGATAGTCTGAAACCAACTTACCTTGTAATGCAAGGTACCTTGTATTAACTTGCTCGCCATGAACGACAGTACCACCGGTTCCGACTCCATCCAGGTCCAGCTCAAAAAAGGAGCGTTGGAATTGTGCGTTCTGGCCCTACTGTCGCGAAAGGAAAGCTACGCCTACGAGATATCGAGCACCCTCGCCGAGGCCGTAGGCATGGGGGAAAGCACTATTTATCCACTCATGCGGCGGATGCAAAAGGAGGGCCTGGTTCAGTTCCGGCTGGCCGAGACCAGCACTGGTCCGTCCCGGAAATACTACACGCTGACACACGCCGGCCGGCGAAGGTTTGAAAAGCAACGAAGCGAGTGGACAAACTTCATGACGGCCGTCAACGGGATAGTGGGAGACAGCCAATGAACCAGGAACAGTTTATTCGGGAGCTTCGGCAGGGATTGGCAGGCATTCCGGCACACGACATTGACGACATCACTGCGGATTATCAGTCCTATTTCGACGAGGCCGAATCCGCTGGCAGGAGCCTTGACGATGTGCTGGCCGCGCATGGAGACCCCCGGCGCCTGGCCAGGGAACTGCGTGCCGAAATGGGTTTCCGCCAGTGGGAGGATCGCCATAGTCCCGGCAGTTTCTGGAACGCGGCGCTGGCGCTTGGCGGACTGGCAGCCATTGACGTCGTGATCCTGGTGCCAGGCGTCATCGCGCTAGGAGCCGTCATCCTGATTCTGTTCTTCGTCTTGTCGCTCTTCGGCGTGATCGGCATTGGAACGCTTCTGGACCTTATATCTGGCAGCACTGATCCGGCTGAAGGATCGGTGGCCTATCTGGTGTTGCGCAGCATCGCTCTGCTGGCCGCTTCTGTCGGCGGGGGTATTGTCATCGTGCTCGGGCTCAAGCGCGGCATGAGCCAGCTGTTGCGCTACGGGCGGCATCACTACCGTCTGTTGCGTCCCAACCAGCGTAATGTTGTGCCGGCCACCGGCCCAAATGCGGACAACGACACGGATATGGAGGACATCGAACGATGAGGTGCTGGGCGAGAGTCTCGCTGGTTAGCTTGATTGTCGCCGGCGCCGCGATCAGCTACCTCATCGCCACCGGCGAGCGCGGGCTCTCCCGCCAGATCCCGCCGGCCCGGACGCTCGATGTCTCCCGGCTCGATCAAGCAGAGGCGACAGATCTCGGCTGGACTGCACAGGGGCTGGATGCGGTTTTCGCCCATGCCGCTGGGCTCAGCACGGATTCGCTGATGATTGTCACGGATGGCCGGATTGTCGGCAGTTTCGGTGACCTGTCAAAGACTTACAATGTCCACTCAATCCGGAAATCGCTGCTCAGTACGCTGATTGGTCAGCAGCTGGGATCCGCCGAAAATCGCTTGCGTCTTGATGCGACGCTTCTGGAGCTTGGCATCAACGACGCTCCGATGCCGCTCAGTGCCCTGCAACGTCAGGCAACCGTTCTGCATTTGCTCAAGAGCACATCAGGCATCAATCACCCCGCCGCAGAGCGTCGGGCGGTTTGCAGGCAGAGATCGACAGACGTCTGGGGCTTGAAGACAACGAGCCGGGGACACTCTGGGCCTACAACAATTGGGACTACAATGCCCTGACGACGGTCTTTGAGGCACAGACAGCAACCGGGATCGCCGATGCTTTCGATATCGCGATTGCGAAGCCGATCGGGCTGCAGGATTTCAGCCGATCTGACGTCTCCTATATCGCCGATGCCAGCGTGTCTGAACACAGGGCTGCAATGTTTGAAATGTCAGCCCGTGATCTCGCCCGGATTGGACAACTCTTCCTCGATGAGGGCCGCGCGGATGGTAGGATTTTGCCGGAAGACTGGACAAGCCGCATCACCACAGACTCTAGCGAAACGAGCATTGATGGCTTGAGATGGCGGCATGGGTATCTGTGGTGGATCCCTGCCCCCGAGAGCGGCCTGCCGGAAGGCACATTCTGGGCATGGGGCCTGGGAAATCAGGCGCTAATGGTGATCCCCGAATGGGACACGGTGATTGTCCATCAATCCGACACGACCGAGTTCCTGACGCGCTATCTTCCTTTGATCGCGGAAGAGGGCATGACCGGTGAGGCAGCCCTGCTGCAGCTGCTGCTGGCATGCCGTGAGCGGGAGGCGCGTGAAAGCGAATACTGCACCGAGCACCGCTTTATCTCGCGCCGCGAGTTTGAACAGCTGGTGTCATTGATTGTGGCAGCGCGCACCTAGCCATAACTGAAGTCACTTCGCTGACGCCGGTCGCGTTCCATTGGACGCCAGTCCCTCCAACGTCCTCTTTGCCCCCCACCCACTCATGATTGCACCTGAGCGCGCGCCGGAGGGAGACGCGGTGAGTGCCGTTCCCACATAAAACTTCGTCCCGGTCACAAACCGGCCGAAGCCGCTTTTGCCAGAGTGGCTTCCTGACGGCGGCGCTTGCGCTCGCGCATGATCGTGTAAATGCCCGTGGCGATGATGATGCTGGCGCCAATCAGGGTGTAAGTGTCGGGAAACTCGGAGAACACCAGCGCGCCGACGATCATCGAGAACAACAGCCGCGAATAGCGAAACGGCATCACCACCGAGATCTCGCCGACCCGCGTGGCCTCGGTCAGGGTCCAGTAGGCGAAGGTGCCGATCAGCAAGGCGCCGGTGAGATAGATGGTTTCGGCCGTGGTCGGAATTTTCGCGCCACCGGTCACCGCCAGCATCAAAAGCCCGGTGATGCCGACCGCGAAAAAGCCCCATACGGCGAGCTGCAGCGACAGGATCGATTTCGGCACCTTGCGGCTGGCCAGATCACGGGCCGAGAGCGCGACCACACCTAAAACCGCCCACAGCACGTTCGGCTCAAAACCTTCGAGCCCGGGCCGGATCACCAGCACCACGCCGCCAAATCCGACCAGGATTGCGCTCCAGCGCCGCCAGCCGACAGGTTCGCTCAGGATCAGCGCCGCGCCCATGGTGACAAATAGCGGTGCGGCCTGCAGGATCGTGGTCGCGGTCGCCAGCGGGATCAGTGCCAGCGCGGTGACAAAGCCGATGCTGCCGATCATTTCACTGGCATTACGGACCATCACCGCGGGATGAAAGAAGGCGGCGGAGAACGGGTCCACACCGCGCGATTTCGCGATAATCGCAAACAGAGCCGCGCCGGGCAGCCCGAGAATGAGGAGGATCTCTCCCACCGGCAGGCTGCCCGATGCGAGCTTGATGAACATGTCCTCGGCGGCAAATCCCGCCATCCCGAGAACCATCAGAATGATCCCGCGCATATTGTCCATGTGGGTGAATCCCGGCCGGTTTGAGAAATGGAAGGCCTACGGCCTCAGACCTGCCTATCCGCTTTGCCGCCAGCGGGAAACCCCTGCCTGGCGCTATCGTGTGGCTGTGCAGATCACGCCGCTCCGCCGGGGCGAAGATTTGCGGCAACCCGCGCCAGCATGCTCAGGAACAGCTCGCGCTCGGCAGATGGCAGACCCGCAGCCACAAGGCTGTCGGCCTCGAGCGCCGCCCGTGAGGCCGGCTCTTCAAGTTCCCTTGCCTTGCCGGTCAACCAGATCTGTTGCGAGCGGCCATCATCGGGATGCGGCCGTCGCGTGATCAGACCGTCGCGCTGCATCCGTGCGAGCGTGTTGGCCATGGTCGCCTGCTCCAGCCCCAGATGATCGGTCAGTTCGCGCTGGGTCATTCCATCGGTAAGCCAAAGCTCACACAGGACCACGAACTGCGCTCGTGACAGGCCAAGCGGCACAAGCGCGCGCTGCAGCTCGGCTGCATGAAGGCGGGCAATCTCACCGGTCAGGACGCCGGCCGAACGGGATTTGTCGAACACCATTTCCTATCCTAACACTATATAGCTTGCTATGCAATTCAATATAGCAAGCTATATACCATAGCATCACCCCTCGCCTGCCAAGTGTTATCCCGCTGAAATACCGCCGAAAACGGTCCGCCAAGCGGGACGCCCTTGGCGGCGGCGCGGGAGTTCTGTAGGCAGGTGCTGACGCCAATTGATCCTCTGTGCCGAAAGGCTCGCGACCGCATGACCGATCTCGCCGCCTATGGCAGCCTGTTTCTTGCCGCCTTGCTGGCCGCAACGCTGATCCCGGCGCAGTCGGAAAGCGTTATGGGCGGGCTCGTGGTGCTGGGAGAGCAGCCTGTTGTTGCGCTCGTCGCGGTCGCCAGCCTCGGCAATATTCTGGGCTCTGTGCTCAATTGGCTGATCGGCCGCGGCGTCGAAAACTTTCGTGACCGGAAATGGTTTCCGGCCAATGAGGCACAGCTCGACCGGGCGCAACGTCACTACCAGCGCTTCGGCTACTGGTCGCTGCTGCTGGCCTGGGTGCCTGTCATCGGCGATCCGCTGACGCTTGTCGCGGGCATCATGCGCGAGCCGCTGTGGCGGTTTCTGATCCTGGTCTCGATCGGCAAGGTGGGCCGATATATCGCCCTGGCTGCTGGTGTTGGTGCGTTGACATAAAACGAGTGGGGCTGTCCCGCGGAATCTGGCACTATCGCCATTCCTGCCACCGCTTCACAGGTTTCGCCCATGCTTTCCGCCCTCACCCTCATTCTGAGTTGCCAGTTGGCCGGTGAACTGGTCACGCGCTTTCTCGGCCTGCCGGTTCCCGGACCGGTCGCGGGCATGGTGCTGCTATTTGGTCTGCTGGCGATCAAGGGTTCGGTGCCGGAGGATGTCGGCTCAGTCGCCGACAGCCTGCTCAGGCATCTGGCGCTGTTGTTCGTGCCGGCCGGCGTCGGGGTGATGGCGCATATGGGCCTGCTCGGTCAGGACTGGCTGCCGATCTCGGTGGCGCTTGTCGGCTCGACACTGGCGACCATCGCGGTGACCGCGTTGGTGATGAACCGGCTGGCCCGCCCTGCGCCCGAGGGCAATGCGGAGAGCGAAAATGGCTGACATCAACGAGGTCTGGGTCTATCTCAGCGCCAGCCCGCTTCTGTTCCTGACGCTCACGCTGGCGGCGTTTCAGGCCGGAAGCTGGATCTATGACCGGTCGGGGCAACAACCGTTTCTCAATCCGGTGCTCACCGCCGTGATCGCCGTGGTCGCGCTGCTGACGCTGAGCGGTACCAGCTACGAGACCTATTTCGAAGGCGCGCAATTCGTCCATTTCCTGTTGGGGCCGGCAACAGTCGCACTGGCGATACCGCTTTACCGACAGTTTGACCGGGTGCGCCGCTCGGCGCTGGCGCTTGTTACCAGCCTGCTCTGCGGCTCGCTGACGGCCATCGGCACCGCTGTCGGCCTCGGCTGGCTCTTGGGCGCAAGCCGCGAGACGCTGTTGTCGCTGGCGCCGAAATCCGTCACCGCCCCGGTCGCCATGGGCATCACCGAGCAACTCGGCGGTCTGCCGTCGCTCACCGCCGTGCTGGTGATCCTGACCGGGATCTTGGGCGCCGTGCTCGGCCCGCCTCTGCTTTCGCTGATCGGGGTGAAGGACTGGCGCGCCCGCGGCCTGGCGCTCGGCACCGCCAGCCACGGCATCGGCACGGCAAGGGCGCTGCAGGCGGGCGAACTCGCCGGCGCTTTCTCAGGCCTGGCCATGGGGCTCAATGCGCTGGCAACGGCGATCCTGCTGCCTGTATTGTGGCGGCTGTTCTTCTGAGAAAGAGATCTGAATGGAACATGATTTCTGGCATGACCGGTGGCAAAGCGGTCGCATCGGCTTTCACGAAAGCGAACCCAATCCGCTGCTGGTCAGGCATTTCCCGGCCCTGTCCCTTGCGGATAATGCACGCGTCTTCGTGCCGCTCTGCGGCAAGACGCTCGATATCGGCTGGCTCTTGTCAAAAGGCCACCGGGTGGCCGGGGCGGAGCTCAGTGAACTGGCAATCCAGCAATTGTTTGAGGAACTTGGCGTTGAACCGGCTGTGTCGGATCTCGGAAATCTGAAACGCTACAGCGCCGACCAAATCGACATCTTTGTCGGCAACATCTTCGACCTCACCCCTGCCCTGCTCGGTCCGGTCAATGCCGTGTTTGACCGGGCTGCCCTTGTGGCTTTGCCGGAAGATATGCGATCAGGCTACGCGCCGCATGTCGCCGAGATCACCGGCAACGCGCCTCAGCTTCTTGTTACCTTTGAATACGACCCGGCGCTGATTTATGGACCGCCCTTTTCCATCCCGGCTGACGAAATCAACCGATACTATGCAGAACGCTATACCGTTTCAACCCTGAGCATCGGAGACGTGTCGGGTGGTTTCAAGGGCGTGGAAGCGAAGGAACGCGTCTGGTTGCTCACGCCGCTGTAATGCACGGGCGCAGTCAAACCGGGTCAGCCACGTCCCGGGCAACCTAGGCGATCGGGCGCTCCAGGAAATAGTGAATATCGTTTTCACTGATCACCGAAAATCCGTGTCTGAGATAGAGATGTCTGACCGGGTTCCATTTCAGATACTCAAGCCTGACCGGCAGCCCGATTTCATCGGCGCATGACAGGCAGTGTCTCAGGATCCGGGTCCCCAGCCCCTTGCCGCGGAAATCGCCGAGCAGGTAGAATTCACCCAATCGAACATGATCTGATATGGCAAGGACCGAGACAACTCCGACACAGCGGCCTTCAAGGTCGATCCGGAAAAACGGTTTGGCGTCAAAATGATTGCGGTGAATTTGCAACTGCTGAACTTCATCCCAGCCCCACCGCGGGATGATGTGCTGCGCCATGGCATCGCGTTTGATTTCAAACGTCATGCCAAAGGTTTCTTCGGTTTTCCGCAGCCTAACGAACTCGATATCAGGCTCTAGTGGTGGGATGAAAGCGTCCATGGGCGTCACCATAGAGGTCACGGCGCCGATTGATAAGCGTCTGGTTGGCTGGTTTGTGCACCGGATAATCCGCCAGAAGGCGGGTTGAAAACAATAGTCAGCCGCAGCAGTCGTCGTCCAGCTTCAGCCGGTGCAAGTCGTCGGCGATGCAGGTGGCTTTCGTCACACGGTACGGGCTCAGCCGGCAGAGCCGATCTTTTCCGGGCGGTTGATCTTCGCAAGTGCCGCCACAACCATCGGCTTGAAGCCTTCGGTGCTTTGGTCCGCGATCTCGAACAGTTGCGAGCGCATGCGTGGATCCCAGAACTTGTTGATGTGATCGGCAACGCCGTCGATCTGCTCGTCTTCCGGCTGGGAGGCAAAGAAGGTGGCGATCTGGTTGGCCTGGTAGCGCATCTTGTCAGGCGACATCGCTTTCAACTCCCTTTGAAATCCGGTTGGGCCGGCTGAACACCTCGAAATCGGCGCCGCGGGCGATTGCCACCAACGTCAGACCCGCGGCTTCGGCGGTGCGGACCGCAAGCGCGGTGGGTGCGGAGACCGCGATCAACACTCCGGTGCCGGCGATCACCGCCTTTTGCACCATGTCGACGGACACGCGGCTGGTGATCACGATCGCGCCCTCGGCTGGATTGAGCCCGCTGCGCGCCATGGCGCCAATCAGCTTGTCGAGCGCATTGTGGCGGCCGACATCCTCGCGCACGCAGAGCATGCCCTTGTCCGGATGATAGAAGCCCGCGGCATGCACCGCACCGGTCTCGGCCCGCAGCTTCTGCTGCATCGACAGCGAGCGCACAGCCTCGCGCACATCGCCAGAATTCAATTCCAGCTCGACCTCGCTGCGCGCCGGCAGCGCACGGAGCGCCTCGTCGATCGATTCGATGCCACAGAGACCGCAGCCGACGGGTCCGGCCATCTTGCGGCGGCGGGCGGCAAACGCGCCCTGAACCGCGCCCCCCAGCCGCATCTGGACGTCAAAGCCCTGATCCACCTCGACAATCTCGAGTTCAACCACGTCTCCAGCGGTGCCGATAATGGCTTCGGACAAGGCGAACCCGATGCAGAAATCTTCGAGATCCGCCGGCGTCGCCATCATCACCGCCTGGGTGGTGCCGCCAAAGGACAGCGCCACCGGCACTTCTTCAGGCAGGGCGCGGTGTCCGGGCGTGGCCACCCCTGCCCTCACCGCGATGCGGTTTGCCCTGGTCGTGCTGGGACCGCGACCGGTCATCAGACTGATCCTTTCGCCAACGCCATCGCCGGTCTACTCCGCGGGTTCCAGCGCATCCAGCGGCAGGATGCGGCGCGACTGGGTGGCCTGCGCGTCATACTCTTCCTGCCAGACCGTGGGGCCGTTGGATGGCGACACCTGCACCGCCGTCACTTTGTATTCCGGGCAGTTGGTGGCCCAGTCGGTGTAATCGGTGGTGATCACATTGGCCTGGGTGCCGGGATGGTGGAAGGTGGTGTAGACCACGCCGGGCGCGACGCGTTCGGTAATGGTCGAGCGCAGCGCTGTTTCCCCGGAACGGCTGGCGAGCTTGACCAGATCGCCTTCGCGGATGCCGCGCTGCTCTGCGTCATGCGGGTGGATTTCCAGCCGGTCTTCGGCGTGCCAGGCGACATTGTCGGTGCGCCGTGTCTGGGCGCCGACATTGTATTGGCTCAGGATGCGGCCGGTGGTCAAAAGCAGCGGGAAACGCGGACCGGAGCGCTCGTCGGTCGCAACATATTCGGTGCGGATGAACTTGCCCTTGCCGCGCACGAAACCGTCGAGATGCATGACCGGCGTGCCGTCAGGCTTCGCCTCGTTGCAGGGCCATTGCACCGAGCCTTTTTCTTCCAGCAGCTGGTAGCTCACCTTGGCGAAGCTCGGTGTAGTAGCGGCGATTTCATCCATGATTTCAGACGGATGATTGTAATTCCAGTCCAGCCCCATGGCTTGCGCCAGCTTGAGCGTGACCTCCCAGTCGGCCAGGCCGTTCTTCGGGCTCATCACCTTGCGCACGCGGTTGATGCGGCGTTCGGCATTGGTGAAGGTGCCGTCCTTTTCGAGGAAGGTCGAGCCGGGCAGGAAGACATGGGCGTAATTGGCGGTCTCGTTGAGGAACAGGTCATGGACGACGACGCATTCCATCGCTTCCAGCCCGGCCTTGACGTGCTTGGTGTCGGGATCGGACTGCAGGATGTCCTCGCCCTGGATGTAGATGCCGCGGAACGTGCCGTCGACAGCCGCATCGAGCATATTGGGAATGCGCAGTCCGGGCTCGTGATCGAGCTCCACGCCCCAGAGTTTTTCGAACACGTCGCGGACTTCCGAGCCGGAAATGTGCCGGTAGCCGGGCAGCTCGTGCGGGAACGAGCCCATGTCGCAGGCGCCCTGCACGTTGTTCTGGCCCCGGAGCGGATTCACGCCGACGCCGGGCCGGCCGATATTGCCGGTGGCCATGGCGAGGTTGGCAATCGCCATCACCGTGGTCGAGCCCTGGCTGTGTTCGGTGACACCAAGGCCGTAATAGATCGCGCCATTGCCGCCCCGCGCATAAAGCCTTGCTGCGCCGCGCAGTTCGTCCGCCGGCACACCGGTGTAGGCCTCGGTGGTTTCTGGCGAATTGGCGGGTTCGGCAACGAAGCTGGCCCAGTCCTCGAACTCCGACCAGTCGCAGCGCTCGCGAATGAAGGCCTCGTCAAACAGGCCTTCGGTGACAATCACATGCGCCAGCGCCGTCAGCACGGCGACATTGGTGCCGGGCTTCAAGGGCAGATGATGGCTGGCCTCGACATGGGGCGAGCGTACAAGGTCGATGCGGCGCGGGTCGATGACGATCAGCTTGGCGCCTTCACGCAGGCGTTTTTTTAGCCGCGAGGCGAACACCGGGTGGCCATCGGTCGGGTTGGCGCCGATGACGATGACCACGTCGGTATGCTCAACGGAATCAAAGTCCTGCGTGCCGGCCGAGGTGCCGAACGCCTTGCCGAGGCCGTAGCCGGTGGGCGAGTGGCAGACGCGGGCGCAGGTGTCGACATTGTTGTTGCCGAAGCCGGCGCGCACCAGCTTCTGGACCAGGAAGGTTTCTTCATTGGTGCAGCGCGACGAGGTGATGCCGCCGATGGCGCCCTTGCCGTACTGGAACTGGATGCGGCGCATTTCCTTGGCGACATGGGCAAAGGCCTCGTCCCAGGTCACTTCGCGCCAGGGATCGGTGATCTTTTCGCGCACCATCGGGTTGAGAATGCGGTCCTGGTGGGTGGCATAGCCCCAGGCAAAGCGGCCCTTGACGCATGAATGGCCGCGATTGGCCTTACCGTCCTTCCACGGCACCATGCGGACAACTTCCTCGCCCCGCATCTCGGCCTTGAACGAGCAGCCGACGCCGCAATAGGCGCAAGTTGTGACCACCGAATGCTCGGGCTGGCCGATCTCGATCACGGATTTTTCCTGTAGCGTCGCCGTCGGGCAGGCCTGCACACAGGCGCCGCAGGAGACGCATTCGGAATTCATGAAGCTCTCGTGCATGCCGGGCGAAACGCGGCTTTCAAAGCCCCTGCCCTCGATCGTCAGCGCAAACGTGCCCTGCACTTCCTCGCAGGCGCGCACGCAGCGCGAACAGACAATGCACTTGGCCGGATCATAGGTGAAATAGGGGTTGCTCTCGTCTTTCGCCATGTAGCGCGGATTGGCTTCGCCGTTCTGCCGCGCCTTGACGTGGTTCTCGCCGTCATAGCCGTAGCGGACGTCGCGCAGGCCAACGGCCCCGGCCATGTCCTGCAGCTCGCAATCGCCATTGGCCGCACAGGTCAGGCAGTCAAGCGGATGGTCGGAAATATAAAGCTCCATCACCCCGCGGCGGATGTCTTTCAGCCGCCCGGTCTGGGTGTGGACCACCATGCCTTCGCTGACCGGTGTGGTGCAGGAGGCGGGCGTGCCGTTGCGGCCCTCGATCTCGACCAGGCAGAGACGGCAGGAGCCGAAGGCATCGACCATGTCGGTGGCGCAGAGCTTTGGCACCTGAATGCCCGCTTCCATCGAGGCGCGCATCACCGAGGTGCCTTCAGGCACTTCGATGGTGTTGCCGTCTATGACGAGGCGAACGGATTTTTCAGCCTTGGAGGCCGGGGTGCCGTAGTCGATTTCCTGGATCAGCGTCATGGTTCTTACTCCGCGGCCTGGGGCATGGGGCTTTTCATGCCCGGGGTCGGACGAAAGTCATCGGGAAAATGCGTTAGTGCGCTCATCACCGGATACGGCGTGAAGCCGCCGAGCGCACAGAGCGAGCCGAATTTCATGGTATTGCACAGATCCGTCATCAGCGTGATCTGGCTCTCGGTCTCGATGCCGTCGCGGATCTTGTCGGCCACCTCGACGCCGCGGGTCGAGCCGATGCGGCAGGGGGTGCACTTGCCGCAGCTTTCAACGGCACAGAATTCAAAGGCGAAACGCGCCTGCTTGAGCATGTCTGCGCTGTCGTCGAACACCACGATCCCGGCGTGGCCGATCAGGCCGTCCTTGCCGGCAAAGGCCTCGTAATCAAATGGCGTGTCGAACAGTTCGCGCGGAAAATAGGCGCCCAGCGGTCCGCCGACCTGGACCGCCTTGACCGGGCGTCCGGTGGCGGTCCCGCCGCCGATATCGTCAATCAGCTCGCCCAAAGTCATGCCGAAGGCTGCTTCGAACAGCCCGCCATGCTTGACGTTGCCCGCGATCTGGATCGGAATGGTGCCGCGCGAACGGCCCATGCCGAAATCGCGGTAATAGTCCGCGCCCTTGTCCATAATGACCGGCACCGATGCGAGCGAGATCACATTGTTGATCACCGTCGGGCGGCCAAGAAAGCCCTTGTGGGCGGGCAGCGGCGGCTTGGCCCGAACCACGCCGCGGCGGCCCTCGAGGCTTTCGAGCAGTGCCGTTTCCTCGCCGCAGACATAAGCGCCGGCGCCGACACGGATTTCCATATCGAAGGCATGATCGGAGCCGAGCACGGATGCGCCCAGAACGCCGGCCTCGCGGGCAATGACAACCGCGCGGTTCATCGCCAGGATGGCGTGCGGGTATTCGGAGCGGAGATAGACATAGCCCTTGGTCGCCCCGGTGGCGATGCCAGCGATGATCATGCCTTCGATCACCAGGAACGGATCGCCTTCCATGATCATGCGGTCGGCAAAGGTACCCGAATCGCCCTCGTCGGCGTTGCAGACGATGTATTTCTGTGGCGCTTGCGCCTCCAGCACGGTGTTCCACTTGATGCCGGTCGGGAAGCCGGCGCCGCCGCGGCCACGCAAGCCGGACTCGGTCACCTGGGTGACGATGGCCTTGGGCTCCATGGCAACGGCATTGGTCAGGCCTGCCAGGCCGCCATGTTTGCGGTAATCGTCGAGCGACAGCGGATCGGTGATGCCACAACGGGCAAAGGTAAGCCGTGTCTGACGCTTAAGAAACGGAAGCGCTTCGGGATCGCCCAGAAGCAGCGGATGGTCGCCGCCCTCTAGAAGTCCCGCAGCTAGAAGGCCGTCGACGTCGGAGGCCCGGACCGGACCGTAGGCAATCCTGCCCGTCTCCGTTTCGACTTCGACCATCGGCTCGAGCCAGTAAAGCCCGCGCGAGCCATTGCGGATAATCACCGCATCAAGGTTCTGTGCTCGAACCGCTTTCTGCATCGAGAGCGCCAGCCGGTCAGCGCCCAGCGCCACCGCGCCGGAATCACCGGGAATGTAAATCTTCACGCTCATGCCTTCACCGCCCTGGCCAGTTCGGTCACCATCTTCTCGTCGAGTCTGCTTATCACCTGGCCATCGACCATGGCCGCTGGCGCGCAGGCGCACAGGCCGAGGCAATAGACCGGCTCTATCGTGACCGCGCCATCGCCGCTGGTCCCGTGCCAGTCGACGCCAAGAAGGCCAAGGAGCCGCTCGCCGAGCTCATCGCCGCCCATCGACTGGCAGGCTTCGGCGCGGCACATCTTGATGACATGACGGCCCGCAGGCGCCTCGCGGTAATCATGGTAGAAGCTGACAACGCCATGAACCTCGGCGCGCGACAGGTTGAGGCCGTTGGCGATCACGGGCAGGGCCGCCTTCGGCACATAGCCAAATTCCTTCTGCACATCATGCAGGATCGGCAGCAACGGGCCCTCGAGCGGCTTCAACCGTCCGACAATGGCCTCGGTGCGCGACGCGATTTCGGCGTCCATGCTGCGTGATTCCATGCCAATACCCTCCAACGACGTGGCAGAATATCCACTACGCCCCTAACAAAGCATTGAATCAAGTCAGCATATTCGTTGTGCGATAGAAAACTTCTATCGTTGTGCAAGCGTGCGGGCGAAGACCCGCGCTTCGTGCAACAGGGCCGAGACAATGGGGGTGTGCGGCTCGCGCGGCGCGGCAATCATGCCGACGACGTGATGCGCATCCGGTTCGACGATCGGGATCGACTTGATGTCATCGCCAAACCCCAGCGTTTCAGCCAGGTTGACCGGCATGATCGAGGCCCAGCGGCCGGTGCGGATATGGGAAAACAGCACGATCATCGAGTTGGATTCGAGCGTCGGCTTGGCCGTGGCGCCGGCCTCGGCCAGGTGCTGGTTGATGATGCGCCGGTTCTGCATGTCGGGCGTCAGCAGGCACAGCGGGAGGGTGGCCACTTCCGACCAGCTGACCGAAGTCCGGTCGGCGTAATCTTGGCCCGCAGAGGTGATCAGCTGGTAGCGCTCGGCATAGAGCGGGACGGTGGCGACCCGGCCCGTCGGCTCGTTTTCGAGATAACTGATGCCGACATCAATCTCGAAATTTTCCAGCCGCGACAGCACCTCGTAACTGGTGCAGGAAGTCACCGACAGTGTGACAGCCGGATGCTTTTCAGTGAAGGCGACCGTGAGGTCGGTGACCATATAGGTGGCGGTGGGGATGACGGCGATGCGGGCGTGTCCCGACAGGCCCTTGCGGGCGGCCTTCATCTCCTCACGCATCGTGCGGGTGTCGCCGACAATGCGCCGCGCCCATTCAAGAACGCGCTGGCCTTCCGGAGTCAGGCCCTGAAACCGCGAGCCGCGCTGCACCAGGGTGACGCCCAGCTGATCTTCAAGCTGCTTGAGGGAGGCCGAGAGCGTCGGCTGGGTGACGCCACAGGCTTCCGCGGCGCGGCCAAAATGGCGCTCGCGGGCCAGAACAATGAAAAATTCGAGCTTGTCGATCATGGATCGCAAACTGGCATGAGCGTGTCACCTCGCGCAAGCAGCGCGCGCGACGCCCGAATGTCGAAATTTCGCGTGCCCGGCCCGGTTCAGGCGGCGGCACGGTCCTTGGCCTCGGTGCCCGGGGCGAGCGTGACTTCCAGGCCGTCGAGTTCCTCGCTCATCAGCAACTGGCAGGACAGCCGGGAATTGTCGCGCACGTCAAAGGCCTGGTCGAGCATGTCTTCTTCCTCGGCTTCGATCGGGTGCAGCTGATCGGTCCACTCGGGTGCAACATGGACATGGCAGGTGGCGCAGGCGCAGGCGCCGCCGCATTCGGCCTTGATGTCCAGTCCCCAGTCGCGAATGATCTCCATCACCCGAAATCCTTCAAGCGCTTCAAGCGTATGACGGACCCCGTCCTGATCGGTTACGTGAATGTGCATGGCGAGCCCCCCCGGTTCAGCCGTTCAACATTGCCGTGCGGCGCCAGCTGTAGCCAGGCCCGGCCCGTGTCTCGTCAGCCGCCGGCTGGTAATGCAGATCGATGCCCGGAAGCCGCTTTTCCGCCAGACGCTTGATTGTCGGCGCATGCTCGACTTCGAAACTGTCAAAGCCGGTGCGCAGCATCAGCGGCACCTGGTCAAGCAGCACCGTGCCGACAGCGCGCATCTCGCCCTGGTAACCCAGCCGCTCGCGCAGCAGCATGGCCTGCGAGAACGCCCGCCCGTCGCTGAAGGCCGGAAAGGTCAGGGCAACGATTGCCACACGCTCAAGGATCGGAGCCAGGGCCCGGACGTCGTCGGCCGGCTGCAACACCACGCCAAACGGCGCATTGTCCTGGGCATGGTCCAGCGCTTCGGCCAGCGGCAGAAGCTTCGGCCCGCCTTCGCTCTCGGGTTGGCTCCACGGATCGTCCTCGACGATCCCGTCTTGCGTCCAAATCACAGTCATGAAAACTCTCCGTGCCTAGTCTCAGGGCCTTGTCTCAGGCCGCTTCGGCTTCGCTGCTGTAAAGCGCAGCCTTGAAAGGATCGGCGCCAATGCGGCGATAGCACTCGATGAAGGTCTCTTCAGTGCTGCTGCGCTGAGCCAGGTAGGTGTCGACAATGGTTTCGATCGCATCGGTGATCTGATGCGGCTCGAAGCCGCGTCCGGTGATCTGGCCGATCGAGGCGTTTTCGTCGCCCGAGCCGCCGAGCGAGATCTGGTAGAGCTCCGCCCCCTTCTTCTCGACACCGAGAATCCCGATGTGGCCGACATGGTGATGGCCGCAGGCATTGATGCAGCCGGAGATCTTGATCTTCAGGTCGCCGATCTCGGCCTGCCGCGCGGGATCGCCAAAGCGGTTGGAGATCTCCTGGGCGACGGGAATCGAGCGAGCATTGGCGAGCGCGCAATAGTCGAGACCCGGGCAGGCGATGATGTCGGTGATCAGGCCGGCATTGGCTGTCGCGAGACCATCGGCGAGCAGCGCCCGGTAGAGCGGCTCGAGATCGGCCAGCGCCACATGCGGCAGCACCAGGTTCTGTTCGTGAGTGACGCGGATTTCGTCATGGGCGAATTCCTCGGCAAGCCGCGCCACCGCATCCATCTGGGCGGCGGATGCATCGCCGGGTATGCCGCCGATCGGCTTGAGCGAGATCGTCACCATGGCGTAATCGGGGTGCCGGTGCGGCGCCACATTACGGCCGACCCAATCGGCAAAGCCGGGATCGGATTTCTTCCAGGCAGCCAGTTCGCCCCAGCCCTCGGCGCGGGGCGCAAGCTTCGGCGGCTCGAAATAGGCGTTGATCGCCGCAATATCGGCTTCGGGCAGTTTCAGCTCGCCGTCCTTGAGATGCTGCCACTCAGCCTCGATTTCGGCGCTCAATTGCTCGACGCCGGTCTCATGCACCAGGATCTTGATCCGCGCCTTGTACTTGTTGTCGCGTCGGCCATGCAGGTTGTAGACCCGCATGATCGCGGTCACATAGGAAAGCAGATCGGCTTCGGGCAGAAAATCCCTGACCTTCTTGGCCAGGATCGGGGTGCGCCCCTGCCCGCCGCCGATCCAGACGGCAAAGCCGAGCTCACCCTGGTCATTCTTCTTCAGCTGCAGCCCGATATCATGGGTCTGGATGGCCGCCCGGTCACGTTCCGCCGCGGTCACTGCAATCTTGAACTTGCGCGGCAGGAACGAGAATTCGGGATGCACCGAGGACCATTGCCGCAAGATTTCGGCATAGGGGCGCGGATCGGCCACCTCGTCGGCGGCAGCGCCTGCGAAATGGTCGGCGGTGACATTGCGGATGCAATTGCCCGAGGTCTGGATGGCATGCATCTCGACTTCGGCCAGTTCCTCGAGAATCGCCGGGATGTCGGAGAGCTTGGGCCAGTTGTACTGGATGTTCTGCCTTGTGGTGAAATGGCCATAGCCGCGGTCATAGGTGCGGGCGATGTGGGCAAGCTTGCGCATCTGGCGGCTGTCGAGCGTGCCGTAAGGCACAGCGACACGCAGCATGTAGGCATGCAGCTGCAGATAGACGCCGTTCATCAGCCGGAGCGGCTTGAAGGCGTCTTCGGAGATCTCGCCGGTCAGGCGGCGCTCGACTTGGTCGCGGAACTGGCTGACGCGTGCGGCCACAAAGGCGTGGTCGAATTCATCGTAACGGTACATGGATCAGTCCTTCAGGCGGCGTGGGAGACGCCGGCGGTGAATGCCGGTGCGTAGTCGATTGTCGGGCCATCGGACCGGATCCGTTCGCGCAGCCGGAACGGGCGCGGGCCGGCCTCGGTTTCCTCGACCTCGATGACGTTGACATCGACGACGCGGTTGTCATCGAGCGCCTGCTGTCCGGCCGCCTCGATGGCGGCCACGGCATCGTCATGGCGCGCCAGGAAGGCCTCCTTGAGCGAGGTGGTCCACTCGCCATTGGCACCGAGCCAGACAGCGATGCCGTCGGTCAGACGGTTTGCGGTGAGAACCTTGGTCTTGGTCGAAGCGGTTTTCATCGGGGCCTCCTCAGGCGGCTTGGGTTCGGTTGGCGGATGCAGCGCTGGGCTGACCGGCCGCAATGGGTGTGGAATGCTCGAAGTTGGCGCCCGCAACGGCGTCGCCGATGACCACCATCACCGGACCGGCAAGCTCGGAGCGGTGCTCGAGCGCGGGAAGATCAGCCAGGGTGCCGTGAAACAGGCGGCGGTCGCCGCGCGAGGCGTTTTCGACGATGGCCACGGTCATGTCGGCGGGCAATCCCGCCTCGATCAGCCGTGTGGCGACGCTGGCAGCCACCGTGCGGCCCATATAGACGCAGAGCGTGGCGCCGGAGACAGCGAGCCGCGCCCAGTCCGGCAGGGCGGCGCCGGTCAGGTCATGCCCTGTGGTGAAGACCAGCGACGAAGCAACGCCGCGCAGGGTCAGCGGCAGCTCGAAATCGGCGGCTGCGGCAAGGGCCGAGGTAATGCCCGGAACAATCTCGAACGAGACCTCTGCATCGCGCAGTGCGGCCATTTCTTCGCCGGCGCGGCCAAAGACCAGCGGGTCGCCGGATTTTAGGCGAACCACGCGCTTGCCCTCACGGCCGAGCCGGATCAGCAGATCGTTGATCTCACTCTGGCTCTTGGAATGGCAACCCTTGCGCTTGCCGACGGAAAAGCGCTCGGCATCACGGCGGCCAAGGGCGACAACACTTTCGGGCACCAGCGCGTCATAGACGATGGCGTCGGCTTCCATCATCGCGCGCTGGGCCCGCAATGTCAGAAGATCCTCGGCGCCCGGCCCCGCGCCGACCAGCCAGATGTGACCCGGTACCGGTTCGCGGCCACGCAGCATGCGGGTGGCGGCCCTTCGGGCGAGCGAAATCTCGCCATTGTCGACATGGGTTGCCACATCGGCCTCGAAGAAACGGCGCCAGAAACGGCGGCGGGCGACGCCGCGCGGCAGCAGCCGGTCGACGGCAACACGGTAATCGCTGGCAAGCCGCGCCAGCGTGCCGAGCGACGGTGACAGCATCTGGTCAACGCGGGCGCGGATCATCTGGGCCAGAACGGGACCTGCGCCTTCCGTGCCAATGGCAATGGCCACCGGCGCACGGTTGACCAGGGCGGGGGTGAGAAAATCGCAATAGTCAGGCTGATCCACGGCATTGGCCGGGATCCGCCGCTCGCGGGCCGCGGTCACGATTGCGCGGTCCTGTGCGGCATCGCCGGTTGCGGCAAACACCAGGGTGGCGCCCTGCATCTGCCGCGCATCATAGGGTTCACGCTGCGGCTCGATGCCAAGCCGTGCCAGACTGTCGATCAGCTCGGCCTCGGGGGCGTCGGCATAGACCGAAATTTCAGCCGAGGTGTTGGCGACCAGACGCGCCTTGGCAGCGGCTTCGGCGCCATTGCCGAAGATCGCTACCTTTCTCGCGTCCACCCGCATGAAGGCGGGGAATGTGGTCAATTGCGCCGAATGCGTCGCCATTTCGATCAAACTCCTGATTTGGAGCCATTCTCAGGAAACAGGCGAAACAAATGAAGGAACAAACATGTGCCGATGGGCGCGAACAGATATTCTTTTACCTCTAAAATCCGGTTATGGAGAAAGCGTAACCGCGACGCCTCACGCTCATGCGGTCGGACGAAATAAACTGGACCCTCGTATGGAGATCAAGGAAAACGCAGACCTGGTGCGCAGGCTGCTCGACGTCATGGAACACGACATCCTGCCGCTGACCGAGGCCGGCGTGGCCAAAGGCAACAAGGTGTTTGGCGGCGCGCTGCTACGAAAATCGGACCTATCGCTGGTGATGGCGCAGACCAACAACGAGACCGAAAACCCGCTATGGCACGGCGAAGTCCATCTTCTCAAATGCTTCTACGAAAGCCCGGCCGCGAAGACGGAATCCACCAGGGACATGATTTTCCTGTCGACCCACGAGCCCTGCACCATGTGCATGTCGGCAATCGCCTGGGCCGGGCTCGACAATTTCTTCTACTTCTTCAGCCATCAGGATTCGCGCGACAGTTTCTCGATTCCGCATGATCTGAAGATGCTCAAGGAAGTTTTCGGGCTGGAGCCGGGCGGCTACAATCACGACAACGCCTTCTGGCACGGCCGCGGGATCTTCGACATCATGGCGAAGCTGCCTGACGCCGAAGCACAGCCGCTGCTCGAACAGGCGAACCGCATCCGCGACCGCTATGCGGCGCTGTCGGAAGCCTACCAGGCTGGCAAGGACGACAACGCCATCCCGCTCAACTGAGCGCGGCCGCGCACATTCTGCCGGTTTGACCTGTGGACAACACCAACACCCGGGGCTGAAAAGTCGCGGGCGTCACCCGGCTCGGCTAGTCTGTGCCGGATCCCTTGACCCACACAACACGGCACGCTGAAGATGAAACCATCACGCGACATTTCCGGTCTCATCGAGATCATGGCGGCACTCCGGCATCCGGAGACCGGCTGCCCGTGGGACATCAAGCAGGATTTCTCCAGCATCAAGCCCTACACGATCGAGGAAGCCTATGAGGTGGCCGACGCGATCGAGCGGAATGATCCCGAGGATCTGTGCGATGAGCTCGGCGATCTCTTGTTGCAGGTGGTGTTTCACGCCCGCATGGCGGAAGAACAGCAGCTGTTCTCGTTTGAGGACGTGGTCGAGGCGATCACCCGAAAAATGATCCGCCGCCATCCGCATGTGTTCGAGCGGTCCGACGCAGACACGCCGGACAAGGTCAAGGCGCAATGGGCGGATATCAAGGCCGCGGAAAAACGCGAACGCGCCGCCCGCCGGGCTGCACGGGGGCTGTCGGAAACAGAAAAACCGGGACAACTGACCGGTGTTCCGCGCGCCCTGCCCGCACTGATGGAAGCGCTGAAACTTCAGGAAGCGGCCTCACGCGTCGGCTTCGACTGGGGCGCGGCCGGTCCGGTTCTCGACAATATCGAGGAAGAAATCGCGGAGTTGCGCACAGAGATCGCCAATGGTGAGACCGAGAAGGCAGCGGGCGAACTGGGCGACGTGATCTTCGCCGTGGCCAATCTGGCTCGGCACCTGAAGGCGGATCCGGAGGACGCTCTGAGGTCCACCAACACCAAGTTCCGCACCCGCTTTGCCTATGTGGAAGCCGGGCTGGCGCGGCAGGGCAAGACGCCTGACGATGCAACGCTCGAGGAGATGGAAGTGCTGTGGCAGGAAGCGAAGTTGAAGCGATGATCGAGCACCACTCGACCGGGTACCAGTAGCCCATGTTTGGAGTGAACGTAGGCAACCCCGAAAGCGTTGCTTCCAAATCATACACCCCTGTCAGCCCCCTTCTTAATCCAACACTCCAAAACGCGTTTTCGCCAACGACTGCACAGAACCCAGTCTAAGCTAATTATTCATTACGAAGCGGCTGAAAGATTATGTATCACATGTTTTTCACAACGATTTCCCGGCCGTCTTCGTGCATTACAACTTCGAAATCAGAAAACAATGCAGGCGCATCGGAGGCAACTGTTTTGAGTAGGAGCGCGCTTATTTCTCGCATCTCATAGTCACCTTCCAAGCTCCCTCGCAAACTAAGAAAATGTCGAAGCGCGCGCGCATTGGCAGTGATAGCAATAGTGGTAGAGGTCGCATTTGGCAGAAGGCTCCTTGCGACACTCCTTATCCACCTTAGCCGTTCCCGAGTGTCGTCCGGGCCTCCGTCAACAATCATGCCAACCAATGATCGATAAGCCACAAGCACCCCATCAACTGCGTGTTCCCATGCAGCATACGCAGGGTGGCTTTTGTCTAGACCATTCGGCAAGATCATCTCAGCCTCACTTTCATCGTGATACTGTTGAGAGAGTTGACTGTACGAAAATCCCACGCGATGCCGCACTAGTTGATGTGTAAAAGAACGACTCACACCATCCAAAATGAAAGTCCATGACGCATGTTCGAGAACACTTTCATGGCCTCTTGCAATCAAATTTTCGATATACTTTCTATTTGGGAACCTTATCTTTGCAATGTCATCAGTAAAAGACATATAACAAACACGGCCTGATATCTCCACAACCTGCTCACCCGGACGCGACAACTCATCCTTCTTCCAAGAAAGTTTATTGTCTATCAGAAATTTTTCGAGTTCGATCTCATCGAGATTAGGACGTGAGATCACATAAATTTTGGGATGCTTAATTTTCATCTTGTCCGCCTGATTGCTGAGTGCGAACCATCCCCTCTATTTGAAGAACCTTTTCCCTCAAATATATAAGCTGCTTCCTAATTTCATTACTCTCTGAATGGGCCTCTATGATTGCAAACCTGTTTCTCAATCCATCAAGTTCAGAATTCCTAGCAAACCCTCCTGTTGCGGTAAGAAAGCCCACAATACCCGCCACAACTGCGGTCCCAAGAGGTACAAACAACTGCGCAAGCGACAACTTACTTTTGGCTTCAACAATTATTTTCTCAAAATCATTCGCCTTCTTATCAACGGCACATTGTGCTGCGGCTTCCATCCTACTGTTGAACGCTCCGAAATCCGGGGAGAGTTGGTCCAGCAACTTCGACCAGTTTGTCGATGACGGGTCATTTCGTTCAGAATAATCAAAGGCAACTTCTTCTTGCAGGCGATAAATTAGCAGTGAGGCTATGCGTTCCCCACTCTTAAGTGGAAACTCCCTCCGCCCCATATTGATCAGCGTAAATGTGAGGTGGCCTTTATATCCTGGATCAACATGGCCTGGGTTGGTCATCAGGATGGAATTCTTCGAAACTCCAGCTGGAGGGAAACCAAAAGCCCCAATCTGCTTGCCAAGTTGAAGACGTTCCCTTGTCTCAACCACCGCTGTTTCACCAGGCTGCAAATCATAGCCAGTCTTAGAAATTACATTCGTTGAATCGTCCCCATTTTCGCCCCCTTGGCGGGGAACATAAATCTTTCCGATTACCAGATCTAATGAACTAGGTTGAATTAGCTTCGAGCGGACAAGCTCTGCATCCTCGGGTACAGATATAGCAACATAAATACCCTCATCATTAGTCTTTTCGATAGAGAGTTCACCGTCCCTCAATGACTTAGCTATTCCACTGTCAGTAAGAAACACTGGATTTCTCCTCCATGGGGTCGGTCCGACAAATTACCCAAATTTCCATCCACACCTCAGCAAATAGCCACGCTAAATATGATACATCGGGAAACCAGCTACATCGTATTCTCAATTTCTATAAAACGAATCCATCGAATTCAATTATCGGATTCGTCCGCTTCCGGTTTCGGGCCAAGCCCGAGCTGCCGGTCGAGGTCGAGATCGTCGGCGACGGTGAATTCGGCGGTGAGTTCCACCGAACCGTCTTCATGGTCGACGCGATTCTGCACCCGGCCGCGTTCGTAGATCCAGGACATCACCGGCAATTGCTGCGCCGTGAGCAGGATGGTGCGGGTGACGAGTTTTCCGGAGATCCGTTCCTCGACAGCGGCGAGCAGCTTGTCGACACCTTCGCCGTTCAGCGCCGAGACCACGATGGCTTCGCCGGAATCAGCGCGGGCGCGCAGCGCCTCGGCAGCGTCGGGCTCGAGCAGATCGACCTTGTTCCAGACTTCCAGCATCCGCTGTGGCTTGATCTCCCCAACACCAAGGCTGTTGAGGATCGCCTCGACATCGGCAGCCTGCGAACTGCGGTCCGGATCCGCCATGTCGCGCACATGCAGGATCAGATCGGCCTCGATCACCTCTTCCAGCGTCGCCCGGAAGGCGGCCACCAGATGGGTGGGTAGATCGGAAATGAAACCGACCGTGTCGGACAGGATGACGGTGGCGCCATGCGGCAGCTTCATCCGCCGGAGGGTCGGGTCGAGCGTGGCAAACAGCATGTCCTCGGCCATCACCTCGGCGCCGGTGATGCGGTTGAACAGCGTCGACTTGCCGGCATTGGTGTAGCCGACCAGCGCCACGATCGGATGCGGCACCTTCTTGCGCTTGGACCGGTGCAGCTGGCGTGTCCGCCGCACCTGCTCGAGCTCGCGCTCCAGCTTGACGATGCGTTCCTGCAGCAGGCGCCGGTCGGCCTCGATCTGGGTTTCACCCGGACCGCCCATGAAACCACCGCCGCCGCGCTGGCGTTCCAAGTGGGTCCAGCTGCGGACCAGCCGGCCTCTCTGGTAGTTGAGATGCGCAAGCTCGACCTGCAGCACGCCTTCCTTGGTGGAGGCGCGGCGGCCGAAAATCTCGAGAATGAGACCGGTGCGGTCAATCACCTTGACCTTCCACTCGGTTTCCATGTTGCGCTGCTGCACCGGGGTCAGCGGATGGTCGACGATGACCAGCTGCGCGTCGGCGGAATGGATCAGGGCCTCGATCTCGAGCATCTTGCCCTTGCCGAACAGCGTCGACGGCCGCGGGGCGGACACCGGCACGATCAGCGCCTCGGCAACCTCGAGATTGATGGCGCCGGCCAGACCGACGGCTTCAGCCAGGCGATTGGCGTCGGGGCGCTTTTCCGGCTCGCCGCTTCCGGGCGCGGCATTGCGCGTGCGCAAGGTGGGAACCAGCACAATCGCGCGCATGACACCGGACTTGCTGTCCGGGTCGTTGAAATTACCAGAGCTGTCTACAGTTTCGATTTGCGTTGTCCTGTCAGGCGCCGCTTGCGGCGTCCTCATTTTCAAACATCTGCACAGGCTGGCTCGGCATGATGGTGGAAATCGCGTGCTTGTAGACAAGCTGCGAATGCCCATCGCGTCTCAACAGGACGCAGAAATTGTCGAAAGAAGTGACCACACCGGTCAGCTTCACCCCGTTGATCAGGAAGATCGTCAGGGAGATTTTCTGTTTCCGAACCGTGTTGAGAAAGAGATCCTGCAGGTTCTGTGAACGCTCCGCCATTGCGCCTATCATCCGTCTTTTTCTTGCCCGCTAACCGCAGGTCATTACCGCACGTGTCCAATCCCTATGACATTCGCCTTCCCCAGAGATGAAAAAAGGCGCAGCGCAGCCGAAAAAGCTTACGCAACGTCAAGTTCCGAACAATCCCACTCCTTCTGACCGACAGATTTGATAGCCTCGCCGCTGACAGAAATTCGCTCGTCCGAACACCTGAGAGAAGACCATTGTTGGGGTGGTTTGTAAACACTTGTTTTTATGCGGGCGATCGGTTGCGGGAATTTTACTGTCGCGCAAAGGTGGAAATGATCCCCGCCGCCCATGTAGTGCTACAGTGACTTTCCCAGGCGCGAGGCGCCTTGTTGTGCCGTGCCGTTGCCGAAAACGCCAGATTCAATCGGCCGCCAGCGCCCGGGTTTGTTGGCGATGGAGATCTGTCGCTAACGGCTGATCCAGTAGCGGACATTGAGGACCGCAAACACGATCATGACCTCCAGCCGCCCCAGCGTCATCATAACGATTGCCGTGATCTGGGCCGACACCGGCATGGCCTGGAACTGTGGCCAGACCTGGTTGTCGGGTGAGGTGATATAGGCGGGCGGGATCAGGGCTTCATAGACCGGCCCGGCATTGGAGAAGAAGGCAATCGCCATGGTCACGCCGCCCTCGAAATCGGTGGCCTCGAAGGTCAGAGCCATCGCGCCAAAGGCAACGATGAGCAGCGACAGCGAGAAATAGGTCCAGATCGCGCGCATGCTACGCTCTTCGATGATCTGGCGGCCGAAATGCAGATTGGTCACGCTGCTGGGATAGATCAGCTGATTGAGTTCGCGGGCGGAATGAACCGCCATGGCGACGATCCGGTAGATCTTGAAGCCGCCGGTGGTGGAATAGATCCCGCCACCAATCAGCACGATCATCAACACGATCAGGTCGGGCCACAGGGCGATGACCCCGGGCCGGCTTTCGATGCCGCTGGTGGCGACAAGAGAAGACGCGGCGAGCAGGCTTTCAACAAAGATCGGTCCGAGATCGGCGCCACCCGACACGGCCGACAGACGCGCGGCGTAGAGCACTGCGACCCCCAGAACCACGACCATGATCACCAGCACTTCCGGATTGCCGGTCAGGAACTGCTTCGGCGTCCGCAGCAACCGCCGGCGCCAGAAAACACTGACCGTGCCAAGCAGCAACCCGTAGGTCAGCACCAGCTGCGCCATCGGCCCGGCGTGATTTTCGAGCGCGCCCTCGAACGGCAGGAAACCGCCGGTGGCGATCACCACCATCGACAGCATGGCCGAGTAAGGGCCATTCACACCCGCCAGCATCAGACCGACAAAGACGATGAAGGTGATCAGGACGTATTGTCCGAGCACTTCGCGAAAATCGCCCAGGTCGATGGTCATGTTGCTGGCGCTGCCGGTGATCACCCGGCGGTCGCCGGCCGGCAAGCCGCCAAAGCCACCGGGCGCCAGCACGTGGATGATCGACAACAACGTGAGAAAGCCGCCATACCACTCGATCGAGGCCCGCCAGAACAGGATCGCCTGCGGTGCGGTTTCGCGCGACAGAAGCGTCGCACCCGAGGTGGTCAGGGCTGACACGGCCTCGAACCAAGCATCCATCCAGCTCAATCCGGCGAGTGTCTTGAACGACACGGCGGCGCACAATGGCACCAGCACCCACATCGCCACCAGCGCGACATAGCCCGAGGCCCGGCCCAGAGTCCGCTGGAAGCCCGCAATTGCGCCGAGCACCATCAGCGCCGCAAAGACACCGAGCGAGCCGACCAGCAGCATCGACAGGGCCAGGTCCCGCATGCCGTCGGCAATGGCAAACAGCACGGCTGGCACGACGAGCGTGAATAGCCCCGCAACTGCAACCGCCAGAACATGCAGGATGCCGAGCATCGGCTCAGAAAAACTCGAGGCTGACGCGGAACATCTGTTCCACATGGCGCACGGATTCGAGCGCCGAGAACATTACCACCCGGTCCTTGGCCTTGATCTTGACCGAGCCGTCGGGACGCAGCACCTGCTTGTCGCGGTAGATGGCGCCAATACGCACGCCATCGGGCAGATCCAGATTGCGCAAGGGCTTGCCGACCAGCGGCGAGGTATCGAGCGCCTCGGCCTCGATCACTTCAGCCGCCCCCTTCTGCACCGAGTAGACGGCGCGAATTCGGCCGCGGCGCACGTGCTGCAGGATTTTCGAGATGGTCACGGCGCGCGGGTTGATATGCGCGTCGATGCCCAGCGTCTTGGTGAAGGACTGGTAGGACGGATTGTTGATCAGGGCCAGATTGGCCTTGCAGCCCAGCCGCTTGGCCATCACCGAGGACAGGATATTGACCTGGTCGTCATTGGTCAGCGCCACCATCAGGTCGGCGTTCTGGATGTCGGCCTCGACCAGGATGTTCTGCTCGAGCGACGAGCCGTTGAGCACGACGGTGCGGGCGAGCGAATCGGCGATCGAGACCGCCCTGCCCCGGTCGGCCTCGATGATCTTGACCTTGGTCTTGGGCTGCCGCTCCTCGATCGCCGCGGCGACGTAATAGCCGATATTGCCGCCGCCGGAGATGACGATGCGACCGGCTTCCTGCTCCTCATGGCCAAACAGGCCGAGCGTGCGGCGGACATGATCCTTGTCGCAGACGACATAGGCCAGGTCACCGGTTTCAAGCTGGTCGGTCGAGTGCGGCACAAAAAGGCTCTCGTTGCGCCAGACGCCGACCACGGTGGCAAGAAGGTCGGGAAACAACTCGCTGAGCTGCACCAGCGGCGTGTTGACCACCGGGCAATCCTCGAGACACTCAATGGCGACCATCGCCACCTTGTCATCGGCAAACCGCACCGCGTCGGTGGCGCCGGGCAGCGCGATACGCCGCAGCACCATCTGGCCGACTTCGACTTCCGGCGAAATGATCACGTCGATCGGCATGTGGTCGCGGGAAAACAGATCCGCCCAGTGCGACTTGAGATAGGACTGGGCACGGATGCGGGCGATCTTGGTCGGCACATTGAAGATCGAGTGCGCAACTTGGCAGGCCACCATGTTGATCTCGTCGTAAAGTGTTACGGCAATGATCATGTCGGCCTGATCGGCACCGGCCTGGGCCAGCACATCCGGATGCGCGCCATGGCCGACATAGCTGCGGACATCGAGCGTGTCGCGGATGGCTTGGACCAGCGTGGCGGAGGTATCGATCACCGAGACGTCATTATCCTCGGCCGCCAGACGCTCGGCAATGCCGTAACCCACGCGTCCCGCACCGCAAATGATAACCTTCATTGCCGACCCCTTAAGCGCCAATCCGTTTGCGCGGCCATGACCGCTTCGTGCCGCTTATACGCCAAGCGATTTCAATTTGCGATGCAGCGCGGACCGTTCCATGCCCACAAATTCCGCAGTGCGGGAAATGTTGCCGCCGAAGCGGTTGATCTGGGCAATCAGGTAATCTCGCTCGAACAGTTCGCGCGCCTCGCGCAATGGCAGGGTCATGATGTGGTCCGACCCGGCTGCCGAAGTCTTGGGCAGCATGTCGGAGACATCGTCTGGCAGCATGTTGGCGCTGATGACGGTTTCCGGACCGTCGGATCTGGCCAGAATCATCAGCCTTTCCATATAGTTGCGCAACTGCCTGATGTTGCCGGGCCAGGTATGGGCCTGAATGACCGCCAGCGCATCATCACCGATCCGCCGGTTGCGAATGCCTGCCTGTTCGGAAATCTGGCGCATGAACATGTCAACCAGAAAAGGAATATCCTCGCGCCGTTCACTGAGCGAGGGCACCCGCACCGGCACGACGGCGAGCCGGTGGTAGAGATCCTCGCGGAACTCGCCTGCGGCAATAAGCTCTTCCAGGTTGCGTGCCGTCGATGACAGGATGCGCACGTCGACCTTGACCCGCTTGGTGCCGCCGACGCGCTCGAACTGCTGATCGACCAGCACCCGCAGGATCTTGCTCTGGGTGCCGCGCGGCATGTCGGCAACTTCATCGAGATAGAGAATGCCGCCATGGGCTTCTTCCAATGCGCCGACCTTGCGCTCGTGACTGGCAGCACTTTCGGTGCCGAACAGGGCCACCTCCATGCGTTCCGGCGTAATGGCGGCCGCGTTGACCACGACGAACGGCCCGCCGGCCCGGGTCGACTTGCGGTGGATCAGGCGCGCCACCAGTTCCTTTCCGGAACCGGAGGGACCGAGAATCATCACCCGGCTGTTGGTCGGCGCGATCTTGTCGATCGACTGCTTGAGATGGGACACGGCGACAGATGTGCCGATCAGCTCGACCGGGTCGCCGGAGCGCTTCTTGAGTTCGGTGACTTCACGCTTGAGATTGGAGGTTTCCAGCGCCCGTTCGGCAACGAGCAACAGCCGGTCGGCCTTGAAGGGTTTTTCGATGAAATCATAAGCGCCACGCTGGATCGCCGAAACCGCGGTCTCGATGTTGCCGTGGCCGGAAATCATCACCACCGGCAGATCCGGATAGCGCGCCTTGATCTCGTCGAGAAGCGCCAGACCATCCAGCCGGCTGCCCTGCAGCCAGATATCGAGAAAGATCAGGCGTGGAACACGGTCCGAAATCGCCGCCAGGGCCGAATCGCTGTCAGCCGCGGTTCGGGTTTCATGCCCCTCGTCATCCAGTATGCCGGATACGATTTCGCGTATGTCGGCTTCGTCATCAACGACCAGTATGTCAGACGCCATCTGCCGGTTCCCTTTCGTTTTCTTCTTGTTCTTCGCTGGCCGGAGCCTCGACCGGAAGGCGGACGGTGATCATCGCACCCTTGCCGCCATCGACCTCGACCGGCGCATCGCGCAACTGAATGGTCCCGCCGTGATCATCGATGATCTTCTTGACGATGGCGAGGCCGAGGCCGGTGCCCTTGTCGCGCATCGTCATGTAGGGCTCGAGCAGGCGATGCCGGTTTTCGCCCGGCAGGCCGCGGCCATTGTCAATGATGTCGACAACGTATTCACGCTTGTCGGGCGAGCGCGCGGCGCGCACGATGATGGTCTTGCCGGATCGAACCTGGTCGGTAGGCACCGCGTCAATCGCCTCGGTGGCATTCTTGACCAGGTTGGCGAAGGCCTGTCCGAGCATGCGCGGATCGAATTCCCCTTCCAGCGGCTCATCCGGAAACTCGCTCTTGAAGTCGATATCCGCACGGCTGACCTCACGCAAAAATGCGGCGTCCTTGAGGATCTCGCGCAGATCGGTCCGCACCTTGGAGGGTTTCGGCATGCGGGCGAAGGAGGAAAACTCGTCGACCATGCGGCCGATATCCTCGACCTGGCGCACGATGGTGTTGGTGCACTGGTCAAAGACCGCGCGATCATCGTCAGGGATCTGCTTGCCGTAGCGGCGGCGGATGCGCTCGGCGGAAAGCTGGATCGGGGTCAGCGGGTTCTTGATCTCGTGGGCGATGCGGCGGGCGACATCGGCCCAGGCGGTTGAGCGCTGGGCAATCACAAGATCGGTGATGTCATCGAGCGTCACGACGAAGGATTCGAGCCCGTCATGGCTCTCCTCGCGGGTCACCTTGACGTTGAGCGTGCGTTCCTTGCCGCCGCGATAGAGTGTGACCTGCGCCATTGCCGATGCGCGCGGGCGCATCGAGGCTTCGGCCATGACGGTTTCGAATTCCGGTGCCAGCTGGGTGAAATGCTGATCAATGACTTCGGCTTCGCCGCCGGCAAGGATCTCGCAGGCCGAGCGGTTGGCAATCGTCACCATGCCGTTGTGATCGACCCCGACGACACCCGCCGACACACCGGAAAGTACCGCTTCGGTGAAGCGCCTGCGGTCATCGATCTGGTCCTTGGCCGAGAGGATTTCGTCACGCTGGGTCCGGATCTGCACGATCATGTTGTTGAAAGTCTGAGCCAGCGAACCGACGTCGCCGTCCGACGCATGCACCGGCACCACCACGTCGAGATTGCCGCTGGCAACATCATCGGAGGCCCCGATCAGAACCCGGATCGGGCGCACCAGACGGTCGGCAACCGCGATCGCGGTCCAGATCGCCGACAAAAGCACGATCAGAGCAAACCCGAGATAGAGGATACCGAAGGCCAGCTGCAGCGATGTCCGCCCCTGCTCCAGCGTCTGGTACTCCTGGGTCGCCTCCTCCATCAGGCGCATCGAACGCATCACTTCGGCATCGACCACGCGGACGGTGTAGAGCATCGTCCCGCTGATCTGCTGCAACGGCATCAATGCGCCGACCAGGTTGGTGACGCCTGGTGGAATCAGCGTCGGTTGTCCCTTGACCGCATCCTTGAGCGCCTGCTCCGGCACCGCGGGCAACGGCCGCTCCGTCTCGATGTCGGCCTGCAGGATGACGCTGCCATCTTCCCGGATGAGGAAGGCTCCGAGCAACCCCCGGCCGATCGCCTGGCGGGTCATGAACTGGGTAAACCCGACCCGGTCAAGCGAATAGAGCGAGCGGGCGTTGTCGAGGTCATTGGCCATCGATACGGTTTGCCCCTGCAGGAAGCGTGCGTTTTCAAGCACGTAGGCTTCAGCGACGGAGAGCGATGAATTGACGATGGACTTGGTGCGGATCGAGAACCAGCGGTCAAGCCCGACATCGAGCGTGATCGACGCCACGATGGCCACCAGAATGGCCGGCAGGATCGCGACGATCGAAAACAGCGCAACAATGCGAATGTGGAGTTTCGCCGCTGCCTTGCCCCGGCGCCGCGCCCGGAGCAGCGTTCGGATCTCCAGAAAGACCAGCGTCACCAGGCCGATGACAAAGACCAGATTGATCACAACCGCACTGAGAACAACCTGATCGACCGGGTCGATGGGCGTCAGACCGAGCAGGATGGCAAAAGATATCAGGGCGCTGAGGAAGGCGGAGACAACCAGGGCAATGCCGGGCAGCGTAAACAGGTTTCGGCGGCTGCCGGCAGCACCAACCATCTCGCCGGTATCAGCCGGTGCACCGGACATGTTCGCGCGACCGGAACCGGCGGCACCGTCTTCACTGCTCAAGGTGTAGAGGCTGGAGCTGGTCAGACCTGCTTGCGCCGGTCCGGACGCCGTGTCAGTTGCCATATGCTGTGTGCCACCTCAGTTGCGCGCGGACGACCGTTGCGAACAAGCAACAGAATGTGGCGAAAATGCAACTTTGGAACGATGCCTGTCAAGCGGCAGCTTTGATCCTCTGCCCGGTCGCGCGGATGCCGGGTGTGGTCAGGCCGGGCGCGGTGAGCGATAGACGGTGACGCCGAGCTCCCGGATCTTCTTGCGCAGCGTGTTGCGGTTGAGGCCGAGCAGGTCGGCAGCCTTGATCTGATTGCCCCTTGTTGCCGTCAGTGCAGCGAGAATGAGCGGATATTCCACCTCTTCCAGCACCCTCTGGTACAGCCCTGACGGCGGGAGTTCCTCGCCAAAGCCCGAGAAATAGCGGCGCATGTTTTCTTCCACCGACTGCGCGATCGTTACCGGGCCGGCGGAAGTCGAGCCTTGCGGTGATGCGGGCTCCGGCGTTTCGATCCTGAGTTCATTGTCGATGATCTCGCGGCCGATGACATCCTGCGGGTAGAGCGCCATGACACGGCGAACGACGTTTTCCAGCTCGCGGACATTGCCCGGCCATGGATAGGCCTTGAGCAGCTCCAGCGCCTCGTTGTCAAAGCGCTTGGCGTCAAGCCCCTCGCCCACCGCGCCGCGGACGAAATGGCGCACCAGGTCCGGCACGTCCTCGGCGCGATCCCTGAGCGCCGGCAAGCGCAAGGGCACGACGTTAAGACGATAATAGAGATCTTCGCGAAACAGGCCCTGGTTGATCAGGATCTTGAGATCCTTGTTGGTGGCGGCAACAATGCGGACATCGGTCTTGATCGGGGTGCGGCCACCCACGGTCGTGTACTCGCCCTGCTGCAGCACGCGCAGCAGCCGGGTCTGGGCGTCCATCGGCATGTCGCCGATCTCGTCGAGAAACAGGGTTCCACCCTCGGCCTGCTCGAAGCGGCCGGTCGACTTGTTCTGGGCGCCGGTAAAGGCGCCCTTCTCGTGGCCGAACAGTTCGGATTCGATCAGGTCGCGCGGGATTGCCGCCATGTTGATGGCAACGAACGGGCCGTTGCGGCGCTTGCCGTAGTCATGCAGCGCCTTGGCAACAAGCTCCTTGCCAGTCCCCGACTCACCGGTGATCATCAGCGTCAGGTCGGTCTGCATCAGACGCGCCAGAACCCGGTAGATTTCCTGCATGGCGGCGGAACGGCCAACCAGCGGCATACCCTCGGTGGTTTCCTCGGGCTGGGCACTGAGCTTGCGCGGCTCGGCCAGCGCGCGGCTGATGGTGCCGATCATCTCGGTGAGATCAAACGGCTTGGGCAGGTAATCATAGGCACCGCCTTCGGATGCCTTGATCGCGGTCATGAAAGTGTTCTGCGCGCTCATCACCAGCACCGGCAGGTCGGGCCGGGCACGGCGGATCCTGGGCAGCATGTCGAAGGCGTTTTCATCCGGCATGATCACATCGGTGATGACCAGATCGCCGTCGCCGGCCGAGACCCAGCGCCAGAGTGTCGCCGCATTGGAGGTGATGCGGACCTCGTAGCCGGCCCGGGTCAGGGCCTGGTTGAGAACGGTGCGGATCGCCGCGTCATCGTCGGCGACAAGAATGGTGGCTTTGCCCATCAGTTCAGTCCTTTTGTCCGGACGCGCCGCCCGTGGGAGCAGGCAACGGTTTTGGTGGCCGGCCGTCGGGCGAAACCGGCATCAGAATGCGGAAGGTGGTCTTGCGGTTCTGGCTGTCGCATTCAACGATGCCGCCATGACCGCCGATGATCTTTGCCACCAGAGCAAGACCGAGGCCCGAGCCATTGGTCTTGGTGGTGATGAACGGATCAAACAGGTGCGAGACGAGATCCGGAGGAACGCCGGGACCGTTGTCCTGAACGCAGAATTCGAGCGGCAGCGAGATTTTCTCCCTTGTGCCGGCCACCGAAAGCTTGATGCCAGGCCGATAGGCCGTGGTCAGCACGATCTCGCCATTGGGATCGTCGCCGATCGATTCAGCGGCGTTCTTGACCAGGTTGAGGAAGATCTGGACCAGCTGATCGCGGTTGGCATAGACCGCGGGCAGCGAGGGATCATAGAGTTCGACGAACTTGATCTTGCGCGCAAACCCGGCCTTGGCCACCGCTTTGACATGATCGAGAACGGAGTGAATGTTGACCGGCGTCCGGTCCACCGGGCGCTCATCGGAGAAGATTTCCATGCGGTCGACGAGCGAGACAATGCGGTCGGTCTCATCGCGGATCAGCCGCGCCAGGGCGCGATCCTCGTCTCCCACCGACATTTCAAGCAGTTGCGCCGCACCGCGAATACCCGAGAGCGGGTTCTTGATCTCATGCGCCAGCATCGAGGCGAGCCCGGTCACGGAGCGCGCGGCAGCACGATGGGTCAGCTGGCGGTCGATCTTGTCGGCCATCGAGCGTTCCTGGAACACGACGACGACATTGCCCGGCAGGCCCGCGACCGGTGCAACATAGAGATCGACCAGCTTGTCGCTGCCAAGCCGTGGCGAACTCAGATCGACCCGGTATTCGTTGACCGCAGCCCGGCGCTCGCGCACCTGCTCGATCAGTTCAAGCAGCGGGCTTCCGAACGGAATGAAGGTATCGAGCGTGTGACGGCCGAGATGGGCTGCGCTGGCGGCGAAAAAGGATTCCGCTTCCCAGTTGGCAAAACACACGATGCCTTCGGCATCGACCATGATCACCGGATGCTGGATGGCGTTGAGCACCATGCCGGCCGTCTGGACATCAAGGGCTGCAACCTGTTTCGCCAGTTTCTCGTTCACGCGGCACTCTCCATCATCGAAGGCAAACCGGCTGCGGTTTCGAGCACTTCGGCGAAAATTTCCAAAACTTCATCGGCGCTATAGGAGGTCATCATCGTGACCTTGCGGTCAGCCGGCGTTTCAGGCGCCAGCGTCTCGAGATACCAGCCGATATGCTTGCGGGCGTGGCGGACGCCGACATCGTCACCATAATGGGCAACCATCGCGCGGTAATGTTCGAGCGCCACGGCGTTGCGTGCCCTGCGGTCGACGGGAACGTCCGGCGATCCCGCCAGCTCGCCGCAGATCCAGGGCTGCCCCTGCGCTCCGCGACCGACCATGACCGCATCCGCGCCCGAGCGCCGCAAACATTCGGCAATGTCGGCGCGGGAGGTGACGTCGCCATTGGCGATCAGTGGAACCGTGACAGCCTCGCGCACCCGGGCGATGGCGTCCCAATCGGCCCTTCCCTTGTAGAACTGCATCCGGGTGCGGCCGTGGATGGTGATCATCTGCACACCGGCAGCTTCCGCCCGGGCAGCGATCAAGGGCGCATTGAGATTGTCGTGATCCCAACCCAGCCGCATCTTCAGCGTGACCGGAACCGAGACCGCCTTGACGGTCGCCTCGATGAGGCCCAACGCATGATCGGGATCGCGCATCAGCGCCGAACCGGAATAGCCGCCGGTGACCTTCTTGGCCGGGCAGCCCATGTTGATGTCGATCATCGCGGCGCCAGCATCCTCGGCGATCTTCGCCGCCTCGCCCATCCAGCGGGCTTCGCGGCCGGCGAGCTGAACCACATGCGGATCTATGCCGTCGCCGCGCAGCCGGGCGTGTGATTCGGGATGGTCAATCACCAGTTCGCGGCTCGCCACCATTTCGGTGAAAACCAGCCCTGCCCCGTGCCGCCATGCCAATTGCCGGAACGGCAGATCGGAAATGCCGGATAACGGCGCCAGAAACACCCGGTTTCGCGCGGTTACCGGCCCGATCTGAAGCGGCTGGCTGAGATTGGCATCAATGCTTTGCATGCGTTTCGCGCAACTTTCGTTTCTGCCTTTTTTTTAGACAATCATGATGGCGTTGCCAAGGCGTATTCGCGTGCGGGGCGAGAAAAATGCGAAAGAGCTTTTTTCCGGTTAACGCAACCTCTAAACACGGGAACAACCGGGACCGCCCACAGCCCAGTCCAAACTTTCGAGGATGAAGCCATGACCAACGAGAAACCATCGGCGCAGCCACTGCCGGATGTCCGTACCGGAAACGGCTATGATGTGCACCGTCTGGTCGTGGGCAGCTTTGTCACACTCTGCGGCGTCGAAATTCCGCATGACCAGCGGCTCGACGGCCATTCGGACGCCGATGTCGGCCTGCATGCGCTGACCGATGCGCTGCTGGCAACCTGCGCGGCCGGTGATATCGGGGATCATTTCCCGCCCTCCGATCCGCAGTGGCGCGGTGCCTCATCCGACATCTTCCTGGCCCATGCGGCGAAACTGGTGCGGGAGGCCGGCGGCGTCATCATGAATGCCGATGTCTCGCTGATCGCGGAACAACCGAAGATCGGTCCGCACCGGCTTGAAATGCGCCAGTCGCTTGCGCGTATTCTCGACCTTTCGATCGATCGTTGCTCGGTCAAGGCCACCACCAACGAGATGATCGGCTTCATCGGCCGCCGCGAAGGCATTGCCGCGATTGCCACGGCCACCGTGGTGTTTGGAGCCGCGACATGAGCGACACCTCAAGTCCCGGTGAAGCCGGCAGCGACGCGGAAATGCTTGCCGGCCTGCGCGCCGACTGCCGCCAACTGGCGCAAGAGATCATCGGCACATTCTCAGGCGATCCGGCGACCATGATCGCGACGGCCGAATCCTGCACCGGCGGGCTGATTGCAGCGGCGATTACCGATATTGCCGGCTCATCCGCGGTGTTCGACCGCGGTTTCGTGACCTATTCCAACGGCGCCAAGCAGGACATGCTGGGGGTGCGCGCAGCAACGCTTGAGGCCTATGGCGCGGTTTCGGCGCAGGTGGCCACGGAAATGGTGCTTGGCGCACGGCGGCGCTCACGGGCCGACATTGCTGTCTCGGTCACCGGCGTTGCGGGACCCGGGGGCGGCAGTCCGGACAAACCGGTGGGATTGGTCTGGATGGGGCTGTCCGGCCCGGGAGACCTGACCAGCGCTGCCGAATTGCGCTGGGATCCCTCCTGGAGCCGCGACATGATTCGCGCGGCAACCGTGTGCGCCGCACTTGAGGCGTTGCTCGGCCGGGCGGAACTGCGCTCCGGCTCTCAGGATACCCCGGCTTCGCCGTAAATCTCGCGGGCGCGCTTTTCAAAGGCCTCGGCAAACATGCGAAAGGCGCGGTCGAACATCGCGCCCATCAGCGCGCCAAGCATCATGCTCTTGAACTCGTAATCGATGAAGAACCTGACGTCGCAGCCGCCATCACCGCGCGGCTCAAAGGTCCATTTGTTGTCGAGATACTTGAACGGCCCATCGAGATATTTGACGTCGATCACCAGATCATCGGGCTTGAGCAGCACCTGGCTGGTGAAGGTCTCGCGGATCTTCTTGTAGCCCACGGTCATGTCGGCGATCAGCAGCGATTTGGCTTCACCGTCCTTGCGCGACCGCACAGTCAGCGCTTCGCAGAGCGGCAGGAATTCCGGGTAGCGCTCGACATCGGCGACCAGATCGAACATCTGGCGCGGCGAATGGGGAACGGTGCGGGTGGTTTCGTATTGTGGCATGACCGAGAGCTAATCACGCTTGTCGAGCATGGCAAGTAGCCGTGCGGTCTCTGCCCGGGATTTCAACACGCAAACAGGAACGTCCTGGCCAAATTCCGCGAGATTTTGCTGGATCTCCGGGCTTTCGGTCTTCTCGAAATTCCAGATGTAAGCCAAAAACTCCGGATTTAGTCTTTCCGGGCAGTCGTCGGCCATGTCCGGTCGCGACCGGCCGCGAAACCGCAGGTACCGCAAGACCACGCCATAAAGCGACATCAAACGTGGCGGCCGCAGCCAGAGCACGAGATGGGTTCGCGGCAGCCGCAACGGCAAGGTGGCAGGACTTGTGCCATCAAGCACCCAGCACTCCAGGTTCAAGATATCCCCCAACCGCGCCTTCTGATCCTGCCGGGGCCGCAACTGCCACCCCGGCAACCAGAAGATTTCCCGGTCCATGGAGACATGCGGCAGGCTGCAACGCAGCGCCAGCTGTCGTGCAAGCGTGCTCTTGCCACACCCGGCACAGCCGATGACAAGCACCCGCCCCGCCGTTTTCAGCCTTCCGGCCGCCTCGTCGATGGTGACTGAAATCGCCATACCCCGCCCCGCACCACCCCCCGTCGGGGCCGAGGGGTCGGAATAGGGCAAGCCTGAGACGATGTCTATTCGGCAGCCGCCACCCTTGCATCCCTGTTGGCTTTCAGCCGGGCGAAATCATCGCCGGCGTGGTGCGAGGAGCGAGTCAGCGGGCTTGAGGAGACCATCAGGAAGCCCTTGGTGTAGGCGATCTTCTCGTAGCTCTTGAACTCGTCAGGCGTGACGAAATCCATCACCTCGTGGTGCTTGCGGGTGGGCTGCAGATACTGGCCGATGGTCATGAAATCGACATCGGCCGAGCGCAGGTCGTCCATCAGCTGGAGCACCTCGTTGCGCTCCTCACCGAGCCCCACCATGATGCCCGACTTGGTGAACATGGTCGGATCGAGTTCCTTGACCCGCTGCAACAGTCTCAGCGAATGGAAATAGCGCGCGCCGGGTCGGACGGTGAGATAGTTGCCGGGCACGGTTTCAAGATTGTGGTTGAAGACGTCGGGCTTGGCCGCGACCACGCGTTCCAGCGCGCCGGGCTTGCGCAGGAAATCCGGCGTCAGGATTTCAATCGTCGTGCCGGGAGAAGCCGCACGGATCGAGCGGATCACCTTCTCGAAATGTTCGGCGCCACCGTCGTCGAGATCATCGCGGTCGACCGAGGTGATGACCACGTGCTGCAGGCCCATCTGCTTGACCGCCTTGGCGACATTGTAGGGCTCGTTCATATCAAGCGCGTTGGGCTTGCCGGTAATCACGTTGCAAAACGCGCAGGCTCGGGTGCAGATCTCGCCCATGATCATGAAGGTGGCGTGCTTCTTGTCCCAGCATTCGCCGATATTGGGGCAGCCGGCCTCCTCGCAGACCGTGACGAGATTGTTCTCTTTCACGATTGAGCGGGTTTCCTGGTAGCCCTTGGAATTGGGCGCCTTGACGCGGATCCATTCGGGCTTGCGCTTGACCTCGGTATCCGGGCGCTTCTGCTTTTCCGGATGGCGCACACGCCTTGTTTCAGGCTTGATCGCATCAGGCTTGGTGACGTCGAGGATCGTGACCATTGGGTGGTCCCTTTAATTCGCGTTGTGGTTCAGCCGCGCTTGGAGCGGCCGAAGATCCAGAGAATGAGGATGGCGCCAGCGATGGCGACAACCAGATTCCCGGCAAATCCGTAGTAATTGATATCGAGCACACCGGCCAGCGCGCCGCCGACAAAGGAGCCGGCAATGCCGACCAGCATGTTGGTGAACAGCCCGTGGTCACGCTTCATCACGCGCTCGGCCACATAACCGGCGATGATGCCGATCAGCAGCAGGCTGAAGAAGCCGACGCCGGGCATCGCGATAAACGCCATTTGAGTTTCCATCATCGCCTGTCTCCATCGGCGGCGCTGTGAAGCGCACGCATGATCAACCAGAATGTAAGACCGAGCATCAGCCCCATCAATGCCAGGATGGCCGATACCGCGAGAATACCCGTGACCCCTTCAAGCCGGACCGCGCCCAGTTCGACCGCACGGCGGCCGCGAATAGCTGCGAGCCCAGCGAGTGCGCCGAGAGCGGCGCCGCCGATGACCGGCAGCACGACCGCTCGCGGCAGGCGGGAAAGCCCGCTCACGCGTTAAGAGCCCGTCCATAGGCATCGAGCACGCTTTCCTTCAGCGTTTCCGAGATCGTCGGATGCGGGAAGATGGTGTGCATCAGGTCTTCCTCGGTGGTCTCGAGGTTCATCGCCACGACAAAACCCTGGATCAGCTCGGTGACTTCCGCCCCGACCAGATGCGCACCCAGAAGCTCGCCGGTCTTCTTGTCGAAGATGGTCTTGACGAGCCCCTGGTCTTCACCCAGCGCAATCGCCTTGCCATTGGCCACAAACGGGAAGCGACCGACGCGGATGTCGCGGCCCTGTTCCTTGGCCTTGGCTTCGGTCAGACCGACGGAGGCGACCTGCGGGTTGCAATAGGTGCAGCCGGGGATCTTCAGCTTGTCCATCGGATGCACATTGGGCAGGCCTGCGATCTTCTCGACGCAGATGACGGCTTCATGCTCGGCCTTGTGCGCGAGCATCGGCGGGCCGGCAACATCACCGATGGCATAGAGGCCGGGCACATTGGTCTTGCCGTAACCATCGATGACGATGCAGCCGCGGTCGGTCTTCACGCCGAGCGCTTCGAGACCAATATTCTCGATATTGCCCTGCACGCCGACAGCCGAGATCATCCGGTCGGCGGTGATCTTTTCGACCTTGCCGTCCTTGAGCTCGACATGAGCGGTGACGGAATCAGCGCCCTTTTCGACCTTGGTCACCTTGGCCTCGAGCAGGATCTTCATGCCCTGCTTGTCGAACTGCTTCTTGGCGAAGGCGGAAATCTCTGCGTCTTCCACCGGCATCACGGTCTTCATCACCTCGACCACGGTCACGTCCACACCCATGGTGCGGTAGAAGGAGGCGAATTCGATGCCGATGGCGCCGGAGCCCATGACCAGCAAGGATTTCGGCATCTTCTCGGGCTTCATCGCCTCGAAATAGGTCCAGATCAGCTTGCCGTCGGGCTCGATGCCGGGCAGCGCGCGGGGCCGCGCGCCGGTGGCGACGATGATGTGCTTGGCGGTGTAGGTGCCCTCGCCCAGCGTGTTCTTGGGGATCGGGCCTTGCGGCTCGACGATCTTCTTGGTGATCTTGGAGACCTTGATCTCGCCGGGCTTGGTGAGCTTCGCCTCGCCCCAGATGACGTCGACCTTGTTCTTCTTCATCAGGAAGCCGACGCCGCCATTCATGCGTTCGGCAATGCCGCGCGAGCGCTTGACGATGGCGTCGAGATCCGGCGTCACCGTGCCTTCGAGCTTGAGGCCGTAATTCTTGGCATGTTCTGACAAGTGCAGCACTTCGGCCGAGCGCAACAGCGCCTTGGTCGGGATGCAGCCCCAGTTGGAGCAGATGCCGGCCAGGTGCTCGCGCTCAACCACAGCCGTCTTGAGGCCCAGCTGGGATGCGCGGATGGCCGCGATATAGCCGCCAGGGCCGGACCCGATGATGATCACGTCGTAATTGTTTGACACGCCTCGTCTCCTCTAAGTCAGGGCGGACGGATCAGCATCCGCCCTGCCATCTGTACGGGGCAATGTCGGGCTGTGTCAGCCGGCAAGCATCCCGTAGATTTCATCCTTGAGCTTCAGGCGCTCCTTGCGCATTGATTCCATGTTGAAATCATCTGTCGGCTCAACGTCGGTTTCGGCGCGGTGAATGGCCCGGTTGACGTCGTGATATGCATCGAAAAGCTTGGCGAAATGGGCGTTGCCCTGTTTCATTTCGTGCATTTTATCAACGTGCTCGGGAAATTCCTCCGCCAGTTCGTGGGGTGTGTGTGCCATCAGTCATCTCCTCGTGTTCTGGTGATGCCTGCACTCTATCTCCCCGAAGTCTCTGCTCTCCTTGACCTTGGTCAATTGTTCAAAATTCAGTGCCCCAACAGAAGCCGCGCCACCGGACCCAATCCGCGGCCGATCGCGCGAGTGTTCTTGGCGTCCAGATGCACCCCGTCGATGGAAGAGCACTCGGCCACAGACCCGGCGTCGAAAAAGCCAGCGCCTGTCTCGTCAGCCAGATCGGCATAGAACGAGGCCAGCATGGCCGATTCCACCACACCGCCCTCGAACATGGCGGCGAAATCCGGATCAGCGGTTTCCACCAGCGGCGGTGGCGAAACCACCAGCACCTGCGGCGGCTCCTGATCGGCCACCGGCCAGGCATGCAGCCGGATCAGCTGCAGCAGCCGGCGCATGCCCTTGGAGGCCGCATGGGCGGTACCGGCAAGCACCGGCTTCATGTCGTTCGACCCCAGCATGATGATCACCAGATCGAGCGGTGCATGCGTGTGCAACACGGTCGGCAGCGTGCGCGCGCCATTGCGGTCACAGTCGCCGGTGTAGTCATCGAACGCCGTGGTGCGGCCATTGAGTCCGTCGGCCACCAGATGCACGCCCTCACCAAGAGACGCGGCCAGTGCGGACGGCCAGCGATCTTCAAGCGCATGCCGGGCCCGATTCTCGGGGTCATAGCCCCAGGTCAGCGAGTCGCCGTAGCAGAGCACGGTTTTCATGGCTGTACGCAATCCCTTGAGTGGAATGTTGTTTCAGGTTCTGGATGGCCGAACATGCTCAGTTACCCTTGATCAATTGGTCGACCTTTTTCTCCAGCGCGCCAATCCGCTCTTCGAAATCGCCGGTGACAAATCGGCTCATCATGGTGTCGGCCGTCAACGTGTTGTTGAAGCTTTTTGCCGGCCTTCGATCGCTTCGAGGCGTTTGTCGACCTGGTCAAAACGCTTCTCAACCTCGTCAAACCCGGCATTCATCTTGGTGCGCATTTCCATGAGCATCGGAACAATCATGTCTTTCGGATCGGGCATGACATTCTCCTTATGACTGAAGCTACGCCCTCAAATATGGTACGCACCCGGCGAAAAGTCATCCGCGCCCGCTTCATCCATGTCCCAGTTTGCGCAGGCCCAGCGCCACAAACAGGAACAACACCCCGTTTGAAACCAGTTCGATGCCCAGCAGCAGACCCAGAATTGTGGTCGCCGAGGCTGGCAGTCCAGCCAAAATCAAAACGCCCAGCGCCGCCGAGACCAGGCCGGAAACCAGCACCCAGACCCAGCCGCTGGCGGGTTTGAGCGAAAGCGCGAACATGATCTTGGTAACGCCGGTGGCAAGGAACAGAACCGCCACCAGCAGCGTCAGCGGAATGGCGCCAGCCAGCGGATCGGCGACCAGAATGACGCCCACCAGCAACGACAAGACGCCTATGCCGAGCGACCAGATGAAGCCCGGCCAGTCACGAACGCGGAACGCGTGGATGATCTGGATGACGCCCTGGATCAGGAACACCCAGCCGGCCAGCGTGACCGCGAAGATGGTCGCCCCGAACGGGTTGAGCAGCGCCAGGAAGCCGCCGACGATGCAGATCACCGCCAGCACGGCCATCCAGGTCCAGCTCCTGCCGAATGTCTCGCTCACACCATTCTCAGCCATATCACGCGTCCTTGAATGTTAACCCGGCAGTGTTGATCGCGGCAATTGTCAGACCAGCATTCCCATCGGGTTCTCGATGTAGCCCTTGAAGGCTGCCAAGAGTTCCGCACCAAGCGCACCGTCGACACAGCGATGATCGGTCGACAGCGTGACGCTCATCACGGTGGCGACAGCCAGTGCGCCATCCTTGACCACCGGACGCTGTTCGCCCGCGCCGACCGCCAGAATGGTGGCGTGCGGCGGGTTGATGACAGCGGCAAAATCCTTGACGCCCATCATGCCCATGTTCGACACCGAGGTGGTACCACCCTGGTATTCCTCGGGCTTGAGCTTGCGCTCCTTGGCGCGCTTGCCCAGATCCTTCATCTCGCCCGAAATCGCCGACAGCGTCTTCTGTTCGGCCGAGCGGATGATCGGGGTGATCAGACCACCGGGGATCGACACGGCAACGCCGACATCGGAATGCTTGTGCACCACCATGTTCTCGTCGGTCCAGGAGACATTGGCATCGGGCACATCGCGCAGTGCCAGCGCCAGCGCCTTGATCACCATGTCGTTAACCGACAGCTTGTAGGCCGGCCTGTCGTCCTTGACCGGGGCCGACTTGTTGAGCTCAGACCGCAGCGCCAGCAGCGCATCGAGTTCGCAATCCACGGTGACGTAGAAATGCGGGATGGTCTGCTTGGATTCCTGCAGCCGGCGGGCAATGGTCTTGCGCATTCCGTCATGCTTGACCAGCTCGTATGAGCCTTCGGCAAAGTTCTTCAGCACGGCATCGTCGGACATGCCCTTGGGCGCTGCGGCAGGCGCTGCAGAGCTTGCTGCCTGCGGTGCTTGTGCAGCAGCGGGTTTGCCGGTTCCAGAGGCGATGGCAGCCTCGACGTCCTTCTTGATCACACGGCCATGCGGGCCGGAGCCTGAAATCTGCGCCACGTCAACACCGGCATCCCTGGCGATGCGGCGGGCCAGCGGCGAGGAAAACACGCGCTCACCCGATTGCGTGGTCGGCGCCGGTGACGGTGCGCCGGGATTCTGGTCGCGGATCGGCTTGTCGAGACTGGCGGCCGGATCGGATGCCGCGGGCTTTTCGGCTTCCTGCTTCGGCGCGTCGGCCTTTGGCGCTTCTTTGGCCTTTGGTGCTTCTGCCGCAGCGGGGGCCGCGTCGCCGCCACCCTTGGCGGCATCCTCGACGCTTTCGCCTTCGGCGGCGAGAACGGCGATCAGGGCATTGACCTTGACGCCTTCGGTGCCGCCGGGAACAACGATCTTTGCGACCGTTCCCTCGTCGACAGCCTCAACTTCCATTGTTGCCTTGTCCGTCTCGATCTCGGCGATGACATCGCCGGGGCCGACCTTGTCGCCCTCTTTGACCAGCCATTTGGCGAGGTTGCCCTCTTCCATGGTCGGCGACAGGGCAGGCATTGTGATGTTGATAGGCATAGCTAGACCCCTCCCAAATTCTGTTCGCCAGCAATCACGAATATAAACTTGGCCAGCAGCAACATTGTAGCAATAACAGCAAGAACCCACCCAAGGTGAAAACCAAGGAATCTATCGATACAGCTCCTCCTTTTAGAAGGCCGGGCCCACTCTCCATCGGTATCGGTATCGGCATCGGGGAAAATAGTGCGTACTTTGGAAATCTCCGTCCTACATAACCGCACCTCCTTTACCGTCAGCTGTTGCTTTTGAGCTTCAAAATAACCTTTTGCCCAGAAGTACGCCATAAGGATTACAAGAACGATGGGGGCAAATAAAGTGTCGTTCAACGAAACTCCACTAACCTCAATATCATCCAGCTCGATAATTCCACATGCGTACAGAACCGCACCCGACGATATCCATACCAAAGTCTTTTCTGCAGATTCACGGCGAGCACGATACTTCTCGTGTTCTTCCCCGATGACAGCGAGCCACTTTTCGGCAGCCTCGACGCGCGCCAGATCCTGAGTAGCGTTAGGCATAGGTCACCGCTTTGACCGCATCGACAATCTCCGCAACATTCGGCAGCGCGAGCTTCTCGAGATTGGCCGCGTAGGGCATGGGAACATCCTTGCCCGCGATGGTGATGATCGGCGCATCGAGATAATCGAACGCCTGCTGCTGCACGCGCGTGGCGATCTCGGTGCCGACCGAGGATTGCGGATAGCCTTCCTCGACGGTGACCAGACGGCCGGTCTTCTTCACGCTTTCGATCACGGTCGGCAGATCCATCGGACGGATGGTGCGCAGGTCGATCAGCTCGACATCGATGCCCATGCCGGAGAGCTCTTCCACTGCCTTGACGGCGTAGCTCATGCCGATGCCGAAGGAGACGATGGTGACGTCCTTGCCCTTTTTGTGAATGCGGGCCTTGCCGATCGGCAGCACGAAATCATCCATCTTCGGCACATCGAAGGTGTGACCATACATGATCTCGTTTTCGAGGAAGATCACCGGATTCGGGTCACGGATCGCGGCCTTGAGCAGCCCCTTGGCGTCGGCTGCCGTGTAGGGCATGACCACCTTGAGGCCGGGAATGTGGCTGTACCATGCGGCGTAGCATTGGGAGTGCTGGGCGCCGACGCGGGCGGCTGCACCATTGGCGCCGCGGAAGACGATCGGCGCACCCATCTGGCCACCGGACATGTAGAGCGTCTTGGCAGCCGAGTTGATGATCTGGTCAATCGCCTGCATGGCGAAGTTGAAGGTCATGAACTCGACGATCGGGCGGAGGCCAGCCATGGCAGCACCGACGCCAACACCGGTGAAACCGTGCTCGGTGATCGGAGTATCAACGACGCGCCTGGCGCCGAATTCCTGCAGCAAGCCTTGGCTGATCTTGTAGGCGCCCTGGTACTCGGCCACTTCCTCACCCATGAGGAAGACGTCGTCATTGGCGCGCATTTCCTCGGCCATGGCGTCGCGCAGCGCTTCGCGCACGGTGGTCGGCACCATCTCGGTGCCGTCGGGGATCGACGGATCGGACAGGGCTTCGCTGGCAACCGCGGCTGCCGGAACGGGTGCGGGTTTTTCCGGCTCGGAGGCCGCGGGCGCTTCCGCCTGTGCGGGGGCCGGTTCGGCGGCCTTGCCGGAGCCGATGTCGGACGCGCTTTCGCCCTCTTCCAGCAGTACGGCGATGAGGGCGTTGACCTTGACGTTCTCGGTGCCGGCCGGGACAACGATCTTGCCGATCTTGCCCTCGTCGACGGCTTCGACTTCCATCGTTGCCTTGTCGGTTTCGATCTCGGCGATCACGTCACCGGCGGCAACCGAGTCACCTTCGTTCTTGAGCCATTTCGACAGCGTGCCCTCTTCCATGGTCGGGGACAGCGCAGGCATCAGGATATCAATCGGCATGGTGTTCCCTCCCCTTACAGCAGAATGTCGGTGTAGAGCTCGGATGCATCCGGCTCCGGATTGTTCTGGGCGAAGTCGGCCGAATCCGCCACCACATCCCGAACCTTCTTGTCGATGGCCTTGAGGTCATCTTCGCTGGCATGCTTGAGCTCGAGGATCCGCGCCTTGACTTGTTCGATCGGATCATGCTCGGAGCGCATCTTCTGCACTTCGTCCTTGGAGCGGTATTTGGCCGGGTCGGACATCGAGTGACCACGATAGCGATAGGTCAGCATTTCGAGGATGATCGGGCCCTTGCCGGAGCGGCAATGGGCAACCGCCTCAACGGCTGCGGCATGCACGGCACGCACATCCATGCCGTCGACCTGATGGCCGGGAATGCCGAAGGAATTGCCGCGCAGCGAGAAGTTCGACTGAGCCGAGGAGCGCGCCGTCGAAGTGCCCATGGCGTAACGGTTGTTCTCGACGATGTAGATCACCGGCAGCTTCCACAGAGCGGCCATGTTGAAGCTCTCGTAGACCTGGCCCTGGTTGGCGGCGCCATCACCGAAATAGGCGAGCGAGACATTGTCATTGCCGCGGTACTTGTTGGCGAAGGCGAGACCGGTGCCGAGCGACACCTGGGCGCCGACGATGCCATGGCCGCCGTAGAAATTCTTTTCCTTGGAGAACATGTGCATGGAGCCGCCCTTGCCATGCGAATATCCGTCCTTGCGGCCGGTGAGCTCGGCCATCACGCCGCGCGCTTCCATGCCGGTGGCCAGCATATGGCCGTGGTCACGGTATCCGGTAATGACCTGATCGCCGTCCTTCAGCGCCATCTGCATACCGACGACGACAGCCTCCTGGCCGATATAAAGGTGACAGAAACCGCCAATGAAGCCCATGCCGTAAAGCTGGCCGGCTTTCTCTTCGAATCGGCGGATGAGAAGCATCTCGCGGTAGGCTTCCAGCTCGGTAGCCTTGTCGAATTCGGTGATCCCGCCGTTCAACCCGCTCTTTTCAGCCGGTTTTTTGCGGGATGCGGCGGTGGCGCTTTTGCGTGTAGCCATCTCATCCTCCCATTAGGTCTCGTGAGTTGACCATAGGGAAATAAGAAGGGATCAGCAAGCGCATAAACGCATAGCTGGCATTCACTCTACAAAGCTGTTTTTGTTAAGAAATTGTACAGTTAACTGCATTCAGGTTAACCGACGATATCAGTTGAAATACACAACCTCATCCTCGCGGGCGACGTTCAACAAAAACCGCGCCCGCTCATCAAGCATGTCCGCCTCAACCGCACCATCGCTCAACAGCATCACCTTGCGCTCAAGATGTTGCCTGCGTTCTTGCAAGGTTGCAAGCTGCGCCGACAATTCGACGCGACGCAATTCCAGGGCTTCGGCTGAATTCAAACCATAAGCCCCGGACCACGAATGGAAGCCGAAATATGTGAAACAAGCGACCGACAGCACCGGGACAACCCAACGGCTCCAGAATCGCTTTTTCCTAAACTGTGTCCGCATTCGAAAAACGCCTTACCCCTGCGAAGGGACCAGTCTGCCAGAACAGGCTTAATATAGCGTTAGCCGAAAGTACAACTTGCTGCACTGCAAACAAAAGCCCGCGCTTGCGCGCGGGCTCTCGGTGGTTGGCAACCTGCGCCAGACAAGGCGCGAGGTGGGTTATCCGCGCAGAACCGATGTTCCGGCGTAAGCGCCTTCGACACCGAGTTCTTCCTCGATGCGGATGAGCTGGTTGTACTTGGCAAGCCGGTCCGAGCGCGACAGCGAGCCGGTCTTGATCTGTCCGCAATTGGTGGCGACCGCCAAGTCGGCAATGGTCGAATCCTCGGTCTCGCCGGAACGGTGGCTCATCACCGCGGTGTAGCGGGCCTTGTGCGCGGTCTCGACGGCGTCGAGGGTCTCCGACAGGGTGCCGATCTGGTTGACCTTGACCAGGATCGAGTTGGCGACGCCCATCTTGATGCCGTCGCGAAGACGCGCCGAATTGGTGACGAAAAGGTCGTCGCCGACCAGCTGGCAGCGGTCGCCGATCTTGTCGGTGAGCGACTTCCAGCCATCCCAGTCATCCTCACCCATGCCGTCCTCGATCGAGATGATCGGGTATTTTGCCTGCAGTTCGGCCAGATAGTCGGCCATTGCCTCGGGCTCGAGCGCCCTGCCCTCGCCATCAAGCTGGTACTTGCCATCGCGGAAGAACTCGGTGGCGGCGCAATCGAGCGCCAGGTGAATGTCCTCGCCAGGACGGTAGCCGGCCTTCTCGATCGACTTCATGATGAAATCGAGCGCATCGGGCGCGCTCTTGAGATCAGGCGCAAACCCGCCCTCATCACCGACATTGGTGTTGTAACCACCCACGGAGAGTTCTTTCTTCAGGGTGTGGAAGACTTCGGAGCCCATGCGAACGGCGTCGCGGAAGGTTTCGGCGCCGACCGGCATGATCATGAATTCCTGGAAATCGATCGGGTTGTCTGCATGGGCGCCGCCATTGATGATGTTCATCATCGGCACCGGCAGCAACCGTGCATTGGCGCCGCCGACATAGCGGTAGAGCGGCAGGCCGCTGGACTGGGCCGCGGCGCGGGCTGCGGCCAGCGAGACGCCGAGAATGGCATTGGCGCCGAGATTGCCCTTGTTGGCCGAGCCATCAAGCTCGATCATCGCCTTGTCGAGCGCGATCTGGCCTTCGGCATCCATGCCGCACAGGTTTTCGCAAAGCGGCCCGTTGACGGCGGCAACAGCCTTTTCCACACCCTTGCCGAGATAACGGCTGCCGCCATCGCGCAGCTCAACGGCTTCATGCGCACCGGTGGAGGCGCCGGAGGGAACCATCGCCCGGCCCATGGCGCCGTCCTCGAGATGAACGTCGACTTCAACCGTCGGGTTTCCGCGGCTGTCGAGGATTTCCCGTCCGACAATATCGATAATGGCGGTCATGGTCTGGTTCCTTCTTGAGGTAGAGTTTGAACGAGGGCTTCGGTTGCACCTGGCGCCGGTCCGGCGTTGCGCCGTCTTACCGCACCACGGCGAAAAATCAATTGCGGCAGCATCGGCCCAAGATGCGGACCGCGTCGCAAGAGCGCGGACACTGTCAGCCCTCCCCCACGCGATGGCACAGCTCCCCGAGCCGCTAACGACAGGTGGGCTCACGGTCGAAAAAATCCACAATGCTAAATTTTAATACAAGAATTAGCACTGATGCCGCAGTGCGTGTTAATTTTTAGGCATACCTAATGCAAAGTCATCTGGAAGCCGATCCACTGCCGCCTTAGAATTTCAATCCTAAAATGTTCCGATACAACAGCCATATCCGAGCATTTTCTTCGGCTTTTTAGATATTTGTTCCCGGCACTACAAAATCATGCATTCGAAAACTGGCCTGTTCCGTTAACCTCTAATTTACAGTTGAGTAATGCATTTTCCCTATCTGTTGGGCTCCGAACGGAAAATTGCCGCGCGCAAAATGTGGCTCTCTGCATGATGCAACACCGTTTTCGACAAATGATTTCCCCTAAAATGACAGTGTATCGGAACAGTCGCATGAAACTCAATATTGGACGCAGCCTGATAGTTTTCGGCATCGTGGTTTCAGTCGGGCTTATTGGCTCGATGGCCCTCAAGAAATACATCTTCGAAGAGCTCAAGGTAAACGGCATCGTCTATCACGACATTGCGCTGGGCAAGGACCTGGTCGCAGACATCGTGCCCAATGCCCTTTACGCCGTTGAACCCTACATGCTGGCCAACGAGATCATGGTCCATCCGAGCATCAGCGAGAAGAACATCGGCAAGATCGAAGCCTTGCACAAGGCCTATGATGCACGAAAGAGCGATTGGCTGAGGTCGGACCTGGACGCCGAGCTTCTGCGTCCACTTGAGAACGAGGTCCTGGTCAAGGGGGACGCGTTCTGGCAGATCATGGACAACCGGTTCCTCCCGGCCGTGAGCGCAGGCGACATGGCTGCGGGCGAAGTTGCACTGGGCGAGCTCTACACCGCCTTCCACGACAAGGAAGCCTCTGTCAACGAGCTTGCCGTTTCGGCTCTGGCGTACCGGGACGCCGCCGAAACGCTGGCCAGTACCGAAGACGCCCTGTTTTCGAAAATCTCGATGGGTGCGAGCATTCTCTCCATCCTCTTGTTCATCGGCGGGCTGTTCTTGTTCCGCCAGAGAGCCATTGTCCCGCTCACCTCGATGAAGGACTATATGGGCATGCTTGCCGCGGGAGACTATTCCAACGACGTTCCCTATGTTCAGCGCGACGACGAAATCGGCGAGATGGCCCAATCGGTTGCCTATTTCCGGCAAGGCGAGATGGACCGCAAGGCGGCCCGCAGACAGTCTGAAAGCGAACAGGCCGAGATCAAGCGTCTCGAGCAGGAAGCCGCGGAGCGCCAGGCCGAAGAAGATGCCGAGCGCGTGCGTGTCATCGAGGCGCTGACCACCGGTCTCGAGAACCTGTCTTCGGGCAACCTCGGCTACCGCATCAATGCGACCTTCGCACCGGCTTACGAGAAGCTGCGCACCGAGTTCAATGCCGCCGTGGGATCGCTCAGCGAGACCATGGAAGACATTTCCGCCACAACCGATGCGGTCCGGCTCGCGTCTTCGGAAATCGGCTCCGCATCGGACGACCTGTCCAAGCGCACCGAGCAGCAGGCGGCCTCGCTGGAAGAGACCGCAGCGGCGCTCGACGAGATCACCTCGACGGTGAAAAGCTCTTCGCGGCGTGCCGAGGAAGCCAGCGACATGGTTGGCGCCACCAAATCGGGCGCGGAGAAATCCGGCACCGTGGTCAAGAATGCGATCTCGGCGATGGAAAAGATCGAGGAATCCTCCAAGCAGATCAGCCAGATCATCTCGGTGATCGACGACATCGCGTTTCAGACCAACCTGCTTGCGCTGAATGCCGGCGTCGAGGCGGCGCGCGCCGGAGAAGCCGGCAAGGGCTTTGCCGTGGTGGCGCAGGAAGTGCGCGAACTGGCACAGCGCTCTGCCAATGCGGCCAAGGAGATCAAGACGCTGATCGAAACCTCCTCGACCCATGTCGGCGCCGGCGTGTCGCTGGTCAATGACACCGGCACTTCGCTCGGCGAGATCGAAGGCCAGGTCGGCAAGATCAACGATTTGATCCAGTCTATCGTCACCGGCGCGCGTGAACAGTCGACGGCGCTGACCGAAATCAACTCGGCGATCAACCAGATGGACCAGGTCACCCAGCAGAACGCAGCGATGGTGGAGGAAACCAACGCCGCCACGCAAGGACTGTCGGGCGAAGCCGTCAAGCTCGAAGGCCTGGTGCGCCGCTTTACCACCAAGAGCAACGCGCCACATGCTGCACCTGTCGCAGCCAACTCATCCTCAAAGCCTGCCCAGTCGCCCGCGCGCGCGCTGGCCGGCAAGGTCGCTTCGGCCTTCGGAATGGGCGGTGGTGCGGCGACCGCCCGCAAGGAGGAAAGCTGGAGCGAGTTCTGATAGACCAAATCCACATGGTAGAATGAAAAAGGCCGCCGGGGATGAACCGGCGGCCCTTTTTGTCTGGAAGGCCGCGAACGGGCCGTTTGAGGCTCAGGCCCTTTTGGCGACGGCGTCAAACGCCATCAGGGTTTCGAGCAGGCGCGGCATCTCGGTAAGCGGCACCATGTTGGGGCCGTCGGAGGGGGCGTTGTCGGGATCCTCGTGGGTCTCGATGAACAGCGCGGCAACGCCGACCGCGACGGCTGCGCGCGACAGGGTCTCGACAAATTCGCGCTGGCCGCCCGAAGAACCGCCCTGCCCGCCGGGCTGCTGCACCGAATGGGTGGCGTCGAACACGACCGGCGCGCCAAACCCGGCCATGATCGGCAGCGAGCGCATGTCAGAGACGAGCGTGTTGTAGCCGAAGGAAGCGCCGCGCTCGGTCAGCAGCACGTTGGAATTGCCACTATCGGTCACCTTGGCGAGCACGTTTTTCATGTCCCAGGGCGCGAGGAACTGGCCCTTCTTGACGTTGATCACCTTGCCGGTGTTGGCGGCGGCGACCAGAAGATCGGTCTGGCGGCAGAGAAAGGCCGGGATCTGAAGGATATCAACCACTTCTGCCACTTCGGCGCACTGGGCTTCGGTATGGACATCGGTGATCACCGGAAGGCCGAACTCGGCCTTGATATCGGCAAACACGCCCATTGCCTTGTCGAGGCCCAGGCCGCGCTTGCCCGACAGCGAGGTACGGTTGGCCTTGTCGAAGGAGGATTTGTAGACCAGCCCGATGCCGAGCTTGCCGCAGATCTCCTTGAGGCTGCCGGCAGTCTCGAAGGCGTGTTCGCGGCTTTCCATCTGGCACGGACCGGCGATCAGCGTGAGCGGCAGATGGTTGCCGAAAGTGACGTTGCCTGCGGTGACGGCGGCGTTGGGAGCGCTCATCGGATTTCCTCAAAACAGTAATAGGCGCCCTGGCCCGGCGCCGGATCAACAACCAGGCGTCCGCCAACCTGGCGCGCGGTGACATCATTTTTCAGCAGCAGGGCTGCAACGGCTGCAAGATCGGCGACCTGGTAGACCACGGCACGGCCGGAAAGGCCACGCTCGCGCGACGGATCGGAGACGCCCAAATGGGTTTCCAGCCCGGCCTTGTTGTAGACCGTGATGGTGGCGCCATCGAGCTCGATCGACATGCCGAAGGAGTTGGCGTCGACCTCGCGGTTGCAGGCAAGCTCCTGAATGAAGTACTGAAAATCGGTCGGATTGGGCTCGGACAGGATGACTTCGGAAATGCCCGTGACGCCGTTTGCGTGTGTGGTCAGCACCGAGCGATCGGCGGCCGGCACGTTGATGCGTTCGACGGCGAAGCCGAAGAAATCCGGCGTGCGCAGGTCAGCGGCGAAGGCCAGCTTGAAACTGGCCGTGACCTCCGAGCCGTCTGGCATCTTCATGGGGCGGGAGAATTCCAGCATTTCGCCGCCCGACATGCCGAGCTCGACGAAGCGGGCGTGATCGGCATCCCCATCAGTCGAACCGACCACGAGGGCGGAGAACCCGTTGTCGCTTCTACGAAAGCGGTAAGCCTGGTCACGGGCGACAAAGACATTGCCTTTTCGCGCAGCCGCTTCACAGTCTTCGCGCTGGGCGATGCCGAGCGGTTCGAGATAGGTGCCGTCGGCGAAGAACACGCAGGCGTTCTCGGTTCCGAAAGGATGGCGCGCATCGGCGGCAACGGTAAAACCGAGGGCGGAATGACGGGCGCGCGCAATGTCGAGATCCTCGACCGGCAACACAAGATGATCGAGGGGACGTTTGGATCGCGGTGATGCCATGAAAAGTCTTGCTCCGTTTGGGCCCTCCCCATATCAGCAAGCCCGGATCGGGTGCAACCGCGGCAATGGCGGCTTCCGAGCGATCCGATGGCTGAAAGCCGCCACCCTTGCGGGAATCGCGCCCAGACGGTAATCATTTACGGGTTGTGAACGGGAGCGAGTTTTGACCGGGCTGTTTGCTGGCGCGTGGCGCCAATGCCGTATTTTGCTGATATCGATGTTCGTGGCTGCCGCAGTCTCCGGCTGCGCTTCCTCGGGCGGATCGATCGAGGACGCGGTGGCGCCGATTGCGCCGACGACCGAGAAATACGCGGCCATCGTTGTCGACACCAAGACCGGCAAGATGCTCTATGGCGCCAATGTCAACGAACTGCGCTACCCCGCCTCGCTGACCAAGATGATGACGCTCTACATGCTGTTCGAGGCGATGGACGAGGGCCGGGTCAGCAGCAACGATCTGATCCCGATTTCAAAGAATGCCGCAGCGCGGCCGCCGTCCAAGCTGGGGCTGAAGCCGGGGCAATCGATCCCGGTCGACACCGCGATCCGGGTTCTGGTGGTCAAGTCCGCCAATGACGTGGCAACCGCAGTCGCCGAGTTTCTCGGTGGCGGCTCGGAAGCGCGCTTTGCCCAGATGATGACCGCAAAGGCACGGACTCTGGGGATGAAGCGGACGGTGTTCAAGAACGCCTCGGGCCTGCCCGACCGCGATCAGGTGACGACGGCCACCGACATGGCGATCCTGTCGATCGCGCTCAGGCGCACATTCCCGCATTACTACGGCTACTTCCGGCAGAAGGAAGTCACCGTGGCCGGCCGCACCATCAAGGGCCACAACAAGGCGCTGGACATGATCCCGGGCGCAGACGGGCTGAAGACCGGCTACACCCGCGCCTCGGGCTTCAACCTGGCGACCTCGGTCCGCCACCAGGGCAAATCCGTGGTCGGCGTGGTGATGGGCGAGAACACCTCGGCCATCCGCAACGCCCGCATGGCTCAGCTGATATCGGCCTATGTGAAGAAGGCGAAATAGGCTTTATCCCAACGGTTTAGACCCTGCATAGGTTCGAGCCGGTTCGATGCTTTTGCCTGTCCCCGGCCCTCAAGGCCCTTCGCAGGAGATGCCGATCGGCGGCTCGTCCTCGATCTGCAAGAACCCCAGTTGCAGCGGCATGGTGTCGTGCTCGGCGCGCAGCAGGCGGATGGCGGCGACGCGCCGGGTGGCCTGATCGTCAACCAGATCGATGCGGAAGAGCTCGCCATCATCGAAGGCCTGGGCGACGCTCACCGGTTCGCCGGGCAGGCCTGGTTCGGTGCTGAATTCACGGCCGCCCACGGACATGGTCACCGAAAACACGTTCGGCACCGGGCCGGCCCCCAGCACGATATCGATGCTGGAATCAAACTTCATGTCGGCACAGGAAATCGACACCGTGGCATGGGCGGGACCGGCGATGGCCAGTACCGATGTCAAGGCGGCAAGACCGGTGATGAGGCGAGATCTGATCTTCATTGTCTGATCCTCCCGGGGCGCCGGTTGTCCGGCTGCGGCCACAGGCACCAGCAATACGATGCTGGCCAGGCCGGGGCGCCACGCGGATAGAGTGTCTCAAATTTGCAGTTTCGCGGCAAGAGCGCGGGGTGGCGTGCCGACGGGAGAGAGTGGACGGCGCGCAGCATTTGGCGCACCCGCGCGAGGTGTTCGCCGGGGTGTGAGGTCAAGTCAGGGGTCCGGATTTGGAAAGGCTTGGATTTGGATCCTCGGGTCAAGCCCGAGGATGACGACGGAGAGAATGTGGCCGACGTTGACGACGGAGGGGGCGGATGATGACATGGGTGGGGATGAAATGGAAAGTAGATCTCACGAATTTCGTCATCCTCGGGCTTGATCCGAGGATCCAGAACCAAGCAATTTTCCCGCATGACGGGATATGTCTACATCGTCACCAACCACAAGCACGGCACGCTCTACATCGGCGTGACGTCCGATCTTGAGCGACGGATTTGAACACAGGGAAGCGGCGACACCGGGCTTTGCTTCGAAATATGGTTGCAGGCAACTGGTCTGGTATGAGGAGCACTTTGATATTGCCGATGCAATCCAGCGGGAGAAGTCGCTCAAGCGCTGGTATCGCAAATGGAAGATCGAACTGGTCGAGCGCTTCAATCCGGATTGGCGGGATTTGTAATATGAGTTGTGGTGACTAGGGTTGGGGAGGTCTGGTTTTGGATCCTCGGGTCAAGCCCGAGGATGACGACGGAGGGGGTGAAGGATGACGCCGGCGGGAGGCAACCTCAGCGTCCGGGATCTCCCCACACTCTCCCACAAGAAGAGAGAGCTCGCCCCTGCCCTCTGCGTCACCACTCTGGACGCCGCGTCTCTGATCTGCCACAAGCGCCTCGGAACGCGACTGCCGTTATTCATAGAACGGGGTCGGGCTGTAGATTGACGTCACGCAGCTGCCGCGAGGACACGCTGGCCGTTCCATTCTCTGCCGTGACCGACCTGGCAGCGCCAGCACGTCTTTCATCCTCGCAAAGCCTAGGCTTTCGGTCTCTCTCCAAGTTCGTCCTTGCCATCCTCTGACAGGAGGTCGCCGCCCGGCTCCTGCTGGCGTTCGTCGTCGACCTTGCGGAGAACCGCCTCGTCGACACCGGTGTCGGTGACCTGCTCCGGTGGCGGGGTTTTGGCGTGGCTGGGGTCCGGGGCCGGAACCGGTTTGAGCGTTGCCGAGGTTCTTTCATCTGCAGGGCGTTTCGCACCCGTCTCCGGCTGCCCGGCGGAGGGCATCGGCACGCCATTGTCGAAACGCAGCCGGTAGATCGGTTCGGGCAGCGCGAAGCCTGCCTGTTCGAGCGCGGTCTTGACCGTGCGGATGGCCTCGGAACGGGCCTTGATGAAGTCGGTCTCGGTCTGGTTGATCCAGCCGGACACGCCGATCAGGACGTTGGAATCGCCGACCTTTTCGATCCAGGCCCCGGGTTCGGGATCACGCAGCACGAAATCCAGCCCGGCCAGCGTTTCATGGCAGACCGCCAGCGCCTCGTGCAGCACGCTGTCGGCGTCAACACCGAGTTCGAAGGAGAAACGGCGCTCCGGATTGCGGGAATAGTTGACGATCTTGGCCTTGAACACCGTGGCGTTGGGGATGCGGATATGGTTGCCGTCGATGTCCATCAGGATGGTGGCGCGCGAGGTGAGCCGGATGACGAAGCCTTCCATGCCCTCGAGCGCGATGAAATCGCGCGGCTGGAACGGCTGCCGGATCGAAAGCAGGATCGAGGCGATGTAGTTTTCCACCGTGTCCTTGACGGCAAAACCGATGGCCAGGCCGATGATGCCGACCGCGCCCAGAATGGTGCCGAGCACGGCAGTGGCGCCGAGAATATCGAGCGCCATCAGCGCGCCGAACATGACAAAGGCAAGCCAGACGGTCTGGCGCAAAAGATCGGCAATGAAGGCGTTGGGCGTGAGCCATTCCCAGGGCTGCTTGCGGGTGGTGACGAACCAGCCGAGCATGCCGATCAGCAGCCAGACAAGAGCCGCGACGAGGATCAGCGGCAGGTAATCCAGGGTCTGCTGCATCCGGCTTTCAAAGCGGCCGATGACCGGCTTGAGCCGCTCGGAGACGGCGGTTTCCTCGGTCAGCCGGTTCTCGATGGCGACCACGCCCGCCACACGGCTGACCAGATCCTCGGCCTTCTTGGCAAGCGGCGCTTCCTCGACCTGGCCACTCAAGGTGACGACACCGGAACTGACCGACACAAAGATCCGGTTCAGCCCCTCGATCTCGCGGAAGATGGTCTGGATGCGGCTGCGGATTTCATTGTCGGAGATGACGCTCTCGCCGATCTCGATGGTGGGACCGGCCGGCTCGACGCTGTCCTGGGCCCGTGCCACACCGGCTGTGACGGCAAACATCAAGCTCATAGCAATCAGGGCAACGCCCGGGATGGATCTTTGCAGCAAATGGGACGCGAAGCGGAAAGATTGCATCATGGGGTTCCCGGCCCGGCGGCCACTGGTGGAAGGCTGCGCGGCGCAGGGACCGGCAGATGTGTCGCCGGCCAGACTAACCCAGGCCATGCGGATCAGCCAACGGCCAGGAAGCGGGAAAGTTGTTTCAGGGCACGACAGGAGCGGCAAAGGTTGCGCCAGCGTTCAATCACCGCCTGTAACGGCCGGTCAAAGCATGTAGGTTGGTTTTCCTTCACTGCCCTCTGCCAATGGCCCTGCCCGAGAGCGCAGAGCGGTGAGGCCGGCAGCCAACAAGGATCAGGATGACAGGCGGCAGACCCAAACTCCGGAAGGCCCTGAAACTGGCGCTGCTGGCGGCGTTCTACCTGTGCCTGATTCTCGGTGGCCGCTGGCTGGAACGGGTGATCGAGGACAGCCTGCAGGTCTCCAGCCTGGGCCAGGCCGGCATGCCTGTTGTCGGCACCGTTATCGTCATCCTGCTGCTTTACATTGCGCTGATCGCGATTCCCTTCGTGCCCGGCACGGAGATCGGGCTGGCGCTGCTGATGGTGTTCGGCGCCCAGGTTGCGGGCATCGTCTACCTGTCGACGTTCTCGGCACTGGTGCTGGCTTTTGCGGTTGGACGGCTGGTACCCGACCGGCGGCTTGCGGCCTGGCTGTTGCGGCACGATTTTACCAGGACGGCCGGATTGATCGAGACCTTCTCCGGGTTGAGCCCGGCGGAACGGGATCATTACCTTACGCAGAATGCGCCGCGCCGGCTGGTGCCGTGGCTGACCCGGCACCGGGCCATCACGCTGATCGTGCTGATCAATCTGCCCGGCAACACGCTGCTGGGCGGCGGCGGCGGCATTGCGCTGGTGACGGGGCTGAGCAAGCTGATGCCGGTGAAGCAGTTCCTGATCTCGGTGGCGATTGCCGTCGCACCGGTGCCGGTGGCGATCATGTTCACGGCCTGGATCACGCCGTAGCGCGGCCGGTGACGGTTTTTTCGCGCGGTCCGGGAAAGCTGGCTGAACAGCAAAACGCACCGGTTTCGATCGAAGCCGGTGCGTTTCAAGTGTCATATGGCGACAGCATGCCTACGCCGACAGGGCGACGGGTGTGGCGTGTTCAGACCAGACGTGACTGTTCCAGTGCGGCCTCGATGAAGCTTGCGAACAGCGGGTGCGGTTCGAGCGGGCGCGACTTGAGTTCGGGGTGATACTGCACGCCAATGAACCAGGGATGGACGTCGCGCGGGTACTCGATGGTTTCGGGCAGCAGGCCATCGGGCGAGACGCCGGAAAACACCAGGCCTGCGGCCTCGAGCTTGTCCTTGTAGTCGATATTGACCTCGTAGCGATGGCGGTGACGTTCGGAGACTTCGGTAGAGCCATAGATCTCCGAGATCAGCGAGCCGGGCTTGAGCGGGTGCGGATAGGCGCCCAGCCGCATGGTGCCACCGAGATCGCCGTCCTTGGCGCGCTTTTCAAGCTGATTGCCCTTGAGCCATTCGGTCATGATGCCGACGATGTGGGTGCCGGTCTTGCGGTCGAATTCCGAGGACATCGCATCCTCGATGCCGGCCAGATTGCGGGCGGCATCAAGCACTGCCATCTGCATGCCGTAGCAGATGCCGAAATAGGGAACCCTACGCTCGCGGGCGAACTTGGCGGCGGCAATCTTGCCTTCCGCGCCACGCTCGCCGAAGCCGCCGGGCACCAGGATGCCGTTGACCTTTTCGAGCCACGGCGACGGGTCTTCCTTCTCGAAGATCTCGGATTCGATCCATTCGAGCTTGACCTTGACCCGGTTGGCGATGCCGCCGTGATAGAGCGCCTCGATCAGCGACTTGTAGGCGTCCTTCAGACCGGTGTACTTGCCGACGATGGCGATGGTGACTTCGCCTTCGGGATTGTGGATGCGCTCGGAGACGGCTTCCCAGGACTGCATGCGCGGCGCTGGCGCCGGATCGATACCGAAGGCGGCCAGGACTTCGGTGTCGAGACCTTCCTTGTGATAGGCGATCGGCACATCGTAGATCGAGGGCACGTCCAGCGCCTGGATGACGGCGGAAGCGCGCACATTGCAGAACTGCGAGAGCTTGCGGCGTTCTTCCGACGGGATTTCACGGTCGGCGCGAACCAGCAGGATATCGGGCGCAATGCCCATGGCCTGCAGTTCCTTGACCGAGTGCTGGGTCGGCTTGGTCTTGAGCTCGCCGGCAGCAGCGATCCACGGCATCAGCGTGAGATGGACATAGACGGCATTGCCGCGCGGCAGATCGTTGCCGAGCTGGCGGATCGCCTCGATGAAGGGCATCGCCTCGATGTCGCCGACGGTGCCGCCGATCTCGCACAGAACGAAGTCGTAGTCCTCGTTGCCTTCAAGAACGAAGTTCTTGATTTCATTGGTAACGTGCGGAATCACCTGAACGGTTGCGCCGAGATAATCGCCGCGGCGTTCCTTGTCGATGATGTCCTTGTAGATGCGGCCGGTGGTGATGTTGTCGGACTGAACCGCGGAACGCCCGGTGAAGCGTTCGTAATGACCAAGGTCGAGATCGGTCTCGGCCCCATCGTCGGTGACAAACACCTCGCCGTGCTGGGTCGGGCTCATGGTGCCCGGATCGACATTGAGATAGGGGTCGAGTTTGCGCAGCCGCACCCGGTAACCACGGGCCTGCAGCAACGCACCAAGGGCGGCCGAGGCAATGCCTTTACCAAGCGAGGAGACCACGCCGCCAGTTATGAAAACATATCGCGCCATGGGATTGAACCGATACCTTTAGAATGCTGATTCCGCCACCCCAAAATTCAGATGGCGCATTTTAGCGGTGCATAACAATTCAATTGCCATGAAAACCGCATGAAAAAACCGGCGGTGGCCAATTGCCATCCGCCGGTTTGCGAAGATGCGGGCCTTACTGGCCGGACGGAACGTCGGAGGCCGGGGCCTCGGGCGCTGCCGGGATGTCACCGCCAGCCGGTGCAGCCGCGCCGCCGAGCTGGTCGAGAACGCCGGAGCCGGTGCCCTGGGTCTGGGACGGGATGCGGTCGAGGATGTCGGTCGGGCTGTCACTGTAACGGGCCAGGATGCCCAGCGCCAGCGAGGTGACGAAGAAGGCTGCCGCGAGAATGCCGGTGGTGCGGGTCAGGGCGCTGGCAGCACCGCGCGCCGACATGAAGCCCGAGCCGCCGCCAATACCGAGGCCGCCGCCTTCGGAGCGCTGAATCAGCACGATGCCGACAAGCGCCAGCACGATCATGAGATGGATAACAATCAAAACGGTTTGCATCGGCTTCTTTCCTGCCCTTTCGGGGCGCAATCTTGGTCCGGTTTTGCGGCTCTTTACACGAGGGCAGCCAGCTTTCCAAGTCCCGACTGGGCGCAACAGCACCAAGCCGGGACATAATCTCGCTGCCTGATCAGCCCAGAAGGCCGCGGCAGGCCTTACAAATGGCGAGGAAGTCGTCCGCTTTCAAGCTCGCGCCGCCGATCAAGGCGCCATCAACATGCGCCACGCCGAGCAGTTCTGCCGCGTTGCCGGGCTTGACCGAGCCGCCATAGAGGAGCCGCATCGAAGCCCCCTCGCCGGCAAAGCGGTTCTTCATCTCGGAGCGGATGAACGCATGGGCTTCGGTGACGTCATCAACCGTCGGCGTCAGGCCGGTGCCGATGGCCCAGACCGGCTCATAGGCGATGACGGTGTCGGCGGCCGTCGCGCCCTCGGGCACCGAGCCTGCTAGCTGCGCACCCAGAACCTTGAGCGTGTCGCCGGACTTGCGCTCGGCTTCGGTCTCGCCGATGCAGATGACGCGGGTGAGACCGGCCTGCTTTGCAGCCTCGGCCTTGGCGTGCACGGTCTCGTTGCTCTCGCCATGCAACGTGCGGCGCTCGGAATGGCCGACCAGCACGTAATCGCCGAGGCAATCGGCAATCATCTCGGCCGAAATATCGCCGGTATAGGCGCCGCTCTGCTGGTCGTGACAATCCTGCGCACCGATCGCCAGCGGGGTCTGTTCGGCAATCGCGGTGGCGACATAAAGAAGTGTGGCGGGCGGGCAGATCAGGGCATCGATCTTGTCGGCAAGATCCGGACCGAGGCCGTCGGCGATGGCCTTGATCTGGTCAAGATTGTCGCGCGTGCCGTTCATCTTCCAGTTGCCTGCCACGAGCGGGCGAATGTCAGGTGTCATCAGAATTCTCCGGTCCCATTGTCTTGCACGGGGCTTAGCAGACCGGGGCTGATTTGCAAACGGCACGAGGTGGCAGGCGGGCAAGGCGGACGAGGGTTGACGGCCATTCGCCCTGCCCGCCTTAGCCCGGCAATGTTTGTGTCAGCCGGGCATTCGAAAGCGGCAAAACCGTCGGGTCAGCCAGCCGCCGGCTGGGCCAGCGCCGACCTGACTGCGGGGGCGACCTCGAGGCCGAGCAGTTCGATGGAACGCTGCATTGCATCTGTCTCCAGCATGGCGGAACTCATCTGGAAGGTCAGCCGCGAGACGCCGCCCAGCGCATCACTGGCCGCGAGCACCTTGTCGCGTACGGTTTCAGAGTTGCCGATGAGATAGGCGCCATGCGGGCCGCACATGGCATCGAACTGGGCACGGCTTGCAGGTGGAAATCCGCGTTCGCGGCCGATCCGACTGAACATGTCGGCCCAGCCGGGATAAAAGGCATCCCGCGCGGCCTCGTCGCTCTCGCCGACGAAGCCCAGGGCATGAAGCCCGACCTTGAGCGTTTCGGGCGCATGGCCGGCGCGTGCGCCCGCCTCGCGGTACATGTCCACAAGTGGCCGAAAGCGGTCAAAGCTGCCACCGATGATCGCCACCATGAGGGGAAGACCAAGCATACCGGCGCGGACAAAGGATTGCGGCGTGCCGCCGACGCCGAGCCAGACCAGAAGCCTGTCCTGATGCGGCCGCGGATAGACGCCCTGCCCGGTCAGGGCCGGCCGGAAGCGCCCGCTCCAGGTGACATCGGTCTGCTCGCGCAATTTGAGCAGAAGATCGAGTTTTTCGACGAACAACGCATCGTAATCATGCATCGAAAAGCCAAAGAGCGGATAGGCTTCGCCGAAAGAGCCGCGGCCAACCACGATCTCGGCGCGGCCTCGCGAAATCAGATCGATGGTGGCGAAGTCCTGGAACACGCGCACCGGATCGGCAGCACTGAGCACTGTCACCGCGCTGCTCAGACGAATATTCTTCGTCCGTGCGGCTGCAGCCGCCAGGATGACGGCGGGGGCGGAATCGAGAAACTCCTTGCGGTGATGCTCGCCGATGCCGAAACAGTCGAGGCCGACGCGATCGGCAGTCTCGACCTCCGCCAACAGCGCCTCCATCCGGTCGGCGGCGGGCACGAATTCGCCGTGCGCGGCGTCTGACTTGAAGGCTGCGAAACTGTCGACACCGATTTCCATTTCTGACCTGCTCTCAATCTGTCGGGATACCCCGTTTTTCGACGCACCATATCCCCCCGATTTTCAAGGGGACATGAGAGTTCGGTACAAACCGTCTGAGGCAGCTCTGTGCCCTGCCCGCGACCGGCAAATGCTGCAGGTCGTTGAAGCGGCGCGGTCGATCCCGGTCTTTAGGCCTGCGAAGGCTCGGAGCGGCTCAGCAAGGTGGTGATCTGATCGCGATGCAGATAGAGCACGGCAGCGCAGAGGATGCCAAGCACAATGGCAGGAACGGCCGAAGGCCCGAGGATGAAGAGATGAGTGAGGACGGCTCCGACCATGGTGCCGCCAAGCACCATGGCGCCAATGGCCTGAAGGCCCGGCAGCCAGACCAGCACGGCGCCGCCAAGTTCGATGATGCCTGTCAGGTAGCGAAGCCACTGCCCCAGGCCGACCTGATCGAAGGTGGCAACCATCATGTCGACACCGATGATCTTGGCGCCGCCGGCAGCGACGAAGGCCAGGGTCAGAAGGAGGCGGATGGTCAGGGAAACATAAGTCATGATTGCAGTCCCGAGGTTGTTTGTTTTGATGACCGACAGATAACCTGCTAGATTGATGTCATCAACGCGCAGAAATCCGCATCATGTGCGCGCAAATCAGGCATAGACCGCATGGACAAATGGGCAGAACTGCGTACGGCTTATCAGGTGGCCAAACTCGGGACCGTGAGCGCGGCCGCTGAGTTGCTGGGCATCCATCGCGCGACCGTCAACCGGCACATCGACGTCCTGGAAGCAGAGCTCGGCGCCCGGATCTTCCTGCGGCATGCCCGCGGCTATGCGCTGACCGAACTGGGTGAAGACGTGTTGCGGGTGGCGCAAAAGACCGACGAGCTGATCGGCGATCTCGCCGGCCGCATTCGCGGTGGCAGGACCGAAATCGAGGGGGAGATCAAACTCACCATCCTTGCACCTTTTGCGGGCTTGCTGATGCAGGCGATCGCGGAGTTTCGAACGCGAAATCCGCTCTGCGTTGTGACCATCGACGCGTCCGAGGATCTGGCCCGGCTGGAATATGGCGAGGCGCACATCGCCCTGCGTGCGGGACAGAAGCCCGAGCACCCGGATTATGTGGTCAGCAGCTTCGGCCGTGTGGGCTTCAACCTCTATGCCCATGAGAGCTACATCCAGCGAAATGGCCTACCCAAAGACAGCAGCGAGCTTTCCAGGCACAAGTTCGTGGTGCCGCCGCCTCAAGACAGCCGCCTGCCGTTCCGGCCCTGGATCGACGAGCATGTGACGCCGGACATGGTAGCCCTTACATCGCGCGACATCTGGGTTGGCGCGGAAGCGGTCTCCGCCGGAATCGGCATCGGTTTCATTGGCGACCACGAAGCGCAACGACGCGGGGGTCTCACGGCGATGCTGCCACCCGACGAGGACTGGTCGGTGCCGGGCTGGCTTGTCACCCATGTCGATCTGCACCGGACGGAAAAGGTGCAGGCGATGTTGAACTGCATCAAATCAACCCGGCAGAGCCAGGCGGCAGGCTGATCCGAGTTGGTGCTGCATGGGATCGGGGATCTCGCGCAGCAAAGGCTGCGTGAATGCCAAAGTTCAGCCGCGCTTGATGGGAAGGACGCGGTTGTACTTGCCGGGTGTTCTGGGCTTGAAGCGTCGTTTCCGGTTTGGCTCCAGGCTGGCGATCGACTTGACCAGCGCCTCGTTGAGCGGCTGGTCAAATTCCACGGCGATGATGAAGGAGCCTATCCGCCTGATCTTGCCGGACGCATTGGTGTTGATCCACGGGATATAGACGCGGCATCTCTCGTTGATCACGTCAAAGACCGACTCAAGGGCCTTGCTGGCGTCCCGGTCAGCCCAGGGCATCTGGTCATTGGAGAACAGGCAGCCTGTAACCGAAAGGTTCACGATCACCCCGGTGAGGGCAATATAGTGTTTCTTGTCCTTGAAAATCAGCTCAACCACACCCGGACAATGGGCGCCGTAGCGAATGTCGGAATTGCGGTTGTATTCGTCCTGAGACTGGTCAACCTGGTCCGTGGCATCTGAAACCATGTCGTGAAGCCTTCTGCCTCTACCAAAGGATCATGCTAAATTACTTTTCTCGCATGAAGAAACTTCTAACCTGGTAAAACCTTGATCGCTCAGCGGCTGTCTCCGGCGCCGGGCGGAAGAAGACGTGATCGCAGGGTCGTTCCGCCCCGGCCCAGGCCACCGGGTTCAGAGCTTGAAGAACGGCCAGTTCAGCATTTTCGGAATATGAGTCCTGACCTGGTTGCGGCCGGCGTCCTTTGCCTCGTACAGCGCCACGTCGGCCTTGCGGTAGAGCTCCTGAGCATTGGCGGCGTCGGTTGCCATGCAGACACCGAAACTCATGGTGATGCGGCCGCAATCGACACCGTCATTTTGGTTCTTCAAAGGGGTTGCTTCCACGGCGAGGCGAACCCGTTCGGCGGTCTCGGTGGCATCCTCCAGACTGATGCCGTGCAGGATGATCGCGAATTCCTCGCCGCCGGTGCGGGCCAGGAATACGTCCTTGCTGACGGATTTCTGCATCATGGCCGCGGCCACGCTCAGGACCCGGTCGCCCACCTGGTGGCCGTAGGTATCGTTGAACGTCTTGAAATGGTCGATATCTCCCAGGATCAGTGCCTGGTGCATCGCGTCCTGCTTGTTGTCGTAAATCGCCGACAGGCGTTCATCAAAAGCCCGGCGATTGGACAGCCGGGTGATTGCGTCGACTGTCGCCAGCCGCTTGTACTCTTCGAGTTCGGATTTCAGCTGAGCCATTTCCTCGGCGCGCTCGATCATCTGGTGAACGGCGGCGCCGCTCTTTTCGATGGTGTCGCCGGTCGCAGAGGAGATGATCCGGACCAGATCCGCCATGGCGTCAGGCTGCGTCGCGTTGCTTTCCGACAGGCGTGACGAGGTCTCTCCGAGCAGATGGGAATATTTCTTCAGCGTGGTCCGGTCCTGCATCACCAGGCGGATGACGGCCTGCATTTCGTCGGAAATGCGCGCGCGGGTCTGGTCGACGGTGTTGATGCCGTGGTGGTGAGGCAGGAACTTCTTGCCGATGCTGTCGAGCTGTTCCTGGGTAGGACGCCGGCCGAGAGCCGCGAACTCACGGATCAGAGCGGCATTGGATGTGTTGAGAAACTGGTAGACGAGCTCATAGTTGCGCGGCAGCGAGGAAATCCCCTGCTCGCGCATCTTGGTAATCACCGTCGTTGCGGGATCGATGCCTTCCACATTCTCCGACTGCATCACGGCGCACGCTACCTAAGAAAGCAATAATAATTTCGTTTCATTTCTAACCAAACATGTATTGAGATTTCGCTAACCACGGCCCGCCTGCGTGTCAAACGCAGCGTGCTTCGTGGGCTTCAGTCGGCGATCTGTGATCGCGGACGTGAAATGCGACTGCCGCCGCAGTCATGGTGGAGTATCTGCCGGATGGCAGAGAAATCGGCGGGTCTCAACGGTTGGCAAGATAATAGAGGCCAGCGGCGACCAGCAATAGGATGAACGAGACGACGCCCGTCACCAGCGGGATGATGCCGGCCATTTCGTCGAACTGGCGTCTGCCGGCGACAGTTTCCATGCCCCACCAGCCGAAGATCATCCCTGCGAGCCTGAGCAGCGCCAGCAGAACAGCAAGCAGTTTCATGACGTAGCCCCTTCCCGCTCCGGTGGATGCCGCCCTGGCGCCATCGCGGCCGGAGTGCGTTTCAGACTTCTTTTGCGCCCGGACCGGAGCCGGGTGCCAATAGGCAGCCACCAGCCGCATCATAGGCCTTGATGCCGCTTGCACAACGCGACCGGCGGTGCGACAGACGCGGGCACGACGCAGCACCGCCGGTTTCGGTGAAATTCACGCGAGCGCAGCGTGGCAAGCCCGAGACCGGATTTGCGATCGGCTCGATGGCTGTTTGCACCATGCAATCGGCGGCGTCACTCTTCATTTCGCGCAAGGATTGGTCTAAAGGGACGTGAGTGCGGTTTGCCCGGCCGATGTCCGAGCCGGGTTGCAGCCGATGATATTGATGTCGCGGGAGCTTTGATGCTTGATATTTTGCGTAAGGGTGCCCAGGGCTGGGTTGCCAAATTCCTTCTGGTCCTGCTGGTCGCCTCGTTCGGCGTATGGGGCATTTCGGGCTCGATCCTGAATGCCGGCAGCACGGCTGTGATCACGGTCGGCGACACGGTGGTGAGCCCGAACGAGTTCCGGCTTGCCTATGACCGGCAGGTCGGGGCGTTGAGCCAGCAGATCGGCCAGCGGCTGACAACCGAGCAGGCGCGCGCCTTCGGCATCGAGAATCAGGTCTATTCGCAATTGATCGCCGGCGCCTTGCTGGACGAGCAGGCCCGCGAGATGAACCTGGGGCTTTCGGATAACCGGCTTGCGAGCCTGATTGCCGAGGACACCGCGTTTCATGATTTCAACGGGCGTTTCGACCGCAACAATTTCCGCCGGGTGCTCAGCTCGGTCGGCATGACCGAGGAAGACTATCTCAGGAGCCGCGGCCAGGTGGCCGTGCGCACCCAGATCGTCGAAGCGGTATCCGATGGCTTCGAGGCCCCCGACGCGCTGATCCGGGCGCTGGCACAATATGATGCTGAAACCCGCGACGTGAACTACCTGCTGCTGACCAAGGCGAATATCGATCCGGTGGCTGCACCGAGCGAGTCCGAGCTTTCGTCATGGTTCGAAGACAACAAGGCCCGCTATGCGGCGCCCGAATACCGCAAGATCACATATGTGAAGCTGCAGACCGAGGACATTGCCGATCCGGATGCGATTTCTGCGGAAGCCGCGCGCGCCGACTACGAAGCCCGCAAGGACCGCTACACGACACCCGAGACCCGGACCATCGACCAGCTGGTGTTTGCCGACCGGGCTGCCGCTGATGCTGCCGCTGCGGACCTCGAAAGCGGAAAGAGTTTCGACGACCTGATCACCGATCAGGGCCGCAGCGCAAGCGATGTGCGGATCGGCAGCTTTGCCAAGTCCACCGTGCCCGACCAGTCGCTGGCCGATGCGGTTTTTGCCGTAAGCGAAGCCGGAGGCACCACGCCGGTGGTTGATGGCCAGTTCGGCCCGGTGATCCTGCGGGTCGCCGAAATCACGCCGGAAGATTCGAAGAGCTTCGAAGAGGTGGAAGCGGAGATCCGCGAGCAAATGGCGCTGTCGGAAGCCGCACAGGTGCTGCTTGATGTGCATGACGCCTATGAGGACGCGCGCGCCAGCGGTATGACGCTGGCCGAGGCTGCTGCCCAGCAGAAGCTGACACCGGTGACGATCGACGCCATCGACCGCAGCGGCCAGACGCCCGATGGCACCGTGGTGCGCGATATTCCCGAATCGCAAGCCTTGCTCAGAGGCGCCTTCGAGACCGAGGTCGGGGTCGAAACACCACCGATCAATATCGGTTCTGAAGGGTTTGTCTGGTTTGAGGTCAATGACGTGACCGAAGCCCGCGATCGCACGCTGGACGAAGTGCGCGACCAGGTGGTGAGCGACTGGACCGCGATGAAGACCGGCGAAGCTCTTGCCGCCAGGGCCGAGGAGCTGAAACAGCGCCTGGAAAAGGGTGCTGACCTGGCCACCCTCGCCGAGGAACTGGCGGTTTCGGTAGAGACCAAATACGCGCTCAGCCGCGGCGACACCGATGCGGTGTTCGGCGAGGCCGCAGTGGCTTCCGCCTTTTCCGGCCCCAAGGGGCTGGTCGAAGTGGCAAGCGATGCGTCGAACGAGAACCGGATCCTGCTTCAGGTCACTTCGGTCAATGATGCATCGACTGTGACTGCTGCTTCGGTCTCCGAGGAGCAGCGCGAACGGGTGTCACGGCAGATCGCAGACGACATCCTCGACCAGATGGTGGCCCGGCTGCAGTCGGAATACAGTGTCTCGGTCAACCGTGAGCTGGCTGAACGCGCGCTGGCATTCTAAGTCGAAGAGAACGGGGACCGACATCATGGCTGATCTCAAGTCATTCATCGCCAAGGTGGCTGGCGGCGAACCGCTTGACCGCAACGAGGCCCGCTCGGCATTCGGCGTGATGATGTCGGGCGACGCCACGCCATCGCAGATCGGCGGCTTCCTTATGGCGCTCAGGGTGCGCGGCGAAAGCGTTGACGAAATCTACGGCGCGGTCAGCGTGATGCGCGAGAAGATGCTGCCGGTCAAGGCACCGGCCGACGCGGTCGATATCGTCGGCACCGGCGGTGACGGCTCGGGAACCTACAATGTCTCGACCGCTGCGGCGTTCATCACGGCCGGTGCGGGCGTGAAAGTGGCAAAGCACGGCAACCGGGCGCTGTCGTCGAAATCGGGCACGGCGGATGCTCTGTCGGCGCTTGGAATCTCGCTGGATCTCGACCCGAAAGGCATTTCGGCCTGTATCGAGGAGGCCGGTGTCGGCTTCATGTTCGCGCCGGCGCATCATTCGGCGATGCGCCATGTCGGGCCGAGCCGGGTGGAGCTGGGAACGCGTACGATCTTTAACCTGTTGGGCCCGCTCTCCAATCCGGCCGGGGTGAAACGGCAGCTGCTCGGCGTGTTCTCAGCCCAGTGGCTTGATCCGCTGGCGCAGGTGATGCGCGACCTCGGTTCGGAAACCGTATGGGTCGTGCATGGCGACGGGCTCGACGAGATGACCACCACGGGCACAACGCAGGTCCATGCGCTGGAAGATGGCAAGATCCGCCAGTTCGAGGTGACGCCGGAGGATCTCGGCCTGCCGAAGGTCTCGCTGGACCAGCTGAAGGGCGGCGACGGCGTGCACAATGCGGCGGCGCTGAAGCGGGTGCTCGAGGGCGAGAAGAACGCCTATCGCGATATTGCAGTGCTGAATGCCGCCGGCGCGCTGGTGATTGCCGGCAAGGCGGAAACGCTGGGCGAGGCGATCGGCATTGCCCAGAACGCGATTGACAGCGGGGCAGCGCTTGGCGCGCTCGACAAGCTGGTCAGCGTCTCGCAGGCGCATGCGCCGGCACCGAAGGCGGGGTGATCCGATGAGCGATATTCTGACCAGAATCGAAGCCTACAAGCGCGACGAGATTGCCGCCGCCAAGGCAGCCACTCCACTTGACGAGATCAAGGCGCGGGCAAGTGACAGCGAGCCCCCACGCGATTTCATCGGTGCGATCGAGGCCAGGCATCATGACGGCGGCTACGCGCTGATTGCCGAGATCAAGAAGGCAAGCCCATCCAAGGGTTTGATCCGGGCCGATTTCGACCCGCCATCGCTGGCGCGTGCCTACGAAGCCGGTGGCGCTGCCTGCCTGTCGGTACTCACCGATGCGCCGTCGTTTCAGGGCGCGCCGGAGTTTCTGACCGCGGCGCGTGCCGCCTGTGCCCTGCCGGCGCTGCGCAAGGATTTCATGTTCGACACTTACCAGGTGCACGAGGCGCGCGCCTGGGGCGCTGACGCGATATTGATCATCATGGCCTGCCTTGATGATGATGACGCCAAGCGGCTTGAGGACGAAGCGCATGAGCTCGGCATGGCGGCGTTGATCGAGGTGCATGACGAGGCCGAGACCGAACGGGCGCTCAAGCTCGACAGCCGGCTGATCGGGGTCAACAACCGCAATCTGCGCAGCTTCGAAGTCACGCTGACCAATTCTGAGCGGCTGGCGCCGATGGTGCCGGAAAACCGGATCCTGGTCGGCGAAAGCGGCATCGGCTCCCATGCAGACTGCCAACGGTTGGCTGAGAGCGGTATCAAGACCTTCCTCGTGGGCGAGAGCCTGATGCGCCAGGCTGACGTCACCGCTGCAACTCGGGCCCTGCTGACGGGCGCTGCAGCAAGCGCGGCGGCGGAGTAATGGCGGACGAAAGCACCCCTCGCCTCACCCACCTGGCCGAAGACGGCTCGGCTGCGATGGTCGATGTCGGCGACAAGGCCGACACGGTGCGCGTGGCCGAAGCAATCGGCCATGTGCGGATGGAGCCCGAAACATTGGCGCTGATCCTGGCTGGCAACATGAAAAAGGGCGACGTGATCGGGGCTGCGCGGATTGCCGGGATCATGGCCGCCAAGCAGACCGCCAATCTCATTCCGCTGTGCCATCCGCTGGCGCTGACCAAGGTCAGCGTCGAGATAGAGCCGGACGAAGCCCTGCCGGGCCTGCGCGTTCATGCACTGGCGAAGCTGACCGGCAAGACCGGCGTCGAGATGGAAGCGCTGACCGCCGTTTCCGTCACGTGTCTGACCATCTACGACATGGCCAAGGCCGTGGACCGGAGCATGGAAATTGACGGCATCAAGGTCAAAGCCAAGTCCGGCGGCAAATCCGGCGACTGGAAACTCGATACCTGAAGGAAATCACCGATGGCACTGATGCCGGTTGACGAGGCTCTTGGGCGCATACTCGAAGGCGCGGCACCGGCAACGGAGCCGGAAGTGCTGCCGCTGGCTGCGAGCTATGGCCGGGTGCTGGCGCGCGACATCCTGGCGCTGCGGACGCAACCGCCTTTCCCGGCGTCGGCCATGGATGGCTACGCCGTGCGCGCCGATGAAGCCAGCGTCGGCGCCAGGCTGACATTGCAGGGCGAGGCCGCCGCCGGTCATGCCTTTGACGGGCCGCTTGCGCCCGGTTCGGCGATCCGCATCTTTACCGGTGCGCCGGTGCCCGAAGGGGCAGACGCGATCCTGATCCAGGAGAATACCGAAAAACTCGATGACGGCCGGGTGCTGGTCAACGCTCAGCCCCAGGCCGGCCTCTATATCCGCCACGCCGGTGTTGATTTCACCGAAGGCATGACCGGGCTCGCCAAGGGCCGGCTTCTCGATCCCGGCGCCATCACATTCGCTGCCGCAATGAACCATGCAGAGCTGCCGGTGGTGCGCAAGCCGCGGGTCGCCATTCTCGCCACCGGGGACGAGCTGCGCCTGCCGGGCCAGTCGCTGGGGCCGGGGCAGATCATCGCCTCGAACACGTTTGGCGTGGCAGCGCTGGCCCAGGCTGCGGGCGCAGAGGTGATTGATCTCGGCATTGCGATTGACCGGATGGAGGCACTCGACGAGGCGCTGGATACGGCCATTGCACAGGAGGCCGATGTGCTGGTGACCATCGGCGGCGCGTCGGTCGGTGACCATGACCTGGTGCAAAAGGCGCTGACGGGGCGCGGCATGGCGCTCGATTTCTGGAAGATCGCCATGCGTCCGGGCAAGCCTTTAATGTCGGGCAAGCTTGGCGGCCTGCGGGTACTCGGCCTGCCCGGAAACCCGGCCTCGAGCCTCGTCTGCGCGCATCTGTTTCTCGAACCGCTGATCACTCGTTTGGGCGGCTTGCCGGACCCGGACCGGATCAAGACCGCGAGACTTTCCAAAGATTTGCCGGAGAACGATCTGCGCCAGGACTATCTGCGCAGCGCTCTTGAAACCGACGCCGAAGGCCAGCTCATCGCCACGCCATCGGCACAGCAGGATTCATCGCTGATGAACGTCTTTGCCGATGCCCGCTGTCTGGTCATCAGACCACCCTTTGCGCCACCGGCCAAAGCCGGCTCGACCTGCCAAGTCATGGTCTTGCGCTGATCAACCGGCAGATCCGCAGGCCGCGATCGAGCGCCGATTTGCCGGCAGTCTGACCGGCAATTCCGTTATTTCTGCGCCATCCGCACGGTTGATGGCCTTTGCCATAGGCGGCACCGGTTCCCATAAGTGTGGCCGGTGGCTTTTGACGCGCCCGCGATCACGCCGACGGGAACCAATCCTGCGCATGAGAGTTCGTCTTTCACGGATTTTGAACCGCAGGAGATACCAATGGGCACGATCGTTTTTCTGATGGCACTCACACTGGGCGCTCTCGCCTTCGTCAATCTGGCGTAGAAGCAGCCAGTCCCATCTCTCGACCTTGAAGGAGGAACAAGTTTCAGTCAAACCAGCCATGCACCGTGCTGGTGATCGACTGACACTTAATTTATCGACCAATGCCAGATAATCCCGGAAACATGTTGCAAGCCAGAAGCCTATTTCACGATCTGTCGCTCAAAGTTGAACATCTTTGGGACAGGGTCCGCCCGCGTGACGAAACACCCGAGCCGGTGATCGATACCTATATGGGCTACGCAACGCCCGAAGGCTGCGTGTTGCGCGGTCGTGTTCTCGATACCACCTGGTTTTCGACAAGGCTGGAAGCGCCCTCCCGGCTGAACGCCATTCGCAACATGGCGCGGAATTTCCTGACCAGTGAAATGCCGGGCGTTCGGATTGCTTCAGGCGATGTGGAAACCGTGACGGATGAGGAAGGCTATTTTCAGCTTGTGATCCCGGCCCTGCCCTCGGGCTGGCAAACCGCAGAACTTTCACTGCCCGATTACGAGAGCACCGCTCAGGCCTCGATTCAGGTTCCCTATCCGGACGCGGAACTCGGCATCATCTCCGACATCGATGACACGGTGATGCGCACGGGGGCCTATTGGCTGCCACGCAACCTTTGGACCACGGCGACCACATTCGTCTCCAACCGCGAGGTGTTTGAGGACACGGCTGCGTTTATTCGCCAGGCCGAGGCCGGCAGGAACCCGGTGTTTTATGTCAGTTCGTCGCCGTGGAACCTGCACGCCTATCTCAACCAGGTTTTCGACAATCACAATGTGCCGAACGGCCCGTTCTTCCTGCGTGACCTCGGCATTTCCGAGACCAAGTTCATCAAGTCCTCGCACGGCTCGCACAAGGGCGATGCGATCGACACGATCGTGGAAGCCAATCCCGGGCTGCAATTCATCCTGGTCGGCGATTCCGGGCAGCATGACGCGACGGTGTATCTCAATGCCATAAAACGCCATCCGGGCCGGATCAGTCAGGTGGTGTTGCGAAGGGCCGGAAAGATCGACGATGCCGATCTCAAGGCCGCCGAGGCAATCAGGCAGACGGATATCGACTTCTTTTCCGGTCCGAGCCTCGATCCGTTGGTGAGCGAACAGCGTTCCGCCTGACCGATCGCACTCCATCGAGTGGTTATGTGAGCAGCAAGGCCATGCCGGGCAGCATGATCAACAGTCCGATCCGCACCATGTCCATCAGGATGAACGGGCCCAGCCCCTTGAAGATCGTGTTCAGGGGAACGTCCGGCACGACCGATTTGAGCACGAAGGCATTCATGCCGACGGGCGGTGTGATCAGGCTGACCTCGGTGACCATGACGATAAAAATCCCGAACCATATCAGATCGATGCCCTGCGCTGCCGCGATCGGGTAGAACAACGGAACGGTGAGCATGATCATCGACAGGCTTTCCAGGATGCAGCCCAGCAGCAGGTAAATCACCAGGATCACCAGGATTAGGCTGAGGCGGCTGTCGCCAAAGATGCCAATGAAATTCTGGATGTCCCGGGTCATGCCCGACATGTTGACGTAGTTGGTGAAGGTCAGCGCGCCAAACAGGATGAAGAACATCATCGCCGATGTCTTCATGGTGTCGAAGAGGACCTCGAACAGCCCTTTCCAGCTGAATTTGCCCAGCAGGATGGTCAGCAGAAACGCGCCGCCCGCGCCCATGCCCGCGCTTTCGGTGGGGGTGAAAACGCCGAGATAGATGCCGCCCATGACAAAGGCGAACAGAAACAGGGCGCCTGCCGAGCCCTTCAGCGCCCGTATTCTCTCGATCAGCGGGAGCTTGTCCTCGGTCGGCAAGTCGCCCTTGAACCAGAACAGCGAAATGCGGACGGCAATGGCATAGCCGATGACGCCGACAATGCCCGGAACGATGCCGGCGAGAAAGAGCTTGCCGATATCCTGCTGGGTCATGATGCCGTAAAACACCAGGATGACCGAGGGCGGGATGAGAATGCCGAGCGTGCCGCCGGCGGCGATCGAGGCCAGCGCGAGATGATCGGGGTAGCCGAAGCGGCGCATCGAAGGCAGCGATATCCGCGCCATGGTGGCGGCCGTTGCCATGGACGAGCCGCAGACCGAGGAAAAGGCGCCGCAGGCAAGCACGGTTGCCGTTGCAAGCCCGCCCCGGCGGTGCCTGAGCCAGGCATAGGCCGCGGTGTAGAGTTCTGAGGCGATCCCCGACTGAACAACGAAATAGCCCATGATCAGAAACAGCGGCAGAACCGACAGCGAATAGTCACGCCCGTAGTCAAAGAACACGGTTCCAAGCAGGGACATGGCCGGACCGAAGCCGATGATCGACGCCACCCCCAGCAGGCCGGTCGCCGTCATGGCGAAGGCGATGGGCACGCCGGCGAACAGCAGGGCAAGCAGGACGGCGATGCCAACAGGCCAGAATTCCATAGGATCAACCTTTGCCCGGGCGCTTGAAAAGCGGTTCAAATGAAACCATCACCGCGGCCACAGCCGAGATGAAGGTGGAGACCGAGCAGAAGTAGGCGACAGGTGCGATCGGGATGCGAAGCGTTGTCGAAACATCGCCATAGGCACCGATCCGCCCGGCATGAACCCAGAGCTGCCAGCCGATGGTACCGAGTACGACGGCGGAGAACACGCCGATGGCCAGCGCTCGCCAGGGCTCGGTCCAGACCGGCATGCGGGCGGTGAACAGATCAACGGTTGTGTGTTCCTTCTCCATTGTCACGGCCGGCAGGCCCATGAAGATCACCGAAATCAGGATCAGCTCCGTCAGCTCGCCTGCGCCGCTCAAGGGACTGTTGAAGATGTAGCGGCCAATAACATCAACAATCGTCAGCGCCATCATCACCAGGAGCATCGTGCCGCCGACGAAAACGATGCCGCCCCGCACCCAGCGCAGGCTGCCGCCCTTGCCGTGATCAAGCGGCCCCTTAGGGGGGCTGTCGCCAGGTGCGAGGGGCTCTTTCATTTCGAGGCCGCTTCCAGTTCGGCCATGAACAACTCGCGGGCCGCCTTGCCGTCAATACCGGAGGCGGACACCTCGGTGATCTGGGCGTCGACGGCCGGCTGCAGGGCTTCACGCCAGGCTGCAAGCTGGGCTTCGGTTGCAGGCGAAACCGTGATCTTGCCTTCCATGGCCTGGCGTCCTTTGGCGTCTTCGCGATCCCACATCTGGCCGGCCAGGCGGGCCAGAGCCTCACCTGTGACACTGTCGATTTCGGCCTGCTGCTCGGGTGTCAGGCTGTCCCACTTTGCCTTGTTCATGACGATGAAGAACGAGGTGTTGTAAAGCCCGCCCGGCACCGTGATGGCCGTGCTCAGCTCCGGGATCAGCTTGAATGCGTTGACGGATTCGAAGGGAAACAGAATGCCGTCGGCGACGCCCTGGCTCAACAGCTCGTAGGCTTTTGATGACGGCCCTTCTACCGGCACGGCACCAAGCGCGGTTGCGACCTTGTGGACGAAACCACCGCCGACGCGCAGCTTCTGGCCGTTGAGCACGTCAGGAGATGCAACATCTCCCTCTTTCAGGAAAATCGCTCCGGGGCCATGGGCAAACACGGCCAGAACCTTGACCTTGTCATACTCGCCGGCATCCTTGAGCATCTTGTCATAGGTGTTCCAGTAGGCGACCGAAATCGCCTCGGCGCTGTCGCCCAGAAACGGCAGTTCGGCCAGGTTGAAGGTCTTGAAACGTCCTGCGGTGTAGCCCTGAACCCCGAAGGTGATATCGGCCACGCCGTTGGCGGCAATATCGAACTGCGCCGGCGGCGGCCCCAGCGGTGCGGGCAGAATGGACGTGGTCACCTCCCCGCCGGTGGCTTCGGTGATGTTTTCGGCCATCTTGACGACGACGTTAGAGAACAGTGGATGGGTTGGCGGCAGCCAGTTGGCAATGGTCAGTTTCGTCTCGGCAAGGGCACTGGAGGCAAAGCCGATGGCCGCCATTGCGGTTAGGGTGAGCAGTGCTTTTTTCATTTTGGTCCCTTTCTCTGAAACCTTCACGCTGCAGACCTCTGGTTCGGAGGCCCTTGTTGAAACGGTGCGCAGATGCCTGCGCCCGGTGAAAATCCCCTCCAAACAGGATCACCCCATCCGCCACGCCCGTGAGGGCCGTGCCGGTTGATCCTTTCAAGGCCATTCAAGATGCGTGCCAGTTTGATGAAGGTGGGCGGGGAACCAGTACTGCGATGCCGGTCTGGCCGGGTGCGCGACGCCTGTTCCGGCGTGGCCGGGTGACAGCCGTGCCCGCGCCAGCGCGAAGTCATCCAGCGGGTTGAGGACAGGCCATAGCTCCGCGGTTCATCCGGCGCGAACCTCGCCCGGCAGGGACAAATTAAGTGTTCTGTTTCAGCCTGTTAAGGCATAACTATTCACGTGGGCAGCGCTGCCGATAGGCCGTACCGATCAAGCGGCAGTTGGCTCTATTTTTCGCGGCATTGGTCCGGCTGCGTCTCTACAACCGCGGCCCGCGAACCGGTCTTTCCGGGACGTGAAGTTCCGGACCGAGCCGGTGCGACGGCAGCGATTTCAGATGGGTTGAAACGCGGCACTGGCGAGCACCGATGATTGAGCAGACGGAAAATACTCCGGGCACACGGCTGTTCTTGCGGTGCTCAAATTGCGATCAAATGATTTTGGCCGAGTTCGTTTAAGCATAAAATATCATCATATGGATTTTCGACACCCGTCAGGCGCTGCCGCTCTGACAGGGCCTGTGCGGCGGGATGAGTTGCCTGTTCCTGAGCACAGGCACGGGCTCCCCGCCGTCCCCTACCCCTTGAATTGCCAGTCGCCGTCGCCAAGCCGGGGTCCGGCCTTGTCGAGCGCCAGTTCGCTGCGAGAGAAGCGGATCGGGCTGCGCAGGGCAGAGATGCCTTCAGGCTCGATCACCATCTCGCGGGCCACGGCCTGCGGGTCGTTCAGCGCTTCGGCCACGGTGTTGATCGGACCGCCGGGAACGCCCGCGGTTTCGAGCGAAGCAATCAGGGCTGCTTTGTCGCGGCTCGAGGTGACGCCGCCGATAAGCACACGAAGCGCATCGCGGTTGGTGACGCGCGCCGCATTGGTGGCGTAGTCGGGATCGTCGGCCAGTGCATCGAGCCCCAGCACGCCGCAGAGCGCGCGGAACTGGCGGTCATTGCCGCAAGCGATGATCAGGTGGCCATCAGCTGTCGGAAACACCTCGTAAGGCACGATCGAGGGGTGGGCGTTGCCAAGCCGCGTCGGCACTTTGCCACCGATGAGGTAATTGCTGGCCTGGTTGGCAAGCACCCCTACCCCGCAATCAAACAATGCCATGTCGACATGCTGACCAAGGCCGGAGTTTGCGCGTTCGGCAAGTGCTGCCTGGATGGCGATGACGGTATAAAGGCCAGTAAAGATATCAATCCAGGCGACACCGATCTTCTGCGGCGAGCCGTCCGGGTCGCCGGTCAGATCCATGATGCCGCTCATGCCCTGGATCAGGAAGTCATAGCCGGGCTGGGTGGCGCGCGGACCATCCTGGCCGAAACCGGTGATCGAGGCGTAGACCAGGCGCGGGTTGAATTTGGCCACGCTTTCGTAGTCGAGACCGAACTTCTTCAGCCCGCCGGCCTTGAAATTTTCGACCAGAACATCGGCCTCGGAGATCAGGACCTTGAGGCGGTCGAGATCTTCCGGATTCTTGAAATCGCAGACGACGGAGGTCTTGCCGCGGTTGGCGGCATGGAAATAGACCGCAACGGTTTCGGTTTCGCCATCTTCGCTGTCGCGCTGCATGAAGGGCGGGCCCCAGCGGCGGGTATCGTCGCCTTCGGGGGCTTCCACCTTGATCACCTCGGCGCCGAGATCGGCCAGCGTCTGACCGACCCAGGGGCCGGCCAAAATGCGCGCCAGTTCAACGACCTTGAGGCCCTTGAGCGGTGCTGCCCCGGTCATGCAAACGCCTGCAGGCCGGTCTGGGCGCGGCCCAGAATGAGCGCGTGAACATCATGGGTGCCTTCATAGGTGTTGACGGTCTCCAGGTTCTGCGAGTGCCGCATGATGTGATAGCCGCTCTGGATGCCGTTGCCGCCATGCATGTCGCGCGACTGGCGGGCAATATCGAGCGCCTTGCCGCAATTGTTGCGCTTGATGATCGAGATCATCTCGGGCGCGAAGCGGTTCTCGTCAAACAGCTGCCCGACCCTGAGGGCTGCCTGAAGCCCGAGCGCGATCTCGGTCTGCATGTCGGCGAGCTTCTTCTGGTAAAGCTGGGTGGCGGCGAGCGGACGGTTAAACTGCTTGCGGTCGAGACCATATTGCAGCGCGCGCTGCCAGCAGTCTTCGGCAGCCCCCATCACGCCCCAGGCAATGCCGTAGCGGGCGCGGTTGAGGCAGCCGAAGGGGCCGCTGATGCCCTGAACGCCGGGCAGAAGCGCGTCTTCGCCGACCTCGACATTGTCCATGACGATTTCGCCGGTGATCGAGGCGCGCAGCGACAACTTGCCCTCGATCTTCGGTGCCGAGAGGCCTTTCATGCCCTTGTCGAGAATGAAGCCGCGAACCTTGCCGTCATGGGCGTCTGACTTGGCCCAGACCACGAAAACGTCTGCAATCGGGGCGTTGGAGATCCACATCTTCGAACCGGTCAGGCGGTAACCGGTGTCGGTCTTGACCGCGCGGGTGCGCATGCCGCCGGGATCGGATCCGGCATCAGGTTCGGTCAGGCCGAAACAGCCGATATATTCGCCGCTGGCGAGCTTGGGCAGGTATTTCTGGCGCTGCTCTTCCGAGCCATAGGCGTAGATCGGGTAGATCACCAGGGAGGATTGCACCGACATCATCGAGCGGTAGCCGCTGTCAATGCGTTCGACCTCGCGCGCCACCAGGCCATAGGCAACGTATGAGGCGCCGGCGCCGCCATATTGCTCGGGCAAGGTCACGCCCAGCAGCCCCGCCTCGCCCATTTCCCGGAAGATCTCGGGATCGGTGCGCTCTTCGAGATAGGCGGTCTCGACCCGGGGCGCCAGCTTGTCGGCGGCGAAAGCCGCAGCGGTGTCGCGGATCATGCGCTCGTCTTCGCCCAGCTGGTCTTCGAGCAGGAAGGGATCGGCCGGTGTGAAAGGGTTCGGCTTGCTGGACATGGGGAGACCTCGTTCGGTTATGACGACCGGCTGACCAAGCACCTTGATGCAGCGGATCACTGATCAGGCGACATTATTGCCTGACATCGCCCAAGAAAAACGCTATTGCTTCATGAGATCATGCAGTGAGTGAATGTTATGCGTCAACGCCGTTTCCTGCCCTCGCAAAGCCAGCTGCTGGCGCTCGAAGCCGTGGTGCGGCGCCGCTCGGTGACCGCGGCGGCGGAAGATCTGAACCTGACCCAGAGCACCGTGAGCCGGCTGATCCAGTCGCTCGAGGCGCAGCTGGGCCGGGAGCTGTTCACACGGCAACGCAAGAAGCTGATCCCGACGGATGCGGCGCTGAGTTACCAGCGCGACGTGTCGCGGGCGCTCGACATGATCCAGCGCGCCAGCATGTCGCTGGTCACCAATCCCGGCGGCGGGGTGATGTCGCTGGCGGTGCTGCCGACGCTGGCGACGCGCTGGCTTGGGCCACGGCTTGGCGGTTTTCTGGCCGCGCATCCGGGGATTTCGGTCAATATCGCCACGCGGATCGAGAAATTCAGCTTCGAAACAGAGATCTTTGACGCCGCGATCTATTTCGGGGAACCGAACTGGCCGGGCGCACATGCCTTCAAGCTGTTTGACGAACGGGTGACCGCCTGCGCCAGCGCAGAATTTCTCACCCGCAACCCGATCTCCGGTCCTGCGGATGTCGCAGCATTGCAGCTTTTGCAGCTGGAAACCCGTCAAAGCGGCTGGGATGACTGGTTTTCTGGTCAGAATACGGGCCAGGAGCCGGGGGAGAATGCACGTTTCAGCGGCGCAACGGGCATGCTGATGGACCAGTTCTCGATGATGATCCAGGCGGCGATTTCAGGCCTCGGCATCGCGCTGTTGCCCGACTACCTGGCCCAGATCGAGATTGCCGAGAACCGGCTGGCGCCGATCCTGAGGCAAGCTGTACCGACCAGCGGCGCCTACTGGCTGGTCTGGCCGGAAGCGAAAGACAGCTACGCGCCGATCATCGCCTTCAAGCAATGGCTGGCCGATGAAGTGGCGCGCGACCAGGCAAGTTGAAGCCGCCCGGTTCCGGTTTGCTCAGACCGGATGCGGCTTGCCGGCCCTGGCAGAAAACGCGGTTGGCGCTAGAAAGCTGTTGGAGATGTTCGCGACCACTTCGCCGTGCGCGTCCTGGTGGGCGGTTTTGGCGGAGACCCATTCCGGATCGGTGGCAAACTGACCCCACAGCCGTTCGCGCTGTTCCAGCGACTCCCAGGCCAGGAAATAGGTCAGTTCGTGGTTGGATTCTCCCACCACCGTGGTGAAGAAGCCGGCGGTGCGGATGCCGATCCGCTCCCAGATCTGCAATGTGGTGTCTTCGAACCGCTTGAGCAGGATTGGCAGCATGCCGGGCACACAACGGTAGATACGCATTTCGTAGATCATCGGACTTTCCTTCAATTGCGACTGTATCAACGTCGCAGGTTCGGCCTGCCTGTGCCAGACAGCAATTCAGTCGGCGATTTCGACGCTCTGGTCGGAATAGCGGATGGTCACTGTCATCGCGCCTTCGTTCATCATCCATTTGCGCAAGGTGTAGCTGCGCAGCCCGGCCTTGTGGAATGGGTCGGCATCGGCGATTTCGCGGGCTTCGGCTGCGGATCTGGCGCGCAGGATGATCATGCCGCCGGAGGGGATGTCATCACCCTCCTCGTAAAACGGCCCTGCCCCGAACAGCTTGCCTTCGCGTTCGAGCTTGACCTGATATTCGAGATGCTCGGGCAGCAGTTTCTTGATCTCCGGCGAGCGCGCCGGCGTGGTGGTGACCACGTAGAATTCACGCCTGAGAAAACCGGAGGTGAGCTGATCGGGTGTCTTGTCGTTCATGGCCTGTGTCCGGTCTATCCTGATCACATGAAGATGAAAAAGGCTCGCCGGCGGACCGGCGAGCCTTGAAACGCTGACTTAGCGCTTCTGGATACCGGCTGAGTCCACAACCTTTTTCCAGACAGCGATCTGGCTTTCGACCATGGCACGCATGTCTTCACCGGAAGACGGCGAAGGCTTGGCGCCGAGCTTTTCAATGCGGGCGGAAACTTCCGGGTCCGCAATGGCTGCATGGACGGACGCACGCACCTTGTCGGCGATGGCAGGATCAACGCCGGCCGGCATGCCTACGCCGGTCCAGGAGACAACGTCAAAGCCGGGTGCGACGGTTTCAGCCAGCGTCGGAACGTCCGGCTTGTCGGGCCAGCGGTCCTTGGACGAGACGGCCAGGATGTCGAACTTGCCGGCTTCCTGCTGCGGCGTCATGATGGTGCCGGTGTCGATGACGACATCAACTTCGCCACCGAGCAGAGCAGTCGCTGCGGCAGCACCGCCCTTGTAAGGCACGTGGATGAAGTCGGCACCGGTTTCCAGATCCATCAGTTCGCCGGTCAGGTTCTGGGTCGAGCCAACGCCCGAGTGGCCGATCTTGATGGTGCCCGGAGCGGCTTTTGCCTTGGCGATCAGGTCCTCGATGTTCTCGTAAGCGCCAGCCTGGGTGGCGACAAAGAACGGGAACTGGCCGATGGTCGAGATGAAGGTGAAGTCGGCGAGCGGATCGAACGGCTGCGAATTGTACATCGCCGCCGACACCGCGTGTCCGCCAACCATCAGCTGCATGGTGTAGCCGTCCGGATCGGACTTCGAGACGAAGTCGGAGGCGACATTGCCGCCGGCGCCGGGCTTGGATTCGACCACGACGGGCTGGCCCAGATCCTTGGTCATCGGCTCGGCCAGGAGACGGGCAACCGTATCTGCGTTACCGCCGGCACCAAAGCCGATGATGAAGCGGATGGAGCGGTCCGGATAATCGTCCGCCGCAATGGCGGCACCCGACATCATTGCAACGACTGGCAGCGCCAGCATGAGTTTTTTCAACATTTTATTCCTCCCGGTGGATTGCGGTCTGACTGGATTTCGAAGGTCTCAGACCGAATAAGACCCGCCTTGCTGGTGTTTGGCCTTCAAGGCTCTTCGATGTGAAATGAATGCGGACAACAGGGTGAAGCCCAGCAACAATGCGCCACAGCCGACCAGGACTGCACTTATGGGCCGGCTGACGAAGACGGAGAAATCTCCGCCGTAAAGCAGCATGGTGCGGCGAAAATTCTCTTCGAGCATCGGCCCGAGCACGAAACCGAGCAGCACGGGCGCCGGCTCGAAGCGGTAGCGCTTCATGATGTAGCCTATGAGACCGAAGACCAGCGTCAACACCACGTCGGTGACGCTGGAGCGGTGCGAATACACGCCGACACAGATCAGAAGCACGATAGCCGGGTACAGCCGGTAGTAGGGAATGCTCAGCAGCCGAACCCAGATGCCGATCAGCGGGATGTTGATGATCAGCAGGATGATGTTGCCGACGAAGAAACTGGCAATCACGCCCCAGAACAGTTCCGGCTCGTCCACGATCAGCCGGGGACCGGGAATGATCCCGTTGAGGATCAGCGCACCGATGATCAGCGCCATCACGGCATCGCCCGGCACGCCGAGGGTCAGCGTGGGGATGAAGCTGGTCTGCGCAGCGGCATTGTTGGAGGCTTCGGGTGCACAAAGCCCGGGCAGATGGCCCTTGCCGAATTTCTCCGGCGTGCGCGAAACCCGCCGCTCGAAGGCATAGGACATGAAGGAGGCGATGGCAGCCCCGGTTCCGGGCAAGGCGCCAAAGAACGACCCGATCGTCGCGCCGCGGCCGACAGGCGCCACCAGCGAGCGCAGCTCAGCCTTGCTTGGGAAAATATCCTTGAAGCTGAGCTGGATCTTGCTCTTGCGGGCCTCGCTGTTTGCGGCATTGCGGATGATCTCGCTCAGGCCGAACAGGCCCATGGCGAGTGACACCAGGCTGATGCCGTCGGCCAGCGCGTCGGTTGCGACAAAGCGGTACTGGCCGGTGCTTGCATCCGAGCCGACCATGCCCAGCGCGATGCCAACCAGCGCCATGGAGAATGCACGCAATTGCGAGCCCGAGCTGATCAGCGAGGCGGCGACCAGGCCAAGGGCGACCAGCATGGTGTATTCGGGTGCGCCGAATTTCAGCGCGAAGGCCGCCATCGGAATGGCGGCCAGGACCACCACGACGACGCCGATCATGCTGCCGACGAACGAGGACAGGGCCGTGATCAGCAATGCGAAACCGGCGCGGCCGCTGCGCGCCAATGGATAGCCTTCGAGGCAGGTGACCACCGAGGACGGGGTACCGGGAAGATTGAGCAGGATGGAGGCAATCGCGCCGCCATATTGCGAACCGTAATAGATGCCCGCCAGCAGGATCACCGAGCTGGTCGGATCAAGGTAGAACGTGACCGGGAGCAACAGCGAAATCGCGGTAATCGCGCCAACACCGGGAAGCACGCCGATGACCTGGCCGAGAAACACCCCGAAAAAGGCGTACATCAGCACTTCAGGCTGCAGAACCACCGACAGACCGAGGAGGAATTGATCAATCATCGCCTCACCTTCCAAACACGGTAAGAGGCAGGCCGAGCGCCACGATGAACAGGAGATATCCGGCAAGGGTAACGGCTGCTGAGTAGATCACGATGCTGAGCAGGCTGGAGCGCTTGTTGGCAAGCTTGGAGGCTGCAACAGCGCAGAACATCGCAGGCACCAGCCCGGCGGGCTCGATCAGGGCAACGAAAACGAGTACCGCGGCGGACACGAAAATCAGCGCGCGCCAGTGCATGGGTTCGGCGTAGTGTGGACTGGTGTCGCGCAAATCGGCGACAATGATCCCCAGGCCCATCAGGATCAGCGCATAGGCAATCACGTGCGGCATGTAGCCCGGGCCCATCTGCTGCAGACTGCCGGTCGAATAGTTCCAGGATGTCACCAGTATGGCGACACTGAACGCGATCAGCACCGCGCCACTGATCGCCTGCCGCCAGGTCTTCCTGCCGGTTTCCGGTTTTTCGCCCTCCAGCGTCTCCACCACTTTTCGTCTCCTCCCTTGCCTCGCGCCCGAACAAGGCGCCCGCGGCCAGGTTTCGTGTTATGCCTGCAGCGCCTCGGGTGAGTTTACACCCAACCGCTCTGCCAATTCAGCCAGTCGTTTCAATGTGCCAGCCGCTACCGGTATGCCGTCACGGGTGCGCTGTTCCGCCATGGCAAAACCACGCTCACCAGGCATCAGAACTTCATCGGTGCCGCTTGCTGTCGGCAGCCCCTTGATCGATGCGACCAGTTCGGCGATCTGCCGGGCGAAAGTATCGGGATTAGCGAAGGCCTTGACATTGAGCGCCATTGCCAGCCCGTTCATCGCCGCAGCACGGCCTGAAAGCGCCTCGGAAATCACCGGGTTCGAAACCAGCACACTGGCCAGGATCTCGATCATCAGCGACAGGCCGGAGCCCTTCGGGCCACCCAGCGGCGTCAGCGTTGCAATCTTCTTCGGATCGGTCGCGGGCGCCCCTTCGGCATCGATGCCCCAGCCTTCGGGCACCGAGGTGCCGGCATCCTTGGCCGCCATGACCTTGCCCAGCGCGACATTGGATGTCGACATGTCGAGAAGCAGCGGATTGCCGGAGGACGGCACCGCGATCGACAGCGGATTGGTCGAAACCCCCGACACCCGTGCGCCGTGATAGGCCATCAGCGGGCCGGAAGCCGACATGACAATGCCGACAAAGCCGCGATTGGCAGCCTGCATGGTGTAATAACCGACAGCGCCGGCATGGGTGATGTTGCGGGCCGAGCACCAGCCGATGCCCAGTCGCGACGCAATCGAGACCGCTTCGTCCATCGCTGCCAGCATCGACGATGCGCCTGGCGCTCTGGATGCTTCGAGAATGGAGACGGCGCCCTCGGTCTTTTCAACCCGCGGCACAGCCACGGGGTCGATCTTGCCCTGCTCGACCATCTCGACATAGCGGGGAATGCGCAAGACACCATGCGATTCCGCTCCGCGCGCATTGGCCCAGACCAGAACGCGCGCGGTCTCTTCGGCATGGGCCGGCGAAAATCCGCCGCCGGCCAGAAGCGCCGCCGCATAGGTCTGAAGATCCTGTGCGCGAAACAGTGTCATGAGTTTTGCCGCAGCGGGCTGGGGAAGAACTTGTCGAGCCAGGCCTGGACGAGAGTCCGTGTGTGCGGCTCGTCCTCTTCCGAAAGCGGGAAGTGCGACATGCCGGTCGGGATCATCAGTTCGGCATTGGCGCCGGCCTTTTCGAACAGCCGGATCGACTGTTCCATCGGCGTGATCACGTCACCGGCGGTGTGAAACAGCAAGAGCGGACGCGGCGCGATGTCGGCCACGACATCGTCGGCGCGGAAATTGTACATGCTCCAGGCTGTTTCGACCGGCACTTCGAACTGCGCCTTGGGCGACAGGTTGGAGCGCAGCTCTTCGGGGATCGGCACCACGTCGAAGCGCGAGACCCACATGCTTTCGCCGGTTTTGGCCTTGTGCTTGCGGCCCTCTTCGAGGATGCCGGTGAATTTCGCCCAGGCTTCCGGCGTCGGGTGCTGACCGCGGAACTTGCGTTCGCCATCGCCCCAGCCGCAGAAGGACATGACGGCGGCAATGCGCTCGTCGATGCCACCGGCAAAGATCGCCACGGCGGCACCGAAGCTGTGGCCGGTGACGCCGATGCGCTCGGGGTCGACTTCTTCGCGCCCGGATATGAAGGTCACCGCATTCTTGGTGTCGGCAACCTGGTCGAAGCAGCGGACTTCACCGCGGGCGCCCTCGCTCTCGCCGCAGCCGCGGAAATCGATGCGGAAGACGCAATAGCCCATTTCCTCGATCATCCGCGCCAGCAGCTCGACGTGGGACTTGTCCTTGGTGCCGACAAAGCCGTGTAGCACGATGAAGGTCGGCAGTTTCTGCCCCGGTGCACGGCCTTCGGGCACGTGCAACACGCCCGAGAGTTTCAGGCCGTCGGACATGAATGTAAGTGGATGCTCCATAGTCTCTTATCTCCCAATGGATAGCGCTGGTCCGATGCCCCTTCTCAGGACCGGCCGCTCCAGGATTTGGCAAAGGCTTCGAACGCCGCGAGGTGCTTGCGCAGGAACTCGGCGGTGTCTTCGTGGCTGATCTTGCCGGCTTCGACGTCGACCTTGCCCTTGGCGCCGCCGATCTGGATTTCCGGCTTGGCCATGATCTGCATGCCCTGGGAATGCAGCGTCTGGCGCAGGCTCTCGTGCACACGGGCGCCGCCGAGAAGGCCGGGAGACACGGTCCAGATCGCCACCGCCATCGACGCAAGCGGCAGCGGGTCCAGCCGCGACAGCCAGTCGATCGCGTTCTTTAGCGCGCCGGGAATGGACCAATTGTACTCGGGGGTGACGATGAGCAGCGCATCGATCCCGGAAATTGCCTCGGCAAGCTCGGCCACCGAGGCGGGAATGCCCTCGTCCTTGATGTCCTGATTGTAGTGCGGCAGGGCTTCGGTGCTTGGCAGGATGGTGACAGTCACCCCCTGAGGCGTCAGATCCGAAGCTGCGCGCGCAACCGCACGCGACAGCGATGCCTTGCGCAACGAGCCTTCAAGAATGCCGATAGTTGTCATGTTGCTCTCACTTGATTTGGTGTTGTCCGGGGCGCGCGGCTTCAGGCAGCGAACTTTCCCCAGGGGAATTTGTGCTGCAGCCACGGCTGCGGCGCCGGCGTGCCCCAGACATTCATGACGCGAACATTTTCGGGGCGCTTGAGCGCGGTGATCACATTCGGCTCGTAGCGGGCGTCGTCGTGGATCATTGCCATGCCGCCGGCGAGCTCGACCATCGCGCCGCAAGCGTCGATGTAATAGGCATAGGTGTTGTCGCCCGGACGGTGACGGCCAGGCCCCCAGACAATTTCCTTGCTGACGGTGTCGAGACGATCGCCGAGCTTGCAGTAGTCGCCGAACTCGGCAACCTCGAAGGAATAATGATGCAGGCCGGTGGGTCCGCGCACGATGCCGACACAATGGTGCAAGAGGTTGGCACCACGCATCCAGCTGAGCCCGTCATCAACCATGCGCTCGGAGAGCTTCAGCCCCATGATCTGCTCGAAATGGGCCCGGGTTTCCGTCGGCTCCGGGGAGGTCAGATTGACATGGTCCAGGCGCAGCGCGCCGATGCCGAGGGTGAAATTGCGGCGTCCATAAGTTTCGTCAGCGATCGGGGTATGAACTTCGATGACATGGCCCTGCGGGGTGAGAAAGCTGATACCGGCTTCGCAGCAGGAAAGTGAGGGTGTTTCGCACACCAGCTTGCAGCCGGCAGCCTCGACCCGGCTTGCGGCTTCGCGCACGGCATCGGCGGACAGGGCATCGAAGCCGATCGAACGGACCGAATTCTCATCTGCCTTGTGCAGCACCAGTTCCGCCTTGCGGCCGCTGCAGGACAACCAGACGGTGTTTGCCTCCCGGTGGGTGACGTGCAGCCCGATGATATCCTCGGACTCCTTCACCAGCGCCTCCACGTCGACCACATTCAATTGCACGTGGCCGATCGCATTGACCAGATAACTCATTCTACCCTCCACCGAGTTGGTCCTTCACTGTGAGGATGACCTAGCATACAAATCCGGCCACCTCAAACATTTTCGAAAATTTCTGTATAGTTGAATAAGGCATTGTGTTTCGGATTGCCCATCCGCGCAGCGAACGGCCGAAACACCCGCCTGCCCCGCTTTCTACGGCTCCCGTGCAACGGTGTTTGACAGCGTTCCAATGGCTTCGATCTCGATGTCGACGACGTCATCGGGGCTGAGAAACTCCTGCGGCCTGCGGGTCGACCCGAAGCCGGTGCATGTGCCGGTGACGATGACATCGCCGGGTTCGAGCGGGGTGAAAGTCGAGATGTAATTGATCAGATAGGGAATATCGAAGATCATCTTCGAGGTGTCGGTGCGCTGCTTCTCAACGCCGTTGACCCTCGTGACCAGCGACAGCGGCCGCGGCGGAATCTCGTCAGCGGTGACCATCCACGGGCCAAAGGCGCCGGTGCCGACAAAGTTCTTGCCCGGAGTGAATTGATGGCTGTGCTTCTGCCAGTCGCGAACGCTGCCGTCATTGTAGATCGAATAGCCGGCAACATGTGCGAGCGCCTGGTCCTGCGGGATGTGGCGGCCGCCCTGCCCGATAATGACCGCCAGCTCGCCTTCGAAATCGAGCTTCTGTGACGACCGCGGCTGCAGCAAGGCTGCGCCATGACCGATCTGCGACGCCGGCAGGCGCAGGAACAGCACCGGGTATTCCGGCACCTTTGCAGGATCGGTGTCGGCCTCGTAATAGTTGATCGCCGCCATGACGATCTTGGAGGGATTGGGGATCACCGGATCGAGAACCACGTCTGACGGCGCAAGACTGACCGGACGGGCCGCCAGCGCTTCGGCCCCCGGGAATCCGGCAGCGATGAAAGCACGCAGATCAGCCGCCTCACCGCCCAGATCGACGATGCCGCCGTCTTTCAACAGGCCCCATGAGGCAACGCCTGCCCTGCGAAAGGAAAGATACTTCATTCAAATCTCCACCCATTTTCGAAAATCATTCTATCTTGGAATGTAGTCGCGTAAAGCCGTTTTCGAAATTTTTCACCGCTGAATCGGACAGTCGTCCGGGTTGGCCCGGATTTGCGGTCCGGGAGACCAGGGCAACACGATGTCGGGCGACCTACGCCGCAATGGCCCTGTACCAATTGTAAATTTTCGAATATATCGGTCTGATTGAACACACGACCACGGGCCGCCGCCACGCCGGACGGTCTTGATCTTCGAGGGAGCACGACCCTGACCATCGATCTTACCAAACCCGTACGGCAGGAGCCCGCCAAGGTGGAGCAATCGGGCGGACGCGACGTGGTCGAACGGCTGCGCTCCGACATCGTCAGCAGTGTCTTCGAGCCCGAAACCCGGCTCAAATTCGCCGACATGACCAAGCGCTACGACGTCGGGATCGGCACGCTGCGCGAAGGCCTGTCGCAACTGGTTTCGGAAGGTTTCGTGACGCTGGAGGCCGGCAAGGGTTTCCGGGTGGCCCCGGTTTCCGGCGAAGAGCTGATCGAGATCACCGAGCATTTCATCGAACTGGAAAAACGCGCCATCACCGATGCGATCGCGCATGGCGATGACGACTGGGAAAGCCACATCGTTTCGTCCCACCACCGGCTCAACATCATCGAAAAGCTGTCCTGGCCCGAGCGCATCGAACGTCATTCGGAATGGGTGCAGCGGCATCGCGAATTCCATGAATCGCTGGTCGCGGCCTGCCGCGGCAAGTGGTTGTTCAAGCTCAGATCCCTGATGTTCAACCAGCTCGACCGCTACCGGTTTGTCACCAAGATGGCGCCGCAGGGGCTCGGCAAGGAGAAATTCGAGGAACACCGGCAGATCATGCTAGCCGCGCTGGACCGCGACGCCGAGAAGGCATCGGCGCTGATCGAGCACCATATTCGCGACACATCCGAACGCGCCCGAACCATGTTGTGACAGCTGACCGGAGGCGAAAGCATTGGCATGACGGCGAAGAACCGATTCGCATGGGAACCAGGAGATCATGAGCTTAACGTGCTCAGGGCATGAAACACCGCAGTCCGGGCCCTTGCCCCGAAGATTACGGAGAGCAGATCATTCACGGCAGCTACGCAGACACCACCGCCTTGTTCCCTGCACGCCATGCCCTTTCGTGCTTCATTCCCTATTCGTTCCGGACTTCATATTTACCCTTTGATTTCATAAATTTAAAGCACATGAGCCGGTGAGCGAGCAATTGCTGCGACACCGTCGCTGAACCGACTACACAGCAATGCAATCAATGTGTTGACCGAGATAAGGCGGATAAATCGCCCCTTTCTGGTCGTGACCGCAGCAAAGTCGGCATTCGGGGCGGATGTTCCTTTATTGTTTCTTTACCTCTTGTGGAACACATATGGAACATGATAGCTAGGTTCTGGTTTTGTTTCATTCAGCCGTCGAGTCGGCCACCGGGGTAATTTACCAATGTTGACGCGCAAACAGCACGAGCTTCTCCTTTTCATCAACGAACGCATGAAGGAAAGCGGGATTCCGCCTTCCTTTGACGAGATGAAGGATGCGCTTGATCTGGCGTCCAAATCCGGCATTCACCGTCTGATCACGGCACTCGAGGAACGTGGCTTCATCCGCCGGCTTCCCAACCGGGCGCGGGCGCTGGAAGTGATCAAGCTGCCTGACAGCTACCAGGCCAATCTGCAGCCGCGGCGCGGCTTTTCGCCAAGCGTCATCGAAGGCGGCCAGGGCAAGCAGCCTGAACCGGTGCGACGTGCGGAACCGGCCAATGACGAGCCGTCGCAGGTGGCCGATGTGCCGATGATGGGACGGATTGCGGCCGGTGTGCCGATTTCGGCGATTCAGAACATTACTCACAACATCACCGTGCCGGCTGAAATGATCGGCCCCGGCGACCATTACGCGCTCGAGGTCAAGGGTGATTCGATGATCGATGCGGGCATCTTCGATGGTGACACGGTTGTCATCCGCAACATGACCACGGCCAATCCCGGTGACATCATCGTTGCGCTGGTCGATGATGAGGAAGCCACGCTGAAGCGGTTCCGTCGCAAGGGCGCATCGATCGCGCTGGAGGCCGCCAACCCGGCCTACGAGACCCGGATTTTCGGGCCGGACCGGGTCAAGGTTCAGGGCAAGCTGGTCGGCCTGATCCGTCGTTATCACTGATCTGACTGGAACCGGTCGGGTTTCGAGCTTTGCCCAAGCGATTTTATCCAGTGCGGTTTCGTGGGGGCTTGTGTCTCAGCCAGGCAGGTCGAAGGTGCCGGTGCGCCATTCGTAATAGCGCTGCAGCGTCCATGGCCGGATGACGCCTTGCACCGCAGCGTCAATTCGAAAGTGGGCGCCGATGCTGTTCCCAGCCCCGCTTCCGGGCTGCGACCTCTGGTCGACCGGTGAGTCTCGGCCCTCTTGAACCGTGATTGCCAGCGAACCGGTTCGGCGCAGAGTTCTTGCCGTGACCAGCGTGGCACCCGACCGGCATTCGTCGAGATAGACCGGGATCGAAATGACAACCAGATCGGCCCGGTCGCAGGCCGCACCTATAAGGGCTGCCTGGTCAATTGCGACAATCCTGACACCAGCGTGAACGGCTGCGCAGACGCCGCGGTTTGCGCAGTGAAACCGCGAGGTCTGCAGTTCGGCGGAACGCAGCAGGCGATCAAGGCTGTCCGCGTTCGGTTTGGCCGGAGGATCAGCTGTCTGGTCGGGTCTTGCTCCCCGCACCTGGACGGGTGGAACATGCGTTGCCCCGCGCAGGGCTGTCTGCCATTGGCTGAACACGAAGGAAGATGGCCGCGCTGCATTGCTGGCCAGACCGTCCGGTCCGGACACGCCCACCAGCTTTCCGGTTTCACTGATCAGGATGTCTGGTGTCTTGCCGGCAAACAGCGGCGTTGCGAGCACCAAACCAAGGCCGATCAGGGCCAGCCCGGCCAGTCTCAGCCAGCTGCTGAGAAACACCAGAATGACGAACCCGGCCCCCGTCGCCAGGGTGGAGATCAGCGGGATCTGGCCGACGCTGATGTCTCCGCCAAATGCGTTGACAGAGGTGGCCACCGCGACCACGCCCTCAAGTCCCTGCCCCATGATCTGCAAAGCCCAGGCATCGAGCCCGAGCGGCATCAACAGCATTGCCACCAGGCCGGCAGGCATCACCACCAGGGTCACCAGTGGCATGGCGAGCAGATTGGCCAGCAGCCCGGCGCCGGCGACGCGGTGAAAATGATGGGCCGAGAACAGGCCGGTTGCGAGCCCCGCCACCAACGACGTGATGGCAAGGCCGAGGAGAGCCTTGAATGCGAAGACCAGTCCCCGCACCAGCCGTGATCGGGCTTTGACCATGCCCTGCCCTGATCGGGTCTCGCGGGCGCGGCGAGAGATGACGGCATAGGCGGATATCAGGGCCGCCGTTGCGGCAAACGACATCTGGAAGCCGGGCCCGACCACAGCGGATGGCGACACCAGGATGATGACGATGGCGGCCAGCGCCACATTACGCATGGTCAGGGCCGGCCGGTCTGCAAGGACTGCGACCAGCATCACGGTCAGCATTACCCAGGCGCGCTGCGTGGAGACGCTGCCGCCGGAAATCAGAAAATAGGCGGTGGCGGTCATCATTGCGCCGATGGCGGCGAATTTCTTGACCGGCCAGGCCTCGACCAGCCCCGGGAACAGCGCCAGTCCCTTGCGGATGCCGACGTAAAGCGTGCCTGCGGCCAGCGCCATGTGCAGTCCGGAGATGGCAAGAATGTGCGCCAGCCCGGTGGCTCGCAGCGCGTCGACGGTCGGCTTGCTGATGCCGCGGCGGTCAGACACCGCAAGTGCAGCTGCAATCCCGCCCGGATCGCCCGGAAGCACGGTGCGGATGCGCAGCGAGATGTGTTCGCGCACCCGCCGCAGACCATCTTGAAAGGACCGGACCATGCCCGCCTTATCCGGCGCACCGCCGGAAAGCGGATCCACCTGCTGTGGCACACGGTAAAAATAGCCATGCGCACCAATGCCATCGACAAAGGCGCGAAACGCAAAGTCATAGCCCCCCGGCATCACCGGCCCCGAAGGGGATGACAAACGTGCTCGCCCGGTGATGGTGGCGCCAACGGCTGCGGCTTGATGCGGGCTGCGGGCGGTGAGCCGCACCCGCGACGGCGGCCGCCGGATTTTCGGGTCGGATGTTGCGTGCAGCCTGACAAGATAACGCACCCTGCCCGCGGCATCGAACTCGCGGGCCTCGACGGTTCCCGAAATGGTGGTTGTGACATCGGTATCGAGCAGGATGGCACCATTGGAGGCTTCCAGTCCTGCGGCCAGCGCCCCGACGCATATGGCTGCGGCATAGGCCCCGGCGCGCGCTGCGCCGGCATGATGTTTGCGCGCAAAGACTGCCACCATCAGGGCTGTGAGAAGCGCGGCAACGAGGAACCACAAGGCAGGATCGGTCGGCGCAAGATAGAAAAGTCCGGCCCCGGCCCCCATTGCGACCGGTAAAAACAGGAAACCGAGGCCGTGGTCCGTTTCCGCGTCAAGGGCCGAGGTGATCGCCCGCCGCCAAAGCGGAAGCGCATCAATGATCCTGCTTGCGGCATTTGCCGGCACCGGAGATGTCAGGCGCGGCCTCTGCCGCAGCGCGGGAAGCGCTGCGCCATGTTCGCCGCTCAGCCGGAAGGCAGGATGTGCAGTTCCTGTCTTGCCGGGTGGATCGGGCCCGAAACCCTCGCGTTTTGCCTGCGTCATGCACGCCTCGCTTGAAGTCTGTCAGACTACCACCGAAACGCCCCGTCTTGCCACCATAAATTGCACCCGAGCTTGCCGCAGCGCAACCATGAAGCATTTCGCCACGCCGTTTTCTGCATGGCGTTTTTTACGCAATTCCATGATGTTAACATTTGCTAAAGCCTGCCACTGCGGGGTTTGCATATCCTTATGCCGCAGCGCAATTAGCACTCCGGATAGCTTGGCACGGTGCAACAAATCAGGTAGCTACACCCCTGACGGTCATCCAAGACGTCGGCCAAGCGCCGTACGCCTGCATTTGTGGAAGGACATGCCCATGGCAGACAAGAACGCAAAAATCACTATGGACAACAAAGAGGTCGAATTGCCGATCAAGACCGGCACGATCGGTCCTGACGTCGTCGACATCGGCGCACTTTACAAGAACACCGGCGCATTCACTTACGATCCGGGTTTCACATCCACAGCGTCTTGCGAATCCAAGATCACCTTCATCGATGGCGACGAAGGCATTTTGCTGCACCGCGGCTATCCGATCGACCAGCTGGCTGAACACGGCGACTTCCTCGAAGTCTGCTACCTGCTGCTTTACGGCGAACTGCCGACGGCGACACAGAAGGCCGATTTCGATTACCGTGTCACCCGTCACACCATGGTGCATGAGCAGATGAGCCGGTTCTTCACCGGTTTCCGTCGCGACGCGCACCCGATGGCTGTGATGTGCGGCTGTGTCGGCGCCCTGTCGGCGTTCTACCACGATTCAACCGACATCACCGATCCGCACCAGCGGATGGTCGCCTCGATGCGGATGATTGCCAAGATGCCGACGCTCGCAGCGATGGCCTACAAGTACCACATCGGCCAGCCTTTCGTGTACCCGACCAATGAGCTGGACTACGCATCGAACTTCCTGCGCATGTGCTTTGCCGTGCCGTGTGAAGACTATGAGGTCAATCCGGTGCTGGCACGCGCCATGGACCGTATCTTCGTGCTGCATGCCGACCACGAGCAGAACGCCTCGACCTCGACGGTCCGTCTTGCCGGTTCGTCGGGCGCCAACCCGTTTGCCTGCATCGCTGCCGGTATTGCCTGCCTCTGGGGCCCTGCCCATGGCGGCGCCAACGAAGCCGCGCTCAACATGCTGTCGGAAATCGGCAGTGTCGACAAGATCCCGGAATACGTCGCCCGCGCCAAGGACAAGAACGATCCGTTCCGTCTGATGGGCTTTGGCCACCGGGTCTACAAGAACTACGATCCGCGCGCCAAGATCATGCAGAAGACCTGCCATGAAGTGCTCGACGAGCTCGGCATCAAGGACGATCCGCTTCTGGAAGTTGCGATGGAACTGGAGCGCATCGCGCTTACCGATCCGTACTTCATCGAGAAGAAGCTGTACCCGAACATCGACTTCTATTCGGGCATCACGCTCAAGGCGCTCGGCTTCCCCACCACCATGTTCACCGTGCTGTTCGCGCTTGCGCGCACCGTCGGCTGGATTGCCCAGTGGAGCGAAATGATCGAAGATCCGGGCCAGCGCATCGGCCGCCCGCGCCAGCTCTACATCGGCGAAGCCTCGCGCGATTACGTGCCGGTGTCGAAGCGCTAAGGCGTTTCAACAAGCCAAACAGCATTTTGAAAAAGCGCCTTCGGGCGCTTTTTTGTTTCTGATTGGGTCCGTCGGAATTGCGCCCACAGCCATCTTTGGCGCATGCGCGAGGCGGCCGCCTGCCAGCTATGTCAGCTGAGCCTTGCGAGGCACAGTTGGCAGTTAGTTGTCCCAGAGGCGTCTCAGCTCAGGCGTCTCAGCTCTCGGCAAGCACTTCCAGCACCGTGGACGCGGCCTTTTCGGACGCGGGCACGCCAACTTCCATGCGGGCGCGGATCAGCTCGAAATCCGACAGCATGGCGGCGCGGTGAAGCGTATCGCTGGCAAGCTGGTTGGCCTGGCGCGCCAGGCGCTCGGGGCGAAGCTGGTTGTCGTAATTTTCAGAAATGACGACATTGTCGGCGATCAGGTTCGGCAGCGCCGCAGTCCAGGTGGTGACCAGCCTGGTGAGCTGCCGCGACACCGGATCAAGCTTGTAGCAGGACATGTGCGGTACACCGGCAAGCGCCAGTTCAAGCAGGACCGTTCCCGAGGCGGCAATCGCCACATCGGCTTCACCGAAGGCCTGCCACTTGTCGGCGTCGCCGGTCACAACCTTGCAGGCGACATCCCAGCCGAGGATCTCGTCACGGATCTGCCCCTGAACACGCTCGCCTGCAGGCAGCACGAAGCTCATCTCCGGGTTGATCGCGACCAGGGCCCTTGCGGCTTCTGCGAAGACCGGAGCCAGGCGCTTGACCTCACTGCGACGCGATCCGGGCAAGAGAAGGCACATCGGCGGCCGCGTGGCCGAAGCAGTCCGCCGGTAGGCCTTCTGCGCCTGATGCGCCGCTTCCAGGCCGGGGTCCTCCATCAGGCGATGGCCGACATAGGTCAGCGGCGGGCCGCCGAGCTCTTTGACAATATCGACCTCGAAGGGAAGTATCGACAGCACATGGTCGACATAGGCCCGCATCGCCGGCGCGCGCTCCGGCTTCCAGGCCCAGACAGTCGGACAGACGTAGTTGATGATCCTGATCCCGGGGGCCGCCTTGCGCACCTTGCGGGCAACGCGATGGCTGAAATCCGGACTGTCGATGATCAGCAGGCAATCGGGCTTTGCGGCAATGATGGCGTCAGCGGTCTGGTTGATCCGCATGATCAGCTTGGGCAGCCGGGCAAGGACCGCGGAAAAGCCGATGATCGACAATTCGGTAAAATCAAACAGCGAGGTCAGGCCCTCGGCCGCCAGCCGCTCCCCCCCGACGCCGATCAGCTGCGGTTGCTCGCCGGTCTGGACCGCCAGCTGCCGGACAAGTCCGGCACCCAGTATGTCACCGGAGGGTTCGCCCGCGACAACGGCCAGCTTCAAGGCTGTCATGGCGTTACCTCCTGCTGCCGCGGATCGATACCAATGACAAACAGGCCCAGACGATCGGCTTCGGCAATCACCTGTTCGCGCTCGAGAACCAGTGCGCGCCCCGCTTCCAGGGCGATGCCCGAGAGGCCCGCGGCCTGTGCCTTGATGACCGTCTGAACGCCAATGGAAGGCAGATCGGCACGCTCGTCCTGTCCGGGCTTGCACAGCTTGACGAGCACCCCGCCATGGCGTGAGGACAGGCGCTGGCTGGCTCGCAGGCCCGCCACCCGCTCCAGCATCGCGTCGGTGCCTTCAAGCCCTTCCAGAGCCACCACGCGCCCGGCAACGGAGACTGCACCCTGCCCGACATCCAGCCTGCCAAGCGCAAGCGCTGCGGCAGAGGCTGCAGCGATGTCCTGCAGGTCGGCGCTGCGCGGTCTGACGCGCCCCAGGGCGCCGGAACCACCCAGCAGCTCGGGCGCCACCTGCTGTGCGCCCAGGACCCTGACACCCTCGCTTTCCAGCACCTTGATGACAAACCGCAACAGCTTGTCGTCGCCTGCGGATGCGAGAACCCGCAATGCGGTTGGAAAAGCCGTCAGAGAGCGCCAGGTAGGACGGAATTCGTTGATCTCCGGGCGCCGTCCGATGCCGCCGGCCAGCACGACCGAGCCGATGCCTTCGCGCCGCGTGATGGCGGCAAACGACGACAAATCGGCAAGGTTGATCTCCCCGCTGTCGAAACCGGACCAGTCCTGGTCGGCCTCACCCTTGATGCGGAAAATATAGGGATCCTGGCCCATATCGCGGGCGGCATGTGCGACCAGCAAAGGAAACTGCCCCTTGCCGGCGAGGATTGACAATCGTCCGCTGATCTCTGGTGCGCCGGATGCAGCACTCACCGGGATCAGCCCCGTTGACCCCGGGCGGGGGAAGACAGAGCCCGATCACTCTCGGCGTCGATGAAGGCGATGATATCGGCGACCGCTGCGTTCTTGTCGGTCTGCTCGCGGACCCGGGCAATGTTTTCCCGGATCGGCGTGTGCGAATCGAAAATCGTCTTGAAGGCGCGCCGGACCGCATGGATGGAAGGCTTGTCAAAACCGGACCGCTGCATGCCGATGATGTTGAGCCCCATCAGCACGCCGGGATTGCCGTTGAGCATGCCATAGGGAATGACGTCGTTGCTGACCGCCGCAAGGCCGCCGATGAAGGCGTGATGGCCGATGCGGACAAACTGGTGCACCGCGGCGCCTCCGCCCATGATCACGCGATCCCCGACCGAAACATGCCCGGCAAGCAGGACATTGTTGGACAGGATGACGTTGCTGCCGACATGGCAATCGTGGGCGACGTGGGAATAGGCCAGGAACAGCGAATTGTCGCCGACCGTGGTCTTGCCGCCTGCGTCGGGCATACCGGTGTGCATCGTCACGCCTTCGCGGATGGTGCACGACTGGCCGATGATCAGCTCGGTGTCCTCGCCGTGATAATGGATGTTCTGCGGCGCGCACCCGAGCACCGCGTTGGGGAACACGATGGTGCCTTCGCCGATGGTGGTGCAGCCTTCCACAACCACATGGCTCATCAGCCGCACATTGTCGCCCAGCTTGACCTTGGGGCCAACATGGCAGAACGGACCGATCTCGACATTCATGCCGATCTGCGCGCCGTCTTCGACGATGGCAGCGGGATGAATTCGGGCCGGATGCAGGGCGGCGGGCGCAGGCGTTATCATCAGGTTTCGCTTTCTCCGGGAGCCAGCATGGCTCCAATATCAGCTTCGGCGGCTTTGACGCCATCAACGGATGCTTCACAATGGAAGCGCCAGATGTTTCCGCGCTGCTTGACCTTGGTCACGTGATACTCGAGCCGGTCCCCGGGTACGACCGGTTTGCGGAACTTGGCGTTGTCGATCGTCATGAAATAGACGATGTTGTTGCCGCCACCGGTCGCCTTGGCGCAGATCGCGCCAGCCGTCTGGGCCATGCCCTCGATGATCAGCACACCCGGCATGATCGGGTTGCCGGGGAAATGACCGGTGAAATGCGGCTCGCTGGCAGTCACGTTCTTGATGCCGACGGCTGAATTGTCGCCGTCGATGGATTCGATCCGGTCTACCAGCAGAAACGGATAGCGGTGCGGCAGGAGTGCCATGATCTCCCGAATATCGGCCGATTCCAGTGTGGTGGTCGCAGTTTCCGTCATGTGTCCTCTCCGCCCTTCTTCGTCGGTTTGCGGCCAAATGCACGCGCATTGGCGGCAGCCGCATCAAGCAAAAAGCCTCGCATCGGACGAGCCGGCTGGCCGCCCCAGCGCACACCGGGAGGTACGTCTCCCGCCACGCCGCTCAAAGCTGCAATCTGGGCGCCGTCACCAATCGTCACATGGCCGTTGATCCCCGCCGCGCCACCAATCATGACACCGTCACCAAGCGTGGCGCTGCCAGCAATTCCGACCTGGGAGACAATGACACAAGAGCGGCCAATGCGGACATTGTGCGCAATCTGCACCAGATTGTCGATTTTGGTTCCCTCGCCGATGACAGTATCGTCAAGCGCGCCGCGATCGATCGCCGTTCCAGAGCCGATTTCCACGTGGTCCTGAATGATCACCCGGCCAATCTGCGGTATCTTGTCGAGACCGCGCTGGCCCGGAATATATCCGAAGCCATCCTGCCCGATGCGCGCACCGGGATGGATGACCACGTTGTTACCGACAAGCGCATGCTGCACGGTAGCGCCATGTCCGATATGGCAATCCCGGCCGATCCGTGTACCTGGACCGATGGCAGCACCCGATGAAATGACTGTGCCGGTCCCGATCTCGGCGCCAGCGCCAATGACGGCGAAGGCTTCAATGGTGACGCCGTCCTCGAGTTTTGCCGAAGCGTCTACATGGGCCGCTTCGGACACCGCTGTTTCGCCGGTCAGGCGCAACGGCTTGACCGACGAAGGAACCAGAACCCCGATCGCCCGAACAAATGCCGATTGAGGCGCTTTGACAATCAAGGCTGCGACGCCAGCAGGCACACTCGCTGCCAGCTTTTCAGTTACGAAAACGGCTGCGGCGCGGGTTTGCTTAAGCTCAGGAACGGATTTGCCGGAGTTGGCGAATGTGACTTCGCTTTCGCCGGCTTGCGACAGCGACGCAACGCCGGTCACCATGCGCCCGGACAGGGACGGATCAGCAAGTTCCGCTCCGCAAAGACCGGATAGGTCCGAAAGCGAGATGCCTTCATGCGGAGAAAAGAAACGATGATTGTCCATGAAGTGCCCGGATGGGTGGACCGGGTGGCGTTGCCGCCACCCGGATCAAATCAGAAGCGTGTCGAAGCGCCGAAGCCGAATTTCTTGACGTCGTCGTAGCTCTTCTTGACGACAGGCTCGGCGTAGTACACGCGCAAGGGACCGAATGGCGAGGCCCACATCACGCCGACACCGACCGACGCGCGCCAGTCCATGCCATCGCCAACCAGGGTCTGGCCGGCGAAATCAGCGGTGCTGATGTCGTTGCCATACAGCGTAGCGGCATCGGCAAAGGCGTTGAAACGCAGGCCGAAGTCACGCGAAACCAGCGGCATCGGTGCGGAAACTTCGACCGATCCGTTGAAATACGTGGTGCCGCCGGCAGCGCCGATGTTTGTTGTGCCGGTGCTGTCAAAGACCCGCGGACCGATACCCCGGGTGTCAAATCCGCGGATGGTTTCCTCACCCAGGAACATGTGTTCAAAAATCCGAAGATTGCTGCTGCCGGTCGACATCATGTGGCCGCCACCAACACTGAGCTGGCCAATCACGTCTGCCGATTCAGACAGCATGTGGAAGTAGCTCGCCTTGGCGGTTGTCTTGAGATAGTTCGAGTCGAATCCCAGACCGGCATATTCCTGCGTGAATCTTGCAGAAATGCCTTCACGCGGCAGAACATTGTCATCAAGCGTGCTGTAGGACAGCGTATAGGACAGAGCGCCGGTGTTGTATCCGCCCGAATTGATTACAGCCAGTTCCGGAGCCGATGTGATCGAAGTCGTGCTGACATCGGTGAACTTGGTTTCGCTGTATTTGAAGGCGGTCGACAGATAGAGGTTTTCGGTGATCGGCGCACCGATGCGCAGATTGATACCCTGAACCGATTCATCGAAGCCCGTGTAGCTGGAGTCTGTCTTCTTGAAGACGTCGAACCCGGCAGCGAGGCGATAGCCAAGGAAATAGGGCTCGGTGAAGGACACCGAATATTCGCGCGTGTCGGTACCGCCACCGACGGAGCCACGAATGAACTGGCCGCGACCGAGGAAGTTGCGCTCGGTGATGTCGATCGTTGCGGTGAAGCCATCGGTGTTGGAATAGCCGCCGCCGATACCGAACTCACCGGTTGCCTGATCCTTCACATCGACGATCAAGACCACGCGATCGGGCTGCGAACCCGGCTGCGTCGAGATGTCGACGGTAGAGAAGAACTTCAGATCCTCAAGACGCTTCTTGGCGCGACGAACGAGAACCTGGTTGAAGGCATCGCCTTCGGACAGGTCGAACTCGCGACGGATCACATAGTCACGGGTCCGGGTGTTGCCGCGGATCTCGATGCGCTCGACATAGGCACGGGTGCCTTCGTCGACCAGATAGACCACCGAGATCGTGCGATTGTTGTAATCGCGGTCACCACGTGGGGTGATCTGTGCGAAGGGATAGCCCTGGGTGGCGACACGGTCGGAAATCGCCATGATCGTGTCTTCGACATCCTTGGCGCTGTAGACCGCACCGCTGCGGGTCTCGATCAGCCTGCGGAGCGATTCCGTGTCGATGCCCGGCACGGTGCTTTCGATCGAGACGTCGCCAAAGACATAGCGCTCGCCCTCTTCCACGGTAATGGTGACAACATATTCGTTGTTGGTCTCGTCAAGCTCGGCGAACGACGAAATCACCCGGAAGTCGGCATAGCCGCGATTGTAGTAGAAGCGGCGCAGCAGTTCTTCGTCCGCGCGCAGCTTGTCTTCGTCATAGACGTCCTTGCGGTTGAGGAACGACAGCAGACCGGATTTCTTGGTGGTGATCACATCGGACAACCGGCCGTCGCCAAACGCCTGATTGCCGACGAAGTTGATCGAGGAAATCTTGGTCCGGTCACCTTCGTTGATCTCGAACGCGACATTGACGCGGCCGCCATCAACAGGAACCAGACGTGTGGTCACGGTCGCATCACTGCGCCCGATCGCGGCGTAGGCATCACGAATTGCCTGAACGTCGGCCTGAAGGATCAGATCGTTGAAGGCGCCAAGCTGACGGCTCTGAACGGCTTTCTTGAGGGCTGCGTCCTTGATCTTCTTGTTGCCGTTGAAGACCACCTGATTGATGATCTGGTTTTCCGCGACGGTGACAATCAGGGTCGAGCCGGAGACGTTGATCTGCACGTCGGAAAACAAGCCGGTGGCGAACAGGCGCTTCACCGATTCATCAATGTCATTATTGTTGAAGCTGGAGCCCGGCGATATCGTCAGGTTCCCGCGAACAGTGGATGCGTCAACGCGGGAATTTCCGCGAACATCAATCCGACTGACGACGGCTGCCTCTGCAATTGTCACTCCCGCAAGCGTCACAGCGCCCGCGCCTGTCACAACGATCCCCGCCGTCAGCGCAACTGCTGACACAGCGTTCAAAAGGTTTGAACCGGCCTTCATTGATCTTATTACCTTTTTTTTACTCGTATGCCCCAAACGGCGACACTCATCGTGAGTCATGACTGGTGCCCGTTTTACCCGCTTTTGCCATACAAGCAAGGGACGGAGTTAATTTCTATTTACTTCCTTCTCAGACGTGGCGATTTCGCCACGCCTACCCAATATCAGGGTAAACAGACCGTTAGCACGGCCTTCCCCCCGATTTCAACCAACCAGCATGGAGACGTCGTTCCATGTGGCGAACAACATCAGCGCCAGAACCACCGACAATCCGAAGCGGTAGGCCCACTCCTGGGCAACCTCGCCGGGTGGACGTCCGCGGATCGCTTCTATGGCGTAAAACACCAGGTGCCCACCATCAAGCATCGGGATCGGCATCAGATTGAGCAGCCCGATGGAGACCGAGAGCACCGCCGCGAGCTGGATCAAAGCTCCGATACCGAGCGTCGACATGTCCTTGGAATATTTGGCGACCCGAATCGGACCGCCGAGCTGATCTGCACTCTCGCGTCCGGTGATGATGTTTCCGATATAGTCCACGGTCCGGGTGACGATATACCAGCTTTGCGCCACCCCCTCGCCGACGGCTTCGATCGGTCCATATTCGCGGACCCGGAAATTGCCGGAGTCCCTGCTGGTCACGACGCCGATGCGCCCGACTTCCATCTTGTTGCCGAAAGGGTCGGAGATTTCCGTCCGCGCCGGTGTCAACGAGACATCGACCAATCCGCCCGCGCGTTCGAGGGTGACCGTGATCGGAACTTCTGGGCGGGCGCTGACATAGCGCTGAACGTCATCGAAGACGTCCACTTCGACGCCGTCAATGGCGACAAAGCGGTCACCGGGCAGAATTCCCGCGGCTTCGGCGGCACTTGCCGGCTGCACCTCGGCAACGACGGGATCGGCGACCACCCGCCCATTGGTGCCGAACATCACGGCAAAAATGGCGATCGCAAGGATGAAATTGGCGATCGGACCTGCTGCAACCGTTGCCGCGCGGCGCCACAAGGATGCCGCGGGAAAGGATCCCTCGCGCTCGACTTCACTGAGCTCGTCGGCAGCGCCTGATGGCAGGCTGGTGGCGTTTTCGTCGCCGCGGAACTTGACGTAACCGCCAAGCGGGATCAGCGACAATTTCCAGCGGGTGCCGTGCCTGTCGTTTCGGCCGATAAGTTCGGGGCCGAAACCGACGGAGAAAACATCGGCATGAATGCCGCACCAGCGGCCGACCAGATAGTGTCCCAGCTCGTGGAAGAACACCACGATCGTCAGCACCAGCAGAAACGGTGGCAGCGCACTGAGGATGTTTCCAGCCGAAGAGGTCAGAAATTCCATGTGATCGGATCCTTTCGGGACGCCTGTTTGCCAGCGTCCATGTGTGCCTGGGCAGCCAATGCTGCCTGTCCGGTCCGGTTATAAACCGAGCAACCTTGCCGCAAGCTCGTCAACGCCACCGGCATGATCGGCGAAAGGCAGAAGGTTCGCCAGCAAAAAGGCGGCAAATGCGGCGAAGACAAGACCATCGACACGATCCATGACGCCGCCATGGCCCGGAATCAGGCGGCTTGAGTCCTTGGCACCGAAGCGGCGCTTGACCCAGGATTCGAAAAGGTCGCCGATCTGCGATGCGATCGACAACACAAGCGCGATCAGCGCAATCATAACACCGCCGTCCTGACGCACGATCATCGCCACGCCGACACCTGCCACCACACCGGCGACAGCCCCGCAGACAGCGCCTGACCAGGTCTTGCCCGGAGAGATCGGCGGTGCAAGCTTGGGTCCGCCCAGGGCGCGGCCACAAAAATAGGCCAGAATATCGGTCGACCAGACAATGGCGAAGATAAACAGCATGGCGAAGAGGCCGAAATGGCCTTCTCCGCGGATCTCGGCAAGCGCCAGGCCGGAAAACCCGGCATAGACAATCGCGGTCGCAGACCAGAGGCCGCCGCCACGCGTGACCCCGGCGAGTACTGCTCCACAGGCGCCGATGAAGATTGCCGCAAAAGCCATCTGCGGCAACAGCGTCAGAATGAAGACCGCAGTGGCAAGGATGGCCATCCAGCCGATGGCGTTGGCAAGCGGTGCCTTGGTGGTGGCATTGGTGATGGTGGAAAACTCATAGTGCATGAGCACCATGATCAGGACCGCAAGGCTTCTGAACCAGATGCCGCCGGCCCAGGTGGCGGCAAGCACGAGAATGCCGAGAATGACCCCGGAGACGATGCGCAGTCTGAGTTCGCGCGACATCAGGAGCCGACCGCAATTCCGGGTGCGGAGACGGCGCCAAAACGGCGCTCCCGGCCGGCATATTCAGCCAATGCTTCATGGAATGCTGCGCGGTCGAAATCCGGCCACAGGCAGGGCAGGAAGACGAATTCGGAATAGGCCGCCTGCCACAAGAGGAAGTTGGACAGACGCTGTTCACCGCTGGTGCGGATCACCACGTCGGGATCGGGAATGCCGGCGGTATCGACCCGGGCCGAAACCGCAGCCTCGTCAATCGCGGCTGCATCAAGAACCCCCGACTGCACGTCCTGCACTATCTTCCGGGCCGCACGCACCAGTTCGTCGCGGGCGCCGTAATTGAAGGCGATGACAAGCGTGATGCCGGTGTTGTCCCGGGTGCGGTCTTCCGCATCGATGAGCAGGGCCCGGATATCGGGCTGAATGCTCTGGCGACAGCCAATCACCTTGACGCGCACATTCTCGCGATGCAGTTCCGCCAGGTCCTTGCGAATGAAGAAGCGCAGCAGCCCCATCAGGTCGGAGACTTCCTCTTCGGGCCGCCTCCAGTTTTCTGACGAGAAGGCAAACAGTGTCAGGTAGTCGATCCCGGCTTCGGCGGCGGTCCGCACGGCCTCGCGAACCCGCTCGACGCCGGCCCGGTGACCGGCGGTGCGTGGCAGACCCCGTGCTTCCGCCCATCGGCCGTTGCCATCCATGATGATGGCGACATGCCGCGGCGAGCTTGTGGGTGCTTCAGATTGCATTGTTCTGGCCATTTCCCGACTGGTCACGCGAGTCGCGCCTAAACCTGCATGATTTCCTTTTCCTTTTCGACGAGCAAGCTGTCGATCTCGGAAATCTTCTCGTCTGTCATCTTCTGGACCAGTTCGGCTTCGCGGCGGCTGTCATCCTGGCTGATGTCGCCGTCCTTTTCCGCCTTCTTCAGCGTGTCCATGCCGTCGCGGCGCACATTGCGGATCGCGACCCGGGCGTTTTCGGCATAGGTGTGCGACACCTTGACCAGCGACTTGCGGCGTTCCTCGTTGAGGTCCGGCAGCGGGATGCGCAGATTGGTGCCATCGACAATCGGGTTCAGGCCCAGATTGGCTTCGCGGATGCCGCGATCGACCGCGCCGACCATCTGCTTGTCCCAGACGGAGACGCCGAGCATGCGCGGCTCGGGCACGGTGACATTGGCCACCTGGTTGAGCGGCACGCGCGAGCCATAGGCTTCGACCATGACCGGATCAAGCACGTTGGCGGACGCGCGACCGGTCCGCAATGATGAGATATCACTCTTGAAGGCCGTAATTGCGCCTTCCATGCGACGTTTGAGTTCTTTCAAGTCAGCGCCTGCACTCATCGCCAGTTCTCCCTGCAAGTAAGCCTATGTTCATCGCGGCGCGCTCATCGCGCCGACCGCGGTTAATGATCGCGAACGATGGTTGCCCGGCCTTCGCCGACCATGATCTTTGCGAATGCGCCCTTTTCGTGAATGGAAAAGACGACGATCGGAATTCGATTTTCGCGCGCCAGCGCCACTGCTGCAACATCCATGACGGCAAGCCCCTTGTTGAGCACTTCGTCGTGGGTGATGTTGTCGTAACGGGTGGCGTCGGGATGCTTTTTCGGATCGGCCGAATAGATGCCGTCGACCTGGGTGCCCTTGAGAATGGCCTCGGCTCCCATTTCGGCTGCGCGCAGCGCTGCGGCTGAATCGGTGGTGAAGAAGGGGTTTCCGGTGCCGCCGGCAAAGATCACCACCCTGCCCTTTTCCAGGTGATGCAGGGCGGCGCGCTGAGAAAAGCTCTGGCAGATTTCCGGCATCGAGATGGCCGAAAGCACTTCCGTGTCGATGCCGAGCTTGCGCAGCGAGGTGGCAAGCGCGAGCGCGTTGATGACGGTCGCGAGCATGCCCATGTGATCGCCGGTGACCCGGTCGCCACCCTTCGAGGCGACTGCGACGCCGCGGAAGATGTTGCCCCCGCCGACGACAACGCCGACCTCCACGCCCATGCCGCGCACTTCAGCGATATCAGCGGCGATCCGATCGACCACCGCGACATCTATGCCAAATCCCTGCTCGCCCATCAGGGCTTCACCGGAGGCTTTGAGGAGGACGCGTTTGAACAGGGGCTCTGAGGACATGGATTGTTCCGGATTTGATGTGTCAGGCCCGGATACACGAAGGGCACCGCGTTGTCACGCAATGCCCTTCCGGTTTTTTCAACAATGCGCCGCTATGGCGACCAGGATCAGCCCTTGGCGGCTGCAGCAACTTCAGCTGCGAAGTCGCTCTCTTCCTTCTCGATGCCTTCACCGAGCTGGAAGCGGACGAAGCCGGCGATTTCGACAGGTGCGCCAGCGTCAGCGGCGGCTGCCTCAACGGCCTGACCGACGGTCTGGTCGGGATTGACGACGAAAGCCTGCGAGAGAAGCGCCACTTCCTCGTAGAACTTGCGCATGCGGCCCTCGACCATCTTCTCGATGATGGCTTCCGGCTTGCCCGATTCGCGGGCCTGCTCGATGAACACGCTGCGCTCGCGATCAGCAATCGTAGCGTCGACATCGTCAGAGGTCAGCGCCAGCGGGTTGGTGGCTGCGATGTGCATGGCGACCTGACGGCCGATGGCAGCCAGGGCGTCGGCATTGCCGGTCGACTTGACGGCAACGAGCACGCCCAGCTTGCCAAGGCCATCGGCGACGGCGTTGTGCACGTAGGTGGCAACGATGCCGTTGTCGACGGTCAGCTTGGTGGAGCGGCGGAAGCTCATGTTCTCGCCGATATGGGCGATCGCATCCTTGACCGTGTCGGTGACCGACTTGCCGGTGGACGGAACGGTCGCGTCGCTGACGGCTTCAACCGAACCATCGGTGGACAGTGCAACGGACGCGATCGAACGGGCGAGATCCTGGAAACCGTCGTTGCGGGCAACGAAGTCGGTTTCGGAGTTCAGTTCGACCACCACAGCCGAATTGCCTTCGGAGGCAACGGCGATCAGGCCTTCGGCAGCGGTGCGGCCCGACTTCTTGTCGGCCTTGGCAATGCCCTTGGCACGCAGCCAGTCAACAGCTGCTTCCATGTTGCCGTCGGTCTCGCCGAGCGCCTTCTTGCAGTCCATCATGCCGGCGCCGGTCTTGTCGCGCAGCTCTTTCACCATTGCAGCAGTAATGCTCATAACAGCCTCTTCATTCTGGGGTGTCGGGTCTTGCCGTCACATCGGCACACAACCCGGTATCACCTGGCGGCATGCAACCATGCCATTGAAATGTGACAGCCCGGCAAAGCACAATGGCTTGGCCGGGCCGGTTTTGTCCGAAACCCGGATTTAGGCCTGTGCGGGAGCTTCTTCAGCAGCTTCCGGAGCGGCTTCGAGAGCCGGCTCGGCAGGTGCATCCATTTCGCCCAGATCCACGCCCGAAGCGCCCTGCTGACGTGCAATGCCGTCGATGCAGGCGCGGCTGATCAGGTCGCAATAGAGCGAGATGGCGCGGCTGGCGTCGTCATTGCCCGGGATCGGGTAATCGACAACGTCGGGATCGCAGTTGGAGTCGATGATCGCGACGACCGGAATGCCAAGACGCTTGGCTTCCTGGATGGCAATGCCTTCCTTGTTGGTGTCGATGACGAACATCAGGTCGGGGGTGCCGCCCATGTCGCGGATACCGCCCAGCGCGCGGTTGAGCTTTTCACGCTCGCGCTCGAGGTTGAGGCGTTCCTTCTTGGTGAAGCCCGAAGCTTCTGCCTGAAGGATCTCGTCGAGCTTGCGCAGGCGCTGGATCGAGTGTGAAATGGTCTTCCAGTTGGTCAGCATGCCGCCGAGCCAACGGGCGTTGACGTAATACTGGGCCGAACGGGCGGCAGCATCTGCAACGATCTCGGACGCCTGACGCTTGGTGCCGACGAACAGCACGCGGCCGCCCTTGGACACGGTGTCGGACACAAGCTTGAGAGCCTGGTTCATCATCGGCACGGTCTGGCCGAGGTCGAGAATGTGAAGATTGTTGCGAGCGCCGAAGATGTACGGCTTCATTTTCGGGTTCCAGCGGTGAGTCTGGTGTCCGAAGTGCACGCCTGCTTCAAGCAGCTGGCGCATGGAAAATTCCGGCAATGCCATGCCTTTTACTCCTGTTTCCGGTTGAACCTCCGCAGGGCGTGAGCGCTATGCGCCACCGGCGGACCGATCCGGATTTCTCCCGGACCAACCCATGCCCCACGTGTGGAATAGGCGTCGCTTACAGGCATGCGTCAGGTTTTGCAAGTGCGAAGCCCGAAAAAGCAGCAAACATGGCGGGGTTCTCCGCAACCGGGCCACTCCCCCGCCGATCACGAAACAAGTGATCCGGCCTGACCTTGGAAAAATACGGGACGAGACCAGATACAGCTTTCCCGACCGGAACCGGTGGTCCGCCTTTGCGTTGCCCCGGGGACGCCGGCGCGTCCGATACCCTGCGGAGCGCCTGTTTTTCAAATTTCGAACATGGACTGGACATACAGCAATGAAAATTCTGATGGTACTTACCTCTCACGACCAGCTTGGCGACACCGGCGAGAAAACCGGCTTCTGGCTCGAGGAGTTCGCAGCTCCCTATTACGTGCTGAAGGATGCCGGGGCCGACGTGGTTCTTGCGTCGCCCAAGGGCGGGCAGCCGCCGATCGATCCCAAGAGCGATGCCGAGGACGCGCAGACCGAGGCCACCAAGCGGTTCAAGGACGACGCGGCGGCGCAGCAGGCGCTGGCTCAGACCACCAGGCTTTCCGAAGTTGACGCCGATGGCTTCGACGCGATCTTCTATCCCGGCGGTCACGGCCCCTTGTGGGATCTGGCCAATGATGCCGACAGCAAGCGGCTGATCGAAGCCTTCGCAGGCTCTGACCGTCCGGTCGGCGCGGTGTGCCACGCACCGGCGGTGTTCAAATCCACCAATGGCGCCGACGGCAAGCCGCTGGTTTCGGGCAAGCGGGTGACCGGCTTCACCAACACCGAAGAAGAGGCTGTGGGCCTGACCGGTGTGGTGCCATTTCTGGTCGAGGACATGCTCAAGCAGAATGGCGGTCACTATGAAAAGGGCGACGACTGGGCCTCGTTCGTGCTGACCGATGGCAAGCTTGTGACCGGTCAGAACCCGGCTTCCTCGGAAGAAGCAGCCAAGGCGCTGCTGGCGCTGCTGAAGTAAGTCTTCGGCCAACGGGCGCGATGTGGGGTCCTGCCCCATATCGCGCCCACGCGTCTGCCACACTGCGGTCGGCGATGACATGCCAGCACTGTCCTGGCTGATACTGTTGCGACCCCGGTTCAGGCGCGAGAGGCCGGAACGGAAAACCCGGTCCCAATTGCGGCCTGTGCCGCTCATGCGGCTGCGGCCACCGTCCACTGTTCGATGTCCTCGCGCTCGCCGATCAGGGCCAGGCCGTGAGCAATCGAAATCAGCTCGCCACCGGTCTCGATCCGGTCGGCTGCAAAACGTTCTGAAAAGATGCGGCGGACGGCGGGCACAAAGGAGGTGCCGCCGGTGAGGAAGATCTTGTCGACGGCAGCGGCTTCAGTGCCGGTCTTTGCCAGCACAACGTCGAGCGCTCCGGTGATGCTGGCGATATCCGCCTCGATCCAGCTCTCGAAATCCTGCCTTCTGACGGTTTTCTGACCGGCCTTGCCCAGTGCGGGGAAGCGGAACCCGGCTTCATCCGCGCTCGACAGTGCCATCTTGGTTGCCGAAACGGCCTGGTGGAGCTGATAGCCCTCGTCGTGCTCGATCAGATCGATGAACAGTTCCAGCTTGTCGGGCTCCACCGCCTGGCGGACCAGCGCCTTGAGGTCGGCATATTCCTTGGTGGTCTTGAAGATCGACAGCTGGTTCCAGCGCGAGAAGTTGCGATAGTAACTACCCGGTACGTCCAATCGCTTGCCGAAGCTCTTGAACTGGCTGCCTTTTCCGATCTCAGGCGCCACCAGGTGCTCGATCATGCGGGCATCGAACTGGTCCCCGGCGATGCCGACGCCGGACTGGCCCACGGGGACGGCGCTGATGCGCCCTGCCCGGGTTTCGAAACGGATCAGCGAAAAGTCGCTGGTGCCGCCGCCGAAATCGGCCACCAGCACGGTGGCGTCGTGATCGAGGTTCTGCGCAAAATAAAAGGCAGCAGCCACAGGCTCGTAGACATAATGCAGCTCGGGAAAGCCCAGCCGCGTCAGCGCTTCGCTGTAGCGGCGCATGGCGAGATCGGCATCAGGGCTTGAGCCCGCGAAATGCACCGGGCGGCCGGTGACCACACGTTTGGCGTCTGACGGCCAGCTGTCGCCGGCATAGTGTTCGAGCCGCTTGAGAAAGACCTCCATCAGATCCTCGAACTGAAACTTGCGGGCATGCACCATCGTGCCCTGAAACAGCGGCGAGGCGGCGAAGGTCTTGATCGACTGCAGGAAGCGGCACTCGCCGGGATTGTCTATGAAGGCGCGGATGGCGGCACTGCCGGCTTCCACCTGGAGCGCGCTGGCGCCAAGCTTCGGGTCCTTGATGAAGGAAAGTGCCGTGCGCATGGTGTCGCTGGTTCCGGCGGGCGAATCGAAGCTGACCGATCTGGTTTCCGAGCCCTGGCTCACCTGGGCCAGAACCGTGTTCGTTGTGCCAAAATCGAGCCCAAGCGCAGTCGCCATGGCGTTGCTCCAGATATTCAGAGGGAAGGAATGCGGGCCGCGGATATTTGCCAGCCGCCGGAGAGCGGGCCTCATGCCACAGGGCGGCGGCCCAGTCCACCCGGCAGCCGGGCTCACCGCCGGTTTGTCGCCAGCCTGAATGCTGACGCGGATCAGCCCCTGTGCGCAGAGGGTTTACCGGGTTGTGTAGCGCGGGTGTTCAAGCGCCTCGAAGCAATCGGTCAGCCGGATCCGGTTGAACCCCTCATAGGCGCGGGCATAATCCCTGAGCAGCTTCTTGCGCGCCGCGGTCACCGGACAGATCGGCAACAGCACGATGTCGGTCTGCGACAGCGCCTCGGCTTCCTCATCCGTCAGCGGCAGCACCGCGCGATAGGGATCGCCGCCGATCGACACGCCACGCGCCGGGGTGCGGCCCATCACGGCTGTGATCGGGTTGGCGAAGTCGCGCACGTCGATGACTTCGTAATGGCGGTCGAGCAGGGCTTCGCGGGCGCGGATCGCTTCGATCGCCTCGTCCATGGTCTTGAGCACGGTGACCTGGAACCGGTGATCGAAATAGAGCCAGTAGGCCGGCAATATGTTGGCGTCCGCATAGCTCTCATAGGTCTCGCGGCCCTTGACCAGGACCGGTCGGGCCTTTTGTGCAGCATCCACGGTCAGGGCCTTGGCACTGAAGCGCATGCTTGCCGGCAGGTTCTCGGTCCCGATGGAGACATCCCGCACCGAAGTTGCGGCAGCACGCGCGGTCGAGTGCAGCATCTTGGTGACGGTGGGCAGCGAGACCAGCGCAATCAGCACGATCAGGGGTGACAGCCGCGCCCGACGCTCCGGCTCGGTGGCGAGAAACAGCACGAGCAGGAAAGGCCAGACCGAAACAAAGGCCGCGCCGCCAAAATTCTGCGATTCAAAGACAATGTCGGCGATGATCATGACGCCGAGCCAGAGCCAGTCCTGATCCAGCCGGTTTGGTTTCGGGGTCCTCGGGTGATCCTGGTCAAAGGCCGCAAGAAGGTTGCTCGCCCCCCAGTAACGCGAGGCAAGAAGATAGGCCGAAAGCAGCGAGGCGGCGAAGATCACGTCAAACCGGGCACTGACGGTGGTAACCAGTTTGGACAGCAGGACCGATTCATTGTTGGCAAGCAGCCGCAGCGCCGAGTGCAGATAGGCCGAGACGCTGCCGGTGAACAATTCCAGACCGGCGGCGATGGTCAGGCACAGGGCCGCGATGATTGCCGAGGTGGCGATGCCGATCCTTCGTGTTGCAAGCGCAAAGGCCAGGATCAGGCCAGCCACCGCAAAGCCGTTTATCTTGACGAAGGCGAGACTGAGCAACAGCACCGAAACCAGACCGATCAGCGCGGCCCGGCTGCGCACAAAGAACAGGGTGGCAATAAGCAGGTACAAAAGCACCGCACTGTGCCGGTTGTAATAGGCAAAACCGTCCACACCGGGAAACGCGTTCCAGGACATGATGTTGAACGGCAGGATCGAGAACATCAGGTAAGGCAGCAGCAATGCAAAGGCCGCGAAGGCGCCACGCTCGAGCGCATGGTGGCAGATGACGGCGATCACCGGCAGGGTGATCAGCATCAGGCACCATTGAATGACCAGCGCCACATTGCCATGGGGAAAAGCCGCACTCACCAGATCGAACAAAATGTAGTTGAGCGGTCCGACCGGGGCATGAAAATCCTTGTAGATTTCCTGGCCGACGGAGAGGCGATGAGCGCCATCGATATAGATGTAGGTGTCCCAGAAACTTTCGCCCATAGGCAAGTCGAGGGGAAGGCTGAGGCTGGCAGCCAGAATGACGACAACGGCGGTCAGCGCGCCATAAATCGAATAATATTCATTAGATAGGCCTAATGTCTTCATGTTCCAGATGAGCTCCCCAGCACGTTCCACCACCCTACTGTGAGGGTGCCGGAATTTGATTGAAGTTGAATTAATCGCGCGCGCTAAGGGAAATGCGTTGCCCCACCAAAAGGGTATGCGGCCGGCTCGGGGAGGTCATCGGGGAAAGCGGCGCTGCCACAAATCGGTGCGCTCGGCGTCGCGCGCCTCGTAGCTTTCGAGCGCGGCAGCGAAGTCCAGCGGCACAGCTGTCTCCCGGTCTTCGGCGAGCTGGGTCAGGCGCATCGAATACCAAGCGGTGATGCCTCCCTCGGGTGGGGAGGCGAATTTGGGAAACTGCGGGTTATGCCGGGAACCGGCCTGCCAGATGTTGGCAAGATCCGGTTCAAGCACAAGGGCCCGTGCAAGCCCGACCACATCGATGGCTCCGCCAGAAACGGCTTCGCCGGCCTGCTCCAGGGTCTTGAAGCCACCGGTGAGCATCAGCGGGATTTTCGTCAACGGCCGGGCGCGCCTTGCGAAGTCGAGAAAATAGGGACCACCGCCCGCACTGTCGGACGCAGATTTCGCGCCGGGGAAATAGGTCCCGCCGCTGATGTCGAGCAGATCCAGGCTGGTGCCCTCGAGAGCCGCGACCACCTTCAGCGCATCTGCCTGCTCAAGACCGCCTTGCAACTGATCGGAAGAATTCAGCTTTACCGCGACAGGAAAGCCCGGGCCGACGGCGGCGCGGACTTCTGCAATGGTGTCGAGCAGCAACCGCATCCGGTTTTCGATCGAGCCGCCAAACTCATCGTCGCGGAGATTGAACAGCGGCGAGAGGAACTGGCTGAGCAGGAAACCATGTGCGGCATGGATCTGGACACCGCCGAAGCCGTGCGATCTGGCAAGGCTGGCGGTGCGGGCAAATTCGGCAGGCAGATCCAGTATTTCGCGGCGGGTCATCGCCGCGCATGTCAGTCCCGGCAGGTCGAGCGCGCTTGGCCCCCTGGGCGTGCTGATCGGCGGGTAGGCCATGGCGCCGGCGTGTCCCAACTGAAGCCAGAGATGGGTGCCATTGGCTCTGCCGCGGCGGGCCAGTGCCTCGAAAGCTGCCTGGTCGTGGCCGGCGCCGAGCAGTAGATTGCCCGGCTTCTCGGCGAAATGCGGATTGCCCTGGACTTCGCCGATGATCGAGACAGCCACGCCGCCCTCGGCCCAGCGTTCATAAAGCCTGGTCTGCGCCGGGGTGGGATTGCCGCGGCCGTCGCCGAGCGAATCCGACATTGCGGATTTGGCAATCCGGTGCTTCAGCACAACGCCGCAGGGCAGTTCGAGCGGCTGGAACAGCCTTGCCGTATCTGCCGCCATCAATCCGCGCCGTCGCCGGGGCTACTCCTCGCAGGGCTCCGCGTCAAAGAGGTCGAGCCGGGCCAGTTGTCCCTGCAGTACGAAATCGCCGTAGTCCATGGTGAGATCGCGGGTGATGCCGTTTTCATAGAGCTTGAAGGCGATGGAATAGACCGGCAGCCCGTCGCCTTCTTCAGCTGTTTCCTGAAAATAGGACATCGAGACAGGCCAGTAGGCATCATCGGCAAGCTCCCCTGCCCGCTCGGCTTCGGCGTCGCCGGTCTCGACCGGCTGCTTTTCACCGACAATCGTCGTGGTGATCATCGCCTTGTCGCCTTCATCGGAGCCGTCATAGATGCGCGATTCGTAAAACCGCTCCCCATTGCGGGCCTTGTCGATCAGCTCGATCATGTGCCCGGTGGGAAAATGCGCCATGGCAACGTCGAGGGCGAGCTTCTCGGGCTGTTCCAGGTCGACGGCCAGCGCGTCGCCCTTGACCTCGGCCGAGCCGCGAATCTCGTGGTCGAGCTTCTGGTCGACATAGGACCGGGTGACGAAACTGAAGGTGCCGTTGCGGACATCCTCAAAGGTCGTGGTCTGCTGGTCGGTCAGCCGCGAATCCTCGCCGGTGGCGATTTCGGTGACGAAACGGAAGCTGACGGTGTAGCCCTCGCAGGCCGAGCCGTTGAATTCATAGACCATGCGGCCAACCATGCCGGAAATGCCGGAGCGCTCCGAGGCGTCCTTGAGCGAGAGATCATAGACCGCGCGATGGGCCGCAAGCCCGCCCGCACCTGCACCCGGTGCGGCCTCTGCCGATGGGGTGAACAGTAAGGCAAGTGATACAATCGCAAGCATGCGCATCAGGTTTTCTCCTGTCGAATCCTGAGCCGATGTTATATGACCGGAGGTGGCAAAAGCGAGGCGGAACTTGCATGAACCGCCGAATCGTTTGAGCAGCCTTAACTGAGCCGATTTTGGAGCCCCTGATGACCGACACGATTGAATCCCGCCTGGAGGCGCGCGGCATAACGCTGCCCGACGCCGCCGCACCTGCCGCCAACTACCTGCCTTACGTCATCACCGGATCGCAGCTTTTCATTTCCGGCCAGTTGCCGATGGAAAACGGCGCCATTGCGGTCAAGGGGCTGCTTGGCCGCGATGTCGATGTCGAAACCGGACAAAGGGCTGCCGAACTGTGCGCCATCAACATTCTGGCGCAGGCCAAGTCAGCCCTTGGCGGCGACCTCAATCGCATTGTCCGGGTGATCAAGCTCAGCGGTTATGTCGCCTCGGAGCCGTCGTTTACCGACCAGCACCTGGTCATCAACGGCGCCTCGAACCTGATTGCCGAACTGCTCGGCGAGGCGGGCAAGCATGCCCGCGCCGCTGTCGGCATGGCCTGCCTTCCGCTCAACGCCGCGGTTGAAATCGATGCCGTCATCGAGATCGGATAGATCCTCATGCCCTACGACACCACTGACCTGAGCTGGCTGATCAGCCGTCCCATCGCCCACCGCGGCTATCACGACATGAACAAGACGATCTGGGAAAACACGCCCAGCGCATTTCAGCGGGCGATCGACGCCGGCTACGCGATCGAATGCGATTTGCACATTGCCGCCGATGGCGTGCCTGTGGTGTTTCACGACGATGATCTGGAACGGCTGTGCGGACTTCGCGGCGACGTGCGGGCGCGCAGCTCGCAGGAACTCGGCCAGCTAACCGTCGGCGGCACATCTGACCGGATCCCGTCACTGCCGCAATTGCTCAAGCAGGTCGCTGGCAAGGTTGCCCTGGTGATCGAGCTCAAGGGGCGGCCCGGCGATGATGACGGCTTTGCCGACGCCGTGGTCGAATGCCTGGAGAGCTATGACGGTCCGGTTGCGCTGATGAGTTTCGACCATGCGCTGCTGCGCGATCTCAAGGCCAGCGGCGCCACCTGCCCGCTCGGCCTGACAGCGGAAGGGGTGAAGCCGGAAACCTTCTTCATCCACGAAGAAGCCATGCAGCAAGGGCTCAACTTCATCTCCTATTGCGTGCACCATTTGCCCAACGCCTTTGTCGAAGCGCAATGTGCGCAAGGGGTTCCGGTCATCACCTGGACGGTGCGGGATGCCGAAGCCCGCGAGAAGACCCGGGCCCATGCCGACCAGATGACGTTCGAGGGCTTCGACCCGGACACCACGGAAGACGATTGACCTTGCCAATCGGTGTCGCGTTCATAAGTTGAAGGACAGAGACATTGCGGGCGGCAGCACCCCGCCGGACGGAGACGCATGAGCACTGACACACCCGAACACACGCTGTCGACCGTCGAGGGCATGGATGCGGTAACAGCCGAAGAATGGAGCAGGCTGGGAGGCGCTTCGCGCGGCTCACAAACCGAGTCAGAGACCTCGAATCCTGATTCCGGAATTGTCTATAACCCGTTTGTAAGTCACGCTTTTCTGTCTTCACTTGAAGCATCAGGTTCGGTTTCGGCCCAGACCGGCTGGCTGCCGAGGCACATCGTTCTGCGTGCGCCTGACGGGTCGCTTGAAGGGGCGATGCCAGCCTATATCAAGAGCCATTCAATGGGCGAATACGTGTTCGACCATGCCTGGGCCGACGCGTTTGAGCGCGCCGGCGGGCGCTATTATCCGAAGCTGCAATGTTCGGCGCCGTTCACGCCTGCGACCGGGCCGCGGCTGATGGTGTTGCCGGGACCGGGCGAAGAGACACGCCGGCAGGCGCTGGCTGCCGGTGGACGCTCGCTCTGCACCCAGCTCGGACTGTCCTCGGTGCACGCGACTTTCGTGCCGGAAGCCGAAATTCCGGCCTTCGAGGCCGAGGGATATCTGCACCGCACCGACCAGCAGTTCCATTTCCAGAACACCGGCTATGCGAGCTATGACGACTTCCTGGGCACCCTCGCGTCGCGCAAGCGCAAGCAGCTGAAAAAGGAACGCAAGGCGGCGCTGGAAAACGGCATCAGTATCGAGTGGCTGACCGGCAAGGAGCTGACGGAGGATGTCTGGGACATCTTCTACGAATTCTACATCGATACCGGCGGGCGCAAATGGGGGCGGCCCTATCTGACGCGGCAATTCTTCTCGATGATCAGCGAGCGCATGGCCGAGGATGTGCTGCTGGTGATGGCCAGACGCGAAGGCCGCTATGTCGCCGGGGCAATCAACTTCATCGGCGGAGACTGTCTCTACGGCCGGCACTGGGGATGCGTCGAGGATCACCCGTTTCTGCATTTCGAGGTCTGCTATCACCAGGCGATCGATTTCGCCATCGCCAAGGGGCTTGCCCGGGTCGAGGCCGGGGCGCAGGGGGAACACAAGCTGGCGCGCGGCTACCTGCCGGCGACGACGCATTCGGCGCACTATATCGATCATCCTGGGCTGAGGCGCGCGGTGGCCGATTATCTCGAACGCGAACGCCGCGATGTCGCGCATATCGGCCAGGTGCTGAGCGAGCACGGCCCGTTCCGCAAAGGCGATGGCGCAGCGCCCGGTGACGAAGGCTGACCGCGGATAGCCCTTGACGCTTGCCGCGCCCCCGATACAAACGAAACCGACAGATCAATTGGAGACCCGCCATGACCGCGCCCCAGTATGACGACAGCAATGTGTTTGCAAAGATCCTGCGCGGCGAACTGCCGGCAGAGCGTCTTTACGAGGACGAGCATACGCTGGCGATCATGGACATCATGCCGCGCGGAGACGGGCATTGCCTGGTGATTCCCAAGACCCCTGCCCGCAACATTCTCGATGTCGATCCCTCGAGCCTGGCACGGGTGATGGAGACCACCCAGAAACTGGCCCGCGCCGTGATCAAGGCCTTTGGCGCCGACGGGGTGACGGTCCAGCAGTTTAATGAAAGCGCCGGTGGTCAGGTGGTGTTTCACCTGCATGTGCACGTGATTCCGCGTTTCGACGGCGTCGCAATGAAGCCGCATACAGGCACCATGGAAGATGGTGACGTGCTGAAAGCCAACGCCGAGAAAATCCGCGCAGCACTGTAGTCTGCTAGATTCGGGCTAACAGTTCGGCCTTTTTGGACTGGTATTCCTCATCGCTGAGTATGCCCTTGGCATGCAGTGCCGCCAGACGCTCGATCTTGGCGAAGATATCCGCCTCCTCTGCCGCGCCGGGCTCGGTTCTGGCGTCATCCGCATCAAGCCTGACAGGCTGGGACTGTGCGCTCCCGGCCTCGTCCGGCTCAGACTCGTCAGGTGCCGGACCGGCTGCTCCCAGGGATGGAGCCGCAGGACGGGTTTCCCCGGCAGCCTTGAGAAGCGCCTCGGACAAGGCCGGAGCACTTTTCCCACCTAGTGAATCCGAGCCGGCTTCACCGGGTTGCTCCAGATCGATCTGCCTGAGATCAGCCAGCTTCACCAAACCGTACTGGGAGGTAAAACTCAGCGATTGGTCTCCGGATTGCTGCTGCGAGAAACCGCCAATGCGGTGATCGGCCGTGTCGTAGACCCGGACCCTGCCATCGCCTGCATGGATTGCAAGCCGGGCGGTGTCGGGGAACCACGCGTAACGCATCTGGTTCTGCGCGCCGGTCGATGCGGCATGGCCGAGGCCGTCGGGCCACCAGTTGCCCGCCGCTCCCCCGGCTACAAACAGGCTCGCGCCGTCACCCTGGCTCTGAGACTGCGATGCCGGGGCTGGAGGTACCTCCAGCAGTGCCGACTGCCGCATCAATTGCGCCACTTCCGAGCACAGCGCATCCACTTTGGCCTTGAGCGCATTGTTGAACATGTCGCCGACCATGGTCATGCCGCCCTGGGACCATTGTCCCATGCCGCCGAGCTCCGGATGATTGAATTGCGCCTGGCTGCCCTGTCCCGCGATCAATGCCATCAGGAGATGTTGGACGCCGTCTTCACTGACGCCGTGGCGGGCGCCGATGTCGGCCAAGGCCTGGCGGCCCTGTTCAGTCAATTGGGTCAATCTTCAACCTCCTGTTGGGCCCGCCCGACCATCGCCGCACAGAGCCAATACATTCAACATTAGTAATGACTTATTGTCCAGACCTGAAGAACAGCATTATCGGAATGATAGGGCGGCAGAGCTGGTCGACAAGCTCGAGAAACAGGTACAGGTTGAAAGAATCGAGTTCCGGCAATTTTCATTGAGCCGGAGAGGCTTTCCATCCAGGACGGTCCGTGGGCTGCAGTCCTTGCCTTTTTTTTGCGGTATTGCAGCGCCATGAGCAGTCAAGGTTCAGTTCCAGATCGACGAGGTTATCATGCAGGCCGCTCTAATCATCATGACAATACTGGGATGTGACGACTCGGCAACGCAGTGTCACTATGTCGAGATGCGCGATGAACGCTGGGAGACGGTGCAGAGTTGCGACGCGGCTTCGGAAGACCGGCTGAGAACCTATTCCAACCTTGATTATCCGGTTGTCGTCGCGGTTTGCCAGACCCCTGGCGACACCGGGCTGGCAGAGCTTGTCGACGAACCGGCGCAGGGGCCGGCGCTGGCTGAAACCGCCCCCGCCGGCACCTCGCTCGCATCCAACCTGCCGGTTCCGAAGGCCGACATCCCGCAATCCGGCCCGGCCGTTGTTGCCGGCCAGGAGACAGACGCATTGCCGGAGCCCGAGCCCGGGATGACCACACGCGTGCTCAACCTGGTCAAGGAAGCGCTGCCGGAGAAGGCAAGCGTCAAGGCGCTGGTCAGCCAGCCGGTTCACGTCGTCACCGACAGCTATTCATGGGTCGTGCAACGCTTCGAGAAGTAGCGCCAATCTATCCGGCGGCGATCAGCGCACTGGTCAGGAACTGGCCTGCGACCAGCAGACCGAGAGCCACCGCAATCCCCACCCAGATGCGCTTGCCGAAGATCAGGAAAGCGGCAAAGCCCACGGACACTGCGACCAGGCGCACTTCGACAGGGACATTCCGCAACTCCCCGACCGGGTAAAGGATGAGCTTGGCGATTACCGCGGCAAGCAAGGCTGTTGCGACCGAGCGGACCCAGGTCAGGGCGGCCGAATCCTGCTTCAGCCGGTTGCCGACGAGCACGCCGAGCCAGCGCCAGATATCGGTCGCGAGCCAGCCGGCAATGGCGATGAAGACATAGGGCCACCACCAGGCCTCAAAGCTCTGATAGCTGATCATGAGCGCGCCCCGCTTTTCCAGAAACGATCGATGACGAAGGCCAGCGTGCCGCCGACGAGGCCGGCATAGAGGATGTCGAATTCCGGGGCGACCTGGTGAAACAAGGGGCCAAGCGCCAGGCCGACGACCATGGCGATATGCCCTGCCCTGTCGCGCGTCGATGCCCAGATCGATGTCAGGAAATAGACCGGGGTAAGGAAGAACAAGGCGCCTGCGACCATCGCCGGCAGGTTGGCGACCGTCGAGTAGATCACCGCAACCAGGATGATGTTGGCGGTGGTAACCGTCATGCCGAAGCCAGCGAAGAACGAGACCCGGTGCTCGCGCGGCACATCGCGGATGCGCTCCATGGTGAAGACATAGGCGGTGATCGCGATGAAATGCGACAGCAGCAGCAACAGCCAGGTCGGGGTCTTCTCGGTGCGGATCTCGGGGATAAGGGCTGCCACCATCGGCATCAGCCGGATCGACGACAGCGCGACGGTGATGAAAGCTGCGGGAAGCGACACACCGGCGAGAATCGAGCCTACCAGCAGCACCTTGGCCGGAAGCGCCCAGATCATGCCGGTCATGAAAACGGCTTCGCCGAGCGGAACGCCGGCCTCCACGGCGAAACCGCAGAAACCGACAAAGGCGCTCATCAGGATGATGGCCGGAAGTGAAGCGATGCCGCGGGCGCCCTTTAAAAACCAGAAGGCGCCAGACTGGCCGGAAGAAATGCTCATGCACTTTTGTTAGAGGCTTTGCGCGGCAGTGCAACCTGTTTTTGGCGCATGGCAGGTGCGGCTCATTTTGCATGACTGCCATGACCAATGCAAAACACCCCGGCAGGACCGGGGTGCTTTCTGTTTCAATCGGAAGCGACGGGCCGCCTATTTCTTGCGCGGCACCTTGGGCACGGCGCCTGCGGGTTTCCTCGCCGCCGGCTTTTCAGCCACAGCCGTCTTGGCCTCGGCCTCCCCGGAGGTATCCGGATCCGGCTTCTTGGCTTTCGCGGTGCCCTTGCCCGAGGACGGCTTGCGCGTGGACTTGGCAGTCGTTGTCGCAGTCTTGGCCTTGGCCGGAGCGCGCTTCCTGGCAGGCGCCTTTTCCTTCTTGGGCTTGACCGGAACTTCGGCCGGGACCGCCTCGAGGATCAGGCCATTCTTGCCATCGGCTTTTTCGCCGACGCTGACCTTGACCGTGCCGCCATCCTTGAGCTTTCCGAAGAGAAGCTCGTTGGCGAGCTCCTTCTTGATGTTCTCCTGGATCACCCGGCCAAGCGGCCGCGCGCCCATGCGTTCATCGTAGCCCTTCTCGGCGAGCCAGGCGACCGCGTCCTCTCCAAGATCGAAGGTGACGTTGCGCTCGGCCAGCTGGGCTTCAAGCTGCATGACGAATTTCTGCACCACCATATTGATGACCGAGGTCGGCAGCGACCCGAACGGAATGATGGCATCGAGACGGTTGCGGAACTCCGGCGTGAACAGCCGGTTGATCGCTTCCATGTCGTCGCCTTCGCGCTTGGAAGAGCCGAAGCCGATAGCCGCCTTGGCCGCATCGGCCGCACCGGCATTGGTGGTCATGATCAGGATCACGTTGCGGAAATCGATCTTCTTGCCGTTGTGGTCGGTAAGCGAGCCATGGTCCATGACCTGCAACAGGATGTTGAACAGATCCGGATGCGCCTTCTCGATTTCGTCGAGCAGAAGCACGCAATAAGGATGCTGGTCGACGCCATCGGTCAGAAGCCCGCCCTGGTCGAAGCCGACATAGCCCGGAGGCGCACCGATCAGGCGCGAAACGGTGTGGCGCTCCATGTATTCCGACATGTCGAAGCGCAGAAGCTCGACGCCCAGCGACGAGGCCAGCTGCTTGGCAACTTCGGTCTTGCCGACGCCGGTAGGACCGGAGAACAGGTAGGAACCGATCGGCTTGTCGGGTTCGCGCAGGCCGGCGCGGGCCAGACGGATCGCCGCGGTCAGCGCATCGATCGCGGTATCCTGGCCATAGACGACGGAGCGGAGCTCCTTGTCGAGATTGGCGAGAACTGCCGTGTCGTCCTTCGACACCGTCTTGGCCGGAATCCGGGCCATGGTGGCGATGGTGTTTTCGATCTCGACGTCGGTCAGCTGTTTCTTGCGGCTCTTTTCAGGCAGCAGCATCTGCGCGGCACCCGTCTCGTCGATCACGTCGATTGCCTTGTCGGGCAACTTGCGGTCGGTGATGTAGCGTGCCGACAATTCGACCGCAGCCTTGATCGCATCATCGGTGTAGCCGACCTTGTGATACTCCTCGAAATAGGGCTTGAGGCCCTTGAGGATCTCGATCGCATCGGGAATCGTCGGCTCGGCCACATCGATCTTCTGGAAGCGCCGCACCAAGGCCCGGTCCTTCTCGAAGAACTGGCGGTACTCCTTGTAGGTGGTCGAGCCGATGCAACGGATGGCGCCCGACGACAGGGCCGGCTTGAGCAGGTTGGAGGCGTCCATCGCACCGCCGGAGGTGGCGCCGGCGCCAATCACGGTGTGAATTTCGTCGATGAACAGAACCGCATCCGGCAGGTCTTCGAGTTCCTTGACCACCTGCTTGAGGCGCTCCTCGAAATCACCACGATAGCGGGTTCCGGCCAGAAGCGAGCCCATGTCGAGCGAATAGATCACCGCATCGGTCAGCACGTCGGGGACATCACCCTCGACAATGCGCTTGGCCAGACCTTCGGCGATCGCCGTCTTGCCGACGCCGGGATCCCCGACATAGAGCGGGTTGTTCTTGGAGCGGCGGCAGAGGATCTGGATGGTGCGATTGACCTCGCCCATGCGGCCGATCAACGGATCGATCTTGCCGGTCTTGGCCTTCTCGTTGAGGTTGACGCAATAGGAGCTGAGCGCGTCCTGGCCCTTTTTCTTGCCGCCCTCTTCGCCCGCGCCATCGGTCTTGGCAGATTCGGATTCCGGCTCCTCGACACCGCGCACCGGGCGGCCTTCCTCGGCTCCGGGACGCTTGGCAATGCCATGGGAGATGAAATTGACCGCGTCGTAGCGGGTCATTTCCTGTTCCTGCAGGAAATAGGCTGCATGGCTTTCGCGTTCGGCAAAGATCGCGACGAGCACATTGGCGCCGGTCACCTCTTCGCGACCGGACGACTGGACATGGATCACCGCACGCTGGATGACCCGCTGGAAGCCCGAAGTCGGTTTGGAATCCTCATCATAGCCGGTCACCAGATTGCCGAGTTCCTTGTCGACATAATCGCTGACGGTACGGCGCAACTGGTCGATGTCGACATTGCACGCGCCCATGACCGCTGCCGCATCCGGATCCTCGATCAACGCCAGCAACAAATGCTCAAGCGTGGCATATTCGTGATGCCGCTCGTTGGCATAGGTCAGCGCCTGATGGATCGCCTTTTCGAGACTGTTTGAAAAGCTAGGCAATTTCAGGTCCTCATTTCTTTTCCATCACGCATTGCAGCGGATGATGATTTTCGCGTGCACAATCCATGACCTGAGCCACTTTGGTTTCAGCCACTTCATAGGTGAATACACCGCATTCGCCGACGCCGTGATTGTGGACATGCAGCATAATCCGGGTGGCCTGCTCGCGGTCCTTCTGGAAGAAGCGTTCAAGAACGTGAATCACGAATTCCATCGGGGTGTAGTCGTCATTGAGCAGCAGGACCCTGTACATGCTGGGTTTCTTGACCTGCGGCTTGGTCCGAGTGATGACCGATGTCCCTCTTTCGGACTCTCCGTCACCGCTTTTCTTGTCCGCCTGCAAGCGTATCAGATTCATGCTTTCATTCACTCTGGCCAAATCCTGTCGTGTGCACCCGGTGCGTGCGAAACAAAGCACCGGGCATTGCCCTTAACTTAGTCTTTCCTGCGGGGATTTTAAGCCCCCTTGAGCGAGGAAGGAAGAGATTTCCCGCGATGGTCGGATTGACGAAAAAACCCGGCCGCACAGGGGTGCGACCGGGTGAACAAGTTTCGGCTCAACCGCTAGGCGCGGCTGATCATAAACAGCGCTTAGGCGGAAACCTTGGCAGCAGCTTGTTCGAAAGGCTTGTAGGCTTCCTTGGCCATGTCGGCGTAGAGTTCGCTCATCTTGGTCGCCTGGGCAACGAAGGCCTCATAGGAATTCTTGGCGTAGTCGGTCTGAATTTCAATCGCCTTGTCGAGGCTCTTGGCCGAGACCAGCTTCTCGACAGCAGCGGTGCTGTCTTCATAGGACTTCTTGGAATATTCGGTCGCTTCAGCAGCGATCTGCTGGAAACCCTTGGTCATCGACGAAACCGTGGTCAGCATGCTGTCCATGGCTTCCTTGCTCATTTTCGAAGTGCTGTCAAAGTTCATCATGTCGAGGATTCCTCTCGTTAGGGAAGTTGGTAGCCAAGACTTAGGTGCGATGCACAATATTGTCAAGCTTATTGTGCATTGCACCAAAGTCGCGCCCGGCCTTTCCGTCCCGCTCCGGCACAACCAAACGCTGTATTGTGATCGTTTTCGACACGGACTGCGGAAAGGAATGATTCATCATAAACGGATTGGTAACGACGGCGGACTAAGATCGACCACAATGACTGATCAAGGAGGGCGTCAGTCAGAAACCCTTTCACCTGCAAGTTCATGAGTGAGTTCCCGTGTACCAGCGTAAATCCAGTTCAATCGACCGGTTTGCCGCCCTTTCCTCCTCCGTGCTCCAATTGCTTGTCCTTGTCGGCCTCGCACTGGCCCTGGGAAGCGCGCCGGCTGCCGCCAATCCGAAATATGCAGGCATCGTGATCGACGCCAAGACCGGCAAGACACTTTATGCCCATGATGCCGACGAGCTGCGCTATCCCGCCTCGCTGACCAAGATGATGACGCTTTACATGGTGTTTGAAGCGCTCGAGCGCGGCGCCATCAAGCTCAACACGCGGATCAAGTTTTCCGCCAATGCGGCCAAGGAGCCTCCGACCAAGCTCGGCGTCGGCGCCGGCCGCTCCATCACGGTGGAGCAAGGCATCTATGCACTGGTAACCAAGTCGGCCAATGACGCCTCGACTGCGATTGCCGAGCATCTGGGTGGCACCGAAGCCAAGTTTGCGCGGATGATGACCGAGAAGGCCCGTTCGCTGGGGATGTCCAAGACCACATTCCGCAATGCCCACGGGCTGCCGAACTCGAAGCAGACGACGACCGCCCGTGACATGGCGAGGCTGGGCATCGCCCTGCGCGAGCACTATCCGCGTCAGTACAAGTATTTCGCCACCCGCTCCTTTACCTTCGGCAAGACCCGGATGGGCAACCACAACCGGCTGCTGGGCACTGTCCGTGGCGTCGACGGCATCAAGACCGGCTATACCCGGGCATCCGGCTTCAACCTGGTTTCGTCGGTGATCGACAGGGACCGTTCTATCGTCGCTGTGGTCATGGGCGGGCGCACCGGCGCAAGCCGCAACGCACAGATGAAAGACCTGATCGCGCGCTACCTGCCCAAGGCCTCGACCCGCGGCAGCGGCAATCTGATTGCCCGCGGCGCGATGACAAACATGGCCATAGATGTTGCATCGCTGGAACTGCCGAAGGTCGGCCCGGTGCCATCGCAGCGTCATGAGGCAAATCAGCGGCTGGCCTTCGCCTATACCGCACCGACGCCTGAACCGGTCGTGGGACGGTCTGCACTGGTCAATTCGCTGATTGCGCAGAAGGTTGCGATTCCGACCCCTGCTCCGGCCGTGGTTCCACCCATGCCGGTCCAGACCGCATCGAATGAAGCGATTGACCCTGTGACCACGGCGTCGACGGCACCAAGGGATGGCTGGATGATCCAGATCGGGGCCATGCCTGACCGCAATGCCGCAGTGGCGCTTCTGGCCAAGGCACAGGGTGCCGGCGGCAACTCGCTGTCGGGAGCCGAGCCATTCACGATGGCTTATGCCAAGGGCAATGAAAAACTCTACCGGGCGCGGTTCGGTGGATTTGACGGTCAGGCCGCCGCCACGCGGGCCTGCGCCACACTGAAGAAGAAAGGCTATGCCTGTTGGGCAACAGCCAACTGAACTGAAGATGCGCAGCGCTTGTTCAGCGCTGTGTCCGGAAATCCCAGTTCCGGAATGTCCACGTTTTTTGTACTGCGTATTCGGGGAATTCAGTCATGTCGACTCAAGAGAACAGCTTTGGCCTCGTTGATCCGGCCAGCAAGAAAAGCAGACCCGCCCGCATCGGGATGCATCCGCTTCATGAGGCGGCGATGCGCCTCGCGGATCTCGGTTTCACTCGCCCCCGGGCCAAGACCAAGGACCTCGTAGGCCTCCTTCTGTGTCATGGCGCCCGAGCTATGAGAAGCTCCCAGGCCCGCGTCGTCATCCATGTCAAAGCCGGCACGCCAGTCGGGCGTTCGGCGGTCAAGATACGCTTCCAGTAGGCCGAGACTTTCCGGATCGGCGGCCAGTTCTGAATGCAACTGCATCAGATCCGGTTCGTCGAGATTGTTGAGCTCGGCCCCCTCGAAACTGCCGGCAAGAACGAGTCCGTTCATCTCGCCGGTGTCGAGGTCGAGCTCCATCTCCAGGGCCGCGGAACGGACATAGGATTGCCCGCCCGGCTGACGGGTGGCGCGGGCTGCGCGGCGGGCGCGGGTGAAAAGCGCAACCGAAAACGCCAGCAGCGGAATGCCGACGCCGCCACGCCCGATCAGGGTAAGAACAACGCCCAGCGCCGCAGCGGCCACGGGAAGGCCATAGCGCAGTGTATTGGCCAGGGCAGACGGCTTGACGCTGACCACGCCAGCCACCAGCGCCAGCAGGATCAGCAATCCACCCAGAAACACCGCAATTGCACTCATGACTGATTGGATCCTTTATCACCGGACGTTCCCGGCCCGAGCTGTTCCAGCAAGAGCCGTGCGGCCTTTCCTCCGGATCTTTCAAGCGCCAGGCGGCCGCCGGTTGCATAGGTTGCAACGGCCCGCAGCAATGCCGCAAGTTCAGATGCCGCGTTCTGATCAAAGCGGACATAGGCGCCGCCGGTGACCCGGGCGATTTCGCGAAACCCGATCGCTGCGGCAGGATCGTTGCCTTCATGGAACATGAAACACGGTACTTTTCGCAAGGCCAGTTCGCCGGCGATGACGGCGAGCTTGTCGATGTCTTCTTCCATCGCATCGCCGATATAGACCATCGCGCTGACCGGGGTCTTCTTGGCCTCGTCGGACACATGGCGCAGCACCCGCCCGATCTGGGTCTGGCCGCCGCGGCAATCGATGCGGGTCATCAGGTCGGCTAGCTGGCGGGTATCCTCAACCCAGCGCGAGGCACGGCATTCGCCAAGACCGCGGAAATAGACAAGCTGCACCGACAGGCCACCGGTCTTGCCGACCGCGTCGAACATCTCCGCCTGCAGCTTGCAGGCGCTGTCCCAGGTCGGCTGGCGGCTCATCGTGGCATCGAGCGCAAACGCCAAGCGGCCGGAACCGGTGGCTGCGGGAACCACAGACTTTGCGGCGGAAAGAAAGGCTGCAATTTCGGAGCGGGAGGACACGGGGACCTTGGCCGCAGACGCAATGGCGCTGCGCTTTGACAAGGCTTTGTCAGATCCGGTCTTGTCTTTGGCCATGGGGTCCGGGTCTCAACTCATCCGCTGCTGCATTCCACTTCAATGTGGCGCTTTATCCGGACAACACAAGGGCCGGCGTGGCAAGTCCATTCTACAGAAGCCCGAGACCGGCCAGTTCGCGCTTGAGTTCGGGCGGCAGATCCTCGCCATCGGCGCCGGCGCCCCCGAGATCCGGCGGCGCGTCCTTGGGATCGAGATAGCGCCAGCCCTGGAACGGGCGGCGCGGGGCCCAGGAGGTTTCGTGCAGAACCGGCTCAAGCACGAGATGACAGCGGGAAATGCCGTCCGTGTCGACAAAGGGCCGGATTTCCAGCAGGCGCTGACGGGCCTGGATATTGCCCTTGATGACCCAGTAGAGCGAGCCGCCGTCGACCAGCTCGGCCGCGCGCTTGGGCACCATGCGGGTGGTGTGATATTGCTCCGGCTTCTGCCCCGCCGCAGCCATCATGGCCAGCCGGCGCTGCATCCAGTCGCGCTGGTCCTCGACGCTTTCCGCGCCGACACATAATTTCAGAAGGTGAAGTGCCATACCACGATACATCGGGTGCGAAAGCCCCCGGGTCAAGACGGGCGCGAGCTAAACCCGACGCCGTCCACAGACCGGAAGGCCGAGCACGCCGTTTCCAAACTGCGGTGTCAGCACTCGACCACATTGACCGCGAGGCCGCCGGTGGAGGTTTCCTTGTAGCGCTCGTTCATGTCGAGGCCGGTCTGCCGCATGGTTTCGATACAGGCGTCGAGCGGCACGAAATGCTGGCCGTCGCCCTTCATCGCCAGCGATGCAGCGGTGACCGCCTTGACCGCGCCCAGCGCGTTGCGCTCGATGCAGGGTACCTGTACCAGCCCGCCGACCGGATCGCAGGTCATGCCGAGATGATGCTCGAGCGCAATCTCGGCCGCGTTCTCGATCTGCTCGGGCGTGCCGCCCATGACGGCGGCCAGACCTGCAGCGGACATCGCGGCGGCAGAGCCGACCTCGCCCTGGCAGCCGACCTCGGCCCCCGAGATCGAGGCATTGGTCTTGATGATGCCGCCAATGGCGGCCGCAGTCAGCAGGTAGTCGCGAATGGCCTGCTGATCGGCGCCGTCATGGAACTGCATGACATAGCGGATGGTGGCCGGGATGACGCCCGCCGCGCCGTTGGTCGGCGCGGTGACGACGCGGCCGCCGGAGGCATTTTCTTCGTTGACCGCCATGGCATAGACGCTGAGCCAGTCATTGGCGAGCAGAGGATTGCGCCGGTTCTGCCGCCATTCATCCTGAAGCTTGTCATGCAGGATGCGCGCACGGCGACGCACCTTGAGGCCGCCCGGCATGATGCCCTCGCCGGAAAGCCCGCGGTCGATGCAGCCGCTCATGGCGCTCCAGATCCGGTCAAGCCCCGCGTCGAGCTCTTCGCGTGACATGTGGGTTTCCTCGTTGGCGCGCTTCATCTGGGCAATCGTCAGGCCAGATCGCTGCGCCATCTCGAGCATCTGCTCGGCATTGCGGAACGGGTGCGGCACGGTCTTGTCGACCGGAGCCTTTGTCTTGCTCTTCATGGCCTCCAGTTCGGTGTCCGTGACGACAAAGCCACCGCCCACCGAATAGTAGACCCGCCGCAGCAGCGTGTTGCCGTCCTGGTCGAAGGCAGAAAACGTCATGCCGTTGGCATGGCCGGGCAGGGCCTGTTTCTTGTCGAAGACCAGATCCGACTTCGGGTCGAAATGATAGGCGGGATGGCCGGGAGGGCTGATCTTCCGGTCCTGTTCGACGCCGGCGATGATCGCATCCATGCGATCGGGGTCAACCTGGTCCGGCAACTCGCCGGTGAGGCCGAGCACCACTGCCCTGCCCGTCCCGTGGCCGACACCGGTAAATGCCAGCGAGCCGTGCAGGCTCACCTTGATTCGGTCTATCCTGGCGCCGGCGGGCCGAGGCCAGTCAGGGCCGGCCACCTCGTCGAGAAAGCGCACTGCGGCTGACATCGGCCCCATGGTGTGGGAGCTTGACGGGCCGACACCGATCTTGAAGACATCAAAGACTGAAAGAAACATGGTTCGCGGCAGCTCCGTTGAGAACGGACAGCTTACATGCGGGCTCAGCACTTGCTCGTCAATTCCCCGACTTCCGATGCCGCTCAAGCGACACTGACGACCAGCTTTCGAGAGGACGTGAAATGCGGACACAAAAAAACAGCGCCGACCGGGTGGTCAGGCGCTGCCTTTGTCAGATCACTAATTCGCTCAGATGCCGCCGAAAAGGTAGGCCAGCGCGAGAATTCCCGAAAAACCAATCACTGCGCGGGCGGTAATGCCCCAACAGGATTTCTGTGCGGTCTCTTCCATGATCACTCCGGTGATAAAACTGTCATTCAGGCCGCGTCGTCCGTCTGGACACGCTCAGCGCAGGACCGGGTGTTTAACGTTGTGGTAATCTTTTCGCAACTGCAAAAAAGGCATTTCTGTGTCTGCTTTTTCATATCAGCCTCCATGTTTGTGCATGGCTCAATGCAAAATCAACAGCTTACCTCGACGACCGCAAATCCGTACCACCGGCTTCGCCCACACTTTGGCCATCGACATGAAGATTTGATTAAAATGCCACGCTTTGACGAAGGCTTTGCCTCTGCCTCCGCTTCATGGCAAAACCGGCGCATGACAAATTTTGATTATCTGGCCATCGGCTGGTTTGCGCTGTCCTGGTTCATCTTTTCGCTGGCATCGAACAATCATCTGCCGATCAAGCGCGTCAGCCTGACGACCGCGATGAACCAGCACCGCAAACGTTGGATGCAGGTGGCGGCGCGGCGTGACTTGCGCATGATCGACACTGCGATCATGGCCGGATTGCAAAACGGCACCGCCTTCTTCGCGTCGACCACCATATTTGCCATCGGTGGATGCTTCGCGCTGCTGGGCGCCACCGAACGGGTGCTGGCGATTGCCGATGATCTGCCGATTCCGTTGGTGGCCGATGCTGCGGCTTTCGAAATCAAGGTGTTCGGGCTGATCGGCATCTTTGCCTACGCGTTTTTCAAGTTCGGCTGGTCCTACCGGCTGTTCAATTATTCCTCGATCCTGTTTGGCGCGATTCCGATGAAGGGCGATGTCAGTGACGACGAGGCAGAGCTGGAAGCTGCGGCCAATCGCGCCGCTTCGCTCAATGTTCTGGCTGGACGGCACTTCAATGCCGGGCTGCGGGCGATTTTCCTGTCGATCGGCTATCTGGGCTGGTTTGCGGGACCATTTGTGCTTATGGGTTCGACGACCCTCGTCATCCTGGTGCTGCTTCGCAGGCAGTTCTTTTCCAATGCCCGCGATGCCATCCTCAAGGACACCATACTGAGTTGACCCAGCAAAAGACCTTTTCGCCCGAGCTGTTGCGTCGCGCCATTCTCGACCTGCTCGCAAGACAGCCATCCGGAAAGAGCATCTCCCCGACCGAAGCCGCGCGATCCCTCATCGGCTCGGACGAGCGCCAGTGGAGCCGGCTGATGAAGCCGCTGCGCGCTGTCGCCATCGAGATGGCACAGAACGGAGAGATCATCATCCTGCGCAAGAACAAGCCTGCGGATCCGACCGCCTTCCGCGGGGTCTACCGGCTGGCGCTGCCTGACACCGGCATGAAAACGGATGACGGCACAGCATGAACGCCCCGGCACAGTCTTTGCGCACCCCAACCCGGCTGGATATCGGCCTGATGATCATGACGTCGCTGATGCTGGCGTCGGGGTTCATCGCGGTACGCTTTGCTGTGCCGGAGACCGGTCCGGTCTGGCTTGCGGCGATTCGCGTCGGCATCGGCTTCCTTGTATTGCTGCCCTACGCCATCTGGCGTGGCATGGTTTGGCCTGCGGGTGCGGCGCAATGGATGCTGATCGTCGGCATGGCGCTGTTGAATGTTGTGGTGCCGTTCATCCTGATCGCCTGGGCAGGCAAGGCCGTTGAAGCCAGCGTTCTCTCACTGCTGATGGGCACCGGGCCGTTCCTGGCGCTGATCGGTAGCCATCTGATGACGGATGACGATCGGCTGACTCCGCGCAAGCTGGTCTCGGTCCTGCTCGGCTTTTCCGGCATCATGGTTCTGGTCGGGCCGAGCGTGCTCAGCGGACTGGCCGGAAGTTCCCTGATGGGCCAGATCGCAGCCCTTGGCGCCTCGTTCTGTTATGTTGCTGCCGGATTGCTGATCAGGCGGATCGCCATGCCTCCGGTGCGGCTTGCGGGACTGGCACTTGCGATCGGCTCGGTCGTGCTCATTCCGCTGGCGCTGATCACGGAAGGGCTTCCCACCGAGGGCTATTCGGGCCCGGTGATCGGCTCCCTGATCTTTCTCGGCCTGTTTCCGACCGGCATCGCCTATATCCTGCGGTTCTCGCTGATCCGCACCATCGGCTACACGCGGTTTTCGCTGTCGATCAACCTGGTCCCGGTCTTCGGCGTTGTGCTGGGGGTGCTGATCCTCGGGGAACCGCTGTCGGTCAATCTGATTGCGGCACTGGCACTGGTGCTGGCTGGCCTTTATGTCAGTTCCAGCGGAAAAAAGTCCTGACGAGCCCGGTGTGGGCGGTGCGTGGAAATGAATCCATTTGAACGCGCCATGCTTTAGGATAGGATTCGGCGTCGTCGCCGATGGGTCTCATGGAGCAAAAAAGTTTGAGTGATACTGTCGGCCATGCGCCATCGCCTGCAAAGCCGGCTGGTCGGATCGAGCTGCTTGATCTGGCGAGAGGATTGGCGCTCTTCGCCATGGCGAGCTATCATTTCTGCTGGGACCTGGAGCTATTTGGCTACCTTGAGCCGGGAACGAGCACACAGGGGCTGCTCAAGGCCTATGCCCGCTCCATTGCCGGAAGCTTTCTGTTTCTGGCCGGCGTCAGCCTGTATCTTGCGCATGGCAGGCAGATCAGACCACAGGCTTTTCTCAAGCGTCTGGCGGTCGTTGCGGGTGCTGCCGGACTGATCAGCCTGGCCACCTATTTCGCCATGCCCGACAGCTTCATCCATTTCGGCATCCTGCACGCGATTGCCGCATCAAGCCTAATCGGCCTTGCCTTCCTGCGCCTGCCTTCGCTGGGAACCATCGGGCTCGGCCTGGTTTGCCTCGGGCTGCCCGCTCTCTACCGCAATGACGTCTTCAATCCGGTCTGGCTGTCCTGGATCGGCTTGTTCACGGTGCCGCCGCGATCGAATGATTTCGTGCCGCTGCTGCCATGGTTCGGTCCCTTTCTGATCGGCATCGGGCTGACCCGCCACGCGGTCGCGCGCGGCTGGACCGAACGCCTGGCAGAGATCCGGACCGGCAGCGGCGCGCTCGCCCGCACCATCCGGTTCTGCGGGCGTCACAGCCTGACCTTTTATCTGCTGCATCAACCGGTGCTGCTGTCGCTGGTCTGGGCCTATGCACAGATCAATCCGGCCCCTCCCGTGGATCCCATGCCCGGTTTCATCTCGGAGTGCCAAACCAGTTGCCAAGCCGCCAACAGCGGAGCATTCTGCAAGCAGTTTTGCAGCTGTGTCGGCGACGAGTTGCTGTCACAGGGCCTGTTCGAACCCTTTGTAACCGGACAGGTCACGCAGGAATCCGATGGCCGTATTCCCGCCATTGCCAGCCAATGTACTGCCAGATTTCGATAGTATGAGTTTGTTGATGAATAAATTTTCAGCCGCCCCCACCCCAATCGGGAATCCTTATTATGAACATTTACAGAGAAAGACCGAATTTCATTCCATGGCCTCCCTTGCTGCTGGTGGCTTCGACGCTGATGGCAATCCTGCTCGGACGGGTTGCCCCGCTGCCGTTTGAATTCGGTGGCGCGTTCGTCCTGGGTATCGTGTTGATCATCTTGGCCCTTGGCATTGACCTCTGGGCGATGCGGACGTTGCACGAGGCGCAGACGACAATTCTGCCGCATCGCGGGTCAGACTATCTTGTCGACCACGGTCCGTTCGGTTTCAGCCGCAATCCCATCTATCTCGCCAACATGGTGCTGCTGGTCGGCATGGGCTGCTTTTCGAAAAACGCATGGTTTCTGCTGCTGGCGCCGGTTGATGGCGTGATGACGCATTTTCTCGCCATCAGGCGGGAAGAGAACCATTTGCTGGCCAAATTCGGCTACCAGTTCGAAGCCTATTGTCGCAAGGTCAGACGCTGGATCTGAACTTGGGCGAACCACATGGAGATCCTGCGCGGGTCTATGTGTTGACGCCGATTTCAGCCAGCCGTGTCAGGCAGGATTCCTCGATGTGGTCGAGTTCGACCAGCGTTTCCTCGATGTCCCTGCGCTTCTGGCGCAAGTCCTCACGCTTTTCCTCGACCTTGCGCATCAGGAGCCGCAACTGGCCCGCCTCTCCGGGCGGATCCTTGTAAACCTGGATGATCTCGCGGATTTCGGCTATGGTGAAGCCGATACGGCGACCGCGCAGGATTTCCTGGATCAGGCGCCGGTCGGTCGACCGGAACAGGCGCGTGCGACCGCGGCGTTCGGGGTGGATCAGCCCTTCGTCCTCGTAAAAACGCAAGGTCCGTGTCGAAATCCCGAACTCACGGGTCAACTCGGTGATGGTGTAGTACTTGTCCAAAATGGATTGATCCCGAATACTCATTACGACTTACCTTTACGTATAAGTCAAAATCAGCGTCGTGGCCACCGCACTTCGGTGACAATTCAGGCCAGTGACAACCACCACCCTGCCAGGCCGAGAAAGGCGAAGAAGCCGACCACGTCGGTGACCGTGGTGACAAAGACCGCCGAGGCAATGGCCGGATCAGCACCAACCTTGTCGAGCAACAGGGGCAACAGGATGCCGGCCAGGGCGGCCGCGAGCATGTTGACGATCATCGCTGCGGCAATGATTCCCCCCAGACCGTTGCTGGAGAACCAGAAGCCGGCGACAACGCCGATGATGACGGCAAACAGGAAACCGTTGATCAGCCCGACCGCCGCCTCGCGCCGGATGATGCGGCCGGCATTGTAGATGTCGAGATCGCGGGTTGCGAGCGCCCGCACGGTCACGGTCATGGTCTGGGTTCCGGCATTGCCGCCCATGGAGGCCACGATCGGCATCAGCACCGCCAGCGCCACCATCTGCTCGATGGTCGCATCAAACAAGCTGATCACGGCCGAGGCCAGAATGGCGGTGGCGAGATTGATCAACAGCCAGCTGAAACGCGAGCGGACGGTTGACAGGATGCTGTCGGAGAGCTCCTCGTCGCCAACACCGCCGAGGCGCTTGATGTCTTCCTCGGCTTCCTCGTGAATGACGTCGACCACGTCATCGATGGTCAGCACACCGACCAGGCGCTCGTTTTCGTCGACCACGGCGGCGGAGAGAAGGTCGTACTGTTCAAACAGTTGCGCGGCTTCTTCCTGGTCCATCTCGGCATCGATGCGATAACGGGTTTCGTCCATCACCTCCTCGATGCGAACCAGCCGCTTGGTGCGCAGGATCTTGTCGAGCGCGACGGCTCCGACCAGCTTGAAGGTCGGGTCGATGACGAAGATCTGGCTGAAACTGTCCGGCAGGTCCTCTTCATCGCGCATGTAGTCGATGGTCTGCCCTACCGTCCAGAACGGCGGCACCGCGACGAATTCGGTCTGCATGCGGCGGCCGGCGGTGTCTTCCGGGTAATCCAGCGAACGGCGCAGCCTGACCCGCTCGGTGAACGGGAGCGCGGCCAGGATTTCCTTCTGGTCTTCCTCGTCCAGGTCTTCGAGAATGTAGACCGCGTCATCGGAATCGAGATCGCCAAGGGCTTCGGCGATCTTGGCATTGGGCAACGCCTCGATGATATCGAGACGGATCGCCTCGTCGACCTCGGTCAGGGCGGCAAAATCGAAATCATCGCCGAGCAAGGACACCAGGGCATGGCGTTGCGGAGCGCTGATCGACTCCAGCAGGTCGCCGAGCTCGGATTCGTGCAGGCGGACGACATATTCCCGCAGAAACAGCACATCCCGGTCGGCAATCGCCGCACCGATCGCTGTCAGGTAATCCTGCCGGATCGATCCGTCGTCACCATAGATCTCGTCATGGTCCATCGCATCCGACGGAGACGGAGGCACAGACATATCTTCGTCGCGGTCAGCGGGTTCGGTCATGGACAGGGCTCGCGGGCAGGTTCTGGTCGGCCGGGACCGGACAACAGGTTACAGTGTGGGCGACAGCTGTAGCATAGTCACTTTGCGCTGGCCGACCAACTCGAATCGTCGGCACAACTGCGGACAGCAAATCCTGTCTAATTCAAGCAGGACCTAAAAGACAGGTGAATTTAACTGTGGAAACTCTGGCCAAGAAACGGGTCGGCGAATTGCTACCACAGCTGGCCCATGCAACTCTCCACTTGACCAATCACCAGTACGGATTTTGCTGCTAACCTTCCAGGTTTTCAGAAGGGTTTATCTATGTGATGGCGCTTTGGGGCAAGCAACGACGCCTCGAAACAAGCTGCATCTGCAGGCGGCAAGCTTGCAGCAATTTGTTGCCCCAAGGGGCGGAACTGGACATTTTGGCGCGAATCATGGCTTTTTATGAAAATTGTATTTGTATTAAAGTGTTTTTGACGCGTGATTTGAGTGTTTCCGACAACTCCTGTCAGGAAGATTTCACATGACAGCCTCGCATCGCCTCGCAAGCCTGAAAACAATTTACGAAACCAAGGCAGCCGAAATTGTACGGCTGACCAAGGACGAGAACACCCCGACCCGGCAGAAGCAAGTAATCTATGGCTGCCTGAACAACATGTGCCGGATATCAGCCATTCTTTATGGTGAGATTTCAGCCGAACCTGCCGATTACGACCTGCTGGAGCAGGCCGCAAAGCTGGACGAAGACCTGGTTCAGCTGCGCGGTTTTGTCGGCAGCCAGATTTCGTTGCGGGTGCATACGGCAGCGTAGGCCTCGGCTGCCTGCCTCAAGCGGTGCCCCGAACGCGTCTGCGCGATCAGGCCGCGGCGTTCAGCCTGGTAGGTCGCCGACCAGCATAACCCGGAAATCATTGACATTGGTCCCTGTGGGACCGGTCACGAAAAGCTCGTCGATCGCGTTGAATGCCGACCATGCGTCGTTGCCGGCCAGGCTGACGAGCGGATCGACACCGCAGGCCCTCATTTCGCCAGCCGTGCCGGGCCCGGCAAATGCACCGGCATTGTCCTCGGAGCCATCAATCCCATCGGTGTCGGCTGCAAGCGCGACAATGTTATCGACTCCGTCGATGGCGGACGCCAAAGCCAACAGAAACTCGGTGTTCCGCCCGCCCTTGCCTTTCGCGCGCAAGGTGACGGTGGTTTCCCCGCCGGACAGGATGACCACAGGTTTTTGAAAGGGACGGTCACGGGCCACGACCTCGCGGGCGATTGCAGCATGCACCAGACCAACATCGCGCGCCTCGCCTTCGATCGCATCAGACAATATGGCAACGCCAACACCGTATTCTCGCGCCAGGTCTGCAGCGGCTTCAAGCGACAATCCGGCGGAGGCAATGACGTGAACCTCGTTGCGGGCAAATACCGGATCTTCCGGCAGCGGCGGCAGGTTCTTCGACTGCCGGAAATGCTCACGGATCTTTTCGGGCAGTGCAATCTTGTAAGCCGCAATCATCGCCCGGACCTCCGCCATGCCTACCGCGTCGGGTACGGTCGGCCCGGACGCCACCTGACAGGGGTCGTCGCCGGGAACGTCGGACACAACCAGCGAAACCACCCTGGCAGGCCAGGCAGCGGCGGCGAGACGGCCGCCCTTGATGCTGCTTGCATGTTTCCGGATCGCATTCATCACCCCGATCGGCGCGCCGGAGGCAAGCAGCACCTGATTGAGCTCTTGCTCGTCGGCGAGTGTCAGACCTTCCGGCGGTGCAGGCAGCAGCGCCGACCCTCCGCCGCAGATGAGGGCCACCACAAGGTCATCTTCTGTCAGGTCCGACACCGCACCAAACAAGGCTTGCGAGGCCTCGAGCCCGGCCGCGTCCGGCACCGGATGGTTCGCTTCCAGCACCCTGATCGACTTGCATGGCGCGGCGTAGCCGTAACGGGTGACGACCGTGCCGCTCAGCTGCCCGTCCCACAGATCTTCAAAGGCGGCGGCGAGCTGGGCCGCGCCCTTGCCGGCTCCGATGACCACGGTTCTACCAACCGGCTTTTCCGGCAGGGCTTGCCGCAGGGCTCGGTGCGGATCGGCGCGCTCGACGGCCGCGTGGAACAGACGTGTCAGGAACTCTTTCTTGTCGGGATCAATCACGCTTCGCTACCGCCCTTCGCTGGCCAATTGGCGCAGCCCTCGATCAGTTGGAATGGCCCGGCATGCCCGGTCCGGGATGCCGCACTGCAGTTCATATTTCTGACAGCTTGAAACACGAAGTCAAACGGTCCCGCGTCCCACCCCCGCAGAAACAGAGCTGCGTCCCTGCGCAGCACGGAACCACTCAAGTGCTGCGGCAGGCATTTGCGCAGGTTTTGCCGAAACCTCGCAGGCAGTGTATTGGAAGGATACAAACGATTTAAGAATGCGCCTACAGTCCTGTGGGAAGACGCATGAACGACAACGCGGAGCGGGGCTGAACGGACCGGAGGAACATTAAGCCTTGTCGATGGGCCATGACGTGGCGCGCTGTAGCAAACGGCGCAACGGGCGGAAGCCTGATGCCGACCTGTCGTCCCTGCCCGGCGGAAGCGAATTGAAATGAGGAGGAGAGAACATGAAGACCATCAAGGGCCCGGCGCTGTTTCTGGCGCAATTTGCCGGTGACGCGGCGCCGTTTGATTCGTGGGACGGGATCACC
>NZ_NVXQ01000012.1 GCF_002733955.1 Hoeflea sp. | reverse complement strand
TTCCGCCGAGCCTGCGCGACGTTGAAGACCTGCTTACCGAGCGTGGGATCGAGGTGTCTTTTCAGACTTTTGCCGAATGGGCGAGGAAATTCGGCCTGAAGTTCGCCCTTCAACTTCGTCGGCAGTCCTGCGGCAATTTTGCTGACAAATGACATCTTGATGAGATGGTCGTGTCCATAGAGGGAAAGAAATACTGGCTGTGGCGCGCCGTCGATGCCAGCGGTTACGTTCTCGATGCCCTGCTGCAAAGCCGTAGAAACAAGGGAACCGCTCTCCGGCTGATGCGAAAACTGCTGAAAAGCCAGGGCGTCACGCCACTCGTGATGGTTACAGACAAGCCGCGCTCTTACTTTGCTGCAAAGCGGCAGCTCATGCCGGGTATCGAGCATCGATTACACAAAGGGCTCAACAACCGGGTCGAGAATTCTCACCTTCCCGTGCGACGACGAAAGAAATGCATGGTGCGGTTCAAGTCGGCACAGCAATGCCAGCGTTTCGTCTCAACCCACTGCCATGTTGCCAATCTTTTCCATCTTTATAGAAAACACATGACCGCTACCGATCATCGCCAACTCCGCGCCCACGCCAGCAGCACTTGGCGTGAGATCGCCTTGTCGTTCAAAGCCTGAAATTCATGCCCAGGCGATGATCGCGCGCTGTGCTCGGTTAAGGCGACGCCACCATAGCAGCCAATTAGTAATGCGACAGTTGGGCCCGTTAGAGCCGAGCCGGTTTTGACCCAATTGGAGCCAAATGTGTTTTAGAGCAATAGAGTCTTTCCAGGGCGAGTCCCAATTAAGATTATACCACAAGCCTCTGTGTAATCACGCCCCCGCAACCAAATTCCCCAGATTATCAGGTAATATATTCAGCCAGCGCCCATAAAGGGTGCTTTTTGCGTTTAGGCTATGAATCCAGGTCGGCTTTTGTGTACCGGGTCAGGGAATGGCGGATTTCGCTCTCCTCATGAGTTGACAAGTCAACACGGTCCACTAATATTCAGTCAGTTGATAAATCAACTCCGCATTCCTGGGAGGGAGTGTCAGCAATCTGGGAGGATAGCATGAAACAGATTTTCTCTGTGGCACTGGTGGCTGCAATCACTTCAGCAGTGCCGGGCGTGGCGCTGGCGGAAACCATCAAGGTCGGCGTCATCGCGCCGTTTTCCGGCCCCTTCGCCATCTACGGCAAGCAGTATCAGCAAGCCATCGAAACCTATGTGGCGCAGAACGGTACCTCGGCCGGCGATCACGAGATCGAGTTCATCTACAAGGATGTCGGCGGTCCGAACCCCGACCAGTCGCGCAGCCTTGCGCAGGAGCTGCTGATCCGCGACCAGGTGGATTATCTCGCCGGCTTCACCTTCACGCCGAATGCCTTTGCTGTCGCGCCGCTGATCGAGCAGAGCCAGACACCGACCGTGATCTTCAACGCCGCGACATCGTCGATCAACTCGGGAAGCGAGTTCTTCCTGCGCACCAGCTACACGCTGTGGCAGGTGACGGCGCCGCTTGCCGAATGGGCCTATGACCAGGGCATGCGCACGGCGGTGACCACCGTCACCGATTACGGCCCCGGCATCGATGCCGAAAAGGCGTTCAAGGCTGCCTTCGAGGCCAAGGGTGGCCAGGTTCTGGACCAGATCAGGATGCCGCTGTCGACCACAGACTTCACGCCTTTCATCCAGAGCGTGCGCGAGCAGTCGCCCGATGCGCTGTTCACCTTCCTGCCGGGCGGCCCGCCGACCTTTACCTACACCAAGACCTACAATGAAAACGGCCTTGCTGCCGAAGGCATCAAGTTCCTCGGCACCGCCGAGACCGAAGAGGTCAATTTGCAGGGACTTGGTGACGAGGCGCTCGGCCTGAGCACCGCCTATCACTATTCCGGTGCACACGACTCCGAGGCCAACGCCGCGTTCAAGGCCAAGCTTGTGGAGCTGTTCCCCGACGCTGTCGCCAACTGGGCCTCCGTTGGCGCCTATGACGGCACCCACCTGATCTACCAGATGGTGGCGGCCGCCGGCAGCGACGGCCCTGCAGCGGTCAAATCGGCACTCGGCCTCGAGTGGGAAAGCCCGCGCGGCCCGCTGACCATGGACCCCGAGACCCGCACCGTGATCCAGAATGTCTATATCCGCGAAGTCGAGCGCGATGCCGACTCCGGTCTGCTGGTCAACCGCGAGAAGGGCGTGATCGCCACCGTCGGCGATCTGGGCTGGGACCAGTAAGCCCGACCTTCGCATCCTTAGTCCCGGGTCGGAGCTATTCCGGCCCGGATCCTTCCGGCGCGGACAGGTCCAATGACACTTTTTCTCAATATTGCCGTGGACGGGATCGCCTACGGGATGATCCTCTTCATGATCTCCGTCGGGCTCTCGATCACCATGGGGCTGATGCGGGTGGTCAACCTCGCCCATGGCGGCTTTGCGCTGCTTGGCGGCACCTTCGCGCACTGGCTGGCGCAGGAGAACGGCATGCCGTTCTGGCCGGCGGCGGTGCTTGCAGTGCTGGTCACGGTCATCGTCTCGCTGCCGCTCGAGCGGGTCATCTTCCGCCGGATCTATGATTTCGGCGATCTGCAGCAGGTGCTGGCCACCATCGGCCTGACGTTCCTGATGATCGCCTCGGTCAACCTCTGGCAGGGCTCGTCCCTGCTCAGCATTCCCTTGCCCGACAGCCTGAAGCAGAGTGTCGATCTCGGCTTCCGGACGCTGCCGGTGCATCGCCTGGTGGTGATCGCGGTCGGGTTTGCCTCCATCCTCGGCCTTTGGCTGTTATTGGACAAGACCCTGTTCGGCATCCGCCTGCGCGCCGCCGTCGACAACCGCAGCACCGCCTCGGCGCTCGGCATCGACACCGACTGGATCTTTATGGCTGCCTTTGGCCTCGGTGCGGGCTTTGCCGCGCTGGGCGGTATCCTCGGCGCTGAAATCCTGCCGATCGATGCCTATTACCCGGTCCGCTACATGGTGCTGTTCCTGATCGTGGTGGCGGTCGGTGGCATGGGCTCCATCGCCGGATCCTTCATCGCGGCACTCGGGCTGGGCCTTCTGGAAACCGCAACCCGTTACCTCGTGCCCGACGTGTCCACCATCGCCTTCTACGCGCTGGTGATCATTCTCCTGGCCATGCGGCCGCAGGGCCTTCTGGGGAGGGCGCACGCATGACGCCGCTCATGAAATCCTGGGCCCCGCCGCTGGCGCTGCTGGCGCTCGCCATCGCGCTGTCGTTCCTGATGCCCTTCAACCTGGCCTTCCTGACCCGTATCCTGATCATGGTCGTGCTGGTGCTCTCGCTCGATCTGGTGCTCGGCTATGCCGGCATTGCGACGCTCGGCCAGGCGGCGATGTATGGCGCTGGCGCCTATGCGGCAGGGCTGTTTGCGATCCATGTCTGGGCCGATCCACTGGCCGGCCTCATGATCGGGGCCGTGGCCGGGTCGATCCTGGCCTTCGTTTCGGGCCTTGTGCTGATGCGAACGCAAGGCCTGACGCTGATCATGCTGACCATTGCCGTGGCCGCGATCTGTCACGAGATCGCCAACAAGGCGCGCGACATCACCGGCGGCGCGGATGGCCTGCGCGGCATCCACATGGAGCCGGTACTGGGCATGTTCGCCTTCGATTTCGTCGGCACGACCGGGTTCTGGTATGCGCTGGCGGTGGTGGTCGTGATCTTCGTGTTTGTCGCGCTTATCACCCGTGCGCCGTTTGGCCTATCCCTGCGCGGGATCCACGAAAGCCCCGACCGGATGGCGGCCATCGGCGTATCGGTCTACTGGCGCCGGGTCACAGCCTACACCGTGGGCGGGGCGATTGCAGGTGTTGCCGGCGCGCTGTCGGCGCAAATTACCCAGCTGGTGAGCCTCGAAAGCTTCTCCTTCACCCTGTCGGCCGAAGCCCTGATCATGCTGATCCTGGGCGGAACCGGACGGTTGTACGGCGCGGTGCTGGGCACGCTGATCTTCATGTTCGTGCATCACTGGGCGGCGGCGAACGATCCGTTCAACTGGCTGTTCGTGATCGGCGCGATGGTTCTGGCCGTGGTGTTCTTCCTGCCCAAGGGGATCATTTCGGCGTCCGCGGGACTGGCCCGTCTGATCAAGGGAGCGCGCCATGCAGGGTCTTGAAGTTAGAGGGCTGACCAAGCGCTTCGGCGGCCTCACGGTGGCCGAAGACATCGACTTCGATCTCGGGCCGGGCGACCGCAAGGCGCTGATCGGCCCGAACGGGGCGGGCAAGAGCACCTTTTCCAACCTCGTCACCGGCATCCTGACACCCACCGCCGGATCGGTGCGGTTCGATGGCCGGGATATCGGTGGCCTGAACGAGGCGCAGCGGGTCCGGCTCGGCATCGCCAAGACGTTCCAGATCACCACGCTGTTCCAGGATCTCACGGTGCGCGAGAATCTGCGGCTGCCGATTCTGGAGCGCGAAAGGCGGGGCTACCGCTTCTTCCGGGCTGCGGACGGCAACGCTCAAACCGAAGCCGAGGTGCGTGACCTTATGGATCAGTTCGATCTCGGTCCATTGGCCGACAGCAAGGTGGCCAACCTGGCCTATGGCCAGCAGAGGCTGGTCGAACTGGCCCTGACCCTGGCGCTCAAGCCAAGGGTGCTGATCCTGGACGAGCCTGCCGCCGGGGTGCCGTCGTCTGAAACCCACCTGATCGACGATGCCATCGAACGACTGCCAGCGGACCTGGCGGTTCTGATCATCGAGCATGACATGGATCTGGTCTTCCGCGTCGCCCGCCGAATCGTCGTGCTGGTGCAGGGCCGGATCCTGACCGAAGGCACGCCGGAGGAAATCGCCGCCGATGCCAAGGTGCGGGAACTCTATCTCGGAGGCAGCCATGACTGACGCAGGACTTCGCCTCGACAATGTCACCGCCGGCTACGGGCCGACCCATGTGCTGGACCGGGTCAATTTGCGGCTCGAGCCGGGCGAGCGGCTTGCGGTGATCGGGCGCAACGGCGCGGGCAAGACCACGCTGTTGGCCACGATCATGGGCCTGACGAAACTGCACGAGGGCAGCCTCACGCTGAACGGTGCACCCATTCAAGGGCTGGCGCCGCACAAGCGCTCGGCCTTGGGCTTGGGGCTGGTGCCGCAGACCCGCGATATCTTCGCCTCGCTTAGCGTCGAGGACAATCTGCTCTCCGCCCGGCGCGGGGATGCCACGCTGGAGGAAGCCTATGCGCTGTTCCCCAGGCTCAAGGAACGGCGCAGGAATGGCGGCGCCCAGCTGTCGGGCGGCGAGCAGCAGATGCTTGCCATTGCGCGCACGCTGATGACCTCGCCGGACATCCTGCTGCTGGACGAGCCGCTCGAAGGGCTGGCCCCGGTTATCTGCGAGCAGCTGATGCAGGTGTTCGAAGACCTCGCCAGCGATGGCCGCCGGTCCGTGGTGCTTGTCGAACAGCAGGCCGCGGCGGCGCTGAGCTTTGCCAACCGCGCGGTGCTGATGGCCAATGGCGCCATCGTTCACGACGGCCCTGCCGCCGAACTCCGGAACAATGCCGACCTGTTGAACCGCCATATCGGCGTCTCGCTGAACGCCTGAAAGGACACGACATGCGCCTTATCGAGGGCCACCGCCCGCTCACCCCGGACAGCGCCATTCCCGTCTTCGACGTCGATCCCTATTCCGAGGAGACGCTGCTGGATCCGGGCCCGTTCTACACCGCGCTGCGCGAGGCGGGGCCGGTGGTGTTCATCCCGCGTTATTCAGTTCTCGCGGTCGGACGTTACGAGGAAACCCGCAAGACCTTTTCCGACCACGAAAACTTCGTCTCTTCGCGCGGCATCGGCATGGACGACTTCAAGCTCGAGAAGCCCTGGCGGCCGCCGTCCATCATCCTCGAAGTCGATCCACCGGACCATACCAAGACCCGCAAAGTCATGTCCAAGGCGCTGTCTCCGAAGGTGGTGCGTACGCTGATGGACGACTTCACCGCCGCAGCCGAGGCGATCGTCGACAGGCTTCTCCAGCAATCCGAAATCGAGGGTGTCGTGGATCTGGCGGAAGCCTTTCCGACAACCGTCTTTCCGAAAGCGGTCGGCATGAAGGATGTCAACACCAGGCATCTGGTCGATTACGGCGCCATCGTCTTCAACGCGGTCGGCCCGGACAACGCCCGGCGCCGTGCGGCCATGCAGCGTGCGCCGGAAGTCGGTGGCTGGATCACCGCGGCCTGCGCCCGCGACCGGCTGACGGAAGACGGTCTTGGCGCAATGGTCTATGCGGCTGCGGACGCAGGCGAGATCACGTCCGAAGAAGCCGGCATGCTGGTGCGGTCTTTCCTGTCGGCGGGCGTCGACACCACGGTAACCGGCATCGGAAACGCGCTCTGGTGCTTTTCGCAGAACCCGTCCCAGTGGGACGCATTGTTGGAGGATCCGAAGCTGGCTCGGCCGGCTTTCGAAGAGGTTCTGCGCTACACCTCTCCGGTCCATACCTTCGCCCGCACCGCCAATCTGGACACGGAGATCGCGGATTACCCGGTGCCCGAAGGCGCCAAGGTGCTCTGCGTGCTCGGGGCCGCCAACATGGATCCGGACAAATGGGGTGACCCGGAGGTGTTCCGGATCGACCGCAGGCCGGTCGGCCACATGGCCTTCGGCGCGGGCATCCACGGCTGCGTCGGGCAGAACATTGCCCGCGGCGAACTGGAGGCCTTGCTCAGCGTCATGGCGCGCAAGGTGGCCCGGATCGAACCGGCCGGCGAGGCCGTCTGGCGACCCAACAATGCTATCCGGGCGCTCGACAGGCTGCCTTTGAAACTGATCGCGAAATAGGAGAGAGCTGATGGTGAAGGTGACCTACATCCAGCCGGACGGAAGCGAAACCACTGTAGACGCCGCCGCGGGTGAAAGCGTGATGCAAGTGGCGCTCAACAACAATATCGCGGGCATCATCGCGGAATGCGGCGGCTCGATGGCCTGCGCCACCTGCCATGTCTACGTGGCGGAGGACTGGCTCGGCAAGACCGGCTCACGCAGTGAGAGCGAAGAAGACATGCTCGATTGTGCCGCCTCCGAAATGAAGGAAACGTCGCGCCTCTCCTGCCAGATCACCCTGACCGAGGCCCATGACGGATTGCGCGTGCACGTGCCGGAGGAGCAGGTGTGACGACAGCGCACATCGTCATTGTCGGAGCCGGGCAGGGCGGATTGCAGGCCGCTGTCAGCCTGCGCCAGGAAGGGCATTCCGGGCCGATCACCCTGATTGGCGCGGAACAGCATCTGCCCTACCAGCGTCCCCCGCTGTCAAAGGACTATCTCAAGACAGGTGAGGCCGATGCGTTGCGCCTGCGCCCGCAAAGCTTCTTTGACGACCAGAACATCACTCTCCTGCTGGGCTGCAAGGTCACGCAGATCGACCGCGCGGCGCAACGCGTGGTGCATGAAAACGGCACGCTCGGCTATGATCACCTGATCCTCGCCACCGGCACACGCAATCTGCGGCCGCCGATTCCCGGCCTTGACCGGGCGCTTGACCTGCGCACGCTGGATGATGCCGGAGCCTTGCGAAAGGCGATGACGGAGGCGCAAAGCGTGGCGATCATCGGCGGTGGTTTCATCGGGCTTGAATTCGCCGCGGTGGCGCGGGGGCTGGGACTGGAAGTGACCGTTGCCGAAGCCGCGCTGCGGCTGATGGCGCGGGTGGTCTCACAGGCGATGTCGGAGCGGTTTCTGGCCATGCACCGCGACATGGGCACCACGGTTCTGTTGGGCGCGCCGGTGACCGAAGTCACAGACACGGGAATCGTGCTGGCCAGTGGCGAGACCGTATCCGCCGATCTGGTCGTGTTGGCGGCCGGAGTGCGACCCAACAGCGAACTGGCGGCAGAGGCGGGGCTTGAGACCGAAAACGGTGTGCGCACCGATGCGCAACTGCTGACCTCCGATCCGATGATCTCGGCGCTCGGTGATTGTGCAGCCTTTCCGGATCCAGCCACCGGGTTGCTGGTCCGGCTGGAGAGTGTTCAGGCGGCGACCGACCATGCCCGGCTGATCGCCCGCAGGCTGGCCAAAAAGACACCGGACAGCTACGCCGCCGTTCCGTGGTTCTGGTCCAATCAGGGCGACAGCAAACTCCAGATCGCGGGCTTTGCAATCCCCGAGCATGACGAGGTTTCGCGGGAGGATGGCGCGGTGCTGCGGTTTGCCGGCGAGGTTCTTTCAGCGGTTGAAACGGTCAATGACCCCCGCACCCACATGATGGCGCGCAAGCTTTTGGCATCCGGCGCGCCGCCGACACGTGACAAACTGAAAAGCCAAGGGTATCAGGTCTCCTCGACCTAGAGGTGAAAAGCTTGACGCAGGCACTCAAAGACAGAAAGCCCGACGCGCGCATTGCGAATCCTACCCGGCTTCGCGACGGGGTGGAAATCCTCGATATTGCCCATTACGCGCCGTTTCTGCTCAATGCTGTCAGCAATGCCTGGGGCCGCAAGACGTCAACCATTTATCGCAGTGATTTCGGCCTTGGAATTGTGGAGTGGCGGGTAATTGCCATGCTCAACATCGAGCCCGGTATCACCGCAAGCCGGGTCTGCGACGTCATTCGCCTGGACAAGGCCGCCGTCAGCCGCGCACTGAAACACCTGCTGCAGAAAGGCTTGCTCAGCTTCGAGCAACCCTCGAATGATTCCCGCAAACGGCTCTGGCGGCTCTCAGAAGCAGGCCTGAAGACGCATGACGAGTTGTTGTCGGTTGCCCTGTCCTGTGAAAATGAACTGGTCGCAGGCGTATCGCCCGAAGATCTTGATGTCTTCCTGCGGGTGATGCGGCAGATGCTCACCAATATCGATCCTATCTAGACAGACGTCTTTTCGCGACCGGGCGCTGCCGGCATTGGATCAGTTGCCGCAGCTGACCCGCAGCCGGCCATGCGGACTTTCGCTCAGCGGACTCTCAGCCCAGGGATCGGAGCCTCGATTTCGCGCGCCGGGCCTCTACGGCATTTTACAAACATGTTCGGCCGGGCGACTGGCTGCCGAAATCTCGGTCCGGTCATCGCATAACTCCGTCTGCAACGATGTCTCCGGCCTGAGCGGTCTGATCAGCAGATATTACGACACCGATTTCGCAAGCTCAGTCGATAGAAAAAACAAAAAAATACAATGAGTTGATGCACACTCTCATCAAGCAGAATCCGATAGTTTGGAGGCGTTCTAAACTGAACTGTTTGACTCCAGTTTCTTGATACATTACCGAAATACTCATGTTTGAATCCATGGGGAATGATGGCGCGAATGGAACATGATGATTGTGCCGATTGTCCCGCTGCGGCCTATCTGCGCCAACAGCCGGAGAACCTGGTCGTCAACGGCTACCGCAACTGGGTAGCCGGCCTGGCTCACTCTGATTCCCGCTACTGGGATGCCGCTTGGTCAGCTCACGCCAAGGCGCTGGGTGCAATCAATGGCCAGGTCGCACTCGATGCCATGGCAGCCCTTGTGCGCCAGCTCGGCGCCTGCGCAACCTGCCCATTGCGATTCTACAAGCCCGGTGCCGGGCATTTGTGCCGCGACGAGTGCCTGGTGCTTGGCATGGTCTCGGGGGCCCAGCATGGCGATGAGGATCTCCTGGTCCAGTCAGCCAAGCTGCTCACCTGTTCCGACGCCTGTGTCGAGGTGATCGAGAGCGCCAGCGCCTATGCGGCAATCCTGCTCGGCCACAGCCACAGGCTTGCACCGATCCCGCTCAGCGCGATTACCGATATCGACATGAGATCCACTCTGGCCGGATCTCCCGCGAGTGGGTCGATCCATTGAATGAGATTGCAGGACCCGGAGTATCGCCACCCATGAAGCGCTTCGCATATCTGTTCGGACTTGGCCTTGCCGCCGCAACCGCAATGACCAGCATTGCCCTTGCCGAAGTGACGCCGGAAGCCGTCATTGCCCATTATGTCGATGTCGCCGAAGCCAAATATGATGATGCGCTGGCAACTGCCAGGGCGCTGGACAAGGCGATCGAGGATCTTCTGGCAAATCCGACGGAAGAAACGGTGCAGGCTGCAAAGTCCGCCTGGCTTTCAGCCCGCGTGCCCTATCAGCAGACCGAGGTCTATCGCTTTGGCAATGCCATCGTCGATGACTGGGAAGGGCGTGTGAATGCCTGGCCGCTGGATGAAGGGCTGATCGACTATGTCGATGCGAGCTATGGTTCCGACAGCGACGAGAATTCGCTGTTTACAGCCAATGTGATTGCCAACCCGTCCATCAGGATCAACGGCAAGACCGTCGATGCCGGCGCCATCACCCCGGAGTTCATCTCCGGCACGCTGCAGGAAGCCGGCGGGATCGAAGCCAATGTGGCCTCGGGCTATCACGCCATCGAATTTCTGCTTTGGGGTCAGGATCTCAATGGCAACGGCCCGGGAGCCGGCAGTCGCCCGGTCACGGATTACAGCCTCGAGAATTGCACCAACGGCAATTGCGACCGCCGCCGTGAATATCTGAGCGCTGCAAGCGACCTGCTGGTCACCGATCTTGAAGAGATGGCTGCCAACTGGAAGGCTGGTGGCGCCGCGCGCGCTGCACTCCAGGAAAGCGGCGTGTCCGGCGGCCTGTCGACCATCCTCACCGGCATGGGATCTCTGTCCTATGGCGAGCTGGCCGGCGAACGCATGAAGCTTGGCCTGCTGCTCGGTGATCCCGAGGAGGAGCACGACTGCTTTTCAGACAATACCCACAACTCGCACCGCTATGACGCCGTTGGCATCCGCACCGCCTATACCGGCGCCTACACCCGGCCGGACGGTTCGGAAATGACGGGCCCATCGCTCGCCGATCTGCTCGCCGAAAAAGATCCCGCCATTGCAGCCGAGCTTTCGGCCGACCTCGACGCCACCGTGGAGGCGATGGAGGCGATGGTCGAACGCGCGGAAAAGGTTGAAGCCTATGACCAGATGATTGCTGTCGGCAATGAAGCGGGTAACGCCACGGTTCAGGCGGCGATCGATGCTTTGGTCAAGCAGACCCGGTCGATTGAACGCGCCATCGCTGCACTCGAGCTTGGCGCCATCGATTTGGAAGGGTCCGACAGTCTCGACAGCCCTGACGCAGTTTTTCAGTGAGAGCACACCCATGATCGTTTGCAGCTGCAACATTGTATCGAAGAAAGACATTGAGAACGTCGTCATGGACTTCCTCAATGCAGACGAGTGGCAATTGATTACGCCGGGGAAGGTGTACCAGGCGATGAGCGCGCGCGGAAAATGCTGCGGCTGTTTTCCCGGCGTGATCGACATCATCGTCGAAACAACGCAGCGCTACCACGCCCAGATGCAGAGCCCCGAGCCCAAAGTGGTGGATCTGCTCAAGCGGATCGCGGACCAGCGGCTGCGTATGGAAACGGCAAAAAAGAGGTCTGCGGCCAAAAGACAGTCGCCACTCGTGGCCTGATGGTGCAAAATGCAGAGCGTTTTCACCACAAGGACACGGACGGTTTATGAAAAAGAGCAAGAAAGTCATCGAATGCCTGAACGAAGCCCTGTTTCTGGAGCTCGGCGCGGTCAACCAGTACTGGCTGCACTACCGCCTGCTTGACGACTGGGGCTACACGAAACTGGCTGCGAAGGAACGGGCGGAGAGCATTGAAGAAATGCAGCATGCCGACAAGATCATCGAAAGGATCATCTTCCTCGACGGATTTCCCAATCTGCAGACGGTTGCGCCGCTCAGGATCGGCCAGAACATCCGCGAAGTGCTCGAAAGCGACCTGGCTGGCGAGCAGGATGCCTGGAACGCCTACACCAAGTCACGCGACATCTGCGAGCAAGAGGGAGACTATGTCAGCAAGAACCTGTTTGAGGCACTGATCGCCGACGAAGAAGGCCACATCGATTTTCTTGAAACTCAGCTCGAGCTTCTCGGCAATCTGGGTGAAGAGAAATATGGCCAGTTGAATGCGTCACCGGCGGATGCCGACTGATCAGTCATGAGACAGCAATGAAAGCTGCGACACAATTTCCGGGGGCGGTTTTGGTCCCGGAGAAACGGTTTTATACGTTCGCTGATGTTAACGCTCGGCGGCGTTGTATGACGAAAAACTTTTCACTATTCACCTGCTTTTCATTGTTTGGCCGCAGCCCCCACCGCCACGGAGGTGGGGTTCTGTCTGTGCTGTCAGCCCTGCTGTTTGCTGCAGCCTTGTTCGCTTTATCCGGTCCAGGGTGGGCAGCCGATGGCGCCGGCTTGCCACAAATCCGGGATGATTTGACTGAAAAGGATCGCACCCGCGTGCAACGGGTCGTCCGGCCCACAGGCAATTTTCAAAGCCCTGAACGCTTCGAACGGATGCAGGGCGGCGCCGGCACCTCGACAAAGCTTGTCAACCGCGATGCCCTGTCGCAATTCAATGCCAACCTGTCCTTCGAACAGGAGGAAACCTTCAATCTCGGCAACGCCCTGTTCCGCAAACTCTGGGTGTCATCTCCGTCCTCGACACTGGCTTCAGATGGTCTCGGGCCTCTCTTCAACGCCCGGGCATGCCAGAGTTGCCACATCAAGGATGGCCGCGGCCATCCGCCCGAAGGGGCGGCGGACGCCACCTCGATGTTCCTGCGCCTGGCACGGCCGGCCCGTACCGATGAAGAGCGCAAGGCGCTTGAGGATTTTGTCGTCGCCTCGCTGCCTGACCCGGTTTACGGTGGGCAACTTCAGGATCTCGCGGTACCTGGCCTGAAGGCCGAGGGCCGCATGGTGATCGCCTATGAGGAGCAGCCTGTCGAGCTGGCCGATGGCACGGTGGTGTCCTTGCGCAGGCCAGACTACAGCGTTGCTGATCTGGGCTACGGGCCGATGGACACGGAGACCACGCTGTCGCCGCGCATGACGCCGCAGATGATTGGCATGGGGCTGATCGAAGCCATTCACCCGGCGGATCTGCTCGCCCACGCCGATCCGGATGACCGTGATGGCGACGGCGTGTCCGGCCGCGTTGCGATGGCCCGCGATCCCGCCACCGGAAAACTCGCCATCGGACGCTTTGGCTGGAAGGCCCAGAACGCGACGGTGCGTCAGCAAACAGCAGATGCTTTTGCCGGGGATATCGGAATTGCGACGCCAGACAACCCGGCCGGTCATGGCGATTGTACACCGCATCAAGCCGAGTGCCTCGCCTTTCCAACCGGTGAGCAGGCGGACCTGGGACAGACCGAGGCACCCGATCCGGTGCTCGAACTGGTCACATTCTACTCGCAGAACCTGGCGGTTCCGGCACGCCGCCTAGTGGACGATGGCCCGGTGCTGGCGGGCAAGCAGACATTTTACACTCTCGGCTGCACCAGCTGCCACGTCCCCAAATTTGTCACCTCGCGTCGGGCCGCCACCGAGGCGCACCGGTTTCAGCTGATCTGGCCCTATTCGGATTTTCTGCTGCATGACATGGGAGAGGGACTGGCCGATGGCCAACAGGTCGGCTCTGCCAGTGGGCGCGAGTGGCGCACCCCTCCGCTCTGGGGCACGGGCCTGACCGAGATCGTCAATGACCACACCTTCTTTCTCCACGATGGACGTGCGCGCAATCTGACCGAAGCGATCCTCTGGCACGGCGGAGAAGCGCAGAATGCGCGCGACGGGTTTGCCGGCCTGGACAAAACTGAGCGCGACAATCTCCTCAAGTTCCTGGAAAGCCTGTGATGAACCGGTTCCTCATCTGTCTGCTGTTTCTGGTGCTCGGCGCGAGTGCCGCAAAGGCAGAAGAGCAATCCACGCGTCCGCCCATCGGGCCCGTGCTGGAAAACATGCTTGAGGGCTATATTCGCCCCGGCTATGCAGCGTTCGAGGCTGCCGCATCGGACCTCGAAACCGCGACGACGACGCTGTGCGGCGCCCCCTCAGCCCTCAATCTGAAGTCAGCACGTGATAGCTTTCGTGCGCTGGCGGATCGTTGGGCGCGGATGGAATGGTTACGGCTTGGCCCGGTCATGTCCGACAACCGGCTGGAACGGATCCTGTTTTTTCCTGACCGCAAGGGCACCGGTAGAAAGCAGGTGATGAGAGCGATTGCCTCAGGAAATGAGGCCGTCACCAATGTGGATTCTCTCGCAGAGCTAAGCGTTGCCATGCAGGGTCTTGGCGCGCTCGAATACCTGCTGTTTGGCAATGGCGGTGATGCCCTTGCCACCGGACAGCGATCTTCTCACCGTTGCGCTTTTGCCGAGGCCGCAGCCACCAATCTGGTCAATCTGTCGGGTGAAATCATCGCCGGTTGGCAGGATGGCTCTGCCCTTGTCACGGCTTTTCTCGCTCCCGGAACGGACAATCCGCTGTTCAGAACCGATCAGGAGGCATTGAACCTGTTGCTCGGCCAGATGATCCACGGGCTCGAAGCCATTCGAGACATCCGGTTAAGCGCCTTCCTCGACAAGCAAAACGCCGCCCGCGACCGCCCGAAATCGGCGCTGTTCTGGCGTTCGGACATGACCCTGCGCACCGTCGTGGCAAATCTCGAGGGTCTGCAAGCGCTGTTTGACGAAAGCGGCCTCGAGATCGTCTCAAAAGCCATGGCGCCAAGGCTCGCAGACACCATTCGCTTTGAATTCGGACAGGCCATTCGAACCGCCGCGAGCCTTGATGCGCCGGTCAGCGAACTACTCGCCAATCCAGAGACCAGAGAGAAGCTGTTCTATCTGGATTACGCCATCAAGATCATCATCGACCGGCTGGATCAGGAATTCGCGCAGGCCGGAGGTCTCGCGGTGGGCTTTTCGTTTGGGGATGGCGATTGAAACGCGTTGGCCTTGAAAGGCGCAAATTTCTGGCCGGCGCAGGCCTTGCCTGGCTGAACAGCCTGACGCCGGTCGGAGCCGAAAAACTGCTGGCGTCAGAAGTCCTGTTTGCCTCCGCCTACAGGGATCAGCACGGCAATTTTGGCGTCGCCATTCTGGATCAAGCGGCGGCGATTGTTTCGACCCACATCTTGCCCGCGCGCGGCCATGGCTTTGCTGTAAACCCTCGCGCTCAGTGGTTGGTAGCCTTTGCCCGCCGTCCCGGCAATTTCGCAGTTGCGATGCACCGGCACCAAGCCACCGAGCCTGTTGTGTTTCACACGCCTGAAGACAGGCACTTCTACGGTCACGGGGTCTTTTCCACAGATGGAAGACTGCTCTACGCGGCAGAAAATGCCTTTGCGACAGGCGAGGGGATCATCGGCATCTACGATGCCAGCGCTGGTTTCCGGCGGATTTCCGAGTTCCCGTCTTACGGCATTGGGCCGCATGAAATCGTGCTGATGCCGGATGGCAGGACGCTTTGTGTCGCCAATGGCGGAATCCGGACCCATCCGGATCAGGGGCGCCAGAAGCTCAATCTGCCGACCATGGCGCCGTCCATCGCGCTCATCGAGACAAAAAGCGGGACTTTGCTCTCCTCCCACACCTTGACCCCAGATCTGCATCGCTTGTCTCTGCGTCACATGGCGATCGACGCCGCTCATCAGGTCTGGATTGGTGGCCAGTATGAGGGAGATATTCTTGACGATGTCCCTGTCCTTGCCCGGCTTGATCAGGATCGGGGCCTCGTTGCGGTCGAGCTGGAAAAGCGCGCTGCAACGGCACTCGGAAAATATGCCGGATCCGTGGCGATCGGCCATGACGGCGGAACCCTTGCTGTCTCATCCCCCAGGAGTGGGGTGATCGTCCAGCTTGATACAAAGACCGGAAAAGCGGTGAACTTGGAGTTTTATCCCGGCACCTGCGGTGTTCAGGCTCTGCGGCATGGCTTTGTCAGTTCCAGTGAGACCGGCCGTTTTGGCAAGGCCGCTCATGCATATAGCTGGGACAACCACATTGTGCGTACCTGAGTGAGGTTGCCGTGAAGGGGAAGCTGACTGCGACAGGATCTTGTTGCCGGCCAAAGCTGGCCGAACGGTGCCAACCACCACTCGATTGCAAGATCTTGCAGTCAGGGGTTAAACTGTTAGCTCTTGAGCAAGTAAATAAAACGGTGCTTCGGCAGCATCAATTCAGTTGCTGTCCAGACCAACCATTGCTCAGAAGATTCGTTTGAAGCGACGCTGGGACTCACTCTTGCGAAGAAGGAGGGAAAAACTCGCGAGAGTGGTAATCGCGATCAGAATCGCGCCTATTTCAAGAACAGTCATTGCTCAATCCCAGCTGACATCATCGTCATCGTTGTCGCAATTGCTACACACTGCAACTTGTCTGAAACTTGCGGCGTGACAGTAAAGACCGCTCAAAACTCTATGAGGCTCGATCAGACGATCCCCGATTTGGGGCGACTATATGATTAACACTGGTAACCGGCGTTAACCTTCGGGCAAGGATTAATACGTAAAAAACAATCTAATCTCCGGATTGTGGAATAGCGTGATCGTTCCGCTCCCACAAAGGCATGAAGCCGCTCCGAGATTCCGGCACGAACCGGATTTCCAGACTTTCATGGGCCAAGCGGCGCACGGTATGAGATACTGGCTGTGTCCTGTCAGCAGACGCGACAGGTATATCCGATATTTTGCCACCACAAATGCTGCACCGCAGGCCCGGCTGATGTTTTCGGCTCGTAGCCGGTTGTTGGGGTTAAACGCGTGGGGCAGGTTCAAGCAAGGGTGAGGGATGCAGCTGCGGCTGACGGCCTGCGTGCGCGCCTCGACCTGACCAGGCTTGATCAGGACAGCAATGATCGGCTGCGCGACATGCGCCCGATGATCGAAGCCGAAGCCCGCGTCGCACTCTCCGCTTTTTTTGAACGTCTGCAAAACACCCCCGAAATTGCCTCTCTGTTCAGCTCCAGCCGTCAGATCGATCGTCTGGAAGAGCTCGAAGTGGCACACTGGTCAATCCTGGCCGACGGCCGCTTTGACGGGCTTTATGTCGACCGCTCTGTCATCCTGGGCGAAGTTCGCCAGCGCATCGGGCTGGAAGCCGGTTGGTCAATTGGCGGACATGCGCTGGTGCTCGAACGGGTCATCCGCCGCCTGGTCGATGAAAGCCGGACAGGCCTTTTCAAGGCGTTCTCGCGCAAGGCCGACCGCAACCTTCTCGCCGACCGCTTGGTCGATGTCGTCAAGGCAACCCTGATCGACATTGATATGCAGGTATCACACCGGTTGAACTCCCAGGCCAAGACGATGGCAAGCCAGCGCCAGGGCCAGATCACCGAAGAACGCGAGCGCGTTGCTGCTACCCTGGGTGCAGCCCTGGCAAGACTGGCCGACGGCGACCTCTCGGTGCGCATCGAACCTCAGGCCATCGAGATCCACCAGCAGGCCGCCGACGACTTCAATCGTGCTGCCAGCCGTCTTGAAGACCTGATCACCGGTTCCGAAGCCAACCTGCAGAAAGCCCAGCAGCTGGCAATCCAGCTGAGCGACGACCTCGAAGCCGTTCGCGTCGAAATCGAACGCCACGGTGAATCAGTCGGTGAAGAGCATGAGGGCCTCGCAGCAATCGCAGGCCGCATACGCCTGACGGCCGAGACCGCATTGAAGGCCGAAACCCTGATCGCCGATGCCCGCACCAGCGCCGAGGCCGGCGACCGCGTTGTCGGCGAGGCCATTGATGCGATGGCCGGTGTCGAAAATTCCGCCGAACAGATCGGCAAGATCATTTCGGTGATTGAGGAAATCGCCTTCCAGACCAATTTGCTGGCGCTCAATGCTGGCATCGAGGCAGCCCGTGCCGGCGATGCCGGACGCGGCTTTGCCGTGGTCGCCACTGAAGTCCGCGCCCTTGCGCAGCGGTCCGCAGGTGCTGCCAATGAAATCAAGGATCTGGTCTCGGATGCCAAATCCCATGTCGGACGCGGCGTCGCGCTCGTCGACCAGACCCGGTCTGCGATTTCCGGCCTTGTCGATCAGGTTGGCAACATTTCCCAATCCGTTGCCGGTGTTGGCACGCAGGCCCAGACCGAGGCCGATCATATTGCTGGGTCGGCGACTTCCCTGGGCCGGATCGCGGCATCGATCGACACCGGCGGGGCGCGCTTCGCAAGTGCTGCGGAAACCGGGGCCGATCTGCATCTTGTCATCACCGAACTTGGCGAACAGATCCGGCTGCACCAGCAGGAACGCCATGCCGGATTCCAAAGCGTTGAATTGTCAGCTGAGCCGGCCTCTGCGCCATCCGCCCAGCAACCCGTCCAGAGGAGGCTCTCGCGATGAGCCTGATTAAGCAACAGATCGCAGCAAACAGCTTCCGCCCATTCACAAGTAAGGATAGCCGACATGTCGACTGACGGTACATCACCGAAGGTACTGAAACTGCCGGAGGTTCTCGACCTCAACGCAGCCAGCCGCCTGCATGAACAGGTTCTCGCCCACAAGGGTGAGGACATCGATCTCGACGCATCTGAAGTGAGCCGTGTTGGTGCTCAATGTATCCAGGTGCTGCTTGCCGCTGCCAAGAGCTGGCGTGCCGAGGAACAGAACTTCAAGGTAGCTCCAGCTTCGGACGTATTCGTCAAGACTCTACAATTGTTAGGAATTTCGGATGAAGCTCTGCTTCCAAAGGAGATACTGAAATGAAGAAGAAGGTTCTCACGGTCGATGACTCGCGGACGATCCGCAACATGCTCCTGGTCACCCTGAACAATGCCGGCTTCGAAACTGTGCAGGCAGAAGACGGTGTCGAGGGACTGGAAGTTCTCGAGGAATCCAATCCCGATGTCATCGTCACCGACATCAACATGCCGCGGCTTGACGGCTTCGGCTTCATTGAAGGCGTGCGGCAGAACGACCGCTTCCGCGCAATCCCGATTCTGGTTCTGACGACTGAAAGCGACGCGGAGAAGAAGAACCGCGCCCGTGAAGCCGGAGCAACCGGTTGGATTGTCAAGCCTTTTGACCCATCCAAACTGATTGCAGCCATCGAGCGTGTAACTGCCTGACAGGATCTTTCCTATGGATATGAATGAAATCAAGGAGATCTTTTTCCAGGAATGCGAGGAGCAACTCGCAGAACTGGAATCCGGTCTACTCCGACTCAATGACGGCGATACCGATCCGGAAACGGTAAATGCGGTTTTTCGCGCCGTGCATTCGATCAAGGGTGGCGCTGGAGCTTTCGGGCTCGATGATCTCGTCTCCTTCGCGCATGTGTTCGAGACAACACTTGATTGCGTTCGATCCAACAAGCTTGAGGCTTCGCCGGACCTGCTCAAGGTGATGCTTCGCTCCGCCGACGTGCTGGCGGATCTGACCGCGGCATCGCGCGACGGTGGCACGGTAGAGGCCTCCCGTACCTCGGGTCTGGTGGCGGAACTTGAAGCCTATGCCAAGGGACAGCCCTTGCCCAGCGCTTCCGCCCCGGCTGCCCCGGCACCGAAGCCCGAAGCCGCCCCCGAAGCACCGGTAGCAGAGGCGCCGGCTGCGACCGACGACAGCGGCTTCCAGCCGGTCCCGTTCAGCTTTGACAGCATCGACGGCGACGACGAACTGGCAATCAATGCTGCAGCTTCGGTCTTCACGGTTCGCTTCAAGCCCCGCTCGGACCTTTACGCCAAGGGCAATGAAGCAGTCCTGATCCTGCGCGAACTCGCCAAGCTGGGCGATCTTCAGGTGCGCTGCGAGACCGACGATCTGCCTTCGCTGGATCTGCTTGATCCGGAAGGCGCCTACTTCTCCTGGCTGATCCGGGTTGAAACCGAAAGCGATGAAGAAGCCATCCGCCAGGTGTTCGAGTTCGTCGAATGGGACTCCACCGTCGAGATCACGGCTGGCGCCGACGAAGAGGCTTTCGCCGCGCCCGACGCCATGGGCGAAGAACAGCCGATGGCCGCAGTGCCGTTTGATCTCTCCCTGCTGGAAGACGAGCCGGTCGTTGCCACGGAAACGGCAGCCCCCGAGGCGGCCCCTGCTGCACAGGAACCGGCTCAGCTGGCCCCGGCCAACATGCCGCTCGCTGCCAAGGCTATCGCCGCGGAAGCCGAGAAGAAGGAAGCTGCGGTACCCGCGGTTCCTGCCGCACCGCAGACCATCCGCGTGGACTTGGACCGTGTCGACCGCCTCATCAACCTGGTCGGCGAGTTGGTCATCAACCAGGCCATGCTGGCGCAGAGCGTTGTCGAGAACGAAAGCGGCGGCTCATCCGCCGTCAACCTCGGCCTTGAAGAACTTCAGCAGCTGACCCGGGAAATCCAGGACAGCGTCATGGCCATCCGCGCCCAGCCGGTCAAGCCGGTATTCCAGCGCATGGGCCGTATCGTTCGCGAAATTGCCGACATGACCGGCAAGAGCGTCAAGCTGGTGACCGAAGGCGAGAACACCGAGGTCGACAAGACGGTGATCGACAAGATCGCCGAACCTTTGACCCACATGATCCGAAACGCCGTCGATCACGGCCTCGAAGGTCCGGAAAAACGCACCGAGCTCGGCAAGAACCCCGAAGGCATCCTGAAACTAAGCGCGAAACACCGCTCCGGACGGATTGTTATCGAGATTGCCGATGACGGCGCAGGCATCAATCGCGAGCGGGTCAAGGCCAAGGCCATCGAGAATGGCCTTATCACACCGGAATCGAACCTCAGCGACGAGGATATCGACAACCTGATCTTCCATCCCGGCTTCTCGACTGCCGACAAGATCTCCGACATCTCCGGACGTGGCGTCGGCATGGATGTGGTCAAGCGCTCCATTCAGGCGCTGGGAGGGCGGATTTCGATCACCTCCAAGCCTGGCAAGGGGTCGGTCTTTACCATGAGCCTGCCGCTGACACTGGCGGTTCTTGACGGAATGGTTGTGACCGTTGCCGACCAGACGCTGGTTGTGCCGCTCACGGCGATCGTCGAGACCCTTCAGCCGGAGAAGAGCGACATTCACTCCTTCGGTCCAAGCCAGCGGCTCATCGCCATCCGCGATACCTTCTGCCCGCTGGTCGATGTCGGCAACATCCTCAACTTCCGCGCCGATCTTGCCAATCCGGTCGACGGAGTGGCGTTGCTGGTGGAATCCGAGGGCGGAGGTCAGCGCGCGCTCATGGTCGACGCCATCCAGGGTCAGCGCCAGGTGGTCATCAAGAGCCTCGAAGCCAACTACACCAATGTGCCTGGTATCGCCGCGGCGACCATTCTGGGCGACGGTCGAGTGGCTCTCATCCTTGATGTCGACGCAGTTGTCACGGCTTCTCGCGGTCAGCCGCTTAGCCCTGACATGATGCTCGCAGCGACCGGATAAGGGGAAAACAGGATGCGGATTTCTGAAAACGACATGCTGGAATTGATTGCCTTCACACTCGGCGATCAGGAATTCTGCATCGAGGTAGTGTCGGTGCGTGAAATCCGCAGCTGGACCCCTGCAACCATGTTGCCTCATTCACCGGACCATGTTCGTGGTGTGATCAACCTTCGCGGTGCGGTTCTGCCTGTCATGGATCTGGCCCTGAGGCTGGGGCTGGCGCCAGCAGAACCTTCCCAGGGGTCTGTCATTATAGTCACCCAGATCGGCAGTCAGACTGTCGGGCTCCTCGTCGACCTGGTGTCGGACATCTTCACCATCTCGGCTGAGGAAATCCACCCGGCGCCGGATGTCAGCAAAACCATGGATCGCGAGCAGATCCGCGGAATGATTCCGATGGATGAACGTATGATCTGTTTCCTGCAACTCAACGCCCTCTTTGGCGCCATAGAAAGTGAAGCCGCATGAGCGCCGCTGCTATACTCCAGTCAGGACGTCCTGATGACACATTGGTAAAGGGAGAGTACCCGCTCACCCGCAAGGATCTCGCAGAGATCGCGGCAATGATCTATTCCGATGCGGGCATCGCTCTCAACGAGACCAAGGCATCGCTGGTCTATTCCCGGCTGTCCAAGCGCTTGCGCCAGATCGGCCTGAACAGTTTCCGCGACTATTGCGCCCTTGTCAGTTCCACTGCCGGTGCGGATGAACGCCGGGAAATGCTGAGTTTCCTGACCACGAACTTCACCCGCTTCTTCCGCGAAAACCACCATTTCGAGCATCTTCGCAATGAAGTGCTTCCGGACCTTCTCACCCGTGCGCGGGCTGGCGGACGGGTCCGCATCTGGTCCTCTGCGTGCTCTGATGGGCAGGAACCCTATTCGATCGCGCTGACGGTGCTCTCGATGGCGCCGAACGTGGCAAACCTGGACTTCAAGATCCTCGCCACGGATATCGACCCCAAAATCATCGCGCAGGCAAAGGCCGGCGTCTACGATGCGCAGGCCCTCGAGACAGTCGAGGCCGGAATGCGTAGCAAGTGGTTCTCGCAGACGCCGGAAAAACGCTGGCAGGTCAGCGACCAGGTCAAGCAGTTGATCACCTTCAAGGAGCTCAACCTGATGGCGCAGTGGCCCTTCCGGGGTCCATTCGACGTGATCTTCTGCCGCAATGTGGTGATTTACTTCGACGAAGTCACCCAGGCCAAAATCTGGGTTCGTTACGCGGATCTTCTGCCGCCAGGCGGGCATCTTTATATCGGTCACTCAGAACGTCTGTCCGGTGAGGGCAAGGACCGTTTTGACAACACCGGCGTCACCACTTACCGCCACAAGGGAAAGGTCTGACCATCATGGCAGCACGAGCACGTGTTCTCATCGTAGACGATTCCCCGACGATGCGGGGCCTGATCAGGGCTGTGTTGCGCTCTGATCCGGGCATCGAGGTTGTCGGCGAAGCCGCCGACGCCATGGAGGCCCGAAGCGCGATCAAGCGGCTCAATCCCGATGTCGTCACACTCGATGTCGAGATGCCCAACATGAACGGTATCGAGTTTCTCGAAAAGATCATGAAACTCCGGCCCATGCCGGTGATCATGGTCTCGACCCTGACCCAGCGAGGCGCCGAGGCGACGCTGGCGGCGCTCGAGATCGGCGCATTCGATTGCATCGGCAAGCCATTGCCGGGTGATCCGAGCCCGTTCGCCGAGCTTGCCGAAACCGTCAAGGCGGCAGCACGGTCGCAAAGGCATCTGCCGGACCCGGTCATCGCCGGCCAGCCGGCTGTCGCAGCGCCTGTTTACGCAGCGCCCAGCGATTATCAGCCGGCACGCAAGATCATCGCGCTCGGAGCATCAACCGGGGGCGTCGAGGCTCTGATCGCGGTTTTGACCAAATTTCCGGCAAATTGTCCGCCTACGGTCATCACCCAGCACATGCCGGCAACCTTCACCAAGAGTTTTGCTGAACGGCTGAACCGGCTATGCGCACCGCAGGTCAAGGAAGCCGAAGACGGCGATCGGCTCGAAATCGGCCGCATCTATCTCGCACCGGGTGGCGAACGTCATATGGAAATCTCCAATGCGACAGCGCCTCGCTGCATGCTGATTGAGGGAGCGCCGGTCAATGGGCATCGGCCATCCGTCGACGTCATGTTCAGATCCGTCGCCAAGCTCGCCGGGCGCAAGGCCGTCGGCGTCATCCTGACCGGGATGGGACGTGATGGCGCGGCAGGCCTGCTTGACATGAAGAAGGCTGGGGCCAGCACGATCGGCCAGAATGAAAAATCCTGTGTGGTCTACGGCATGCCGCGCGTTGCGCACGAGATCGGTGCTGTCGATCACCAGTTTCCACTCAATCAGATTGGGGACGAAATCCTCAAGTCAACAACAACAACCTCTCGCAAAGATAGGGTCGCATGATGTCTATTGCACAGAAAATCAAGGTTCTCATCGTTGATGATCAGGTGACCAGCCGGCTCTTGCTGGGTGACGCGCTTCAGCAACTCGGTTTCACACAGATCACTGTGGCCGGCGATGGCGAGCAAGGTGCCAAGATCATGGCCCAGCAACCCCACCACCTGGTTATTTCGGACTTTAACATGCCGAAGATGGATGGTCTGGGCCTGCTGCAGGCGGTCCGGTCCAATCCGGCCACCAAGAAAGCTGCATTCATCATGCTGACTGCCCAGGGTGACAGGGCGTTGGTGCAGAAGGCCGCAGCACTTGGCGCGAACAATGTCCTGGCCAAGCCTTTCACCATTGAGAAGATGAAAGCGGCGATCGAGGCCGTGTTTGGAGCTCTCAAGTGACAGCAGAAGACGGCCAGTTTCGCAGGATTCACGTGATCCAGGGCGAGTATAAAGTTACAGACGATCCGGATGTCGTCTTGTCGACCATTCTCGGCTCCTGTGTCGCAGCATGCATCCGTGATCCGGTGGCTGGTGTCGGCGGAATGAACCATTTCCTGTTGCCCGGATCCGCCAATGGATCCGGTGGCGAGGCAACCCGCTATGGCGTCCACCTGATGGAATTGCTCATCAACGGACTGCTGAAGAAGGGGGCCCGGCGCGAACGGCTGGAAGCCAAGATCATCGGCGGAGCCAAGACAATCGCGGGCTTCTCCAATGTTGGCGAGAAGAATGCCGAATTTGCCCAGCAGTTCCTCAAGGATGAGGGAATCCGGGTGATCGGAAGCAACACCGGCGGCGATGTCGGGCGCAAGCTCGAATATTTCCCGGTCAGTGGCCGCGCCCGGCAGTACCCGCTCTCCGGGTCCGAAATGCAGAAGACAGTGGCACTGGAAACCGCGCCACCAAAAATCATCGCACCCAAGCCGGCGGATACGTCGATCGAGTTTTTCTAAGGAGTACCGCCATCATGACGCAATTGCCCTTCGACCATGGCGGCGACAGCAACGAGCCGTTGCGTGAAGTCATGGCCCGCATCAGTTCTGAACTGATCGACGTCGCACAACTGATCGAGCGGCTTGAGCCGCTCCTGTCGAACGGGCGTTCCACCGAGTTTCTGGCCTCCCCGGATCACATGCGGGTCATGCAGGGGATCGACCTTGCAGTCCAGAAGACTCACGGTCTTGCGAATTTTCTCGATGGCATCGGCCAGCGATTGGAGCCTGAACACCTGATTGACATAACCACGGCTCTCAATCTGATCACCCTGGAGGACATGAAAAGGCGATTGAAAGCATCTATTCACGAGCCCCCGTCCGCCGATGTCTACCAGAAGGCCTCAGGCGACCTCGACTTCTTCTGATTGACCGGGGCTCCGGCAACAGACCATCTTCGCGCAAGTTTCACCGTCTAGGGTGAACTTACCGGTCAATGTGGCCGGCATCTTTTATTGAGCGCGGATACAGAATGAGTCTGTTGAACCAGCTGTCACAAATCACCAAGAATCTGGCCGGCCTCGGTCAGACGAAACTGTTGGCTCTTGCCGGAGTCGGTGCCCTGTCGATTTTCTTGATCATAGGGTCCGCCATATTCCTCAACAAGCCAACGCGTGAGACCCTCTATATCGGTCTTTCAGGTGAAGACATAAACCAGATCAGCTTGGTTCTTGCCGAAGCTAACATCGATTTCGCGACAGGCACGGACGGATCTTCCGTCACTGTTCCAGCCGGCATGACCAGCCGTGCCCGGATGCTGCTGGCGGAACGTGGATTGCCGTCTTCCAACAGCGCCGGTTACGAATTGTTCGACAATGTCGGCTCCCTCGGGCTGACCAGCTTCATGCAGGAAGTCACCCGGGTTCGCGCCCTTGAAGGCGAAATCGCCCGCACCATCCAGTCCATCAGCGGCATTTCGGCTGCCCGGGTCCACATCGTCATGCCGGACCGCGGCAACTTCCGCCGCGGCGACCAGAAACCGTCGGCATCAGTCATGGTGCGCAGCGGCAATCTTGCCAACCGCGCTGCCGATTCAATCCGGCACCTGGTAGCCTCATCGGTGCCAGGCTTGAATGTTGACGAAGTCACGGTGCTCGACGCGACCGGCAAGCTGCTCGCTGCCGGAGATGATTTCTCCAATTCGAATCTCAACCGCTCCCTGTCGATCGTCCAGATGGTCCAGACCGAGGTTGAAACCAACATTGAAAAGGCCTTGTCGCCGTTCCTCGGAATTGAAAACTTCCGGGCCAGCGTCAATGCGACGGTCAATACCGACAGCCAGCAGATCCAGGAAACCGTCTACGATCCCGAATCCCGCGTCGAGCGGTCGATCCGGGTAACACGCGAAAACCAGACGTCCAGCGAATCTGCCGCCGGCACCCCGGCCACTGTCGAACAGAATATTCCTGACCAGGGTCCGGAGGCGACAGGAGCTGCTGGTCCCAAGTCGAGTGAACTGGCCGAGCGCAAGGAAGAGCAGACCAACTTCGAAATCAACTCGAAGACCGTGTCGACCGTACGCAACAGCTACAATGTCGAAGGCCTGTCGATCGCCGTTGTGGTCAACAAGGCGCGCATCGACGCCATGCTTGGCGGTGAGCCAACCCCTGAAGAGACCGCCGCCTATCTCGCGGAACTCGAGCAGGTTGTTGCCTCTGCCTCCGGCATCGACGTCGAACGCGGCGACCGTGCCACCGTCACCGTCATGGAGTTCCTCGCCAGCGAGATCCTGACTGCAGATGCCGCACAGCCGGGCTTCATGGATACCTTGAAAACCCAGCTTGGCACGATCATCAACGCCCTGGCGTTCATCACAGTCGCAGTCCTGCTGATCATGTTCGGCTTCCGCCCGTTGCTCCGCAGCACGGTTGGCGCCTCCGCTCAGGATGAACTGGGCCTGGATGACGAACTCGAACTGCCTGACTTCTCTCCTGCAGCCATGGGTGCCGCTGGCAACTCGATGGCCATGGAAGGCTTCGGCGCGGACTTCGGGTTTGGCGAGGAAAGCGAATCCGATCTGGAACTCGAAGACTCCGGCGCCTTCAACCGCCGGGTCAAGGAAGGTCCCGAACGCCGTCTTGCACGGATGGTCGAGATCAACGAAGAACGGGCCGCCAAGATCCTCAGAAGCTGGGCCTCGAGCGAAGCGGCCTAGTTTCGCCACCGGCAAGGGCAAGCGATACTCGCGCAAGGCAATTTTCGCCTGGCCGCAGATACCTCCTTCAGACAAGACGTGGATGCTCTATCCGCCGCAACGGTACGGAAGGGCAGGGCGGGTCTGCATCGCAGAACCGCTCCAGCAGGCCGCTTGAGGCCGCTATTCGGGCCCCAGGAGGCTCGCTTCGGGGTTAGACAGGGTAACATCAGGTAGCCCCGCCACCCTGCATCAAGACCATATATCCATCTTCACGCAGCGTTGCCGAAGTCCTGCCACACCGGGGCCCTCGACAGCGCGTGACTGTTCTCGATATCGGGAACTCACAGGTTAGTTCGCGTGATTCGGCGAAACCGGATGCAAATCGCTAAAATCCAAGTAAACTGCCTCATAGATTGTTCTGCCTGTCCAGTCCCAGAAAATGGCTATGTTTTCTCGGGGTGAATTTCGGCACACTGTATCTGCGGGGAAGTGATTCGTGGATTTTGCCCGTGACGAAACAAGTGATGGCGGTTTGGTCTCGCTGATGAGGCAATCGGTATCGAGTAGCGTAAGGATACCGACTTCCCTGACCAGGTTTTGATGTGACGTTTGTGCGCTGACAGTCGCGCGCACGAGACGAGATAAGGGGGGCTGATGAACACGCGTGGTTCGTTTATCCATGATTTGGAAGCGCAGCGGACCTGTGGGCACCTGACTGGCGGAATGGAGCTGATTTGCGCCTATGCTGGCGCACGGTCCTATCTTTTGGCTCGTACGGATCTGTATTCCGATCGCAACCATGATTTCATCGTGACATCGAACTGGCCCTTCAATCTCGTTCGCAGGTTCGGTGCGTCACTGGTTGATTGCGAGGCGCGGACCAGTGAGGTCCGGCGCTGTCTCCAGGCTTTCGAGCCAATGTTTCAGGAAATTGATGCGCCGGACGACCTGTCCAGCGACTATGCGCCAAGGATGTGCCTGATACCCTACAATGCCGGGCAGGCCCGCATGTTGCTGGCGCTTCTGTTCGACAAGGACATCTCGCTTTCCCATGATCGGCTGCGTGATGTCGCCCTGGCGGTTGCCTATTACACATCGCAGTATCCCGAGATCGTCTCCACCAACAATGCCCTTTCGGATCTGACAGTCCGCGAGGTGGAGTGCCTCTCCTGGATTGGTGAAGGCAAGACCAGCGACGAGATTGCCCTGATTATCGGCATATCCCGCAACACCGTGAACAACTACATCACCAGCATCATGAACAAGACTGGTGCAAAGACACGCTCCGAAGCTGTTGCACTCGCCGTTCGTCAGCGTATCATATGACCAAAGGAAGCACTTTGACGGATTTTGGAGCATCTCAAGACGCCCAGCAGGCCCAGGAGCGGTCCCCGGAACGTTCAAATGGTGCTGCGATGGGCAATTCCGCTTCAACAGCGGACCTGTTTCCCAAACTTGTGACGATGCAGAGGCTGTGTGGCGCTACTGATTTTGCGCTGCTATCGGTCCAGGCCCACACTTTGCTGAAGCCTGGCCAGATTGAATGCGCAATGCAAAGCTCCGGGTCTCAGGCCCTGGTCAACAAGTTCATCCTCGGACAGTCCGAATTTCTGCTCAAGCACCTTTACTCGTCGCCCGTACCGGTCATCTTCAACCCGAAGGACGCGGCGGCCTTCGCAAATTCACCGGTTTTCGTGGCAAGCACCGGAGCCAATGACGAGACCCATCTTGCGTTTCCGGCGCAGCTTGGAACCATGGGCAATGGTTTTGTGCTGTTTTTCAATGTCCGCGCCGTGCTCAACAATGACCTGCTGATTGATCTGCACAGGAAGTCTCTCACCGTCATCCGCGAGAAGATGAGGCTCGCTTTCGGCATCTCTGCCGGATCAGAAAACCTCAATGATCGCGAAATCGAGTGCCTGCAGCTGGTCGGCAACGGCATGAAGAGCGAGGCCATCGGCGAACAGCTGAATCTGTCGGTTCATACGGTGAACGCCTATTTGGGGTCCGCGACAACGAAGCTGAATGCCGTCAACCGGATTCAGGCAATCGCGAAGGCCATTCGCCTTGGCGTGATTGCCTGATGGGTCTGGCGCTCAGATGACTTCATTCGAACGCTAACGCACCGGCACGCTTTCAAAGCCTCACAACACCTTGGCGCATCCGTATGGGTGGGTGCCGCAGTAGCTGACAAGGCCGCGGGCGCAGCATGTCCCATTGGAGCTGTTTGGTGGCTGATACGTGTAGCTGTTCAGACAGCGGCCAGCTCTGTCTCGGCTGCTTCCAGTCCCGGCTCAGGCGGCCGGTGGGGCAATGTGGTTGGCAGGAATGAACGGACGGAATGCCGCTGCACGCAGACTTTCCGCCAGCACCTGCGTGTTGTCATCGGGATTATCAAGCGGCTCGTCAAAATTGATATGGTTGATTTCAATGCCGCCGCAGTCCTGCTCCAGCACCAGCCGTGCATAGATCGTCACGTTCTGCGGGCGAATTTCGAGATCCAGCACCACGCGCGGCTGCCCGCCCCAGTCCAGGTAATAATCGCCGCCGATTCCAAGCTTGATGGTGCCGGGCAGAAAATACATTTCTGCTGCCGACGCCACCAGATCGGCAAGGTCGCCATGGCGCTCGAAACGCAGCATCGAAATCAGATCGGCCACGTCGATCAGGCGCAATTCGCTCGCGACTGTGCAGATCGCATCCGCGATGATCTTTTCCTGCTCGGCGGAGAATGGATTCTGCTTCATGATCGCGCGTCCGGAGTTCTGGAATTTTGTTTGGTCGAATAAATTCGGTGCACCAACTCGGCTACAGCCTTGTAGAACACTGGCGGAATGAAATTATCCACCGAGACTTGTGCAAAAATGGAGCGGGCCAACGGCGGGTCTTCAAAAACCGGAATACCGTTCGCTTCGGCGACTTCACGTATCTTCAACGCGATAAGGTCCCGGCCTTTCGCAATGACGATCGGTGCGCCGCCTTCTTCGCGGACATAGCGAAGCGCCACCGCGAAGTGGGTCGGGTTGGCGATGACCAGTGTCGCGCGCGGCACTTCCGAGATCATCCGGCGGCGTGCGCGGTCACGGGCAAGCGAGCGCTGACGCGCCTTGATGATCGGGTCACCGTCGGACTGCTTCAGCTCGTCCTTGATGTCCTGCTTGCTCATCTTCAAGTCCTGGTGCCAGCTGTAGCGGGTCCACAACAGGTCAACGACGGCAAGCGTCGCGGTGCAGATCAGGACAACGGTGATGACCTTTCCGGCCATCCGCGCCATGTCCGGCGCCACCAGCGTCGGGTCCATGAACATGAAGTCGAGCGAGCGGAAATATTCCGTCTGCATCACAACCGCGACGATCGTTGAAACGGCTGCAATCTTGAAGATGTTCTTGCCGAATTCGACAAAACCCTTGGCGCCATAGATCCGGCCAAAGCCCTTGGCGATCGAGATCCGCTCGAGCTTGGGCTGGATCCGGTCCAGAACCGGGCTCGGCATGTTCTGCAAGACTGAGGCCGAAATGCCAAATCCGATCAGCAGCGCGAAGGCCGGCAGCAGGATTCCGCTGGCTTCCCAGAACAGGAGCTGGAACAGCGCAACTGCATCGCCGCCATTATCCAGCCGCCACCCGTCCGACTGCTCGAACAGGTCCCGCAATGTTTCGGTGAAGTGACCAACATTATTGGGAAGGAAAAACACCAGGAAAACCAGCATTCCAAGCGTCGACGCGAAAATCGGGACTTCCCGGCTGAAGGGCACATTGCCCTTGTCCACCGCGTCCCTGATCTTTTTCTCTGTTGGTTCTTCTGTTTTGCTGTCTTTGTCTTCGCCTTCAGCCATGTCAGCTCAGGCTCATGCCGCTTCAGCAGGTGCGTCTTCACGCAACGTCAGCTGGTCCAGCCCGGCGAGCCTGATTGCTTCCTGGGCGATGCTGCGCCGTGCGACAGCGATTTCACGCGTGCTGACGCCGGCGGTGCCAGCGGACAGATCCGATTCGATCATGCGGCGCTGACGCGCGCCGATGGCAGACAGGACCGCCTCCGTCAGGGTCGGGTCGGCACCACGCAGTGCCGTGGTGATGATGTCGCCAGAGATGTCGTTGAACAGCGTAACGCGGCTGCGCTGCGGCATCATGAGAATGTCGTCGAACAGGAAGATCCGCGGCCGCACCTTTTCGACGGCGGATTTGGAAACCGTCTCCAGTGCGCCGAGAAGCGATTCCACATCGGGCTTCGACAGCTCGTTCATGATCTCGGCCACCTTGACCGAACCGGTGCTGGCCTTTTCCGCCTCGATGGCGTCGACCAGATCCCGAACCCGGGCTTCGATGATTTCCGCGGCCCTCGGGTTCACGTTTTTCAGGTCGACGGCACGCCGGACAATGTCGACGCGGACCTTCTCGGGCAGTTTCATCAGGGTCCGGCCGGCAAATGCGGTCGGCAGCATCGAAACGATATAGGCTGCCGTCTGCGGATGTTCGCTCTCCAGGAACTTGCCGACGCGGTCGGGATCGGAATCCTGAAGCCGGTCCCAGATCGATGTTTCGTAGCTGGCAAACTGGGTCCGGCGTCCGAGCAGTCCGTCGACCTCGTCAGGCGTCAGGCCTTCTTCGAGAATGCCTTCCATTGCCTTGGCATTGTCCATCAGGCCAGCGCCTTCGCTGAACAGGTCTTCGAATTCATTGACCAGTTCAACCAGTTCCTGCGGCTTGATGGTTCTCAGGTTCTGGGCGTTCTTGATGATTTCCTGCAGTTCTTCGTGCTCGAAGAATTTCAGCAGTTTGCCCGCCACCGGTTTGCCCATGGCGAGCAGCACGGCTGCAGCCTTCTCCGACGGCGTCAAGACTGTGCCGACTTCGGTGCTTTCGGGGGAGAACTCATCATAGCTGGTCATATCAGTTCGACTTCTTCTGCGGTTCGCCGATGACTTCGATTATCTTGACAGCAAATTTGGTGTCGTCGGTTTCGAGAACTGTAATCTCTCCGCGGCCAATAAGCTTGCCATTGACCATGATATCCACAGGTTCGCCGATTTTCCGGTCCAGCGCGATCGTAGCGCCTTCCGACAGGTTCATCAGGCTGGAGACCGCCATGCGGCTGGAACCCAGGATGATCTGCACGTCGATCGGAATGCCGAGAACCAGGTCAACCCGGTTGGTGCTGCCGCTCGCGCCGATCTTGACGCTGGGGTCGGCGGCTGGCGATGAGCCAAAATCCTGAACCAGTGACTTGCCGGCGCTCGGTGCGCTCAGGTCCGGTCCGCCCAGATCTGGCGCGCCACCGAAATCGCCGCCGAAATCGTCGCCCAGGCCCGGTGCATCGAGGCCAACGGCGCCAAAATCGGATGTGTCCGCTGTGGCGTCACCGATGTTGAAGGGATCGTCGGCTGCAGTGTCATCTTCGAAGTCTGCGCCAAAATCGGAACCAAAGGCTGCTGCGCCACCCATACCATCCACGCTTTCTTCAGTGAGATCCGGCTCCATGCCGGTATCTTTTTTCAACACGTCGCGAAGGCCACCCACGGCTTCATCTATCGCGCCGTCGTCCTGCGCCGTAAGATCCTCAGTGCCATCAAGTGCTTTTTCGCTAGCCATATAGCTTTATCCCGTCTGAAGCTTGCCCGGAGCCTGTCATGCGGCTCGCGGGGCGCCATCTCATTTAAAATCTGTCTTCCAGTTTTCGTCCGGTCCCGCCTGGCCTTCAACCTTGACCATGTAGCGCGAGCCCGCCCGGCCCAGAGCACAGGTGTACAGCGGTTGTCCATTTGCGCTCAGGGTCACCTCGATATCGCCGTTATGGGCGAAAGCCAGCAGATCACCGGGCTGCAACCGGCTGATTTCCCCCAGGGCCAGCGGCTGCAGCGCCACGGCTGCCTGCAGGCTGATCTGCGACTTGGAAACGCGATCACTCAGCCGCTCCGTCCACTCACCCTTGTTGGGGTCAGACTTCTTGTCGAGCTTGGCCGGGTTGATCTTGGTCTTGAGCAGAACGGACTGCGGAAGGATCAGTGTCAGCGGCGCGGCAACCGAACCGAATTCGATATCCAGTGTCATTGCCACCGCGTGAAAATTCGCGATCGGATCGTCTTCCGCCTCGGGATATTCGGGTTGCGGGTTCTTCGCCCGTGCCTTGGCGTCAGGCTTGGTCGCGACCAGGCCCCGAAGGCTGTCGTTGAGCTGTTCGAACACCACCAGCGACATGTCGAGTTCGATACCCGAGAGCGGCCGGGCCGCAATATCGAGCTGGTCGGGATCAGAGCCGCCGAGCAGACACTCGACCATGCCGATGATCAGCTTGGTTCCGCACAGGCTGCAGATGTCCGTTGACCAGTTGGCAATCGTCGCTTCGCAATACACGGTGTCGCCGGACAACTCGGCAAGCAACTCGCGTCGCCGGCCCAGCTTGATCTCGCCCGGGCGGGCGTCGATCGTCACGCCCGTCGCGCTCAGGAACGTGGCCGACAGAACCGGGCCAAGTGCGCCAAGCAGGGTCTGGCTTCGCGACTCGATGTCGGCGCCGTTTCCCTTGACGCCGATCATCCGGTCCAGAAGGTCCGGATCAAATCCGTGCTGGTTCGAAGATTGCAGGGCTTCGGTTGCAATACTCATTGGATCAAGCCGCCTTTGCTTCGCCGCCGCCGCCAGGATTCATCATTTCCTGCTCAACAGCATCGATGGAAGGACGCTCATAGGAAGAGATGGTCTTGCGGCCGTGCTCGAGAGCAACCTGCGGAACCGAACCGTTCATGTAGGCCAGCAGGGTCTGCTTGACGATGGTGTAAAGCCGGTTCTGCTTGGTCCGCACGATCTTCACATTCGTGGCGATCGGGCTGAAAATGCAGTAGGACAGGAAAATCCCGAGCATGGTTCCCACCAGCGCGGCGCCGATCAGGCCACCCAGAACAGCCGGCGATTCATTGATCGCTCCCATCGCTTTGATAACACCCAGAACAGCGGCGATAATGCCGATCGCCGGGCAGGCGTCCGACATGGTGCTCAGGGCGTGATAGGCCTTTAGGCGGTCCTGCGCGATGGTCTGGATTTCCTCGTCCATCAGCGCTTCGATTTCATGCGGGCGCGCATTGCCGATAATGATCAGCCGTACATAGTCGCAGATGAAAGAGGTCAGTTCCTTGTTCTTCAGCACCGTCGGGGCGGAAAGGAACAGGTCGGATTCTTCCGGATTGTCGATGTGGCTTTCGATCTCGTTGCGGCTCTTGGTGCGCAGGTCGCGCATCAGGGAATAGAGAATGCTCAGCGTGTCGAGATACTCGCGCTCCTTGGGAACCTTGCCCTTGAAGGCTTCACCCAGGGCGGCAATCGTATCCTTGATGGTCTTTACCGGGTTGGTCATGATGAAACCGCCGATCGCCGCGCCACCGATGATGACGAGTTCGAACGGCTGGTTGAGCACTTCGATGTGCCCGCCCATCGCCATGAAGCCGCCGAGCACACAGCCGATAGTGATAACAAAACCAATAATGATGTTCATGGTGCCCCGCCGCGATAAATGACATGCAAAACAATCACTACGGGTTGAGCCTTGTGTGAAGCTGAATCTGTCGGCTTGATGAACGGCGCCCTGCAACCTTCAGCTTCGCACAAGCAAGGTGGCCTAATCCGGGACATGCTTGCTGGGGCTGCGCCGGTTATGGATCTGCGCGATGAGCCCTGGGACACATGAGGGGTTCATCCGGTGACATCAACTTACACCAGCTACAATCTTATCGCTCAGAATCTTCCGCGATCTATAGAGCGGATTGCCAGCCAACCCCAGATTGCCCGGGAAAGCGAGTATTATCTCGAGCGGATTTCCGAGATCAAGTCGGTCGACGAATTCATGGCCGACACGCGCCTCTTCAACTACGCCATGAAGGCGCATGGCCTTGAAGACATGAATTACGCCAAGGCTTTCATGCGCAAGGTGCTGACCGAGGGCGTCGACAATGATGATGCCTTCGCCAACCAGCTTGCCGATACCAAGTACAAGGAATTTGCCGAGACCTACAATTTCGCCCGCCACGGTGAAACGGCAACCATCTTCACCAAGGCGCAGCAGGGTACGGTGGACAAGTACCACCGCCTGTCGCTGGAAGAAGAGGCCGGCGTCGACAATACCGGCGTGCGTCTGGCGCTCTATTTCGAACGCACCATCCCGGAAGTAGATTCTGTCTACGGCATTCTCGCTGACACTGCCTTGTATGAGGTCGTGCGGACAGCACTCGGCATTCCTGCTGAAGTCGCCGCATCCGACATCGACAAACAGGCAGAGATGCTCGAGTCGCGTCTCGACCTGGAAGACTTCAAGGATCCCGAGAAGCTCAACCTCTTCATGCAGCGCTTCACCGCTCTGTGGGAGCTCGAGAACCCGTCAGGCGGATCGGCCAGTTCGAGCCTGCTGCTGGGGTCTTCGACCGGTTTCGGCATCTCGCCGGAACTGATGCTCTCGATCAACAATCTCAAACTTGGGGGCCGCTGATGCAGAGTTCGCTCTACGTTTCGCTATCATCGCAGATTGCACTGGAACGTCGCCTGACGACCTTGGCCGACAATGTCGCCAATGCCAACACCACCGGTTTCCGGGCAACCGAAGTCAAGTTCAACGAGGTTCTGGCCAATACCGGTTCGACCGATGTTTCCTTCGTCGACCAGGGGCAGGATTACCTGACAACGGCGAATGGCGGCCTCAAGAGCACCGGCAGCCAGTTCGATTTTGCCATTCGCGGCGACGCCTGGTTCATGATCGAGACACCTTCGGGCAACATGTTGACCCGGGACGGCCGCTTCACGCTCACCGCCGCTGGCCAGTTGGTCAATGTGGACGGATATCCCGTGCTTGATCCGGGCGAAGCACCGATCGAGCTCGACCCCGATGGGGAGCCGCCCAAGGCTGGACGTGATGGCGGATTGACCCAGGATGGCTTCAGACGCGGGGCGATCGGTTTGTTCGCGGCCGACTTCAGCGATGGCTTCACCCGCAAGGCTTCTCTCGGCATTGTGCCGACAATCCCGCCCGAACCCGTTGTCGATGCTGACAGCGCCGGCTTGGTCCAGGGCTATATCGAGAATTCAAACGTCAACGCCATGGCCGAGATGAGCCGGTTGATCATGATTTCACGCGCCTTTGAAAACGTCTCGGCGATGACCAAGTCGACCGAAGATGTCTTCAAGGAAGCCATCCGGACATTGGGCAGCGGAAGATGATCTTGATCACGGGTCCGTTAGATAGCCTGTCGGGAACGCCGGAGACCGGTGCATCATGAGCGCTCGGCAAGGGCTGGCCATGCTTGCCGGCAAGGTTCGCACTTTTTCCACGCCGGTAGGCGCCTATGATATTTCCGGGACCGTGACCTCTGTCGCGCCTGGTCACTATGTGGTGGCCGGGTTGTCCCGATACGCCCGGATCGGTGATTTTCTGACCTTTCGTCAAGGCGAGACCGCCAAACTTGCCGAGGTGGTAAGCCTTGGTCCTGATGAATTGATCGCCTGTCCGGTGGACGGCGCATCCCAGGCCAATATCGGCGAAAGGGTCTGGCGCCGCGGACCTTTCCGGTTGTCGCCTGACAAGAGCTGGTGCGGCCGCACCATCAACGCGCTTGGCAATCCCGTCGACGGGCTCGGCCCCCTCACGCAGGGGCCGCAACGACGGTCGGTGACCGGCGCTGCGCCGGCCTCGATGCTGCGACAGCGGGTGGACAAGCCGCTTAAGACCGGTATCCGCGTCGTCGATGTTTTCACGCCGATGTGCCAGGGACAGCGCCTTGGTGTCTTCGCGGGCTCGGGTGTCGGAAAGTCGACGCTGTTGTCGATGTTTGCCAAGGCAGCCGATTTTGACCGCGCCGTCGTCGCCCTCGTCGGCGAACGTGGCCGCGAAGTCCGCGAATTCATCGAGGACACGCTTGGCCCCAACATGGCGAAGACCGTCGCCGTGGTCGCCACCAGTGACGAAAGCCCGATGCAGCGCAAGATGGCGCCCCTGACAGCCATGGCCATTGCCGAGCACTTCAGGGATGGTGGTGAAAATGTTCTCCTTATCGTCGACAGCCTGACACGCTACGCCCATGCGCTGCGTGAAATCGGCATGGCTGCCGGCGAGCCGCCGGTTGCCCGCGGGTACCCGGCATCGGTGTTCACGGCTTTGCCGGGTCTGCTCGAACGGGCCGGCCCCGGACCGGAAGGTGCCGGTGCCATCACCGCCATCGTTTCCATCCTGGTCGACGGCGACAATCACAACGACCCGGTGGCAGACTCTGCCCGCGGCATTCTGGACGGTCACCTCGTCCTCGACCGGGCGCTCGCCGATGAAGGACGTTATCCGCCAGTCAATCCATTGACCTCGATCTCCCGTCTCGCCCGCAAGGCCTGGCGCGGCGACGAGGAGAAACTGGTGATGCGCATCAAGGCCTTGATCCATCGTTACGAGGAAACCCGCGACTTGCGCCTGATCGGCGGTTACCGGCCGGGCACCGACGCGGAACTGGAGATGGCGATCAAGCAGACGCCGGTGATTTACGAGACATTGCGCCAGACCCCGGAACAGCCGCCAAGCGCCGATGCTTTCGCTGAACTCGCGGACGCGATGAAGGTTGCGGCCGGTCTGCCTGCCTCATCACCCGCCAAGGAAAGGACGAATCCGTGACCGATGCAAACAAGGCGGACAATGCCAGCGTCGAGATTGAGGAAGAAGAGGCTTCGGCTCCCAAATCCTCTCCCAGGCGCAGTAGCGACCGTTTGGTGGCCGTCGCCGGCTTCATGCTGGCTACGGCGGCGGCATTCTTTCCCTGGTATGTTTTCTTCAATCAGGAAAGCTTCGGGATCGCTCCCATGAGTTACAGCGATACCCGGGACTTGCCGGAAACGGCTGGGCGTTCTCTCGTCAATGTCTCGCCTCTGGCGATTCCTGATGAAAAGGATGGCGCTGCGGAGCCGTCGGCCTTTGACCCGATCGTCACGGCCACGGTCTCCAGTTCCGGCGACGGAACCAGCGGCGGTGCGGGCTCAACCCGCGTTGATCCCAATGAGAGCTTCCCCGGCAAACCGCGCTACAAACTCCTGCATGTAGCCAATGGCCGAGCGCTGATAGAAGACACGTCAGGCATGTACATCGTTCGCATCGGTTCCGTCCTGCCGGACAATTCCCGCCTCGCCACTCTTGAAAAGCGTGACGGCCAATGGGTGATCATTACCTCGAACGGTGAAGTCATCCAGCGTTGATGCAGCCGCCCCGCGTGGCTGTCTGACATACACGAACTGTGGCTGGCGGCCAGGCCGGCCACTTTTGGTTTTATATTGCGCCTTCCGGTAGGGAACGCGCAAATAAAAGCCACATCAGCATCCGTTCGAAACAGCACTGAGCTCCACGTAGGGAGCTTAACAACTGGTTAATTTCCCGCAAGGCACACGCAAGATTAACGGCCTATTCTCGGAGCTTGTTAAGGACAGGGAAATTCCATGCAGCCGATTCAGCTTTTCGAACTGGCATCCAAGCAATCGCACTGGCTGACCGTGCGTCAGACCGTGGTTGCCGGAAACATCGCGAACGCCAACACACCGGGCTACGCGGTCCGGGAAGTTTCAGCTTTTGAAGCCGTTCTCGACCAGACGCAGCCGCAAGTTCGCATGGCCGCAACGCAGCCCGGCCACATCCAGGAAGACCCGATGCGTGGCGCGGTTCGCAGCCAGAGTTTTGGCGATGTGGATGTGCAGCCCTCGGGCAACTCAGTCAACTTGCCTGAAGAAATGAGCAAGACCGGAGAGATCAAACGTATGTACGAACTCAACACAGGAATGGTGAAGGCCTTTCACCGCATGATGCTCCTGACCGTGAGGCGCTGACAATGCCGGTTGATCCACTTTCGCTCGCTTCCCGCATCGCTTCGTCTGGCCTGAATGTTCAGGAAACACGAATGCGCATCCTTTCCGAGAACCTTGCCAACGCCCAGTCGACCGGCAACACGCCGGGCGAAGACGCCTATCGCCGCAAGACGATCAGCTTTTCCTGGGAACTCGATCGCGCAACCGGCGCCACGCGTGCTGAAATTTCCAAGATCGACAACGATCCCGGCGAGTTCATCATCGAATACGACCCGGGCAACCCTGCCGCTGACAAGAACGGCATGGTGAAGCTTCCCAACGTCAACGTTCTGGTGGAACTGGCCGACATGCGTGAGGCCAACCGGTCTTACGAAGCCAACCTGCAGACTGTGAAGCAGACCAGGGAGTTGGTGTCCATGACCATTGAACTGCTGAGGGCTAGCCAATGATTGATAAGATTTCCGGCCTTTCGGGCCTGTCAGGACTTGCTGGTCCGGGCGAAACGGATATGGCCAGCGCCGCTTCCATGCCCGCCATGCCTGCGGTTGCCGGTGCACAACAGCCCGGCTCCTTTGCCGAGACGCTGAAGAACCTCGGTGAGGGTGTCGTTACCAACCTGAAAACGGCCGAAAGTCACTCATTCGCAGCCATAAAGGGTGAAGTCCCGACCCGTGAAGTTGTCGACGCCATAATGGCGGCCGAACAGTCGCTGCAGACCGCAGTCGCAATCCGCGACAAGATGGTCACTGCTTATCTCGAAATCGCACGTATGCAAATCTGAGGAATATGCCATGAAGGCTTTGGCCATCGCAGCTACCGGTATGAATGCCCAGCAGCTCAATCTTGAAGTGATCGCCAACAACGTGGCGAACATCAACACCACGGGCTTCAAGAGAGCCCGCGCCGAATTCTCCGACCTGCTCTACCAGGTTGAGCGGAACTCGGGCGTCCCGAACGCCTCCAATCAGGCAATCGTGCCCGAGGGCGCGCATGTCGGTCTCGGCGTCCAGACCTCCGCGGTTCGCAACCTGCACATTCAGGGCAGCCTGGTCGGGACCTCGAACAAGCTCGACCTGGCACTCGTCGGTCGCGGCTGGTTCCAGGTCGAAACTCCGGATGGCGAAACCCAGTATTCGCGCGCCGGCGCTTTCAACACCAATGCTGAAGGCCAGCTGGTGACCATCGACGGTTATGTGGTGGTTCCGGGCATCACGTTCCCGGATGAAACCAGCGAAGTTCAGATCTCCCGCACCGGCCAGATCCTGGCCCGTATCGGCGATGATGTCGAGCTTCAGGATCTGGGGCAGCTGACCCTGGCGAACTTCGTCAATGAAGCAGGCCTTGAGCCGCTCGGCGACAACCTGTTCCGCGAGACTGTGGCGTCCGGCCCCGCGATCGTCGGTGTGCCGGCAGATCCAGGCTTTGCCCACATCCAGCAGGGATACCTCGAAGCGTCCAATGTTGATCCCGTCAAGGAAATCACCGACCTGATTTCCGCACAGCGCGCTTACGAGATGAACTCCAAGATCATCAAGGCGGCGGATGAAATGGCGTCCGTCGTTTCTCAGAACCTCTAGGTCATAAAAGGATAAGGCAGACATGACGTTTCGCCCCACACAGCCTTTGCAAGGCCTCGTTCGCGCGGCTCTTGTCTCGCTCGGTCTGCTGTGCGCCATGCCCATGGCGCACGCCGGGCGCGGTACGGCAGTCGTGCCTGAAAGAACCATTTACCCGGGCGAAGAGCTCCTCGAGGACGCGGTTCGCGAGGTCGAGGTGACCAATCCCAATCTTCGTGGCGGTTACGCAGAGGTAACGGGCGAAGTCGTCGGCAAGGTGACAACCCGAACCCTGTTGCCCGGCCGCACCATTCCGGTGGCGGCATTGCGCGATTCCTGGGCCGTGGTGCGAGGCAAGCCTGTCTCGCTTGTCTTCAGTGGCAATGGATTGACCATCACTGCGATGGGCACGCCGCTTGAGAACGCAGCCATTGGTGATTTCATCCGTGTCCGCAACATTGAATCCGGTGTCATCATTTCCGGAACGGTGATGGAGAACGGCAGCATACAGGTAGCGGCGAAATGATCCGCAAACTTGCCAAGATACTCAGCATCTGGGTTGCCATGCTCTGCTTGGCCGGTTCGGAGCCTGGTCCTGCAATCGGAACCGGACAGGGCTCCGTCGACGCTTTCGCATCCGGATCGGGCTTGAGCTTCATCCGTCCGGCAGGCGCTGCCTCACGCATCAAGGATATTGCCTCCCTGCAGGCCGGGCGCGACAACCAGTTGATCGGCTATGGCCTGGTCGTCGGATTGCAAGGCACCGGTGACGGCCTGCGAAATTCCCCCTTCACGGAGCAATCACTCCGCGCAATGCTGCAGAACCTCGGCATTTCCACCGAAGGCGGCGCATCCCGTGTCAACAACGTGGCGGCCGTGATCGTGACGGCAAACCTGCCGCCTTTCGCAAGCCTCGGCTCGCGCATCGATGTCACCGTCTCGTCGCTTGGCGACGCGACGTCGTTGCGTGGCGGCACGCTGGTCATGACCTCGATGTCCGGCGCCGATGGCCAGATCTATGCTGTGGCTCAGGGCTCGGTGATCGTCTCGGCCATCAATGCCCAGGGGGATGCGGCAACGCTGCAGCAGGGCACGGCAACTGCAGGCAGATTGCCCGGCGGCGCCATCATCGAACGCGAGATTCCGGCAAAATTCAAACAGGTCGACGGGCTGGTATACCAGCTTCGCAACCCGGACTTCACCACCGCCGTCGGCATGGCCGACGTCATCAATGCTTTTTCTGAAGCGCGCTACGGAACCGCCATTGCCGAAGCTCGTGACTCCACTTCGGTCGCCGTGCGCAAGCCGCCGCGGGCCGATCTCGCCAGGCTGACGGCAGAGCTCGAGGGGCTGGTCGTTGAAACCGACACGCCGGCCCGCGTGGTTGTCAACGAGCGCACCGGCACGATCGTCATCGGCAATGATGTCCGTGTCTCCAAGGTGGCGGTCAGCCACGGCACGCTCACCGTGCAGATCAACGAGACCCCGACGGTCGTGCAGCCCTTGCCGTTCTCCGATGGCGTGACGGCCGTCGAGCCGCTGACCGACATCACGGCAGGCGTCGACGGTGGGCAGGTTGCCATCATCGATGGACCGGATCTCAGAACCCTGGTCGCAGGCCTCAACTCCATTGGCGTCACGCCTGATGGCATCATCGCCATTCTCCAGGGCATCAAATCCGCCGGCGCGCTGCATGCAGAACTGGTGCTGCAATGATCAGGCAAAAGCAAACACACTCGCGCAGATGGTCCCGTGGCGCCGGCGCCGCAGCGGTCATCATGCTAGGCATGATTGCCCCCGGTGCCCTCGCGCAGCAGGCCCCGCCACCCAGCCTGGAAGCCGAGATCCGCGCGTTCTGCGGCAACATCGCCGATGCCGCGCGTGACCAGCGCTACCTGCTGCAGAAGAAGGAACTCGAAGAGCTCCAGGCGGATGTCGATGAACGCATGCGCCAGCTCGAGGAAGGGTCTGCCAAATACCGGGAATGGCTGAAGAAGCGTGAAGACTTCATGCAGGTCGCCGACACCCAGCTGGTGGAAATCTACAAGAACATGGCGCCCGATTCCGCCGCAGCGCAGCTTGAAATCGTCAAGCCGGGCATCGCGGCCGCCATCGTCATGAAACTCAGCCCGCGGCTGGCAAGTTCGATCCTCAACGAGATGGACACCAAGAAGGCAGCAGCCTTGACCACCATCATCGCCGCCGCCGCTGCCCCCGAGCAACCCAAGGATCCATCATGATTAGGGCCTTCGCAGTCACCGCTCTTGCTCTCTCGCTCGGCGCTTGCAACTCGCAGACATTGAAAGAGGTTGGCCGGGCGCCAACGATGAGCCCGGTGGGCTCAGGCCTTGCCTATGGCGAAACCCCGCAGATGGCGGCCTATCCCAAGCAGCCTGCGGCCCGTTCAGCCAGCTTTTCGCTCTGGGACGACCGGCGCTCGAAACTGTTTCAGGATGCGCGCGCAGTCAGCGTCGGCGATATTCTCACTGTTGATCTGGCGATCAATGACAAGGCCAGCTTCGACAACGCCACCGACCGCAGCCGCAAGAATTCCAGCGGCATCAATGCGGGCTGGAACCTTCCGATCGTCTCGTCGATCGGATCCAACGACCTGAGTTTCGGATCAGACACTTCGACCAAGGGTGCAGGCACCACCGAACGCTCGGAGAAGCTTCAGTTGCGGGTCGCAGCGGTCGTGACCGGGATCCTGCAAAATGGCAACCTGGTCATCAGCGGCAGCCAGGAAGTGCGGGTCAACCAGGAGCTTCGCATTCTCAACGTGGCGGGCATCGTCCGGCCTCTGGATGTCGATCACAACAACACGGTAGCCTACGACAAGATCGCGGAAGCACGCGTCTCTTACGGCGGGCGCGGACGACTGACAGAAGTCCAGCAACCTCCCGTCGGTCAGCAGCTTGTCGACATTCTTTCTCCGATTTGACGGTCTGACCCATGGCACTAACTGACATCGAAGAAGAGGACGGCGGCAAAAAGAAGTCCGGGCTCATCGTCACGATCGCAATCGTGGCGGTCTTGAGCGCGATCGCGGGCGGCGGCGGCTGGGTTGTCGGCGGCATGATCGCGCCTCAGGTCAAGCAGCCTGAAGTCGCAAAAGTCGAAAAACCGGATGCAAAGGACGAAAAAGAAGGGGAGGACGGCGAAGCGGTCGTAAGAGCCAACGTCGTCGCGCTTGAGCCGATCACTACGAATCTGTCATACCCTTCTGACAACTGGATCCGAGTCGAAGTCTCGCTGGTTTTCAATGATGAGCCGGACAACAAACTCGCCGACAGGATCCATCAGGACATTCTTGCCTATCTGCGTACGGTTTCGCTTCAGCAGATAGAAGGACCGCGCGGCTTTCAGTATTTGCGCGAAGACCTGCGTGAACGCGTGAAATTGCGGTCGGAAGGCCGCGTCAACGAGCTCCTTCTAAGGACATTTGTAATCGAATGATTCGATTTATCTCAGCCTTTGCGGCCATGATGGCATTTGCAACGGCGGCTCAGGGCCAGATCATAGACCCGAACGTGTTGCAGGCGCCGGTCGACGGGTCTGTCGCGAGCTGGATCATTCGGACTTTCGGTCTGCTGACCGTCCTGTCGGTGGCGCCTGGCATCTTGATCATGGTGACCAGCTTTCCGCGGTTCATCATTGCCTTCGCCATCCTGCGTTCGGGTATGGGACTGGCAACAACGCCTGCCAACATGATCCTGGTCAGCCTGTCCCTGTTCATGACTTTCTACGTCATGGCGCCGACCTTCGATCAGGCCTGGGAGCGGGGCATCAATCCGCTGCTCGAAAACCAGGTCACCGAAGCCGAGGCGATCGAGCTGATCTCCGACCCGTTCCGCGAGTTCATGCTGGTCAACACGCGGCCCAAGGACCTGACGCTGTTCATCGATATCGCCGACGAGCGCGGCCAGACGACGGAATCCGAAGGCAAGATCGACATGCGCGTGCTGGTGCCCGCTTTCATGATCTCCGAGATCAGGCGCGGCTTCGAGATCGGCTTCCTCGTTGTCTTGCCCTTCCTGGTGATCGACCTGGTCGTGGCCACCATCACCATGTCGATGGGCATGATGATGCTGCCGCCGACCGCGATCTCGCTGCCGTTCAAGATCCTGTTCTTTGTCCTCATCGACGGCTGGAACCTGATGGTCGGAAGTCTCATCCGTTCCTTCATCTGACAATCTGCCGCGCGGCGTGTGTCCGCGGCATTGATATGCCCGCCGGCGACCGGCCGGGCATCATTGCGGCCCGAAACATGGTTAGCGCAATTTTCGCGCCCTTAAGCTGATGTTAACCGTCTTGAGATAACTTTCAATTTTGACTTTTGATTAATCTCTTCGAAAGCCAATGCTGGGATTATGGTGCCTGCATGACGGGAAGGAACACTTCTGCAAAGTCAGAAGGTTCCGACAGGCATGAAGCCGCACCGCATGACCGGTAAATCCATAAGCCCGGTATGTCCCTCTTAGTATTGCGTTTTTTTAAGGGACAATCCCATGACTAGCATCATGACTAACTCCGCAGCAATGTCTGCGCTCGCCACCCTGCGTTCGATCAACAACGACATGGAAAGCACGCAGAACCGCGTCTCTTCCGGTTACCGCGTTGAATCGGCTGCAGACAATGCCGCTTACTGGTCGATCGCAACCACCATGCGTTCGGACAACAAGGCACTCTCCACCGTTCAGGACGCTCTCGGCCTCGGCGCTGCCAAGGTTGACGTCGCCTATACCGGTATGAATTCGGCGATCGACGTTGTCTCCGAAATCAAGGCCAAGCTGGTTGCTGCCCGCGAGCCTGGTGTCGACAAGACCAAGATCGACAAGGAACTGACCGAGCTGAAGAACCAGCTTACTTCAATCTCCGAATCGGCTTCGTTCTCCGGTGAAAACTGGCTCAACAACACCGGTGCAGCTGCTACCGGCACCAAGGATATTGTTGCCGGCTTCAACCGTGACTCCACCGGCAAGGTCACCTTGACCACTCTGGGTGTCAACGCCACGTCGACAACCCTGATCGGCACGACCAACGAAAGCCTCGGTATCCTGACCAAGGACATCGATGCCGACGCCCTCAACCCGGATGGCACCGGTACGGCTGCCAACTACTACCTCATCGACGCCGACGGCACTGCCACCACGGCTGGCTCCGCGACTGCGATTGCTCTGACAAACACCACCACCGACGCTCAGGTTGATGACATGATCCGTGTTGTCGACTCGATGCTGACGCAGATGACCGACGCCGCGTCGAACCTCGGTGCCGTCAACAAGCGCATCTCGATGCAGGACGACTTCGTCTCCAACCTGATGGACTCCATCAGCAAGGGTGTTGGCCGTCTGGTTGATGCGGACATGAACGAGGAATCGACCCGCCTGAAGGCTCTGCAGACACAGCAGCAGCTCGGTATCCAGGCCCTGTCGATCGCCAACTCCAGCTCGCAGAACGTGCTGTCGCTGTTCCGTTAAGGAACGCATCAGGCTCAATTTGAGAGTTGAACAAGTCGGAACGCCGGGGAGTAATCCCCGGCGTTTTACGTCGTATATCCTCTGGACTTGTCTTCCCGGGCACCGACAGGTGCGCCATAACGATATTTAAATGACTGTTAACTATAACGAATCCCTCAATTTTTTGATTTCAGATTAATCTCTTGGAAAGCCTGCTCTGGGAATATGCAGTCAACATGACGGGAAGAAGCGCTTCTGCAAAGTCAGAAGGTTTCGACAGGCATGATGCCGCACCGCATGACCGGTAAATTCATAAGCCCGGTATGTCCCTCATCAGTATCGCGTAATTCAAAGGGACAATCCCCATGACAAGCATCATGACTAACTCCGCAGCAATGTCTGCACTCTCCACGCTCCGTTCGATCAACTCCGACATGGAAAACACGCAGAACCGCGTCTCTTCCGGTTATCGCGTTGAATCGGCTGCAGACAATGCCGCTTACTGGTCGATCGCAACCACCATGCGTTCGGACAACAAGGCACTCTCCACCGTTCAGGACGCTCTCGGCCTCGGCGCTGCCAAGGTTGACGTCGCCTACACCGGTATGAATTCGGCCATCGACGTTGTCTCCGAAATCAAGGCCAAGCTGGTTGCTGCCCGCGAGCCTGGTGTTGACAAGACCAAGATCGACAAGGAACTGACCGAGCTGAAGAACCAGCTTACCTCAATTTCCGAATCGGCCTCGTTCTCCGGTGAAAACTGGCTCAACAACGACGGTGCAGCTGCTATCGGCAACAAGGAAATCGTCGGCGGCTTCAACCGTGACTCCACCGGCAAGGTCTCGCTGACCACGCTGAGCGTCAACGCCACGTCGACAACCCTGATTGGCACGACCAACGAAAGCCTCGGTATCCTGACCAAGGACATCGATGCCGATGCCCTCAACCCGGATGGCACTGGTACGGCTGCCAACTACTACCTGATCGACGCCGATGGTACTGCCACCACGGCTGGTTCCGGTACCGCGATTGCTCTGACAAACGCAACCACCGACCAGCAGGTTGATGACATGATCCGTGTTGTCGACTCGATGCTGACGCAGATGACCGACGCCGCGTCCAACCTCGGTGCTGTCAACAAGCGCATCTCGATGCAGGACGACTTCGTCTCCAACCTGATGGACTCCATCGACAAGGGTGTGGGCCGTCTGGTTGATGCGGACATGAACGAGGAATCGACCCGCCTGAAGGCTCTGCAGACACAGCAGCAGCTCGGCATCCAGGCCCTGTCGATCGCCAACTCCAGCTCGCAGAACATCCTGTCGCTGTTCCGTTAAGGAACGCATCAGGCTCGATTTCAGAGTTGAACAAGTCAGAACGCCGGGGAGCAATCCCCGGCGTTTTTGCATTCTGGAAATGATCTGAAGAAAGTCGAACCGATTAAACATTCAGTAACCATGTTTGGGCATTTTGACCGTCAAGAAACGGTGGGTCGACGATCCTGAGATTGATCGCGACTGGCATGATGTCTTGCCGCCGTTGCCGGTAAACTAAGTCCGGTATGTCCCGCGTAAAATGTCAAAAAGGGACACCTCCATGGCAAGCATCATGACCAACTCCGCAGCAATGTCTGCACTCGCCACGCTCCGTTCGATCAACTCCGATATGGAAACCACTCAAAACCGCGTTTCCTCCGGCTATCGCGTCGAAACGGCTGCGGACAACGCCGCTTACTGGTCGATCGCAACCACCATGCGTTCGGACAACAAGGCCCTTTCAACCGTTCAGGACGCTCTCGGCCTCGGCGCCGCCAAGGTTGACGTCGCCTATACCGGCATGAACTCCGCGATTGACGTGGTCTCGGAAATCAAGGCCAAGCTGGTTG
>NZ_NVXQ01000009.1 GCF_002733955.1 Hoeflea sp. | reverse complement strand
GTAGTCGGCGTGGCCGGGGCAGTCGACGTGGGCGTAGTGACGGGTGTCGGTCTCATACTCGACGTGTGCGGTCGAGATGGTGATGCCGCGCGCCTTTTCTTCAGGTGCAGCGTCGATCTGGTCGTAGGCCTTGAAGTCACCGAAAAACTTGGTGATCGCAGCCGTCAACGACGTCTTGCCGTGGTCAACGTGACCAATCGTGCCGATGTTAACGTGCGGCTTATTGCGCTCGAACTTACCCTTTGCCATCGTCCTGTATCCTGTAATTCTGTTGGCAGACTGTGGATCCGGAGACGTTTGACCCTGATCCTGCGAGAAGTTAACGCGACATAAGGCTTTCGCTCTGATTTCGCAAGTGGAAATCTCGCCTCCGGAAAAGCCTGAAATCTGTGCACGGACCCCACGTGCCGAACCACACGGGCACCGGTGCCGACCTGGGCACCGCCCGCGAATCACAGCAGTTGCGGCGCCAAATCACGTTAGCCGCAGCAGACTTCACCATATTGCATCAGGCCGTCTGCAGGCTGGCCCTGCCGAGGAAACGGAAGTGCGCACCGCGACGACGATACAATTGGCTTGTTACAGAAGAGAAATACGGGAAATCTGGAGCGGGTAGAGGGAATCGAACCCTCGTATTCAGCTTGGAAGGCTGCTGCTCTACCATTGAGCTATACCCGCATTTCACGACCCCGCGACGGTGGTGGAGGAAGTTGGATTTGAACCAACGTAGGCGAAGCCAACGGATTTACAGTCCGTCCCCTTTAACCACTCGGGCATTCCTCCGGTCCAACCGTCAGGGTCATGCATCCAAGATGGACAACCTGAAACGTTCAGGTTCGCGGGCCAAGTGATTGGTTAGAAACACCTGCACCGCGGTCGGCGTTATGACGGCGCGCGGTTCCCGTGTCAACACGGATCGCGACAAAAACCGACAGTTCTTGTGCATCCGTCCGGCGCTGCCTCCGTGGCACGGGCTCAAGCGCCGGAAATCCCGCCTCGCGGCACCGATTGCACCAGATCACAATTGGAGTATAAGCGCGCCATGAGCAAAGATGACGATGCCGGCGCGCCCGGTTCCAACCGCGATACCCATTACGCCAAGCTGCGCCGCGCCCATCGCGACGCCAAGCGCGATCAACAAGGCCTGCCGCCGGCGCAGCCGCGCAGCAAGCGCGACCTGCCTGCGCGCAAGGGCTCGCTCTATGCCGGGCGTGTGGCGCCTGACACCATCTATCTGTATGGCCTGCACACGGTGCGTGCGGCGCTCGACAACCCGGCGCGGCGGATCACCGCCATGAAGGCCACCCGCAACGCGCTGATGCGGCTCGAGATCGCCGAAGACGCCGATCTGCCCTATCCGCTCGAACTGGTCAGCCCGCAACAGATCGACCAGCTGCTCGGCGATGATGCGGTGCATCAGGGCGTGCTTCTGGAAGCCGCTCCACTGACGGCGCGGCCGCTCTCGGCGCTGGGCGACACTCGGCTCGTGGTCATTCTCGACCAGGTTACCGACCCGCACAATGTCGGCGCCATCATGCGTTCCGCCGTGGCCTTCGGCGCCGGCGCGCTGATCACCACCCAGCGCCACAGCCCGCAGGAATCAGGCGTGCTGGCCAAGGCCGCCTCCGGCGCGCTGGAAATGATCGACCACATCGAGGTTCGCAACCTGGCCGCGGCGATCGACGAGCTCAAGGCGCAGGGCTTCTCCACCATCGGGCTTGATTCGGAAGGTCCCGAGCCGATCGAGGCCGGGTTGTCAGGCGACAGGATCGCGCTGGTGCTCGGCGCCGAAGGCAAGGGATTGCGGCAAAAGACACGCGAGACCGTCGACATCCTGACACGGCTCGAAATGCCCGGCGAAATCAAGTCGCTCAATGTCTCCAATGCCACGGCGATTGCGCTTTATGCGGCGCGGCAGCACCTGGGCAAGAGCTGAGGTCGGCAATGCGCATCCCGCGTCTGCTTCACCTCCTCGGGCCTTACGGAAAGATCAAGGCGCGCTTCGGGCAATGGGGCGAAGACGTCATCGTCCACCGCAATTTCGACAAGCAGAAACAGGGTTTCTACGTCGATATCGGCGCGCACCATCCCTTTGCCCATTCCAACACCGCGCGGCTGTGGCTTCGCGGCTGGACCGGCGTCAATGTGGATGCCAACCGCAAGAGCGTCGACATTCTGCGCCGGGTACGCAAGCAGGATCGCACGATCTGGGCTGCGGTCGTCTCCGACAGCATCGCCGCCGAACGCGACACGATAGACTTCTTCGCCGCAGAGGAAACCGACCTGACCGGAACGGTGGTACCGGAGATGGCGTCGGATCGCGGCAAGCAGACATCGATCACTGTGCCCTGCCGCTCCGTGGCATCGATCATCGCCGAAAGCGCGGAACTGGCGCCCAAGGGCATCGATTTCATGAATATCGACATCGAGGGCATGGACGAAGAAGCGATCGCCTCGCTCGCAGCCTGGCCGCAAAAGCCGCGTATGATCGCCATTGAAACCTATGCCGAGACGATTCCGGATGTCATGCAGACCGAGACCTTCCGGATCATGAGCGGGAACGGCTATGATTTCCGCTTCCAGGTGGGGCTGACCTCGATCTACATGCGCAAGGATTTCCACGAAGGACGCTGACGGGCGTTCTGGCCAGGCCCGGTCAGCTAATCGCGTTTTCCCCCTTGCTTGGGAAACCCGATGCTGCTATCCGCATCCCCGCTGCCCTTGTAGCTCAGTTGGTAGAGCACCTGATTTGTAATCAGGGGGTCGCGGGTTCGAATCCTGCCGGGGGCACCACTCTTCTCCAAAAGCATGCAGAATGCTCGCCGTTGGAATGGTCCACATATCTGTGGCCACGGACGGGGTACCTCCAAAGCGCTCTGTCCAGTTGCATCGATGACCGCGGCTGACAGCCGTCAGCGCTGTGCTGTCCTGGTGTTCTTGAAGAGATCCGGGAATTCGCGCGGGTTTGAGCGCCAGTACTGCTTCGGGGCCGTGACCTTGGCGCCGAGGGCTGCGGCTGCGTGCCAGGGCCAGTGCGGATCGTAAAGCATTGCCCGGGCCAGCGCGATCGCGTCGGCTTCGCCTTTTTGCAGGATTGTCTCGGCCTGTTCGGGTTCCGTGATCAGGCCGACGGCAAAGGTGGGCAGGCCGGTTTCGGCCTTGATCCTTGCTGCAAACGGGACCTGAAAGCCGGGGCCGGCCGGAATCGTCTGTTTTGTCGACACACCGCCGGTGCTGACGTGAATGGCGGCACAGCCGCGCTGTTTCAGGGCCTTGGAGAGCGCAACCGTGCTGTCGAGGTCCCAGCCGCCCTCGACCCAGTCGGTGGCCGATACCCTGACCCAGACCGGCATTTCGGCGGGCATTTCCGCCCTGATCGCGTCAAAGACCTCAAGCGGGAAGCGCATCCGGTTCTCGAGCGTGCCGCCATAGGCATCATTGCGCCGGTTCGACAGCGGCGAGAGGAACTGGTGCAGCAGGTAGCCATGGGCCATGTGCACCTCGATGCCGCGGATACCAAGCCGCAGGGCCCTTTGCGCTGCGCGTACGAAATCCGCGCGCACACGGGCGAGGCCCGCCTCATCCAGTGCTGCCGGCGTATCTTCCCCCTCCGCGTGCGGCACGGCGGACGGCGCCTCGGCCTTCCAGCCATTGGTCTGGTCCGCCCGGATCTGGGCGCCACCTTCCCAGGGCGGCTGGCTCGAGCCTTTGCGCCCGGCGTGCGAAAGCTGGATTGCCAGCGGCATGTCCGAGTGCTTCGCCAGCGCCTGCATCACCCGGCCCAGCGCCGCCTCGTTGTCATCCGAGTACATCCCGAGATCGGCCGGCGAAATGCGGCCCTCCGGCGAGACAGCGGTGGCCTCGATGATCAGCAGTCCGGCGCCCGAGAGCGCCAGGCTTGCGAGATGGATCAGGTGCCAGTCCTGGGCATTGCCGTCGACGGCCGAGTACTGGCACATCGGCGCGATGATGATGCGGTTTTCGAGCTCGAGCGCGCCGAGCTGCAATGGTTGAAAAAGATGGCTCATCTGATCTGTTCCCGAGATTTGGTGACTGCGGCGCGGCGCTGATGGCGCGGCGGATCGAAAGCTGGCGGCTTCGGGTGATGCGGCGCTGTCCGTCTCCGTAGCCCCGCCTCAGGATGCATTGGGGAAGTCCGGCGGCCGGCGATCCAGAAAGGCGCTGACGCCTTCGCGGCCTTCGGCGCCTTCTCCGGCGGCGGCAATGGACCCCAGCTCCCGGTCCATCTGGCTGGCAAGGCCGGAGGCAAAGCTGTCCTGCAGCAGCCTGCGTGATGCGGCCATGGCCGCCACCGCGCCGGATGCCAGTCGGGTGGCGAGTTCGGAGCCTTGTGTGTCCAGCGCGTCATCTTCCACCACGCGGGTCACCAGGCCAATCGCGGCCGCCTCTTCAGCGCCGACGCGCCGGTTGCTCAGAATGATCTCTTGCGCCAGCCGCATGCCGACCAGGCGCGGCAAGAGCCAGGTCATGCCGCCGTCCGGCGTCAGGCCGATGCCGAGATAGGCGGCGGTGAAATGGGCGGAGGGATGGGCCAGCACGATGTCGCCGCTGATCGCCATGCTAAGCCCTGCCCCGGCCGCAGGGCCATTGACCAGACAGATCATCGGTTTGGGCATCTTGGCCAGCAGTTGCATCGCCTGGTGCAGCGTCCCGGCCAAGCGGCCAAGGAACGCGCCGGTGCCTTCGCTGCTGCCGGCAAAATCGCCGATATCGCCGCCGACACAGAACATCCGGCCCGCCCCGGTCAGGATCACGCAGCGGATTTCGGTGTCGTTGGCAACGCGCAGGGCGGCATTCAGCAGCGCATCCGCCATCGGCTGATTGAGGGCATTGCCCCGGTCCGGTCGGTTGAGCGTAATGCGGGCAATGCCAGCAGTGACATCGAGCAGGACCGGCGGCGAGGCCGTGGTGTCAGCGATGGAGGTCATTTGGCGTTTTCCGCCTTCCAGTCGCGCTTGATCTTCTTGGCCAGGCTCCACTTGTGAACCTCGGTCGGCCCGTCATAGATGCGGAAGGCGCGGATTTCGCGGAACACCTGCTCGACCATCGAATCGGCCGTCACCCCCTGCCCGCCCATGCATTGCACACAGCGGTCAGCGACACGCATCAGCGCCTCGGAGACCGCCACCTTGGCCATCGAACTTTCGGCGCCCCCCTGAGCGCCGCTGTCGAGCACATCGGCGCACCAGTAGATCATCAGCTCCGCCTGCTTGAGGTCCATCAGGTTCTCGGCCAGCATGAAGCCGACGCCTTCGTGATCGACCAGCTGTTTGCCAAAGGCCAAGCGGCGGTTGGCATAGTCGGTGGCAATCTCGTTGGCGCGCACGCAGGCCCCGAGCCAGCGCATGCAATGGCTGAGCCGCGCAGGCGCCAGCCGGACCTGGGCATATTTGAAGCCCTCGCCCGATTCGCCCAGCATCTGGTCGGCGGGGACGCGCAGATTGTCGATGGTGATGACGGCATGGCCGCCGGGCATCGAATTGTCGATGGTGTCGAGCACCCGTTCGATGCGGATCGCCGGGTTGGGCAGATCGACCAGGAACATGCAAGCGCCATCGTCGGATCTGGCCATGATGATGCCCATGCCGGCGCCCTCGGCGCCGGTGATGAAGGCTTTGCGGCCGTTGATCACCCAGTGGTTGCCATCCATCCTGCAGGTGGTCTGCATCATAGAGGGGTCGGAGCCTGCGCCGCCATCCTCTGCCGGCTCGGTCATGAAAAACGCCGTGCGCATCGAGCCATCGACCATCCGGGTCAGGAAACGCTGCTTGAGCTCCGGCGAGGCGACCTTGCCCAGAAGATAGATGTTGCCTTCGTCCGGAGCACAGGTGTGGCAGGCCAGCGGCCCGAGGATCGACAGACCGGAGCGGATCAGCACGGAGGCGGTTTCGCGCTGGGTCAGATGATCGCCATCATCGAGGATATGCGGGGTCATCACGCCGGCTGCGCGGGCCAGGTCTTTGAGCTCATCGGCGAGGTCCTCGGTCGGACCATGGAAGCCCAGACGCGGATCGCGTTCAAAGGGGACGACTTTCTCGCGGACGAACTGTTCAACCCGATCTGCGATCTCCAGTGCCCGGGCTGACACACCGGTTCTTTGCAGCAGCTTGTTCATGGTGGTTCGTCCTTGCTTGTGGCTATCCGCCGGTCTTCTGTCCGGTGGCGTATCTGAAAGTGATCAGCTGCCGCCCCTGGCGGCGCTGCGTGAACATCATGGATCCAGAAACCCGAGCTGCTGCCGGATCTGGCGCTTGAGAACCTTGCCATTGGCATTGCGCGGCAATGGCTCGTCGTAAAATGTATAGGTTTCGGGGCACTGGTAATCGGCGAGCCGGGCCGCGCAGCGTTGCGACACCTCAAGCTCGGTGACGCTGCCGAGTTCGATGGAGAGCACGGCATGCACGCGCTCGCCCAGGATCGGACAGGGCTTGGCGATCACTGCGGCCTCGATCACGCCGTGACAGGCGGTCAACACGCTTTCGACCTGGGCGGTGAAGACCTTGTAGCCGCCGCGGTTGATCATATCCTTCTTGCGGTCGTGGACATGGACAAAGCCGTCGGCGTCGATTGCACCGATATCGCCGGATTTCCAGAAGCCTGCCGAGAATTCTCGCGCATCGGCTTCCGGGTTGCGCCAGTAGCCGGGAACCACCATCGCGCCCCGGATCCACAATTCACCATTTTCGCCGGCCGGCACTTCGCGGCCTGCCTCGTCCACGACGCAAATCTCCGCCCCCGGAACCGGCAGCCCAACAGACAAGCGCCGAGCCGCTGTCTGGTCGGCCGGCATGACGGTGGCCGGAGACGTCACTTCCGTTGCGCCATAGGCGTTCATCAACCCCAGGCCCGGCAGCGCGTCCGCCAGCCGTTCAATGGTCGCAGCCGGCATTGGCGCGCCGCCATAGCCACCCACCCGCCAAGAGGAGAGATCGTAGTCGCTCAGATCGGCCTGATGCAGGCACAGATTGTACATGGCCGGAACCATCAGCGAACAGGTCATGGCCTCGCGCGCGGCACAGTCGAGAAAACGCTCAGCCTTGAACTCTCGCATGGTGACGATGCTGCCCCCGGCGCAGATCAGCGTGTGGATGCCAGCCACCAGCCCGGTGACATGGCTCATGGGCACGACCACGATGGTCTTGTCGCCCGGGCCAAGGTCCATCGTCTGCACGAAATTCATGGAAGAATGAACGATCCCGAGACCGGTCAGCATCGCGCCCTTGGGGACCCCGGTGGTGCCTGATGTGTAGAGGATGGTCGCAACCTCCTCCTCGCCCACATCGGCGGCCTCCACAAGCGTCCCGGCCTCACGCAGCATGTCATAGTCGCGGTAGCCGGGTGCCATGCCCACGGCGATTCGGGCAGCAAGGCTCGGCGTTTCGTCCGGCGGCGGAACAAGGCCGGCAAACTCCGCCTCGACGACAAGCGCGATGGCCTCGGAATTGACCAGCGCATGGCGGATGCCCGGCATCTGGTCGCGAATGCTCAGCGGGACCGTCACGGCACCGAGCCGGGCCGCGGCATAGGTCAGCACCACGAAAGGCACACCATTGCCCAGAAGCAGGGCCACCCTGTCGCCCTGCCCCACGCCGAGGGCCGCAAGTCCTGCGGCGACGCGCCCCACCTCCTCATCCAGGCGGGTATAGGTCCAACGGACCTCCTCGCAGATCAGGGCTTCCCTGTGCGGATAGCGGGCGACGGCCTCGGCCAGCATTGCATGGACATTGGGCGGGCGTTCGGCATGGCACGCGACCACGCGATTGCCGTAGTGAAGTTCCCTGCGCAATGCCAGCTGCGTCGTCATCTGCGGTCCTCGTCCCAATCCGGTTTGCCGACTGGCCGGCGGCAAACCCTGTTTCTGTTTTGACCCGTCACGACGGCTGGCTCAATCCGGCCAACCGACCGGTCGGACTTGTGATCGGCTCGTCAATCGGCAGGCCTGCATGCAGGTAACCGCGCATGAAATCATCAATGTGCCGGGTCATCCACAGCCTGGCGGTGTCAGCGTCCCTGCCCCGTATCGCCTTGATGATGTGGTGATGAGCGACAAGCTGGCGTGACATGGCTTGCGGCAGCTTGGGGATCAGCACGTCGACGCCGCTGTAGAGCAAGAACCCGATCGGCTCGCGCGCCAGCTGCAGAACCCGGTTCTTGCTTGCAGCCGCCACACGGGAATGAAAGGCGGTGTCGATTTCCACCGTCGCCTGGCCCTGGCCTTCCGCGGCCACCAGCGCCCGGTGGATCTCGTCCAATGCCGCCAGATCCTCGGCATCGGCGTGTTTGGCGGCTAGCTCAGCCGCCAGCGGCTCGGTGGCGATGGCGACATTCCACAGCTCTTCGAAGGTGACGTCGAGCATGCTCAGGGCGCGGGTCTGCCGCGAGGACAGCTCGGCCATGCGCGGGATCGAGACCACGAGCTTGCGCGGCGAAATCCGGCGCACGAAGCCCTCGCTTTCAAGCCGCCGGATGCCCTCGCGCACGGTGGAGCGGTTGACGTTGAACATGCTGGCCATCTCGACCTCGCCCGGAAGCCGGTCGCCGGGCTTGAGCGAGGCGTTGAGAATCTGGGCTTCGATTTCGGTCGACACCTGTTCATAGGCATGCTGGACACGAAGCTGTTTGGGTTTGAGCGGCATGGGGAATTATCTCTTCAAATCCTGCGCTTGGAAGCAGGACCCTGCTGCAGGCAGGTATGGGCGACGGGCTCTCATAACCCCTCCGCCAGCGTCGCATCAATGACGTTCACCCGGATAATCTCGCCGCGTTCGATCACGCTCTCACGCTGCAGCAGATCGAGCGAGTGGCTGAGTTCGGACTGCGCGATGAGCACGGACAGGCCCTCGCCCTTGAGCGAGGTGATGACCTCGGAAATCCGCTTGGCCAGCGCCGGTGCCACGCCCTCGAACGGCTCGTCGAGCAGCAACAGCTTGCGGCCGGCGATCAGGGCGCGGCCAAGGGCGACCATCTTCTGCTGCCCACCCGACAGGAGCAGCGCCTTGCGCGACGCCATCTTGGTCAGTTCCGGCATCAGGTCGTAGACGAATTCAAGGCCCTTCGCGCCATCGATATCGTCATTGACCCAGGCCGGGAGCAGCATGTTTTCTTCGACCGTCAGATCCGGAACCAGGCGGCGGTCTTCGGGCATGTAGCCGAAACCGAGCCGGGCGCGGTCCCGCGGCGGCATCGCGGTGATGTCATCGCCATGCCAGAACACCTTGCCGGACGACATGCTGGCAAGCCCGGTGATGGTGCGCATGAACGTGGTCTTGCCCGCGCCGTTGCGGCCGACCAGTCCCATGCGCTCACCGGTGCCGACCTCGAGGCTGACGCCACGCAGGATCGGTGCTGCCTGGATGCTGACTTCGACATTTTCGAGTTTCAGGCTCATGCCGGCGCCCCCGTCACGTATCGTTGCACTTCGGGATCGGACAACACCTCGCCGGGCGCATCATCGGCAATGATGCGGCCATCGTAAAAGGCCAGCACGCGTTCGGAATAGCGGGTGACGATGTCCATGTCGTGTTCCACGAAAATCACCGTGACACCGGCCGAGCGCAGCGCGTCCATGACGAGATCCATGATCGGGAACTTCTCGTCGGCCGCTACCCCGGAAGTGGGCTCGTCGAGCATCATGATCTGCGTCTCGCCGGCCATGGCCATGGCAATGTCGAGCAACTTCTTGACCCCGCCGGAAAGCTCGGGCACCAGCCTGTCGCGGTGTTCGGCGATGTGGAAGCGCTCAAGCGTCGCCAGCGCACGCTCGCGCGCCTCGGCATTGTGGGCCCTGCGCAGAAACGAAGGGCCCGGGTGGCCGTGGATCGCATCGGCCACCAGCATGTTTTCCTCGACTGTCAGCTCGGCGCAGAGCTGGGCAATCTGGAACGAGCGGTGAATGCCCAGTCGGGTGATCTGGCGCGGGGCCATGCCGGCAATGTTGCGGTTGCCGAAATTGATCAGGCCGGAATCGGGCTTGATGTAGCCGGTCACCATGTTGACGAAGGTCGTCTTGCCGGCGCCGTTCGAGCCGATCAGCGAATAGACCGCGCCTTCGGGCACGGTGACCGAGATGTCCTGCGCCGCAGTGACAGCGCCGAAGGTTTTCTGAAGGTCGCGGACTTCTAGCACTGCCTTGTTCATGCCGGGCTTCCTTTCCGGCGGCTGACCAGCGAGCCCAGCCCTTTCGGTAGAACGACGATGACGGCCAGCAGGAAGATGCCGAGCGCCAGCTGCCAGGTGTTGGGGAAATAGAGATTTGAGAACGAGCGCACCAGTTCGAGAATGATCGCCGCGACGAAGACCGAGGGCACCGACAGCGAGCCTGCGAGAATGGCCACGAAGACGAATTCGCCCGAGGTCGTCCAGAAGGCAAATTCCGGATCGACATGGCCCAGAGCAAGTGCGGCGATGGTGCCGCCAATGCCACCCAGCACCGCGCCAAAGACGTAGTTGTAGGTCATGACATTGCGGACCGAGGCGCCGAGATACTCGACCCGGAGTTCGTTGTCGCGGGTGGCGAGTGTGAGCAGCCCGCGCTCGCTGTCAAAATAGATGCGCATCAGCACGCCGGCGATCACCACGATCGCCACCACGTAGATGTAGAGCGCCATCTGCAAGGGCCGGCCCTCCGGCGCCCAGCCGAGGAAGGTGGGGGCTGCGATGTTGAGCCCGTCAGTGCCGCCGATGAAGCTCATCTTCGACAGCGAGCCATAGAGCACCATCGACAGCGCCAGCGACAGCATGGCGAAGAAGATGCCGCGGTAGCTCGAGAGCAGCGGCCCGAAGGCCATGCCGACCAGAAGGCAGACCGCGGAGCTCAGCAAGGTGAGCAGGAAGATGTCGGAGACGCCAAGATTGTTGGCGACAAGCGTCGCTGTGTAGGCGCCAAGGCAGTAGTAGAGCCCCTGCCCGAACGAGACCACGCCGCCGCGCATCATGCCGACAATGCCGAGGCACACCAGCCCCTTGGCCAGCGCCATGGCAAACAGGAACATGGCCCAGTCCGGCAGGATCACCGATCCGGCAGCGAGTACGACAAAGGCGATGACGGCGGCGAGGAGAAGGTTGAAACGCATCAGATTTTCCTCGCCTGGGTTTTCGCAAACAGCCCTTCGGGCCGGAACAGCAGCACGATTGCCATGACGAAATAGATGATGAAGAGCTCGGCTTCCGGCATCAGGTGAACCGAGGCCGCGCGGCTGATGCCGACCATCAGCGCGCCGATGGCTGCACCCGGAACGGAGCCGAGCCCGCCGATGATGACCACGGCGAAGGCGACGATGATGACATTGACACCCAGCCCCGGCGTCACCGAGATCATCGGTGCTGTCAGCGCGCCACCAAGGGCTGCCAGAAACGTGCCGGCCATGAAGGCGCCGAGATAGATGCGCTGGACATTGACGCCCATGGTCTGGCTCATCTCGGAGTCGTGGATGACGGCGAGCACGACCTTGCCGACCCGGGTCTTGTTGAGCGTCAGCCAGACGGCGAGGCCAACCACGATGGCCGCCGCGATCACCGCGAAATCGTAGCCGACATAAAAGAGCGGACCGATCTCGACATCGCCGAGCAGCGTGTAGGGCTCGTAGACGAAATAGGGATTGACGCCCCAGATCAGCTTCATCACGTCCTCGAGAATGAGGAACACGGCGTAGGTCACCAGCACATTGAGTACTTCGTCGCGGCCGTAGAAGAATCTCAGCAGGCCGCGCTCCAGAAGCGGGCCAAGCACCAGCGCGACCAGCAGGGCCGCGAGGATCATCGCGACGTAGCTGCCATAGGGGAACGCCTCGCCGCCGAGCGCGAAATAGGCCCCCACCATCGAGGCGGACGCATAGGCGCCGATGGCGTAGAGACTGCCATGCGCGATATTGAGAATATTGAGCACGCCAAAGACGAGCGTCAGGCCGACGGAGACGATAAACAGCCAGCCGGCATAGATGAGGCCATCAACAAGGATGGTTGCCGCAAGATCCATGGGTCAGGGGTCCGAGCACGTGTACATGAAAAGCGATCCCGTCGCATGCCTGCGACGGGTCTGTTCGGATTTCAGGTGTCAGTCACATTCAGCGCCGGGGAAACCCTGCGCCAGCCAGTCCTGAGACTTCATGCCTTCGGGCGGATTGACGCAGCGGGCATCGTAATACTCGACGTCAACCAGTTCCATCTTGCCGGTATCGGCATTCCACTTGGTGGTGCCGATGGCGTTGGGCTGGATCGCCTGATGCCCATCCGCAAGCGCCATCTCGATGCGGCCCGAGGGCGCATCCCACGAGAGACCCTTCATCGCGGCTGCAAGTTCCTCGCTGGTCGGCTTGGTGCCGCCATTGTCGGCCATCGCTTTCTCGACCGCAGTCTTCAGACCGAACAGGGCCTGCCACATGCGGAACGGAGCCTGTACCGGGAAGGTGTTGTATTCCGCCTCGTAAGCATCCCACATCGTGTCGGTCAGCTGCTTGAGCTCACCACCACGGGCGTAAGCGGCCAGACCGTTGACGCCACGTGCGCCAAGGAAAATGCCGTCCGGCATCTTGTCCTGAAGCTGCGGAATGACGTGATCGCCCGCCGCCAGCGCCAATTGCGCCCGCTTGTGCAGGCCGCGCGCCGTGGCCTGGATCAGGAAGCCCTGCAGATCGCCACCCCAGTTGGACGAGTGGACCAGTGCCGGCTTTTCACGCAGCAGCGCCGAGATCTCGGTGCCATACTGGCCGGCGCCAAATTTCGGGAACAGCGCGGTCTTGACCTCGGCATCGGGATAGAGCTGCTTCATCGCGCCGGTAAAATCGGCCCAGCTGTCCTGCCCCCAGGCATAGTCCTGGTTGAGACCGGCAAAGCTCGGGACATCGAAATCGCGGGATTTGAGGTAGCGCGCAAGGCTGACATTATCCATCGTGGCGTGCGCCGCGGTGCGGAATACATATTCGTAGCTGCCATCCTCGAACACACGCGGCGTGCCGCAGTCATAAAGGATGGTGAAGGCCTTGAGCTCGTCAGCCACCGGCGGAACGGCCAGGCAGTCGCCCGACGAGACATAACCCACGACCGCGTCGACCTCTTCACGCTGAACAAGGTTGCGGAATTCCTGAACCTGCTTGGTGGCGCCGCCGGCTTCGTCGACAATGACGGCCTCGATCTTCATGCCGCCGAAGCCCATCTTGTCATAGGGCGCGGGCAGTTTGCCGCCTTCGTTGAGCATGTCGACCAGAAGCTTGCCGCCATTCCAGGCCGGCACGCCAAAACTTTCCGCCGCCTGTCCCGACAGGAACGTGATCACGCCAATCTTGAACGTGTCGTCTGCAGCGGCTGCCGGCCCGGCCATGCCGACCGCCAGCGTGGTTGCAGCCAACAGGCCGCCTATCCGTGATTTCATCATGATGTGTACTCCTCCCAAAGTAATGTCCGGACAGGCAATCGACGGAAACCATGTGTCACGGCAGCGCTCCTCCTCAGCAGCGCTTGCAGCAACCCCACAATCAACCCTACGACCAACGCCGTTAGTGTCCGATTGTTGGACACTAACGGCAATTTCGGGAAGGTCAACCATATCCGCCGTTCGTTTTGCCATGACGGCCACCGCCGCGGCGACGGGCAAATGCCGGACGCAAGCGCCCGGTTTCCGGGGTTAGCAGGTCATTATCGCAAGAAGCTCGGCGCAAGATCGATCCGGGAACACAGGACATGCTCCAGCGCAGACATTACGCGCAAAAAAAGATGTCGATGTGCCGTTTCGGCGGGCAGAGGCACCGACGGACGATCAAAAATGTCCGCCGAGAAGCCGGTCGATCGGCGCATAATCATCGGTCAGCAAGGCAGGCGCGGCTTTCGCAATCAGGCGGTCGGTGAAACTCTCGGCCATGGCGGCGAAGCGGGCCGGATCGGGTGCGGCGGCCGTGACCGCGGAAAAGGCGGTCGGCTTGTCAGCGGCGACCAGAACGAAAACCCGTTGCTCACCGGGCGTGGGCAGCCGCTCCTCGGTCCAGATCTCGACACTGGCAAAAACTGATTGCAAGGTCGCCGCAATGGCGCCCAGCGCAGCCAGCCGCTCTGGGAAATCGACCACGTTCATCAGGAAGACCCCCTCCTCCGTGAGCCGAGATCGGACGAGCTGGAAAAACTCCTGGGTGACGAGGTGCGGCGGGGCGGCAATATCGCCGAAGGCATCGCCGACAATGACGTCGTAGCGCTGATCCGGCCGTCTGCGCAGCGCGACGCGGGCGTCCTCGTCGAGGATCTTCATGCGCTCCCGGTCAAGCCAGAAATCCCGCACCGCCGTCTCGGTCACTCGCGGGTCTATTTCAGCCACGGTGATCGGCCCGGTGTCGCGGTCAGCCCAGGCACGCGGTACGGAAAAAGTCCCGCCACCGATGAAGAAAGCCGAAAACGGCTCGGCCCCGAGGCGCCCCCTGCCGATCGCATCGAACATGGCGGTAAACTCGGAAAACATCGTTCGGGGCAGATCCCGTGCGCTGGTGCCGTGCGAAAGATGATCAAGTACCAGGCGCTTGACCGGCACCCCGTATTCGGCGGTCACATCGAGAACCCTGATGCAGAAATACTGGCTTTCGGTGGTGCAGCCCGCCGGCCGCGTGACCGACAGCGCGGCAAGCGCGATCGCCAGCACCGAAACGGTCGAGGCTACCGCCACCTGCCTGAATGGCCGGGCCAGCCAGAACAGCAGTGCCGCGGCAACGAGGTAGATCGCGGTGACGATGGCCAGCGTCAGGGTGGTGCCAAGCCACGGAATGAAGACAAAGCCCGCGAGCAATGTTCCTGCAATCGCACCGACGGCACCGGCCGCAAACATGGCGCCGAGCGATCTGCCGGACGGCACATGTTCCTGAGCGACGGCAATCTGCGCCAGAACCGGCGCCGGGACCCCGGCAAACAGCGAAGGCAGGAAGAACACGCCGAAAGTGAGGATCACGATGCCCCAGACCGGATGTTCGACTGCGACCAGAACCGGGCCGCCGATGACGCGCAACAGTAACAAGGCGGAGGCCGTCGAGATGGCGGCAGCAAGCAGGACCCAGCCGGTATAGGCAAGCGCCTTTTTTGCCGGGCGCCCGGCAACATGGCCACCCCACCAGTGCCCGACGGAGAAGCCGGCCAGCACAACGGCGATAACCGCGGTCCAGGTGTAGAGCGACATGCCGACATAGGGTGCGAGCATGCGGCCGGCGACGATCTCGACCACCAGGCTGACGCCCGACACCGCGCCCTGCAGGGTGACCAGCACCCAGAGCGGCACGTGTGATTGCGGTGTCGACATTCATTCTGCTCCCAACCAGAACTTCATGCGCATCTTTAGCGTCCCTCCTCGTCAAGACAAGCCATGATGACCGCAGCGGCTGTTTGATCTGCAGCAATGAACATTCCTGCCGGCCGGTGTAGGTATGACGCTTCCACCACGCAAAGGACGACAGTTTTCGTGCGCATTTTTTTTGAAGACCGTCTCAATACCGGCCTGCTGGCGATCTCTCTTCTCGGCCTGATCGTGGGACTGGGATTCAGCCTGGCCGGCCTGCCCACGGCTGCCGACCTGATCTGGTCCGCCGGGGTCATTCCCGTGCTGCTGGGACTTGTGGCCGAGATCGTGCGCAGCCTGAGAAACGGCGAAGTCGGCCTCGACATCGTTGCCGCTTTGTCGATGACGGCGGCGCTGGCATTTGGCGAGACCCTGGCAGCGGCTGTTGTCGCGGTGATGTATTCGGGCGGCACATTTCTCGAGAGCTTTGCCGAAGGCCGGGCAAGGCACGAGATGAGCAGCTTGCTGGCGCGGGTTCCGCGTACGGCAACGCGGCATCGCGACGGTGTGCTCGACGAGGTGCCGCTCGACGAGATCGAACCGGGTGACCTGCTGCTCATCCGGCAAGGCGATGTGGCGCCCGTCGACGGCGTTGTCGCCAGCGACCAGGCGATACTTGACCAATCGGCACTGACCGGGGAATCGCTGCCGGTTCACCTCACCCGCGATGCGGAGGTGATGAGCGGCGCCACCAATGCCGGCGAGGCCTTCGACCTCAAGGCAACGCGGCAGGCGAAAGACAGCACCTTTGCCGGCATCGTCAGGCTGGTCGAAGCGGCGCAGAAATCGAAAGCGCCGATGGCGCGGCTGGCAGACCGCTATTCGCTTGTGTTCCTGGTCGTCACGGTGGTGATTGCCTTTGCCGCCTGGTGGTTTACGGGCGACCCCATCCGGGCTGTCGCGGTTCTTGTGGTCGCCACGCCTTGCCCGCTCATTCTCGCAGTCCCGGTGGCGCTGGTGGCCGGGCTTTCCCGCGCCGCGCATTTCGGGGTGCTTATAAAGGGGGCGAAACCGCTTGGGGCGCTGGCGCGGATCCGGACCCTGATTCTCGACAAGACGGGAACGCTGACCGACGGCAGGCCGGTGATCGTGGCAATCGAGAGCTATGGGGACCTGTCTGAAGCCGAAGTTCTGCACTACGCGGCGGCGCTGGACCAGGGATCGAAACACCCGATCGCGCAGGCGCTGGTGAGCGAAGCGCGGGCGCGCGGAAACGCCCTGCCGTTTCCCGACCATCTTGATGAAACCGCCGGCGAAGGCATCACCGGCACCATTGACGGCCGGAAAATGGCGGTCGGCGGCACGGCCTTTGTCTCGGCACAGCTCGGACTGTCGATTTCCCATGACAAGGCCGGCGAAACCGGCGAGGTCATTGTCGCGCTTGCCATCGACGGCGAACTCGCGGGCCACGTGGTGATGGCCGACACGTTGCGCGCCGGCACCGCTGAGCTGCTGGCCGGGCTTCGCAGCCACGGCATCGGCCGCATCCTGCTTGCCACCGGGGATCGGCGCTCGGTGGCCGAGGCGGTGACAGAAGGATTGGGACTTGATGCCGTTCGCTCGGAGCTGACGCCGGATCAAAAGGTGCTGCTGGTTCTCACCGAGCGCAAGAACGGCCCGGTGATGATGGTCGGCGACGGGGTCAATGATGCGCCGGCGCTGGCTGCAGCCGACATCGGGGTGGCCATGGGAGCGCGCGGTGCTGCCGCATCGGCGGAAGCTGCGGATGTGGTGCTGCTGGTCGACCATCTTGACCGCCTCCTGTCCGGGCTCGAGGTGGCGCAACGCTCGCAGCGGATCGCGCTCGAAAGCGTCGTTGTGGGCATCGGCCTTTCCGTGGCGGGAATGATCGCCGCAGCCCTTGGTTATCTGACACCGGTCCAGGGCGCATTGCTGCAGGAGGCAATCGATGTTGCGGTCATCCTCAATGCGCTGCGGGCCCTGAGAATAAGGCCAACCGTCCTTGGCGAGACGCCGACAGCGCAGACGCGCGCGCGCCCTGCCTGATGCGCGCCCGCGGCCGACGCCCGGGTGGAAGCTGATCGTGTTCACTCGGCGATGCTTCGAGCCCGCCCGCGCGACCTCGGCAAGGCAGAGTGACGTTCGTCAATTCGGCACTGGTGCAGCGCGCCTCCCCTTGCATCCTGTCCTGGCAATCGCCATTGTCTGCCAAGGAGTGGAGTAAGCTCATCACATGACTTGGAAATTCAGTTTCATCGCCTCGCCGGCACCTGATGCGCAGGCAGCCGCTCAGCACCTCGCAGCCCTTTACGGCAACACCCGGCAGCAGGAAGCTGACGTGATCGTGGCGCTTGGCGGCGACGGCTTCATGCTGCAGACGCTGCACGAGCAGATGAACACCGGCCGCGCAGTCTATGGCATGAACCGCGGCTCGATCGGCTTCCTGATGAACGACTATTCGGATGAGGATCTGCCGGGCCGCATCAACGCAGCGGTGGAAAACATCATCCGCCCGCTCGAGATGGTCGCCAGGGATGCGCATGGCGCCACTCACAAGGCATTGGCGATCAACGAGGTCTCACTGCTCAGGCAGAGCTACCAGGCGGCAAAGCTGAAACTGTCGGTTGACGGGCTTGAACGCATGGAGGAGCTGATCTGCGACGGACTGATGGTGGCGACGCCGGCCGGTTCGACCGCCTACAATCTCTCGGCGCACGGCCCGATCCTGCCGCTCGATGCGCAGCTTCTGGCCCTGACGCCGGTCAGCCCGTTCCGGCCACGGCGCTGGCGCGGGGCGCTGCTTCCCAACAAGGTCAAAGTGACGATCGATGTACTGGAAAGCGACAAGCGCCCGGTCAACGCGGTGGCCGACCATATCGAGGTCAAATCCGTGACCCAGGTTCAGGTGGCTGAATCGCAGGAATCGACCACCCGGATTCTCACCGATTCCAGCCATTCATGGAATGACCGCATATTGGCCGAACAATTTCTCTACTGACTCACAAACGGGAGGTTGAGTTGATGCTGCGTACTACATTGAAAATGATGGCAATGCTGGCATGTCTCGCCGCCTGGGTTTCAGCGCCGGTTCATGCCCAGCAGGGATCGGAACTCGCCGACAGTCTGTCGCCGCGGATCCTGTTTGCGACCAGCGGCGGCTTCTGGGAGAAAACGGCGGAAGGCTCGGATTCGGAAGCCGCCCCCCAGCGTGGCTATTACCGGCTTGTGGCCATCCGCGGCGAGGACAACCGCTCGCTGCTGAAATTGCAGGAAATCGCCTTGGGTCCTGACGGCCCCGCACTGGCCAGCTCCACCGGGATCGATGAAATCAACAGTCTGGGCGGGTACATCACCGACATCAGGCCGGAGGATTCGACCGGTGCCGCGAGCCGGCAGGGGTTTGGCGCCTACATCTATCTCAAGACTGATCCTGCTGTGGCCGAGCCGGAAACCTGGGCGCTTTACATCGACGAATTCGGCGAAATGCTGGTGGAACGGTCAAGCAATTGAGGCCGTGACGCCTCGATGCTATGTTTAAGGGACGATGATCGCGGGACCTGAGCGGCATTTCCCAGCGGATCCGGAGCCGCGGCGCGGGAGGCCGAAATGGAACATCTGAACAGCTATCTGACCATTGCAGCTGCCTTTTTCATTGTCACCGTATCGCCCGGCCCCGCAAACCTCGCCCTTGCGACAGTCGCAATGCATTCGGGCCGTTCGGCCGGATTGCTGTTCGGGCTCGGTCTGTCGGTCGGGCTGGCGTTCTGGGGTTTGATTGCCGCAACGGGACTTGGTGTCGTGGTACAGGGCACCACCACCCTGCTCACGCTTCTCAAGCTTTTTGGCGGTGCCTATCTGGTCTGGCTGGCAGTTCAATCGGGCAGATCCGCGGCACGGAAGATGGACCAAACTGCAACCGGCGCGCACAAGGGCGGATGGTTCTGGCGAGGATTGCTGCTCAACCTGTCGAACCCGAAGGCGGTCGTGGCCTGGATGGCTGCCCTGTCCATGGGTTTGGGACAAGAAACAGACGTCCATGCTGTGGCCGCTGCCACATTGATCTGCGCCGGACTTGGATTTGCGAATTATGCGGGCTATGCGCTGACGTTCTCGCTTCCCGGCTTCATGGCCGGTTATCGAAAATCGAGACGATGGATTGAAGGCGTCGCCGCGGGGCTGTTCGCCCTGGCAGGTTTCAGCCTGATCCGCTCGGCGCTGACCCGCTAAACACGTTACTCGCCGCAGTCACCAGGGCTCGATGCCTGCCGGTACGATCAATCGATGTCGGCGACGTCCTCGCCACCGCCGTAAACGCGCTGAGCTAGGGCTGCTTCCATGAACTCGTCGAGGTCGCCATCCAGCACGCCTTGCGGGTTGGTGCTCTCTGTTCCGGTGCGCAGGTCCTTGACCAGCTGGTATGGCTGCAGGACGTAGGACCGGATCTGGTGACCCCAGCCGATATCGGTCTTTGAAGCCGCTTCGGCGTTGGCCGCTTCCTCGCGCTTTTGCAGCTCCGCCTCGTAGATCCGCGCGCGAAGCATGTCCCAGGCCTTGGCGCGGTTCTTATGCTGCGAGCGTTCCTGCTGGCACTGCACCACAATCCCGGTCGGGTTATGGGTGATGCGAACCGCCGAGTCGGTGGTGTTGACGTGCTGGCCGCCGGCGCCTGATGCGCGGTAGGTATCGATGCGGCAATCGCTCTCGTTGATGTCGACATCAATCGAATCATCGATCACCGGATAGGTCCAGATGCTCGAGAACGAGGTGTGACGACGCGCCTGGCTGTCATAGGGCGAAATCCGGACCAGGCGATGAACGCCTGATTCCGTCTTCAGCCAGCCATAGGCATTGTGTCCCTTGACCAACAGCGTGGCCGACTTGATGCCGGCTTCTTCGCCATCATGGATTTCGAGAAGCTCGACCTTCATCCCGTGCTGTTCGGCCCAGCGGGTGTACATGCGCAACAGCATGTTGGCCCAGTCCTGGCTTTCGGTACCGCCGGCGCCGGAATGAACTTCGAGATAGGTGTCGTTGCTGTCGGCTTCGCCCGAAAGGAGCGATTCGATCTGCTGGCGGGTGACTTCGGTGCGAAGTTCCTTGAGGGCTGATTCCGCCTCGCTGACGATGCCGCTGTCGCCTTCTTCCTCGCCCATCTCGATGAGTTCGAGGTTGTCGGACAGCTGGCTTTCCAGACGTTTAAGGCCATTGATGGAATCATCGAGTTGCTGGCGTTCACGCATCAGCTTCTGAGCTTCCTGCGCGTCATCCCAGATCGACGGGTCTTCAGCCTTGGCGTTCAGCCATTCGAGACGTTTTTGAGCAGGTTCCCAGTCAAAGATGCCTCCTCAGCAGGCTTATGGCCTGCTTGATTTCGTCGACAACGACCTGGGTTTCTGCGCGCATGGATCTCTGGTTCCGTCATGTTATCAGGCAAATTTCTTGCCGAAGCGGGCGGACCATAAGTTCCACTCCGCGTGATGTAAAGGCGTCAAAGACGCCGAATTTTTGGTGCGTCAATAAAGCCCGCCGACACCATTGTTGACGGCCTGGTTGGCCTGCGGCGAAATCGTGGTGATGGCGTCGCCGGTGGCGAACTCCTCAAGACCGATGACCGAATAGACGTCCGAAGGTCCGGTGCCGGGCTTGAAGGCTTCCATGATCACGTCGCCCTCGCCTTCAAAGGCCTGCATGCCGGTCTTGCGGTTGATCGCAATCAGCTTCATGCCCTGCGGAACGCGGAAATCAGCCGGGCGCGTGCCCTCGAGCGCGCCCTGCATGAACTCGTTGAACACGGGGGCTGCCAGCGCGCCGCCGGTGGAGCCGCGGCCCATGGGCGTCGGATTGTCAAAGCCGATGAAGACGCCGGCCACGAGGTCGGCGGTATAGCCCATGAACCAGGCGTCCTTTTCCTCGTTGGTGGTGCCGGTCTTGCCGGCGGTCGGGCGATCGAGCTTGATCTTGCCGGCTGCGGTTCCTCGGGTGACCACGCCTTCCATCATCGAAGTGATCTGGTAGGCGGTCATCGGATCGAGAACCTGCTCGCGGGTGTCGACCACTTCGGGTTCTTCCTGCGACAGCCATGCGGTGGCGATGCAGGCATCGCAGGAGCGCTCTTCATGCTTGAAGATGGTCTTGCCGTAACGGTCCTGGATGCGGTCGATCAGCGACGGCTTGATCTGCTTGCCGCCATTGGCGAGCACCGAATAGGCCGAGGCCATCCGCATTACCGTGGTTTCGCCGGAGCCGAGCGACATCGCCAACACCGGCAGCATGTCGTCATAGACACCGAACCGCTCGGCATATTCCGCCACCAGGTTCATGCCCATGTCCTGGGCAAGCCGGACTGTCATCAGGTTACGCGAGCGTTCGATTCCGAGCCGCAGCGTTGAAGGCCCGGCCGATCCGCCACCGTAGTTCTTCGGCTTCCAGAGTTCGCCACCGGAAACAATTTCGATCGGCGCATCAAGCACCACTGAGGCGGGCGTGTAACCATTGTCGAGAGCCGCCGCGTAAACGAAAGGCTTGAAAGCCGATCCGGGCTGGCGTTCGGCCTGGGTTGCGCGGTTGAACTCGGACTGTGCAAAGGAGAACCCGCCGACCATGGCAAGCACGCGACCGGTATGCGGATCCATCGCCACCAGCGCGCCCTGGATTTTCGGCGGCTGTCTCAGGCGCAGGCCTTGCGTGCCGTCCTTGTCGTAGGGTTCTACATAGACAACATCGCCCGGAGTCAGAACCTCGGAAGCCTTCTTGACGTTTCGGGCTCTTTCTCCGTCCAGATTGACGCGGAATGCCCATTTCATGTCTTCGGCCAGGATCGTGCCGGTCGGGCGCTCTTCTGCAACCGCGCCGGAAACTTCCCGGCCCGGACGCAAACCAACCTCGACCGCGTCGTCGGACGCCGACAGCACGACGGCCAGCTTCCATTCCGGCACGTCCCGCAGCGGATCTATCTCACTGAGCGGTGTGCCCCAGTCGCCAGATGTGTCGATGCGTGTCACGGGCCCGCGGAAGCCGCGGCGCTCGTCATAATTCATCAGGCCTTTTTGCAAGGCCTTGCGGGCGATCACCTGAAGCCGCGGATCGAGCGTGGTGCGGACCGACAAGCCACCTTCATACAGCGCATCATTGCCATAGCGGCCGATCAGCTCGCGGCGCACCTCTTCAGCGAAATACTCCGATGCAAACAGGTAAGAGCCGGTCTTGCGCGGGGTCACACCCAACGGCTCCTGCTTCGCCTCGGCCCCGTCGGCGGCGCGGACATAGCCATTTTCCACCATGCGGTCGACCACCCAATTGCGGCGCTCGATCGCGCGCTCGGGGTGACGGAACGGGTGGTAATTGGCCGGCGCCTTTGGAAGGGCTGCGAGGTAGGCGGTTTCAGAGATGCTCAGCTCGTTGACCGACTTGTTGAAATAGGTCAGCGCCGCCCCGGCGATGCCATAGGCGTTCATGCCGAAGAAGATCTCGTTGAGATAGAGTTCGAGAATGCGGTCCTTGGAATAGGCCTGCTCGATACGGAACGACAGGATCGCTTCCTTGATCTTGCGCTCATAAGTCTGATCGGACGTCAGAAGGAAGTTCTTAGCCACCTGCTGGGTTATCGTCGATGCCCCCTGCCGTGCGCCGGTGCGGATATTGTTGATCACAGCACGGGTAAGACCCACGGGATCGACGCCAGGGTGGGAATAGAAATTCTTGTCTTCGGCGGACAGAAACGCTGCCTTGACCCGGTCCGGGATGGCCTGGATGGGAAGGAAAAGACGGCGCTGGCGGGCATATTCAGCCATCAGCTCGCCGGAGGCCGAATGCACGCGGGTGGTCACCGGCGGCTCGTAGCTGTTGAGCACTTCGTAATCGGGAAGATCCTTCGAGATATCTCCGATGTACCAGGCAACGCCTGCTGCAACCATCAGAAACAGCACGGTCCCGATCCCGAAAAAATATCCAATCAGTCGTATCATCAGCCAGCTACCGTTTGTTTTTCTTTTTGACCCGCCTGGCAGACGCCAAGGTCATGGCCGATCATGTCTTGCGCCCGGTTAGCCCGGACAATGTGAATAAAATAGGGCGCGGACGCATTTACCCCAGGTGCACACCGCAGGAAAAGCGCTGCAACCCCTTGGTTTTCCAACACCCGAAACCCTCGACGCAAATACGCTACCGAACTCGCGCCCCGCGCATTGCAGCGCGCAGCCGTGCTTGCCGTTACCGATCGAGCTGGCAGCCTTGTGTCACACCCGCAGCGTCGGCCAGAATCATTATCTGCCTTATCGGTCATCATCGCCTGCCCGCCAAGATCGTTTCGCGGTAATTCTCGACAGATTGGGCGAGCAATTGCGCCGTGTTTTCTCGCCACTCTTCGTCATTGAGCAGTTTTTCGTCTTCGCGATTGGACAGATATCCCATCTCGACCAGGACGGAGGGGACATCGGGGGCCTGCAACACCCGGAAACCGGCATGACGCAGCGGGTTGTTGATCAGCCTGACCTGACCTTCGAAAGATGTGATCACCTGTTGCGCCAGACCTGCGGAGAAAACCCGGGTTTCCGTGCGGGCCAGATCCACGAGGATAGCCGCAATGTCTTCAGGCGCGTTTTCGAGGCTGGCGCCGACAATCGCATCCTCACGGTTTTCCTGATCCACCAGCGATTGCGCCACCGCATCGGACGCCTTGTCCGAAAGCGTGTAGACCGTCGCACCGCGCAGCGACCGCACGGCAATCGAATCAGCGTGCAGCGAAATGAGAAGATCCGCAGCCTCGTCGCGGGCACGGCGCACCCGCGCGGACAGAGACAGGAAACTGTCATCGGTCCGGGTCATGGCCACCCGGATGCCGTCCTTTTCCTCCAGGGCCGCTTTGAGGGATTCGGCAAAGGCCAGGGTGATATCCTTTTCCATTGAGCCGGCGGGGCCCTCAGCGCCTCCATCAATGCCGCCATGACCAGCATCGACCACAATTTTCAGGGTGTCGCCCGGAGGCGTTGCCGCTTCTGCGCGGTCCTCATCCACGAATTCCGGCCAATCCGATGTCGAAACCTCGGCGGAAAAATCCTCCTGTTCGATGATGGTGATGTCAAACACCATTCGGTGGATTGCGCCTTCGGCTTCCGTGCCGGCTTCGGCCAGTTCCATTTTCACAGGCGCTGCAAATTCGAAGACCATGCGCGCCCGGGCGTTGCCGGAATTGCCGTACCGGATGGATTTGACCAGTCCGCGCTGTTGCAACGAGCCTTCGGGAAAGGCGAAGACCGTCTCCGGCAGGTCAATTACTGCGCGATAAGGGTTTTCGAGATAGTGCAGCTCGAAGTCAGGCTCACGTTCGAAATCAAGCACCAGCCGGACGCGGCTCTCGTCACCGGCAAGCCTTGCGGCGATGGCAACATGGGGAGAAGAAGCTGCATCCTCCGCATCTGCGGCAGGAGCGAATGCTGTTGCCCCCAACAGGGCAAGCGCACCAGCTGCGAAACCGGCGATTGTCCGCAGGAGGCTGCGGCCTCCGCGCGTTTCAACCTGCCCTCGTTTTGCATTTCGTCGCATTGGTCTGTATCCAGCCTCTGGCCCTGCCGCCTCTCAAGCGCCCTCAAATCTCAGTCAGTATCGGCAAACAGCGTCAACACAATGGCACGATTCGGCTCGAGAGCTCCCAACCAGCATCGCGCAATCGGGTTAAGCATTGGTTCACCATAAATATGGCGATCGAATCCTTACCCGAACCCGGGTTGCGTAAACTCGCAGGCTTGGACAACCGGACCGCTAGATGTTTTCAGTTGCCAGATCGCTAAACAGCCCATAAAAGCTTTCATTGGGTAAGTATATTGACGGGATAGAACTGTCACCCTTCCGGCCGCCGCCTGTAACAGGCCCAAGGCGCCAGGAGTGCGGATCGTCCGTCGTCGAATAAAATCCTTCCCCGGAGCGGCCAGCTCATAGTTTCCAAGTCGGGAACCCAATCTGACTGCTCCTGCCAGGCAATATGGCCGAAGGTGCGGCGAGGCTAGTCAGCTTTAGACGGCATCCCAGGCCACGATAGTGATTAAACCCGGCAGGCGAGGACTCCTGCCACAACCTTCGCGACCATTGTCGTCGCACGCCTCTGCAAGGGGCTTTCATCGGTCCGCAAGGACTATACGCAAATGAATTTTCGGCCGGCTTTTATGGTGCAAATGCGGATCTCCCAAAGTGTGAACAGGCCCCGGGTGTCAAACACCCCGGTTTCAGCCCTGACCACTGCTCCATGCCGACGTCCGGAATATCTATCATCCGGCGCACTTTGTGCTGACCATCCCCTGCCCCGACATTCGGCGCGGCGGAGTCAGACCTCGAGGACGCGCCGAGGAGCTTACATTCAATGGCAGAAAAAATGCTTATCGACGCCTCCCATCCCGAGGAGACCCGCGTCGTTGTCGTTCGTGGAAACCGCATAGAGGAATTCGATTTCGAATCGGAGCACAAGAAACAGCTCCGCGGAAATATCTATCTGGCAAAAGTGACCCGCGTAGAGCCTTCGCTTCAGGCGGCATTCGTCGATTACGGCGGCAACCGCCACGGTTTCCTGGCGTTCTCGGAAATCCACCCCGACTATTACCAGATCCCGCTGGCCGATCGGCAGGCGCTGCTTCAGGCGGAAGCAGAGGACGCGGAAAACGATCCTGATTTCGAAAGCGCCGACGAGGCTGACGCCGGGCCCAGCAAGGCCAAGGCACGCTCCAAGGCAAAGACGGAAGACGAGGATGACGGCAGCGAGGACGGCAAGTCTTCGAAGTCACGTCCGCGCCGCAGCCGTCGCGGGAAGAAATCCGGCGACGCGGCAAAATCCGAAGACGCTGATGCGAATGCCGCAGCCGCCGTCGAGGAAACCGGCTCTAAAGACGAAGCCGAAAGCCCTGCAGCCGATGATGCATCGGTTGCCGAGATAGCGGCCGCTGCCGAAAGCGCTGAAGACAGCACGACGGAAACGGCAGACTCGAGTTCTGATACCACCGACACGTCAAACGACGACGATGACGATGACGACAAGCCGACCGAAATGGCGGCGGACGTCGAAGCCGACGAAATCTCGGAACCGGTCGCGGCTCCGCGCAGGCGCAAATCGAAAAAAGATGATGACGACAGCGCCTCGGACGACGATTCCGTCGAATCGGTCGGTTCCGAAGACGCAATGGAAGAAGTTCCGACACGCTCGCAGCGCAAGCCGCGCAAGCAGTACCGGATCCAGGAAGTCATCAAGCGCCGCCAGATCCTGCTGGTCCAGGTGGTCAAGGAAGAACGCGGCAACAAGGGTGCCGCGCTGACGACCTACCTGTCGCTGGCCGGACGTTACTCGGTGCTGATGCCGAACACCGCACGAGGCGGCGGCATTTCGCGCAAGATCACCAACCTGCCGGACCGCAAGCGTCTCAAGGAGATTGCCCGCGAACTGGAAGTGCCGAAGGGCATGGGCGTCATCCTGCGCACCGCCGGCGCCAACCGCACCAAGGTCGAGGTCAAGCGCGATTTCGAATACCTGATGCGGCTGTGGGAAAATGTCCGCAACCTGACGCTGAAGTCGACGGCGCCAAGCCTCGTCTACGAAGAAGGCAGCCTGATCAAGCGGTCGATCCGCGACCTTTACAACAAGGACATTTCTGAAATCGTCGTCTCGGGCGAAGAAGGCTACCGCGAAGCCAAGGATTTCATGAAGATGCTGATGCCGAGCCACGCCAAGGTGGTTCAGCCTTACCGCGACCTGCATCCGATCTTCGCGCGTTCGGGCATCGAAGCCCAGCTCGACCGCATGCTGCAGCCGCAGGTGACGCTGAAATCGGGCGGCTATATCATCATCAACCAGACCGAAGCGCTGGTCGCCATCGACGTCAACTCGGGCCGTTCGACCCGAGAGCACTCGATCGAGGACACGGCGCTGCAGACCAACCTGGAAGCAGCGGACGAAGTCGCCCGCCAGCTCCGGCTGCGCGACCTCGCCGGCCTGATTGTCATCGACTTCATCGACATGGAAGAAAACCGCAACAACCGGGCGGTTGAAAAGCGGATGAAGGATTGCCTGAAGAACGACCGCGCCCGCATTCAGGTCGGACGGATCTCGCATTTCGGCCTTCTGGAAATGTCGCGCCAGCGAATCCGGGCTTCGGTGCTGGAAAGCACCATGCAGATCTGCCCGACCTGCGGCGGCAACGGCCACATCCGGTCGCAGTCCTCGGTGGCACTGCATGTTCTTCGCGGCGTGGAAGAGCATCTGCTCAAGAACACCACCCACGACATCATCGTGCGCACCACCGGCGAGACGGCGCTTTACATGCTCAACCACAAGCGTGACACGGTTGTCGATCTGGAGAACCGCTTCGGTGTTTCGATCAGCTTCTCGGCGGACGAGAGCGTTGGCGCGAACCACTTCGCCATCGATCGCGGTGCTGCCGTCGAATCGCCGGTCAATATCGAGCACATCACCGTCAACACGCCGGCCTATCCGGAAGATGACGATGATCCGGAGATCATCGAGGAAATCGAAGAAGAAACCACCGATTCCGACGACACGGCGGAAGCCAAGAGCGATGAGCGTTCCGAACGCGAGGACGGTCAGGGCAAGAAGCGGCGCAGACGCCGCCGCCGTGGCGGTCGCAAGTCTGACGGTGAAAACGGCAATGGCGACGAAAACAACGCTTCCGCCGATGGATCCGGTCAGGACGACAAGAGCGATGACGACACGTCTTCCAATGAGGACGGCGCGGAAGCTTCCGCCGATGGCGAGAATGACGACCAGCCACGCGGTAAACGCCGCCGCCGTGGCAAACGTGGTGGACGCCGAAATCGCGAAGAAGATGCGAACGGCGCATCGGATTCCGCTGACAAGTCAGCACAGGCAGACGAGGTAGCGGCATCCTCCGAGGAGGCCTCCTCAGAGACCGATGCATCCGGCGACGCACCCGCGTCAGAGCCTGTTGCGGCTGCTGCCGAGGCCACCCCTGCCGAGGACGCGCCTGCGGCCGAAGAAGAAAAGCCCGCCAAGCCCGCGCGCAAGAAACGCCGGACCAAGGCGCAGATCGCCGCCGACAAGGCTGCCGAAGAAGCGGCAGCAGCAGCCGCTGCGGAACCCGAAGCGGAAGCCGTTGCCGAACCCGAGGCTGATGCACAGGCCGACAGCGGCTCCGAGGCTGCCGCAGCGGAACCGGCTGAAGCCGAAGAGAAGAGCGAAGACAAGGCTGCCGACCGCAACGCCGCGCGCACCGATCTCGCAGCGATTGCCACGGCACCCGTGGTGACCTCATCGACCGCACCTGATGAGGAGAAGAAGCCAAAGAAAGCCGGCTGGTGGCAGAAGCGCGGCTTCTTCTGAGCCAGGCCGAATGACAGGACGAGAAACCGGCGGAACCCCCGCCGGTTTTTTCGTTTCAGGGCAGAAGTGATGTCCTTGGCCTACACATTATCTTGCTAATCAAATAATTTAGCAATTCAATATATAGATCTGTGATTGCTCGGTTTTATCAAGTCGCCGGCTTCAGCCGTTCCATGATCAGGACCGGACTACCGACGAGCTCGCCGGAACAACGCTCGACAAAACCGTTCTTCGCCGCAACGCCAATCGATGCGGCATGATCGGGATCCACCAGACACATGGTCCGGTCTGCCGTCAGCGTGCGGTCACTCCAGGCAAGTGCTGCCGCAACAGCCTCGGACGCCAGACCGCGCCCTTGCGCATGCGGCGCCAGAACCCAGCCGATTTCGGGCCATTGTTCGATTGATGGCGTCATGTCGCGCTTGTAGTCGGCGAGACCGACCTCGCCCAGGAATTGTCCGGTCAGGCGGTCTTCGACCACCCAGTAGCCAAAGGACAGCGCCTGCCAATGGCCGATGTAGCGCAGCAGGCGCGACCAGGATTCGGCGCGGGTGGAGGGTTTGCCCGAAATGTAACGGACCACATCGGGATCACTCCAGAGTTCAGCAGACTGTTCGAAGTCAGCGACAGTGTGGCGCCGCATGCGTGTCCTGTCGGTCAGGAGCTCGGAACCTGCCGGTTCGGTGGCACGGGCTGAGAGAGCGGGTCTCTTGCCGCCCTTCATCTGCTGCCAATCCAGCCCTCGATGCGGTCCAGCGCCGTCACCATGTCGGCATGATCACCGGCATAGGAAAAGCGCATGAACCGCGATCCGTCGACCGGGTCGAAGTCCCTGCCCGGCGTTGCCGCGACATGAATATCGGCAAGCATCTGGCGGGCGAATGCCATGGAATCGTTGGTGTGCCCGGAGACATCCACCCACGCGTAGAACGCGCCGTCCATCGGGGCCGCAAACGGCAATTTTAGTGCCGGCAGCCGCTCGGCCAGCAGTGCGCGGTTTTCTTGGTACCCGGCGCGGACCGCCTCCATCTCCTCGATTCCGTCCAGCGCCGCCTCGGCAGCAACCTGGGAGAGTTCCGGTGCGCTGATGTAGAGGCTCTGGGCCAGGCATTCGACCGGACGCACCAGATCCTCGGGCAGCACCATCCAGCCGATGCGCCAACCGGTCATGCAGAAATATTTCGAGAAGGAGTTGATCACCACAGCATTGTCGGAAACCGAGAGCGCGGTCGTCTCCTCACCGCTCCAGGTCAGTCCGTGATAGATCTCGTCGGAAATGAAGGCCACGCCACGATCAGCGCACCAGGCGTCGAGCTCGGCGATGGCCTGTTTCGAATGCACCGCACCGGTGGGATTGGCCGGACTGGCGATCAGCACGCCCGCGACGCGCATACCGGCCTCGCGTTCGGCTTCCTCGATGGCTGCAGGGGTCAGGGCATGACCGGTCTCCGGCCCGACCGCGATCTCGACCACCTTCAGGCCAAGCGCCGCAAGAATATTGCGGTAGGCGGGGTAGCCCGGACGGGTGATGACGACCATGTCGCCGGGGTTGAACAGCTGCAGGAAGGCCAGATTGAAGCCCGCGGATGACCCGGTGGTAACGGCCACACGCTGCGGGTCGAGGTCAAGGCCGTAGACGCTCTTGTAGCGGCGCGCGATGGCCTGACGCAGGCTCTTGATGCCAAGGGCATCGGTGTAGCCGAGCTGCCCGGCCTCCAGCGCGCGCGACGCGGCGGAGCGGGCTGTTGCGGGCGCGGGATGGGCGGGCTGCCCGACGGCCATGGAGATGACAGGCTTGCCCTCCTGCTTCAGCCGTGTTGCGGCGGCCAGAACATCCATGGCGTGGAACGGCTCAACCGATGGCTTGCGTATCATTGTCAAAACTGGCTCTCCCTGGCCGCGATGCCGTCAACCGGCTGCGGATGTAAACTTCTATGGCGCCGGCTTTCCGGCAAGATGCGGCGAACTTGCGAACCGCGCAGGGCCTGCGCGGGGCCGGATGGCCGCACAAATGCCCGATTGTCGTGTCCATCACAAGAGCGAGAGCGTGGCGCGTTGCCGGGATTCCGGAATTGCTTTTCCGGTCGCAGCCGTTACCTTTCAGCCGAATGAGGAGAGCATCACCGATCATGTCAAACGACACCAGGGCACCCGGCAGCGCGACAGGCAGACCACGCAGCTTTGGCAGGCTTATCACCGCGGCGACCGCAGCGGTGGTTTCGGTCTCACTTGCCCTTCCGGCATTTGCCCAGGGTCGGGTGGCGGTGGTTCGCGACGCGGAAATCGAAACGCTGCTGAAGGATTATGCCACACCGGTGCTCAAGGCGGCCGGACTGAAGACCAGCCGGGTACAGATCATTCTCGTCAACGACCAGAGTTTCAATGCCTTCGTCGACGGCGAACGCATATTCATCAACACCGGCGCGCTGTCAGCCGCAACCGTTCCCAACGAAATCATCGGCGTGATTGCCCATGAGGCCGGGCATCTGGCCGGCGGGCATCAGCAGCGGCTTCGCGAGCAGATCGCCGCGGCGCAAACCATGGCCATTGTCGGCGGATTGCTGGGCATCGGCGCAATGGCCGCAGGCTCAATTGCAGGCAGTGACGGCGGTGCCCAGGCCGGCGGCGCGCTGATTTCGGCAACACCGACGCTGGTTCAGCGCAACCTGCTGAGTTACCGCCGGTCCGAGGAAATGAATGCCGACCAGGCCGCGGCGCGTTATCTCAATGCCACCGGGCAGTCGATCAAGGGCATGCTGACAACCTTCGAGCGGTTCTCGCAGAGCCTATCGCTTTCCGGCGTTCAGGTGGATCAATACCAGATCAGCCACCCCTTGCCGCGCGAGCGCATTGCGCTGCTGGAAGAGCTGGCGCGCAAAAGCAAGTATTACGACGCCAGGGACCCGAAACAGCTCAATGACCGGCATCAGCTGATGCGGGCCAAGATCGCTGCCTATTCGGGCGGCGCAGCAGCCGTGGCGCGGCTTTTTGCCAATGACCGCAGCTCGCTTGCCGCGCGCTACGGTGATGCGATCGCCACCGATCTGTCGGGAAACTCAGCCGCGTCCCTAAAGAAGCTCGATGCGCTGATCCGCGAACAGCCCAACAATCCCTATTTCCACGAATTCCGTGGTGAGGTGCTGATCAAGTTGCGCAAGACTGACGAAGCCATCAAGGCCTTCGCGCGGGCGGTGAAACTCGATCGCAGCAAGTCGCCGCTGATCCGGGCCCGGCACGGGTTTGCGCTTGTCGCCTCCGGCAAGCCTGCAAACATGAAGCGCGCCATCGAGGAATTGCGGGTTGCCATCCAGGCCGAACCGGACAATTTTTCAGCCTACCGGCACCTTTCCCAGGCCTATGGCCAGACCGGCGACATTGCCAATGCGGAGCTTGCCATGGCGGAAGGTAATTTTCGAGCAGGCAACACGCGGGAGGCAAAAGCGTTTGCGGCCCGCGCCCTGACGAAGCTGCCGAAGGGCTCGCCCGGCGCCATTCGCGCCAATGACATCTTAACCATCGGCAGATAGAAAACACCCAAGGCGTTCAGGCGTTGGCCGCATGGACAAGCTACAAGGATTTGATCGACATGGCACTGAAAACCCGCACCGGCCTGATGGCCGCCCTTCTTATCGGCATGTCGACGGCACTGCCTCTGCCAGCCGCAGCGCTGGATGACGCCCAGAAAGAGGAATTCGGCGCCTTCATCCGCGAATATCTGATGGCCAACCCGGAAATCGTCGAAGAGATGCAACAGGCGCTCGAGATCAAGAAGGAAGCCGAAAGCCGGGTCATGGCGCAAGCCGCGATTTCGAGCAACAGGGATGCGATCTTCAATGCGCCGGAAGACATCGTGCTGGGCAATCCGGACGGCGACGTCACCGTGGTCGAGTTCTATGATTACAATTGCGGCTTCTGCAAACGCGCGATGAACGACATGATTTCGCTTCTCGACAAGGATTCGAATATCCGCTTCGTGCTGAAGGAATTTCCGATCCTCGGCCCCGATTCCCTGGCGGCACACCGGGTTGCCATGTCGTTCCGCGCCCTGGCGCCCGAAAAATACGGCGAATATCACATGCAGCTGCTGGGCGCTGACGTCCGCGCAACCGAAGAATATGCCATCGAAACGGCCAAGTCCTTCGGCATCGACGAAGCAGAGCTGCGCGCAGGCATGGATGACCCGGCCATCGATCAGTCGATCCGCCAGACCTACGAGCTGGCCAATGCGCTGGGCATTTCCGGCACGCCGTCCTTCGTCATCGGCGACGAAGCCGTGTTCGGCGCTGTCGGCGATGACGTGCTGCGTGAGAAGATCGCCAACATGCGCCAATGCGAAAGCACCATCTGCTGAGACGCTCCCCAGGCGGGCGGCCGGGCGGCTGCAAACCGCTCCAATCCGCCGGTCTCCCGCAATCGCTTGTGGAAAATGCAGTGCGCCTGCGAAAGCTTTCTCATAGGCCCTGCCAGACAGTGTATGGATGCATACCAAGCGGCCTGACCCCGCATTTCGGGTTTTCAGGCCAATTCTCGGCTCCTTGAACCGTGCGGGCTTGTCACCGGGCAGTTCTGGGCTGTAAAGGACAGACAACCAGCGCGACGGCTGCAACTGCCGTCGGCGACAACAAAAACAAAGGCAACAGTCCGATGGCAACACGAAAACCGTCGATCGACCAGGATCTGATCCGGGATCTGGCCAATATTCTCAACGACACCGACCTCACCGAGATCGAGATCGAACAGGATGATCTGCGCGTCCGGGTGAGCCGCGCCGGCACGCCGCAGATGGTGCATGCGCCGGTCGCGCAAGCCCCGGCACCTGCCGCACAGCCTGCAGCCGCGCAGCAGTCGGAAGCTCCGGCCGCTGCTTCAAAACCGTCGGCCAACGCCGTTACCGCGCCAATGGTCGGCACCGTCTACATGTCGCCGGCACCCGGCGCCAAGCCGTTTGTCGAAGTCGGCCAGTCGGTCAAGGAAGGCCAGACCATCCTGATCATCGAAGCGATGAAGACAATGAACCAGATCCCCGCACCGCGCTCCGGCAAGGTTGTCGACATCCTGGTTGGCGATGCCGATCCGGTGGAATTCGGCGAACCGATGATTGTGATCGAGTAGGTGAGCGAGGCTATGTTCTCAAAGGTCCTCATAGCAAACCGCGGAGAGATCGCGCTCAGGGTGCTGCGCGCCTGCAAAGAGCTCGGCATCAAGACCGTCGCGGTGCATTCCACTGCCGACCAGGACGCCATGCATGTGCGCCTGGCCGACGAGAGCGTCTGCATCGGACCGCCCCCCTCGCGCGACAGCTATCTCAACATTCACCAGATTGTTGCCGCCTGTGAGATCACCGGCGCCGACGCGGTGCATCCGGGCTACGGGTTCCTTTCCGAGAACGCCAAATTCGCCGATATCCTCGATGCCCACGGCATCACCTTCATCGGCCCGACCGCTGACCACATCCGGCTGATGGGCGACAAGATCACGGCCAAGAAGACCGCCGTGTCGCTTGGCATCCCATGCGTACCGGGGTCCGACGGAGAAGTGCACGACGTCAACCAGGCCATCAGCATTGCCAAGGAAACCGGATACCCGGTGCTGATCAAGGCGACGGCCGGCGGCGGCGGCAAGGGCATGAAGGTGGCGCACAACGACGAGGAGCTTTCCGAAGCCCTGTCGACGGCCCGTTCGGAGGCTCTTGCCAATTTCGGCAATGACGCCGTCTACATGGAAAAATATCTGGGCCGCCCCCGGCACATCGAGGTCCAGGTGCTTGGCGACGGCGAAGGCAACGCGGTGCATCTGGGCGAGCGCGACTGCTCGCTGCAGCGGCGGCACCAGAAGGTCTGGGAAGAAGCCAACTCGCCTTCGCTGAACGAAGACCAGCGCATGGAAATCGGCGAGATCTGCGCGGAAGCAATGCGCAAGCTGAAATATCGCGGCGCCGGAACGATCGAGTTTCTCTACGAGAACGGCGAGTTCTATTTCATCGAAATGAACACCCGGCTGCAGGTTGAACACACCATCACCGAAGCCATTACCGGGATCGACCTGGTCAATGAGCAGATCCGCATCGCCTCGGGCGCCGGGCTGTCGGTGACACAGGAAGAGATCCGGTTTCAGGGCCACGCGATCGAATGCCGCATCAATGCCGAGGATCCGGACACTTTCGTCCCCTCGCCCGGCACGATCACGCACTACCATCCGCCCGGCGGGCTTGGCGTGCGCGTCGATTCAGGCGTGTACCAGGGCTACAAGATCCCGCCCTTTTACGACAGCCTGATCGGAAAGCTGATCGTTCACGGGCGGACCCGGGTCGAATGCATGATGCGGCTCCGTCGTGCGCTCGACGAGTTCGTGGTCGACGGCATCAACACCACGATCCCGCTGTTTCGTGATCTTCTTGCCAATCCGGACATCGCAAATGGTGACTACGACATTCACTGGCTGGAAAAATTCCTCGCCGCCAAAGCCGCCAAAGCCGGCAAATAACACCGCGATCACACTGGTTCGAGGAGGCTGAGGTGCCACACGGCTCTCAGCCCCAGATCACGCCGGACCTTTTGCTGCGTGCCTATGCGTCGGGATTGTTTCCGATGGCGGATTCGGCCGACGACCCGGACCTGTTCTGGGTCGAGCCGGAGATGCGCGGGGTGCTGCCGCTGGACGGGTTTCACATCCCCAAGCGGCTCGCCCGCACCGTGCGCCAGGGGCCATTCGAGATCCGCATCAACACCGCGTTCGACGCGGTCGTTGCAGCCTGTGCGGAAAGCGTCGAAAATCGTCCATCGACCTGGATTAATTCGACCATCACCGAACTCTACAGCGAATTACACCGGCTCAACCACGCCCACAGCGTCGAGGCCTGGCGCGATGGCAGGCTGGTGGGCGGGCTGTACGGGGTATCCCTGCGCCGGGCCTTTTTCGGCGAGAGCATGTTCAGCCGCGCCACCGACGCCTCGAAGGTCTGCCTGGTGCACCTTGTTGAGAGGCTGCGCGCGCGCCAGTTCGTGCTGCTCGATACCCAGTTCACCACCGAGCATCTGAAGCGCTTCGGCGCCATTGACGTGCCACGCGAAGACTATGTCGACCTGCTCGCAGAGGCGCTCGAGGGGCCAGATCTGGCCTTTGCCGATACGCACCAGGGCGACCGCACGACATCGTGAGATAGCGACAGCGGCCCTGCAGACGTTCTCCCCTTTCGGTACAATCCGACCTTCCCTGTCCTGCCAATCATTCGCCCCAAGTGAACTGCCCATGTGCCGACCACGCGTTACGGCCGTTTTTGCAGCTGCGCCGAGGGTGGTAGAGGATTGCGGGTGAATGGAACCACTGTGGTCACCTAGGCGTTGTCTGTTCGAAGGAACGTTTACCCTACAGGAGTTGCCCTCGTGACATTGACACGGACCCTACTTGCCTCCACCGCCATCAGCCTTTGCAGCCTTGGCTTCAGCCACGCCGCCTCATTCAGCCTGGCTCAGGCTCCCGCTGTCGGCCAGCCCGCCATTCAGTATCCGCTCGTTCACGTGCAGATGAGCGTTGCTGATGCCGAAGATGCTCTTGCAGCAGCGCTCGAACGCAAGGCGGAAGCAGAAAGCACAGGCGGCGATGTCGCCACAGCGCAAGCCGAGGTGGAAGCTGCCCAGGCCGGACTTCAGGCTGCTCAGGCCGCAGCCCAGTCTCCCGAGCCCGCCGCCGCAGACGCTGCGGAAGAAAGACCTGCCGAACCCGCACCGGCGGCTGCCGAGGCGCCGGCTGAACCCGCGCCTGCCCCCGCAGCAGAGCAACCGGTTTCGGAACCCGAACCGGCTGCCGCTCCGGAAGCCACCCCCGCACCCAGCGAACCAGTGGCGCCATCAGCCGCCGAGGCGCCTGCCGACTCCGGTGTTGAAGCACAGGCGACAGGCGAAGGCTCCGCAGAGGCGGAGCAGCCGGCTGAAGCAGCACCGGTTGAAGCCGAGCCCGCTGTCAAGGCTGAAGGCCAAGCCGAACAGCCTGCCGCTGCTGCAGAACCCGAGCAGCAATCTGCTGAACCCGCCTCAGCTGAAGAACCAGTTGCACAGAAGCCGGTCCCGGTAGAAGAGCCAGCTGCACCAGATCTGCCGGTGACAGAAGAGGGTGAAGTTGCACCAGAAGCATCTGCCACCGAAGCCCCGGCCGCCGAAGAGCCGGCCGCCTCCGATCAGCCTGTTCCGGCTAGCGAAGCGCCTGAGAGCAACGAGCCAGTTGGCGAAGCCGCACCCGCTATTGAGGCACCTGATACCCAGCGTCTGGTCGCGCCCAAAAGCGAAGCACAAGCCGAAACGGCTCCAGAGCCCGCTGAAGGAGCCGATACACCTGCATCCGCCCAAACAAACGATACCCCTGCTGAAGGCGGGGACACAGCCCCCGAGCCGATGACCGACGATTCCACCAGCGCAACGGAAGCGTCTGACGCGGCACCGAGCCAGCAATCAGAGCCAGAAAGCCCGGCGCCTGCCGAGGAAGAGGTTCTCACCCTTCCCGTCGAGGATGGCGCGCCTGTGCTAGACAGCGCCAAGGAAGAACCGATCGCAGACGAAAGCGGCACCCAACCCGCTCCAGCAGCGGCCTCGAGCGAACCGGCGCCCCCTCCTCCGGCTTCGGATGCCGAAGCACAGGCCCCGGCCTCCCGCTCCGCTGCCGGCCCGGAAGCCGCGATGTCGGAGCGTGGCGAACGTGTGAACGAAGCGCCCCCGCGTGAAGCCCAGACCAACGTCACCATCATCAATCAGACCGATAACCGGACCATCATCGAGGTCGACAATCGCACCGTCATCGAACATGACGAGCGCGAGCGTCTGCGCGCGGGCAGCGAAGAGGTCTATTACGAGCGTCTGCGCGGCGGCCGGACACGTGAAGTCATCGTCCGTCCCAATGGTGTGCAGCTTGTCACCATCAGCAACCGCTGGGGTGACGTGATCCAGCGCAGCCGGATCATGCCTGATGGTCAGGAATATGTGCTGTTTTACGCAGAAGCCAACAGCGACGGCTCGCGCGAAGCCTTCGTGGATCCGGGCCGCAACCTGCCGCCACTGCGGCTGGGCATTCCGATCGCAGACTATATTCTCGACGCCACGGATGCCGAGCCTTCTGCCTATCTCGATTTCCTGCTGGAGCCGCCGGTCGAACGGGTTGAACGTCTCTACTCCGTCGAGGAGGTCCGCCGCTCCGCCCGTATCCGGGACAAGGTCCGCCGCGTCGACATGGATTCGCTGACATTCGAATTCGGCAAGGCAAGCATTGCCGAAGACCAGATCCAGCGGCTTTCCGATGTGGCCGACGCGATGAGCGAGATCCTTGACCGCAATCCGGCGGAAACCTTCCTGATCGAAGGTCACACCGACGCTGTGGGCCGGGACGAATCCAACCTTCTGCTGTCAGACAAGCGCGCCGAAACCATAGCCGTGGCACTGACCGACGTGTTTGGCATTCCGCCGGAAAACCTGGTCACACAGGGCTACGGCGAGCGCTATCTCAAGGTTCGCACCGAAGCACCGGAACGGCTCAACCGCCGGGTCACGATCCGCCGCATCACGCCGCTGGTTACCCCGGTCGCCTCGCGGTAAGCCGCAGGCTCGCAAACAGCCAGACCATAATCATGCAAAACGCCGCGCACTTGATCTGGTGCGCGGCGTTCTGGTGTTCTCAGTGTTGCCGCACACATGGGGCTGCTTGCGTCAGCGGGAATCAGTTGCCGGAGCTCGGGGCGGGAATGTCGGACTGCTGCTTGCAGTCCTTGAGCCAGACGTCATAAACGGCATGGTCAACCGCGTTCAGACCGGGAGAATCAGCAAACATCCAGCCTGTGAAAAGCCGCCGGATCTTGCGGTCGAGGGTGATTTCATCGACCTCGACAAAGGTGGTGGTCTTCGGCGCCTCGGTTTCGTCGCGGCTGTAGCAAATCCGGGGCGTGACCTGCAGGGCGCCGAATTGCACGGTTTCGCCGACATACACATCGAAGGTGGTGATTCGACCGGTGATCTTGTCGATCCCGGAAAACACCGCCACCGGATTCTCGATGCGCGCGGCCTGAGCCGGACCGGCGAACCCGGCCGTTGCCGCAACGAGCAGCGCGCCCGCGGCTGTTGCAAGTCTTTTGAGGTGGAAATTCATTCGCTTCACTCGTCACAAGGCCACAATAAGGCCGTTCCCGGCAGGTCTCAGGCGGAGAGCCTAGCCCACCGCCATCAACGAAGCGTTAAGCATGAAATGTGGCAGGGCTGCGCCAAAGCCACGACGGCCTGTCAGGATTTCGGGGTCCAGGCGTCGTAGTCGCCGGTCACATGAGGACGCGCACCCTGGTTGAGGATCGAGCCCTTGGGGTGATAGGCGCGACCGGTGCCGGTCATGTTGGCAATATGGGCTTTTTCCCAAGGCTTTGGCACGTAGTTTTCAGCCGCAGGCGAGACATCGGTGCGGTGATGAATCCAGCCATGCCAGCCGGGTGGAATCGCGGAGGCTTCCGAGTAGCCGTTGTAGATCACCCAGCGGCGGGTGCGGCCCTCTGAATCAGTTCCGCCTTCATAATAGACATTGCCGTCGGCATCTTCGCCAACGCGGGTGCCGTGGCGCCAGGTGTGAAACCTGGTCCCCCAGGTCTGTCCGTTCCACCAGGTAAACATCTGAAGAAGTAGTGCCTTCATGAAAGCCTCTCGTCCGTGGACTGGCGGCCGCATTGCAGCCGCGTCTTGTCTCGCCTTATGGCCCGCTGAGCCTGCATTGTCCAGTGTCTGGACTATCGGCTCAGCGCAATTTCATCTTGAAGCCGAGATGGCTCTGGCTGAAGCCAAGACGGCTGTAAAACCTGTGCGCGCCGGCCCGGTTGGCATTGGACATCAACTGCACCAGCCGTGCCCCGCTTGTTCGGGCCTGCTCGATCGCATGGCTGATCATCGCCTCGCCGATTCCATGGCCGCGCATGTCGCTGCGGGTGTGGACGGCTTCGATCGTCAGGTTCGTACTGCCCTTGCCGGTGAGCGAGGTGATCAGGGTTGTCTGAAAGGTGCCGACAATTTCCCCGCCGCGGACGGCGACGAGAAGCTGATCATTGGGGCTGCCGTCAATTGCGTCGAAGGCGGCGGTGTAGGCCGGCAGGTCAGCCGGATCCGCGCTGTCGCCATGCCCGCCCAGCTCGTCGCCGGCAAACATTGCCGCAATGGCTGCGACATCTTCCCGTCGCGCCGGCCGGATTTCCACATCCATCGCCTGCCCCTAGATTCGTGCCTCAGACAGCGTCGCGACCGAGAACAGAACGCTGAACTGCTCGCACCAGATCACCACCGAGCCCCATTCCGACAGATCGGTGCCTTCGGGTATGACATAAGTCTGGTCGCCCTTGTTGCCGCGAAGCGGGCCAAGCGAAAGCCATTGACTGGCGCTTACATCAGCCGATTTCTTTGGGTCCGGATCCTTGACCAGCCAGACTTCGAGGGCCGGACCGTTGGTGACTTCAAACTCGGTGAACCTGAGCAGCGCGGCGCCGGCCGGCGAAACCAGAACCTGTGCCTTGCCCGACCCGCGGTGAGCGCCATCAACATCGCGAAAATCGCCGCTGCGGAGTTCACTCAGGTCAAAACCCGCCGGCAGTTCTTCACTGACAACACGGTCGATGAACGCAGGAGAAAAAAGAAACCAGAAGGCGGCGCCGGCGAGAAAACCGAGAACAAATACCGGTATGGCAATCTTCAAACACTGTGTCATGCAATTCCCCTAACGCAGATACCCGCCGCAGCGCCCGCCACATAGCTTACGTGAACCACAGCATGGTAACCTTGAGAGCAAGCTTCCGCATGCGTCAATTCGGCTTTTGACTGTTCACACAGAAAAAATGACGGCATGATTACCGAATGTGATGACGGAGGGGGAACAATTGATCCACACATGTACTCGCGCGGCGATGATCGTGCTCATGACGAGTGTCATGGCCGGCGCGCAGGATGGCCCGATCGGCATCGCCTTTGCCGAAGCGCCCGAGCAATCCTCGGGCGTGTGCACCGGACAAAGCACGGACAAGACACTCGCCTGCGCAAGGGAGAAATGCGTGGAAGGCGGCGCGATGGCGCAGGATTGCCTCAGGGTGAAGTGGTGCTATCCGGCGGGCTGGTCGGCGGACCTGTTCGTCCAGCATCAGGAAGGTCTGCACTGGCACGAATATCTGTGCGGCTGGGACAGCAAACAAGCGGTATTGGCGGCCATCGAAGTCGCCTGCGACCGCGAACGCCGGAGCTACATCATCGAATGCTCAGCCGTGCGGTTCTGGGACGACAAGGGCCAGGAACTGGAAGCCAACTGAACCCGGGATTGGGTCGGGATGTTCGCCCTGCCCCCTATCCCAGGAGTGGTTTGCTCATGATTACGGCTGGGATGCCCGACTGGTCCTTGCCGCAATTGTCGGTGCTGCCGGTCTGCTCCATGCCGTGGGACTGGTAGAAGGCAATGGCCGGCTCATTGCCGGGATCGACTTCAAGCGTGAGCGTCTGCGCGCCGGGGAAACAGGTCTCGATTTCGGCGAAAAGATCGCGCCCGATGCCCAGGCCCTGACATTCAGGCCGGACGTAAAGCTGATGCAACGAGACCACATGGGTGCCCGGGGCGTGGCTGGCAAAAGCCATGCCACCGATCTGCTTGCCATCGTCGGCCACCAGGAACTCGCCGTTCGGGCGCGCCATTGAATCCTTGATCGCCGCTTCGGAATGCCAATCGGCAATGATTTCCTCGACCTTCGCCGCCCCGTAGAACGGCGCGTAGGTCGCGCGCCAGGTTTCAGCCAGCACGTCGCGGATGGCTGAAACATCGCGGGGTGACGCGGAGCGGACGAAGAACATCTGGCTGGCCCTATTCCTCGATACCGAGCTTGGTCTTGACCAGCTCCTGCACCGCCTTCGGGTTGGCCTTGCCGCCCGTGGCCTTCATCACCTGGCCGACAAACCAGCCGGCGAGTGCGGGCTTGGCCTGGGCCTTGGCGACCTGGTCCGGGTTGGCGGCGATGACCTCGTCGACGGCCTTTTCGATGGCGCCGGTGTCGGTGACCTGCTTCATGCCGCGGCTCTCAACGACTTCGGCCGGATCACCACCCTCTTCCCAGATGATCTCGAACAGGTCCTTGGCGATCTTGCCGGAAATGGTGCCGTCCTTGATCATGTCGATGATGCTGCCGAGCTGGGCCGGGGAAACCGGAGTCTCTTCAATGCCCTTGCCGGATTTGTTCAAGGCGCCAAGCAGGTCGTTGATGACCCAGTTCGCCGCCATCTTGCCGTCGCGGCCCGAGGCCACTTCCTCGAAATAGTCGGCGACGGCCTTTTCGGAGACCAGGATCGAGGCGTCGTAGACGCTCAGGCCCATATCGGCGACGAAACGCGCCTTCTTGTCGTCTGGCAGTTCGGGCAGATTGGCCTTGAGCGCATCGACATAGGCCTGGTCGAACTCCAGCGGCAGCAGATCGGGGTCGGGGAAATAACGGTAATCATGCGCATCTTCTTTCGAGCGCATCGAACGGGTTTCGCCCTTGCCTGGATCGAACAGGCGGGTTTCCTGGTCAATCGTGCCGCCGTCCTCGATGATCGCGATCTGGCGACGGGCCTCGGATTCGATGGCCTGACCGACGAAGCGGATCGAGTTGACGTTCTTGATTTCGCAGCGTGTGCCGAACTCGCCGCCGGGCTTGCGCACAGAGACATTGACGTCGGCGCGCATCGAGCCCTCGTCCATGTTGCCGTCGCAGGTGCCGAGATAGCGCAGGATCGAGCGCAGCTTGGTGACATAGGCCTTGGCCTCGTCGGCCGAGCGCATGTCGGGTTTGGAGACGATCTCCATCAGCGCCACGCCGGAACGGTTGAGATCGACATAGGACATCGACGGATGCTGGTCATGCATCGACTTGCCGGCGTCCTGCTCGAGATGCAGGCGCTCGATACCGATCTCGATGTCCTCGAAATTGCCTTGCCGGTCCGGGCCGACCGAGATGATGATCGTGCCCTCGCCGACAATCGGATCCTTGAACTGGGAAATCTGGTAGCCCTGAGGCAGATCGGGATAGAAGTAGTTCTTGCGGTCAAACACCGAGCGCTTGTTGATCTGCGCCTTGAGGCCGAGCCCGGTGCGCACGGCCTGGGCCACGCATTCCTCGTTGATCACCGGCAGCATGCCGGGCATCGCCGCATCGACGAGACTGACATTGGAGTTGGCTGCCTTGCCGAACTCGGTCGACGAACCGGAGAACAGTTTCGAGTTGCTGGTTACCTGCGCATGGACTTCCAGACCGATGATGACCTCCCAATCGCCGGTGGCGCCGGGAATCAGCCGTTTCGGTTCAGGGGTGCGGGTGTCGACGAGTGTCATGGCAGGCTCATTGTCTGTGAAGGATCAGCTCCCTGTCGGGTAGAACAAAGCCGGCCCGACTGCAAGGCTTTCCGGGCATCGAGGCTGGTATCTGGCCCGAAACCAAGTGCAAATTGTTTGACCGAGATCAATGCGGCTGTGCGGCGCTGGTGGGATTCTCCCTGCAACAATCAAGAGGAGAAGATCATGAGCGTACTCGACATTTTCAGCCGTCTGACAAAACAGGCCGACCTGATGGACGCCATGATGCACAAACTCGGGGTCGCAGACGAGATCCAGGCCTTGCCGGATCATGCAGGCGTGCTGCGCCGTGCCGCCAACCGCTGCCTGAGCTGCGACCGGACCGATGGCTGCCAGCATTGGCTGTCGCACGAAGCCGCGCCGGATGAGGCCCCGTCCTTTTGCCGCAATCACGATCTTTTCGGCCGGGTGCTGCGCAACGCCGAAGCCAAGACGCAGCCCGCAGCCTGATATTCAAGCTCCCTCTAGGCGGAGGCGTTTTCCTCCGCCCAATTTTCAACCCGGATTGCATCGCCGCGTCCGGGTCTTTTTTCGCCCGCAATCCACCAAGACAGCTCGTTCTGCGCTCAATTGTCGTAGAGACTGTAGTCGTCCGTACCGCGATCAAGCGGCTCGCTGTCGGGTTCGAATTCCTTGATCATCTCGACCTTGTCGATGTCTTCGTCCAGAGGATCGGAATAGGTGACGAAATAGGTTTTCACCCGGTATCCGAGCCGCTTGAACAGCCGTATCGCGGCGATGTTGCGGGCGTGGGTGTCAAGCCGCGCAGAAGGAAAGCCACGCTCTATGATACCGGCCTCGATCTCCTCAAGCAGCGCGGTGCCAATTCCCCGGTTCTGGAACTCCGGCAGCACCCAGAGATCGGTGATGAAATCATCGGCCTTTTCACACGATCCCCAGCCAGCCACATCACCATCCCACTCGGCGACAAGAATATCGGGCCAGCAGCGGGTGCAGAAATCATAATAGGCTTCCCGGGCATTTTCGCGCAGGCGCTCGGCGTCCTCGCCCCAGACGCGGATCGCCTTTTCCCATGCGGCGAGACCGATCTCGGCGAGATCCTGGGCTTCGGCAGACGTGGCAGGCCGGATAGCTATCAAGAGATCGCTCCGTGAGTTCATGACCGCGCCGGTGCGAGCCAATTGTACCGACTTTCGCCGGAAATGGGCGATTCAGCAAGCCCTGCACTGCTTTGCCGTGTAAAAGGGCAACAGCGGGCAAGCTTTCGGGAAGCAACCGGACCGGGTTTTCTTGAACCCACCTCCCACCACGTCTATGGTCAAGCCGTCCATTACCGGAGCCTTTATGTTCTTCCTGTCCGAGTCCCGATAAGGGGCCTGCCTGCGTTCAACACGCCGCGCCAGGCCCGACAAAAACACGCACCCGCTGACGTCAGCGACGTTGGTGACTGTTTTTGTGCGCTCACCGGAGCGCTTTCCCGGACATCAGACCAATGGATATATCCCGCGCTGAACAGCGCATTTTGCACCTGCTGGCACAAGGCGGCAGGATCGAGCCGGTCCGTGACGACCGCAGGAAGATCACGGAGCTGAAGCTCATCACACGCGAAGGCTGGCTGTTTGCCGATCTCGATCTCGAAACCTTCCGCAAGCTCAAGCGGCGGCGCGCGATCAGTTCGCGCAATGGCAAGCCCTACGGTGTCACCCGGCGCGGGCTGGAGCTGGTACGCTCGCAGCTGAACAACCGCTAATGCATGGCGCGTCCAAATGGTCTCATTTGAACGATCACGTACATGCATCATTTCAAAGTGTTACAGCGACTTTTGCACATCCGATTGGATGCCCGGCGCTGTAAATGCAAAGCGGCGCCTCAGGGCGCCGCTTTGTCACTGATCTTGCGAAACCTGCTTACCACCAGGGCTTGGCTTCGAACCGGCCTGCGGCCTGTTCGATGACGTGGGCGGTTTTGAACAGGGTTTCTTCCTCGAACGGACGACCGATCAGCTGCAGGCCGAGCGGCAGACCCTTGTGATCAAGACCGGCAGGAACCGAGATGCCCGGCAGACCGGCCATGTTGACGGTGACGGTGAAGACATCCTGCATGTACATCTTGACCGGGTCGCTGGCGAGGCTCTCGTCGCCGACCGCAAAGGCCGAGGACGGGGTTGCCGGGGTCAGGATCGCATCGACGCCCGCCTCGAAGGCGAGTTCGAAATCACGCTTGATCAGGGTGCGAACCTTCTGGGCGCGCAGGTAATAGGCGTCGTAGTAACCGGCGGAGAGCACATAGGTGCCGATCATGATGCGGCGCTTGACCTCCTGGCCGAAACCTTCGGCGCGGGTCTTTTCGTACATGTCGGCAATGTCCTTGCCGGGCACGCGCAGGCCGTAGCGGACGCCGTCATAACGGGCGAGGTTGGACGAGGCTTCCGCGGGGGCGACGATGTAATAGGCGGGCAGCGCGTATTTGGTGTGCGGCAGTTCGATATCGACGATCTCGGCGCCGGCATCCTTGAGCCAGGCAATGCCCTTCTGCCAAAGGGCTTCGATCTCTTCGGGCATGCCCTCGATGCGGTATTCGCGCGGGATGCCGATCTTCAGGCCCTTGACCGAACCGCCAAGTGCGGCTTCATAATCGGGCACCGGCATGTCGACGGAGGTGGTGTCCTTGTCGTCGACGGAGGCCATCGACTTGAGCAGAATCGCCGCATCGCGCACGTCGCGGGCGATTGGACCCGCCTGATCGAGCGACGAGGCGAAGGCGGCGATGCCCCAGCGCGAGCAGCGGCCATAGGTGGGCTTGATGCCGACGGTGCCGGTAAACGCTGCGGGCTGGCGGATCGAGCCGCCGGTGTCGGTCGCGGTCGCACCGGCGCACATCAGCGCGGCCACCGCGGCTGCCGAACCACCCGAGGAACCGCCGGGCACCAGGTTGGCGTTGGAGCCTTCGGCGCGCCAGGGATTGATGACCGGGCCGTAATAGGAGGTCTCGTTGGAAGAGCCCATGGCGAACTCGTCCATGTTGAGCTTGCCCAGCATCACCGCGCCGTCGGCCCAGAGATTGGCCGTGACGGTGGATTCGTAGCGCGGCTCGAAGCCGTCGAGCACGTGGGAGCAGGCCTGGGTGTGTACGCCCTCGGTGGCATAGAGATCCTTGACGCCAAGCGGAATACCTTCCAGCGCGCCGGCCTCACCGCCCGCGCGGCGGGCGTCGGAGGCCTTCGCCATCTCGCGCGCCTTGTCGGCGGTGACGGTCACATAGGCATTGATCGCCGGGTTGGCGGCCTCGATGGCGGCCAGATAGGCGTCGGTCAGCTCGACGCTGGAGAGCGCGCCCTTGCCCATTTCGTCACGGGCTTCGGCGATGGTCAGGCGGATGAGGTCTGTCATGCGGACAACTTCTTTTCAAAGAACCGGGAATAGTGAGATGCGGGATAATCGAGCACGGCGCCACATTCGGTGAAGCCGTGGTTCTGATAAAGCCGGACGGCGGCGGCGAGCCCCTCGCCCACGCCGGTTTCGAGCACCAGGCGCTCGATACCCAGCGACAGGGCGCGTGCCTGGATCGCTTCAAGCAAGGCCGAGCCGATCCGCTGGCCGCGCACGGCGGGATCGGTGAACATGCGCTTGATCTCGCCCAATTGCTGGCCCTCGTACTGGCCGATGTGCTTGAGCGCGCCAATCCCCACCGCCTTGCCGTCGGCGTTGCGGGCCACAAAGACGGTGGTGTCGTCGGCAGCCATCTCTTCAAGATCAAGGCCGAAATTGAACTCGGCCGGCGCCAGCGGCGCCAGATGCGCATCGAGCGCCGTGACAAGCGTCTTCACCTCGTCCTGCAGCGGCGTTTCAATGGCGATCGACACAGCCATCGGCTTACTCGACCACCTTCGGCACCATGAAGAAATTCTCGGCCCTTTCGGGCGCGTTGGCGACGATATCGTCCGCCTTGGAGCCATCGGTGACCACATCGGCGCGCTTCTTCATCGCCATCGGCGTAACCGAGGTCATCGGCTCGACGCCGTCGACATCGACTTCCGACAGGTGCTCGACAAATCCCAGGATGGTGTTGAGTTCGCCTTCCATGCGGGCGGCTTCCTCGTCGGTGACCGCAATGCGGGCCAGGTGCGCAACGCGTTTGACGGTGGCAAGATCTACGGACATCGGGTCCTCATCGGGGTGGTGTGAACAGGTGGCCCCGCTATAGCGGCGAGCGGGCAGCCGCGCAACCGCGCGGCATTGTTTTGTGCCGTCGCGGTTGCCGAATGAGTGGATCAGACAATCACGCTTTCGCCCGACTTGGGAGCGGCAACGTTCTTGGCATCGTCTTCCATGCCCTCGATGAACGCGTCAGCGGTCTGGTCGAGGAACGGGAAGGTGCCGTAATGGCAAGGCAAGACCTTGGCAAAGGAGAAGTAGCGGCGGCAGGCAAGAGCCGCGACAGCACCGCCCATGGTGAAGCGGTCGCCGATCGGCACGATGCCGATCTCCGGCCGGTGCAGCTCGTTGATCAGCGCCATGTCGGAGAAGATATCGGTGTCGCCCATATGCAGGAGGCCCGGCTCGTCATCGAAATGCAGCATCAAGCCGTTGGCGCTGCCCAGCGAGTGCGACACGCCGTCTTCGGTGATCTGCGCCGAGGAATGGAAGGCGTTGACGAAGGTAGCTGAGAAATCGCCCAGCGAAATGGTGCCGCCGGTGTTGCCCATCTCGAGCTTCTCCACGCCCTGATGACGGCCGAGCCAGACCCCGAGATCGTAATTGCACAGCACCACCGCGCCGGTTTCCTTGGCGATGGCCGCGGTGTCGCCGATGTGATCCGCATGGCCATGGGTGAGCAGAATGTGGGTGACATCCTTGACCGCTTCCTTGCGGTCATTGCCTTCGAAACCCGGATTGCCGGTGAGAAACGGATCGATCAGTATGGTCGACTTGCCGGTTTCCAGACGGAATGCAGCATGACCCAGCCAGGTGATTTTCATGGATTATCCTCTCTCGCATTACACGGACCCTCGCGTTTCAAGGGCTTGTTCGCTAAACCCAACATCTAGCGCGGCATCGGCCCGTGCGCAAAGGCGGAGTTGAGAAATGGCCGTGATTGCCATCGAGGATGTGAGCGCGCACATGGCGCCGGGCCAGACGATTGCTGGCATCGACCTGGGGACGGAAACCATCGGCCTGGCGGTGTCCGACCTGTCGCTGCGGCTCGCTTCGCCGCGGCCGATGATCAAACGCAAGAAGTTCACCCTCGATGCGATTGCCCTGATTGCGGCGCTGGAGAAAGACAAGGTGGCTGTCGCGGTGATCGGATTGCCGGTCAACATGGACGGCAGCGAGGGCCCCCGGGTGCAGGCCACGCGCGCCTTCGTGCGCAACATGGCGCAAAAGACCGAACTGCCATTCGTGTTCTGGGACGAGCGGCTGTCAACGGTGGCCGCGGAACGGGCGCTGATCGAAATGGACGTGTCGCGCAAGAAGCGCAAGGAGCGGATTGATTCGGCTGCAGCCAGCTTCATCCTGCAGGGCGCGCTCGACCGATTGACCGGCCTGCGCGCGCAACAGCAAGCGTCAGGCGCTTCTGGAGAACTCTGAGTCGGCCGGTGCGGGTGCCTGCATCGGCACATCGGCATTATCGGACCAGCCGAGCATCCTGCGGATGGCCGCCCAGATCTGTTTGCGGCGGCGCTTGAGGATGATGAATCCGATGACCAGGAAGGTGTCGAAAATGATCGCCTTGAGCACCAGCGCCGGAATGGTTTCGGGTGGGATGCCGAGCAGATTGCCGTAAATCTGGAAGACCAGATCGTGCAGCTCACGGGTCAGGATGCGATAGCCGAAATTGATGTCGTAGTAGGACAGGCCGTACCAGCTTCCGAGCAGGAAAATCGGCATGATCCAGAGTGCGAGAAAGACCTTCATGACCGTGATCCGTGTCTGGAGAGCGAGGCCAGCTGGGCGCTGAACGCTGCATGATTGGCGGCGTGGTCGGCAATCACCTGATCCAACTCACTCGCCTCGTCATCTGTCTGCTGATCCGGCTCTATCTGTGTCTGGCCGAGCGACATGACGGTGAGGAACAATCCGCCGAGAGCACCGAATTGCAGCGCCAGAAGCGCGCCCGCCTGCCCGCCGGCAAAGAACACCAGAGCCGTCAACATGGCGCCAAGCGCCGTGCATGCGACGGCGCCTTGCGCCAATGCCCGTGACTCGCGCTGTTCACGCTCTTCGCCGAACACATAAAACATCATTGAAAACAGCAGCAAACCGGCAGACGCAGCGCTGAAACCACCCAGCAGCCCGAAGACGACGCTTTGCCCCACCGGCGACAGACCGATGGACTGCATGGCCATCACCGCCGTCTCGACCAGTCCCGTGTCGCTAAACAGGGTCAGCCCTGCCATGCTCACCCCGCCCTGCGGCGCATAGGCAACAACCATCGCCAGCAGCGACAGGTAGCAGACCCAGAACAGCATCATCGAGGCATAATACAGGCGGTTAGATATCATCACGGGACCGTCGGGGCTCATGCGTTAAGGTTAAAATCAGCTGCCAGCATGACGGTGGCGGTGCCTCGGTGCAATGTAAACCATTTGTTAAGGTTAACGACCGCCATTGCCCTTGGCGGAACAGCTGCTTATGAGAGGGCACCCTCCCCCCTACGGCGACCCTCATGATCCCCATATTCGAAAGCATCCTGCCGATTTTCCTGATCGTGCTTTTAGGCATTGCGCTCAAGCGCGCACCGTTCATCGACCAGAGTGTCTGGCCGGGACTGGAAACGCTGGGCTACTACCTGCTGTTTCCCTCGCTGCTGTTTCTGACCCTGGCGACGGCAGATTTTTCAGGCATCGAGCTCGGCACTGTGGCGCTGGTGTCGTTCGGGGCCGTTGCGATCATGACGGTGCTTTTGCTGGCGCTGCATCCGATCGCCCGGGCGAAAGGCATGTCCAATGCAAGCTTCACCACCCTGTTTCAGACATCATCGCGCTGGAACGGGTTCATCGCGCTGGCGATCGCGGAAAAGCTGACCGGCGCGAGCGGTATGGCGCTTGTTGCGCTGGTGCTGGCGCTGATCGTCATCCCGCTCAATTTCATCAACGTAATCATGCTGGTCTGGTACGGAACCGGCGGGCGCAGCATGGCGACCCTGGCCAAGCGGATTGCCGGCAATCCGCTGATCCTTGGCTGTCTCGCAGGCATTTTCGTCAATGCCTCGTCAATCGGCATCTATCCGCCGGCCGAACAGGCGATCGACCTGATCGCCCGTTCCGCCCTTGGCCTGGGCATGCTGATGGTCGGCGCCGGACTGAAGCTCACCGATGCATTGCGCCCCGGGCTTGCAGTGCTGACACCCGTGGTGCTGAAGCTCCTGCTGTTCCCTGCTGTGATGGTGGCTCTGGCGCTCGGCTTCGGGCTGACTGGGGAGACCGTGCTCATCCTGGCGCTGTGCGCAGCCGTACCGACGGCGATGAACGGCTATCTGCTGGCGCGGCAAATGGGCGGCGATGCGCCGCTTTACGCAGCGGTGGCGACTGTGCAGACGGTCGCCTCCTTTGTGACCATACCGGCCGTGATGTGGGCCGCCGGGCTGGCCGGCGGCTTATAGGCCGCTCCGGGCCTCAGCTCACAGGCGGGTAAAGCAGATCGACGATCTGGCGCGCGTCGAACCGCGCATCGAGCATGCCGTAGGTCAAGCGCCAGGCGCCGCCAAGCCGGGTTTCGACAAAGGCTTCGGCGACGTGGCCTGCACCCAATCGCGTCAGTTCGGCGGCAGCTGCGGCAAGTGCGAACTGCTCGGTCAGCAGCCTGGCAGCGCCCTCGTCGCTCTCGGCCACCGCCATGCAGGCGCGCAGCACGTCGACGGTGCGCTGTCCCGCAGCGCCCAGATCACGGTTGATGCTTTCCAGGGCCACTTCGCACAGATCGCGGCCACGGGTGAGAACCCTGAGCACATCGAGCGACATGACATTGCCCGAGCCTTCCCAGATCGCGTTGACCGGAGCCTCACGATAGTGACGTGCCACCGCCCGCTCCTCGACATAGCCATTGCCGCCCATGCATTCCATCACCTCATAGATGACCGAGGGCGCAATCTTGCAGACCCAGTATTTTGCCACCGGCGTCAACAGCCGGGCAATGGCAGCTTCGGTGGGGTTGTCGCGGGCATTGTCGAAGGCGCGGGCCAGGCGCATCGAAAGTGCTGTTGCGGCCGCCGTGTCGAGCGCCAGGTCGGCGAGCACGCGCGCCATCAGCGGCTGGTCGATCAGCAATTCGCCGAACACCCGCCGATGGCGGCAGTGATGCACGGCCTCGGCAAGGCTCGCACGCATCATGCCGGCGGAGGCCAGCGCACAATCGAGCCGGGTCAATGTGACCATATCGAGAATGGTGCGGATGCCCTCGCCTTCGCCGCCAAGCAGGAAACCGAAGGTGTCGGAGAACTCGACTTCCGAGGAGGCATTGGAGCGGTTGCCGAGCTTATCTTTCAGCCGCTGCAGCCGCAGGCCGTTGAGACTGCCATCCTCGAGGATGCGTGGAACCAGAAAACAGCTGACCTGCTCGGTGGGGCCCTTGCCGGTCTTGGCCAGCATGACGAAGGCATCCGACATTGGCGCCGACATGAACCATTTGTGGCCAGACAGGCGATACACCCCCTCGCCTGCGCGGGTCGCCACGCTCTGGTTGGCGCGGACATCGGTGCCGCCCTGCTTTTCCGTCATCCCCATGCCGATGGTGACGCCGGATTTCTGCATCGCCGGGCGATGGCTCGAATCGTAACGCCGCGACACAACCTGCGGCGCCCAGGCCTTTTCAATGCGCGGCGAGGCCATGATGGCGGCAATCGAGGCGTTGGTCATGGTCAGCGGACACAGATGGCCGCATTCGAGACCGGCGGTCAGAAAGAACCGGACGGCGCGGGTCTGGTGGGCAAAGCCCGCCTCCTCGCGCTTGCCTTCCCAGACCGAGCCCTGCAGCCCGGACGCGACGCCGCGGCGCATCAGGGCGTGCCAGCTGGGATGGAAATCGACCTGGTCAATGCGGTTGCCGGACGCATCATGGGTTCTGAGTTCCGGCACGGAGCGATTGGCAATCCTCGCCAGATCCTGGGCTTCCGCCGAGGCCACGAATTTTCCAACCGTTTCGAAATCGATGCGAAGCGCCCGTGGCATGTCAGCCGCGATGTCCTTCAGCAAGGGATCTGAACGATAGGCATTGTGCCCGGAAAAGGATGGGCTCTGATTGTCGGCCTGCGGGCCAAAGGCTTGGATTGGGCTCATTGGACCTCGCTTACAGGGATTCGCGCGCTATTGCATGGGGACATTACGTATTTCCACCCTACTCAAGCTTGCCCCCGGACTTGAACCTTTCTATGAACGCCTAAGATTTTAGATCACAGGACGCATGATGTCATTTCCGCACCGCCACCTGCTCGGGATCAAGGGGCTTTCGGAGCTGGACATCCACTATCTGCTCGATCAGGCGGATGAGGCGGTCAAGATCTCCCGCCAGCGCGAGAAAAAGACCACCACGCTGCGCGGCCTTACCCAGATCAACCTGTTTTTCGAATCCTCCACCCGGACGCAAGCCTCTTTCGAACTCGCCGGCAAACGGCTCGGCGCGGATGTGATGAATATGTCGGTGGCCAATTCCAGCGTCAAGAAGGGCGAAACCCTGGTCGACACGGCAATGACGCTCAATGCCATGCGGCCCGACGTGCTGGTGGTGCGGCATTCCTCGGCCGGCGCGGTGGCGCTGCTGGCGCAAAAGGTCGGCTGTCCGGTGATCAATGCGGGTGACGGCGCCCATGAACATCCGACCCAGGCGCTGCTTGACGCGCTCACGATCCGCCGCGCCAAGGGCAAGGTCGGGCGGCTGATCGTCACCATCTGCGGCGACGTGCTGCATTCGCGCGTCGCGCGCTCCAACATCCTGCTGCTCAATGCGCTTGGAGCACGCGTCCGTGTGGTCGCGCCCTCGACGCTCTTGCCTTCGGGCATCGCCGACATGGGCGTGGAAGTGTTTCAGCGCATGGAAGACGGGCTGAAAGATGCCGACGTGGTGATGATGCTGAGATTGCAGCGCGAGCGCATGGCAGGCTCGTTCGTTCCGTCCGTGCGGGAATATTTCCGCTATTTCGGCCTCGATGCCGAAAAACTCAAGGCAGCCAAGGACGATGCGCTGGTGATGCACCCGGGACCGATGAACCGCGGCGTCGAAATCGCCTCCGACATTGCCGACGGTCCGCAAAGCGTGATCGAGCAGCAGGTCGAGATGGGTGTTGCGGTGCGGATGGCTGTGATGGAAACGCTGATGTTGCACGGGGAGCTTGCCCGATGAGCTCACGAGTTCTCCAGAATGTCCGGATTGTCGATCCCTCGACCGGAATGGACGAGGTCGGCGACATCGTCATTGTCGACGGGAGGATTGAAGCCTGCGGCACCGAGGCCTCCGGGTTTCCGGTTCCGGCAGATGCCGAAGTCGAGGACTGCGACGGCCTGATCGCTATTCCCGGGCTGGTCGATGCCTGCGTGCATATCGGCGAACCGGGTGGCGAGCACCGCGAGACGATTGCCTCGGCCAGCCGGGCGGCAGCCGCCGGCGGTGTCACATCGATCATCATGATGCCCGACACAGACCCGGTGATTGATGACGTGGCGCTTGTCGATTTCGTTCAGCGGCTTGCCCGCGACGAAGCCATCGTCCGGGTCTATCCTGCGGCAGCCCTGACAAAGGGGCTTGCCGGCGAGGAAATGACCGAGGTCGGGCTGTTGCTCGACGCCGGCGCAGTGATGCTGTCGAACGGCCGGCACACGGTCGACAACCCGGCGGTGATGCGCCGGGCGATGACCTATGCGCGTGACTTCGGCACCGTGATTGCGGTTGCGACCCAGGACCGGCAGCTCGGTGGTACCGGCGTGATGAACGAAGGCCTGTTTGCAAGCTGGCTGGGCCTGCCCGGAATCCCGCGCGAAGCCGAGATCATTCCGCTCGAGCGCGATCTGCGTCTGGCGGCCCTCACCCGGTCCCGCTACCACGCGATGAGCATTTCGGTGCCGGAATCGGCCGACATCATCCGCGCCGCCAAGGCCCGCGGGCTCGACGTGACCGCGGGGATCTCGATCAACCACCTGACCCTGAACGAGACCGATATCGGCGAGTACCGGACGTTCTTCCGGCTATCGCCACCGCTGCGGACCGAGGACGACCGCACCGCCATGGTCGCTGCCCTGGCGGACGGCGCCATCGACATTATCGTCTCGGCGCATGATCCGCAGGATGTCGACACCAAGCGGCTGCCGTTTGCCGACGCCGAGAACGGTGCCATCGGGCTCGAGACACTGCTTGCCGCAGCGCTGAGGCTCTACCATTCCGGCGATGTTCCGCTGATGCGGCTGATCGATGCGCTGTCGACGCGTCCGGCGCAGATCCTGGGACTGGATGCGGGAACGCTTAAGACCGGCGCACGCGCCGATATCGCCTTGATCGACCCCGAGTATCCTTGGGTTCTGTCCAAGGATGATATCGTCTCGATGTCCAAGAACAGCGCCTTCGAGGACGCCAGGTTCACCGGCAAAGTGTTGCAAACACTGGTTGCAGGTGTCACTGTTTACCGGAACTGACACCGGTTTCGGCAGCCTGACAATCAGGGTGCCGGGGAGGAAGAACGCACCGTGCCTGATCTGATCGACTGGACCCTGTCCACTCCCTTGATGCTTGCATCGCTGCTGTTTGGCTATCTGTGCGGCTCGATTCCGTTCGGGCTGATCCTCACCCGCATGGCCGGGCTCGGGGATGTGCGCTCCATCGGCTCGGGCAATATCGGCGCCACCAATGTGCTGCGCACAGGCAACAAGAAGCTTGCCGCGGCGACCCTGCTCGCCGATGCGCTGAAAGGAACCGTGGCGGTTGTCGCCGCGCGCCATTTCATCGGCATGGAAGCCGCACTGATCGCCGGACTCGGCGCCTTTCTGGGACATCTCTATCCGGTCTGGCTCAAATTCAAGGGCGGCAAGGGAGTGGCAACCTATCTCGGCGTGTTGCTGGGGTTGGCCCCTGTCATGGTGCTGGTGTTCGCCGTCGTCTGGCTCGGCATGGCCAAAATCTTCCGCTATTCCTCGCTGGCCGCGCTCGCAGCGGCCGTGGCGGTTCCGGTCGCACTTTATCTATACGGGCGGCCAGAAGTGGCGTCGCTGTTCGTGGTGATGTCGCTGATCACCATCCTCAAGCATCATGAGAATATCCGTCGGCTGGTTTCAGGCACCGAGAGCCGGATCGGGGACAAGGGCTGATGCCTGCCGGCGAGGAAGGGAGACGCGGTGTCCCCCTCTCTGATCGCCAACGGCTCAACTGGTTGCGGCTGATCCGCTCGGACAATGTCGGCCCCGCAACCTTTCGCGACCTGATCAATCATTTCGGTTCGGCTGAAACCGCGATCGAACAGCTGCCCGAACTGTCGCGGCGTGGCGGATCGGCACGTTCCATCCGGGTGGCAAGCGTTGATGAGGCAGAGCGCGAACTGGAAGCGGCGGAGAAATTTGGCGCCGTGTTTATCGGTATCGGCGAACCGGATTACCCGCCGGCGCTCAGGCGGATCGACGGTGCGCCGCCGCTGATTACCGCAATTGGCGACCTGGCGCTGGCGACCCGTGCAGCGGTGGGAATAGTCGGGTCACGCAACGCCTCGGTCTCGGGCGCCAAGATGGCCGCACGGATGGCGCGCGAGCTTGGCGCCGCAGGCTATGTCATCGTCTCGGGCTTTGCCCGCGGGATCGACGCGGCCGCCCACCGGGCCAGCCTGGAGAGCGGCACCATCGCCGCCCTCGCCGGAGGCCTGGATCAGCCCTATCCGCCGGAGAACAACGAACTCTACAAGGATATCTGCGCCGGAAACGGTCTGGCCATCAGCGAGATGCCGATGGGTTGGGAGCCGCGGGCGCGCGATTTTCCACGCCGCAACCGGCTGATTGCCGGCATCGGCCTTGGGCTGGTGGTGATCGAGGCTGCCCAGCGGTCGGGCTCGCTGATCACCGCGCGCCGGGCCGGCGACTTCGGCCGGCTGGTGTTCGCGGTGCCCGGCTCGCCACTCGATCCGCGGGCGGCCGGCGCCAATGGCCTGCTCAAGGACGGCGCCATCCTGACCACCGAAAGCCGCGACGTGATTGACGCACTGGCCCCGTCAAGCCGGCTTTTTACAGACGGCGAACCGTTTTTTGAAGAACCCGAAAACGACGGCAACGATTCATTCACCGAGCCACGGGACGACGACCGAAGCCGGGTGATCGAGGCGCTCGGCCCCTCACCTGCGGAAATAGATGACATCATCCGCCATACCGGCATTGCCGCGCGAACCGTCTATCTCGTGCTGATCGAACTTGATCTCGCCGGGCGCTTGCACCGCCACCCCGGCGGCATGGTGTCGATGGCCTTTGATGATAATTAGCGCCCTGTCCTAGGAGGGCTTCTTGACCAGGTGCAACGGCCGGGTCCCTGCCAGCACGTCGCCGGCCTCGAGATAGGCCATCTCGATCAGGTAACACAGCATGTCGGCATTTTCATTGCGAGCGACACTGCCCAGTTCACCGAGCATTTGCCGGACATAGGTGATTTTCTGCTCCGTCTCGGCGTTGTCTGACCAGTCCTGAGAGGGGTGGCTCGGCATCGTGGCTCCCTTGCATTTCCCTGTCTGGTGCCCGACCAGGAGCCGTTCACAGATTAGAAAAATACGATACCTGAATTATCTTAAATTGCAATACAGTTGCAATCGCGCATTGGTTGTATTCGGGTTGCGAAAAGGGCGTAAATTGGAACTTGGGCTTGACCGCGCCGCATTCGGTGTACATTTCGTGGGCCAATCGGTACGGCGCGAATTCGCGCGGCATGCCGAATCTCATGGCCGAATGCGAGCAACCTGATGAATGTAGTGGTAGTGGAATCGCCTGCGAAGGCAAAAACGATCAATAAATACCTCGGAAGCGATTACAAGGTCCTGGCCTCGTTCGGCCATGTTCGAGACCTGCCGGCCAAGGATGGATCGGTGCTTCCGGACGAGGACTTTGCAATGTCGTGGGAAGTCGACACGGCTTCCAACAAGCGGCTCAAGGACATTACCGATGCACTCAAGGGTGCAGATTCGCTGATCCTCGCCACCGACCCGGATCGCGAGGGTGAAGCGATTTCCTGGCACGTGCTGGAGGTTCTCAACAAGAAGAAGGCGCTGAAAGAGAAGAAAGTTTCCCGCGTCGTCTTCAACGCCATCACCAAGAAATCCGTTCTCGACGCGATGGCCAATCCGCGCGAGATCGACACGCCGCTGGTAGACGCCTACCTGGCGCGCCGGGCGCTCGACTACCTCGTCGGCTTCAATCTCTCGCCGGTGCTGTGGCGGAAACTGCCTGGCGCCCGTTCTGCCGGACGGGTGCAGTCGGTGGCGCTCAGGCTGGTCTGCGATCGTGAAAGCGAGATCGAACGCTTCATCTCCGAGGAATACTGGCAGATCGCGGCGGAGCTGAAGACGCTGCGCGGCGAAGGGTTTACCGCCCGGCTGACATCGCATGACGGTGAGAAGATCACCAAGATGTCGATCACCAAGGGCGATCTGGCCGGGCAGATCAAGGACATGCTCGAAGGCGCATCCTTTGTCGCCGACAGCGTCGAAGCCAAGCCGACACGCCGCAACCCGTCGCCTCCGTTTACCACCTCCACGCTGCAGCAGGCCGCCTCCTCCAAGCTCGGCTTCAACGCCTCGCGCACCATGCAGGTGGCGCAGAAGCTTTACGAAGGCATCGATATCGGTGGCGAGACCGTGGGTCTGATCACCTATATGCGTACCGACGGCGTCCAGATGGCGCCCGAGGCGATCGACGAGGCCCGGGCGGCGATTGGAACCCGGTTCGGGGACCGCTACGTACCTGAAAAGGCCCGTCTATATTCGACCAAGGCGAAGAATGCGCAGGAAGCCCACGAAGCCGTGCGGCCGACCGGATTCGAGCGGGCGCCGGATGAGCTGAAGAAATATCTCGATGCCGACCAGCTCAAGCTTTACGACCTGATCTGGAAGCGGGCGATCGCCAGCCAGATGGCGTCCGCCGAGATCGAGCGCACCACTGTCGACATCACGGCGTCCAAGGACGGCAAGACGGCTGGCTTGCGAGCCACCGGTTCCGTGGTCCGTTTCGACGGCTTCATCGCCGCCTACACCGATGCCAAGGAAGATGGCGAGCAGTCTGACGGCGATGGCGACGATGATGGCCGGCTGCCGCAGATCAACGCGAAGGAAGCGCTGGCCAAGGAGAAGATCAATGCCTCGCAGCACTTCACCGAACCGCCGCCGCGGTTTTCCGAAGCCTCGCTGATCAAAAAGATGGAAGAACTCGGCATCGGCCGGCCTTCGACCTATGCCTCGACGCTGGCGACGCTGCGCGACCGCGATTATGTGACGATCGAAAACCGCAGGTTGACGCCCGAACCCAAGGGCCGCCTGGTGATCGCGTTCCTGGAGAATTTCTTCAACCGCTATGTCGAATTCGGTTTCACCGCCGATCTGGAAGAAAAACTCGACCGGATCTCTGCCGGCGAACTGGCCTGGAAAGACGTGTTGCGCGAATTCTGGACGGAGTTCCATGCGCATATCGACGACACCAAGGAGTTGCGCGTCACCCAGGTGCTCGATGCACTGAACGAGGCACTCGCCCCGCTGGTCTTCCCGGAGCGCGAGGACGGCTCCAACCCGCGCATCTGCCCGACCTGCGGCACCGGCAACCTGTCGCTGAAGCTCGGTAAATACGGCGCCTTTGTCGGCTGCTCGAACTACCCCGACTGCAACTTCACCCGGCAGCTCTCCTCCAACGGTTCGGACGCCGACGCAGCACTTTCCAACGAGCCGCAGGAGCTGGGCACGGACCCGGCAACCGGCGAGCCGGTTACCTTGCGGACCGGCCGTTTCGGCCCTTACGTGCAGCGCGGCGAAGGCAAGGAAGCCAAGCGCTCCAGCCTGCCCAAGGGGTGGGAAGTCGCCAGCATCGATTTCGAGAAGGCGCTGTCGCTGCTCGCGCTGCCGCGCGACGTCGGCGAACATCCCGAAACCGGCAAGATGATTTCCGCGGGAATCGGCCGCTACGGTCCGTTCGTGCTGCATGATGGCACCTATGCCAATCTTGAAAGCGTGGAAGACGTCTTCACCATCGGTCTGAACCACGCGGTCACAGTGATCGCCGAAAAACAGGCCAAGGGACCCGGGCGCGGACGCGGCACTCCGACGGCGCTGAAAGCGCTGGGCGACCATCCCGATGGCGGCCCGATTACCGTGCGCGACGGCAAGTATGGTCCCTATGTCAACTGGGGCAAGATCAACGCCACCCTGCCCAAGGACAAGGTACCGGCTGAAGTGACGGTCGAGGAAGCGCTTGAAATGATCGCCGCCAAGGCTGCCGCCTCAGGCAAGAAGACCAAGGCACCGGCGAAGAAAGCCACCAAGGCCAAGGCCAAACCAAAAGCCGCAGCCAAGAAGACCACGGCAGCGAAAAAGCCTGCAGCGGCCAAGAAAACCGCAGCCGCCACGGCAAAGAAGGACTGAATTTGGCACATCCTCCGCGCAAGTCACGGGCGGGCAAACCGTCGTCAAGCAAGAGTGACGGCGCGTCAGCGGATTCACGTCCGGCCTTCCGCCGCGGCGACATGCCGGACAAGGAAACCATCCTGCGGTATCTGAGCGAGAACCCGGACCGGGCCTCCAAGCGTGACATTGCCAAGGCTTTCGGCATCAAGGGCGACACACGGGCCGAGCTCAAGGATGTGCTCAGAGAGCTGGAAGAAGAAGGCCTGATCGAGCGGGACAAGAAGATGCTCAGGCGCCCCGGCACGCTGCCGGCGGTGGCGGTGCTTGAAATCACCCTGCGCAACAGCGACGGCGATCTGGTCGCCCGTCCGGCGGAATGGCTCGAGGATCATGGCGCGGCCCCGGCCGTGATCGTTCGGCAGTCGAACGCCGGGCGCGACCGTGGCAAGTCACGCACACCGTCGACGGCGGCGAGCATCGGCGACCGGGTCCTGGCGCGGATCTTCCCGGCCACGCACGGCAAGGGCACCAGCTACACCGCCCGGATCATGAAAATTCTCGACCGACGCGACGGCCTGGTCCTCGGCGTGTTCCGGGAAACCCCCGGCGGCGGCGGCCGCCTGATGCCGATCGAACGGCGCGGCGAGGAACTGGTTGTCGACCGCGACTTCACCGGAGACGCCAAGGACGGTGACCTGGTCGAGGCGGAACCGGCGCGGCTGGGCCGCATGGGGCTGCCGCGCGCCAAGGTGCACGCGGTGCTGGGGTCGGTCGAGGGCGAGAAGGCGATATCAATGATCGCCATCCATGCGCACGGCATCCCGCATGTCTTCCCGGCAGAAGTGATCGAGGCGGCGGAGAACGCCAAGCCGGCACCGCTCCAGGGCCGCGAAGACTGGCGCCACATTCCGATGATCACCATCGACCCGCATGACGCCAAGGACCATGACGACGCGGTCTATGCCGAGGAAGACCCCTCGCCCGACAATCCCGGCGGCATCATCGCCACCGTGGCGATCGCCGACGTCTCCTGGTATGTGCGCTCCGGATCGGCGCTCGACCGCGAGGCGCTCAAACGCGGCAACTCGGCCTATTTCCCCGACCGGGTCGTGCCGATGCTCCCCGAGAGGATCTCCAATGATCTGTGTTCGCTGCGCGAAGGCGAAGACCGCCCGGCGCTGGCGCTCCGCATGGTGTTTTCCGCCGAAGGCCGCAAAGTCGGTCACAAGTTTCACCGCGTGATGATGAAGAGCGCGGCGAAACTGTCCTATCAGCAGGCTCAGGCCGCAATCGACGGCAATCCCGACGACAAGTCCGGGCCGTTGCTGGAGACGGTTCTGAAGCCGTTGTGGAAGGCCTATGCGGTGCTCAAGCGCGAGCGCGACCGGCGCCAGCCGCTTGATCTCGACATGCCCGAGCGCAAGATTTTGCTGACCCCGGAAGGCAAGGTCGACAAGGTGATCGTGCCCGAACGGCTCGACGCGCACCGGCTGATCGAGGAATTCATGATCCAGTCCAACGTGGCGGCCGCGGAAACGCTGGAAAAGCGCAAACAGCCACTGATCTACCGGGTTCACGACGAGCCTTCGCTGGCAAAACAGGAAGTGCTGCGCGAATTTCTCGGCACGCTCGGCCTGTCGTTGGCGCGCGGTGCTTCGGTGCGAGCCAATTCATTCAATGGCATCCTGTCCAAGGCTGTCGATCAGCCCTATCAGGGCATGGTCAACGAGATGGTTCTGCGCAGCCAGAGCCAGGCCATCTACTCGCCGGAAAACCTGGGGCATTTCGGCCTCAACCTGATGAAGTATGCGCATTTCACTTCGCCGATCCGGCGCTATGCGGACCTGATCGTGCACCGGGCGCTGGTCGGTTCGCTCGGCCTGGGCGAAGGCGGGATCACGCCGTCGGAGGAAGCTGCGCTCGAAAACATCGCCGCGGAAATTTCCGTCACCGAGCGGCGCGCCATGGCGGCTGAACGCGACACCGTCGACCGGCTGGTGGCGCACCACCTCGCCGGCCGCATCGGCGAAGCCTTTGACGGGCGGATTTCCGGCGTGACCAAATCCGGCCTCTTTGTCAGCCTGCCTCAATTTGGCGCAGATGGCTTTATTCCGGTTTCCACATTGGGGCTGGACTATTATCACTATGACGAGGCACATCAGGCGCTGACCGGCGAGAAAACCGGTCTGGGCTATCGTCTCGGTGATGGGGTGGAGGTCAAGCTCGTCGAAGTCATACCGCTGGCAGGCTCGATGCGATTCGAGATGCTCAGCGAGGGCCAGAAGATGCCCACCGGCACCCGCTCGTTCCACAAGTCCGGTCGGGCCAAGCGCGGCGGGCCGAAGAAACCCGGCACCAGGCCTCCTCGCGGACGGCGCTGAGCCTGCGCCGGGCAAGAAATCTGCAGCGTCCAGGACGCGTGTTCAGTTCAGGAGAAGAGAGATGCTCGAATTCGGCGGCAACACTGCCCATGACAAGGAAGCTCCGCGGGATACCTGGCGCGCGGTCAAGCGCGGCCTGTTCTGCCGCTGCCCCAATTGCGGCGAAGGCAAGCTGTTCAGGGCGTTTCTGAAGCCGGTGGATGCCTGTGCCCACTGCGGCGAAGAGATGGTCCACCACCGTGCCGATGATTTTCCGGCCTATCTGGCGATCTTCATCGTCGGCCACATTGTTGTTGCCGGTTTCATGGCCACCGACACCTGGCTGGTGCTTGAAAGCTGGCAGCACCTGATGATCTGGATCCCGATCACCATCATTTTGACACTGGCGATGCTGCCTTCGATCAAGGGCGGGGTCATCGGACTACAATGGGCCTTGCGCATGCACGGCTTCGGCGGCCATTCGGAAGAGCCGATGCTGGCCGACACCGCGCATGAGGATGTGCGATGAATGACAGTGTTGCCGCCAACACCGCGCTGCTGACGGAGGATCACCAGGCGCGAACCAGTGAAAAGCGGCATCCGACCCGATCCCCGCGCGACGCCGCCTCGCTCATCCTGCTGGATCGGAGCAGCACGACGCCACGGGCGCTGTTGGGAAAGCGTGGCAAGGCGCATGCCTTCATGCCGGATCTTTACGTGTTTCCCGGCGGCCGGCGTGATCCCGGCGACAACAGGGTGCCACTTGCCCAACCGCTGCAGGATGAGGTGCTGAACAAGCTGATGGCGCGAACCCGGGCCCGGTTTCACGACAAGGCGGCCCGCGGCCTCGCCGTCGCCGCGGCGCGGGAAATGATGGAAGAGGCGCATCTGTCTCTCACGCCATCGGAATATGCGGACCAGCTGCGTCCGGATGTCTCGCCCTTCCGCTTTCTGGCCCGCGCCATCACGCCTCCGGGCCAGTCGCGCCGCTTCGACACCCGCTTCTTTGCCTGTTTTTGCGATGAGCTCGGCCTCGAGCCGGACGCCGTGCAGGACAGCGAGGAACTGCATGACCTGACATGGTTGCCGGTCGACGCGCATGAAAGCCATCCCCTGCCCAGGATCACCCGGGTGATCCTCTCTGACCTGGGCGACGCACTGGCGGAAGACCCGTCTTTACCATTTGGCAAAGCGGTTCCGTTCTACTACTCCCGCAACGGACGATTCGTTCGCGAATTGATTTAGGGCGACCCCACATGGACAATCCATCCCTCCGCACCCCCGTGATCCGTGAGGAGATTCATTGGCCTGCCCTGATCGCCGCCGTTTCTGCCATCACGGCGGTCGGCATTGCCATCGGCCTGGGGCTGCCGCTTTTGTCCATCATTCTCGAAAAACGCGGCGTCTCGTCCTCGATGATCGGGCTCAACTCGGCCATGGCCGGTGTTGCAGCAATCGTGGCGGCGCCGATTTCGACGATGATCGCGCAACGACTAACCGTAACCACGACCATGGTGCTGTCGATCATTGCGGCCTCGGCAAGTGCGCTTGGCTTCTACTATGCCGAGGCGTTGTGGATGTGGTTTCCGCTGCGCATCATATTCCATGGCGCGATCACCATCCTGTTCGTGCTGTCGGAATTCTGGATCAACACCGCAGCGCCACCGTCACGGCGGGGACTGGTGCTCGGGATCTACGCCACCGTGCTGTCGCTCGGTTTTGCAGCCGGCCCGCTGATCTTCTCGGTGATTGGTTCGGAAGGCATCATGCCGTTTGCCATTGGCGCCGGCATCATCCTGCTGGCCGCCATTCCGATCCTGATGGCGCGCAAGGAAAATCCGATCATCGAGACGACGCCAAGTCACTCGTTCATGCGCTACGTGTTCCTGGTTCCGACGGCAACGGCTGCGGTGTTCATCTTCGGCGCGGTCGAATCAGGCGGGCTGTCGCTGTTTCCGGTCTATGCCAACCGGACCGGCTTCACCGAATCAGAAGGCGCGTTGCTTCTGATGATGATGGGGCTCGGCAACGTCCTGTTCCAGATCCCCGTCGGGCTGGTTGCCGACCGGATGAAGGACCGGCGGCCGCTGCTGTCGCTGTTTGCCTTTATCGGCCTGGTTGGGTCACTTGCCCTGCCCTTCCTGATCCACAACTGGCTGCTAACGGCCGTGATCCTGCTGTTCTGGGGTGGCAGCGTCGCCGGTCTCTATACAGTCGGGCTCGCGCATCTGGGCGACAAGCTGCATGGCGCGGACCTCGCATCGGCCAACGCCGCCTTCGTGTTCTGCTATGCGCTGGGCATGCTGGTCGGTCCGCAGACCATCGGCGTTTCGATGGATGTCGCCGGCGATCATGGATTCTCCTGGGCGCTGGCGTTCTTTTTCGCACTTTATGTGGCCCTGACACTGTTTCGTATCCTGCTGCGGCCAAAACGGACTTGACTTTCCCGGCGGCTTTTGTAGTTTCCGCACAAGTTTCGCCGTGGAGCCATGTGTGCTGTCCGCGGCTTCATTTTTGAAGAAGGCAAGACACCATGGCCAAGGCGACCACAATCAAGATCAAGCTCCTGTCGACCGCTGACACCGGCTTTTTCTACGTAACCAAGAAGAACAGCCGTACCTTCACCGAAAAGATGGTGAAGACCAAGTACGACCCGATTGCCAAGAAGCACGTTGAATTCAAGGAAGCCAAGATCAAGTAATCTGGCTTGCCCTCCTGCCTACGGGCAGGGTTTTCAACGACGGACAAAAAAACCCGCCTCCTTTCGGAAGCGGGTTTTTTCGTGTCGAGGGCCGACCGAAACAAGGCGTGGAACGAGGATACCACTTGTGCACTTGGTCTCGATCGGCCACCCCACGACCCAGGAGATGCGGCGGACCTGAACATCATGGGGTATGCAAACTATCTTGGCGTTACAGGATATCTTTCAACCGTCCCAGAACGCTTCATACGAGTATGATATTTGTCTCAAACCGGTAAAAAATCAACAGTTTCTTAATACTAAATCGAAACCGTCGCTATTGTTGGTTAATATTGGAATCAATTTTAACTATTCAAATACGGAAAAAAGGATAAATCGAAGCATTATTCAGCCGCGCATGGTCGGCTGCAAAAAATAGACAGCAACGCGGAAACTAACTTCAGGCAGCTTGCCCAACGACCCTGTTCCGTCCATTGTTCTTGGCCTGATACAGCGCCTTGTCTGCGCGGCGAAGCAAAGAATCCGCGCCTTCTCCATCCGCCTCAAGCGTTGCAATGCCCACCGAGGTGGTGACTTCCGCAGCTGTGCCGGTTGCCGAGATCCTGAACGGTGCGGCGGCCACTGCCTCACGCAGCCGCTCGGCAACTTGCGCTGCGATTTCCGATGTCGTGTCAGGCATGACCACGACAAACTCCTCGCCGCCATAGCGGCAGGCAAGGTCAGCGCCGCGGACGGCTCCGCGCACCCTGCGGGCAAAATCGCGCAACACGTCGTCACCACCCTCATGGCCATGGGTGTCGTTGATGGCCTTGAAATGATCGATGTCGGTGATCAGCACGGACAAGGGACGCCCGCGCCGGTTTGACCGGTCGACCAGGGTTGCCAGATGGGTGTCGAGATAGCGGCGGTTGTTGAGGCCAGTCAGCGCATCAGTGACGGCGAACTCGACCGATTCGGTGAGGCTGGCCCGCAACTTGTCGGAATAGCGCTTGCGGCGGATCTGGGTCACGCTGCGGGCAAGCAGTTCATTCGGGTCGAGCGGGCGCACCAGGTAATCGTTGACGCCCAGCTCCAGCGCACGAATCACCAGTTCGTCCTCGCCCTGCTCCGCCACCACCAGCATGGGAATGAAGCGGGTTCGCTCGAGCGAGCGCAGCTGTGAACACAGCCGCAGAGGGTCGTAGTCTTCGAGAGACGACGAGACGATCACCAGCTCGTAGGGCTTGTCAGCGGCCTCGAACAGGGCTGCCTGAGGATCGGCGATGGCGGTGATCTCGGCAATGCCGCTCAGGGCGCGCGACATGCGCTCCTGGGTGTTGGCGCGGCTTTCGACCAGCAACACCATGCCCGGCTCCTCCAGCTTGCCCTGGTGAGGCGCGAGAAGGGTTTCGAGGCCAATGCTGCGTGCAGTCTCGGCGCGCAGTCGCAACTCGTCGCTGAGCGCCTTGAAGCGGATCAGGCTCTTGACCCGGGTCATCAGCTGCAGGTCGTTGACCGGTTTGGTGAGAAAATCGTCGGCACCGGCCTTGAGCCCGCGCACACGGTCGGCGGGCTGATCAAGCGCGGTGACCATGACCACGGGAATATGGGCAGTGCGCGGATTGGTCTTGAGCCGTTCGCAGACCTCGAACCCGTCGATGCCGGGCATCATGATGTCGAGCAGAATCAGATCGACCGGCGTCTGGTCGCAAATCGACAACGCGGTCATGCCATCGGCGGCGGTCAGCACCTCGAAATACTCGGCCATGAGGCGAGCTTCGAGCAGCTTCACATTGGCCGGGATGTCGTCAACCACCAGGATCCGCGCAGTCATGTCAGCTCTCCACCCTCAAGCATCACCGAGATAGGTCTTGATGGTTTCTATGAATTTGGGCACCGAGATCGGTTTGGAGATATAGGCTTCACAGCCCCCCTGGCGGATGCGCTCCTCATCGCCCTTCATAGCAAAGGCAGTGACGGCAATGATCGGGATAACGTGAAGGTCATCGTCCTGCTTGAGCCATTTGGTGACTTCAAGGCCGGAGACTTCGGGCAGCTGGATGTCCATGAGAATGAGATCAGGACGGTGCTTGCGGGCAAGATCCATCGCTTCCAGACCGTTGCGGGTCTGGATCGTCTTGTAACCTGACGCTTCGATCAGGTCCCGGAAGAGTTTCATGTTGAGTTCATTGTCCTCAACAATCATAACCTGCTTTGTCATATCCGACCCCATTGCCGATCCGGGCAGACCATTTGCCCGCCGGATCCTGTTGTTGCCGGCCGCAGGTGAACGTGATCACCGGCGTTCGGCTGTCCCGGTTTGCGGAAATTCAGGTCCCCAGTGCCGGCCAACACCATCACCTTAGTTCCATTAGGTTGAAAAAGTGGTAATCGGTCATTTCGAATACCTTGGATGAGATATCGGAAGGACGAGACAGCGATGGCGGATGCGGAAGAGACGGCGATTGCGGTGCTGGTCTGGCTTGCGGGCGAGCCCGAACTGATGGGCCGGTTCCTGGCGCTGACCGGGCTCGAGGCTTCCAGCCTGCGCGAGGCCGCAAAGGAGCCGGGGTTTCTCGCCGGCGTTCTCGGCTTTCTGATGAGCCATGAACCGACGCTCTTGGATTTCTGCGCTGCCACGGACACCAGGCCGGAGACCATTTCCCGCGCCTTCCAGGCCCTGGGCGGTTCGAGCGAGACATGATGAGGCTCATCCCCGACGCCGAGCATGACGATCTGCATCTCGGCGACCGCCCCCTGATCGTGTGCGATGTGGACGAGGTCGTGCTGGAATTCGTCACCCCGTTCGAGGCTTTCCTCACCGGCGAGGGGCACGAGCTGCGGCCGACCTCGTTCCGCCTGCACGGCAATGTGTTCAACCGCACCGATGGCAGCGAAACCCCGGGCGAGGAAGTCAGCCGGATGCTGGAGGCCTTTTTCGAAAGCCATGACGAATGGCAGACGCCGGTTGTCGAAGCCGCCGACAGTCTTGCTCGCTTGTCGGAGCAGGCCGATGTCGTGTTTCTGACGGCGATGCCGCCGCGCCACCGCGAGGTCCGCCGGCGGCTCCTGTCGCGGCACGGCTTCGACTATCCGATGATTGCAAGCGAAGCGCCGAAGGGGCCTGCGGTTCTGGCGCTGCATGGAGACCGCCCGCAACCGGTGGCCTTCATCGACGACATCTTCGTCAATCTGCAATCGGTGCGCAGCCATGTGCCGCAATCGCTGCTGGTCAATCTGATGGCCAACGACACTTTTCGCGCGCTGGCGCCGCATCCCGGCGACGGGATCGACATCGCCACCGACTGGGCTCATGCGGAAGCATTGATCAACGCCCATATCAGCGCGCGAAGCGACTGAGCGAAAGACTGCCGCGCGGGCGTCGGCGCCGGTTGCGATGGCTCTCACGCAAGGACCTTGCGCATCAGCGGCCGGCCTGGCTTGCGCTCGGCAACGGGCTCGAAGCCTGCCTTTTCGAACACCCGCACGGAACCGGCCAGCAGGCCGACGGATCTGGAATGCCTGGCATGTTCGACAGGGCATGCCTCGATGATGCGGGCACCGCTTTGCCGCGCATGGGCGACCGCGGCATTGACCAGGGCGTGGCTCAGCCCCTGCCCGCGCCGGCTCGACTGGACGAAAAAGCAGGAGATCGCCCACAGGCCCGGATCGGCAGGATCATCTCCCTCAAGCGGGCGCGAGACCGTTCGCGTGGTGTTCCAGCGCGGCACATGCGCCCGCGGCGTCACCTGCACCCAGCCCACAGGAACCCCATCATCAAGCGCGATCAGCCCGGGCGGCACCTCGGCAGCCGCAGCCTGTTTCAGGTGCTGCTTCTTTTCATCCCGGCTCAACGCGTCGCGCTGCTTGGGCGCCAGCCGGAAATAGCTGCACCAGCAGCCATAGCAAGCGCCCTGCGGACCAAACAGGGTTTCCAGCGACGGCCAGAGATCAGACGTTACAGGGCGGATATCCAGGGTCAAACGGTGTGCTCTCCAGCAGATCAGGCAGGCTTGTGAGTCTGAAGTTTATTGACTAATCTGGCAATGTTCAATCTTTGTTCTCGTATGCGATCCGATGACCCAAACTCCGCCTGATACAGCTCCGGCTCCCGGCTTTTGCCGCGATTGCCTGACGTCCGCCCGTGTGGAGGTCAGGCGGTGCCATGCCTGCGGCAGCCCGCGCCTCATCCGGCATCCGGAGATCGACCAGCTGACGCTGGCGCATGTCGATTGCGATGCGTTTTACGCCACGGTGGAAAAGCGCGACAATCCGGAACTGGCCGACAAGCCGGTGATCATCGGCGGCGGCAAGCGCGGCGTGGTCTCCACCTGCTGCTATATCGCGCGCATTCACGGGGTGCGCTCGGCAATGCCGATGTTCAAGGCGCTGGATGCCTGTCCCGATGCGATCGTGATCAAGCCCGACATGGAGAAATATGTCCGTGTCGGGCGCGAAGTCCGGCAGTTGATGGAGGAACTGACCCCACTGGTGCAGCCGATCTCGATCGACGAGGCGTTTCTGGACCTGGCCGGAACGGAGAAACTGCACAAGGACACCGCTGCGCGTACGCTTGCGCGGTTTGCCGTCCGGGTCGAAGCGGAAATCGGCATCAGCCTGTCAGTCGGGCTCTCCTACTGCAAGTTCCTCGCCAAGGTGGCGTCTGACCTCGACAAGCCGCGTGGGTTTTCGGTGATCGGCAAGGCCGAGGCGATCGAGTTCCTCAAGCCACGTCCGGTGTCGCTGATCTGGGGCGTCGGCAAGGCCTTTACCGAGACGCTGGCGCGTGACGGCATCCGCACCATCGGGCAATTGCAGGTGATGGAACAGACCGCGCTGATGCGCAGCTACGGGGTCATGGGCAAACGGCTCTACCATCTGGCCAGGGGCGAGGACGACCGGACAGTGCACGCCAATGAAGGCGCCAAGAGCGTGTCCGCGGAAACCACTTTCAACAGCGATCTGTCGCAGGCAAAGGACCTGGTGCCGGTGCTCCGGCGGCTGTCGGAAAAGGTCTCGGCGCGGCTCAAGGCCTCGGGCGTTGCCGGTCAGACGGTGGTGCTCAAGCTCAAGACCGCCGAGTTCAAAAGCCGGACGCGCAACTTCAAGCTGGAAGATCCGACGGTGCTCGCCGACCGAATCTTCCGCACCGGCCTGCATCTCCTGGAGCGCGAACTCGGCGACGACCGCTTCCGCCTGATCGGCATCGGGGTGTCCGATCTCACCGATGCGAGCCGGGCCGATCCGCCGGACCTGGTTGATCCGGCTGCGGCACGGCGGGCGGTGGCGGAAAGCGCCATCGACAAGGTGCGACAAAAATTCGGACAAAACATAGTAGAAACAGGATATACCTTCGGCACCTCGCGCAAGCTGCGGCAAGCGGACGAGGATTGACCGGGCGTCACTCTCACTTCATCGCGTCCGGTGCAACCAGCCTGGCACAGCCGTTCAAGCTTGGTCAGGACAGGGAGACGCCTGAACCATGACCTCTACCTCAAAGCGCGAACGGTTGCTGCTACCGGCCGGAATTCTGACCGCCGGGCTGCTGCTGGCAGCACTCGTCTATACAGGATTGACCGAGGTTGGCGGCAAGAATTCTGCAGCGCTGATGGCGGATGCCTTTCTGCATGGAAGGTTGTGGGTCACGAGCTGTTTCGATCTCGACTGCGCCCGTTTCGATGGTCGCACCTATGTGGTGTTTCCACCGTTTCCTGGTGTCGCGGCGCTGCCTCTCGTCGTGCTTGGCGGGGCCACGACGTTTGGCTTCATCCCCTTGGCGATACTGTGTTTGTTCCTGTCGTTGCTGATCTGGCTTCGCGTCTTTCGACAATTGGGCGCAAGCAAGCCGGCATGGCTCTGGCTTGTGCTGGCGGTTGGCTTTTCAAGCCCGCTCTACTTCGTAACAATCCGCGCTGACGGCATCTGGTTTTTCGCCCAGGCAATCGGCTTCCTGATGACGAGCCTGGCCATCCACGAAGCACTGGCCGGGCGGCTTGTGAGTGCCGGGGTGGCGATCTCCTGCGCCTTTCTGAGCCGGCAGATGACACTCTTCTATGTCCCGTTGTTGCTCATCCTGTCGCTGCGGCCCGATGCACCACTCTTATCGGCAATGAAAGACAGGATCACGCGGGCTGTCAGGCTGGGGCTGCCCGTGCTGGCGGCGATCGGCATTTACCTGGCCTACAACCAGCTCCGCTTCGGCTCAGCGCTTGAGAACGGTTACGCCTTTATCGACTATCCGCCCGGCGTTCTCAAAGAACGGCTGGAAGCGCACGGGTTGTGGAGCCGGAACTATGTGCCCTTCAACCTCTACCACGCGATGGTGCAGGGATTTCATGCCCGCTTCGAGGGGCCGGGAAACCTGGAGCTGGCAGGCATTGACCGTTTCGGCACCGCATTCCTGGTGGCGAGCCCCTGGCTGGCCATCATGTTCTTTACTCCGGTCAACCGCCGTACGGTCTTCTCCGGGCTGCTGGTGGCGGGCCTCTTCACCGTGATGCTGTTTTATCATTCCAACGGTTACACCCAGTACAATGTCCAGCGCTACATGCTCGACTGGTTGCCGGCCGCCCTGATCATGATGGCCTATGCAATCCAGCGTCAGACATCGCCGCTGTTTGCGCTGGCCGTGCTGTGGGGAATGGGACTCAACGCCGTGACCATTGCCACCATGGCAATGGTTCGATAGGCCGCCCCGGATACGGCAAAATGCCACGCCGCTGTGGCGGTCACATTGCCGCCTAAACCAGTTCGACGTCGAGAACCCCGGGGGCGGCCTTCAGGGCCGAGGCGAGCTGCGGCGAGATCTTGTAGCGATCCGGCAAGGTAACCTCGATCTCGCGGCGGCCATCATCCTTGATCATGACGAAGGAAACCTGCCCCTCGCCGCGCGACTTGAGATGCGTGGAGACCGAGTTGAGCGGCTTGGCGTCGCGCAGGAACACCCTGAGCGCAGACTGGCCGCGCGCCGCGCGATCTTCCAGCGAATCCGCGGTCTGGATGCGCAGTCCGATGCCCTCGGGGCGTTCTTCGGCGGTCACCGTGATGACGATCGACTTGCCCGGCTCGAGAAGCTCGCGGTAGAGCGCCAGACCTTCTGAAAACAGCACAGCCTCGTACTGTCCGGAGCTGTCCGAGAAGGCCACGATGCCCATCTTGTTGCCAGTGCGGGTCTTGCGTTCCTGCTTGCTTGTGACGGTGCCTGCGAGCCGGCCGGCGGTGGCCCCGGCCTTTACTGCAACGGAGAAATCGGCCCAGGTCTGCACCCGCATCTTGGCCAGAAGATCATTATAGGAATCAAGCGGATGGGCAGAGAGATAAAAGCCCAACGCCTGGTATTCGCGATGCAGTTTTTCGGCCGGCAGCCAGGGTATGGTGGCCGGCAGCTGGATGGTTTCCGCCTCGCCCGCACCGCCGCCGATGCCGAACATGTCGCTCTGGCCGCTGATGCGGTTTTCCTGCGCGCGCTGGGCAAAGCCGAGAACCCGGTCGAGTCCGCCACTGAGCATGGCGCGGTCGTGGCCAAAACAGTCCAGCGCGCCCGCCGCGATCAGGCTTTCAAGCACCCGCCGGTTGACCTGGCGCGGATCGATCCGGGTGCAGAAATCCTCCAGCGAGGCAAATCGCTCGTCGCCGCGGACCTCGACAATGTGCTCGACCGCGGCATCGCCGACGCCCTTGATGGCGGCCAGCGCGTAGTAGATCTTGTTGTCGCCGGTCTCGAAATGGCGGAAGCTGGTCTGCACCGACGGCGCAACCACCTCGATGCCGAGGCGTCTGGCATCCTGACGAAAATCGACCAGCTTGTCGGTGTTCGACATATCCAGCGTCATCGACGCGGCGAGGAATTCGACCGGGTAATGCGCCTTGAGATAGGCCGTCTGATAGGACACGATGCCGTAGGCTGCGGCGTGGGACTTGTTGAAGCCGTAGTTGGCGAACTTGGCCAGCAGATCGAAGATCATGTCCGCCTGCGGCTTGGAGACGTCGCGCTCCACCGCGCCCTCGACGAAGCGGACACGCTGCTTGTCCATCTCCTCCTTGATCTTCTTGCCCATGGCGCGGCGCAAGAGATCGGCTTCTCCGAGCGAATAGCCGGCCAGGACCTGGGCGATCTGCATCACCTGTTCCTGGTAGACGATCACGCCCTGGGTTTCGGCCAGCAGATCATCGATCTTGGGGTGGATCGAGGCGATCTCTTCCTCGCCATGCTTGCGGGCATTGTAGACCGGAATGTTTTCCATCGGGCCCGGACGGTAGAGTGCCACGAGCGCGATGATGTCCTCGATGCGGTCAGGGCGCATGCCGATCAGCGCCTTGCGCATGCCTGCGGATTCCACCTGGAACACGCCGACAGTCTCGCCGCGCGACAGCATCTCGTAGGTCGGCTGGTCGTCGAGCGGCAGGGCTTCGAGATCAATCGTGATGTTGCGCTTGGCGATGAAGCCGACCGCGGTCTTGAGCACGGTGAGGGTTTTCAGGCCAAGAAAGTCGAACTTGACCAGACCCGCCTGCTCGACCCACTTCATGTTGAACTGGGTGACCGGCATGTCCGAGCGCGGATCACGGTACATCGGCACCAGCTGCGACAGCGGCCGGTCGCCGATGACGATACCGGCGGCGTGGGTCGAGGCGTGGCGGTAAAGCCCTTCGAGCTTCTGGGCGATATCGAGAAGCCGGCCGATGGCAGGCTCCTTCTCGACCTCCTCGTTGAAGCGGGGCTCTTCCTCGATGGCCTTGTTCAGCGGCGTCGGGTTGGCCGGGTTGTTGGGCACCAGCTTGCAGATGCGGTCAACCAGGCCGTAGGGCATTTCCAGCACCCGGCCGACGTCACGCAGCGCTGCGCGCGCCTGAAGGCTTCCGAAGGTGATGATCTGTCCCACCTGCTCGCGGCCGTATTTCTTCTGCACATAGCGGATCACCTCTTCACGGCGATCCTGGCAGAAGTCGATGTCGAAGTCGGGCATCGAGACACGGGCCGGGTTGAGGAAGCGCTCGAACAGCAGCGAGAAGCGCAACGGGTCGACATCGGTGATGGTGAGCGCGTAGGCGACCAGCGAACCCGCACCGGAACCACGGCCCGGGCCGACCGGGATGTCGTGGTCCTTGGCCCATTTGATGAAGTCGGCCACGATGAGGAAGTAGCCGGGAAACTTCATGTTCTCGATGATATCGAGTTCGACCTTCAGCCGCTCGCGGTAGTCGGCTTCCGTATAGCCCTCGGCCAGGCCGATCCGGGCCAGTCTCTTGTCGAGGCCTTCGATCGATTGCCGGCGCAACTCGGCGGCTTCGGCCGCAAGGGCTGCGGCCGGATCATCCTCGCCGCCGCCCGTGAAGCGCGGCAGGATCGGGTCCCGGCGTTCGACGATGGCGCTGCAACGGCGGGCGATCTCGATGGTGTTTTCAAGCGCTTCGGGAATGTCGGCAAACAGCTCCACCATCTCGGCGCGGGACTTGAGACAATTGTCCACGCTCAAACGCGGTCTGCGATCATCCGACATGACCGCGTTGTTGGCCACCGCCATCAGCGCGTCGTGGGCTTCAAAATCATCAGGTGTCGGGAAAAAAGCTTCGTTGGTGGCAACGAGGGGAACCTCGGCATCATAGGCGAGCGCAATCATCTTGGCTTCGTGCGCCCGGTCAAATCCGTTCTGACGCTGCAATTCGATGTAAAGCCGGTCACCAAACACGTCTTTCAGGGTGTTCAGACGGGCCCTTGCTTGGTCCGCATGGCCTTCACGCATCGCCTGGTCAACGGGGCCGCCGGTGGCTCCGGTGAGCGCGATCAAGCCTTCCGCCCCCTGCTGCAGCCAGGACAGCATCACATGCGGCCTGTCGTTGCTTTCGGGGTTGCCGCCGAGATAGGCCTGGCTGACGAGCGCCACCAGGCGGTCGTAACCGTCCGGGGTTGCTGCGTACAACACAATCGACGGCAATTTCTGCAGATGATCACGGTGCGAGCGCCGGTCACCGGCCTGACCATCCTCCATGTCGATGTCGAGCTGGCAGCCAATGAGCGGCTGGATCCCCGCCTCCATGGCCTTGACCGAAAATTCCAGGGCGCCAAACAGATTGTTGGTATCGGTGATGGCAAGCGCCGGCTGGTCATCGGAGACGGCCCGCTTGATCAGGGTCTTGATCGGCAGCGCACCCTCAAGCAGCGAATAGGCCGAGTGCACCCGCAGATGCACGAAACCGGGCCAATTGCCGACTTCACGATCTCCAGCCTGCTTTCCACGCTCCCGCGCCTGCTCGGTCCCCGCCGCCAGATTGGCCAGCAGTTTCGCCGATTTGCTTTCCCGTGCCATTGATGCCCTCTGCCGTCCGGTCCGCTGCACGGCACCGTGCCGGTGCGGCCCTAGACTCAAACGCCAATTGTGAAGACCCGGACAGCAAAGTCCAGAGCGCAGGCTACGAAATCAGCAAAGAGACACGGCTTCTTTTCAGGCCGTCGCGGCACGTCCCCGGACAGGTTGCCCGGTCAGGCGTACGAGGCCGCTGGATGGCTGCGCAGCCAGGCTTGGGATGCTGCATGGCGCCGCAACCGGCGACATGAAAACTTGCAAGAGATTCTTGAAATCAGAACGCCATCGCGAGAACGGCGAAGCAGGCCACGAAGAGAGACATGGAAACGAAAGCGGCAATGTCACGGGCAAATGCGGTCATGATCAACTCCTTTGAATTCCCTTTATGTTTTTATATTGTTCTATATTTGTTCTATCGTCAAGCGCATTTATGTCAAATAATTGCAGCACGCCCCTGCCCGTCCCACACCGGCACCAAACCCGCCCGAGCCCGCTCAACCAGTCGCGCCAGGCCATCAGGACCAGACGCCAAGCCAAAACCGGTCCCATCAACGAAAAAGCCCGGGCGCTGGCGCCCGGGCTTGTCGTCATGCAATCAAGAAAATGTGGCTTAGTTGCAAGCGTCCTTGAGGCCCTTGCCGGCCGAGAACTTCGGCACGTTGCGTGCAGGAATATCAACTTCCTTGCCGGTCTGCGGGTTGCGGCCCTTCGAAGCTTCGCGACGCGAAACGGTAAAGTTGCCGAAGCCGATCAGACGGACGTCGCCGCCATTCTTGAGCTCACCGGTGATGGTTTCGAAAACGGCTTCAACAGCCGAAGTTGCATCACCCTTGCTCAGGCCCGATTTCTCGGCCACTGCGGCCACGAGTTCATTCTTGTTCATTTCCGTCCCTTTCTGGCGTTATGTCGACTCATTTCGTTCGATGCGGTGATCCTACGCATCTATCTGTCCCGCGCAACCAAACTCCCCGGAAACCCGCGCTTTATAAAGGCTTTTCACAGGCAATTTGCGTCTCGCCGGCCATCGGAAGCCAAGAAAGTTAAGGAATTCCGGTGGAACGCTTCGAACCTGTTTGGATTCGAAACAGTCCCCCGCCTCGCCGCACGCCCTCAAACGCAGAACGGGCGGGAATTGTTCCCGCCCGTTTCGCATTGCATGTCGATCACGCCTGAAGGCTAGTGAGCAATGGTGGCGCCACCCTCTTCGCCGGCATCTGCGGCAATGGCCGCTTCAGGCTTGGCCTCGGGATCCCAGGTGATGGCCTCGGGCATCCGCACCAGCGCATGGCGCAGAACATCACCCATCTTGGCGACCGGGATGATTTCCAGCCCGTTTTTGACATTGTCCGGAATCTCCGGGAGATCCTTGGCATTGTCTTCCGGGATCATCACGGTCTTGATGCCGCCGCGCAGGGCTGCAAGCAGCTTCTCCTTGAGACCGCCGATCGGCAGCACCCGGCCACGCAGGGTGATCTCGCCGGTCATGGCGACATCGCGGCGCACCGGAATGCCGGTCATGATCGAGACGATCGCGGTGGCCATGCCGACGCCGGCCGATGGGCCGTCCTTGGGGGTGGCCCCTTCGGGAACGTGGACGTGGATGTCGCGCTTGTCGAACAAGGGCGGCTCGATGCCGAAATCGACAGCCCGCGAGCGGACATAGGATGCCGCCGCAGAGATCGATTCCTTCATCACATCACGCAGGTTGCCGGTGACCGTCATCTTGCCCTTGCCGGGCATCATGACACCTTCGATGGTCAGCAATTCGCCGCCCACTTCAGTCCAAGCCAGTCCGGTGACAACGCCGACCTGATCGTCAAACTCGGCTTCGCCGTAACGGAAGCGCGGCACGCCGAGATAGTCGGACAGGTTGTCCGCATCCACCGAAACCTTGGCATTGCCGGTCTTGAGGATCTCGGTCACGGCCTTGCGCGACAGCTTCATCAGTTCGCGCTCGAAGTTACGCACACCGGCTTCGCGGGTGTAGGTACGGATGACCTGCAGCAGCGCTTCGTCGGTGACCTCGAATTCCTCGGGCTTGAGCGCATGGTCACGCACGGCCTTGGGCAGCAGGTGCCGGCGGGCAATCTGAAGCTTCTCATCCTCGGTGTAGCCGGCGATGCGAATGACTTCCATGCGGTCCATAAGGGGCGCAGGAATGTTGAGAGTGTTGGCCGTGGTGATGAACATCACGTTGGACAGATCGTACTCAACCTCGAGGTAGTGGTCCATGAAGGTCGAGTTCTGTTCCGGATCCAGCACCTCGAGCAGCGCTGACGACGGATCACCGCGGAAGTCCTGGCCCATCTTGTCGATCTCGTCGAGAAGGAACAGCGGGTTGGTCTTCTTGGCCTTCTTCATCGACTGGACGACCTTGCCGGGCATCGAGCCGATATAGGTGCGGCGGTGGCCGCGGATTTCGGCCTCGTCACGGACGCCACCCAGCGCCATGCGCACATATTCACGACCGGTCGCCTTGGCGATCGACTTGGCGAGCGAGGTCTTGCCGACGCCGGGAGGTCCGACGAGGCAAAGGATCGGGCCCTTGATCTTGGACGAGCGCGCCTGCACCGCAAGATACTCGATGATCCGCTCCTTGACCTTCTCGAGACCGTAGTGATCGACCTCGAGCACCTTCTCGGCAGCATTCAGGTCAATCTTGACGCGGGACTTCTTGCCCCAGGGCAGGCCAAGCAGCCAGTCGAGGTAGTTGCGCACGACGGTGGCCTCGGCCGACATCGGGCTCATCTGCTTGAGCTTCTTGAACTCGGCATCGGCCTTTTCACGGGCTTCCTTGGAAAGCTTGGTCTTGGCAATGCGGGCTTCCATTTCGGCCATCTCGTCGCGGCCGTCCTCGCCGTCGCCAAGCTCCTTCTGGATCGCCTTCATCTGCTCGTTGAGGTAATACTCGCGCTGGGTCTTCTCCATCTGCCGCTTGACGCGAGAGCGGATGCGCTTTTCGACTTGCAGCACCGAGATCTCGCCTTCCATGAAGCCGAGCGACTTTTCCAGCCGGCCCTTGACCGAGACGGTGGACAGCATGTCCTGCTTTTCGGGGATCTTGATCGACAGGTGCGAGGCGACGGTATCGGCCAGCTTCGAATAGTCGTCGATCTGGCTGGCAGCACCAACCACTTCCGGCGAAATCTTCTTGTTGAGCTTGACGTAGTTTTCGAACTCGGAGACCACGGAACGCGACAGGGCCTCGATTTCGACCGGGTCTTCCTCGGGCTCCGCAAGCTCGACAGCGCGAGCTTCGTAGTAATCTTCGCGGTCGGTGTACTCGACGATCTCGGCGCGCGCACGGCCTTCGACGAGCACCTTGACGGTGCCGTCGGGCAGCTTCAGCAGCTGCAGCACATTGGCGATTGTGCCGATTTCGTAAATGCCTGCAGGCTCCGGATCGTCATCACCAGCGCTGATCTGGGTGGCAAGCATGATCTGCTTGTCGGATCCCATGACTTCCTCAAGTGCCTTGATCGACTTTTCACGACCAACAAACAGCGGCACGATCATGTGCGGGAAGACAACGATATCGCGCAGCGGCAGAACGGGATAGGTACCGGCCTCTTCAGGGGCCTGTGATGCGCTCACATTTTTGTCCGGCATATTGTTTCCTTTCGTGGCCTTTACAGACCGATTGGCAACGCGGGGCGCGATCCCGGGTCATCCAGCAATCGCCATTTGCGTCCTTGTAGGGGGCAAAGCCCTTTCCAGTCTAATTGGAGAACCGGCGCCGAGGTTTCAAGTCGGATCATACACGGCGACTAAACACTTCACCGAATCGTGAGGATAATAGACCACGAAAGTGGCGGGAAGCTGGAGTTTCGCAAATTGCCTATGTGCCAATTCGCTTCATGCAGCGGCGATAGCGAGCTTCGACACGCCGTGCAAACCACTCGGTGGTCAGTGGCCGGTCAAGCTTTACGCTTTCAAGATCGATCTGCGGCACGCGTGCAAAGGGCGGAACACGCCCGTATCTCGCCTGGTAACTGCCGTAGATTCTTTCATAGGTCGTGGTGCTGGTGAAGTCGAACGCTTTCTCCCGGGTCAGATCCTTGCGGATCCTGCGTTGGCCCAGCCCGAGATCAAGCTGATTGTCGATGCGGATGACCGCTAGCTCAGTCTTGCTTTTCGCTGTGGAGGCGACCTGCCCCCGGTAGGCCAGCAGGTCGCCATCGAGAACAAGGGCGGCGCCGTCGAGTTCTGAGACCACCCACTGGAACGCAGCGTTGCGGCTCGAGTAGCGCCCGGCGTTGTAATCGGCAAACCTGTGGAGTTTTTGCGTGTATCCGCTCTGGTAGCCGAGAAGTTGCCGCGTGCCCGCCAACAGCCCGCCGCGGCGGGTGTAGAGGAAATCCCGCACCCGGTAGAAATCCTCGAGATAGAGCGGTCTGGCCAGGTAGCGCCGTTCGTGCTCAAGCGCCGAGACCACCGAAACCTGCATGGAGCCGATGGTGGTGATCTCGTTTTGGGATTCCAGATATTGCGCCGCTCCAAGCCCATATTTGCTGTCGAGCTCGATGATGGTTTCAATGGTCAGAACCTCACTGACCAGCTTCCTGTAGGCAATGTCGATGTCGCGCTCGGTTCGGGCGCTGCGCAGGCGTCTGACCAGGTTTTTCTTGATGGAAGGGTCAGCGGCAAAGAGACTGCGCAGTACCAGCGACTTGAAATCACTCCCCTGCAGTCTTGCATTCAACGCGGCAAGCGTTCGCCGCCCCAACCCTTCGACCGGCGGATTAGCCTTGAAATTCGATTCCTGATCGACCGTTGCAATCAGCGCGCAGACATTTTCAGGGGTGTGTGGAATTCCGGAGATCCGCAAGGACCACAAGATATCTTCCGCCCAACCGGCCGGATCCTTCAACTGCGGACGGGCGAGAGAAATCAGCCGCTGGGTCTCGCGCGCTGCAAGAGATGTTTGTTCAGCCGCGACCGGTCCAATCACAGGCGACAGGCTCAACACCAGCGCGACCGCAAGGGTGGCCGTAATGCCTCTGCAAATCCGCACCCGGCAGCCGACAGTCACACTCGCCTCCCCTCGAATGTTTCAGACTATGGAAGGCAAATAATGCACTATCTCGTTCGCCATACAACATCCCTCGGCGACCGGAGCCGGAGACGAGCGATGTGAGTATGGCCCCGACATACGAACGGGCCCCGATGGGCCCGTTCAAACAAGCTATGGATCAGCCGGAAACCGGACGGATTATGCCGAGGCCGAATCCTTGGCGTCGTCGTCCCGCTCGGCGTAGATGTAAAGCGGACGTGCATTCCCGGTCACAACCTCGTCGGAGATGACGACTTCACGCACCCCTTCCAGCGTTGGCAGTTCGAACATGGTGTCGAGCAGGATCTTCTCCATGATCGAGCGCAATCCGCGTGCGCCGGTCGCCCGGATAATGCCGCGCTTGGCAATTTCCTGCAGCGCCGACTCGTGGAAGGTGAGTTCGACTTCTTCCATCTCGAACAGACGCTGATACTGCTTGACCAGGGCGTTCTTCGGCTGGGTAAGGATCTGGATCAGGGCATCCTCATCAAGATCTTCCAGTGTGGCGAGAACCGGCAGACGGCCGATGAATTCCGGAATCAGGCCGAATTTCACCAGATCTTCCGGCTCGAGCTCACGCAGCACGGCACCGACACGGCGCTCGTCCTGGGCGCGGACATTGGCGCCGAAACCGATCGAGGTCTTTTCGCCACGGGCCGAGATGATCTTGTCGAGGCCGGCAAAAGCGCCGCCGCAGACAAACAGGATGTTGGTGGTGTCGACCTGCAGGAATTCCTGCTGCGGATGCTTGCGGCCACCCTGCGGCGGCACGGACGCAACCGTGCCTTCCATGATCTTCAGAAGCGCCTGCTGGACGCCCTCGCCCGAAACGTCACGGGTGATCGACGGGTTGTCCGACTTGCGCGAGATCTTGTCGACCTCGTCGATGTAGACAATCCCGCGCTGGGCGCGCTCGACGTTGTAGTCAGCCGACTGCAGCAGCTTGAGAATGATGTTCTCGACGTCTTCACCAACGTAACCGGCTTCGGTCAAAGTCGTGGCATCGGCCATGGTGAAGGGCACGTCGATGATGCGTGCCAGTGTCTGGGCCAGATAGGTCTTGCCGCAGCCAGTCGGACCAACAAGCAGAATGTTGGACTTGGCCAATTCGACTTCACCGGACTTCGACGAATGGTTGAGCCGCTTGTAATGGTTGTGAACCGCCACGGACAGGATCTTCTTGGCCTGGTGCTGGCCAATCACATACTCGTCGAGAGTTGCAATGATCTCTTGCGGAGTCGGCACACCATCGCTGGCCTTGACCATCGAGGACTTGTTTTCCTCGCGGATGATGTCCATGCACAATTCCACGCATTCATCGCAGATGAACACTGTAGGACCGGCAATGAGTTTGCGCACTTCATGCTGGCTCTTGCCGCAGAAAGAGCAATAAAGGGTATTCTTGGAATCGCCGCCGTTGCTGCCGCTGACCTTGCTCATTTCACTTTCCTTCCCGCAATCCCGGCATCAAGCCCGGATGTATGGCGCCTGACCAGCCCGACGCCGCAACGTCAAACCTACAGGCAATCTCGGGGTACAAACCCGACCGTCAGGTAACCATTCCTGTGGCCGGTGGCAACGAATCCCCGTCACTCTGGCAATGCTACGCCAGATAAATTGAACATAGACTTAACGCCTATATTAGCGTTCCACGGCAGTTGTGCCACCCCGTGCGCGCACAAACGTGTTGCAGGAGAAGCGCAATCGGCCGGAAAACAATGCATGGTTCGATCAAAAGCCCCTGACAGGCAGATCAAGCATCGTCTTCGACATATTCGCGCTTGTCGATGACACGATCGATCAGACCGAAGCCGAGCGCCTCATCCGCTGTCATGAAGTGATCGCGGTCGAGGGTCTTCTCGACCGTTTCGTAATCCTGGCCGGTGTGGGTGACATAGATGTCGTTGAGCCGGCGCTTCATCTTGATGATATCCTGGGCGTGGCGCTCAATATCGGACGCCTGGCCCTGGAACCCACCGGATGGCTGGTGCACCATGATGCGGGCGTTTGGCGTTGCGAAACGCATGCCCTTTTCGCCAGCTGCAAGCAGGAGCGACCCCATGGAGGCTGCCTGACCAACGCACAGGGTGGATACGGCCGGGCGGATGAACTGCATTGTGTCGTAGATCGCCATGCCTGCCGTCACCACGCCGCCTGGCGAATTGATGTAGATGGCGATTTCCTTCTTCGGGTTCTCGGCTTCGAGAAACAGAAGCTGTGCGCAGACGAGCGTCGCCATGTGATCTTCAACCGGGCCGGTGATGAAGATGATGCGCTCCTTGAGAAGCCGCGAAAAGATATCGTAGGACCGTTCGCCGCGGTTCGTCTGCTCAACAACCATGGGCACCAGGGCCATGGCGTTATCGATTGTATTTTTCATTGCGCTTCCCTTGTCAAACGGCCCGGCAGACGGCATGGCCTGCCCAGAATCAGTCTCATTGAACTCACTACATAGAGTGTGCCCCCCCGCCGCTTCAAGACGCAAGGCGGCGAAACAGCTTGGATCTGTTGTTGACGAGGGGTGTTAAATTGAGGTTACGGTTTTCAAATTGTCTGCGGCGGGCCTGCAATTTGTCTGTATGGCTGGGCCTGCCTGCGCCATTCGCCGGGCCCCATCCCGAAGATGGCAGCGAAGCGCCTGCCGAAGGCCGGCACCGACCGGTACCCGCATCGCTCGGCGACTTCGGCCATGTCGAGGTTCGGCTGCGCCAGCAGTTCGCGTGCCCTGATCATCCTCCACCTTGTCAAATAGGCAAAGGGCGACAGGCCGACCGCCGTGGTGAAACTCTCGGCAAAACGCGAGCGGGACATGCCGGCACACCCGGCAAGTGTGTCGAGATTCCAGTCTGCGTCAATCCGGGAATGGATCGCCAACAGGGCCCGGGACAGTCTCGGATCGGCCAGCGCCCGGGCAAACCCGTTCGAGTAGATCGCGTGACCAGATAGGCTTGAGCGCACCACCTGCATCAGGAGGACTTCCACGATCCTTTGCAGGACCGGGGCCTGCCCGGCTCCGGCATCATCGGTTTCCGCACGCAGCAGGGCCAGTGCTGCCGCGATAGCGGATGAATCCGGTGCGTCCGTCTGTCGCAAAACGATTATCGGCGGCAGGCTCGCAATCAGGGGGTGGTCGATCGCCTCTTCGAAGCACAGGAACCCGCACAGCAGCCGGCACACCGGTCCGGCTTCGCCCACGTGCAGAATGCCCTCCACGGGGGGCGAGTGCGACAACAGCTCCGCGAGGTCGACTGCACCGGCAATCGAGGTTTCGGACGAGAGGACTTGCGATGCCCCATCGGGGATCAGCACCAGGTCGCCCTCACCCAGCCGCACCTGTTCAAGCTCCGGTACCGTGACCACGCACGCTCCTTCGCGCACCAGGTGAAAGCGAATGCGCCGCCGGTCCGCAGGCAACCGGACCGCAAACCCGCCACGCAAGGCGGCGGAGAAATAGAGCCCGGCCTGAAGCCGCAGTGAGGAAAAGATCTCGGAAAGCACATCCATGGCCCGGATTGAACCAGAACTCGGGACGATCTGCAAACAACTTCGGTACATTGAGCAGTGATTCACCGGCATTCGAGGTCTAGAGCTGAGGCTTGTCAGCCTGCGGAGTTTCAAGCCATGCCCATCGACACTGCTCTCGCCCTGGCCGGATTTGCCTTCGTCATGTCGGCATCACCCGGACCCGGCAACTTCCTCTTGCTGACCTCCGGAGTGAATTTCGGCTTCGTCCGCTCGGTCCCGCTGATCCTCGGCATCAGCCTGGGTTTCCTGACCATGGTGGCGCTGGTCGGGCTGGGACTTGGGCACCTGCTCAAAGCCTTTCCACTGATCGGGCTCGGCATCAGGCTTGCCTGCGGAGTGTATGGGGTTTGGCTTGCCATCCGGATCGCCCGCAGCCGCTCGCTGGGATCGGGCGGCGAGACCCGTGTCGGCAAGCCTTTCAGCTTCACCGAAGCAGCCATGTTGCAACTGTTCAACCCAAAGGCCTGGACCGTGGCGATCATCGTGACCGCGTCCTATGTCGACCCCGCCACACCGCGCCAGAGCCTCGCCGTTCTGTTGCTGGTCTTCGCCACCGTGAATATCCCGACGATCAGCATCTGGGCCGTATCGGGCAAGGCGCTGAGGCTGTTTCTGGGCCAGGGAAACCGGGTGGTCTGGTTCAACCTTGCAATGGCTGCCCTGTTGCTTGCGGCCATGGTGCCGGTCATATTTGCCGGCGCCTAGCTGGCAGCATCCGAAAGGATGTTGCGCGACATGCAAGGGAGCGTTGCCTCGCGGCCGTCAACCAAAACTTAACGTTTTGCTTTCCTCAACCGCAAGAGTGCGGCACACTCTGTCTGCTAGTCGCGGAGACGGCCACCAAGAAGAGCCGCTGCCGCAACAAGGGGAGTGTGTAAAATGTCCGAGTTTTCAACCATTTGCCGCAGTGTTTCAGCCGCTCTTGTGGCGCTTTCCGTCGCCTCGCCGGCCTTTGCCGGCGGCAAGACACTTGCCTGTTACCAGAAGGTTCATCAGCCGGCGGTCTATAAAACGGTCCATCAACAGGTCGTGGTCCGTCCTGGCAAAGTGGTCCACAAGACCATCCCCGCCCGCTATGGCCAGGTGACCGAGAAGGTGCTGGTCTCACCGGAACAGGTGGTGGCGCGGCACATTCCGGCTGTGACCCGCACGGTGCATCAAACGGTCATGGTGCGGCCGAAATCGGTCGGTTGGGAATGGCGCCACGTGCACGGCAAGAAAACCCTGTGCAAAGTCGTTCATCCGGCCAAATATGAAACCAGGGCGCGCACCGTGGTTGTGCATCCGGCCCGCACCGTTCATGAGCGGATTCCCGCGCGCTACGCCCACCGCACCCGGACTGTGGTCATCGAACCGGCGCGGACGATTGCGCACAAGGTCCCGCCTGTGATCAAGACAGTGGCGCGCACGGTCGAAGTGCAACCGGCCTCGGCCGGCTGGGTCCAGGTCTCGGGCAAACGCCGCTGCCATTGACGCGGCCGCACAGCGCCGGTTACGGCTCCCGATAGCCCCAGAGGGCAATCGGGCTTGTGCCACGCTGCCGCCAGGCGGACAGCTTGAGAGGGTGCTTATCAGCGCCCTCTAAAAACCGGCTTTGGTGAAAATAGTGGATTTTGTCAGATCTCAATCCGCGCTAAAGCCTCGCGCATGACCCGACACACGCTTTCCGTTTCGCAAGACCCCAGAGAACCCGGCTTCATCCAGGATCCCTACAGGCTTTATGCGGAGATGCATCGCGCCTCGCCGGTCTTTTTTTGGGAAGACTACGGCATGTGGTGTGTGGCAGGCTATGACCAAGTCAATGCGCTGCTGCGGGACCGGCGGCTGGGCCGGGAAAACCGCTGGGGCGCACCGCTGAACCCGGTCGAGGGCCGCGGGCATCTCACAGATTTCGACCGGATTGAAAGCGGCTCGCTGCTTGAGCGTGAACCGCCAGCCCACACGCGGCTGAGAACGCTGGTCAACCGTGCATTTGTGTCCCGCTCGGTCGAGCGGTTGAGGCCGCGTATCTCAACGCTGGCCAATGAGCTGATCGACGCCCTGCCCGCCGGCGAACCGTTTGACCTGCTGCCCTCCTTTGCCACCCCGATCCCGCTCACCGTGATCTGCCAATTGCTCGGCGTGCCGGTTCACCGCGCTGACGACCTGCTCTCCTGGTCGCATGCGATGTGCGAGATGTATGTGCCGCAGCGCTCGCGCGAAACCGAAGAACGCGCCAACCGCGCCTCGGCCGCGTTCGGCGCTTTTCTGACAGCACATATCGAGGAGCACCGGCACACCGGCGCCGATGACCTGCTGTCGGCGCTGATCGCGGTGCGTGACACCGGCGAAAAGCTCACCGACGACGAACTCATTTCCACCTGCGTGCTGCTGCTCAATGCCGGCCATGAAGCCACCGTGCACCAGACCGGCAATGCCGTGAAAACCATCCTTGACCAGGGCGGCGATCCGCGCCGTTTTTTCGACACGCCGGAGGCCGCGGCGGCGACTGTCGAAGAGGCGCTGCGGTATGATGCGCCGATGCACATGTTCACCCGCTACGCCTATGAGGCGATCGACCTCGGTCCCGTGACGCTGAAGCCCGGCGAGCAGGTAGCGCTGCTGCTTGGCGCTGCCAACCGCGACCCGTCGGCATTCGAGGCGCCGGACGGATTCCGGCCCGGGCGGGTGGATCAGAAGAATGTGAGTTTCGGCGCCGGGCTGCATTTCTGCATCGGTGCGCCGCTGGCGCGGCTCGAGCTGCAGGAATCGCTTTCGGTGCTGTTCTCCCGGCTTCCCACGCTTGCAACCAAGGCCCCACCGCGCTATCGCGACAGCTACCATTTCCACGGGCTCGAAAGCCTGATGCTCGGATGACGCCACTTGCGCCATTCCGTATCTGCCCGGCAAAACCCGAGATCAAAGTGCAGGCGTCGCCACACTTGGCGTGACATTCTAAAGTTCTACATTAGAGTTTTATAACATAATCTTTGCGAGTCGTTTCAAGCACTTCCCAGCTTCCCTTGAAGCCCGGCCTGAGTATGAAACTGTCACCAGTTCTCACCGTCACGGCCTCGCCGCCCTCCTCGGAAATCACCGAGACGCCTACAAGGATATGGCAGTACTCCCATTCGTCATAGGAGATCCGCCACTTGCCCGGCGTCGACTGCCAGATGCCGCAATAGAGCCCGTCGCGCTCCTCAAGGTTCCAGGTGGTGTGGACCGGATCGCCGGCGAGAAGCTTGTCCGCATCCGGCCTGGACACCTCCGGCTCGACAGAAGGACTGACCGGGATGAAATTTGCCTTGGTCATAAGAACACACCTGAAAAGATTGAAACCGGAAGCCGCCTGGTCGGACACGAAAACCCGTTGGCAGCCCCGCCGTTGACTGACCGCCGCCCGATCTGATCAGATCGCGCAAGCCATAATGCAGGATGCACCAATGCGGATCGACAAGGCAATCGAAAGCTCGATGATGATGTCTGACGCCACCTGGGCCCGGCATGCCAGCCCATGGAGTTTCTGGACACGTGTCCCCATCATGGTGCTGTTCGCGCTGGCCATCTGGTCCCGCGTCTGGATAGGCTGGTGGTCCCTTGTCCCCATCGGGCTGGTCATTGCGTGGACGCTGGTCAATCCACGTGCCTTTTCGCCACCCGCCTCGCTGGACAGTTGGGCGTCGCGGGTGGTTCTGGGGGAACGCTACTGGCTGGCGCGCAAGGCCACCCCGATCCCTTCACACCATGCGACAGCGGCCATGATCCTGAGCGTGTTGTCGGGGCTCCCTGTCATCCCGATGGCCTATGGCCTGTGGGTGCTTGACCCGTGGGCGACCTTTGCCGGCGCCATGCTGGCCTCGGTGTTCAAGCTCTGGTTCGGCGACCGCATGGCCTGGCTTTACGCAGACATAACACAGAGACCGGAGCCGGAGCAGCCCGGGGATCAGCAGACCTGAACGCCGCATTCACTGATGGTGAACTCTCCCGCAGGCTCGGTCAGCGAACCGTCGAACTGGCGGCCATCGGCGCATTGCGCGCGGGCTTCGAATGTCAGACGCCCGGCCAGCTCGCCTTCCTTCAGGTTGAGAAAATAATCGACGGCGCAATCCTTTTCGACGGCCAGTTGCTCGGAGAGCTGGTCGAGACAGGCGGGGTTGGCCGATTGGGCGCTTGCGGCCAAAGCCGAAGCCAGCGTCATGACTGCTGTGACAGCAAGGCGCAAAGTGATGGGCGGCATGAGGGTCTCCACTGAATGAACTCACCCCAGCCTAACGCCTCCCACTCGCGCCCGCCTTGCTGCAGATCAATCGCCGAACCGACCCGAAGACCGGAGTGTGGGCAAGCTCTGCGAAGGCCGAAGCGCTGATAATCCCCTGAACAGCAAACAGCCCGGCAGGGGCTGCCGGGCTGTTCAAATCTCAGACTGTTAAAACGTCAGGCCTTGGCGAGCGCCTGCTCGAGATCGGCGATGATGTCCTTGACGTCCTCGATGCCGATCGACAGCCGCACCACGTCCGGGCCGGCGCCGGCCGCGATCTGCTGCTCGGGCGTGAGCTGGCGGTGGGTGGTCGACGCCGGGTGAATGACCAGCGAGCGGGTGTCGCCGATATTGGCCAGGTGCGAGAACATCTCGAGGCCTTCGACGAACTTGACGCCCGCATCGTAGCCGCCCTTGAGGCCGAAGGTGAAGACCGCGCCAGCGCCCTTGGGCGAGTAGCGCTGCTGCAGCGCGTGGTTTTCATGATCGGGCAGACCGGCATAGTGCACCCAGTCGACCTTGTCGTGCTTGGTCAGCCATTCAGCCACAGCCATTGCGTTGTCGCAATGGCGCTGCATGCGCAGACCAAGCGTTTCCGCGCCGGTGAGGATCTGGAATGCGTTGAACGGCGAGATGGCGGGGCCCAGGTCGCGCAGGCCAAGCACGCGGCAGGCGATGGCGAAGGCGAAATTGCCAAAGCTCTCATGCAGAACAATGTCGCCATATTCCGAGCGCGGCTCGGACAGGGCCGGATACTTGCCGGATTTCGACCAGTCGAAGGATCCGCCGTCAACGATGATGCCGCCCATGGAATTGCCGTGCCCGCCGATGAACTTGGTCAGCGAATGCAGCACGATGTCTGCGCCGTGGTCGATCGGACGGATCAGGTAGGGCGAAGCCATGGTGTTGTCGACGATCAACGGCAGTCCGTGCTTGCGCGCCACTTCGGCGATGGCGTTGATGTCAACGAAGGTGCCGCCGGGATTGGCCAGGCTTTCGACGAAGATTGCCTTGGTGCGGTCATCGATCTGGCTTTCGATGCTGCCCATGTCTGCAGGGTCGGCCCAGCGCACATGCCAGTCGAAGGACTGGAAGGCCTTGCCGAACTGGTTGATGGAGCCGCCATAGAGGCGGTTGGCGGCGACAAAATTGTCGCCCGGGCTCATGATGGTGTGGAAGACGATCATCTGCGCGGCATGGCCCGAAGCCACGGCCAGCGCCGCGGTGCCACCTTCAAGCGCTGCGACGCGTTCCTCAAGCACCGCCTGGGTCGGGTTCATGATGCGGGTGTAGATGTTGCCGAAGGCCTTCAGACCGAACAGCGAGGCCGCATGATCGGCATCGTCAAAGACAAAGGCGGTGGTCTGGTAGATCGGCGTGGCGCGCGCGCCTGTGGCCGGATCCGGCTGGGCTCCCGCATGAACCGCTAGCGTATCAAAACCTGGTTGAGTGTTCGACATGGACTTCTCCCCTTGTGCCCGAGACAAATATGAAAGCGGTTATCCCGCATGTCCGCGTCATGGTCAAAGAAGAATTTTGCGCGAACAGCGAGGCATGCGCGCCGCTTGCGGCGATAACGGTTGCGCTGCGGAAATATTATTCCACCGCGTTTGCCGCTTTCCGGCGCTGAATCTGCTGAAACCCGATGCTCCCGGTGATCGACGACACAGGCCGGGTTCGGCAAAGACGGCGCCTGATTGCCTAGCCAACCGGTTTCTGACAATCCGGCATGCGCGAGAGCAGCCAGTCGCGCGACGGACGGACCTGCTCGGGGAGGTCCTGGAGAACATCATCGACAACCTCGGCCGACACCACGCTCACCTCGCAGCCGTAGGTCTCGAGATCGCCGTCGGGATTGTCTTCTTTCCATTCGAGAAAATCCTGGCGCTCGAAGGCAACAGCCGCGCCAATACCGGCCACCGGCACCACAACCAGGGCCCGCCGCAACCGCGCCTTGGCCTTGGTTCTGAGCACCGCTGCGGCGATGGCCTTCCGGTTGGCGATCGCGGCTGCTGCAGCGCTGGCGGTCATGGTGGTTACCTGCGCGGTGAGCGACACGGCCCAAACCCCGAGGCTGACAGCTGTGGTGGCGAGCGAAAGACAGAGAACCGCGAGAAAGGCGGTGGTGCGGAAAAATGCAAAAATACGCATGATGGCGTCAGCCCTTAACCCAAACGAAGGCCTCCCGTCCCTCAGAGCGGCGGGAAACTGTATATCGTCATTCTAGAAGGCAATGAAACGGAACTGTGGCGAAGCGCACCGCAGGAAGCACTACAGGCCGCCGGTGGTCCTGGAGGATTGCCCGCTTGACCAGGTCAGGGCTTCCCGTCCTCCGGCTTGGTCCGGAGACCATAGCTTTGAAATCCGGTGCGCATCACCGGCTTGCGCGATGACAACACGCCCGAATTGACACCGTTCCAGCCGATCTCGCCGGACAGCCTGCCATATTCGATTTTTGGGCAACGGTTCATCACCACCTTGATGCCTGCCGCTTCGGCGCGGGCGGCGGCTTCGTCATGGCGCACGGTCAGCTGCATCCATATCACTTTCGGCAACGGATCAAGCGCCAGCACTTCCTCGACAATGCCGGGAACCGCGTCCGAGGCGCGGAAGATGTCGACCATGTCGATGGCACCCGGAATGTCGGAGAGCCTGGCATAGGTCATCTGGCCGAGGATCTCGCGGCCTGCCTGGCCCGGATTGACCGGTATGACCTGGTAGCCCTTGTCGAGCAGGTATTTCATCACGAAGAAGCTCGGCCGCACGTCATTGGCCGAGGCGCCGACCACCGCGACGGATTTCACCGCGTGCAGGATGCCGGAAATATAGGCGTTGTCGTAGCTGTCGTGGTTCATGATCGGATTTCCGGAATTGCGGTCTGCTGGTTGTGGCAATGGCGTCCGGCACCGTCAAGCACCAGATTGATGGCTTTCCTCCCGATCAACGCCACAATTGTCGGGATGATGGGGTCGAACGGTTCTATGGAGCACCCCATGACAGAGACATCAAAATCCATTTTCGGCAGGATATCGGCCGCTGCGTTGCTGCCGGCGACGCTGGTTGCGGTCCTGGCCGCAACCGCCGGCCCGTCCAGCGCAATCTCTCGCGTGGAGACAACGCAGCATGACTGCAGTGCCATACGCGCCACCCTCATCCGTGAAGGTGCGGCGATCCTGCGATACACGTCAAAAAGCGGCGTGCCGCTCTATGACCGATATGTCAGTTCGTCACAGATGTGTGAAAGCCCGTCGGTGGGCGCCTGGGCGCGGGTGCCCGCGCGCGACACGAACTCCTGCAGGGTCATCCGATGCGATCCGCATGGCGCGGATGATGAGGGGGGCTTGATGAATTTCAATCCGCTGCTGCAGATCAAGACACCCTGAGGCCCGGTTGTCAGTCGGGCAAGGTCATGTGGCCCTGCCCGTCCAGCTGCATGAACGGGTTGTGCGCCAGTTCCCACAAATGGCCGTCGGGATCGGCGAAATAGCCGGAATAGCCACCCCAGAACACCTCATGCGGTGTCTTCACCGGCCGTGCGCCGCAGTCCACAGCAAATGCCCATGCGGCGTCGACTTCTGCACGCGAGGAGAGATTGTGAGCAAGCGCCACGCCTTCAAATGATTGCGGCCGGGTCGGCTCCACATCGGCATCAGCGGCCAGTGCGTCGCGGCCGAACAGCCCGAGCACCGTTCCCTTCATGTGAAAGAAGGTGACATCATCGTTGGAGGCGGATGAACGCCGGAACCCGAGCCGATGATAAAAGGTGGTCGCTGCCGCCACATCGGCCACGCCGAGGGTGATCATGCTGATACGCGGTTCAAGACTCATTGCGGCACTCCCACCATTGCCGGGCCCGCGCAAAAATCACCGCGTGGACCGCACGAAAAACATAATAAGAACAAAGAGCAATGACCGCCCTCTGTCAACTGACAGACAAAGGCGCGTTACCCACTTCTATTCCCCGGTCCATTCCGGCGTGCGCTTGGCGATGAAGGCGTTCATGCCCTCCTCAGAATCGCGCGCCATCATGTTCTCCACCATGACGCCGGCGGTGTACTCGTAGGCGTCTTCCAGCGACATCTCGGCCTGGCGGTAAAACGCCTCCTTGCCGATTTTCACGGTCAGCGGTGATTTGGACGCGATCACATCGGCGTATTTCATCACCACCTGGCCCAGATACTGGCGCGGCATGATGCGGTTGATCAGGCCAAACTCGCGCGCGGTCGAAGCGTCGATGGTTTCGCCGGTCAGCAACATTTCCATCGCCTGCTTGCGCTGCACATTGCGGCTCAGCGCCACCATCGGGGTGGAGCAGAACAGGCCGATATTGACGCCCGGGGTGCAGAAGGCGGAGGTATCGGTGCAGAACGCCAGATCGCAGGAGGCAACCAGCTGGCAGCCGGCGGCGGTGGCCAGACCATCGACCTCGGCCAGCACCGGCACCGGCAGATGCACGATTGTCTGCATCAGCTCGGAGCAGAGCTTCATGGTGCGGGCGAAGAACGCCCTGCCCCGGTCCTCATCAGCGCGATGCAGTGTCAGTTCCTTGAGATCATGGCCGGCGGAAAACAGCTGTCCGGGTGTTGCCGACGCGATGATCACCGCCCGGATCGCCTTGTCGTCGCGGGTCGCGTCCAGTTCGGCCTTCAGGGCTTCCATCATGGCAATCGACAGCACATTGGCGGGCGGATTGTTCATCTCCAGCCGCAACACGCTGCCAAGCTTTTCCACCTTGACCAGACCGGCGGGTGCCTCCGGCTTCAATTCGACTACGTTCATTTCCGGAACCCTTTCCTGTTTGCAGACAGTTTAGCGCGCGCAACAGGTTGCGAGAACCCATGACGGCGTTGACCGGGCAAACAATTTCGGTGATTTTGCCGTTCTGCAAATCCTGGCACGCGCTCTCTAGACAGGCCGCGCTGCCGCCCCCTCATGGCTGGCATCTCCAGTTACCCCGCCGAGCAACGCCACATCGTTTCCAGGAAGTACACCATGCCCGCACCCGCCGCGCCCGTCATGACCGCCTCGGAGGTCTCTAGCTACCTCGATGAGGTGTTTCCGCAGATCAAGACCAATGGCGACAATATTGCGGTTATCGACGTTGCACCGGGAAATGCCCTGGTTCGGCTTGAGGCCGATGACAAGCATCTGCGCCCCGGCGGCACCGTGAGCGGGCCAACGATGTTCATGCTGGCCGATCTTGCGGCCTATGCAGTGATCCTGGCGCATATCGGCCGGGTGGCGCTGGCCGTGACCACCAATCTCAACATCAACTTCCTGATGAAGCCCGAACCCGGGCCGCTGGATGCCACGGCGACGATCCTGAAGCTGGGCAAGCGGCTGGTGGTCACCGACATCGCCATCAGCGATTCCGGCGGGGAACTTGTGGCGCATGCCACGGCCACCTACTCGATTCCGCCACGGACTTGACCGGAATTGCCTTCAAATATTGCGGTATCATAATACCATGTTTGCAAGCCGTTGTTTTCAAACAATTATTTACCAGTGACACCGAAATCTGCTGCTTGACGCTGATTTCAGCCTCTCCTATAAGCACGCAGCGTCGAAGTTTCCGGATTTCGGCGCATCCGTTGTTCTGGGAAGTCTGCTTGCAATCTTCCACGGCAACACAAGCAACAAGAAACGTCCGGTGGCTGACAAGATTGGTGCCGGATCCTGAATAAAGAGAGAACTCCAATGAAAACCTTCTCGCAGAAGCCTGCAGAGGTGGACAAGAAGTGGGTGATTATCGACGCGACAGATCTCGTCGTCGGCCGTCTCGCCACCATTGTTGCCAACCGCCTGCGCGGCAAGCACAAAGCCACCTTCACCCCGCACGTTGACGATGGCGACAATGTCGTGATCATCAATGCCGAAAAGGCGGTTCTGACCGGCAAGAAGTACACCGACAAGAAGTACTACTGGCACACCGGCTATCCCGGCGGCATCAAGGAGCGCACCGCGCGCCAGATCTTCGAAGGCCGCTTTCCCGAGCGCGTTATCGAAAAGGCTGTCGAGCGCATGGTTCCCCGCGGCCCGCTTGGCCGTCGCCAGATGAAGAACCTGCGCGTCTATGCCGGTGCAGAGCACCCGCATGAAGCCCAGCAGCCGACCGTCCTCGACGTCGCCTCGCTGAACATCAAGAACAAAAGGAGCGCCTGATAATGGCTGAACTCAATTCGCTTGAGGAGCTCGGCGCATCCGTGACCGGAACCGAGCCCGAACAGGAAGCCCCCGTGCATGTCCGCAAGGTCGACGAGCAGGGCCGCTCCTACGCCACCGGCAAGCGCAAGAACGCGATCGCCCGCGTCTGGGTCAAGCCCGGCACCGGCAAGATCACCGTCAACGGCCGTGATTTCGTCAGCTATTTCGCACGTCCCGTGCTGCAGATGGTTGTGCAGCAGCCTGTCGTCGCCGCTGCCCGTCAGGGCCAGTTTGACGTTGTCTGCACCGTTGTCGGCGGCGGCCTTTCCGGCCAGGCTGGTGCGGTTCGTCACGGCATCTCCAAGGCACTGACCTACTTCGAGCCGGGCCTGCGTCCGGTTCTCAAGAAGGGCGGCTTCCTGACCCGCGACAGCCGTGTTGTCGAACGTAAGAAATACGGCAAGGCCAAGGCCCGCCGCTCGTTCCAGTTCTCCAAGCGCTAACTGGCACTTCCAATATTTCACTGTTACCAAGGAGGCTCCTCGCGGGGCCTCCTTTTTTATGCAGGTCCATTGCCATAACGATTTGTAACCGCTGTTTTTCCGATCTAGGTTTTGCCATAGGCTCGGGCGCATACACGCCCGTTCGCAATACTGGTTTTTGACCGCCAGTTGTAACCAACCCTAGGGAGGACGTCTATTTTGATACTAGATCGCTTTGCCACGTATGGATTGGTGACGTCCATTCTGTATGCCCTCAGCAGTGCACCCGCATCTTCTGAATGGAAGTATTCGGACTACTCAGGCGGACAATTGACCAGCGTTGAAACATGCTCGGCCAACGGAAGCAGCCATTGTGCCGGCTTGAAGTGCAACGCCTTTGCCGAGCCAGAACTTTACTGGTTCATCGACGCGCCTGACACATCAAACCCGGTGATATCAACGATATCCATCTGGCAGGTCGACGGCGCTTCGTTTGTGCTAGATATGGAGAAGGCTGGGGAGCCGGAGGACGGCATACAGCACTACGAAAGCAGATTTAACCACGACACAACGGAATTCATCGAAGCGGTTAAGTCCGGGAAAACCCTGTCGATCAGAAGCGATCTTATTGGAAGCTTCACGACTTCCCTCAACCAGCCCGGTAAGGGCATCGCCGATGTGATCGAGAGCTGCGTGAAACGCGCAGCCAAGACCGCTGCCGGGCAGGTCCAGTCAAGCCAGATTGCACCACCGGACGAAACGGACATTGGAGATGTCGTCAGATGGGTTTTCGAGACGAACGCGTGCATGGCCACGGAAAGTCAGCTGTTTGACGCTCTGAACAAGCGCTTCGGAACCATGCTTGCCAACAAAACCGTTATTGCCGTGAGCAATGACGCCGATGTCACCTTGATGTCGAGAGCTCCCTACACATACAGGTTTGCTGGCTCGGAAGTGTGCGGCGGTGCGAGAAAGCTCAGCCCCGATATTGATATCCGACCCATAACCGACAAGGGCTGGGAGCCGATCGCGAACAAGGCGTCCGGGCGCGGCGCAGCCGTTTGCACCAACGAGGAAGAGAACTTCATCTGCTTTGCTTTGCGCTGTGTGCAAGGCTCGCCACTCGAGTACACGATCTTCTTTTCCGGAGGCCAGTTTCTGGGGCCTGTTCCGGCGGAGATCTATGTGGACGACGGCTTTGTAGAGGAAATCGAATTGTCGCCTGTGAAGCCGAATTCGGAGTTGCGCGCGGATTTCAACCCCGGCTCGCAGGTACTGAGCAGACTGAAGGATGGCCGCACCATGACTTTCGCGATGGCCGGGAAAGGCCACCAGTTTTCCCTGCGCCGATCAAAGAGAGAAATTGAGAGGGCCGAAAAACTCTGTCCAGCGTCGGTGCGGTCCGATCTTGACGATTCACTCATCCCAAAAGCTTCCACCGGCCTCGAATCAAAGGTTCAAAACCAGATATCCCGGGTGATCTCGGAAGAATGCGAGGGCCCGGGAACCATGGATGAAAAGGCCATCTTCAGGGCTGACTTCGACGCTGATGGAACAATGGATTTTGCGGTTGATCCTTGGGGGATTTCCTGCTCAATCTCAACCAGGCCCATGTCCTGCGGCGCGCAGGTGTGCGCTTCACGCATTTTTCTCCATGCCGATGGTGATTACAATCTGGCGCTCGAGATGCAGAACTCGATCGGCAAGGTGGTGCCCGGGTCTCCGCCAGGACTGAAAATCATTTCCCATGGCGGCGCGACCGGCATAATTGGGTGGAACGGCAAGAAGTTCTCGAGGCGCTAGACATGGTGACGCTGCAAGCAGCACTGGCGTTCGCGATGTCGAAATAACCCCCTGCTTCTCGCCGGCTCCCCCTATTCAGCGAGCCCGGCCGCCGATGCGGTGGGAGCGGGTTTTGTTGCCGGGCTCCGCCGCATCCTGTGCAGCATCCAGTGCGACAAGGGCCGCTCGACCAGCACATGGAACATTGCCGCCACGACACAGGCTGCTCCGACCATGATCAGATAGTGGACCTGCCAGGGCAGCTCGATGAAAGTGACCCGCGAAATGATGTGCTTGATATAGAGCGAAATCACGAAAACATGGGTGAGATAAAGCGCGTAGGACCAATCCCCCAGTCGAAGCAGCAGTGAATTGCGAAAACTCAGCGTTCCCAGCGCACCGTAGAGTATCGCGGCTGCCGGCACGCCCCAAAACACCGTGCGCATATCCCCGACTGGACGCTCCCACTGGATGAGCAGAAGACTGCTGCCTGCAACGAGCATTGCCAGCGGCGCCAGGCCCTGCCCGGTCGTGCGGGTCTGGTTCCAGGACTTGAAAACCAGGATCCCCAGAACGAATTCGAACAGGATGGGATCGGTGTAGAACACCAGGGTCGGATTGACCGGCCGCAGCCATTGTCCCAGCGCTATCAGTGCGATGAGGGCCACCGAGACACCAATCAACCTTCGATCGCCGAACAGGCCTGCCGTCAGCGCCACAAGGGCATAGAAGAACATCTCGTAGTTCAAGGTCCAACCCACGACAAGCAAGGGCCCGGTATTGCCGCCGCCATGGTCGAGCGCGATGAAAGACAGCGAGGTCAGCAAGGTGGAGATGTCGGAGATGGGCGCATTAAACAGCTGTGGCTTGAGCCAGATCAGCCCGAAGACCACGAGGGTGATCACCCAATAGGCCGGCGCCACCCGGGCAATCCGCCGAACCCAGAACTCCCGGCCGTGAAAATTGCCGGGGCGGGCAACAATCATCGCCATGATAAAACCGGAAATGACGAAGAACAGATCGACCCCGGCTGCGCCCGCATGGTCGATCCGCTCCGGATCCAGCCCCCAGGTTTGCTGCGACAGGGCGGAAATGTGGTACAGGAGCACAGCCAGCGCGGCAGCGGCACGCAGATACTGGACTGAATACAGTGTTTGTGATGAGACCGGTGGCGGCCCGGCAGCGCTCATGCTCAACTTCGTCGTCCCCTGGCGTCAAAGAAGCCGTTTTCAGCATTGAAGCCTAGCTGAGAAAGCTTCCCAAACCCTGAATCGGTGGTTTCGCCTGCAGAACCAAAACGCTCGATCTGGCCGGTGCGGCTTTATCAAGCTGTCCGATTGGGTTAGACAGAGCCATCAATTCTCCTCGCGCCAGGACCCAGACAATGGCCAGCAAATCCATCGATCACGCCTTCACTGCCCGCTCGCTGACCTCGGCTGCCACAGATCCGACCTATGCGGGAGCGCTGTCTTTCATGCGGCGCAAATACACCAAGTCGCTCAAGGGCGCCGATGCCGTGGTCTGGGGCATTCCGTTCGATGCAGCCGTATCGAACCGGCCCGGGGCACGGTTCGGGCCGCAGGCGATCCGGCGGGCTGCGGCGATCTTCGACAATGATCCGCAGTACCCGTTTGACCGCGACCTGTTCGAGGCGATGGCGGTGATCGACTATGGCGACTGCCTGCTCGATTATGGCAATCACCAGAAGACCCCGGCGACGATCGAACGCGAGGCGACGAAGATCCTCGGATCCGGCGCTTTCCTGATGAGCATGGGCGGCGATCATTTTGTTACCTGGCCGTTGCTCAAGGCGCATGCGGCCAGACACGGGCCGCTGGCGCTGGTGCAGTTCGATGCGCATCAGGACACCTGGTTTGACGACGGCAAGCGGATCGATCACGGCTCGTTTGTCGGCCGCGCTGTGCGCGACGGCGTGATTGACTCGACACGCTCGATCCAGGTCGGCATCCGCACCCATGCGCCCGAAGATTGCGGCATCCGCATCGTCTATGGCCACGAAGTGGAAGACATGACGGCGACACAGATCGCCAACACCATCCTCGACCATGTTGGTGATGCCGCCTGCTACCTCACCTTCGACATCGATTGTCTCGACCCGGCGTTTGCGCCAGGTACCGGCACCCCGGTCGCAGGCGGCCCCTCAAGCGCCAAGATGCTCTCGGTGCTGCAAAAGCTCGGGGGGCTTGATATGAAGGGCGCCGATATTGTAGAAGTTGCTCCAGCCTATGACCACGCGGACATCACCGCGATTGCCGGAGCCTCTGTCGCCATGCATTATCTCGGACTTCTCGCAGAACGCCGCTCGCGACGATAAAGTCTCGCAAGCCCTATTGCCGCTTCTGGAGCTGATCCGAAGCGCTGCCCAAAGTCCCTGAATTTCATGCATGAACGGAGAAGCCCGATGGCTCCAAAGATCTTTATTGACGGCGAACACGGCACCACCGGTTTGCAAATCGTATCGCGGCTGCAGGACCGGAGCGACATCGACCTGATGTCGATGCCTGCCGAACAGCGCCGGGACCAGGATGTTCGGACGAAGTTTCTGCGCGAAGCCGACATTGCCATTTTATGCCTTCCTGATGATGCTGCACGGGAGTCCGTGGCGCTGGCAGCGGATGCCGGCACCCGGTTCATTGATGCCTCGACCGCGCACCGGAGCAACCCCGACTGGGCTTACGGCTTTGCCGAACTCTCGCCGGGACAGTCCGAACGCATCGCCGAAGCGCAGTTCGTTTCAAATCCGGGCTGTTATTCCACCGGCGCCATCGCGCTGATTGCCCCACTGGTCGCCGCCGGTCTGCTGCCTGCAGATTATCCGGTGAGCGTCAACGCCGTGTCGGGCTATACCGGCGGCGGCAAGCAGTTGATCGCGCAGATGGAAGACAGCTCACGCGACGATGCCATCGGTGCTGCCTATTTTGCCTATGCGCTGACGCTGGCGCACAAGCATGTGCCTGAAATCATGACCCATACAGGGATCACCCGGCGGCCGATCTTCACGCCGGCCGTGGGCCGCTTTGCCCAGGGCATGCTGGTCAATGTGCCGTTGCATCTCGATCTGATGACCGGCAATCCGTCGATGGCAGACGTGCATGCGGCGCTTGAGCAGCATTATGCGCCAGGTGGTGAAGTCAGCGTCGTGCCGCTCAAGGAGAGTGCGGGCCTGGCCCGGCTTGATCCCGAGGAGCTGGTCGGCACGAACCAGATGAAGCTCTATGTGTGTGGCACCCAGAGCGCCGGAACGGTCAACCTGGTGGCGTCGCTCGACAATCTCGGCAAGGGCGCGTCAGGCGCCGCGGTGCAGAATCTCGATCTGATGATCCGGACCTGAAAGTATTTGCCGCGCGGCGTGGCGCGGCAATTCCTCGTCTAGACAGCAATTGCAGAAGCGCGCGAGCGGTCGTGAAACGGCTTTACACGCTGTTTTCGTACCGCTTGGCCAGATCCTCGTAGTCATCTTCCTCGACATAGCGGAACTCGCGGATGATGCGCAGCGTCGGCTTGAGCGCAAAGCAGACAGAGCCGATCAGAAAACACCAGGTGCCGGCAGTTTGCCACTCTTGGGAGAAAAACATCACCGATCCCGCCACGAAGAGCAGCGCTGCGCTGACATCGACTGCGGTGTAGGCGAGTTCGAACCAGGCGTAATACTGTTTGTCAGAGATGTATCTTTCATGGCGTGACGGCCTGAAGAGTTTCACTGCACTCTCCTTTCAAGATCGCGGAATGAACTTACAGCGTCTGACGACGGCAGTTGCCGGTCAACTCCTGATGCGGATTTTGGTTTCCATCGGGTAGGCGCCGAAGAAGCCACGCCAGTGCGCCACGGCGAAGCCGAGCACGACCACGGCCCAGCCCTGATGCGCAAGCGCCCAGCTGACAGGGACCTGGGTGACAATGACCACGATACCGATCAGCGCCTGAATGGTGACCAGGCCAAACAACACGATCGAACGACGGCAATGGGTGCTTCCGGCGCCGCGGCGGATCGAGGCCAGCATGTGCCATAATGCCAGGCCAAACAGCAGGTAACCGCCCAACCGGTGGACAAATTGCACCGTCAGTTCGTTTTCGAAGAAATTGCGCCAGGCCGGAGAAATCTCCAGCAATCCTTCAGGCACCAGCGCGCCATTCATCAACGGCCAGGTGTTGGAGGCAAGCCCGGCATCCAGACCCGCGACGAGGCCGCCGAGGTAGATCTGCACCAGGATGAGGCCGGTCAGAGCCCCTGCTCCGCGCGTCAGGCCTTCGCTTGGAACCGGATCGGCGGAATGCGGCGCCAGTCCCCGCATGACCCAGACAATCGCCGCGAAGATCAGGCAGGCCAGGGTCAGGTGGGTGGCAAGCCGGTACTGGCTGACATCGACGCGATCGACCAGACCGGAGGCCACCATCCACCATCCGACAGCCCCTTGAAGCCCGCCCAGAACCAGAAGACCGAACAAGGGCCAGCGCAGGCGCTTTTCAACACGGCCGGTGACCAGGAAAATCAACAGCGGCACGCCGAACAGAATGCCGACCCCACGGGCGAGCAAGCGGTGTGCCCACTCCCACCAGTAGATGGTCTTGAACTCGTCGAGACTCATGCCCTTGTTGATCAGCTGGTATTCGGGGATTTGCCGGTAGAGTTCGAGCTCTTCCTGCCACTCCGCCTCGCTCAGGGGTGGAATGACGCCATGGATCGGCTTCCATTCGGTGATGGAAAGGCCGGAATCCGTCAGCCGGGTCGCACCCCCCACCAGCACGAGGGCGAAAATTGCGACCAGCACAAGGCCGAGCCAGATGCGCTGAACCTTGCGGTTGCGGCGGATCCGCTGCTGCTCTGCAATCACCTCGCCGGCATCCGGAGATGAGACAGTGTTCAGGTTCGCGTTCGGAGCGATGGGACTGGCAGTCATCGACGATTTCTTCCTTTGAACAACTGGCGGACATGTGCACCACAGCATGAAACAAGGCAAGGGTATTGGCTTTGCGGCATGCCGTCGCGGCAACGGCTGCGAAACCGGTTCCTCTTGCGTTCGGTGGCAAAGCCGCTATGTCGATTGCGAACCCAAAGCCCTGCCCGCCACTGTGAAAAGGCCTGTCCATGCCCATCCGTCTCAAGAAGCTCATTGGAACAGTGATCATCGTCGCGCTGGTGGTGATTTACGCACTGGTTGCCACGACCGTCGCCACCTACCGGCTGGCAGAATCGGCCTGGTATGTGCACCTGCTCTATTTCCTGTTTACCGGCGTGCTGTGGGTGGTGCCGGCAATGTTCGTGATCCGCTGGATGGAAGGGCCTGCCAAGAACAAGCAGACCTGACTTTCAATCCGGCTCAGGCTTTGCCGGGCGCCCTCGTTAACGTCGCATTAGCCTTCACCCGGGCTTTTTGACGGTCTCTTGACGTAATTTACCCGACCTTCGGCACTTTGTGGTCATGCTCATCCAAACAAGCATGACTTTGCGAAGGCATTGAAACCATGGCGAATGCACAGGACCTATCCGCTCCACTGGCGACGCCGGTCAAACGCACCAGTGCCCCGACGAACCATCTTTCAGCGACAGTGACATCAGACCCGGCAAGCTTGCGCGAGACATGGCAGCGGCTCGAGGCCGATCCGGCGACGATGTTTCATCAGAGCCGGGCCTGGGTTGAAGCCTGGAGCCAGGGCACGGGGAACGACCTCTTTCTTGTGACGCTCGAACACAACGGTACCGCCTTCGCCATTCTTCCGCTCGAGATCAGGAAGGCTGGCGGGCTGAAGGTCGCCCGGTTTGCCGGAACGGCCTACTCGAATGAAAACACAGGTTTGATCGACACGCAGCGCATCAACCGGGCCGAGCCCTTGTCAACCACCGAACTGGCCCGTGCGCTGAGCCATGCCGGGCTTGCCGCCGACATCGTGCTGTTTGACAAAATGACGCCAGAGACCGCCGGGCGTGTGCCGTTCTCGGCATTGCCGCGCGTGTTTCACCAAAACCCGAGCTTCCAGCTGCCGCTGTTTGAAGACTTCAACCAGGTTCTGGCCCAGATCAACGGCAAACGCCGCCGCAAGAAATTCCGGGTTTCCGAACGCCAGCTGGAAGCACTGGGTGGCTACCGCCACCTCACGGGCGACACGGACGCCGGGGCCTTGCAGCTGCTGGAGGCCTTCTTTGCGCAGAAGGCCGTGCGGCTTGCGGCCCAGGGATTGCCGGATGTGTTTGCCGATCCCGGCATTCGCGACTTCCTGCGCCGGCTGGCAACAACACGCAATGCGGAAGGGGCACCCGCCCTCGAGCTCCACGGCATTGAGCTGGCCGGTGGAGACCACCAAGGCGAAATCATCGCGGTCGCCGGATTGACCATCAAGGACCGCCACGTCACCTGTCAGTTTGGCTCGATCAACGAGGAAATCGCCGCGGATGTCAGTGCCGGAGAGCTTTTGTTTTACCGGATGATCGAGCGGGCATCTGCGGCTGGCCACGCGGTTTTTGATTTCGGCGTCGGTGATCAGCTCTACAAGCGCTCGTGGTGTCCACAGCGCACCGAACTCCTGGATTGCTATCTTCCGCTCAATCTCAAGGGCCGCCTGGCGGCACCGGCCATCGCCGGCCTTATCCGGCTGAAACGGACGATCAAGACCTCACCGCTGCTGCACAGTTTTGCATCGAGAGTGCGTGGCGTGCTGGTCCGGAAATCAAAGCCTGCCGCTGAGACGGACTGATCGGGACAGCGCGTATTCGAGGCCGTCCCGACCTGCAACTTCAGGCAGCGGTGCTGCGATGTCCGAGCGGACCGACAGGCTGTTCAGGTGTCATGATCAGCACATCCTCAAAGCCCTCGGCATTGAACTCGGCCAGCAGCGTTGAGATCTCGGCTTCGTCGAACTGCAAGATCGAAAGCACGATCTCGCCGCGGTCGGCACGCGCGATCCGCGTGATCGAGGCGGCATCGGCGGCGCCGCATTCGACCACCACCAGGTCATAGGCTTCCGTCAGCGCATCGATGATCATCGGCAGACGATCGATCGCGCGCATGGCGCGGCGGGCATTGGCGTTGCCGCGCGGAACGATGTGGGCCGAGGAGAGCCGGTCCGGATGGATCGAGTCGGCGATGGAGATCTCGCCGCACATCAGATCGGTCAACCCCGGAAGGCGAAGCGACTCCGCCATCAGTTCCGTCGGGCATGCCGATCCCGTGAGGTCAATCACAAGGGTCTTGAGCCCTTCGCCCGCGACTGTCCGGGCAAGCATCACGGCTGCGGCCGAGCCTTCGTCGCCTTCGGGTGAAACGCAGACCGCAACCGGGGTCATGTCGGTGATGAGCTGTTCGGCCACCGCTTCCACGCTGAAATCGTCAGCGTCGTTGGATATGTGGGGTAACGCCAGCTCCGTGTCGTCAGACTGTTGTACCGCGGCGACAGCCGGGGCAGCAGTAGCGGCTGCTGTCATGTCATCGCTGCTGGCAGGGTCCCGCACCAGGCCGGACGAAGGACGCAAGGCCCGTCCCGAGAACAGTTCGCCCAGCATCACGCCGATCGCGGACAGCAGGAACGCTGCCAGCGCCGCCACGATGACGATTGGACCGGTCTTGGGGAAATAGGCTTCCGACGCCGGCACGGCGCGCGAGATCACCCGGGCATCGGCCGGCAGGGCCTTGGGCTCGGTGCGCGAGGCGGCTTCACGGTAGCGGCTGAGATAGGTTTCCAGCAGATCGCGCTGGGCGGCGGCCTCACGCTCGAGCGAGCGCAGTTCGACAGCTTCCTCACCCTCGCGGGCCGATCCGGCCTTGAGTTCGTTGAGCTGCGCGATCAACTCCTGTTCGCGGATACGCGCGACCCTGGCGTTGCTTTCAAGGCTTGAAAGCACCTTGCGGATTTCACCTGTGATCTGACCCTCGATATCTGCAAGCTGGGCGCGCAATCCCTTCATGCGCGGATGATTGTCGAGCAGCGTTGTCGATATGTCGGCAAGCTGGGCCCGGATATTGCCTTCGCTTTCGCGCAGTCGCTGGATTACCGGGGAATCCAGCACATCGGACACCGCGTCGACGGCCTGGCCATTTTCGAGCGCATTGCGCACGGACTGCGCACGGGCTTCGGAATCCGCCCGCTCCGCCCTGACGCGGCTCAATTCGGTCGAAATATCAGATAGTTGTTTGGCGGCGATGGTATCCTGCTGGTTGACCAGCAAAAGGCCGGTGCGGGCGCGGTACTCGGCGACCTTGCTTTCAGACTCGCGAACCCGGTCACGCAATTTTGCGATCTCGGGTTCCAGCCAGGCACTGGCATCGGTGTTGTTTTCAATCTTGGCGCCCGACTGTGACGCCAGATAGACGTTGACCAGCTCGTTGGGGACCTGCGCCGCGAGCACCTGATCTTCGGACGAGAACTCGATGCCGATCACACGCGATTCCGGCACCGCATAGACGTCCAGCTTCTTGTAGAATTCCTTGAGAATGCGCTCCTCGGCCGGGACCTCGAGCGGGTTCTTCTTGAGCCCGAGCATGATCAGGAGATCCCCGAACGCCGAGGTATTGCCGGCCGGATCGAATTCCTCGCGTGAGGACAGATCGAGATTTCGCGCCACCTGCTTGATCAGATCGGTCGAGCGGAGAATCTCGACCTGGCTGGCAACGGCGCGATCATCGAATGAGCTGTCGGACGCCGGTTGGCTCTGATCGCTTGAAAACACCGGCTCGCGGGTTTCGATGAGCAGCCTTGTTTCCGACTTGTAGAGCGGATTGAGCATGCCGGTGACAATGAAGGCCAGGCCCGCTGCAGCTGCGGTCAGCCCTGCGACAAGCGCTTTCTTCTCCCATATCGCCTTTACCAGGCGACCCAGGTCAATATCCACATCAGGTTGTGTCATTGGTGAGACAGACATGCGCAGCTACTCCGTACTTGTACTGAGCCGCAAGCGTAAAGGAACATGGTAACGCAACGGTTAAGGCGGAAGTCAGTGTTTCTTTACTTTTGCCGCACCCTCCCCCTTTGAGAGTTGATGCTCGCCTGTTTTGACAGAACCTGCAGTGGGCAAGTCTAAAAATCCTGCGAGTTTTACCAGCCGTTAACCCTAATGGATCGATAACGGGTCTCGAAATCAGCACGGTTCGCGTGGAGCACGGAAAAAGCATGACACCCGCCAAGTCCAAAGCGACACATCTTCTGGCGGCCGCAATGGCCGCAGTCCTGCTGGCGGGTTGTTCCGGCTACCAACCTGCGCCCAAGGCCTTCCATGAAGCCGTTATGCAGCCCTATCGGCTGGATGCGGGCGACCGCTTGCGGGTGACCGTGTTCGAGCAGGATGGCCTGACAGGATCCTATGCCGTCGACCAGGCGGGATACATCGCCTTCCCGCTGATCGGCGCAGTGCCCGCGCGGGGCCGCACCTTGCAGGAACTCGAAGGCAATATTGCTGCGAGCCTGCGGCAGGGCTATCTGCGCGATCCTGACGTCTCGATCGAGATCGACCGCTATCGCTCTTTCTTCATCATGGGAGAAGTCGGCCAGTCCGGTCAGTACTCCTATGTCGCAGGCATGACCGTTCAAAACGCCATTGCCATCGCCGGCGGCTATTCGCCACGGGCAAACCAGCGCAATGTCGACATCACCCGCAACATCAACGGGAAAATCATGACCGGACGCGTCCGGATCACCGATCCGATCCTGGCGGGCGATACAATCTATGTGCGCGAGCGGCTTTTCTGACCCCATGACAGCGCACCAACCTTTGCGAATTCTGCATTGCTTCCGATCGCCTGTAGGCGGCATTTTCCGCCATGTGCGGGATCTGGCGGAAGAGCATGCCAAGGCCGGCCACCAGGTCGGAATCCTGTGCGATTCCACCACCGGCGGCGCCTATGAAGACGCGTTGTTTGAAAGCATCATGCCCCATCTTGCGCTTGGGCTGACACGGCTGCCCATTCGCCGGTCACTGGGGCTTTCCGATATCACCTCGGCCTTGAAAAGCTTCGGTGAGGTCAAGAATTTGCAGCCTGATGTGTTGCACGGACATGGCGCCAAGGGCGGCGCTTTCGTGCGACTGATCGGCTCACGGTTACGGGTATCAAGGTCTTGCGTTGCCCGTTTTTATTCGCCGCATGGCGGCAGCCTGCACTATGACGAGAAAACCATTCGCGGGCAGGCCTATTTTGCAATCGAACGGTTTCTCGAGCGCTGGACCGATGCGCTGGTGTTCGTTTCCGACTATGAGCGCCAAGCCTACGAGGCCAAGATCGGAACGCCGCGGGCACCCTGGCAACTGATCCACAATGGATTGCGCGCGCACGAGTTCGATCCGGTCAACAACACCCCGGACGCAGTGGATTTTCTCTATATCGGCATGATGCGGGACCTCAAGGGTCCCGATGTCTTTATCGAGGCGATACGGCGCGCCGAACAACTGGCCGGCAGGCCCTTGCACGGTGTCATGGTGGGCGATGGCGACGACAAGCCGCGCTACCAGGCCCGGCTGAATGCGATCGGAATGGGCGACCGGGTGAAAATGCGCGATGCCATGCCGGCCCGCGAGGCCTTTGCGCTGGCCCGAACGGTGGTCATCCCCTCACGCGCGGAGTCGATGCCCTACATCGTGCTCGAAGCCGTCGCGGCCGGCAAGCCGGTGATTTCCACCAGGGTCGGCGGCATTCCCGAAATTCTCGGCCCCGACTTTGCCGGGTTCGTGGCGCCGGGCGAGACCGAAGCACTGGCCGGCGCCATGGCGCACGCCATCAGCGATCCGCAATGGCTGCCCGACGCCATGCCCGAAATGGAAGCCTTTCGAGACAATTTCTCAGCCCAGACAATGGCTGACAGGATGTCTTCGCTTTATCGTGAGCACCTGGACGCCCAGATGCGGGACAATCCGAAGCTCAAGCCGTCAAGCCTTTCTTAGGGAGCGCATGCTACTGAGGTAGAATAAGTTTCCGGGGGAGTCCGACCGTGAACAAGTTCGACCGCAATGATGCGTTCAATTCCAAGTCCGTCCAGAAGGCCATGGCCGACATCAAGGTCAAGCCCAGCCTTACCGGTGCGGATGGCAAGCCCGTGGTCGAGATGAGCCGTCTGGCACGTCAGACAGCGACCCGGCTTTCCCAGGAAAACTACTCCCCGACGATGATCATCGGATTGCTCCGGTTGGCGGAACTGACATTGATCGCCTTCACCGGGTTTCTTGTTCATGCGCTGTATGTCGGGCTTTCGGGCGAGCTGACTGTCTATATCTACACCCCGACCATTCTGGTCGGTTCGGCCCTGGCCGTGCTGATGATCCAGATCGCCGACGCCTATCAGGTTCCCGCGCTTCGCAGCGCCCTGCGAACGCTGCCGAAAGTGTTGACGGCCTGGTCCATCGCGTTTGCGATCATCGGCCTGCTGATGTTCTTCATGCAGTACGGGCTGGCGTTTTCGCGGGTGTGGTTCGCGGCCTGGTATCTGAGCGGTGCGGCCTCACTGATCATCGTGCGCAACATCGTCGCCTACGGCATAAGACGCTGGGCCCGGAACGGCGTCATGGAACGCCGTGCGGTGATTGTGGGTGGCGGCGAGATCGCCAAGGCGCTGATCCGCTCGGTCGAGCAGGATGATGACAACGATATCCGCATCTGCGGCTTTTTCGATGATCGCGACGACCGGCGCTCGCCCCCGATCATCGCCGGCTATCCGAAGCTCGGCAATATCGACGCGCTTGTGGAATTTGCCCGCATCGCCCGGATCGACATGTTGATCATCGCCATGCCGCTCAATGCCGAATCCCGGGTGCTGGAGCTTTTGAAGAAGCTGTGGATCCTGCCGCTCGACATCCGCCTGGCAGCCCATTCCAACAAGCTCAGGTTCCGGCCGCGCGCCTATTCCTATGTCGGCGCCGTGCCGATGCTCGACATTTTCGACCGGCCGATCACCGACTGGGATTCGGTCGCCAAGCGGATCTTCGACATCTTCTTCTCGCTGCTTGCGATTGCGGTGTTTTGGCCTGTCATGATCGGCACCGCGATTGCCATCAAGCTCGATTCCAAGGGACCGGTGCTGTTCCGGCAAAAGCGGCACGGCTTCAACAATGAAGTCATCGACGTGCTCAAGTTCCGTTCCATGTACACCGACCAGTGCGATCCGACGGCGCGGGCAGCTGTGACCAAGGGCGATCCGCGGGTGACCAAGGTCGGCCGTTTCATCCGCAAGACCTCGATTGACGAGTTGCCGCAGTTCTTCAACGTGCTGCGCGGCGATCTCTCGCTTGTGGGCCCGCGTCCGCACGCCGTCGTTGCTGCGGCGCATGACCGCCTGTTCGCAGAAGTCGTGGACGGTTATTTCGCCCGCCACCGGGTCAAGCCCGGGGTCACCGGCTGGGCCCAGATCAGCGGCTGGCGCGGCGAGATCGACAACGACGAAAAGATCAAGCAGCGCACAGCCTGCGATCTCTACTATATCGAGAACTGGTCGCTGCTGTTTGATCTCAAGATCCTGTTCCTGACACCGCTGAAACTGCTCGACACGGACAACGCATATTGACCAGCGCCACCCTGACAGCTCCTGTCGTGTTCCAGCCGCAACGCGCGGCGATCTCGATGCTGGCTTCGCTGCTGGTGGCTTTCGGCGTGTTCCTGTCGGGTTTCGTGATCAACGAACCCGCGCCCTACGAGCTGTTCCTCGTGGTGCTGATCGGCGTCTGGGCGGTGTTCGGGCTGCGGTTGTCGAAACATATTGCGCCGCTGATCGCGCTCTATGTCCTGTTCAATATCGGCGGCATGTTCTCGATCCTGACGATGGACAACGTCAAGGGCACACCGATGTATATGGCGGTGTCACTGTTCCTGGCCTTCACCTCGATGTTCTTCGCCGCCATCATCGAAGCTGACCAGCGGCGGCTGACGCTGATCTTCCGGGCCTATCTGGCGGCCGCCATCATCACCGCGCTGCTGGGCATTCTGGGCTATCTCGGCGTGCTGCCGGGTGGCGAGGTGTTTACCCGCTATGGCCGGGCGATGGGCGCCTTCCAGGACCCGAACGTGTTCGGCCCCTACCTGGTGCTGCCGTCGCTTTACCTGATGCACGGCTTGCTGACCGGGACGCTGAAGGCAGCCCCCTTGCGCGCTGCCGGCCTGACGATCCTGGTGCTCGGGGTGTTCTTTTCCTTCTCCCGCGCCGCCTGGGGCCTGCTGGCCATTTCCATGGTGCTCTTGGTCATGACCATGCTGATCAAGGAGCGCACGGGTGCGTTCCGGCTGAAAATCCTGGTAATGACGCTGATTGGCGCGCTGCTCTTGATCGGCGCCATCATCATTGCGCTGCAGTTCGACCAGATCGCCGACCTGTTCTCCGACCGCGCCAAGCTGGTGCAGGCCTATGACGGAGCCCGGCATGGCCGCTTCGAGCGTCACGCCATCGGCTTCCTGATGGCGATGGAACATCCGCTGGGCATCGGGCCGCTGGAATTCGGCCTGATGTGGGGCGAAGACACGCACAATATCTGGCTCAAGGCGCTGATGGATTACGGCTGGCTCGGCTTTGTCAGTTACGTCACGCTGATGGCCTGGACCCTGGTTCTGGGCTTTCGCTTCCTGCTGCGCGATCGGCCGTGGCAGAAATACCTGATGCTCGCCTATATCGTGCTGATCGGACACACGATCATCGGCAATGTCATCGACACCGACCACTGGCGGCATTTCTATCTGCTGATGGGGATCGTCTGGGGCTGCATCGCGCTGGAAATGCGCTGGCAAGCGGGTTTGCGGGCCGGCGGCAAATCGATGCGCACCCTGCCCGCCTGAGGGCGAGAAGCAGCGACGGACGCCGGCGCCAGCCGACACCGGCTCAATCATCGAAATACTTTGAAAATGGTCGGAGCGGCGGGATTCGAACCCACGACCCCTTGTCCCCCAGACAAGTGCGCTACCGGGCTGCGCTACGCTCCGACTGGGGACAGGGATTAGATCATCAGTGTTTTGCGGGCAAGAGCAAAATCGCCTGACGCGGGGAAAAACCGGGAAAAGCCGGTTGAACGCCGCTTAGTCGTCGAAGCCGAGAAACCGGGTCACGTTTTCCACCGGGCGGCGGCGGGAAACGACGGAGTTGGCGATGAAGTCTTCGTCGGGCCAGCCGAGCGCGACGCAGGTGAGGATCACCTGATCCTCGGGGATCTCGGCCACTTCACGCACCACCGGGCTCTGCATGATGCCCTGGCCGTTGATGACGGCGCCAAGCCCCCTGCTCCATGCGGCCAGAACCAGGCCATAGGTCATCGCGCCGGTGTCGAAATGGGCAATGGTGTTGCCGAGCAGATCGCGGTCGAAGCACACCACCACGGAGACCGGCGCATCGAACTGGCGGAAGCCACGCATCACCCAGTCCTGTCTGCGCTCGGCGTCATGGCGCTCGATGCCCATGGCTTCAAACAGCTGAACCGCGATTTCAATCTGCCGCTTCCTGTGTTCGCCCTGATAAGCGGAATAATCCTCGATCTCGCGGCTCGGCTTGACGCCCCCTAGCATCCGCTCGGTGTTGCCCTTGCGCACCTTTTCCAATGGTTCACCGGTCAGCACATGCAGATGCCAGGGCTGGGTGTTCATCGATGACGGCGCCCGGTTTGCCAAGGCAATCACCTCTTCGAGCAGCTCCCTTGCGACCGGCTTGTCGAGAAAGCCGCGGATGGACCGCCGCTGCTGCATGGCTTGATCAAGATTCATGTGGCTGCCCTTGGAATGCTGTTGGAAAACGCTCGGTCGAAATGGTTGTCCCGATACCGGTAGCCGACCCGGACCGCGTTTTCAAACCCGGAACTGCTCCGCGGGCAACAGGCAGACTCGAGGGCAGGAGAAACCGCCAGGCGGGGCCGATCTATGGCCACCTTGGAGAATTTGACACCCCGATCGATCAACATGTCCGCATATTAGCAACAGGTTTTTTAACCTTTGCGGTTACTGTCGGCGACAACATGAAGTGCGAAATGACGGTTGGCCAGTATCATATGACATGATTACCCACCGGAAATATGCAGGGCCAGAACAGGGCAATGGGCGATTACTCTTCAATCTGGACAGACAAGTCCGGCAATTTCGGTCTGACTTTCGCAATTCTTGCGGTGCCGGTGCTCATGGCAGGCGGGCTTGCCGTGGATTACATCGGATTGAGTGTGGAGAAGGCCGAACTGCAAAACGCGGCGGATTCGGCGGCACTCGCGGTGGCACGCGAAGGCAAGCTCACCAAGGACAATGCGCTTCAGGTAGCGAAAAACATCTTCAGCGCCAATTATGGCTATAACAATGCCTCAGTCTCTGTCGAGCTGAATGACGGTGTTGCCGGTGTTCGCGCCAGCCTGGACAAGCCGCTGGTATTTGGCGGCTTCATGGGCAGGGAGACGGCCCCTGTGAGCGTCCGTTCCGAAGCGACCTATGCCTATACCAAATACGAGATCGCACTCGTGCTCGATACGACCGGTTCCATGGCAGGAGGCAAACTCAGCTCGATGCAGGATGCGGTGATCGGCCTTGTCGACGGCATGACAGCTCTGGGCCTGGAGAAGGACCAGATCAAGTTCGCGCTGGTCCCCTATGCAGGTTTTGTCAATGTGGGGCCGGAATTCGGCCCGAAGGTCAGTGGACTTGGATTGATTACCAAACCGGGTGCGGATTGGCTTGACCAGGACGCCAAGGCTCCGGTTCCCCAGTCTGACCTGCCCTCCAATTTCAGCCGTTTCGCGATGTACAAACACTTGGGCGTGAAATGGCCCGGCTGCGTGGAGACACGGATCCCCAAGGACAAGGCCTTGCATGATGTGGATGATACCGTTCCCACTCCGGCGGATGTCAACTCCTTGTTCACCCCGTTCTTTGCGGTCGATGAACCGGACGCATACTGGAAATATCCAAACTCCTACCTGCCGGATGACGGCGTCCCGGTCAAAGGCAAGAATGCGACCGAGGCCGACAAGGTGAAGCAGTTGTCGCGCTACGGACAGACAGGGGCTTACGTCAAGCCGAAGAACATCGTGGATTCACTCACCCAGACGCTTTTGTGGAAAAAGCCGATAATCGACAATTCGCCATCGAAATTCTATTCCAACAAGAACGATCCGAAAGGTCCCGGTTTCGGCTGCGAAGTCGAGCCCCTGGTCCCGCTGACAGCCAGCGCATCCGAGATCACCAAGACGGTGAAGAAGCTCGAGGCCAATGGTTCGACCAACATGCTTGAGGGCGTGATGTGGGGCTGGCGGGTGCTGTCGAGCCGCGAGCCTTTCACCGGCGGCGCGAGCGAAAGCGACAGCTCGGTGGAAAAGATCATGATTTTTCTGACCGACGGGCAGAACTCGTTCGGCAATCTCAATAACGATCTGGGCTCGGGCTATACCAGCATGGGTTACCTGGTCGACGGCCGGCTCGACGGTCTGACAGCCGCCTCCAGCGGCCAGACCAACAACGCGCTCGACAAGAAGACGCTGACGGCGTGCACCAATGCCAAGGAGGATGGGATCGAGATCTACACGATCCGGCTTGAGGAGCCTGACGCCGACACCGGAAAGCTGCTTGCGGAATGCGCGTCGAGCAAGAGCCACTATTTCGACGCTCCTTCACGAAGCCAGTTGGCCCCGATCTTCGATTCCATCAAGAAAGGCGTCGTCAAGCTGCGGCTGACCTCGTAAGCGCCACTGTTTGAAACCAAAGGCCGGGATCATGATCGTGATCCCGGCCTTTGTCTGTGTGGTGGGGCGAGGCGTCTTCGCCAACGCACATTCAATAAAACCGGGCGGGCGCGCCGCGTGCGGTGGCGTCAACCCTGCGCCCACCCGGTAAACCGCTGGTCGTTAGGCTTCCCCGGCGGTTTTAGAGTTCAGAACGAAGACATTGTCGCTTCGTTCCGAAAACGCGAGTTTCATTTTGAGCCGCAACAGCGCCTCCAGGTTTGTATCCGAAACCTTGGAAGGTTCCTCGCCCTCCCAATCCAGCGCAGTCTGCAACACCGCCATGTTGATGAGACGGCTGAGGTCTCCGAGTTTCAGGCGGTCCGCTTCCTCCCGACAGGTTACGAGCGTGCGGATGATCCAGGCGTAGGAGCCGGCGTCAGACATGGTCAATGTCTCCCTTCAAACTGGGTCTTTCCTGGCGTTTTGCTCTGGCGAAGTGCCGAATCCTCCAGCGGGCCGCGGACATGCCACATGCCCTCAGGACGGATCAGACGGTAAGGGCCGTCATCGAGCGAAAGCGCTGTCGGTGAAGGCTCAATGTCATCCACCATTTCGAGAAATTGATGATCAGAAAATTCGAATGGGGCACCATTCTGCTTGAGATTGAATCCGAAGTGCTGCCAGAAAGCAAGATAATCCTCGCGGGCATGGCCGTAGATGCGGCGGAACCCCTTCTCCTTGCAAAGCGCGACACTGGCGCGCACCAGTTCGAAGGCGGTGCGCGAGGTACGGAATTCCTTGCGCACCGCCAGGCGTTCCAGCTTGGCAAAATCACCGAAGAAACGCAGCCGCATGCACCCGGCCGGCTCGTTGTCTACCAAGGCCAGCAGATGCGTCGCCGCCAGGTCATTGCCGTCGAATTCCTCGTTATAGGGGCAGGCCTGCTCGCCGATATAGACCGCTGACCGGACCGCGGCGACGCGCATCATGTCCTCGAAGCCGTTGACCACCTTGATGCCGGTGGGGCGCAAGACCTGGTCATGGGTGGCATAGGCGGGCAGCCGCGCAGCCAGCGTCTTGGGCCGGCGCGGGATCATGTAGAAATTCTTCAGGAAGCGGTCATCGTGCCAGACACCTTCCTCAAAGCCCCGCCGCACCATGGCGCGATGACCACGCAGCGTGAACGAGGTCGAGATGATGTCGGCCTCGGCGTAATGCGGCGAATCGAACCGGTCCATCACCCGATTGATACCGGCAGCCAGAACGCCGGGCGTGAAACTGGCCCAGACATAGATTGCAGCCGGACGTTCATGCTGGCTGACCAGATACTCGTTTTGCGGATCAAGCAGGTTGAGCGATCCGTCAAACAGCGCCGAGCGGCCTGCCTCGTTGAGCAGCAGGGCGGACATGAAGCCTTCGGCCCGGCTCCTGCCACGGCGGGTAAACAGCCAGACCGCGTCGGCATTCTTCTCCGCCACCCGAATAACGGTTTCCGGTGCCGCCAACTGACCAATCACCTTGCCCGCGGCTTCGAGCAGGCGCGGCACCTCGGCGTGTTCCAACCGGTTGGTGACGGTAACCATGGAAGCGGCACGCTGCATGCGCTCGGCTTCCAGTGCAGCCTCGGCCGCCAATGCACTTGCATTTGCTGGAGAAAAACTATTCTGTGATATTGCGGTCATGGACGGGCATCCCTTGTGATGAGGCTAAGATAGCCGGGACGTACCGATTTGACTTTGGCAAAGAATGTAACAGAGAGTTCCACCCATGGAACACCAATGGCGCAACGCTGATTGGAACAGCATACGGGTCTTTCTGGCCGTTGCGAGGCTACACAGTTTTCGCAAGGCGTCCGAAGAGCTGGGCATGTCTGTCAACACGGCGCGGCGCACGATATCTCGGCTTGAAGATCAACTCGGTTATCCGCTGCTCTTTCGTGAATCCGAAGGCGTGCGCCTGACTGATGAAGGTCGCCGCGTGGTGCTTGCCGCACGCGATGTCGAAAACTCGGTCTCAGACATGTGGCGCGTGGCGGAAATGGCCGAACGCGAGGCAACCGGCCCCATTCGCCTGGCCATTACCGAAGGCCTGGGCAGCTTCTGGCTGACACCGCGTATCGTCGAGTACATGAACGATACCGGGGCGCAGAACCGGGTGGAACTGCAATGCGCCATGCGCTCGGTCGATGTTTTACGGATGGAAGCTGATATCTCGGTGCAGCTTGAGATGCCCAACCGGCCGGAACTCAAGGTCAAGCGGCTTGGCTATCTGCACCTGGTTCCCTTTGCCAGCAGCAGCTATCTGAAGCAGTTCGGGCGACCGAAAAGTGTCGCCGACATGGTCAACCATCGCGTGGTGGAACAGCAGACCGACCAGTTGCGCGGCTATGAACTCGACAAGATCTTCGGGCCCAAGATTGCCGAACGCATGGTGCGGATGAAAACCAATTTTTCCTCGGCGCATTACTGGGCCGTGGCCAAGGGCGCGGGCATCGGGCTGATGCCGAATTATGCCAGGGCCATCGGCGGCGATGTCGAACACATTGACCTGGGGTTTGATTTCCGGGTCGAGATCTGGCTGGCGACGCATCCCGAAATTGCCAAGAGCGCGCGCCACAAAGCTTTTATCGAGTTTCTGAGCGACAGTTTTGACGACCGGAAATTTCCCTGGTTCGGGGCCGACACCATGGCGCCGGCGGATATCGAGAAACAATTCTCACGCGAGGACCTCAGGTCCTATTTCGAGGGATTTACCGCTCGCTCATGACATTGCGCCGCCAACCACCCGCCGCGCCGGAAATCGTTACACTCGCAACGCAGGATGAGCATGATCGTGTGGCGATGGTCATCATGCAGCTGGAAATGGCGCTGGCCCTGGCGAGAACCAAGAAACTGACACAGCTGGTATCGCATCTTGAAGCAGCGCTTGCCGAAGCACGCAATCTGCACGGCAAAATGCTGAACTGACACCGGCTGCAGCTCCGGATAACCGGACCTATTCGCAAGCCCATCGGTGAGTGGAACCACTGCATCTGACCGGCAATCAGCGGACCTGATCGAGCAACCGCTTGCATTCGAGAAGATCGTAGAGCGCTTCCTGAAGCAGTGCCCGGTCATCGCGTTTCAGGCCGCCTGCCCCGCTCTCCGGGGCTTCGGTGTCCGGCTTGCCATTGTCACCGCCAAGCCCGAAAAAACGTCGCGTCGAGGGCAGTTTCGCCTTGCCGACCAGCTGATCCTCTTCGGAGGCCTGCGCCCGGGGTGCCGGTTTCTCCTCGGCCATGCTTGCCGAAAGAGCTTCCGCCGCGGCCAGGTCTCCGGTGCCGATGGCGATGACGAACTTGTTGCCGTTCTGCTTGAGAAGCTTTTGCACGCCCTTGATCGTGTAGCCCTGATCATAAAGCAGGATCCGGATCCCCTTGAGCAATTCGATGTCGTCAGGGCGGTAATAGCGTCGGCCACCGCCGCGTTTCATCGGCTTGATCTGGGTGAACCTGGTTTCCCAGAACCGCAACACGTGCTGCGGCAGGTCAAGGTCTTCCGCCACTTCCGAGATTGTCCGGAACGCGTCAGGGCTCTTGTTATCCATCAGGCCACTCCGATCTTGAAAACGCCGTTAAGACAGGCAGATGCACAATTCAGCGCAACGTCCCGCTGCCACGTCAGGCACACATTTCGGCGCCCGGCAACCTGGAACCGTGGCAGGCGCGGTAGCCGTGCTACGACGAATCGCAACGCCGCACATGTCTGCGCGCGTTATTTCAGGGGTTTAGGAAGAAAAGATCAAGTGCCGCGCAAGCGTGAGGCGAACAAACGCACCGTTTTGTCGAGCGATGGCGGATATCGCCGCATTGCAGATGCCGCTCAGGCCTTGGCCTTGCCCTTGCGCGCTGCATGGCCCTTGAGAACACGGTTCTTGAGAACATTGGATGCCTTGAAGGTCATCACACGGCGCGGGCTGATCGGGACTTCCTCGCCGGTCTTGGGATTGCGCCCGATCCGTTCCTTCTTGTCGCGCACCTGAAAGGTCGCGAAAGAGGAGAGCTTGACGCTGTCGCCGCGGACGATCGCACCGCAAACTTCGTCGATGACCATCTCGACGAGTTCCGCAGACTCCGTTCGAGAAAGCCCGACTTTGCGAAAGACCGCCTCCGCAAGGTCAGCTCTGGTAATCGTTTTGCCGCTCATTTTATCCAACCAGACCGGTCAGCTTCCTCGCCGCCCATAAATGTAATTCGGTAAGTTTATGGATCATGGCTCTCAAGGTCAAGCAACTCCCGCTTCTGCAGTCGACTTGCATGATCCAGATCCAGACTGCAGCGTCAGGTGGTTAATATTTCGTTATGCAACATCCAGTGACTACCACCGCAAAATCACGGAACCCCAGGTGAAGCCACCGCCCATCGCTTCAAGCAGAACCAGATCACCTTTCTTGATTCTGCCATCGGACGCGGCCTCGTTGAGCGCCAGCGGGATGGAGGCCGCCGAGGTGTTGCCGTGATGATCGACCGTGACAACCACCTTGGAATCGTCAATTCCGAGTTTGCGCGCCGATGCATCAATGATCCGGCGGTTGGCCTGGTGAGGCACAAACCAGTCGATGTCCTCCGAGCTCACACCGGTTGCGGCATAGGCGGCCTCGATCACATCAGTGATCATGCCGACGGCATGCTTGAACACTTCCCGGCCCTGCATGCGCAGATGCCCCACGGTGCCTGTGGTTGACGGGCCGCCATCGACATAGAGTTTTTCGCGGTGAGCGCCGTCGGAGCGCAGATGCGCCGTCAGCACGCCGCGGTCAGCCGTGGTGCCCTCGCCTTCCTCGGCCTCGAGCACGATGGCGCCGGCGCCGTCGCCGAACAGCACGCATGTGGTCCGGTCGCTCCAGTCGAGAATGCGGGAGAAGGTCTCCGCGCCGATGACGAGCACCCGCTTGGCCAGGCCCGACTTGATGTAGCTGTCTGCAGTGGTGACGGCGAAGATGAAGCCCGAGCAGACCGCCTGGACATCAAAGGCCGCACCGTGATGCATTCCGAGCCGGTTCTGGATGTTGACCGCGGTGGCAGGAAAGGTGTTGTCGGGGGTGGATGTCGCGCAGACGATGAGATCGATATCTGCCGCGGTCATGCCTGCGCGATCAAGTGCTTCACGGGCAGCCATCTCGCCGAGGAAGGCGGTGGTTTCGCCTTCGCCTGCAATGTGGCGCTGGCGGATCCCGGTGCGCTGAACGATCCACTCGTCGCTGGTTTCAACCACGCCTTCCATATCACTGTTTTTCATGATGCGCTCGGGGAGATGAGCCCCGAAACCACGTACGACGGACCGGATCATGCTGGCATCCTAGCTGGAAGAAGTGTCACCAACCGGAACGGCAAGTGCTGCCCGGCGGTTATGGTAGAGTTTGAGATCATGTTCAATTTTGGCCTTCAGGCCGTTGCGGGCCATATCGTAGCCAACGTCAACTGCTGCAGCAAAACCTTCTGCATCGGCGCCACCGTGGCTCTTGATGACAATGCCGTTCAAGCCGAGGAAGACGCCGCCATTGACCTTGCCGGGGTCCATCTTCTCGCGCAGAAGGTCAAAGGCGCCCTTGGCGAACACGTAGCCGATGCGGGCCATCAGCGTTCGGGACATTGCAGCGCGCAAATAGCTGCCGATCTGGCGGGCCGTGCCTTCGGCGGTCTTGAGAGCGATATTGCCGGAAAAGCCCTCGGTCACCACCACATCGACGGTGCCCTTGCCGATGTCATCGCCCTCGACGAAACCGTAATAGCCAAAGCTCGGCATGGCCGCTTCCCGGATCAGCCGACCGGCTTCCTTGACCTCTTCCTGGCCCTTGATTTCCTCGACACCGATGTTGAGAAGACCCACGGTGGGCTTTTCGATCTCGAACAGCGCGCGCGCCATCGCAGCGCCCATCATGGTGAAATCGATCAACTGCTGGGCGTCGGCGCCGACCGTGGCTCCGACATCGAGCACGATGCTTTCGCCGCGCATAGTCGGCCAGATTGCGGCGATCGCCGGGCGGTCGATATTGGCCATGGTGCGAAGACAGAACCGGGACATCGCCATAAGCGCACCGGTGTTGCCGGCAGACACGCAGACATCGGCATCGCCGGTCTTGACCGCTTCGATAGAGCGCCACATCGATGACTTGTAGCGGCCATGGCGCAATGCCTGGCTCGGTTTGTCGTCCATGCTGACCGCTACTTCGCAAGCAACAAAGGCCGAGGCCTCGCGCAGCGCCGGAAACTTGTCGAGAACCGGATGACATTCAGCTTCAAGACCGAACAGGGTGAAGCGGATGTCCGGATGACGCTCCAACGCCTTTGCGACGCCAGGCACGACAACCTTGGGGCCATGGTCGCCCCCCATCAAATCAACCGCAATCCTGATCACGCCCCGTCCTTTATCCCCGGCTCTACAGGCCGGATTTGTGGGCAGAAAATACCCGTTTTCGCACGACGTACAACCGCTTTGTCATCTCGCGGTGACCTAACCGTCGGATTCGCCGTCCTTGAGGCCTTGAAGAACCGCAAAAGGTGACGGTTTTTTGTCCGCCGATGAATCGCTTTCGATCCGATCGGTGTACTCCAGACCTTCCTTGCGGGGGTAGGCATCGATGGAAAGCGCCGCAAATTCAGCGACAACGGCTCCGACATCGATCGAATCGCCGCTGAAAACCTCTGGCAAATCGGGTCCATCGGGATCCAGGAACATCTCGCCATTGCCATCGAGCGTGCGCTTGGCAAGCCGCGAGTTCTCCGGCAGGAAGACGGTTTCCACATCCTCCTCGATCTGCTGGGTGACCGGATCGAGGGTGACCACGCATTCCTGTACGATGGTGGAGCTGACATGCCCCTTCACCCGTACCCCGTCACGCTTCCAGCGTCCCAGTTCCAGCTGGGCCTCGAAACTCTGCACTTCCGGCACATGCCATTGCCGCGCCAGCCGTTCCAGATCGGCAGCATCGGCCGAGATCTTCACCCTGATCGGGTTGGCCGACACATGGCTGACCTTGACCTCGAAGGAGAACACGTCGTTCTGGGCAGTCATCACATCACCTCCCTGTCGGCGGCGCTGAATTCCAGCCCGCCGGCGGCCAGCGTTTCGTCTGAGACATCTTCAAGCGAGCGCGCCGTGGCAATGGTCCAATCGGCAAGAGCCTGCATCGACGGTGCGTCCTCACCACTTTCAGGATGGATGTTGCGCCTGAGCGCCTCGGCCAGGGCCTGCCGGTCACCGGCGTCGAGCGCCTGGCTGTAGGAGCTCACGCGGCCGTAAAACATCTTGGCCAGCTTCTTCATCCGCTTTGGCACACCCATGTCACCAATGCCAAGTTCCCTGATCGAGTGATCGACATCCTCGAAGAACGCGTCGACCAGATCCTGCGCCAGCCCCTTGGCCGCCTCACCGGCCGTTCCGGTGCGGCGCAGATAGAGGAAGAGGTGCAGCGAAATGATCTCGAACCGGCCCATGACGGTGTCGGGCACACCCATCGTTTCGTAAAAAACCTCCGATCGCGCAGCCCCGGTGAGTTCGGCATATTGCCTCTCAACCAGAGCCTGATTGGCTTTTTTTCGCTTGAACAGGTTCCAGATCATGAAAATGCCTTCAATGGCCGATGGATATCACCGCAACTGCGGTAGACTGGCGTGTTGCATCCGTGCGGAAGCTGGTTTACCGAATGGGACGCAAAACGCAATGGCTGCGGCTGGCAAGCCGCGTGCCAAAGGGAGATGTCGTTGACGATAAGAGTTTTCAAGGCAACCGGACGGAATTTGCGTCTCGGCGCGGCTATTGCAGTCGTCTCAACGATGGCGCTGGGTGGCTGCACTACCAGCGAAGTGTTCAACCAGGGGTATGTGCTCGACCAGACCGCGCTCGACCTGACACCCGTCGGCTCGAGCCGCGAGCAGGTTCTGCTGTCGCTTGGCACCCCCTCGACCACGGCGACCTTCGACAATGAGGTGTTCTACTACGTGTCGCAGAAGCGCGTCCGTGGCGCCATGTTCATGAAGCCGAAGCTGGTCGACCAGACGGTGCTGGCGGTCTATTTCGATGAAGAAGGCACGGTCAAGCAGATCGCCAATTACACGCTTCAGGATGGCAGGGTCTTCGACATGATTTCCCGGACAACGCCAACCGGCGGGGTCGACAAGTCGTTCCTGGCCCAGGTGATGTCGGGCGCCACCAGCGCGGAAGCCTCGCAGAACATGGCCCGCAACATTCTCGGCGGCGGCAACTAGGAGACAGCCCAGGCCCCGGGTGTATCACGACCCCGGGCTCCTGCTCTGATCCGGTCATCAGAATGAAAACCCCGCGGAGAGCGATCTCCGCGGGGTTTTCTGTTTACGGCAAAAGTGCTTTCGTGTGTCAGTGTGCAAGAACCGCCAGCAGCAGCAAGGCCACGATGTTGGTGATCTTGATGGCCGGGTTGACGGCCGGACCGGCAGTGTCCTTGTAAGGATCGCCGACGGTGTCACCGGTCACGGAGGCCTTGTGCGCTTCCGATCCCTTCTCGTGCTTGATGCCGTCCTTGTCGACGAAACCGTCTTCGAAGGACTTCTTGGCATTGTCCCATGCACCGCCACCCGAGGTCATCGAGATGGCGACGAACAGGCCGTTGACGATCACGCCCAGGAGCGATGCCCCAAGTGCCGCAAAGGCGGATGCCTTGGAACCCGAGATCAGCAGCACGCCGAAATAGACGAACAGCGGCGCCAGAACCGGCAGCAGCGAAGGCACGATCATCTCGCGGATCGCAGCCTTGGTCAGGATGTCCACCGCACGGCCATAGTCAGGCTTTTCGGTGCCGGCCATGATGCCCGGCTTGGCCTTGAACTGGGCCCGGACCTCTTCCACGATCGAACCTGCGGCGCGTCCCACGGCTGTCATGGCGATACCGCCAAACAGGTAGGGGATCAGACCGCCGAAGATCAGGCCGGCGACGACATAGGGGTTGGAGAGATCGAACGAGATTTCACCCATATCCTTGAAGTAGGGATAGAGCGTGGAGCCTTCGGCATTTGCTCTTGCGGCAAAGAACTTCAGGTCGTTCGAGTAGGCTGCGAACAGCACCAGCGCACCAAGACCGGCAGAACCGATGGCATAGCCCTTGGTCACGGCCTTGGTGGTGTTGCCGACCGCGTCGAGCGCATCGGTTGCCTGACGCACTTCCGGTGGAAGCCCCGACATTTCGGCAATACCGCCGGCATTGTCGGTGACAGGGCCAAACGCATCGAGCGCCACGATCATGCCGGCAATGCCGAGCATGGCGGTGACGGCGATGCCAGTGCCGAACAGGCCGGCAAGCTGGTAGGTCGAGATGATGCCGCCGACAATCACGATCGCAGGCAGTGCGGTCGATTCAAGCGAAATGGCGAGACCCTGGATCACGTTGGTGCCGTGACCGGTGACCGATGCCTGGCTGATCGAGTTGACCGGACGCTTGTTGGTGCCGGTGTAGTACTCGGTGATGACCACGATCAGCGCAGTGACGATCAGACCGATGACGCCACAGGCAAACAGGGCCGTGCCGGTGATGGACATGCCATCGATCACCGCGATCTCGTCCCAGCCAATGGTGAACGAGGTGGCGGCGCCGAGCCCGACGATGGACAACAGGCCGGTGGCAATCAGGCCCTTGTACAACGCGCCCATGATCGAGCCGTTCTGGCCGAGCTTGACGAAGAAGGTGCCGACGATCGATGTCAGGATCGAGACACCGCAGATGGCCAGCGGATAGAGCATGGCAGAAGCAAGCACTTCCGTGCCGCCGAAGAAGATCGCCGCCAGAACCATGGTGGCGACAACGGTCACCGCATAGGTTTCGAAAAGGTCAGCGGCCATGCCGGCACAGTCACCGACATTGTCGCCGACATTGTCGGCAATGGTGGCCGGGTTGCGGGGGTCGTCTTCCGGAATACCGGCCTCGACCTTGCCGACCAGGTCACCGCCCACGTCGGCGCCCTTGGTGAAGATACCGCCGCCGAGGCGGGCGAAGATGGATATCAGCGATGCGCCGAAGCCAAGCGCCACAAGCGCATCGATCACCTGACGGCTGTCAGATGCCAGCCCCATCGGGCCGGTGAGGATGTAGTAGTAGACCGCCACACCGAGAAGCGCGAGACCCGCCACCAGCATGCCAGTGATGGCGCCTGCCTTGAAGGCAATATCGAGGCCGCCGGCCAGATTGACGGCTGAAGCCTGGGCCGTGCGCACATTGGCCCGGACCGAGACATGCATGCCGATATAGCCTGCCGCCCCCGAAAGCACCGCACCAATGAGAAAGCCGATTGCTGCGGTGGCGCCGAGCAACAGCCAGGTGATGACAAAGACAACTGCGCCAACAATGGCGATAGTGGTGTACTGGCGGTTCAGATAGGCCTGAGCGCCTTCACGAATGTAGCCTGCGATTTCCTGCATGCGTGCATTGCCCTGGTCGGCTGCCATAACCGACTTGGTCGCCCAGATGGCGTAGACAACGGAAAGCAATCCACAGGCGATCACAGCAAAAAGAATTGTCATGCTGATATCCCTCCAATATGGCCGGAAACCTCCCCCCGGCCAGTCATTTAGCGGCGAAAGAAGCATGAACCACACGTCCGCACACCCTGCCGCATCGGGGCGGATGATTGCGACAGAGGTGGGGTGCCGTCAAGGGCGCATATGGTGTTATTGCCGGGGCACCAGCAATAAGCCCCGAGAAACCATGGTGAACCGCGATCGGTCAGCTGATTGGCAGGGCTCGCAGGTCAGCCGGATGACCCGACAGGGAATCGATCACACCAACCGGCGGCGTTCCCACAGGATCTGCGTGCCCAGCGCCAGCAGGCAAAACAGCGCAACAGGCCAGAACAGGCTGTTGAGCGCGTCCCAGCCCCAGGCATTGAGCACCTTGCCCGACATCAGTGATGAAAAGGCGACGATGCCGAACAGGGTGACATCGTGGAAGCCCTGGACCTTGTTCTTCTCCGAAGGGCGATAGGTCATGGTGACCATGGTGGTGGCCCCGATGAAGCCGAAGTTCCAGCCGATCCCGAGCAGCACCAACGCGAGCCAGAAGTTCCACAGCTCGATCCCCATATGGGCGACAACGGCGCATCCGAGCAGGATCACAAGCCCTGCGGCAGTAATGGTGTCGCGGCCAAAGCGGGCGATCAGCTTGCCGGTGAAGAAACTCGGCGCGAACATTGCCATCACGTGCCACTGGATGCCCAGTGTTGCGAGTTCGGGCGAGAAGCCGCAGCCGACCATGGCCAGCGGCGCGCCGGTCATCATGAAGGTCATCAACGCATAAGTGCCGACACCACAGATCATGGCGGTGATGAAGCGCGGCTGGCTGATGATTTGGGTGAGCGGGCGGGCCGGCGTCTCGTCATGGCCCTCATCGCCGGGCCGTGTGTCATTGGGGATGCGCAGGAACCACAGGATCGCCATGGTGATCATCGCCAGCGGCACGAGGGCGACGAAAGAGCCGGCAAACATCACAGGTTCGAACAGCTCGCGGGTGAAAATTACCGTCTGCGGCCCGATGATTGCGGCGAAGACGCCCCCGGCCAGAACCCAGGATATGGCTTGCGCCTTGAAATTGGTGGGCGAGCCGTCGGCGGCGGCAAAGCGGTATTGCTGCACGAACGAGCCGCCGAGGCCGATAAAGGCCATGCCGAGGGCAAACAGCCAGAATTCATGGCGGAACAGGGCAATGGCTGCAACGATGCCGCCCACTGCGGTCATCGCCATGCCCGACAGGAACCCGTGCCTGCGGCCGATCTGACGCATCAGCCAGGCCGCGGGCAAGGCTCCGATGGCCACGCCAAGGTTGAAGCCGGTGACCGGCGCAGTGGCCAGCGATTTGTCAGCGCCGAGCAGATAGAACCCGGCAAGTCCGCCCATCGAAATGGCAATGGGTGCGGCAGAGCCGCCAAAGGCCTGGGCGCCCGACAGCAGCAATGCGTTGCGGCGCGCAAGATTTTCGGCGTCCGTCGCACCGGCCAGGCCGACCCTGTCGAGAAACGCCATTCGGGGTCAGTCCTTGTTGGGTTTTTGATCGTCGCGGTATTTGCGCGCCAGGCGATCAAGCACCGCATTGACGATCTTGGGCTCATCGCCGTCAAAGAAAGCCCGGGCAACATCCACATATTCAGTGACGATGACGGCGACGGGAACGTCTTTCTTGTTCGAAAGCTCCCAGGCCCCTGCCCTCAGGATGGCGCGCAAGGTTGCGTCGAGACGCGACAGCGGCCAGTCCTCGGTCAAGCCCGAACGGATCACCGGATCCAGCGCGCGCTGGTTCTCGACAACACCGGAGACCACAGCGCGGAACCAGGCCGCGTCGGCCGGACGGTACTGCTCTCCATCGATTTCACTGCCCAACCGGTGAGCTTCGTATTCGGCGACAATCTCAAGCACACCGGCGCCGCCGATATCCATCTGGTAGAGCGCTTGGACAGCGGCCAGCCGGGCAGCGCCGCGCTGGTTTGCGGTTTTGATTTCCGGCGTCGAGGCCGACGATGGAGGAGTTTGTTCTGTCACCGGTCTCAACCTGCCAGATTGTCTTTCAGCGCGATCATCGTCAGCGCTGCACGGGCTGCAAAACCGCCCTTGTCGAGCTTGTCCATCTTGACGCGTTCCCAAGCCTGGTCCGCGTTCTCCGTGGTCATGATGCCGTTGCCGAGCGCCAGGGATTCCGAGATCGACAAGGTCATCAGGCCGCGTGCGGATTCATTGGCGACGATGTCGAAATGATGGGTTTCGCCGCGGATGACCACGCCGAGGGCGACAAAGCCGTCATATTCGGCGCCGCCCTCATCCATCGCGTCAAGCGCCATGGCGATCGCGGGCGGAATTTCCAGGGCCCCGGGAACGGTAACGATATCGTAGGTCGCACCACCTGCATCAAGCGCCGCCTTGGCGCCCTCGAGCAACGCGTCGGACATGTCATCGTAAAACCGCGCTTCAACGATTAGCAGATGCGGAATCTTTGGCTTGGCCATGACGGATTTCCTTTTCGCGGGCAAACTTGCCACGCACGGGGGTCCCAACGGGAACCTGACACTTGGTTCGGATCAGAGCGCGGTCAAACCACTTTGTCCGCGGCTTGGCAAGGGAAAAACCGCCCTGTGGCGCTGCCGGGGCGGTTTTCGCAGACCCATTTCCGATCGATCCTACGGCCGTGGCAGGATTTTGTTGTATTTCCAAGGATTGCGCGGCTTGAAGGTTCTGGCGCCCTCCTTTTCCATGGCGGCGATGGTCTCAACCCGTTTTTCATCCAGCTGCTGGTCAAACTCGACGGCCGTGGTGAAGACGCCAACCCTGCGTATGGTGGAGATCCGGTGCAGGTTCGACCAGGGGAGATAGATCCTGCATATGCTTTCGAACCTGGAGAACACGATTTCATCAACCCGATCCGGATCGACATTGCGCCACGGCAGGTACTCGCTGGTGATCAGGCAACCGCCGATCGATATGTTGATGAGACGCCCGATGACCGAAATATACTGAGCCTTGTCGCTGAAATAGATTTCCAGGACGACCGGACAATTTGCATCCATGCGGGTGTGCAACCGGCGGTCACTCTCCGCAGGTGTCGATTCCGCAATTCTTTCAGTCGTAATTTCCACGGCAGTTTCCATCATGCTGATCTGACCTCAATCAGGGATTGTTGCCCGGATCCGTAAACAAAGGCGTGAGACTGTCGGTGGCATTTTAGCAAAATCACTCGTCCAGGACTTCAATTTCGGGATATCGGCTGCGATCTTGTGTCGCGCGGCGGGAGAAATAAGCTGCGCAGTGCACAGGCTGCCATTTGACGATCTGCAGAGCTGGGGTAAACCGCTTCGCATGAGCTCATCGAAACCGCGCGAAACAGATCTCTATCCACCTGTGAAAGCCCTGCTCGAAGCTCAGGGCTATGTGGTCAAGGGCGAGATCGGGGCAGCTGACATTGTCGCCGTCCGAGGCGACGAGAATCCTGTCGTGGTCGAACTCAAGACCGGGTTCTCGCTGTCGCTGTTTCACCAGGGCATTGAGCGGCAGGCGATTACCGACGCTGTTTATATTGCCGTGCCGCGCGGCAGCGGGCGGGCGTTCCAGAAGGCGATCACTGCCAATACGTCCCTGTGCCGCAGGCTGGGCCTGGGGCTGATGACGGTGCGGCTGAAAGACGGGCTGGTCGAGGTGCATGCTGACCCCTCCCCCTACAAGCCTAGAAAATCAAAAGTCAAGAAAGCCCGGTTGCTGAAGGAATTCGCCAAGCGCACCGGCGATCCCAATGCCGGCGGCGCCACGCGGCAGGGCCTGATGACGGCCTACCGCCAGGATGCGCTGCGCTGCGCCAAGGTGCTGCTCGAGCTCGGGCCGACCAAGGCCGCGCTGGTGGCCAAGGCCTGCGGCGTGGAGCGGGCCAGAACACTGATGGCCGACAATCATTACGGCTGGTTCGAGCGGGTTGCGACCGGGATTTACGGGCTTTGCCCGAAGGGGGAGGAAGCGCTGGCACTGCTTGGCGATCCGGACGTGGCAGCCCGGCCCCCAGAGGATTAGACCTGCCCACGGCAGCCCCCAAGCGCAAGCGGCTCCCTTCTTGGGTTCGGGGTCAGTTCGAAAGGGGGGGTTATCTCGTCATGCCCTGCCTTTCGCAGTTGCTGCGATCCTGCCGGTGTAGTCGGTGCTGCCGGAGCGGCGATTGATCGCGAAACAAGGTGGCGCTTGAAAAAACCACCACGATAAATCGAAAGCTGTTCAACCAGGCCCTGTCAGGCGCAGGTCTCCCTGTTTACGCTCGGTTAACCATAAGGATGGATGCTCGGAATCTCGAACCTCTCTCCCGGGCATCGGCATGCGCCACGTATCACCGTACATCTCCGGACCACAGCGCCGGCCGGTTCTGTCCGCGCTGCAGGGCGGGATGGGGTTTGCGCGGACTGATGTGATCTCTCCCGGGGCGCTGAGGCTGTCGGCGATTGTCCTGTCGGCGGCTGGCCTGGCCCTGATGCTGATCTCGTTTCAGCCCTTCGTTCATTCAAGCCTGGTCAGCGAGACCGGCGGCGACGGGGGAAATGTGGTCAATCAGGTCGGTTTTCTCGCTGCCGGGCTGGTGTTCGCACTGTCGATGATGTGCCTGGCGAGCCGCAAGGTGCTTGCCAGCCTGCTCACACCAAGTTTTCTGCTGTTGGGGCTCGTTGTTGCCTACATGGTCGCAACATCGCCTTATCCGGACGCCGCCATGCGTGGCGTGGTCCTGACCCTGATCGGCATGTTCATCGCGTTTTCAACCATTGTGCTGCCGCGCAGCGAGCGCGACCTGCAACTGGCCCTGCTCTTCGGGGCGGCCGCGGTACTGGCCATGTCCTATGGCGGGTTGCTGCTGGGGCCTGATCTCGCGACACATGGATATGACGCCTATGAGCCGCAGCATTCCGGACTGTGGCGTGGCCATTTCAGCCACAAGAACATTGCCGGACCGGTGATGTGCGTGATTGCCATCTTTGGACTTTACCTGGCGCGGTCCGGTCATCGTCTTGCCGGATGGGTGATCTTCCTGGCCGGGGCCCTGTTCGTGCTCAAGACCGGATCGAAAACCACGAGCGGGTTCTTTCCGCTATCGATCATGATCGTCTGGATGGCGACCCTGTTCGGACGCGGCAGCGCGGCGATTGTCGTGTTCGTGCTCGCGGTCTGCGCCGTCGCCACGGTGACCCTGGGCTCACTCTACAGCGATACGGTCCTGACCATCATCGGCGACTTGCTGGGCGACGACACCTATACCGGCCGCGCCACCTTGTGGCAGTTCAGCATTTCCAAGATCCCGGAGAAGCCGTGGCTCGGGTTCGGGCTCTACAATTTCTGGAGCACCGACAACGTGTTCCTGCTCGACAAGCCGTTTGAAGACGCCTGGGACTACCGTTTCATCGTCCACGGCCACAACAACTATCTCGATATCCTGCTCAATCTCGGTTTTGTCGGCGGATCGGTGCTGTTGTGGGTGCTCTATGTCGCTCCGATGATCAATTATGCCAGGGCGCGAAAGATCCCCGAGAACCGCAAACTCGCCGACATGTTCTTCACCATCGTGGTGTTCATGGCGCTGCTGTCGTTCCTTGAAACATTCTTCCTGGCGCGCAACGATCCGCTGTGGCTGATGCATATCTTCGCAGTCTTCGGCCTGCACCTTGCAGCCCGCTTCAGCCTCGGCCAGGCGCGGCGCTGACGCCAGCCTCGGCGCGTGGCCGGAGGGTTCAGATGGATGCCGCGGTTTCAGCCAGGCGCGCGGCGTAGCGCGCCATCTGGTCCACCTCGAGATTGACATGATCGCCAACCGCGCGCTGCCCCCAGGTGGTGACCGAGAGCGAATGCCTGATCAGCAGCACATCGAAATCAGCATCCTTGACCGCGTTGACGGTCAGGGACGTGCCGTCAAGCGCGACCGAGCCCTTGGGCGCGATGAAGCGGGCCAGTGGCGCAGGCGCGCGCAACGTGAAACGGCGGGCCTCGCCTTCATCCTTGATGGCGATGATCTCGGCCAGTCCATCGACATGTCCGGACACCATGTGACCACCAAGCTCGTCGCCCATCTTCAGCGAGCGCTCGAGATTGATCGGCGAGCCGACACTCCAGCTGCCGATCGTGGTCAGACGCAGCGCCTCTTCCCAGGCCTCGACCTCGAACCAGCGCGAATTGTCGCTCTGTTCCGGCAGGGCCGTGACCGTGAGGCAGACGCCGGAACAGGCGATCGATGCCCCGATGTCGATGCCGGCAGGATCCCAGGCGGTTTCGATGCGCAGGCTGACGCCCTGGTCGAGCTTTGTCAGCGCGGCCACCCGGCCGATATCGGTGATGATGCCGGTGAACATGGTGTCAGGCCCTTTCGTATTCATCCATCTGGTCGGCCCCATATCTCATGGATGCGACCGGCCGGAAAGTCTCGGGCACGGTTTGGCGGGTGACCGGTGCGTTCACCGCATCTCCTTCTACTGTGCCCTCGCCGGTGAAAAGCACAATCCGGTCGACCAGGTCCTCGTCGAGAAAGGCCTGCGCCACTTGCGCGCCGCCCTCGACAAACACCGTGGAGAGCCCGCGCGCCGCAATGTCCTCGAGCAATTCGGGCAATGCCAGCCGGCCGCCATGCGCATCGCAAGCCAGAAACTCGGCGCCAGTTGCGGCAAGTTCCGCCCGGCGCGGATCCTCAGGATCGGCGGCTGTCGCGATCCACAAGGGAACATCACGGGCCGTGGCCGCGAGCCTGGAGCTGACCGGCAGTCTCAAATGCGTATCGAGCACCATTCGCACGGGCGACCGGTCCTCAAGACCAGGAAGCCGGCAGGTCAGCTCCGGATCGTCGTTGATGGCAGTCCCAACACCGACAAGGATCACATCGGACTGGGCGCGCAGCGCGTGAACCTGGCTCCGGCTCACCTCGCCGGTAATCGCCACCTGCCCGCCATCGCGGCGTCCGATCTTGCCGTTGGCCGACACCGCCAGCTTCAGCGTCACGTGGGCGCGGTTGCTGGTGCGGCGCTTGAGATAACCGGCAAGATCGCGCTCGGCCTCGCGGACCAACACCCCCTCGACCACCTCGATCCCGGCCGCGCGCAAGATTGCATAGCCGCGCCCCGACACCCGCTCGTCGGGATCGGTGGCGGCCGCCACCACGCGTGAAACGCCGGCAGAGACGAGCGTTTCGGCGCAAGGCGGCGTGCGGCCGTGATGAGCGCAGGGCTCAAGCGTGACATAGGCTGTGGCGCCGCGGGCCAGCTCGCCGGCTTCGGCAAGTGCCTGCGGTTCGGCGTGAGGGCGGCCGCCAAGCGCGGTCACACCGCGCCCGACGATGACCGGCGCACCGTCGGTCTCGCGCACGATCAAGGTCGCCACGGAGGGGTTTGAACCGGTCCGGCCCTCATGCCAGCGCGCCAGACGGATTGCCGCCGCCATGTAACGACGATCGAGCGCGCTTGCGGTCATGACCTCAGAGATCCCCGACCTTGCTGTCGCCGGCAATGCGGGCGGTCAATTCGGCGATGGTCCGCTCGAAATCCTCCGGGCCGGAGAAATCCCGGTAGACGGAGGCGTAGCGGACAAAGCCGACATCGTCGAGCGCCTTCAATGCCTCAAGCACCAGGAGGCCGATGCCATCGGTGGCAATCTCGGTCTCGCCCGAACTTTCCAGCCGGCGCACGATCCCCGAGACCGCGCGATCGATCCGCTCGGGATCAACCGGGCGCTTGCGCAGCGCAATCTGGAACGATTTCGCCAGCTTCTCGCGGTCGAACGGCACCCGCCGACCGGTTTTCTTGAGCACCTGCAAATCGCGCAACTGCACGCGTTCGAAGGTGGTGAAGCGGCCGCCGCAATCGGGGCACACGCGCCGGCGACGGATCGCGGCGCCGTCTTCGGCGGGCCGCGAGTCCTTCACCTGGCTGTCTTCAGAACTGCAATAGGGACAGCGCATCTGGCCTCACCCGAGATGCGGGTAAAGCGGGAAACGGTCGGTCAGCGCCATGACCTTGGCCTTCACCTCGGCCTCGACCTGGGCATTGCCCTCTTCCGAGTTGGCGGCCTTGAGGCCATCCAGCACTTCGAGAATCAATGCACCGATCTCGCGGAACTCGGCCTGGCCGAAGCCGCGGGTGGTGCCGGCCGGCGTACCAAGACGAACGCCCGAGGTGATGGTCGGCTTTTCCGGATCGTTCGGGACACCGTTCTTGTTGCAGGTGATGAAGGCGCGACCGAGGGCTGCTTCGGAGGCCTTGCCGGTCAGGTTCTTGGGGCGGAGGTCCACCAGCATCAGGTGGGTGTCGGTGCCGCCGGAGACGATCTGCAGGCCGCCTGCGACAAGCGTTTCGGCCAGGGCGTCAGCATTGCGCACGACGTTGCCGATATAGTCCTTGAATTCAGGCGTCAGGGCTTCGCCGAAGGCCACGGCCTTGGCTGCGATGACATGCATCAGCGGACCGCCCTGCAGACCGGGGAAGACCGCCGAATTGATCTTCTTGGCGATGTCTTCGTCATTGGTCAGCACGATGCCGCCGCGTGGACCGCGCAGGGTCTTGTGGGTGGTCGAGGTGGCGACATGGGCATGCGGGAACGGGCTTGGATGCGCGCCACCGGCGACGAGACCTGCGAAGTGGGCCATGTCGACCCACAAAATGGCGTCGACCGAGTCGGCAATCGCACGGAAACGGGCGAAGTCGATGCGGCGCGAATAGGCCGAGCCGCCGGCGATGATGATGCGCGGCTTGTGCTCCTTGGCAAGCGCTTCGACCTGATCATAGTCGATGGTGCCGGTTTCCAGATCGAGCCCGTACTGCACTGCGTTGAACCATTTGCCCGAGAGATTGGGCCGGGCGCCGTGGGTCAGGTGGCCGCCGGCATCCAGGCTCATGCCGAGCAGCGTGTCGCCGGGCTTGGCCAGCGCCAGAAGCACCGCCTGGTTGGCCTGCGAGCCGGAATTTGCCTGCACATTGGCGAAGCCGCAATCAAACAGCTTCTTGACCCGATCGATCGCCAGTTCCTCTGCAATATCAACGAAATGGCATCCGCCATAGTAGCGCCGGCCGGGATAACCCTCGGCATATTTGTTGGTCATGACCGAGCCCTGCGCTTCAAGCACGGCGCGGGAGACAATGTTCTCGGAAGCGATCAACTCGATCTCGTGACGCTGGCGACCCAGCTCGCTCGTGATCGAGCCAAAGAGTTCGGGGTCGGATTCGGCGAGCGGCCGATTGAAGAGGTCAGAAGTCGCGTTGGACATATTCCAGGTTCCTTGTCTGGCTCGGGTCTGGCAGTGCGCCGTCACGGTCGTCGCGGCGCTCCGGGAAAGTGCTCGAATCCGGCCTGCTGGGAGTGCCCGACCGGAAGCGGCTGTTTACCCCTGTCGCACGGCAAGGGCAATATCCGCCGTCCCGATTGCGTCATTGCAGCGCGCCAACGAAAAAGGCCGCCCTCGCGGGGGCGGCCTTGATATCGTCTCGGTGCCGAGGGCTCAGCGCAGCGCCAGCTCCTCAACGCCATCGCGCTGATAGACATCGTCGCGGAACTGGACTACGCCGTCTCCCGACGCCCAGGCCGAGAAGTAGACAAAGTAGACCGGCACCGGCGTCGACAACGCGATTTCCGTGTTCTCGCCCGAAGCGATGGTGGCCTCGATCGCCTGACGGTTCCAGCCGGGCGTGTCGCGCAGCAGCCAGGTGTTGAGGTCGCGAACGTTCTGCACCCGCACGCAACCCGACGATTCAAAGCGCATCAGCTTGTTGAAAACGCCCTGCTGCGGGGTGTCGTGCATGTAGACGGCATGCGGGTTGTGGAAGTTGATCTTGGTCGAGGACATGGCATTGCCCTTGCCCGGATCTTGGCGGAACATCAGGTTCGGCGCCTTTTCGGCATTCCAGTCGACCATTTCCGGCGGGACTTCGTTCCCCTCATTGTCGAACAGGCGGATGTTGTTGCGCGCCAGATAGGTCGGATCCTTGCGCATCAGCGGCACGATGTCCTTCTCGATGATCGAGCGCGGCGAGGTCCAGTACGGGTTGAGAATGATCTCGTGGATCTTCGAATTGAGGATCGGGGTCTGGCGGTCGATCTTGCCGACGATCGCCGTGTGACGCAGAACGACGGAGCCGTTTTCCACAGCTTCGATCTGGGCTGCCGGAATATTGACCATGACGTAACGGTCACCGAGGAAGCCCGACATCGAGCGCAACCGGACAAGGTTGGTTTCGAGCTGGCCGAGACGCACGTCTGCGGACACGTTGAGCGCCTGATAGGTGTAATTGCCCAGCACGCCATCCGGCGGCAGGCCATGACGGGCCTGGAACTTCTTCACCGCGCCATCGACATAGGAATCAAAGGCCGTGGAAAGCCCGGCGCTGCGGTCGAGATCGCCCGACGCCATCAGGCGCTGGCGCAGGATGCGGACCTCCGGTTCGGAAACACCCATGCGCAGTTTCTTGGTCGGCGGCACGAACGGCCAGCCGCCCTGGGCGACGAGATTCTGATAATCAAAGATTGCGCGCTCGACGAAAGCAATCGTGTCGGCGCTCGCAATCGGATGCCTGGTTGCCGTCGAGGCCACCGAACGCGAGCTCTTGGCATCGAACTGATCGTCCCAGCTGCCGCGCCGCGGCGAATTGATGATGTCCTCGATCGCAGTCTGAGCCAGGGCCGGACCTGCCGCGACTGTCGTCGCCGCCAGCGCTGCGGCGCGACCGATGAAACGGCGGCGGGAGAGTGTGTCAGGTCGGGTTGGCTTGTTCATGCGTCGTCCACCATGCATTCGGGTCTAGCGTTAGGTCTCGCCACACAGGGTAGCATTGTTAACGTTAAAAATTGGGGACCAAAACCGGTCCTTCAAGCCTGCCGCAACACTTTCGCGTGGACGCGCAGCGAAGAAATGATCCGATGGATCGGCTCCCTGATGTCAGGCTTGTTGATAGCATATTTGCTCTCACGGCAATATGGCTAATTCGTGGTCCGGGGTTGAATAACCCGCTTGATCAATGCCACGAGCCACCTGCCCTCCCTGCTTCGCATGCACGACATACGGACAGGATCTGGAGCCTTGCCGGTCTCGCGGCGGCCGGAAACTGGATGAAAGGGTGGTCAAAACAAAAAGGCGACGGGTTCCAGCCCGTCGCCTTTTGGATCGTAATTGGTCTGCCCTTTACAGGCGATACTGGATCTGGTCGTTCCAGAACCGGTCGAGACGCTGCATCAGCTTGTTGAGTTCCTCGAACTCGTTGGTGCCGATGCCGCCGACCTTGGCGATCGAACTGATGTGCCGGTCGTAGAGCGCTGCCACGGTTTCGGCGATCTCCGAACCGTGCTCCGTCAGGCTGATGCGGACCGCGCGGCGGTCGACCCGGGAGCGCTGGTGGTTGATGTAGCCGAGATCCACCAGCTTCTTGAGGTTGTAGGAGACGTTGGAGCCGAGATAGTAGCCGCGGCTGCGCAATTCGCCGGCGGTCAGCTCCGAATTGCCGATGTTGAACAAGAGCAGAGCCTGGATCGCGTTGATATCGGTGCGGTTGGCGCGGTCGAACTCATCCTTGATGACATCAAGAAGGCGGCGGTGGAGCCGCTCGACCAGCTGAAGCGATTCCAGATAGAGATCGCGCAGGACTTCGGAGTCGTCGTTTGCAACGGTTGGTTTGGGAGCCGATGCGACTGCTGAATTGGTATATGACATGATGACTGCCTCACTGTTTGTTGTGGCGGCTTTTGTTCCCGCCTTGAGACAGACCCTATCGAATACGGCTAAAATTCTACTTAAAATGCAGGCTTAACAGGGGGTTACCGGCGTGCGAGTGACAATCACAGTGAATCGATTGTTACCTGCCTGGCATCGTGCCGCCGCTTGAAGAACAGCGCTGCGCGAAATCCGATATAGACACAGACCACCACGGCATGGGCCATGATCAGCATCGGGCGTTCACCGAACCATAGCGGCAGACCCTTGTGCATGATGACCTCGGACCCGGCGGCCACCACCCACAGAACCGGCCCCCACGAAACCTGCATCCACAGGCCTACCGCGGCCACCGGCAGCAGCACCGCCAGCGAGGCGGAGGCCAGCTGCCAGTAGGACGGAATGAGGTCAAAGCGGAAAGCGCCACCCTCGGAATAGCCGATCAGCCGGGCCCAGTATTGCAACCCGGCCAGAAGGCAGCTCAGCGCCACCAGCCTGAGAAACAGCCGGAAGCTGGCTTCAAGCGCGCCGGTGCCAACTTCTGGCGAGGTGCCGATCTGCAGTATCGCCATGCAAGGCGTCTCCTGTTCAGGGGTTCCGGGTTCAGCGTTCGGCTTCCGGGCAGGAAAGTTCCGGCCACCCCGGTCGCGCTGCTGTCATAGCCAATCCGCAGCTTGTGGCGCAAGTCCGCAGCTTCGGCGGATGGAACCGTGGGTTCAATTGTCCTGCTTGACCGCCCTGCCCCCTGTGCGCTCTAAAGCACCGGATATGAGCCCGGGGCTAGTCCGAAGGACACCCGGCGCACGGCAAGCTGAGGGACGAAGACCATGGGCGAGAAATCGAGCAACACGGCAGCAGGGCTGGCGGCAGCAGCAGCAAGCAATGTCGACGAGATTACCGGCCACCGCCGCATGCGCCGCACCCGGGTGGCGGACTGGTCGCGGCGGATGGTGCGCGAAACGCGGTTGACGGTGGACGATCTGATCTGGCCGATCTTCATTGTTCCGGGCACCAATGTGGTGGAGCCGATCGAGGCCATGCCCGGCGTCAACCGGATGAGCGTGGATCGGGCCGTGGAAGCGGCAAAAATGGCCGCCGATCTCGGCATTCCAGCTCTCGCCACCTTCCCCAATGTGGAGATGGACAAGCGCGACGAGACCGGCTCGCACATTCTCGAGCCGGACAATCTGATCAACCAGACCACGCGCGCGATCAAGAAGGCCGTCCCCAATATCGGCGTCATCACCGATGTGGCGCTGGATCCGTTCACCAGCCACGGCCATGACGGCATCCTGCGCGACGGCGAGATCCTCAATGACGAGACCGTGCGGCAGATCGCGGCAGGTGCGGTGCATCAGGCCGATGCGGGCGCCGACATCATCTCGCCCTCGGACATGATGGACGGGCGCATCGGCGCTATCCGCCGGGCGCTGGATGCGGCCGGCCACCAGAATGTGGCGATCATGTCCTATGCGACTAAATTTGCATCGGCCTGCTACGGCCCCTACCGCGAGGCGATCGGCACTTCGGGGCTGCTGAAAGGCGACAAGCGCACCTATTACCTCGATCCGGCCAACACCGTGGAAGCGATCCGCGACGCCGGAATGGATGTCGAGGAAGGCGCCGACATGCTGATGGTCAAGCCGGGGCTGGTCTATCTCGACATCTGCCGCGCGCTCAAGGACACCTACGGGCTGCCGACCTTCGCCTACCAGGTGTCGGGCGAATACTCGATGATCAAGGCCGGCCACGCGGCGGGCTATATCGACGGCGAACGGGTGATGATGGAAAAGCTGCTCGCCTTCAAACGCGCCGGCTGTGACGGAGTGCTGACTTATTTCGCGCCGGAAGCGGCAAGGTTGATCGCCAAGGGCGGCTGGTGAAGCGGGCCACAAACACTGCAACCCACGACCTCGTTCCCGGATGGCAACTCCCCCGCCTCCGTCATGCCGGGCTCGACCCGGCATCCAGCCACCGCGCGTCGGCGCGGTGGGAGACTCTTCGGCGTCAAAACGAACCAGATTCTAGCGGCTCGCGGACGCTCGCCTGCTGGATGCCGGAGGCTACGACGTCGCTACGCTTGTCTTGATCAAGTCCGGTATGACGGTGGTGTGAGATAGCGTCCTGCAACACCATAAATTCTCGCGCCAAGATTGCGCATCGCCCGTCCTGCCCGGGTCCAACCCTTTAACTCTGCACCGTGAGTTCCTACATCTTCAGGGCGCGAGGCCTTTGCCCGCATCCGTTGACAGGAGAAATCGATGAGCCAGCCGATCCGCGAGAGTGCAGACAATCACGCCATGGGCGCGTATGACGACATCGCGCTTTATGACGGCGTTCGCACCAAGCGCGTGCTGGCGTTCTTTGTCGACTATGCCATCGTGCTGGCGCTTTGCATCCCGATGGCAATCCTGGTGTTCTTCATCGGCATCTTTACGCTGGGCCTCGGCTTCTTCCTCTATCCGATCCTGTTTTTGCTGGTGGCCATTCCCTATATCGGCCTGACCATGGGTGGACCGAACCAGGCCACGCCCGGCATGCGGATGATGGGTATCCGCCTCGCCCGCCTCGACGGCCGCCCGGTCGATTTCATGCTGGCCGTCGTCCACGGCGTGTTGTTCTGGGCACTCAACGCCGTGCTGACCCCGTTCATCCTGCTCGCCACGCTGGTGCTTGATCGCAAGCAGACCGTGCATGACTGGATGCTGGGGACCGTGGTGGTGCGGAGTTAGTCTACACCACCAACCGCGTCTCATGCTTCAATTGCCTTAAAATGAGGTTGGTCTTGACCGTCGAGACGCCCTCCAGCGAGAACATGAACTCCTCCAGGAACGCGTTATAGGCGGCGAGGTCGCGGCAGCGGATTCGGAGGTGATAGTCGGAGTCGCCGGTGGTGGCGAAGCAGTCGAGGACTTCCGGGCGGGTCATCACGGCCTGGATGAAGTTTTCGACGTGGCCGGCCTGATGGCGCGAGAGCACGACGTGGACCATGGCGTGGAACTCTAGGCCGACGGCTTCGGGATTGACCAGCGCCGTGTAGCGCTCGATGACGCCGCCCTCCTCCAGCGCCTTGACCCGTCGCCAGCAGGCGGACGCCGACATGGCGGCGCGCTCGGCAAGGTCCTGGTTGGAGATGCGGCCATCCTCCTGCAGGGCGTTGAGTAGCTGCCGGTCAACCTGCTGGATTTCGATTTTTTCCGCCAATGCGGATACTCCTTTCACTCATAGAGCGTAATTCGAATAGCCCTACCGTATTTCTGACGCAACACGGCCAATCTGGCAAGTTCTGCCAGCCTGAAAATGTTATGATCGCGGGCGGAGGACATGCCCATGACATTTCACACATCCGCGCCATCCAGTTACGCCCTGTCGGACCGCTACACGCTGCAAAGCGGACGGGTGTTCATGACCGGTACGCAGGCGCTGGTTAGGGCCGTGTTCGACCAGGCGCGGCGTGACCGCGAGGCGGGGTTGAAGACCGGTGGCTTCGTGTCGGGCTATCGCGGCTCGCCGCTGGGCGGCCTCGACATGGAACTCTGGCGGCAGAAGACGCGGCTGGCCGAAGACGGCATCGAGTTCCTGCCGGCCGTTAACGAGGATCTGGCGGCAACGGCAGTACTCGGCTCACAGCAGGTGGAAACCAATCCGAACCGCAAAGTCGAAGGCGTCTTCGGCCTCTGGTACGGCAAGGGTCCAGGCGTCGACCGGGCCGGCGACGCGCTGAAACACGGCAACGCCTATGGCTCCTCGCCGCATGGCGGCGTGCTGGTGGTGGCGGGCGACGATCATGGTTGCGTCTCGTCCTCGATGCCGCACCAGTCGGATGTCGCCTTCATGGCCTGGTTCATGCCGACGCTCAATCCGGCCAGTGTTTCGGAGTATCTGGAATTTGCCGAATACGGCTACGCGCTGTCGCGTTATTCGGGCATGTGGGTCGGTTTCAAGGCGATCTCGGAAACGGTCGAGGGCGCCAGCTCCTTCCTGCTCAAGCCCGACCGTGTCTTTGCAAAACCCGACTTCCATATCCCGGCGACCGGCCTGCACTACCGTTGGCCGGATCTGCCCGGTCCGCAGATCGAAGAGCGGATGGAGGCCAAGAAACATGCGGTCTTCGCCTTCGCTGAGGCCAACCCGATCGACCGGGCGATCTATGGCATTGATAACGCGCGCTTCGGCTTCGTGACCACCGGCAAGGCGCATCTCGACCTGATGGAAGCGTTGCGCCTGCTGGGGCTGAATGAGGCCCGCTGCCGGGCGCTCGGCATCGATATCTACAAGGTCGGCATGGTCTGGCCGCTCGCGCGCCGAGCGGCGCTCGATTTCGTCCGCGGCAAACGCGAAGTGGTGGTGATCGAGGAAAAGCGCGGCATCATCGAAAGCCAGTTCAAGGAGTATTTCTACGACTGGCCCGGCGACAAGCCGCAGCGCATGGTCGGCAAGCATGACGAGACCGGGCGGCGCCTGATCCCGTGGACCGGCGAGCTGTCGCCGAAACAATTGCTGCCGCTGATCGCCAAGCGGCTAGACGGCGTGTTCCGCGGCGAGAATTTTGCCGCGCGGGCTGCGGAGATCGTTGCCGAGCCACTGGTTGCACTCAGCGATCCTGGCGCCACCCGCACGCCCTATTTCTGTTCCGGCTGTCCGCACAACACCTCGACGAAGGTGCCCGAGGGCTCGAAGGCGCTGGCCGGTATCGGCTGTCATTTCATGGCCAGCTGGATGGACCGCGAGACCTCGTCGCTGATCCAGATGGGTGGCGAAGGGGTCAACTGGGCGGCCTCCTCGCGCTTTACCGGCAAGGATCACATCTTCCAGAATCTCGGCGAAGGCACCTGGTATCACTCAGGCTCTATGGCGATCCGCCAGGCGATCGCGGCAAAGGCCAACATCACCTACAAGATCCTCTACAATGACGCCGTCGCCATGACCGGCGGCCAGCCAGTCGACGGACCGGTGAGCGTTCAGGCGATCTCGCATATCTGCCGCGCCGAGGGTGTCGAGCGGATCGCGCTGGTCTCGGATGATCCAGACAAGTTCGCCGCCGCTGATTTCCCGCGCGGCATTTCCATTCATGCGCGCGGCGAGATGGACGCGGTGCAGCGGGAGCTGCGTGAAGTCCCGGGCGTTTCGGTGCTGATCTACGAGCAGACCTGCGCCACGGAAAAGCGCCGCCGACGCAAGCGTGGCACCCTGCCCGATCCGAAGAAATTCGCCGTCATCAACGAGCTTGTCTGTGAAGGCTGCGGCGATTGCTCGACCGAGTCCAATTGCCTCAGCGTCGAGCCGAAGGAGACCGAGTTCGGTCGCAAGCGGCAGATCAACCAGTCCAACTGCAACAAGGACATGTCGTGCCTGAATGGCTTTTGCCCCAGCTTCGTGACCATCGAAGGCGCTGAGCGGCGCAAGCCGAAGCCGGCCGACATTGACATCGATGCCATGATGAAGCGGGTACCCCTGCCCTCATTGCCGTCGCTTGAGACGCCGTTCAACCTGCTGGTGACCGGCGTTGGCGGCACCGGTGTGGTCACCGTCGGCCAGCTGATCTCGATGGCGGCACACCTTGAGGGCAAGGGCGCGAGCATTCTCGATTTCACCGGATTCGCGCAGAAATTCGGCTCGGTGCTGAGCTTCGTGCGGATCGGTCAGGACCCCGGCCAGATCCACCAGGTCCGGATCGACACTGGCATGGCCGACGCAGTGATCGGCTGCGACGTGGTGGTGTCTTCCTCGCCCAAGGCGTCCGGCACCTACTCGGCCCGGACCCGCGTGGCACTCAACACCGCCTCGATGCCGACGGGTGACCTGGTGCTCAAACGGGATGCGGATCTCAATATTGATGGCCGCAGCACAGCCATCGAGGCGGTGGTCGGTGCGGACAACCTTGCTGCGTTCGATGCCAACGCGGCCTCTGAGGCGCTGTTTGGCGACGCGGTCTTCGCCAATGTGATGATGCTCGGCTTTGCCTGGCAGCGCGGGCTGGTGCCGGTGTCCCTTGATGCGCTGATGCGGGCGGTGGAGCTCAACAATGTCGCCGTCGACAACAACAAGCGCGCGCTTGCCTGCGGCCGGCTGATGGCCGCTGATCCCTCGGCTCTGACAGAGCACCTCAACCCGCCAAGCGACATTGCCACCTCGCTTGACGAGATAATCGACCGGCGCGCCGCGTTTCTGGAAGGTTATCAGAATGCCGCCTGGGCAAACCGGTACCGCAGCCGCATGAGGGATTTCGTTGCAAGGATGCCAGCCGCTGAGGCGGATGACCTGGCCACCAGGGCGGCCAGGTCGCTGTTCAAGCTGATGTCCTACAAGGACGAGTACGAAGTGGCGCGGCTGCACCGCGACAAGAGCTTTCTCGCCAGCCTCACGGACCGTTTCGAAGGCGATTTCAAGCTCGTGCATCATTTTGCGCCACCCCTGCTCGCAAGCGGAAAGGATGCGCGCGGCCGGCCGCTGAAACGGGCCTTTGGTCCCGCCATCCGGCCTGCGCTGTCCCTGCTGGCACGGCTCAAGGCTCTTCGCGGCACGGTGTTCGATCCGTTCGGCTACGCCGCCGAGCGCAAGATGGAGCGGGAGCTGATCGGCTGGTTCGAGGCGCTGATGACGCGCTGCGAGCGCGAAATTTCCCCAGCCAATGCTCCTATGTGGGCAGAGGTGCTTTCGGCCCCCATGGAGATCCGCGGATACGGGCCGGTCAAACATGAAGCTGTGCAAAAGGCGCGGGCCCAGGTGGAGGCTCTTCTGGCGCGTAGCGGCCGGATCTCGGCCTGACCGGAAGCCTACCGGGCCTTCTTGATGCTGATGCGGACTATTCTCGACCTCGCTGAGCGGAATTTTCGTTTCCGGGTTGGCACGACCATTGCTGCGCCTGTTGCGCCGCTTATGCTCGAGCTGAAATATTCGCCCTAGGCGTGCGAGGCGGCGACGCGGTAAAGTGGTAGCAACTCGCGCCACCGGAGTCGCACCGCGTTCATGCCAGATTTCCATCTCATCGCCACGTTTGTTATCATTGCGGCCACCATTGTCGCCTATGCGTCCGAACGCTGGCCGATGGAGACGGTCTCGCTGGTCTCGCTTGCAGCCGTGCTGATCCTGTTCGGGGCGGTGCCCTTCACCGGGCCTGATGGCACAAGCCTCGAACCCGAACGGCTTCTGTCGGGGTTTTCCAACCCGGCGCTCGTCACCGTCATTGCGCTTCTGATTGTCGGACAGGGCCTGTTTGCCACCGACGCGATGGAAGCGCCGGCCCGAAAACTCGGGCGGATGGGCGGCGCCAGCACGTTTCGGCCGATCCTCTTCATTCTCGTGGGCGCGGCGATATTTTCCGCTTTTCTCAACAACACGCCGGTGGTGGTGATCTTCATTCCGATCCTGGTGGTGATTTCGGCGCAGCGGTCGATTTCGCCGAGCCAGGTGTTCATCCCGCTCTCCTTCATCACCATCCTGGGCGGCATGACCACGCTGATCGGCTCGTCGACCAACCTGCTGGTTGCCGGCGTTGTGCGGGACTACGGCTACGAGATCGGCTTTTTCGACATCACCGGCATGGGCGTCATCCTGGCGCTGGTCGGCGGCGTCTATGTGTTAGCAGTGCTGCCGCGCCTTTTGCCGGAACGCAAGGCGGAACTCTCTGCCGGGGCCAAATCGGGTGCGCAGTTCATCGGCGAGATCACGCTGACGCGGGATCATCCCTTTGTCGGAATCTCGGCCAAGGCCGGCATGTTTCCCGGGCTTGGCGACCTGACACTGAGAATGCTTCAGCGCCGCGACGTGCCGGTCTTGCCGCCCTTCGAGGACCTCACCCTGTCCATCGGCGACACGCTGGTGGTAACCGGAACAAGGAAGGCCTTCTCAAAGGCGCTGGCGCGCGGACGCACCGGACTTGAGGCCGATGACGGGCCTGTCGAGGAGACCCAGCACGAGCATCCGCCGGGGCCTGACTATCACCTTGCTGAAGCCGTGATCTCGCCCGGGTCGCGCTACGCCGGGCGAACCATTCAGCTCTCGGGCCTGCGGCCGCAGTTCGGAATTTCCGTGCTTGGCGTCCAGCGCAAAAGCCGGATGGCGCGTGTCGCCCTGTCCGACATCAGGCTTGAACCCGGGGACACGCTGCTGATCGGCGGGCCGGTGGAGGCGATCCAGCAGCTCAGGGGCAACCATGACCTGCTGCTGCTCGAATACTCCGCCGAAGCGGTGCCGCAATCGCGCAAGGCCCGCATTGCGGTGGCGATCTTCGCAGCCATCGTGCTGCTTTCGGCCTTCTCAGTCGTTCCCATCGTGGTCGCCGCAATCTGTGGCGCCGTGCTGATGCTGCTGACCGGATGCCTGTCGATCCTTCAGGCGGGGCGCGCCTTCGACCGGCAGATCTTCCTGCTGGTGGGATCGTCCGTGGCGCTCGCCACGGCGCTCGAATCAACCGGCGGCGCTGCGCTGATTGCCTCGAGCTCGCTCAGCCTGATGGAGGGCGCACCGTCGGGTGTCATCCTCTCCGGGCTGTTTCTGGTGATGGCTGCACTGACCAACGTGCTGTCGAACAACGCCACCGCCGTGCTGTTTACCCCGATTGCGCTCGGAATCGCCAAGGGTATGGGCGCACCGCCCGAACCGTTCATCGCAGCTGTGATCTTTGCCTCGAACGCGTCTTTCGCCACACCGATCGGCTATCAGACCAATCTCTTGGTGATGGGGCCCGGGCACTACCGGTTCAGTGATTTTCTTCGCGCAGGCACGCCGCTTGTGATCATCATATGGTTGACGTTTTCGTTACTTGCGCCATGGTACTATGGACTGTGACCAGCATCGAATACACGAGATGATGAACAAACCTGTCAATTCACCGCAGTTCTTTCTGACCGCGCCGTCGGAATGCCCCTATCTTGAGGGCCACATGGAGCGAAAGGTGTTTACGCATCTGGTGGGCGACAAGGCGCGGGAACTCAACGATCTTCTGACCCAGGGCGGCTTTCGGCGATCGCAGAACATCGCCTACCGCCCGGCCTGTGAAGCCTGCCGGGCCTGCATTTCGGTGCGTATCCTGGCGAGTGAATTCAAGCCGACCCGGTCGATGCGGCGCAACCGCGCCGGAAACAGGGATCTGGTTGCGACCGAATATCACGCCGAGCCCTCGAGCGAGCAGTTCAAGCTGTTCCGGCGCTATCTCGACAGCCGCCACCAGAGCGGCGGCATGGCCGACATGAGCATCGGCGATTACGCGATGATGGTGGAGGATTCGCATGTCGACAGCCGCATCATCGAGTATCGCGTCAGAAACGAAGGCGATGGGCTGCAGGAGCAGCCGACCGGCGAATTGCTGGCGGTGGCGCTCACCGACCGGATGGGCGACGGGCTGTCGATGGTCTATTCCTTCTTCAATCCGGACCTGACCGAGCGCTCGCTCGGCACCTACATGATCCTCGACCATATCGAGCGCGCCCAGGCCCTGGGTTTGCCGCATGTCTATCTCGGCTATTGGGTCGAGGGTTCGCGCAAGATGGAATACAAGACCCGCTTTTTGCCACAGGAACATCTGATGGCGCAGGGCTGGCAGCGGTATGAACCATAACCGGCAAGCGCATTACCACTCCTGATAGATCATCGATTTCAATGTCCGGAGCCCGGGCCCACCGGTTCCCAGCAAGGCCTTTTTCATGTCCGATTTTTCCCAGCAGGCCGCCGACCACCGCAAGGGGCTGCTGATCACCGCAATTGGCGGGCTGGCGCTGACCATCGACATTCCGTTGATCAAGCTCTCGGGAGGCGACGCCTGGTCCGTGGTCGCCACACGCGGCGGCATGACCTTCTTCGCAGCCCTGGTGATGTGGGGCGCGTTGCGGCTCTTCAGCTCGGATCGCACGCCGGTCATTCCGGGACGGACCGGATTGCTGGTGACCGGGCTCTACGGCATAGCGGCAATCAGCTTCATGATGGCGGTGTTTCATACCACGACAGCCAATCTGGTGTTCATTCTCGCCTTCAACCCGATGTTTTCGGCGCTGATGGGCTGGCTGCTGATCGGGGAAAAGCCGAAGCCACAGACCTTTGCGGCGATGGCGGCAATGGTGTTCGGGGTCGGGCTGATCGTCTCCGACGGGCTTCAGGCCGGCAACATGCTCGGCAACGGGCTGGCGCTGTTTACCTCGCTGATGCTGTCACTGATCATCACCATCAGCCGCAAGGCGCGCACCGGCATGGGCTTTGCGCCGCTGTTTGCAGCCCTGGTGCCGTGCCTGGTCGGCCTGTACATGATCGGCGGACCCTCGGGCATCGTGCTGCCGCAACCAGGCTGGCTGGCGCTCAACGGGCTGGTGGTGATCCCGGTCGCGTTCTGGTGCCTGGCGACGGGACCGAAATACATTTCCGGGCCGGAAGTGGCGATGTTCTATCTGCTTGAAACCATTCTTGCGCCGGTCTGGATGTGGCTGATCTTCTCGGAGATGCCGACACGGCTTGGTCTGGTTGGCGGGGCGATCATCGTGGTGGCGCTGGTGGCGCATTCGGTGTGGCAATTGCTGGAGCACCGGCGTGCGGCAAGGACGCTTGCTCCAAGACATCCAATGTGAAACGGAAGGTGGTTCCTGCAAGCGCGGCCCTCCCCCCTTTCCCGTCTGCCGTCACGCCCTAATCTTGTCTCATCTGCGTGATCATCTGCGCTGATTGAAACTTTTGGGTGGCTGTTGTCCGGAATGAAGAAAATCGTGCTTGTGCTGCTGTTGTGCTTCGTGGTGCCCGTACTCGCGTCGCTTGGGGTTCGTGCCGCGGGTTCTCAACCAGGCTCGTGGCGAACGGCGGACTGGTCTTCGTCCGGGCTGCTGCCGGAGCCGGGCAGCACACCCGACGCGGCAGTCTATGTCATGGCGGCGCGCACCGGCGGCCTGAAAGGCGCGCTGGCGGTTCACAGCTGGATCGTGACGAAGTCCGCCGGGGCGGCGCATTACAGCCGCTATGACAAGGTCGGCTGGGGCAATCCCATCCGCACCAATGCCTACCCCGCAGACGGGCGCTGGTATTCCAATGCTCCGGAGGTGCTGCGGGCACTTTATGGTGCTGAGGCAGAGGCGCTGATCCCGAAGATCGAGGCGGCGGTTGATACCTACCCCTATTCCGGCCGTGGCGACTACAGGATCTGGCCCGGGCCGAATTCGAATTCCTTCATCGCCCATGTGCTTCGCCAGGTGCCTGAACTGGATGTCGCCTTGCCGCCCGAAGCCGTTGGCCGCGATTTCCGCAGTTTTGGCGATTTCGTCACGCTGTCGCCGGACTGGCGCAATCTCGAACTCTCGCTCGGCGGCTATGCCGGGCTTGCCCTGGGCACGCTCTACGGCGTGGAACTGCGCCTGGGCGGACTGGTCTTCGGCATCGATATCATGCGCCCGGCGGTGAAGCTGCCGGGTTTCGGACGGATCGGGATGAGGCGAAACAACGGGCTGATGCATGCATCATTTCAAAGTGCTGCAGCGATCCTTGCGCATCCGACTGGATGAGCGGCACTGTCGTCAGCTGAACTTGCCGGAGCGCGGGAAGCCCTTGGGCACCAGACGGCCGGCCTGGGCGCGGTCGGCGATCCACTCGAGCAGATCTTCCTTCTTGCGATTGTGCATGCGGCCGGCGCTGTCTTCCCAAGTCAGACCGTCCTCCATCGCAAAACACTTGATATCGGAAATGCCGCCATCCTTGTAACGCTGCAGCCGGACACCCTTGCCACGGCTCATTTCGGGCAGTTGCTCCAGCGGGAAAATCAGCATCTTGCGGTTTTCGCCGATGACGGCGGCATGGTCGCCGGCGACCGGCACGCACAGCCGCATTTCCTGCGGCAGGCTGACATTCATGATCTGCTTGCCCTTGCGGGTATTGGCGACCATGTCGCTCTCGGCCACGATAAAGCCATTGCCGGCGGTTGATGCGATCAGCAGCTTGCGTGCCGGGTCGTGCACAAAGGCCGTCAGCACCGCCTGATCATTGTCCATGTCGACGATGATCCTGAGTGGTTCGCCATGGCCACGCCCGCCCGGCAACTTGTCCGCGCCGAGCGTATAGGCCTTGCCGCCAGTGGTGACGATGAGCAATTTGTCAGTGGTGTTGGCGTGGAAAGCAATCTTGAGCTTGTCGCCGTCCTTGAACTGCAATCCGGCGAAATCGGCCAGATGGCCCTTCATGCCGCGGATCCAGCCCTTTTCCGAAATCACCACGGTGATCGGTTCTTTCTCGATCATCGCCTGCTCGATGGCCGCCAGATCCGCGACCGGGGCTTCGGCGAATTTTGTCCGGCGGGCGCCCAGCTCGGTTTCCTTGGAGAAGGTCTTGCGGACCTTGCCGATTTCCCAGGCAACAGTCTGCCACTGCTTGGATTCAGAGGCCAGAAGCGCCTCGATCTCGGCCTTTTCAACGGTCAGACCGTCAAATTCCTTGCGGATTTCCAGCTCTTCAAGCTTGCGCAGGGAGCGCAGACGCATGTTGAGGATGGCCTCGGCCTGAACCTCGTTGAGCTCAAACGCCTTCATCAGCTCGATTTTGGGCTCATCCTCCTCGCGGATGATACGGATCACCTCGTCGAGATTGAGGTAGGCGATCAGGTAGCCCGACAGCAGTTCCAGCCGGCGTTCGATCGCTGCCAGCCGGTGGCGCGAACGCCGCTGCAGCACCTCGCGCCGATGCGCCAGCCATTCCGACAGCACCTCGGCCAGGTTCATCACCTTTGGCACCTTGCCCATCGACAGGACATTGAGATTGAGCGGAATGCGGTTTTCGAGATCGGACAGCCGGAACAGCGATTCCATCAGCAGTGTCGGATCGACCGAGCGGCTCTTGGGGATGAGAACCAGACGGACATCTTCGGCAGATTCGTCGCGCACATCGTCAAGCAGCGGCAGCCTGCGGGCGATCAGCAATTCGGCGATCTTCTCGATCAGGCGCGACTTCTGCACCTGGTAGGGCATCTCGGTGACGACGATCTGGTAACCGCCGCGGCCGGTGTCCTCGACTTCCCACTTGGCCCGCACCCGGAAGCCGCCACGGCCGGTGCTGTAGGCCTCGAGCATGGATTCGCGGCTGTCGATGATGACACCGCCGGTGGGGAAATCCGGGCCCTCGACATATTGCAGAAGATCTTCGACAGTCGCTTCGGGCTTGCGGATCAGCGCAAGGGCCGCATCGCAGAGTTCGGCTGCGTTGTGCGGCGGGATCGAGGTGGCCATGCCAACGGCGATGCCGGTGGCGCCATTGGCCAGAAGATTGGGGAACGCGCCCGGCAGCACGACCGGTTCGCTGTTTTCCTCGTCATAGGTATCGCGGAAATCGACCGCGTCCTCGTTGATGCCTTCGATCAGCAATTCCGCGACGGCGGTCATCTTGGATTCGGTGTAGCGCATCGCAGCCGCGCTATCGCCGTCGATATTGCCGAAATTGCCTTGCCCGTTGGCCAGCGGATAGCGCACGGCAAAACTCTGCGCCAGACGCACCAAAGCGTCGTAGATCGACTGGTCGCCGTGCGGGTGGAAGTTACCCATCACCTCACCGACGATCTTGGCCGACTTCTTGAAGGAGCCGGCCGACCTCAGCCCCATCTCGTTCATCGCGTAGACGATCCGGCGATGCACAGGCTTCATGCCATCGCGAACATCGGGCAGCGCGCGGTGCATGATGGTTGACAATGCATAGGCGAGATAGCGCTCTTCGAGCGCCTTTTTCAGGTCGATGCCCTGAATGTCATCGCCGCCGCCGGGCGGTACCAAGCTTTTTCCCATGGGTCGGAGTTAAAGGAAGCGGTGATTCGGGGCAAGAGGCGTCAGTCGCAGCACATGGCAAGATATTTTTGACTGTCTGTCGAATTCGCCCGCTCCGGTTCGTTCGGTTCACAGTGCGCCCAATCGGGAGCGCACGGAACTCCAGACGAAGGATCTGCCCCATGATGAACCTGACCGGGCTTTACGCCGTACCGCTTGCCCTCTTGATGATCGGGCTCTCGGCCTATGTCAGCGCGCTGCGTGCCAAAACCAGTATCTCCATTCTTGACGGCGGCAACATTGCCTTGGCCGAACGCATTCGCCGGCACGGCAATTTCACAGAATCCGTCCCGATGGCGGTCCTGCTGATGGCATTTGCTGAAGCCGGAGGCGCTGCTGAACTCTTGATCCACTGCGCAGGCCTGTCGCTGGTCATCGGGCGGGTTCTGCATCCCATCGGCCTGTTTCATGACCGGCCGGTCACATTTGCCCGGATCGCAGGCGGCTCACTGACATGGATTTCGATGCTGATTTCCATGCTCGGTATCGGCTTCAATCAGTGGGCCGGATAATTTTTCTGCCAGCCATGTCGAAACAGGGGCTGCGCAATCGTCCCCAAGACGTAAACTCTGGCTCAAACCGGGCCTGAACACACCACGAAGAGGAAACAGACATGAAGTATCTTGCACTCATCTACGCCGCCCCCGGAGCCGGACCGGACTACGGGACACCGGAATTCGGCCCCTACATGGACGGCTACCGCAAGGCCACTGAAACCTATCAGCGCGACGGGGTGATGCTGGCCGGCGAAGCCCTGCAGGACACGTCCACGGCGACAACCGTCCGGGTGCGCAACGGCAAGACCGAAACCATGGACGGGCCGTTTGCCGAAACCAAGGAACAGCTCGGCGGGTTCTACATGTTCGAATGCGCCAATCTCGATGAGGCGATCAAGTATGCGGCGATGATCCCGTCTGCGGAGCACGGCTCGGTCGAAGTCCGGCCAATCATGGAAATCGAATAACCGGCATGGGATCGCAGGCTTCCGAGCAGGAAAGACGCGCGCGCAAGGCTATCGAGGCGCTTGCGCGCGCCGAGACAGGGCGCTTGCTGGGCGCCCTCGTTCGCGATATCCGCGATTTCCAGCTCGCCGAGGACTGTCTGCAGGACGCGATGGAATCAGCGCTGGCGCACTGGTCCCGCAACGGGCTGCCAAGCGCGCCGGCAGGTTGGGTGCTGCAGACGGCGCGCCGAAAGGCCATCGACCGGTTCCGGCGGGCCCGCAATTTCGAACGCAAGGCCGAGGAATATGGTCGGCTGATCGAGCTTGACCAGCGGACGGTGGACAGCGACGAACCGCCGCTGATCCCGGATGAACGCCTGCAGCTGATCTTCACCTGCTGTCACCCGGCGCTCGACAGCAAGACCCGCGTCGCCCTGACGCTGCGCACCCTGTGCGGGCTGACAACCCGGGAGATTGCCCGGGCCTTTCTCGACGCCACGGAAGCCATGGCGCAACGGCTGGTCAGGGCGCGGCACAAGATCACCAAGGCCGGCATTCCATTCGAAATTCCCGAACCGGAGCACTGGGCAGAACGGCTCAACTCGGTGCTGTCGGTGATCTACCTGATCTTCAACGAAGGCTATTCGGCAACCGAAGGCCCGGAACTGCTCCGCCAGGATCTGTGCCTCGAAGCAATCCGGCTGGGGCGGCTGATGCTCGAACTCGCTCCCGGCGACGCGGAATGCGAGGGGCTGCTGGCATTGATGCTGCTCAATCATTCACGCGCCGAGGCACGGCTTGATGACCAGGGCGGGATGATCGCGCTCGACAATCAGGACCGAAGCCTGTGGAACCGGGACGAAATCGCCAAGGGCTGCGCCCTGCTCGACCAAGCGCTTGAGCGCGCATGTCCCGGCCTGTTCCAGTTACAGGCCGCAGTCAGTGCCCTGCATGCCCAGGCGGCAAGCCACAGGGACACCGGTTGGTCCGAAATCGCGTTGCTTTATGGGGCGATGCACCGGCTGTCGCCCAACCCGGTTTATCTGCTCAATCGCGCCGTCGCGGTCTCCTATGCGGCGGGAGCGGACGAGGCCTGGGCTGCACTGGGTGCGCTTGAAGCCGAGCTTTGCGACTACCAGCCATTTCACGCGGCGAAGGCTGATTTCCAGCGCAGGATGGACAGGCCGGAAGCAGCTCGACTGAGTTACCAGCGCGCCATCGAACTGAGCAACAACGAAAGCGAAAAAGCGTTTCTCCAAAGCCGCATGGCCTCACTTGGCGTGCAAGTCTGAAAACGGATTGGTGCAATCTCCAAGCGCGCAGTCATAGCGTCCGCAGTCATCAGCTTCAGTCTGCAAGTGGGCAGTTCAGCAATGGTTGAGCTTGCTTGTGCCGCAATGCGGGCGCAGGGTGTTGTTTGAATCAGGCGCAATTCGGCATCAGTTCCGGCGCGCCGATTGCCCTGCTCTCCTACAGATTGGACCCGTTCAATGATCCGTTTCAAAACCGTGCCGAGTGACAAGCCTGATGACACATCCGCCGCCAAACCTTCCAAAACCAGCAAGACCAAGAACAAAACTGCGGAAGCCGCGCAGAAGCAGGACCTGCTTGATCTTCCAGTAGGTGAAGAAGACGAAAAAGACTAATCGGCCAATCGGAACGCGAACACAAAAAAGCCCGGGAAACAGATGTTTGCCCGGGCTTTTTGATGGTTTGAGTCCGCCTCGCGGGCTTGCGGCCTATTCGGCCTTTGGCGGGATCGCGCGCAGCGACAGTTCGCGCATCTGAGCCGGGGACGCCGGGCTTGGCGCGCCCATGAGCAGATCCTGTGCCTGCTGGTTCATCGGGAACAGCGCCACTTCACGCAGGTTCTTGGCCCCGACGATCAGCATGATCACGCGGTCGACACCGGCGGCCATGCCGCCATGCGGCGGTGCGCCGTACTGGAAGGCGCGGTAGAGACCGCCGAAGCGCTCTTCGACATCGGCCTGGCTCAGTCCCACCTTCTCGAACGCCTTGACCATCAGCTCGGGCGACTGGTTCCGGATCGAGCCCGATGCAATCTCGAAGCCGTTGCAGACCAGATCGTACTGGTAGGCCTTCAACGTCAGCGGATCCTGGCTGTCGAGCGCTTCCATGCCGCCCTGCGGCATCGAGAACGGGTTGTGGGCGAACTCGACCTTCTTGGCGTCCTCATCCCATTCGTAGAACGGGAAGTCGACGATCCAGCAAAGCTCGAAGCGGTCTTCATCAACCAACTTGAGTTCCTCTCCGGCGCGGGTACGTGCATCGCCTGCGAACTTGGCAAACTTGGCCGGGTCGCCGGCGGCGAAGAAGCAGGCGTCGCCATCTTCCAGGCCCATCTGGACCCGAATGGCCTCGGTGCGTTCCGGGCCGATGTTCTTGGCAATCGGGCCGGCGCCTTCCAGCGTGACGCCTTCCTTGCGCCAGAAGATGTAGCCTAGGCCCGGCTGGCCCTGGCCCTGCGCCCAGGAGTTCATCCGGTCACAGAATGCGCGGGAACCGCCGGTCTTGGCCGGAATCGCCCAGACTTCGACCTTCGGGTTGTTGGCGATCATGCCGGCGAAGACCTTGAAGCCGGATCCGGCGAAGTGCTCGGTGACGGCCTGCATCTCGATCGGGTTTCTGAGATCGGGCTTGTCGGAGCCGTATTTGCGGATCGCCTCGTCATAGGGAATGCGCGGGAATTTTTGGGTGACCGGCTTGCCTTCGGCAAATTCCTCGAACACGCCACGCATCACCGGCTCCATCGTGTCCCAGACATCTTCCTGGGTGACGAAGCTCATCTCGAGGTCGAGCTGGTAGAACTCGCCGGGCAGACGGTCGGCGCGCGGGTCTTCATCACGGAAGCACGGAGCGATCTGGAAATAGCGGTCAAAACCGGCCACCATCAGCAGCTGCTTGTACTGCTGCGGCGCCTGCGGCAGGGCGTAGAACTCGCCGGGATGAATACGGCTCGGGACCAGGAAGTCGCGCGCACCTTCGGGCGAGGATGCGGTGAGGATCGGCGTTGCGTATTCGGCAAAGCCGATATCCGACATCCGCTTGCGCATGTCGGCGATCACCTTGGTGCGGGTGACGATGTTCTTGTGCAGGGTCTCGCGGCGCAGATCGAGGAAGCGGTACTTGAGGCGCACGTCCTCCGGATACTCAGGCTCACCGAAGACCGGAAGCGGCAGTTCCTTGGCAGCAGACAGGATTTCGATTTCCTGGGCGAAGACCTCGATCTCGCCGGTGCCGAGATTGGGGTTGATGGTGTCGGCCATACGGTCCTTGACCACGCCATCGACACGGATCACCCATTCGCCGCGCACCGTTTCAGCCGCCTTGAAGGCCGGCGAATCGGGATCGGCGACAACCTGGGTCAGGCCATAATGGTCGCGCAAGTCGATGAACAGCACGCCACCATGGTCGCGCACGCGATGCACCCAGCCCGACAGGCGGACATTGGCGCCGGTGTCGCTTTTTCGCAGAGCGGCGCAGGTGTGGGAACGGTAGGGATGCATGGCATATCCTCGATGGCTTGGACCAATGGGTGGAATCGGCGGATCGGCAGGTTGCGAGACGGGCTCGCATCGCCACCTCGGCGCACGGTAAAAATCGCGCGGAAAAGCGCATGACCCACCCGGTTTGTCAAGGTGAAAGGCCGCTTTGCCGCCGGTCGGCTGTGCAATGTCGGGATTTCGCCGCGACGGATCTGCATTTTCGATGTAGGACTGGGATTGTTGATTTTCCCATTTTTGGCTTTTCATGCAATCGCTTCGCCCTTTGATCCCGCTTCTGACCACCGCCGGCATCCTGCTGGCGGGCAACGGGCTGCAGGGAACACTGGTCAGCCTGCGCGGCTCGGCGGAGGGGTTTTCGCCGACCGTCATTGGTCTTGCCGGTGCGGGCTATTATTTCGGCTTCATCATCGGTTGCTGGATGACGCCGTGGCTGCTCAGGGCCACGGGCCACATCAGGGCGTTTGCGACGATGGCTGCGATTGCAGCCTGCGCCTCGCTGGCCCTGGTGATGGTGATCGATCCGTTCTTCTGGTTCCTGATGCGGCTCGTCACCGGCATCTGCTGCGCCTCGCTGTTTGCCAATGTCGAAAGCTGGATCAACGCCCAGATCACCAATACCAACCGCGCCCGGACGCTGGCGATCTACCGTTTTGTCGATCTCGGTGCCGTCACGCTGTCGCAGTACCTGCTGCCGATCTTCGGCATCGGCGGGTTCGAGATCTTCGCGGTGATGACCATGCTGATGATCCTCTCGGTTGTGCCGGTGGCCCTGGCCGACCGCTCCAACCCTGCCCCGCCGGCACCCTTCTCCTTCAACCCAAAACGGCTGTGGCAGGTCTCGCCGCTGGCCTCGGCCGGCGCCATCACGGTGGGGCTGACCACGGCCTCGTTCCGGTCCGTCGGCCCGCTTTATGCCGAGGGACTGGGTCTGCAGGTCGGCGACATCGCCTCGTTCATGAGCGCCGGGATCATTGGCGGCATCGTGCTGCAATATCCGCTGGGCTATCTTTCCGACATCATCAGCCGCCGCTCGGTGCTGTTGATGGCGACCACCGGCTCAACGCTCTGCGGTCTGTTCATGGTCTGGTTTGCCGGCTCCAGCGTGGCGCTCAACCTCATCGGCATCTTTTTGTGGGGCGCGTTCACCATGCCGCTCTACTCGCTGTCGGCAGCACACGCCAATGACAAGGCGAAGGCCGGTGAATATGTGCAGATCGCTTCGGGCCTGATGTTCTTCTGGGCGATCGGCGCCTCGATCGGCCCGCTGCTGTCGGCCATGCTGGTCGACTGGCAGGGACCGGTGGCGTTTTTCACCTTTGTCGGCGCCATGCACGGGGCCTTCGTTATCTACACGGTGATGCGGATCATCATGGGTGCACCCGACGACCCCGACCGCGGCCGCTTTGCCGGTTTGCTGCGCACCTCGCCTGTTTTTGCGCGCATGGCCGCGCAATCGGTCAACCGCGACACGCAAATGGACGAGAAAGAGGTGCCGGAGGGTGAAGACAAACCGGAGAATTCCCGCTAAATGCCAAGCATGGACATGATTACAACGACCGAGGCGCTTGCCGCCTTTTGCGCCCGCCTCGCCAAACACGACTATGTCACCGTTGACACCGAGTTCCTGCGTGAGACCACTTACTGGCCCGAGCTCTGCCTCATTCAGATGGCAGGTCCCGAGGATGAAGGAATTGTCGATCCCCTGGCCAAAGGCATTGATCTGAAACCCTTTTTCGAGCTGATGGCCGACACTTCGGTGATCAAGGTGTTTCATGCCGCACGGCAGGACATCGAGATCGTGGTCAAGCTCGGGGACCTGGTGCCGCACCCGCTTTTCGACACCCAGGTGGCGGCCATGGTGTGCGGTTTCGGCGAATCGATTTCCTACGATCAACTGGTCTCGCGGATTACCGGAGCGCATATCGACAAGTCGTCCCGGTTCACCGACTGGAGCCGCCGGCCCCTGACCGACAAGCAGCTTGATTACGCGCTCGCCGATGTGACCCACCTGCGCGACGTCTATCTCGAACTGGTTGATCGGCTGAATGCCGAAGGCCGCAGCCTCTGGGTGGCCGACGAGATGGCGGTGCTGGAATCGCGCTCGACCTACGAGATCAACCCGGAAGACGCCTGGAAGCGGCTGAAGATGCGGGTCAAGAAGCCGGTTGAGCTGTGCGTGCTGCAGCATGTCGCTGCCTGGCGCGAACGCGAGGCCAAATCGCGCAACGTGCCGCGCGGCCGGGTGATCAAGGACGACGCGATCTATGAGATCGCTCAGCAGCAGCCCAAGGATTCAGAAGCGCTGTCGCGGCTCAGGACGATCCCGCGCGGCTGGGAGCGTTCGCAGCAGGGCGCCACGCTGGTGGAAATCGTCAACGAGGCGCTCGAGACGCCGAAGGAAAAGATGCCGCGGCTGCCACGGCAGAAGCAGACGCCCGAAGGCGCGCAGGCTTCGATCGAGCTGTTGCGGGTGCTGCTCAAGCTGACGGTCGAGAAGGAAAACGTCGCCGCCAAGATCATCGCCAATGCCGATGATCTTGAAGCCATTGCTGTGGATGGCGATGAAGCCGATGTGGCGGCGCTTCAGGGCTGGCGCCGCGAGCTGTTCGGCGAGCGTGCACTCAAGCTCATTCGCGGCGAACTGGCGCTGCGTTTCGCCAACAAGCGGGTCGAAGCGGTCGAGCTTTAGTCGAATTCTCGGCAGTCTGGGCTCCTGCCCAACAGCACACAAATCCGTCATCGCGGCATGGTAAGCACTCTCACATTTCGAGAGAGGACCAGTATGTACGAGGGGATTGTAACCTTCAACACCGAACGGCTGACGTTGAGGCCGCAAAGTCTGGGTGATTTCGCCGAGTATGAGATGTTTCTTGCTTCCGATCGGTCCGCGGGCATGGGCGGTCCGTACGACAAGCGGGCGGCTTGGGGAATGTTCTGCCACGACCATGCCTGCTGGAGCTTTTATGGCCACGGTGCGCTTATGATCGAACTCAAAGCAACGAAGGCATGCATCGGTCAAGTGGGCATCAATCACGGACCGCTTTTCCCAGAAAAGGAACTGGGATGGCTTCTTTATGAAGGGCATGAAGGCAAGGGCTATGCTTCGGAAGCCGCCGCTGGCATGCTCGACTGGGCCTGGCGCACACGCAAATTGAAGACCCTTGTGAGTTATGTGGATCCGGACAATCTGCAGTCGCATGCAGTCGCCAAACGGATCGGCGGAACGGTTGATCCTGCGGCCCCGCGGATGGATGCCGAGGACATTGTCTACCGTCATCTTCCGCCTGCCGTTTGACCTGCCGCAATGGTGATGTCTTCGACAACCATCGGATCATCCGCGCCTCTAAACAAGGTCGGCCTTGCAATCGCGCCCGGATACCGCATGTATTGATCAACAAAGAAATTTGTCTCCACGCTGACCACGGATGTACTGGCAGATGTGTTGAGGCAATAGGAAGGTCGGTGCGAATTTCGCCCGGCCTTTTTCTGTGTCCAAACACCAGATGCCGGAAGCCTAACGGTACAAATCAGCGCGCGTCGGCGGCAGGCCCGCGGGACCGCGCTTCACCTTGCTTGTCACGGTCTGGTAGAGCCGGACGGTGTTGCGCTCGAACGCGATCGAGCAGCCGCCGAGATAGACCAGCCAGAGCCGTGTCTTGACCTCGCCAACTTCGGCTACTGCCGCATCGTAATTGGCCAGCAGCCGGTCGTGCCAGAGCCTGCAGGTGCGCTGGTAGTGCTCGCGCCAGTTTTCCACGTCGTGAACCTCGAAACCGTGCTGTTCCAGATTCATCACGGTGTTGCCGATGTGGTCGAGTTCGCCGCCCGGAAAGATGTATTTGGTCAGCAGCTTGAACTCCTTGTTCTTCTTGCGGAAGGTCTTGGCATCCTTCTTGGCAGGCCGCGTGATGGCATGGTGCAGATAGATCCCGCCTGGCTTGAGCACCCGGTGAATGGTCGAGTAATAGGTCGGGTAATTGTCGATGCCGATGGCTTCATGCATGCCGATCGAGGAAATCTTGTCGAACTCGCCCTCCACCTTGGCATAATCGAGCAGCATGAAATTGACCCGGTCCGATAGGCCGAGTGTTTCGGCCTTCCGGGTGGCAAATTCAAGCTGCCGTTCGGACAGGGTGACGCCGGTGACGTGGACGCCGTAATTGGCCGCCGCATAGAGCGCCAGCGATCCCCAGCCAAAGCCGATGTCGAGCATTGTCTCGCCTGACTTGAGCCGGAGCTTGCGGCAGATCATCTCCAGCTTGTCGCGCTGCAACTGGTGGATGTCATTGTCCCAGTCGGTGCAGTAGCCGCAGGTGTAAACCATCTGCTCGTCGAGAAACAATTCGTAGAACGCGTTGGAGACATCATAGTGATAGGCGATGTTCTTCTGGTTTTCCTCGGCGTTTCCGTCAGAGGGTTTCTCGTCCGGCTGGTCGCTCAGCGGCCAGGGCCCTCCCCTGTCGACAAAGAGGAACTTGCGGGCATTGTTGAGCAGCAGAAACTTGCTCAGCTGCTTGCGGATTTCGCGGGTGCGCACTTTCGGCCGCCGCGCGACCAGGTCGAACATGTCGCCATTTTCCAGATCGATCCGCTTGGCGACCCACAGATTGAGCAGGGTTTCGGGATTGGGGGCCCGCAGGAGCGCCGCAACCAGCCCCTCGTCGGAGAAACGGATGGCGAAGGCCTTGGGGTCAAGGTCATCGGGGACCGTCGAACCGTCCCAGAGCCTGAAGCCGATATCCAGTTCGAGGATCTGCCGGGCATGGGCCAGCAGCTTGCGGAAACTCTTCAACCGGCTGGCAGTGCTCACGCATTCATCTCCTGAAATCAAAGTTTCGGCGGGTCTTTCCCCGCAGGTTGCCATCCGGCTCGCCACGACACCACCCTTTGAGCTGACGGAAATCCTAGCATGATGTTGGCGGTTAAAGGGAAGACGTAATCAACCTTGCCCGAAATGTTCTCCTGCTGCAGGCCCCCACCCCTCATCTGATGAGAAAATCCTGCTGGCTCCCTTGCAATCGCAAACTGAGACACCATATCAGGGTCAACAAAGAAATTTGTCTCCACCCTGACCACGGATGTACTGGCAGGTGTGTTGAGGCAAGTCGGGAAGGTCGGTGCGAATTTCGCCCGGCCTTTTTCTTTGTCCCGATTTTCAGATCAAGGCGCGCCGCACAATTTCCTGCCCTGTCCATCCGGCAACAGGGCCAGATTTGTACTGGAAGCTTCCCGCGCGGACGCTTCGAACGTGATGCCGCACCACAGCGTGCGAGAGGCATGATGGATAGCCGGCAGAGCCACAGCCATACCCTTGCAGGCATCGTCGGGCTGTCAGTGCCTATCCTGAAAAGTTGATCAGGCCAGGCAATCAGGGCGCAAAACCGCGCGAAAATCCTCCCGCATCGACACAATCACTGGTTATTTTTTCTGTTCCGCAAAGAGCGCCAAACATGGCGGAAATCCTCGCTTTGCACAGCTAAAGATTACAATTTTATTCAAATCCTCAATACCTTAGAAGCAAATATTCGGTCGTATTGCTTGAGGAAAGGTTAATATTGTGTTAACAAAATTGGCCCCATGTTGGGGGGAGTACAATGGAGCAAACAATGATTGTTAAATTCACCTGCATGTCATTGCTTTCCGCGATGACTTTCTCTTTGGCCGTGTCAGTGCCGATCCTTTCTTCAGTTGATGTTGCAAGTGCGAAGACGTACACGAAGCGCGAACACATCAATCGCGATAAATGCTATCGTGTGAAGAAGGTCCCGGCTCTGGTCGAATACAATACACGCGGCATCAAAGTCCGAGGCTCTTCTCGCAGCTGGTCCGGAAATATGGGCAGGCACGGCAGTGTTGTTCGGGACAAGTACCATCCCGAAGTATACATCCAGACACGTCGTGTGCTCGAGGACGAACACACGACCCTGGTGCCTACATCCTGTCGGTGAAACCTCGGGCGGTCGCTCAGCGACCGCCTTCGCCACCTGAAAGGGAAAAGCAATGGTACGCCTCAATTTGATTGTCAGTGGACTTGCCGGCTGTCTTCTGGCCGTGTCCCCCGTCGCAGCTTCGGACTATACCGAACTGACGCTGGTCTTCTCGTCCTCCGCGGCGATCCAGCCCTCGACCGCACCGTCCTTAGTGACGCCCCCCGCACTTGAGGAAAACGACGTTCTTGCACCTGGGGATATCTTCAAGATCTCGTCGGTGAGCACAGCGCCTCAACAAGGCAGCCTGTTTCGCAATGCGGATCTGATCCTGTCGATCCAGAGCTCATCCAACAATATTGCCCATGCGGAAGTCCTGGGTCATTGCAGTTCGCTTGACCTCGTCGCCGACCTTGGCATGTTCGGCGCAGGCGCGGAGTGCGACAGCCAGGCGTTTTCCTATACGGTCAACGGCAACAGCATCATCGTGCTCAAGGACAATTCCGTCTTCAGGGAATACGAGCTGGCGCCGGGTAACTACATGATCAACGGCTATCCCGTAATATTCAATTGAAATCCCGGTTTTTGGCCATGTACTCGAATAGCCCGAGTACATGGCTGGAAACCTCTTCGGGCCGGTTGCGCCGCGATTTGCGGACATTGGTGCTGTATCTGAGATCGTCGCCGCTCTCGCAGACCTCGTCGAAGGGCAAGCCGTCCTCGTATCTGATGAAGCACCAGCCTCTGCGGTAGGGATAGGCGACGAGGACCTCCTGCTTTCCGGCATAGCCAAGTCCGGTCAGGCCCCCACCCGGGGCACTTGCACACCCCGAGACGATCAATACGGCGAAAAGTGCTGCCCAGCGAGTCACCATGGCGAAATCTCCTTGGTGACGTTTTATTAACTTTATGGTTAACAAAACCTTAATCCGAGCGCCTGTCCGCGCGGATAATCGTGCCCTTGGGAGCAGATATGCCAGTGCTCTGCAGAATTTGATCTTGGGCTGGCAGGCGCGCCCGAGATCCTTCTGTCGAGCCATCGTGCAGCGGCCTCAGCCGACGCGGAACCCCAGCCTCTTGCCGGTCAGCTTGGCCAGCTGTTGCAGTCGCCCGTCAAGCCGCTCGCCGACGAAGGCTTCACAGGATTGCGGCACCTTGAGCACGATGTCGACATCGCCGTCGGAAGCCACCGCAGGCACGAATTCAAGCTGCGGAACCATTCCCGGCATCGAGGCGGAGAAAAGATAGACCACCCGCAATATGCCCCCGAGCAGCTTGGCGTAATCGAGGTATTTTTTGCCGGCAATCGCCGCGAGATCCGAAGACATCCCATCATCGTTGAGGCCTTCGAAGCGGAAATAGTTGGCAAGCGCAATATAGGCGCGTCCGGCGTGGCTGATCCCGGTGAATGTCCCGTGGGCAATGATGTTGAGCGCCTGCGGGCCGCGGTAATCGGGATGCGCACGCCAGGAAATATCGGCCAGCAGACAGGCCGCCTGGCGGTAGCGGGCATCCTCCTCGCTTTCCTCGACGCCGAAGACCGGGAACATGCGGCCGGTCCAGGCGGCAAGTTCGCGGGCATGTTCGGGAGACCGGGCGCGAAGGATCGCAAGTTCCCCCGCCGCCGTCAGCAGGGGATCACGCGCAGCTTCGGCAGCACCAAGCAGCGAATAGAGATAGCCCTCGCGCACGCCCAGCGCCGAAAAACTGACCCGCTCCGCCTTCATCGCGACCAGCGTTTCCTGCAAGGCCACCGCGCCATAGGGCAAGAGACCGCGGCGGTTGCGCGATATCGCCTTGATGGCATTGATCTTGGATTGCTTCATGGCGGCGACTTCGCCAAGGAATTCGATCGCAGGCTTGGCGTCGATTTCGTAGGCCTGCATCATGTGCAGCGGGTAACCGGTGATTTCCATGTGCAGTTTGGCGATGTTTCGCCAGGTGCCGCCGACCGCGTAAAAGGTTCGGCCTGCCCCACCGGTCAGAACTGTAGATTTCTTCAGCGTTTGCCGGGCGATGGTTCGTGCCCTGGAAATCGAGTTTCCCGACATTTCAGCCAGCCTCAGGCCGCCAAGTGGCAGGGTTTGCCCACCGGTATACGCGTTCCCCCTGACATCCACGAGTTCAAGCGAACCGCCTCCGAGATCGCCTGCAATACCATCGGGCTTGTGGTAGCCGGCGATGACGCCAAGGGCTGAGAAACGGGCCTCTTCCTCGCCGGTCAGAAGCCGTATGTCGCAACCCAGTATCGCTTCTGCAGACGCGATGAAGGCCGCGCCATTTGTGGCTTCGCGGGCAGCCGCCGTGGCCAGAACATGGATCTCCGAAGCTCGCGCCTGCTCCGAAAGCGCACGGAACCGCCTCAAGGCGGCGAGAGCGCGCTCAATGCCGGTTTCATCCATCTTTCCGGTGGCGACCAGCCCCTTGCCCAGTCCGCACAACACCTTCTCGTTGAAAAGCACCGACGGCGCCCGGTTGAGCCCCTCGTAGATGACGAGACGCACCGAGTTGGAACCAATGTCGATGACAGAAACAGGATGTATGCCCGGCAGCCGGCCCTGTGCTTCCGATTCCACCATGTCTAAGGCGCTCTATGGTTAGGGCGACGCGTTCCGCAAGCGCGGAGCGAGACCAGGGACACAAAATTCAGCGACCTTATATATCGCATTAGCGGGAACTGAAACCCGCAGAAACACCCGGGCACAAGTTTTCCAGATGGTCAAAACGAGATTTCCCCTGTCCGGACAGCGGCCTGCGACCGATGCTGATCGGGTTCAGCGGGAATAATCTGTCCGTCGAACGAAGCGGCATGCCGTTAAATGGCGCTGTGGCCTTGCTCACCGTGGACCACATGCTCACAATTCAGCGCGGACCGCGTGTCGCCCGGGCCAACCGGTCGGCAATCAGTTTCGGAGCATTCGATTTCAGGGCTTCGCCTCTGCCGGAAAGGCTTGGGTTGGTCATGAAATAGACCTGCGCATTGAAAGGCTCTTCACCCTCGCCCGGCTCGATCCGGCGGGAGGTTCCGTCAGGCAATATCTCGTAGCTCTGCTGGTTATCAATCATGTTTCCGAGCATGATCTGCAACAGGACCTGTTCATGCACGGTCTTGTTGCTCAGCGGCACCAGGGTCTCGACCCGGCGGTCGAGGTTGCGCGGCATCAGATCGGCCGAGCTGATATAGACCAGAGCCTCCGGAGACGGCAGGCCATGGCCGTTGCCAAAGCAGTAGACCCGGCTGTGCTCGAGAAACCGGCCGACAATCGACTTGACGTAGATGTTTTCGGAAAGTCCGGGCACCTGTGGCCTGAGGCAGCAGATCCCGCGCACCACCAGATCGATCTCCACGCCCGCCTGGCTGGCGTTGTAGAGCGCGTCGATAATTTCCGGATCGACCAGCGAGTTCATCTTCATCCAGACCGCTGCCGGCCGCCCGGCCTTCGCGTGCCCGATCTCGGCTTCGATGTTCTCAAGAATACGGGCACGCAGATTGAGCGGCGAGATTGACAGCCGGTTCATGTCCTTGGGCTCGCCATAGCCGGTGATGAAATTGAAGACATGGGCGGTATCGCGAGCCACGATCGGATCGCAGGTGAAATAGGACAGGTCGGTATAAATCTTCGCGGTGATCGGGTGATAATTGCCGGTGCCAAGGTGGCAATAGGTGATCAGCTTGCCCTCTTCGCGCCGGACAATCAGCGACATCTTGGCGTGGGTCTTGAGCTCGATGAAGCCGAAGACGACCTGGACGCCGGCGCGCTCGAGGTCGCGGGCCCAGCGGATGTTGGCTTCCTCGTCAAACCTTGCCTTGAGCTCGACAAGGGCGGTGACCGACTTGCCGGCCTCGGCAGCGTCGATCAGCGCGCGCACGATCGGGCTGTCGTTGGACGTGCGGTAGAGCGTCTGCTTGATCGCCAGCACATCGGGATCACGTGCTGCCTGAAACAGGAACTGCACCACCGCGTCAAAGGATTCGTAGGGGTGATGAACCACCAGATCCTTTTCTCGGATCGCGGCAAAGGTGTCGCCGGCGTGTTCGCGGATGCGCTCTGGAAAGCGGGCATTGTAGGGTTCGAACTTGAGATCGTCGCGCGGCGCCTTGGTGATCTCCGACAGGGTGTTGAGCGCCAGCAGGCCGGGCAATACGGCGACGCGGTTTTCCGGCACATTGGTTTCGTGAACCACGAATTCACGCAGGCTTTGCGGCAATTCCGAATCGAACTCGATACGGATCACCGAGCCGCGGCGGCGGCGCTTGAGGGCGCTTTCGAACAGCCGCACCAGGTCCTCGGCCTCTTCCTCGACCTCGATATCGGAATCGCGGATGATCCGGAATGTGCCCGAGCCGCGCACTTCGTAGCCGGGATAGAGCGAGCTGATGAACAGGCTGACGACATCCTCGAGCGTGATGTAGCGGATGGCGCCATCAAGATCGGGCAGTCGCAGGAAACGGTCGAGCGCCACAGGCAGGCGGATCAGCGCCGTCATCGGCTCGTTGGCAGCCTTGGAGGCCAGCTGCAGGCAGATGGAAAAGCCCAGGTTCGGGATGAACGGGAATGGGTGCGCGGGATCAATCGACAGGGGCGTGAGCACCGGGAAGATCGATTGCAGGAACTGGTCTTCGAGCCATTCCATATCGCCTTCCACCAGCACCGACGGGCGGACGATATAGATGTTTTCGGCGGCAAGGTTTTGCTGCAGGATCGCCAGCGAAGCCTGCTGTTCGAGCTGCAGCCCGTCGATTTCACCGAGGATCTGGTCGAGCTGCTCGCTTGGTGACAGGCCGTCGGGCGAACGGTTGGTGATGCCTTCGCGCACCTGGCCTTCCAGACCGGCGACGCGGACCATGAAGAACTCGTCGAGGTTGGCGGCGGAGATCGACAGGAACCGGACCCGCTCCAGCAGCGGATGGGCGCCGTTGAGAGTTTCTTCAAGCACCCGGCGATTAAACTGCAGCCAGGAGAACTCCCGGTTGATGAAGCGCTTGGGACTGGTCAGAAGCGCCTCCGGCGTGATGTCCGATGCAATCGGATCAATCCGCAGCTCACTCCCACTCACACCCTCAAGACTGTCCATTTTGTACTCCAACGCCGCGGTTCCGGGACTGACCGTCTATAGCACAAGAACGAAGGAACTATGACAGTTCAATGTCGCTGCCCCCGGCCTCCATCTCGGCCAGCACTTCGGCGGCCAGGCCCCGGGTGATCTTTGATCCGCGGGCCAGGGCCAACTGGTCGAGACGGGCGACGACATGACGGGCGGCGGCAAGCGAACGTTCCATGCGCGCCACCAGCCAGGCAATGATCCTGTCGTCGACGACCACCTGGCGGTCGGAGAACAGCTTGACCATCACCTTGGCCAGCAGTTCCTCATCAGGCTCGGCGATCTCCACCACCGTCGCAGCCTTCAGCCGGGAGGCCAGGTCCGGCAGGGTGACATGCCATGCGGCGGGCCAGAGCCTGCTGGTGATCAGCACGGCGCTGCCATGTTCGCGGACAGCATTGATGAGGTGAAACAGGGCGGTTTCGTCAAAACCGGTGTGATCGATGTCCTCGATCAGCACGGGTCCTTGCGCGGCGATTTCGAGCACCATCGGGTCGGGCCTGCCGATGTTGACGCTGGTGGCGCCGACACGGTTGGCCCAGATCGAGGCGAGATGGGATTTTCCCGACCCGGTCGGCCCGGCCAGGACCACCACCGGCGAAGGCCAGTCGGGCCAGCGGTCGACAATGGCCACCGCAGCACTCAACCGGTCGGACACGATCAGATCGTCGCGGCCGGATGCGGGATCATGATCGAATTCGAGCGGCAATTGCCGGGTGACAGGCGGTTTGTTCATCACTCACCTGCAATGTCGTCGGATGAACCGCTGAGCTGCGGAGCCGGCCTCTGGGTGCCGTGATAGAGATCACTGTCGAGATAGCGCGAGATGGCAAAGCGCACCAGCACGCCGATCGAGGCCGCGGCGGGCACGGCAATCAGCATGCCGACGAAGCCGAACAGCGCGCCGAAGGCAAACAGCGCGAACATCAGCCAGACCGGATGCAGCCCGACCGATTTGCCGACCAGGCGCGGCTGCAGGATGTTGCCTTCGAAGAATTGCCCCAGTGCGAAAACCGCGATCACCGCACCGATCATGACGAAATCCGGCCAGAACTGGACGATCGCCACGACCAGAGCCAGAACGAGCCCCACCAGCGAGCCGACATAGGGAATGAAGCTGATCAGTCCGGCGAAAAGACCGATCAGGAGGCCGAAATTCAGGCCGACGAGAGACAGGCCGATGGCATAGATGAGACCCAGGATGATGCAGACACTGCCCTGCCCGCGCACGAAACCGGCGATGGTCGCGTCGATCTGCTTGGCCAGATAACGCACGGTGCCGACATGATCGCGAGGCACCCATTTGTCGACCTTGGCCACCATGTTGTCCCAGTCGAGCAACAGGTAGAAGGCAACGACCGGCGTGACCACGAACAGGGCTGCGATATCGAGCAGCGCCATGCCGGAATTCCAGATCTGCTGGAAGATGGTTCCGACCAGACCGGCCCCTTCCTTCAGCAGAGCGGCGAAACTGTCCTTGATCTGGCCAAGCTGGTCGCTGACCCAAGTTGGCAGGAGGTTGGATTCCGACATCAGCAGCGATTGCAGCTGGGTGATGTAGCCGGGGATCCGGCCCCCGAGATCAGCCGCCTGGGTGACCAGAATCGGGATCACCACAATCAGCGAAATGGCAAACAGCGCGATGAAGGCGATCAGGATAGCAAGCGTAGCCATCAGCCGCGAAAAACCGCGGCGCTCAAACCAGTCAGCCACGGGATCGAGGAAATAGGCGAGCGCCATGCCGGCAATGAACGGCAGCAGGATGGAGCGGAAGACCATGAGGAAGCCAATCGCCACGGTCAGGGCAAGCAGCCAGAAGAAGATTTGGCGGCGCAGTGCCGCGCGGTCTATGTGAGTGGTCATGGTCACCTCGCTTGCAGGCCCGGTTGAGCCGGCCACCCTCTTCTACATCAATCAGCCTGATCGTCGCCGGCCATGTGCCTGAGCCAGCTGACGAGATAGGCGCTGGCCGAAGCGATGGTCAAGCCTGCGACCGCATAGATCATCCAACCGACGATTGCGTCAAGTTGGGCAAAGCCCGCCAGATCGGCCAGCACCAGCACCAACAGAACGATCTGCAACAAGGTATTGGCCTTGGAGACCAGCAACGGCCGCATCGCGACCGGTTTGCCGAGCAGGCTCGACAGAACCACAGCGCCGACGATCATGGCATCGCGTGACACCGTAAAGATGACCAGCCATTCAGGCAGCGCGCCGAGCCAACCGAGCATGACAAAGACGCTGACCAGCAGAAACTTGTCGGCAATCGGATCAAGCCAGGCGCCAAGTTCGGATTTCTGATCGAAATGACGCGCAATGAAACCGTCAAGCCCGTCGGAGACGCCTGCCAGGAGGAAAAGTGTGAATGCCGTCGGCATCTCGTCGTTGATCATCGCAAGTATGATCAAGGGAACCATGATGAAGCGGGCGATGGTGATGAAATTTGGCAGCGTCATGGGCAGCTATCAATCCTGAGTGCTTCTGATATGGCGATTGATCACCGCTTTTCCAATCACTTTCGCGCGCCATCCCACGTCCGGGCACGTTTTCCCGGCGTTTGTCACGCAACTGCTCAAGCTGCGGCTTGCGGAATTGGCTGCAAAATGCCATCCCGCTCGTCATACGAAGCTGCTTTGAAACCCAGGGAGGGGAAGCCCAGATGGCTGATCCGAAAAATGGCCTCACCTATGCCCAGGCGGGCGTCGATATCGATGCCGGCAACGAGATGGTCAACCGCATCAAGCCGCTGGTGCGCTCCACGCGCCGGCCCGGGGCGGATGGCGAAATCGGCGGTTTCGGCGGCCTCTTCGATCTCAAGGCGGCGGGCTTCAGCGATCCGGTGCTGGTGGCTGCCAATGACGGCGTCGGCACCAAGCTGAAAGTGGCGATCGAGGCCGGCATCCACGACACCGTCGGCATTGATCTGGTGGCGATGTGCGTCAACGATCTGGTGGTCCAGGGCGCGGAGCCGCTGTTCTTCCTCGACTATTTCGCCACCGGCAAGCTTGATCCGGAACAGGGCGCAGCGATTGTTTCGGGCATTGCGCAAGGCTGCCTGCAGGCAGGATGCGCGCTGATCGGCGGAGAAACGGCTGAAATGCCGGGCATGTACCGCGATGGCGATTACGACCTTGCGGGTTTTGCCGTGGGGGCTGCGGAACGGGGGCAGCTGCTGCCATCGGGCACGCTCGCTGAAGGCGACGTGCTTCTGGGCCTGGCTTCGTCCGGGGTTCACTCCAACGGCTATTCGCTGGTGCGCCGCATCGTCGAAATGAGCGGGCTCGATTATGCCGCACCGGCGCCGTTTGATGCCTCGGCCAGCCTCGGCGCGGCGCTGCTCGAGCCGACGCGGATCTACGTCAAGTCGCTGCTTGCGCTGATCCGCGAGACCGGCGCAATCCGGGCACTGGCCCATATCACCGGTGGCGGCTTCCCTGAGAACCTGCCGCGCGTGCTGCCTGAAGGGCTTGCTGCCGAGATTGATCTTGGCGCGATCCAGCCCCCGGCAGTGTTTTCCTGGCTGGCGCAGACCGGCGGCGTGGCGGCAGAAGAAATGCTGCGCACCTTCAATTGCGGCGTCGGCATGATCGTGATCGCTGCGCAGGACAATGTCGACGAGGTCCAGAGCGCGCTTGAAGCGCAAGGTGAAAGCGTTATCCGCCTCGGCAAGCTTGCCAAGCGCACCGACAACGGACCCGGCGTGATCTACCAGGGAACACTGGCGCTGTGAGCGACAAGCCGAAAGTTCCCGTTGCCGTGCTGATCTCCGGACGGGGATCAAACATGGGTGCGCTGATTGCCGCATCTCTGCACCGGGACTTTCCGGCGAAAATCGTGTCGGTGATATCCGACAAGCCGAACGCCAAGGGTCTCGATCATGCCCGCGGGTTTGGCATCGAGGCGGTGGCGATCCCGCGAACCGACTATGCCAGCAAGGCCGAGCACGAAGCGGCTGTCATAGCCGCCATCGACGCCTCCGGCGCCAAGATCATCGCGCTGGCGGGCTATATGCGGCTGTTGTCGGGCGATTTCGTCAACCGCTATGTGGGGCGGATGATCAATATCCACCCATCCCTGCTTCCGGCCTTTCCGGGGCTTGCGACCCACGAACGCGCACTTGCGGCCGGGTGCCGAGTCCATGGCTGCACGGTGCATTTCGTCACCGAAGGCATGGATGAAGGCCCGATCATCGAGCAGGAGCCGGTCCGCATCGAGCGTGGCGACACGCCTGACACCCTGGCTGCGCGTGTGCTTGAAGCCGAGCACAGGATCTACCCGGTGGCGCTGGCGATGCTGGCCCGTGGCGAGATCCGCATGACCAGCGATGGCCGGGCTCAATATAGCGGCTCGTAAGACGGAATAGCGGCTCGTAAGACGCTCGGGCTGCCGCCACGCAGCGCCCTCCTGGACAGATGACACAAGGCCTGGCCCTTGCCGAGGGCTTTACCTTGGCAGCGCAGCCTGCTTTTGTAACAGCGGGACAACGGGGACACATCATCGACTGTTGCAAGGACGCCCGTTCCTGAACGGAGAGACCATGCCTTCGCTGTACGGACTTCTCGACAAAGCCATCAAGGTTGGACGATTGACCATGACCGATGCCAAGGGCGCGGTTCACGTTTTCGGCGGCAAGGAGCCGGGCCCCGAGGCCGCGATCCGCTTCACCAGCAAAACGACGGAATGGAAGATCCTTCTCAACCCGGAACTGAATGCCGCCGAGGCCTATATGGATGGCGGGATGGTGATGGACAGCGGCAGCATCCATGACCTGATCAAGGTGTTTTACGCCAACAAACGCCATTTCGACCTCTCACCCAGCCAGATTTTCTGGCGGGGTATCTCGCGCAAGATCCGCCGGTTTCACCAGAACAACGTGCTGTCGCGGTCGCGCGCCAACGTCAAGGCGCATTACGATATCGGCGAGGATCTCTACCGGCTGTTTCTCGATCGGGACATGCAGTATTCCTGCGCCTATTTCCCCGAGGGCACGGCCACTATCGAGGACGCCCAGACGCTGAAGAAGCGCCACATCGCGGCCAAGCTCAATCTGAAGCCCGGACAAAAAGTGCTCGATATCGGCTGCGGCTGGGGCGGGCTGGCACTGTATCTGGCCCATGTCGCCGATGTCGAAGTGCTAGGCGTGACGCTGTCGGAACGGCAACTGGCCGTCGCCCGCAGGCGCGCGGATATCCTCGGCGTCAGTGACCGGGTCAAATTCAAGCTGATCGATTACCGCGAGGTGACCGGCAAGTTCAACCGCGTGGTCTCGGTCGGCATGCTCGAACATGTCGGGGTGCAGTATCTGGCGCCCTATTTTCTGACCGTGCGGGACAGGCTGGCCGAGGACGGCGTGGCTTTGATCCACTCGATCTCGAGCAAGGCACCGCCGGGCGTAACCGGGCCGTTCATCCGCAAATACATCTTTCCCGGCGGCTACGCGCCCTCGCTGTCGGAGACGGTCGAAGCCCTCGAGCCGACCGGGTTGTGGCTGCTCGACTGCGAAATCTGGCGCTGCCATTACGGCTACACCCTGCAGCACTGGCGCAAACGGTTCCTCGACAACCGCGACGCTGCGGTGAAGATCATGGGTGAGCGGTTCTGCCGGATGTGGGAACTTTATCTGTCGATTGCCGAATGCGTGTTCCTGCAGGGCTCAAGCAATGTGTTCCAGCTGCAAATCGGCCGCGAACGCGATGCGGTGCCGATCACGCGCGACTATATCGGCGAGGAAGAAACCCGGATTGCCGATCTGGAGCCGGAATTTCTCGAGCGGGTGGTGGCCAGCGCCGCCCAGGCGCTCGACGAATAGCGAAGGCGTCCTCCACGTCTCGGCGTGGCTGATCAGCTTGCGTCCATACGGTGTGTCTTCAACCGCTGCTCAAGAAGGCGCAAGGCCTCTTCGGGACAAGCACAGAAGGCATCCTGGGTCTTGTCGCGGCTGTCGCCCTCGCAATAGGCACTGATTGCGGCTTCCGGACTGAGCTCGCCCGAGAGGACGCGTTGTTCCAGCTCCGTCACATCCACCAGCGCCGTCACATCCGCCCGCTCCGTCGCATCCGATTGCGCGAGCGCTGGCATGCCGGTCACACAGGCGGCCAGACCGGCCAGTGCCCAGCCCGGTTTCATTCCTTTGTGGCCATGATCGCCCGCATGGCCTTGTTGGCCATATAGGTCAAGCCGCTGCGGCTGGCCTTGTTGGACTGGACAATGCTGGTGAAGATGTTGTGATTATAAGGCGTTACGTTGTTTTGCAGATCCACCTCGATCACAAGCCGCGCCCCCGGCACCCCACCTGCCTGCATGACATGAAGCAGGCCCATCTTCGGGTGCGGACAGATTTCATAGGGCGTGCCATCCGCAGTCACGATGTCGAAATGGGTGTGCCCGCCTTTGACGTGGTCGGAATCATAGCCACGGGTTTTCTGCAGATGCGCGGCCCTTTCGAGCACGGTCGCCACGTCAAACTGTTCGGAATTCGCAGGCGAAGATAGCGTCAGCATCAACAATGCAGAGCCGCAAGCAGGTTTCCACGTCATGGGCAATCACCTTCGCATGAGGAATCTCAACCGCTAATTGTGAATTATGCCACATCGGGGGCTCAACGCAACCAGACAGGAACTCCGGTGTGCTGACTTGCCGGCGTCTATCAGGCGGATGTCCATGCACCTGCCCGGTAAAGTCCGGGCAGGTGATCGGGCGCATTGCAATCGCGTGTCAGTCGGCAAGTCTGACCTTGCGCTCGTCAAATTCGGCCGAGTCGATTTCGCCCTTGGCGTAGCGTTCCTTGAGCACCGCCAGGGCACGGCCTTCCGACTGTGCGGAACCAGACACCGGGCCAAGGCCACCAAAGTGGCGCATCAGGTAGATGACACCAACGACAATACCGACCAGAACGAGGATCATGAAAATCGGGCCCAGCACCATGCCGAACCCTCCCCACTGTCCACCGCCCCACATCATTCCGGGGCCGTGATAGTACGGCAAGTTCCGGCCGGCATTTTCGCCAACCTGGGCCAAAGACGATCCGGTCATGGCCAATGTCGTGGCTGCAAAACCGGCACTGCGGGAAATCATGGTGTTCATCGTCATCTCCTTTTTCCATCATGGCGGAGCGCCATTGTGGTGGAGACAGGATGCTCATATTTTCGCGGCTGATGTCTTGATCCTTGTCATTCTCACGGACAAGTGATGCGACACGTTCCGCGGCCAGCAAAAAGCCCGGACCGCAACCGGTCCGGGCTCGTTTGATGCGCGTCGCATATGCCTTTGCGCGGCTCAGGCGAGCTCGGGTGTGATGCTGAGCGTACCGGAGGTGGCGTGCGAGTAAGGGCAGACCTTGTGGCCGCCGGCGATCAGGTCTTCGGCAACGGATTTCTCGATGCCCGGCAGATCGACCTTGATCTTGACGTCGAGACCGAAGCCCGGGTCCTCGCGCGGCCCAATGCCCACGGTCACGGTCACTGTCGCGTCGTCCGGCACCTTCACCTTCTGCTGGCCGGCATAGAACTTCAGCGCGCCGAGGAAGCAGGCGGCGTAGCCGGTGGCAAACAGCTGTTCCGGGTTCACTCCGCCGCCGGGACCGCCCATTTCGGTTGGAACGGCGAGATTGACATCCACTGCCCCGTCATGGGTTTTCGAGCGGCCATCGCGGCCGCCGGTTGCGGTGGCCGAGGTGCTGTAGACAACTTTCGTAACCATGGTCAATTTCCTTTGTTTGCGATTTAATCGTGCACGATATATACAGGTCCAAACTGCTTCGTGCAAGTGATTGCGCGGATGTAATGACCGAATTAGATTTGGCTGACAGGAGACGACCGACATGGCTAATGACAACTTGCCCGGCGGATTCAGCTTGCGCCCTGAATCAATGCTGTGTTTCGACATCTACGCGACCCATCACGCCATCGGTCAGGCCTACCAACCGCTCCTGTCCGAGCTTGGTCTGACCTATCCGCAATATCTGGTGATGATCGTGTTGTGGGAACGCGACGGCCAGAGCGTGGGCGATCTGGGCGCCCGGCTTGATCTCGCCTCCTCCACCCTCACCCCGCTGATCAAGCGGATGGAAAGCCAGGGGCTGCTTGCCCGCAAGCGCGACACCTCCGACGAGCGCAAGGTCCGGGTCACGCTCACCAGCGCGGGCCGTGAGCTCAAGCAAAAGGCCAGCCATGTCCCGGGCTGCGTGGCCAAGGCTTTTGGCCTTTCGGTCGAGGAATTTGTGCAATTGCACGATATGCTGGGCAAACTCAGGACTTCACTCAAAAGCGTGAGGGAAGCCGAGGTCGCCTAGCTCTTCGAAGCTAACGGCAGTGTACTGACCAAACCGTCGCCGGTGTTTCTGCCTGACGGCTGGTGAATGCAACCGCCGGCAATCGCCGCTTTAGCTGGCGATGAAGCGGATCTTCGTGCCCCAGGGATCGAGCGTTTCGAGAATGTTGCCGGAGTCCCGGATATCCGCGCCATGGGCCATCAAGCGCTCACGCAAGCCGTCCATCAGGCCGGGCTGGACCGAGAAAGCAGCATCTTCCAGACCCGACATGTTTTGCGGCCGCTGGCCGGCATTGCGGCTGTGCCAGATATTGGCGCCGACGTGATGGTGATAGCGACCATTCGAGAAGAAGGCGGCAGTTTCATTGCCGATCAGTGCCGTCAGATCGAGACCGGTGGCCTTGACGTAGAAATCCTGCGCCAGCTGCGTGTCGCCCACCCGCATGTGGATATGGCCGATGCGAAATCCGCTTGGCGCGCTGTAGGGCAGGCTCGCCTCTTTCGGCAGGCCTTCGACCAGGCTGTCGAGATCCAGCTGGTAGCTGCCCATGACAACCCGGTTGTCGACCCATTTCCAGCCCTGGTGCGGGCGGTCGGCATAGACTTCAATGCCATTGCCTTCCGGATCATTGAGGTAGAGCGCCTCGGAGACGCTGTGATCGGAAAAACCGGTGAAAGGAACGCCATTGGTGTAGGCCAGGATCAGCCAGCGGCCGAGATCCTCACGCGTCGGCATCAGGAATGCGGTGTGGTAGAGGCCCGCCGTTGTCGGATCGTCCAGCTCGTCATCCGGGCGCTTGATCAGGCGGACCAGCACCTTGTTGTCCTTTCCGAGGCTTGCCTCGTCGGGCCCGGTGCTCAGAACATCAAGTCCCATCACAGCCGTGTAGAAATAACTCATCTTTTCCAGGTCACGCACGCGCAGCGACAGGGAATGGATGTGAATCGGCGTGGTCACCGCATAGGACGGCGCCAGCGGTGCCGCGCGTGCTGTTGTGGTGTTGGCCAGAACCGGCGTGGCAGCGAGAAAGTGCAGCGCGGCGCGGCGGGTCATGTCAAATGAGGGGGCCATGATCGGTGTCCTTGACGGTCGGCGTTTGGTCTTGTCCGTATATGGCAAAACCACGAGCGAGCCGGAAGCCTGTCATTTGGCTTAACTTCGTTCATAAAAACTGAACAATAAATCAAATGCCGCACGCGCTGGTGGTTTGTCCCTGATCACACTTTGCGCATCCAACAGCACAAGTCCGAAAATCCCGAAGTGGCTGGTTTCGGGTGCCCAAATCGGGTGTCGGGATCATTTCAACCTCTCTAGGCATCAGCTCTCGCAACACAGGAGAGCACGATGCGACTTGACGGAAAAACAATCATCATCACCGGTGCCAGCAGTGGAATTGGGGCCGCTGCGGCGGACCTCTTTGCCAGCGAAGGCGCCAATCTGGTGCTGGGCGCGCGGCGGGAGACGGAGCTGGCGTCGATCGCCGGCAAGATCGGCGAAACCGGCCGCAAGGCGAAATGGCTGGCGGGCGACATCGCTGACGGCCCCTATCACAAGGCGCTGGTTGATCTCGCAGTCTCCGAGTTCGGCGGACTTGACGGCGCCTTCAACAATGCCGGCACGACAGGCGAGATGGGCCCGGTTCCGGACATGACGGCGCAAAACTGGGAGATGGTCATTGGCACCAACCTGACCGGCGGCTTTCATGCCGCGCGCCATCAAATCCCGGCGATGAAACTGCGCGGCGGCGGCTCGATCGTCTTCACCTCCTCCTTCGTCGGATACAGCATAGGACTTCCCGGCATGGGCGCCTATGCAGCTTCGAAAGCCGGCCTCATCGGTCTTGTGCAAGTTCTCGCCGCGGAGCATGGGCCTGAAGGAATCCGGGCCAACGCCTTGCTTCCCGGCGGCACCAAGACTGCGATGGCGGGCGACGATCCCGCGTTCCATGAATGGGTGAAGGGGTTGCATGCGCTCAAGCGAATGGCAGAGCCAGACGAAATCGCGCGGGCGGCACTGTTTCTGGTGTCGAATGAATCATCCTTCGTCACCGGTAGCGCACTGATGGTTGACGGGGGCAACTCCATCAACAAGACCTGAATCCAGGGCCTGCCGGTGTTCGCCCGGCAGGCCTTTGACTGCCAAAACAGGCTCAGACCTTCTTCACCCAAACGCTGGTATCGTGAAACGCGGTGCCGCCGTAGGGCGCGCAGGAATCGGCGCCGGTGAGCGTGTTGATGCCCTCGCCCGCCTCGAAGGCGGAATTGGGCCAGAGACCTTCATGGATCACCACGCCACGGCGCTGGCCCGCATCGAGCTTCGCAGGCATTGCAACCTCGCCACGGCTGTTGCCGAGCCGCACCTTGTCGCCGTCGGCGATTCCGAGTTGTGCGGCGTCGTCCGGATGAATCAGCAGTTCGGGGCGCTTCTCTTTCGCATTTGATGAAGGGGTTTCGGCAAAGGTCGAGTTGAGAAACGAGCGCGACGGTGATGTTGCCAGCCGGAAGGGCTGAGCGTCATCGGCGCTTTCGATCAGTTCGACATGATCGGGAAACTCCGGCAGCTGCGCGACCGGGCCTTGCGGGCCCATCCGTTTGGGCGGCTTGTTGGCGGCCGGCGTGCCGGTCCAGTCGGGGCGGAAGCGGTACTTGCCGTCCTTGTGGCCAAAACCATTGAGGAAATGCGCAGTTTCGAAATCGACCTGCACGTCGGCCCATTTCTCGGCCTTGAAGCTGTCGAAATCACCCAGATCACGCTTTTTCAGCATGATGTCGATGTGCTGGCGTTCGCTCAGGCCAAAGCCGTCTCGGTCGCTGACGCCCAGGCGTTTGCCGAGTTCCTCGATCACATAATGGTTCGGTTTCGGCCCTTCGGGAGCGTCGACCAGTTTCGGGCCGAGCACGATATGCTGGTGACCGCCGCCGCGGTAGATGTCGTCATGCTCGAGGAACATCGTCGCCGGCAGGATGACATCGGCAAGCTTCGCCGTGTCGGTCATGAACTGCTCGTGCACGGCGAGGAACAGGTCTTCCCGCTTGAGGCCTTCGATGACCTGGCGCTGCTCGGGCGCGACATTGGCGGGGTTGGTGTTCTGCACCAGCATGGCAGTCACCGGCGGGCCGCCATCCAGCGCCTCGGCATCGCCGGTCAGCACCCGGCCGATCTTGGACTGGTCGAGCCAGCGCAGGCCCGGATCGAAATACTTGCGGCCTTCGAGCAGCGACTTGTCGAGCCGGAACAGGTCCGAATTGGAATGGAAGGCCCCGCCGCCTTCATATTGATAGCTGCCGGTGACCACGGCCAGCGACAGGGCCGCATGCATGTTGACGGCGCCATTGCGCTGCCGGGTAAAACCGTAGCCGAGCCGGAAGAAGGTCCGTTTTGTGGTGCCGACCAGCCTTGCAAAGGCCTCGATCTCGGCGACCGGCACTCCGCAGATGGCTTCAGCCCATTCGGGTGTCTTGTCCTGCAAATGGGATTCAAGACCCGCCGGGTCATCGCTGAATTTGTTGAGATATTCCCGGTCGGCCAGGCCTTCGCGAAACAGCACATGCATCACCGCGCAGGCGAAGGCGCCATCGGTGCCGGGCTTCAAGAGCACCCTGATGTCGGCCTGTTTCATCGTCGGCGTGTCATAGATGTCGATGACCACTATCTTGGCGCCGCGCTGCTTGCGGGCGCGCATGGCATGAGTCATGACATTGACCTGGGTGGAGACCGCGTTGGTGCCCCAGATGACGACGCAATCGGACTGCGCCATCTCGCGCGGATCGGAGCCGCGCATGGCGCCAGCTCCCATGGCAAAGCCGGTCCAGGCCATGTTGGTGCAGAAACTGTCGAACTGGTTGGAGTAGCGCTTGGCATGCCTCAATCGGTGGACGCCGTCGCGCTGCACCAGCCCCATGGTGCCGGCATAATAGTTGAGCCAGACCGTCTCGGAGCCGAACTTCGCTTCCGCCTGCTCGAATTTCTCGGCGATCAGATCCAGGGCCGCGTCGAAGCTTGCTTCCTTCCACTGGCCTTCCCCTTTTGCGCCGGTCCGGATCAGCGGCTTGAGCAAGCGCTCGGGATGATGGATGCGCTCGGAATAGCGCGCCACCTTGGCGCAGATGACGCCCGCGGTGTAGCTGTTGCCGGCGTCTCCCCGCACCCGGCCGATGCGGTTGTGCGAGAGCAGCTCCACCTCCAGCGCGCAGGTGGACGGGCAATCATGCGGACAGGCCGAGTGGCCGAGCGCGGTGGCGGCTGCGGATTCGCGCGAAGCGGAATCAAGGGGGGTCGCGTCGTTCATGCTTTCTCTATAAGAGAAAACGCGACGCCGCGCCATGTTGCGCATGCGTCCATCAGGTCAAATCAGGGACAGATCACACCAGACGATGAATTACCGTCACAGCTATCATGCGGGCAATTTCGCCGATGTGCTCAAGCACGCGGTGCTGGCCCAGATCATCACCTATCTCGAGCGCAAGGATGCCGCATTCCGGGTGATCGACACCCATGCGGGAATCGGCGTGTACAATCTGTCATCCGTCGAAGCGCAGAAGACGGGTGAATGGCGTGACGGCATCGGACGGCTGACCGATGCGGACATGTCGGCAGAGCTCAAGGCCTTTCTGGCGCCTTGGATGACGGCTGTCGAGGCGCTCAACCCGGACGGCGGCGTTCTGAGCTATCCAGGCTCGCCCAAGCTCTCACGGCTGGTGATGCGCAAGCAGGACCGGCTGACAGCGATCGAGCTGCACCCGGAAGACGTGCAGCAGCTCAGAGGCGTCTTTGAGGGGGATTACCAGACCCGCGTCATCGAACTCGACGGCTGGCTGTCGCTGGGCGCGCATCTGCCGCCCAAGGAAAAGCGCGGCCTGGTGCTGATCGATCCGCCGTTCGAGGCCGAGGGCGAATATGACCGGATGATCGACGGTCTGGCGCGGGCCACGCGGCGGTTTCCCGGCGGCACCTACATGCTGTGGCATCCGATCAAGGCCGACAGCCCGCTTGCCGGTTTCGACAAGAAACTGATCGCGCTGGGGCGGCCGAACACGCTGACCGTGCGGCTGATGGTGCGCGCCAACACAACCGCACCCGGATTGAACGGAACCGGCCTGGTGATCCTCAATCCGCCTTTCACTCTGGAGGCCGAGCTGAAGCAGGTGCTGCCTGAACTCGCCGGCCTGCTGGCCCAGGGTCCGGGCGCCGGAGCCGAGGTGCGCATGCTGGTTGGCGAGCACTGACAATCCGGCTCAATCGGGCAAGCGGTAGCGACCCCGTCCGGTCTTGATCAGTCTGCCGGCCCGCACCAGGGACGACAGGGCGCGGTACACCGCCTCATGGGTCAAGCCGATTTGCGCCGCACCCGCCTTGACCTGGCTTGCGAAAATGCCATCGGCCACCGCGGCAAAGACACGGCTTCTTGCATCCCTGATGGCAACGATTTCCAGTCTGCGGCGGTAATTCTGGATCTGCCCGGCAAAGCGGGCGGAGATGGCGATGGCGAAGTCCGGATCCTGCTGCATCCGTTCCAGTATCGAGGCCTTGTCGATCCTGACGAGTTCGGTGTCGGCGGCAGCGACGGCGCCGCAATGGTAGACGGGCGAAAACAGTGCCGCCTCGGCAAAGCTCTCATCGTCATCGACGCGGTGAATGACCACTTCATCGCCCTGGCTTGTATGTCTGAGCAGATGCACCTGCCCCGTCCGCACATGATACATCGCCGTTGCCGGATCGTTGCGGTGAAACAGGGCAGCGCCTTTCCTCAGCGTTCGCGATGTGGAGGCGGAAGACGGCAGAAGATGAAACGGAGACGGCAGCATGCCCGGAACAATATGATTGAAATCATATTCCGGCAAGCGCCGGTCACTGTAGGTTCCCGTGACCAAAGGAGCCCCGCTCATGAACCGTCTTTCCCTCATCATCGCGGTCTTGGCCGTTCTGGCCGGGGCCGTGCCGCTCTACCACTGGTTCGCCGCATCTGATGCGACGCCTGCCGCCGGTGGAAACCACGAGGCGCATGCCAATCATGGTGGCACAGCCCTGCCCGACGAGGGCGGCCAGTCCACCTTTGCGGCGATTGCCGAAATCGTTGCCATGCTCGAAGCCGATCCGGACACGGACTGGTCGAAAGTCGACATTGCCGCACTTCGCGCGCACCTGGTCGACATGAACAGTCTGATGCTCGGAGCCAAGGCAAGCTCGACAGTCGAGGAGAAAACCATCCGCTTCCGGATCGAGGGCGAAGCGGGCGTGCTACGCGCCATCCAGGCGATGGTGCCTGCCCATGCCGCGGAACTCGACAAGGCAGGCCCGTGGACCGTGGAGGCGGAGACAATATCCGAAGGTGTAATCCTTTCTCTGACGAGCGAAACGGACGCCGATCTCGAAAAGGCCAGGGCGCTTGGCTTCTTCGGACTGATGGCGAAAGGCAGCCATCACCAGCCGCACCATCTGGCCATGGCCAGGGGGCTGGGGAGCCATTGACCGTTTCCCGACTTTCGGGAAGCCAGCGCAAATCCTGACCGAAATGATATGATGGCGAGAGGCTGCGGACTTGCCCAAGAGCGCCGGCACGCCTTATACCGTGACTCGCATCCTGCCTGGAGGACCGGCCATGACCATGAAAAGCCTGATAATCGCAATTGCAACGACGCTTGGCGTCTCGCTGTCGAGTTATGCAAGTCCTGCCCTGGCCTTCGGCGGCAGTCATTTTCCGGCTTGTGACGCACCGCAGGTGCTTTCGCACATCCAGAAGCGGTTCGTGTGGAATGACCGCCACGTGCTCAAGCGCGGACTGGCGATCGAGGCCATTGACCGCGTCCACCGCAACCGCAGCAGATACGGCACCGAGTACTGGTCGATCCCCCGGCTTTATTGCCATGGCACCGCCTACATGAATGATGGCCACAAGCGCCAGATCTGGTGGCTGATCGAGGGCGGCCAGGGATTTGCCGGGCTCGGCGACAATCTCGAATACTGCATTTCCGGGCTCGACCCGCTCAAGGTCCACGGCGCCTGGTGCAGGTCGGTTCGCTGACCGGGTGATGGCGAAAACGAGGTTCCTGCGAGTTCTGCTGGCCTTGCCGGTGCTGGCGCTGACAGCGGCCTGTGCCGACGAGAGCACGCCGCCCGCCCACGCCGAGACCCATCAGACGAGGTCCGGCAGCCATGACGTGCCGCTTGGCTCCGGCTTTGATTTTTATGTGCTGGCGCTTTCCTGGTCGCCTGCCTATTGCCTGGTCGAGGGCGAGCGGGCCAATCAGCAGCAATGCGCCGAAGACCGGGACCTCGGTTTCGTCGTGCATGGCCTCTGGCCGCAATACGAGAATGGCTATCCCGAGTTCTGCCCGTCGCGCCAGCCGGACCGCGTGCCGTCGCAACTGGGCCGGAATTATCTCGACATCGTGCCTTCGATGGGACTGATCGGACACCAGTGGCGCAAGCACGGGTCCTGCTCCGGGCTGTCCCAGGCCGATTATCTAAAAGTGCTGCGGGCCGCGCGGGAACGGGTCAAGGTGCCGAAAGCCTTCGCACTCGACCAGCTGCCGGCACGGATCGACGCCTTCGAAGCCGAAAATGCCTTCATTTCCGCCAATCCGAGCATGACGCGCGACGGTATCGCGGTGCAGTGCCAGCGCGGCCTGTTGCGCGAGGTGCGGATCTGCATGACACCGTCACTGGACTACCGCAGCTGCGGCGAGATTGACCGCAGCGGCTGCAAGATCAAGAATCTGAATGTTCCCGAGCCGGGCTGAGCGCTGCTCGCTGTTTTCACGAGAAGAAGAGACACCATGATGAAGATCCTCTATTCGCCTGCCTCCCCCTATTCGGCCAAGGTCCGGATGGCGGCAAAATTTGCCGGGCTGGATGCCGAAGCCGTGCTGACCGACACCAATGCCGCCCCGGCGCAGCTGATCGACAACAATCCGCTGGGAAAAATCCCCACCCTGATCACCGATGAAGGCCAGTCGATCTTCGACAGCCGCGCCATCATGCAGTTCATCGACCGCGCCGGCGGCAGGCGGATCTACCCGCGCAATGCCGCCAAGCGCACCGATGCGGAAGTGATGGAAGCACTCGGCGACGGGATTTGCGACTGCCTGCTTGCAATCATGTATGAGCGGCGTTTCCGCCCGGCCGAGATCGTGCACCAGGAATGGATCGACAAACAGTGGACCAAGGCAACCCGCGCGCTTGACCATCTCGAGTCCAATCTGCCGCGCATCACCAAGGCACCCAATGGCGGGCATTTCGCCGTTGCCGCGATGCTTGGTTACCTGGCGTTGCGGTTTCCGGGCCAGTGGGAACGCGGACGACCGAAGCTCAAGCGCTGGAGCGCGAAATTTGCCGCCAGCTTTCCCGAACTCGACGCCATGTTGCCCAAAGCGTGAGCCAGCGTCCGGATAAGGAAACCGGGATCGCTCATATTATTGCCGCCAGCCGCTACTCGCTCGGCGGCCTCAGGCGGCTTTTGGGCGAAACCGCCTTTCGGCACGAAGTCGTGGCCTATGGGCTGGTCATCGGGCTGTTCGTTCTTTCCGGGGTGCCACTGTGGGGCTATCTCGGGACAACGATACTGTTCTTGCTGACGATGTCGATCGAGGCCTTGAACACTGCGGTGGAAGAGATCACCGATCACGCGTCGCCGGCCTATTCCGAGATGGCCAGACACGCCAAGGATCTGGGCTCCTTCGCCGTCTTCTGCCTGCTTTTGGCCAATGGCATATGGGCAGCTTTTGTTCTGGCGACGGTGTGGCTGCCGTCTGCGGCGTAACGTCAATACCGCTGACACCCCTTGCCTGAGCCGCGCGGACGCGACAGCGGAACATCGGCGCACGGTCAAAAATCCCCGCATTGCTGTGGCATTTCCGCTTCCAGTGATTATCTGTGTTTCAATTCATCGATCAAACACCGGAACATCGGAGCCTCCATGACCGAGCAAACCCAACCCTTGCGGATCGACATCGTTTCGGACGTCGTCTGTCCGTGGTGCATCGTCGGCTACAGCCAGCTCAAGCAGGCGCTGGAGACGACCGGCACGGCGCACGAGATTCACTGGCACCCGTTCGAGCTCAATCCCGAAATGGGTCCGGAAGGACAGAACCTGGGCGAGCACATCACCGAGAAATACGGCAGCACCCGCGAGCAATCGCTCGCCAGCCGGGCGCAGCTGACCAATCTGGGCGCCGGACTGGGGTTCGACTTCAACTTCACCGACGAGATGCGCATGCACAATACCTTCAACGCGCATCAGCTGATCCACTGGGCCAACCTGCAGGGTCTCGGCAATACGCTGGAACAGGCGTTGTTTTCGGCCCATTTCACGCATCAGCGGGATCTGTCGGACATCGATGTTCTGGTCGAGATTGCCGGTGAGGCCGGGCTTGACAAGACCGAGGCAAAGGCGGTGCTCGAAGAGCAACGCTATGCCGAAGAAGTGCGCAAGATCGAGAGCTTCTGGGTGCAGCAGGGCATTCGCGGCGTGCCGGCGATCGTGTTCGATGGCAAGCACCTGGTGACCGGGGCCCAGGGCACGGAGAATTACACCAGCATTCTCAAGCAGTTGACCGGCGCTGCTGCCTGACCCGGCAACCGCTCATCGGCACCAGGCCTTCCTAAACAGAAAAAGCCCGGACGGTATCTCGTCCGGGCTTTTCCTTTGTCAGGTTCTGACAGATCAGAACTTCATGCCGATACCGACGCGAACCGAGTGGTCGTCGAAGCCCGACGACACGTTGGTGCCACCGAGATTGTAGTTTTTCGACTGGTAGTCGGTGTAACGATACTCGAGACGGGTGGTGATGTTATCCGTCAGGAACGCTTCCGCGCCTGCGCCTGCGGTCCAGCCAACATGGGTGTTGGTGTCCGAACCAGTGGTGCTGGTGAGTTCGGCCCTGGTCGCAGCAATACCGCCGGTCGCGTAGACCATGAACGGGTTGACGTCCATACCGATGCGGGCACGCAGCGAGCCGTTGAAGCCCTGCTCACCGGTCAGGCCGGCTGTGGAGAAGTCGGCGCCGGAATAACCGATATCGCCTTCCACACCATAGACAATGTTGTCAGACTGCCAGTTGTAGCCGCCATAGACACCACCGCCGAAACCATTGGCGTCCTGAGTGGGAGCAGCGTCGAACTCGCCCCACTTGTACTCGCCATAACCACCGAGATAACCGCCGGACCACAGGTACGCCTGCGGTGCAACTTCAGCCATAGGCGGCTCAGGTGGCTGTTCGATGATAGCGTCCGCGGCCAGCACGGGGGCGGCGAGCGAGACGGAAGCGGCTGCTGCCAGCAGTGCCAGTTTACGAATACGCATTTTATTCTCCTTGTTTAGACGGGCCCGACACAAATGGCGGACCTGAAACTACGGGGGCATTGGGATGCATGCCTTCCGACAGTTGCAAGATGGAGATCGAATGCGGCGGGGGAGCGCCGACAATGTGAAGACTCCGCGGCAGAAAAAGGGCAGAGGCCGCTGTGGCTTTCAGGCAACATTTTTGCCACTGCCGACCCCTTGTCTCCATTGCGAATAAGCTGCCATGGCCTATATGGGGACTATCCGAATAAAACCGCGAGCGTTGATTTTACAGCATGTTGAGCATTTTGACCCTGATCGCGGGCCTGATCGTCCTTGTCTTTGCTGGTGACTACCTGGTGCGTGGCGCTGTTGCGCTGGCAGAGAAGCTGTCGATCGACCCCCTGATCATCGGCCTGACAATCGTGGCGTTCGGAACCTCTGCTCCCGAATTGTTCGTCTCGCTGCAGGCGGCTTTTGACAATGTGTCCGGCATCGCCATCGGCAATGTCGTCGGCTCCAACATTGCCAATGTGCTGCTGGTGCTTGGCGCCCCGGCAATGCTGATGACAATCAATTGCCGCGAGAACGGCCTGGCCTCGTCGCTGGCGGTGATGATCGTGATGTCGCTTACCCTGATGGTGATGATGTGGTTCGGTCCGCTGAGCCGTATCGACGGCGCCATCCTCTTGGTGATGATTGCCACCTATCTTGGCTGGCAGATCAAGGCGGCGCGCGAATGCGACAGGGCCGCCGTTCCAGACTACCATGACGAGGTCGCCGACCTGCCGCAACAGGGCTGGAAGACCGCCGTTTTCATCGGCGGCGGCCTGATCGGCCTGCCAATCGGCGCCTGGCTGACAGTTGACGGCGCATCCCACATTGCCCGCATGATGGGCGCCACGGAAACCGCCATCGGTCTGACTATCGTGGCCATCGGCACCTCGCTGCCGGAGCTGGTGACCTCTGTGATGGCGGCCTGGCGCAAATCCGGCGCTGTGGCCATCGGCAATGTGGTCGGCTCCAACATCTTCAATATCGGCCTCATTCTCGGCGGCACCGCCGTCATTCTGCCGCTCGATGTCGATCCTCGAATCGTTTCGGTTGACATGTGGGTGATGCTGGCCGTGAGCCTGCTCGTGGTGGCGCTGGCGCACTGGAACGTGCCGATCAAAAAGCTTGGCGGCGTGGCTATGCTTGTGGCGTTTGCAGCCTATATCCTGTCGGTATTCTGACTTTGACAGCAGCCGTCCGAGTGCGGCGACAGGAACCGGGAACCAGCATGACATCTTCCAAGGGAACAGTTCTTGTCACCGGCGCCGCGCGCCGAATCGGCAAGGCCATAGCGCTGGATCTGGCCGCCCACGGCTACCGCATTGCCATTCATGCCAACAGCAGCGGCCAGGAAGCCGAGGCCGTGGCGGGCTCTATCTGCGATGCCGGCGGTGTGGCGGACGTGTTTCTGGCCGATCTTTCCGACAGCAAGGCGACACGTCGTCTGCATGACGAGGTGACCGGCAAGTTGGGCGCGCCCGACATCATCATCAACAACGCCTCCATGTTTGAAGATGACAATGTCCGCGACTTCGACGAAGAGCAATTCGACCGGCATTTTGCCATCCACCTCAAGGCCCCGGCCATACTTGCGGAAGCCATGGCCGCGACGCTGCCAGAGACGCGGGACGGGTTGATCATCAACATCATCGACCAGCGGGTGTGGAAGCTGACGCCGCGCTTCTTTTCCTACACGCTGTCGAAAGCAGCGCTGTGGACCGCAACCCAGACCATGGCCCAGGCGCTGGCGCCGCGCATTCGTGTCAACGCCATCGGGCCCGGCCCGACGCTTGCCAATGAACGGCAGAAATCGGACGATTTTTCCAGGCAGGCAGCCGCGGTGCCCTTGCAGCACGGTCCCGAGCTGGCCGAATTCGGCGCCACCATCCGCTATCTGCACGAGGCGCGCTCGGTGACCGGACAGATGATCGCGCTCGACGGTGGCCAGCACCTGGCCTGGGAAACGCCGGATGTGACAGGTGTCGGCGAATAGGTCTGACTGCGCTTGATAAACAGCCTTGCTGACGCCAGATGACAGCATGATGAGCCAACACTCTCTTGCCCGCAGCGCGCCGGAAGTTGATAAGATCGCGGAATGACTCGCAAGCCTGACCTTCCCTCCCCCAAGCCATCCAGGACCGCGGCGAAAGCCGACGGCGGCGTGATCTATGGAGAAACCGACAGCGACGAGGACGAACAGGCGGAAGTCGAAGCTCCCCTGCCCGTCGATGCGGCCTCGGTTGAGGGCATGGAATGGAACGAAAGCCCCGGCCTCACCAAGGGGTTGAAAGGCGCCGAGGTCATCCAGGCCTTCGTCAAGCATCTGCCCAATCAGCCCGGTGTCTACCGGATGATGAACGAGGCCGGCGATGTGCTTTATGTCGGCAAGGCGCGCAGCCTGAAGAAGCGGGTGACCAATTACGCGCAAGGGCGCGGCCATTCCAACCGCATCACCCGGATGATCGCGCAGACGACGAACATGGAGTTCGTCACCACGCGCACCGAAACCGAGGCGCTGCTGCTTGAAGCCAATCTGATCAAGCGGCTGAAGCCGCGCTTCAACGTGCTGATGCGCGATGACAAGTCGTTCCCCTATATCCTGATCACCGGCAACCACGAGGCTCCGGCGATTCTCAAGCATCGCGGGGCGCGCTCGCGCAAAGGCTCCTATTTCGGCCCCTTCGCCTCTGCCGGCGCAGTTGGCCGCACCATCAACGCGCTGCAGCGGGCGTTCCTGCTCAGGACCTGCACCGACAGCGTCTATGAAAGCCGTACGCGGCCTTGCCTGCTTTACCAGATCAAGCGCTGCTCAGGCCCCTGCACCGGCGAGATCAGCGCCGAGGGCTATGCCGAACTTGTCAGCGAGGCCAAGGGGTTTCTGTCCGGACGCAGCCAGGCGGTGAAATCGCAATTGTCGACGGCGATGCAGGCGGCCTCGGACGATCTCGATTTCGAGCGAGCCGCCATCTACCGCGACAGGCTGTCGGCGCTCAGCCATGTGCAGAGCCATCAGGGCATCAATCCGCAGACGGTGGAAGAGGCCGACGTTTTCGCCATCCACCACGATGCCGGCATGGCCTGCATCCAGGTGTTCTTCTTCCGCACCGGGCAGAACTGGGGCAACCGCGCCTATTTCCCGAAAGCCGACCCGTCGCTCGCCCCGGGCGAGATCCTCGGCGCCTTCATCGGCCAGTTCTACGACGACAAGCCGACACCGCGGATGATCCTCATCTCCGAGGATTTCGAGGACAGGTCACTGCTCGAGGAAGCGCTGAGCGTGCGGATGGAGCGAAAGGTCGCAATCAGCGTGCCGCAGCGTGGCGAGAAGCGCGAGCTGGTTGATCAGGTACTCAACAACGCGCGCGAGGCGCATGGCCGCAACCTCGCGGAAACCGCCTCGCAAACGCGGCTGCTCAAGGGCCTTGCCGAGACTTTCAACCTGCCGCATCCGCCGCGCAGGATCGAGGTCTATGACAACTCGCACATCATGGGCACCAATGCTGTCGGCGGCATGATCGTCGCCGGGGCGGAAGGCTTTGCCAAGAACCAGTACCGAAAATTCAACATCAAATCGACCGACATCACCCCGGGCGACGATTTCGGCATGATGCGCGAAGTCATGCAGCGGCGGTTCTCGCGACTGATCAAGGAGCATGGCGATGCCGGCCCGACCCCGCCGGATGCAGCGGATGACCCGGATGCGGTAGCGCAGTCAGGCATGCCGGCCTGGCCCGACCTGGTGCTGATCGATGGCGGCAAGGGACAGATGAGCGCCGTGCGCGCGATTCTCGAAGAGCTGGGGATTGCCGACAAGATCACCGCGATCGGCGTCGCCAAGGGCATGGACCGCGAGGCCGGACGCGAGCGCTTCTTCGTTGAAGGCAAACCGGATTTCACGCTGCCACCGCGCGATCCGGTGCTCTATTTCGTGCAGCGACTGCGCGACGAGGCACACCGTTTTGCCATCGGCACGCACCGGGCGCGGCGCAAGAAGGACATGATCGCCAATCCGCTCGACGAGATCGCCGGTATCGGGCCGACGCGCAAGCGGGCGCTGCTGCACCATTTCGGCACCGCCAAGGCTGTGTCGCGCGCAGGCATTGACGATCTTGTTGCCGTGGAAGGGATTTCGCGCAACGTGGCCGAGCTGGTCTACAATCACTTCCACGAGGATAATCGCTGAATGAATGCCGCGGGCGACACGAAACTGCGGCATTCGCGATCTAATACGCGGCTTGACGGTTGACCTTTCGGCTTGGCCGCGCGCATCTTGCGCAAAATCCTGAAACGGATGGGGTGCCCCATGGCGTCAAGCGCGCTTAACATACCGAATATGCTGACCTATGGACGGATCCTGGCCGTCCCGCTGATCGTGCTGTGCTTCTTCATCGAAGGCCGGCTGCACGGCTCCGATTTCGCGCGCTGGAGTGCCCTGCTGATCTTCATCATCGCATCGGTGACCGACTTCTTCGACGGCTACCTCGCGCGGATCTGGGACCAGACATCGAATATCGGCCGGATGCTGGACCCGATCGCCGACAAGCTGCTGGTCTCGGCGATCCTGTTGCTGGTGGCCGCAGACGGCACCATTGCCGGCTGGTCGATCTGGGCGGCGATCATCATCCTGTGCCGCGAGATTCTGGTCTCGGGCCTGCGCGAATATCTTGCAGCGCTGAAAGTTTCGGTGCCGGTGACCTGGATTGCCAAATGGAAGACCACCTTGCAGATGGTGGCGCTGGGCTTTCTGCTGGCCGGCCCGGCCGGCGACAAGGTGCTGCCCTACACCACGGAAATCGGCATCGGCTTGCTGTGGATTGCGGCAATCATCACGATGTATACCGGCTATGACTATTTCCGCGCCGGATTGAAGCATATGGTGGACGAATGAGCCTGAGGATTGTCTATTTCGCCTGGGTGCGCGAGCGCATCGGCAAGGGTTCGGAAGAGCTGGACCTGCCCGAGAGCGTGACCACGGTCGGTGACCTGATCGCGCATCTTGCAACGTTGGGCGAGGAATATGCCGCCGCCTTCGAAGTGCCGCAGGTGATCCGCGCGGCGATCGACGAGGAACATGCAGAGCATGACGAGGCCATCGGCAGCGCGCGGGAAATCGCGCTGTTTCCGCCGATGACCGGTGGCTGAGATGGCACCGGAAACTGCGGCCAGACCGCTAGTGCCGGTGAGCGTGCGGATCCAGAGCGGCGATTTCGATATCAGCGAAGAAATCGGCGCCCTTACCGCGGGCCGGGCCGATATCGGCGCGGTGGCAAGTTTCACCGGGCTGTGCCGCGACGAAGGCGGCCGGCTGTCGGCACTCGAGCTCGAACACTATCCCGGCATGGCCGAACGCGCCATCCGCGCGATCGCCGAACAGGCGGTCGAGCGGTTTGAGCTGGCCGGTCTGACCGCCATCCATCGCTACGGCAAGATCGCTCCCGGCGGCAACATCGTGCTGGTGGTGACCTGCGCCTCGCACCGGCAGGCGGCCTTTGACGGCGCCTCCTTCCTGATGGATTACCTCAAGACCGATGCGCCGTTCTGGAAGAAGGAACACCTGAAAGACGGCGGTGCGGGCGAATGGGTGTCGGCCAAGGATGCCGACGACAAGGCCAAGGCGCGCTGGCGGAGCAAGCCTTGAACGCCACGGTCAAGCTTGACGAGAGCTGGAAAGCCGCCCTGTCGGCGGAGCTTGAGAGCCCCTACATGGCCGAATTGCGGTCATTCCTCCAATCCGAGCTGGCTCACGGAAAAGAGATTTTTCCGAAACCGTCCGAATATTTCGCGACCCTCAATCTGACGCCGCTCGACGAGGTCAAGGTGGTCATCCTCGGCCAGGATCCCTATCACGGCGACGGCCAGGCGCACGGGTTGTGCTTTTCGGTGCAGCCGGATGTGCGCACCCCGCCGTCGCTGAAAAACATCTACAAGGAACTCGAGGCCGATCTCGGCATCCCCAAGGTCTCGCACGGCCATCTGGTCAGCTGGGCCCGGCAGGGCGTGCTGTTGCTCAATTCCGTGCTGACCGTCGAGCGCGGGCTGGCCGCCTCGCATCGCGGCCGTGGCTGGGAACGCTTTACCGACGCGGTCATCGCCCAGGTCAACCAGCTCGACCACCCGGTGGTGTTGCTGCTCTGGGGCGCTTATGCGCAGAAGAAGGCGCAATTCGTCGACGAGGGCCGTCATCTGGTGCTGAAAGCCGCGCACCCCTCGCCGCTGTCGGCCCATAACGGCTTTCTCGGCTGCCGGCATTTTTCGAAAGCCAATGATTTCCTTGAAAAGAACGGCATCGAGCCGATCGACTGGCGGTTGCCGGAAACGCCGTGACCGGACGCGATTGACCGCGAACGCGCAGACCGCTCGCGCTCCTCACCGGGATCCTTCGCCCCACCAGCAAGCACAGGAGACCAACCATGAAGCCCTCGAAACTACCGATGACAGGCAGGTGCCGCTGCGGCGAGGTCAAGTTCGAAATCACAACTCCCCCACTGATGACAGCCGCCTGCCATTGCACCGGTTGCCAGCGCATGTCCGGCAGCGCCTACTCCCTGACTGCGATGATACCGGTCAACGGCTTCTCCGTGACCGAAGGCGATACCGTTATCGGCGGTCTCAAGGGTCCGCAGCTGCATCACCATTTCTGCCCATCCTGCATGACCTGGATGTTCACGCGGATCGAGGGCGTTGACGCTTTTGTCAATGTTCGTGCGACTTTGCTTGAAGATCCAAGCTGGTTCTCGCCTTTCATAGAGACGATGACCGCCGAAAAGCTCGACTGGGCCACGACTCCCGCCAGGCACCGCTTTGAGGGGTTTCCGGCAATGGAGGAGATGCCGGACCTGCTTGCCGAATACGCGGCCAACGGCTGAGCGGCGTGGCAATGGAAAACACGAAAAAGGCGGCCCGGAGGCCGCCTTTTGCATCTTGATCAAGCGCCGGATCAACCGGCGGCGCTTGAAGCCGGTTCAGCCGACGATTTCGGTGCCGGAGAACCAGTAGGCGATTTCTTCGGCTGCGGTTTCAGGCGCATCCGAGCCGTGGACCGAATTTTCGCCGATCGACAGCGCGTAGGTCTTGCGGATGGTGCCTTCGGCAGCGTCTGCAGGGTTGGTGGCGCCCATGATCTCGCGGTTCTTGAGAATGGCGTTTTCGCCCTCGAGGACCTGAACAACGGTCGGGCCGGAGGTCATGCCTTCAACCAGCTCGCCGAAGAACGGACGTTCCTTGTGGACAGCGTAGAAGCCTTCGGCTTCGCGTGTGCTCATCCAGACGCGCTTGGATGCGACGACGCGCAGGCCGTTGTCTTCGAATACCTTGGTGATGGCACCGGTCAGGTTGCGCTTGGTGGCATCGGGCTTGATCATCGAGAAAGTGCGTTCAATCGCCATTGTGGTCTGTCCTGTCATTTGGTTGTGGTCACCAGACTTGAGCCCGGCAACTGCCTGCGCAAGAAATTCGGTGTGCGGAAAACCGGGCGAACATCAGTCCCGCCCGGAGTTGGCGCCTAAATAGCCGCATGGCCTGTCATTCGCAAGGGGTGACAGGCCCGCCAGACACAACCACCTCACCGCTCAGTAGAGCTGACCTCGATTTTCCAACGCGCCGGATTGCTCCGCTACGCTTTGCTCGGGTCGTCAGCGACAATGACCGATTCCGGAAAAGTGCATTCTTCTGCCTGCTCCTGCGAGACACGGACAAAAAGCTCTACCCCCAAGTATAGCAAAATACAATTTTGACACCGTCTCGGTTAGCTTGTTAAATTCCTCTCTATTATTTCATGATGAATTGTAGGGGATCAGGCATGCACGCAGCACTTCGAACCATCTGCATCAATTTTCTGCTTTTGTTTCTTTTCGCCTCCCCTTCCGCTGCGGCGTCCTCCAAGCAGGCGGTGGGTTACAAAGAGTTCAAGAGTGTCAGCCTGAAGAAATGCTTTTCCAAGAAGCTGCTCGGCCAGACCATAGAAAAATGCGTCAATCCGGGAAAAATCGGTGGCGGCGTCAATGGCCGCGCCAGCGTGCTCACCTTCGCGAACCAGAAAACCGGAGACATCGGCGCTGTGCTCGTCGCCCAGCAAAACTTCGTGGTGCAGATGTTCGGCAAGAAAGCGACCATCGGCGCCGTCTGCACCTACAATCAGTCCCGTTCCTCCGGCTTCAGCTTTTTCGCGGGCGTTCAACTGTCAACGCCGAAGGTGCCCAAGATTGGCGTCGTGGATATTCTCAGCGCTGCGCTCTCTGCGCGTTCAAAAGCCTCGCAAGGCGCGATGAAGGACGTTCCGCCTTCCGCCTCCCGCTCGGGCGGCCGGTTGTCGAGCGGCTATGCCGGCTCGGTTTCGGATTCCAGTTTCAAGGCGCTGATGTCGGCGGCTGCGGCTGGGTGCAAGCTGCGATATCCGGACTACAAGATCTTCTCCGGCGTCAAAAGCGTGAAGCTCTTCAAGGCCGGAATCGAGTTTTCGACCGCAGCAGTAGGCTGGCGGGTGAACCCGTCGACCGGCTCAGCCTCGGTCAGGCTCAAAACCTCGATGAAGGCGATAGCCAAGGTCGGTGGAGAAGCAATCAAGGTCAAGGTTGCGGGCCAGACCGTCAAGTGGGACCTCCCAGGCCACAAGTTCAGCAAGAGCCAGACCCTGACAAACAAGAAGGTCAGCTTCTGATGCATCTCGCGCTCACATGAATTTGCAGCTTTTGCGCTTTCGGACGGATGGGCTGCTCTGCAGATAGGCTCCCTCCGGCTTGTCGTCTCCGTGGCAGCCTGCCCTAGCCGGACTTAACCTGAACGCGCCGCCACGAGGGTCAGCCGGCGGCGGGCGCCGAGCGGCCAAGTCCATCATGCAGATCAAGGCAGCGTTCGAACCAGTCAGTCACCGCGTCGCCCGGCTCGAGCAAGCGGGCCGTGGAAACCAGCCGGACCCATTGCAGCGCGCCGAAGACGATGTAATCGGCAAACAGCGGCGACGAGCCGCCGATCCAGGGCTGGGATTTCAGCATCACCCGCAAGGGTGTCAGTTTGGCCGAAAAGCCTGCAATCTCGGCGTCGCGGAGTGCGGCAATCTCGGCAAAGGTCTTGCCCAGGCGGGCTTCGCGGCTGTGAACGAAGTAAGCTTGGTCTTCCGGCGCCAGCCCATCGTGGATCTCCTGTAGTGCGATCACGTTGAGGGCGGCGTGCAGGGTGGATTGCGACCATGCTTCGACAAAGCGGGCCATGGCCTGGCCGCCCTCGCCGCCAAACAGCGACGGCTTGTCCGGATAGGTTTCATCCAGATAGGCGGCGATCAGGAAGCTGTCGGAGAGGACCTGGCTGCCGTCACGGATGACAGGCACCGTCTTCGACACACCGCCCTCGACCTCGGGCACCTTGGTAAAACACACCTGCTTGCGCTCGAAAGGCAGCCCCTTGTGCGCAAGCGACATCGCCGTCTTCCAGCAATGCGGACTGAAGGGCCGTGACGTATCCGCGCCGACGAGTTCGTGAAGGATGATGGTCATGAAATATGCGCTTTCCGGACATGAGTTAGAGAGCGGCGCAGATCCATACGGCACCGATTGGCTGCAAAGCTAATCGGTGGGGTGCGTTGAGAGCAAGCCCAGTTCGCGTTCCATGACATTGAAATCACGATCATTGTGCAGCAATGCCACCCCGCTTTCGATGCATCAGGTGGCGATAATGACATCCACCGTTCCGCGCGGCGTGATGCCCGCGCGGCGCAGTTTGCGGTAATTGGCAGCGGCCAGCGGCGCGATCGCCGGCCCGCACAGGGTTTCCACCGGCAATCCGGAGAAGGCCTGCTGCAGCCGGACAACATCCCGCTGATGCCTGGGACCCTGCAAGAGTTCAACAAGGATCAGATCGCCAATCAGCAGGTGCCCGGAAACCGCGGCCTGCTTCAACCGCCCCACCTGTACCGACGCGCGGCCTGCGAAGAAATCGATCCAGACCGACGTATCAACAAGGATCACCGGCCGGTGCGCAATGCGTCCGGATCACCCTCCCATTCCACCGTACCCTGCAGCTTCAGGATTGCCTGCCCGGCGCGGCGGCGGAGGAGTTGATCGCGCAAGGCATCATCGACCACCTGGCGCTTTGTCTTGCGGCCGGTGAGCTTCATCAATTCGGCAACCAGTTCGTCATCAATCTCGATATTCGTCCGCATTGCCAACTCCGATGTGTAATTCGAGTATTAATCTACACCTTGAACCATGATGCGGCAAACACTCCCCCTTGCCATTTGCCGCAAAGACGGCCAGAAGCGCGGGCATGCTTACGATTACAGACCTTTCCGCACGCATCGCCGGGCGCCTCTTGATTGACAATGCCTCGCTGGCGCTGCCCGCGGGCATCAAGGCCGGGCTTGTCGGCCCCAATGGCGCCGGCAAATCGACCCTGTTCCGCATCATTACCGGCGAGATGGCGAGCGAGACCGGTCATATCTCGATCCCGAAGAACACCCGCATCGGCCAGGTGGCGCAGGAGGCGCCATCGGAAGAGACGGCGCTGGTCGAGATCGTGTTGCGCGCCGATCTCGAGCGCACCAGGCTGATGAAGGAAGCGGAGACGGCGACCGACCCCAACCGCATCGCCGAAATCCAGACGCGGCTTGTGGATATCGACGCCCATTCGGCAGAAGCCCGTGCATCCTCCATTCTGGCCGGCCTCGGCTTTGACCAGGACGCCCAGCAGCGTCCGGCCTCGAGTTTTTCGGGCGGCTGGCGCATGCGCGTGGCGCTGGCTTCGGTGCTGTTTTCCGAACCCGACCTGTTGCTGCTTGACGAGCCGACCAACTATCTCGACCTTGAGGGCACGCTGTGGCTGGAGGAATATATCCGCCGCTATCCGCACACAGTGCTGATCATCAGCCATGACCGCGACCTCTTGAACACGGCCGCCAACGCGATCGTGCATCTCGACCAGAAGAAGCTCACCTTCTATCGCGGCGGCTTCGATCAGTTCCAGCGCCAGAAGGCCGAGCGCGACGAGCACCAGATGAAGGCGCGCGAGAAGAGCCTGGCCGCGCGCAAGCACATGGAAGCCTTTGTCGAGCGTTTCCGTGCCAAGGCCTCGAAAGCGCGCCAGGCGCAGTCGCGGCTCAAGGCGCTGGAAAAGATGGACACGGTAGACGCCGTCGTGGAAAACAATGTCAGCGGCTTTTCGTTTCCGCGCCCCGACCGGGGCGTCGCCTCGCCGATCATCGCGATCGAGGATGGCTCCGTCGGCTATACGCCAGGATCACCGGTTCTGAAACGGCTTGACCTCAGGATCGATGCCGATGACCGCATCGCCCTGCTCGGCTCGAACGGCAACGGCAAATCGACCTTCGCCAAGTTCATCGCCGGCCGGCTGGAGGCCGAGGGCGGACGCTTGCGGGTGGCGCCGCAGCTTGCGACCGGTTTCTTCGCCCAGCACCAGATGGATGACCTGATCCCCGAAGAATCTGCGGTCGCCCATGTGCGCCGGCTGATGCCCGATGCCCAGGAAGCCCGCGTCCGTGCCCGGGTGGCGCAGATGGGTCTGAAGCAGGACAAGATGAACACGCCCGCCAAGGATCTGTCGGGTGGCGAAAAAGCGCGCCTCCTGATGGGGCTTTCGGCCTTCCATGCGCCCAACCTTATGATCCTCGATGAGCCGACCAACCATCTCGACATCGACAGCCGCGCGGCGCTGATCCGCGCGCTCAATGATTTCCCCGGCGCGGTGATCCTGATCAGCCATGACCGGCATCTGATCGAAGCCACGGTCGACCGGCTGTGGATCGTCAAGGACGGCACCGTCAGTGCGTTCGACGGCGACCTGGAAGACTACCGCCAGGAAGTGGTGGGCTCGTCGAGCAAGGGCAAGAAGGGCTCCGACAATGACGGCGGCGGCTCCAAGGCGGAGAAGCGCAAGAAGGCTGCGCAGGAGCGTGCGAGCCTGGCGCCAATGAAGAAAAAGATTAAGGATTTCGAATCCTTGGTGGAAAGACTTACCAAACAGATTCAGTCGCTTGATGCAGAGCTTGCGAACCCGGAACAGTTTGCCGACGCGCCCTACAAGATCGCGCAGAAGACCAAGCAGCGGGCTGAGCGGGCAGCCGAACTGGCCAAGGCCGAGGAAGACTGGCTGCTGCTGACCAGCGAAGTCGAGGAAGCCGAAGCATCGGAGTGAGATCTGGCAGGAGGCTGCATCAGGCCCCCGCCCTCCTCTGTCCCAGTAAAGTTTGTGATTGCGCAAGGCTCCGAGACCTCTGGTCCGGGGCCTTTCTCATGTTTGACTGATTGCAATTTGCGGTGACTGCCGGGCGATGACAGGAGGTCTGATCACCCGCCGCGCAGCCAGCCTTGATGCATGTCAAATCCGTTGCGCAGACCGGGTGCTATGGAATCTCCTGCAACAGGAATTTAAAATGGCGCCGTCGAAATCCGAGATTGAATCCATCGTCAACTCCGCCAGTCCCGGAACCGGCAGGCGGCGGACGCTGGGTGTTACGCTCATGGTCGCAATGACTGCTATCGGCGGCTGGTTCTGGTTGAGCTCCGGTTCACAGCAGGATCAGCCGCTCTACATCACCCAAGCGGTCAAGCGCGCGGACATCATCGTCGAAGTCACGGCGACGGGCACGGTGGAGCCGACGGACCAGGTCGAGATATCGAGCGAGCTTTCAGGCACCGTGCGTTCGGTGGAGGCCGATTTCAATGACCTCGTCCACAAGGGCCAGATCCTGGCCCGGCTCGATACCGACAAGCTGGAGGCCAATGTCGAGCTCGCCCGGGCGTCGCTGACCGCGAGCCAGGCCCGGCTGACGGAGACAACAACGACCTACAATGAAATGAACGACAACTACGAGCGGGCCCTGTTGCTGGAGCAGAAGAAGGTCACCACGCTCGAAGGCCTGCTCAAGGCCAGGGCAGCGCGCGACCGGGCGGCGGCTACGCGAAAGAGTGCCGAAGCCGATATCCGCGTCGCCGAGGCCAACCTGAAGATCAGTGAAGCCAATCTGGCAAAGGCCTGCATCTGTTCCTCGATCGACGGTGTGGTGCTCGAGCGCAATGTCGAGGTCGGCCAGATCGTTGCGTCGTCGCTGCAGGCGCCGGTGCTGTTCACGCTGGCCGCGGATCTGAGAAACATGGAACTGCGCGTCGACATCGACGAGGCCGACATCGGCAAGGTTAAGATCGGCGACCAGGCCAGCTTTACCGTCGAGGCCTATCAGGGCCGGAGCTTTCCGGCGGTGATTTCTGAGCTCAGGTTTGCGCCCAAGACGGTCGATGGCGTGGTCACCTATGAGGCGATCCTGTCGATCGACAATGCAGATCTGCTGCTGCGGCCCGGCATGACGGCGACCTCGGAAATCAAGGTTGCCGAGATCGACGGCACGCTGGCCATCCCCAATGCTGCCCTGAGGTTTGCCCCGCCGGTCGAGGAAGCCGACAATGGCGGCAGCGGATTGCTTGGCATGCTGTTCAAGAATGCGCCGAAGCGCGCGCCGTCGACCGCAACCAGTGCCAACTCAGACGGCCGCCGCACTGTCTGGCTTTCCCGCGACGGCCTGGCTGTCGGCGTGGACGTGCTGACCGGCGAAACCGACGGTACGATAACGGAAATCCGCGAGGGCGATCTAGCCGAGGGCGATCTGGTGATTACCGATCTGGCGCAGGAATGAGCCCCGTCCCGGCCGATGCCGTCCCGCCGCTGATCAGACTTCAAGGGATCACCAAGATCTACGGCACGGGCGACGCGGAAGTGCGCGCCTTGCGGGGAATCGATCTCGACATTGCGGGTGGCGAATTCGTTGCCATCATGGGGCCGAGCGGCTCGGGAAAATCCACCGCGATGAACATTCTGGGCTTCCTCGACAAGCCCAGCGGCGGGCACTATTTCTTCGGCGGCGCCGCGGTCGATCATCTCAGTCGCGATCAACTGGCGCTGTTGCGGCGGAACTTTCTCGGTTTCGTCTTCCAGGGCTACAATTTGCTGGCCCGGACCTCGGCGCTCGACAATGTCGAACTCCCGCTGATCTACCAGGGCATGGCCATTTCCCAACGGCGGCAGCTGGCGCGAGAGGCGCTTGCCAAGGTCGGGCTGAACGGGCGCGAAGACCACCATCCTTCCCAGCTTTCGGGCGGCCAGCAGCAACGCGTGGCAATCGCGCGGGCCATCGTGACCAATCCGGACGTGATCCTGGCCGATGAGCCGACCGGCAATCTCGACACCTCGCGGAGCCAGGAGATCATGGAGCTGCTGAGCGATCTCAACCGCACCGATGGCATCACCGTGTTGATGGTCACGCACGAACCCGACATGGCCGCCTATGCCGACCGGCTGGTGCATTTCGTCGACGGCTGCATTCAATCCGATACGCTCAACGGAAAGGTGGCCGCCGATGCTGTATGAAGCGGTTCGGCTGGCGCTGCAGGCGATCCTGAGAAACGCCTTCCGATCGTTTCTCACCGTGCTTGGCATCGTCATCGGCGTGGCCGCCGTCATCGCCATGGTCACCGTCGGGCAAGGCTCAACCGACCAGGTGGAGGCCGATGTGTCGACGCTTGGCACCAATTTGCTGATGATCCGTCCCGGCCAGCCATCGCAGGGGCCGGGTTCGGGCGGTGGCGGCGGCACGGCCGCGAGCCTGACGCTCAAGGATGTCGATGCGATCGAACAGCAGATCTCAAGCGTCGCGGTCGCCACCCCGTCCAATTCGCGCGGCATGACCGCGATCTACGGCAATGCAAACTATTCCACCACCGTGACCGGCACCGACAACCGGTTTTTGACTGCCCGCAGCTGGGCCATCGTCAGTGGCCGGGCGTTTTATGAAAGCGAACTGAGAACCGGGACAGCGGCCTGCGTTCTTGGCGAAACCGTTCGCCAGAAACTGTTCGGCAATGGCGATCCGATCGGCGCCAGCATCCGGCTCAAGCAGATCTCGTGCCGGGTGATCGGCATTCTCGAGGTCAAGGGCGCCTCGAGCTTCGGCACCGACCAGGACGACATCGTGCTGATCCCGATCCGAACCTTCCAGCGGCGGATTTCGGGCAACCAGGACGTCTCGATGATCTATGCCTCGATCCGCGACGGCATCTCGACCGAAAAGGGCAAGGCCAACATCGAAAGCCTGATGCGCGAGCGCCGGCGGATTGGCCCGTTCGAAGAGGATGATTTCAATGTCTTCGACATGAAGCAGATCACCTCGATGCTGACCGGTATCACCTCCGTGCTGACCGGCCTGCTCTCGGCGGTCGCTGCCGTCAGCCTGCTCGTCGGCGGCATCGGCATCATGAACATCATGCTGGTCTCGGTGACCGAGCGGACGCGAGAGATCGGCATAAGGCTGGCCGTTGGCGCGACCGAACGGCAGGTCCTGCTGCAGTTCCTGGTCGAGGCCATCGTGCTGTCGCTGATCGGCGGGCTGATCGGCATCATGCTGGGACTGGCACTCGGACTGCTGGGCGCAAGGCTGCTGGCGATCCCGTTCTCGCCGAACCCCAGCATCGTGCTGGCCGCCTTCCTGTTCTCGGCTGTCGTCGGCATTGTGTTCGGCTATTTCCCGGCAAGGCGGGCGGCGCGGATGGATCCGATCGAGGCGCTGCGGCATCAATAGCCACGCCTCGTCCAACCAAGGAATTCGGCAACGCCCTTTGCCCCGAAGCCTTGCTCAGGCACAGCTTGGGCTCAGGCCTTTTTCTCCCAGCGGCGGTCGGGCGTCTGTTGCCAGTAGGTCAGGGAATGGCCGGCGGATTTGAGCGTCTTCCATTGTGCCCGGGCGGCATCGAGCTGGCCCTGGTCATGGCCGTCGAACATCATCACCAGGCGTTCGACGCCTTCCAGTTCCGGGATATCGGCGCCATCGGCGACAAAGCGGACAGTGGCGCCGTTTTCGGCCTTTGAGGCCAAGGTCAGCAACAACGGCTGGCGTTCCGCATGGGCTGCCTGCGCGCTGCCATGCGGCAGGAAGCTGTCCTCCCGGAAAGTCCACAAGTGGGCGTCCAGCGCTGCGCAGCGCTCCTCGCTGCTGACATGCACGGACACTCGCCAGCCGCGGTCGAGGCTCTTTTCGAGAAGAGGCGGCAACGCCTCTTCAAGCCGGGATTCGGTCAGATGATAAAACAGCGCCTCGACCATCAGCCAGACTAGCCTTCGTAATTGGCGCGCACCAACTCATCGAGCAGCCGGACCCCGAAGCCCGAGGCCCAGGACTGGTTGATGTCGGTGGACGGCGAGCCCATGGCGGTACCGGCGATGTCGAGATGCGCCCAGGGCGTGTCGCCCACGAAGCGCTTGAGGAACTGCGCGGCGGTGATCGAACCGGCATAGCGGCCGCCGGTGTTCTTCATGTCGGCGAACTTCGAATCGATCATCTTGTCATAGGCCGGATCGAGCGGCAGGCGCCAGACCCGCTCCTGGGTGGCGTTGCCGGCCTTGCTGAGCGCTTCGGACAGCTTGTCATCATTGGAGAACAGGCCGGCGTGGTGCTGGCCGAGCGCCACCATGACAGCGCCGGTAAGCGTTGCCAGGTTGATCATGATCTCGGGCTTGAAGCGTTCCTGGCAGTAGGTCAGCGCATCACACAGCACCAGGCGGCCTTCGGCGTCGGTGTTGATGATCTCGATGGTCTGGCCCGACATCGAACGGACAATGTCGCCGGGGCGCTGGGCGGCGCCATCGGGCATGTTCTCGACCAGGCCGATGATGCCGATGGCATTGACCTTGGCCTTGCGGGCGGCCAGCGTGTGCATCAGGCCGGTGACGGCAGCGGCGCCACCCATATCACCCTTCATGTCCTCCATGCCGGCTGCCGGCTTGATCGAGATACCGCCGGTATCGAAGACCACGCCCTTGCCGACAAAGGCCAGCGGCTTGTCCTTGGCCTTGCCGCCCTGCCATTTCATGATTGCCAGCCGCGGCGGGCGCACCGAGCCGAGCGAGACGCCAAGCAGCGCCTCCATCTTGAGCTTCTTCATTTCCTTTTCGGTCAGGATCTCGACTTCCACGCCGAGCGCTTCCAGCGCCTTGGCGCGGGCGGCGAATTCGACCGGGCCGAGCACATTGGCCGGTTCGTTGACCAGGTCGCGGGCCAGCTTGACGCCATCAGCGATGGCCTGACGGCTGGCAAAGGTTTTCTTGCAGCCGGCTGCGTCCTCATGCTGGAAAACAACGGTGAGCTTGTAGGACCCGTTGTCGTCATCGTCGGCCTTTTTCGTCTTGTAGAGATCAAACTTGTAGGCGCGCAGCAGCAGCCCGAGCGCCATGTCGGCGGCGGCATCGACGGAGACCATGTCTGCATCGCCCAGCATCACGGTGACTTTTTCGGCCTTGCGGATGAGGGTAAACATCTTGCCGCCAACCCGCATCCAGTCATGCGCTGTCAGTTTTGCCGGATCCCCTGCCCCCACCAGTGCCACACGATCAGCCTGCGCATCGATCGGCGCGATGATGTCAGCCGTAGAGAAATTCTTGCCGGTAAAGCCGGCGACCTTGACCGCCTTGTCGAGCTGGCCGGCAGAATCGACGCTGCGCGCGGCGGCGGACACCGGCTCGGCCAGGGACCCAAGGGCTATAACCAGTCCTCCAGAAGTCTTGGCTGTTTTGGAAAAACTGATCTCAATGCTCATCGACATGACGGCTCCCGTGGATTGACGTGATTTGCGTGGCTGGCGATCTTCGCGTTTTCGCGGCAGAAGGCAAGTGTTGACGACGGGTTCAGGCGCAAAACGCCTGTTGCTTCAAAACGAACCGGTTTTGCGTCGAAAATTAGGCAGGTTCGCGGTAGGATGGAACCAGGCTCAAGGTCAGGCGCTGCCTGGCGTTATGGCATTTGCGAAACAGTGCCGCAAGAAAGCGTTAACCGTGTTTGTTTGCCACAGATTATCCAATTTGCGCTTTGATAAGGCCGGTGCATGGTTGGGCTGGTCCAACCGGGACTCCGCAGTGCCTGAAGAATCATGGTTCTGCCCGGCTCGCTCCGGAAAGGCACGATGAAGCAGATTGAACGTTACATATTTGTCCGCATGGCACTGCTGACCTTCTGGTCGCTGTCAGCCGTGACGCTGCTTGTCATGACCACGCAGGTGCTGGTCCGCGTCAACGTGCTGACCACGACCGGCCAGGCTTTCGGCGCATTCCTGATGCTTGCCGCCACGCTGATCCCCTCGGTGGTGACCATCGTGGCGCCGTTTGCATTGCTGATCGGTGTCAGCCAGGTGCTGTCGAGCATGAATTCCGACAGCGAGCTGGTTGTCGTCGAAGCGGCCGGCGTTCCCCCGGCCACCGTGTTCAAGCCCGTGCTGCTGCTGTCGGCAACAGTTTCGCTGGCGGTGCTGCTGGTCAGCCATTTTGTCGAGCCCTGGTCGAACAACAAGCTTTACGATGTGCTGGCCCAGGCGCAGTCGGACCTGTTCTCGGTCGCCGTGCGCTCGGGCACGTTCATGAAGCTCGAGGAAGGACTTTACGTCCAGATCAACGAGAAACTCGCCGATGGCCAGATGGGCGGCATTTTCCTGTCCGACAACCGTACCGAAGGCAACGAGACCATCTATTACGCGCGCAGCGGCGTTGTCCGGAAATCCGAGGAGACCGACAGCAACATACTTTTCCTGGTCGACGGCGAACTGCAGCAGCGGGATCTGACCAGCGACAGGATCTCGATCGTCACGTTCACCTCCTATGCGCTCGACATGGCAGCCTTCATCCCCGCAGGCAGTGCGCCGGCGCTGCGGCCGAGCGAGCGGTCGACACGGTACCTGCTCAACCCGGATGCGGACGATTATTTCATGACCGGCTCGAAGAACGGGATCACCCAGGAACTGGTGAAGCGGTTTTCGACATGGATGTACCCGCTGGCCTTCGGACTGGTGGCGTTTTCCTTCCTGGGCAAGGCGCGATCGAACAGGCATGAACAGTTTCAGAACGGAGCGCTGGTGGCAGCAATTGCGCTTGGCAGTCGGGGGCTTGGATTTTACAGCACTGAAGCCTCCGGCATCGATCAGACCATGGAGATCCCTTCCTATGTGGTTCCTTCGGTCCTGATCCTGGTGTTCGGCTGTCTGGCCCTGACAGGCAGAACGCTGACCATTCCGAAAGCCTGGGCGCAGTTGAACTACCGTGTCATGGACTTTTGCACCGCACAGTTCGCCCGGCTTCAGGGCCGTGGCAACACGGGTGAAGGTCACTCGACATGAGGCTGCCTTTTTCCACCATGTCGCGGTATTTCTTCCGTCGCTACATGGCGACCTTCCTGATTTATTGCCTCGGGCTGCTCCTGGTGATCCTGCTGGTGGATTTCAACGAAACCAGCCGGCGGCTTTCGCGGGCGGAGGACTATACCGTGACGCTGGGACTGCTTGTCTCCGCCCTTCGCGTCCCGACCGTGCTGCAACTGATCATCCCCTTTGTCGTGCTGATTGCATCCATCGCCACGCTGATGCAGCTCAACCGTAAATACGAGCTCGTGGTGACGCGTGCAGCAGGCATTTCGGCCTGGCAGTTCCTGGCACCGCTGATCGCGGCCAACATCTTGATCGGGGTGGTGTCTGTCGGCGTGCTCAATACGCTTGCCGCCGAGGCGATGACGATGGCGGAAACAATCGTCGTCGAGCGCAACCTGGGCAGCGCCCGGTCGTCAGACGTGCCGCCCTGGCTGCGGCAGCGCACCGAAGAAGGCGACACGGTCCTGGGCGCCCGCGCCAGTTCAGAAGGCGGTACCAGACTGTCCGGCGCGACCTTTTTCCTGTTCGACCAGGACCAGCGGATAAAGGAGCGGCTTGAGGCCGAGACCGCCACCCTTGGAGACGGGGTCTGGGAGCTGACGAACGTGAAAAGAATTCGTGGACAGCAGCCGGTCGAACAGATGGACAAGGCAACTGTGCCGACCAGCCTCAAAGCGGAGTTCGTTGGCGAATCATTGAGTTCGCCGGACACAGTCCCGTTTTTCGAGTTGGGCGGGAAGATCGCGACGGCCAAATCTTTCGGTCTCGCGGCGACCAGTTATGAAATGCAATTCCACCGTCTGGTGGCGCTTCCGGCGCTGCTTGCAGCGATGACGCTTATCGCTGCAATGGTGTCGCTCAAATTTGTTCGCTTCGGCCAGTCTTTAACGGTCATACTGGGTGGAATCCTGGCGGGCTTCGTGCTTTATGTCGTCTCCGAGTTGATCCAAGCGTTTGCGAACGCTGGAACCATCCCGCCGATCGTGGCGGCCTGGCTTCCGGTGTTGGTGGCTTCGGCATGTGGGACTACAGTGCTTCTCCACAAGGAGGATGGATAGTGGCGGGTGTGCGCCGGTCTAGGGTAGATGTGTTTGCTGGCGTGTTGTGCGCCGGCGTGGCCGTTTGCACCATTTTTTCGTTTGCCACTCCGCAGGCCGCAGCGCAGAGCGTGGCGCCGGGCGGTTTCGATATTGCAGAAGATGCAAAGATGCTGCTGGCAGCCGATGAGTTGATCTACAACAACGATACCGGCGTTGTCGTCGCAAGCGGCGGCGTGCAGATCGATTACGGCAACTACAAGCTGGTGGCGGACCGGGTCGAATACGACCAGCAGAGCGGCCGGATGCGTGCATTCGGGTCTGTCGAGATGGTCGAGCCAAGCGGCAACCGGATTTATGCCGACAATCTGGATGTGACGGATGACTTTGCCGACGGGTTTCTCAACGCCCTGAGGATCGAGACGCCCGACGAGACGCGCATTGCAGCGGAAAGCGCTGAACGCGGAGACGGTCGGACGACCTTCAACAACGGGGTATATACGGCGTGCGAGGCGTGCGAAAAAGATCCCGAGCGGGCACCTTTCTGGCAGGTCAAGGCCAAGCGCGTGATTCAGAACGGCGAGACCCAGACCGTTCGGCTGGAGCAGGCAAGGTTTGAATTGTTCGGCATGCCGATTGCCTACCTTCCCTATCTCGAGCTCCCCGATCACAACAAAAAGCGCAAGAGCGGCTTTCTTGCGCCGAGTTATATAACCGCCGAGAACCTCGGGACGGGCGTTTCCATCCCCTACTACTGGGCGATATCGCCTTACATGGACGCAACCTTCACCGGGACAGGCTATACCAATCAGGGTTTTCTTGGTCAGGTCGAATTCCGGCAGAATTTCGCCAATGGCGAGCACACACTGCAGATGGCCGGCATCTCCCAGACCAACCCCGGCGATTTCGATGCGAACACATCCGACTCACTTGTAACCACACGCGGCATGATCGCCTCAAGGGGCGCATTCCGGATCAATCCGCGCTGGACGTTCGGCTGGGACGGCATGCTCCAGACCGACAACAATTTCTCTGAAACCTACGGCATCCCCGGCTATGGCACCAGCACGGTCAAGTCTGAGGTCTATCTGACAGGACTGTCAAACCGCAGTCATTTTGATCTCCGCGCCTACCGTTTCGACATTCAGGACGCCGACGAAAACAACGCTGCTGAAAGGCGCCAGGCTGCTGCCCATCCTTCGCTTGATTACAAGCGCACCTTCTCTGATCCGGTCGCCGGCGGGGAATTGTCGCTCAACGTCAACGGATATTCGGTGTCACGGCAGGCAGATGACACGACCGTGCGCAGTGGCTTCGTCGCCACCGATCCACTGAATGCCGATCGCTACAAGGGATTTGCCGGCGCGAATGCGCGCCTGAGCACGGAACTTGAATGGAAACGGACCCTCACCACGATGAACGGTCTGCGGCTGACGCCTATCCTGGCTGCACGTGGCGATGTCAATTCGGTCAATGTCGACACGGCGCCAAGCGATTACAATGGCACCTTCGCCGGCAACGGGACGCATGCAAGAGGCATGGTAACGGCCGGCCTCGAGGCAAGTTACCCGGTGCTCGTTACGGCTACCAGTTCCAGCCACGTGTTCGAACCCATCGGGCAGATGTTTGTGCGTCCTGACGAAACCCTGGCCGGCGGCATCCCCAACGAAGACGCCCAGAGTTTCGTTTTCGATGCAACATCGCTGTTCGAGCGCGACAAATTCTCCGGTTTTGACCGGACTGAAGGCGGCATCCGCGCCAATGTCGGCATGCGCTATACCGGCAGTTATGACAACGGCCTGACCACACAATTTGCCTTCGGCCAGTCCTATCACCTTGCCGGGCTGAACTCTTTCGCCGCACCGGATCTGTCGCAGGCAACGCGGAATTCCGGCCTTGAGAACGACGTGTCGGATTACGTCGCGATGGGGGGCCTGGCCTATAACGGTCTCTCGCTTGCGACCTCGGCGCGCTTCAACAAGGACGATTTCCGCGCCGAGCGGACCGATGTGCGCGCAGGGTTTGCCAAGAATCGCATCAGCACCTCAGTCACCTATACCGAGATCAAGGCGCCTCGCCCCAATACCTATTCGGAAGATGACCGTCGCGAGGTCACCGGTTCCGCATCGCTGAAAATACATGACTACTGGCGCGTGGCCGCTACCGCCAGCTATGATCTCTTTGACAAGAAATTCAACAGCACCGCCTTCGGGTTGCTGTACGAAGACGAGTGCTTCGCCTTCGCTCTGGCCTATGAAACGACCCGTGACGACGCCAACACGAACGCACAGGACTGGAAGATCGGAGCACGGCTGAGCTTCCGGACACTGGGTGATATCGGCGGCGGCGGCGTGAGCAGCCCGTTGCTGAAATCGAGTTTCTAGGCCCAAGCGAGCAGAGGCAAGCAAAACCAATCCGGACACGCCTCGGTTTTGCCGCATGCGTTAGGCATTTACGGCTGACGGCAGATTTGCAAGATTGACGCCACAGGTTGACCGGACAAAAGGACCAGATAGCATGAAACTTCCCGCAATCTTTCGGCTCACCGGCCTCGTGTTGGCTCTGGCCACGGCCCTGCCGCTCTCGTTTGCTGGAACAACAGCCGCGCGCGCAGCCAGCGAAATCAAGATCATCGTCAACAATCAGGCGATTACCAGCGTTGACATCGCACGCAGGGTTGCATTCCTCAGACTGCAGCGCACGGGCGGCAACCTTGGGCAGAAGGCGCGCGAACAGCTGACCGAGGAAGCGCTGAAAATGCAGGAAGCCGCGCGCATGCGTGTGCTGGCCTCTGATTCCGAGGTCAATGCCGCCTTTGAGCGATTTTCAGCCTCGAACAATCTTTCCGTCAGCCAGATGAGCAAGGTTCTCAATCAGGCCGGAGTTACCCCGAAACACTTCAAGAACTTCATTCGGGTGCAAATGAGCTGGCCCCGGGTTGTCGGCGCAATTGGCGGCGGCATGTCGACCCAGGATCTGGTATCCAAGATGCTCGAGCGCGGCAACGACAAGGCCTCGACCACCGAATACATGCTGCAACAGGTGATCTTCGTGGTTCCGGCCAGCAAACGCTCCAGATCGGTGCTGAACGCCCGCAAACGCGAAGCGGATCAGTTGCGTGGCAGGATCAACGGATGTGACGCGACAGCATCGACAATTACCGGACTGAGAGACGTCTCGCTACGCCAGCTGGGCCGCATCATGCAGCCGCAGTTGCCGCCGGACTGGAAACCGTTGATCGAAAAGGCCAGCGCCGGCTCCACCACCTCCACCCGCATAACCGAACGCGGTGTCGAATTCATCATTATCTGCTCGGCCAAAACCGTCACTGACGACAAGGCAGCGGAGCTCGTGTTCCGTGCCGAGAACGAAGACGCCGGTGAATCGGAAGAAGCAAAGAAGTACCTCTCCGAGCTGCGCAATCGCGCGGTCATCGCGAACAAGTAAGGGCGTGCCTTGATAAACGGACGCCGTCGCGCGCTGGCCTTGACCATGGGCGATCCAGCCGGAGTCGGCCCGGATCTGGCTCTTGCGGCCTGGACACATCGTGCAGCCCTCGAACTGCCGCCGTTCCTGATCATTGCTGATCCGGCCATGCTTGCGGAGCGGGCTGAACGGCTTGGTCTGAATGTTGCGCTGGCCGAGACTTCACCGGAGGACGCGGCGGTAAAGTTCGACACCGCCCTGCCCGTCTTGCCGGTGACGCTGGCCAAGCCGGCAATTCCCGGAACCCCGGACCCGGCCAATGCCGATGCGATCATCGAAGCCATAAGGCTCGGGGTTGAACTGACCAGTGGAGCGCGAACCCGCGCGGTTGTCACCAACCCGATCGCCAAGAGCGTGCTTTATGCTGCGGGTTTCGAATTTCCCGGGCACACCGAGTATCTGGCGCACCTGGCTAGCGCGGGAGCCGGCGACACGTTAAGGCCGGTGATGCTGCTGGCAGGGCCCGAGCTCCGTGTGGCGCCTGTCACCATACATATCCCCCTGCGGCAGGTGCCCGACGCATTGACCACCAGCGCCATCGTGGAGACCGGGCGCATCGTCGCGCGTGATCTCGCTTCACGTTTCGGGATGACGGCCCCCCGTATCGCAATATCCGGCCTCAACCCGCACGCCGGCGAAGACGGCGCGCTGGGCATCGAGGACGGCGATATCGTTGCGCCGGCGGTTGCCCAGTTGCAGGCCGACGGCATTAACGCGTTCGGCCCGCTTCCCGCCGACACGATGTTTCATGCCGAAGCGCGGGCAACCTATGATGCAGCCCTTTGCATGTATCATGACCAGGCGCTGATACCGGCCAAGACGCTCGGCTTCCACGATTCGGTCAATGTCACGCTGGGCCTGCCCTTCATTCGCACATCGCCTGACCACGGCACCGCGTTTTCACTGGCGGGCAAAGGCG
>NZ_NVXQ01000008.1 GCF_002733955.1 Hoeflea sp. | reverse complement strand
CATAATGAAAAGCCAAAACCCTTCACATGGACCGCCGATCCCAACAAAATCATTGCCGCCGTCAAACGTGGGCACCAAGCGTTAGATTCCATCCACTAGTGGGATGACTAACGCCGTCGTCAGTCAGTCCTTTTCTGAATAGTTGCTTCCGGCAGGGTTCCGGTCTCTCGTATAGTTGCTGTCTAGCCTACCTTCTGAAGAGTGTAGGCTGTCGGCCTTCGCCACGGATACGGCGTGAGCAGCCGAGCCGCAAGGTGTTTCGGCTCATTCGGGTGGCGATCACGCGTCCGTGGCGCTGAAGTCGAGAAGGTCGCGATGCAGTTGGGTGAAGTGGTTTTCCGCGATGAGGCATCTCCCTAGTTTCAATCAATCTCATGGAGTACTGAATCCGATTCCGTTACGGGCCCCTCTTCAATCCGCCGGCTGAGCAACCCAGCATCCTCGAGCGCCTCCATGTCCGGCAGGTCGCGCAGCGTCTCCATGCCAAATGCCGACAGAAAATGTTTCGTTGTCACATAAGTGTAGGGCGCACCGGGCGTCGGACTGCGCGGCCCTGATCCGACAAAGCCGGCGCTGCGCAAGGATCCGATCGTGTCTCGGCTCACTTCCTTGCCAAAAATCTTCGACAGCTCGCTTCTCGTTATCGGCTGGGAATACGCAATCGCCATAAGCACCATGGCCTCGAACTCGGACAGGGCCGCCGCTCCTCCCCGTGTTGGTGCTTGGGACGCCCTGATTGCATCCGCGTAAGTCGAACGGCTTCGGTGCTGCCAGCCGCCAGCGACAGACACCAGTTCGTAGGGCCGGGAACGAAGGTCCTCGCGCAGATCATCAATCAGCAGGTCAATGCTGCAATCCTTTCCGACGACCCGCGCCAGAACCTCGCGGTTGACTGGCTTGATCGAAGCAAAAATCACCGCCTCGACGCGCATCATCCATTCGCGCCAGCGCAGCTCCGGCGGCAGGGATTCCAGCTCCCGGTCAAAGAGACGTTCGTCTCCGTCGCTTGATCGCGGTCTTCGGCTAGACCTCGCTGTGCTTGCTCCGGCGACCGTCATAGCCCAAAGATCCGAAATGAGGTGCGCCCGGACATCTCGCGCACGGCACCGAAGCGCTCGAGCCGCTCAAACAAACGGGTCGCGGCCCAACGAGAGAGGTTGCTGCCGGGCGCAGATGCCGACACCGCATCCTCGTCGAGCAGCGCCTGAAGCACGCCGCCGGCCCCTTTGGTGCGCAGCTTTGGCGCCGCCTCCACAAGGGTGTCGGCACGCCGGGCAATCTCGCCCGCCGTGCGAATGCCAGCATTGGTGCCCTCCACCAAAGCGAGGCAGACGGCACGGGGAAATCCGGGCTCACCCGGACGCACCCTCCCCCGGACTCCAGTGGTGCGGAACGCCGGCCCATAACGCTCAGTCATCAGCAGCGGCACTGCAAAAGGCCATTTGAGCATTGTAGCAATCAGCATGTCGGCCAGCGCCCAGCCGAGCGGCTCGAGATCCGGGCGTACGCTCACAATCGCCGTCACCAGATCGGCTGCGGCAAAGGGAGGGGCCCGTCCGGACTGGATTGCTGCATCGACATGATCAACCGCTGCCCCCAGTCCGTCATCCCTGGCAAGGCCCATCAGATCGGCCAGTTCGGCAACAGCCCTTGTCGAAACGGCGGGTTTTCGACTGGCGAGCCTCTTGTAAGCCAAAACCACCTTTCCGGCCGGGCCAGGATCGTCGCCGGCCGCCGTCAGCAAAACCGCGTCACGCAAAGCGTGCTCGTCCTCGTTGCGGCCCATCAGCCGTACGGCGGCGGCGGCGCATTTGAGCGCCTGACGCGAGCGCCAGCAACCGGCCCATGCTGGTTCTGAGCGAACGAGATCATCGAGGGATTTCAGGGCGATGCCGGCGGCGAAGGCCGCGTCCACCTCGGTCACATCACGACCGTTCGGCCGGACCTGTGACTTGGCACTTAATGATGAGACTGTCATCCCAACAATGGGAGTGGGAAAAAGGTGGGGGTAAGAACCTTCAGGTAATCGAGTCCTTTTCTGGAAAGGGCACTCGGTAATGGGACAATTGAGGATGAAGGTCTGGGTTGAGGTTATCGGCACCGATGGCGTTCTGCAGCGTCGAGAAATTGCGATCATCGACCGCAGTGTCGACGGAGTGGGGCTCGACGCGCTCGGCCTCTCCCTGGCAGAAGGCAAGGCGATACAATGCCGCCTGCAAGAAGAGCTTACGCAGTTTCAGGTGGATCAAGCCATTAGGCAGGATAGGAAATGTCACGACTGTGGCCGCCTTCACGGGGTTCATGACTATCGATCTCGTACGGTCCATTCGCTCTTCGGTATTTGTCGCCTGCGCGTGCCTCGGTTCCGCAGCTGTACCTGCGGAAAGCCGGCAAAGGCGTACACCGGAAACATCGAGACCTTGTTGAAGGGCAGAGCGACGCCGGAATTGGAGCGCGTACAAGCCGAGCTCGGTTCGCGCCTGTCGTTTCGTGAAGCAGCTCGTGTACTCGACCTTTTTGTACCGGCCGCGCGGCCACACAATCATCGAACCGTTGTCAACCGGCTCGCCAAGGTGGCCAATCAGATCGAAAAATGGGATGCCGCGAGCCCCTATCGCATGAGCCGGGCTGGCGGATCCTCCATTTCCGTCTTCATTGATGGCGCCTATATCCGTGCAGTTCCCGGATATCAGAGCCGGCATTTCGAAATCGCCATGGGACGCGTTGTTTCACCGGGGCGGCTACCGCGTCAGTTCGCGGCCGCACCGCATGTGGCTACCGGCAAGCACGATGCGGTTCGTGCCGCAATGCGGGCGCAAGGATGGTTGCCTGGCCGCGACGTCACTGTTTTCAGCGACGGAGACGTCGGGCTGCAAAGCATCGTGCTCAGTGCCACAAGGGAGCCCGTGACGCATATTCTTGACTGGTTCCATCTGTCGATGCGGCTCCGGCACATCGAACAGACGTGGCAAGGCCTCAGGCATATCGGCGATCTGAACATCTATCTTCGGGATGTTGCGGTTGATGTGCCGCGGCTTCGCCATCTGCTTTGGAGCGGCTACGTCAGGGAGGCGACGAGAGCCGTAAAGAATATGCTCTACCAGTTGGAGCAGCACGCCACGCTTCGAGACGCCAACCAAAAGCTCAAGCGATTGTCCGTATTGATCAGCAATCTCCAGTCCTACCTGGTCCAGAACACAACGTCGATTGTCGACTACTGCCATCGATATTGGTCGGGTCAGCCCATATCGAGTTCTCCTGCCGAAAGCGCCGCCAATAGCCTCGTGAACGCTCGGATGAACAAGAAACGGCAGATGCGTTGGTCTCCTGCCGGTGCCCATCGGGTATTACAGGTTCGGGCAGCGGTTGCCGATGGTCGGCTCAAGCAAGCCAAGTTTGCCCTTGCGGCTTGAACCCCAACTTTTTCCCACTCCCTCAGCCGCTTTTCCGAACGACGCATGGCGTCGCGGCCGGACGTGGCGTCTTCCGGGTTTCCGGAAGTCATGTTCGCGCAAACAGGTCGGATTTCGCTGTCGAGAGCGACGACTTTTCCGTCCCGCGGGCGCCGCACACGATTCCCAAACTCGGCAGGGCAAGCCACTGCAAGAGGCCAAGGGCGAAATCCTTTATGGCGCGTCCTTCATCGAAGGGTTTGCGGAAGAAGCCCGCCGTGTCTACGGCGACGTCATTCCCGGTCATGCACAGGACAAGCGGATCGTCGTCATCAAACAAGCCATCGGTGTCGTTGCGGCGATCACGCCCTGGAATTTTCCGAATGCGATGATCACCCGCAAGGCGGGACCGGCATTGGCGGCGGGGTGTGCGATGGTGCTCAAGCCCGCATCGCAAACACCGTTTTCCGCGATCGCGTTGGCGGTGCTGGCAGAGCGCGCTGGATTGCCAGCCGGCCTCTTCTCGGTCGTTACCGGCTCGGCCCGCGCCATCGGCGGAGCGATGACTTCGAGCCCGAAAGTGCGCAAGCTGACATTCACCGGTTCGACTGACGTTGGCATCGAACTGATGCGCCAGTCTGCGCCGACAGTGAAGAAACTGGCCCTGGAACTCGGCGGCAATGCGCCATTCATCGTTTTCGACGACGCCGATCTCGACGCCGCTGTCGAGGGCGCCATCGTCTCCAAGTTCAGGAACAACGGACAGACATGTGTCTGTGCAAACCGCATCTATGTGCAGGCAGGCGTCTATTCCGCCTTCGCGGAAAAACTTGGCGCCAAACTCGCCGCGCTGAAAGTCGGGGATGGTCTGGATGAGGGGACCGTCTTCGGGCCACTCATCGATGCAAAGGCGGTCGAGAAGGTTGAAGAGCATATCGCGGACGCGACGGCAAAGGGTGCGTCGATCGTCGCCGGCGGCAAGCGTCACCCGCTCGGCGGCACCTTCTTCCAGCCGACGGTACTGACGGGCGTGACGCAGGACATGGTCGTCGCGCGTGAAGAGACTTTCGGTCCCGTTGCCCCGCTTTTCAGCTTCGAGACGGACGAAGACGTCGTGGCCATGTCCAACGCCACGGAATTCGGTCTGGCCAGCTATTTCTATACGCGCGATCTGGCACGAGCCTGGAGAGTGGGTGAGCAACTCGAATACGGCATGGTGGGCATCAACACCGGCCTGATCTCGACCGCGGAAGCACCATTCGGCGGCATCAAGTCCTCGGGGTTGGGGCGCGAAGGTTCACGCTACGGCATCGAGGAGTTCGTTGAAATCAAATATCTCTGCTTCGGCGGCATTGTCTGAGGAGCAGTTGTGACTTCGCTACCCGGCCAGATCGCAATGGAAGACCCGATGCACACATCGCTGCGATCATCGTACGCATTGAAGCGACACACCGAGTCCGGGCACGCCACGCCGAATTCACCGTTACGCAATCCAAGAACCGGCACACGAAAGCCGACATCAGGGGGTGGATCTTTCCATTCAGCACTTTTTCGCAGCACGGCCGTGGACGCCGGTTTCATCACTTTCGCAAGAGTATCCATTTCATTCGACTGAGGATCCGCCCATGCCCGCCCCCAAAAACAACTTCAAGGCCGCACTGAAATCCGGACCGACCCAAATAGGCCTTTGGATCGGACTCGGTGATCCGAGCGTTGCAGAACTGGCTGCCGGCACCGGGTTTGACTGGCTGGTCATCGATGGCGAACACGGCCCCAACGGACTGCGGGAAGTCCTTGCGCAGTTGCGCGCGGTCGGCTCTTCAGCGCATCCGGCTGTCCGCACAAGGGACGACAATCGAGCGGAAATCAAGCAGATGCTGGATATCGGGGCGCAGACCTTACTCGTGCCGATGATCGAAAGTGGGGAACAGGCGCGCGAAGCCGTCCGTTCGATGCTCTATCCACCGCATGGCGTCCGCGGCGTCGGAGCGGCATTGGCGTGCGCTTCCGCATACAGCAAAATTGCCGATCACCTTCATACCGCCAATGACGAAGTCTGCCTTCTCCTGCAGGTCGAGAGCATGGCAGGCATCGCAGCGCTGGACGACATCCTGGCCGTGGACGGCGTCGATGGCGTCTTCGTCGGCCCGGCGGATCTGGCGGCCGACATGGGGTATCTCGGAAAGCCCGGAGCGTCCGAGGTTCAAGCCGTTGTCCGGGACGCGCTCGCGCGTATTCAGGCCGGCGGAAAAGCCGCAGGTATTCTCACGTCGGACCGGGCGCTGGCTCACGGCTATGCAGCCGATGGTGTCCAGTTTCTCGCCGTCGGTTCGGATGTCGGCGTTCTCCGGTCCGGCCTGATCTCGTTGCGCGAAGCCTTCTGAGATCATTCCTGGGGGCGATCGACCCCGTTTTGCAGAATGCTGCCGGCCTGAGCCAATTCCCGTGATCGCACAGGGATATTGACGATACCATCATGCTGATCGGCGCACCCGGCTTGAGGCACCCGGCTTGATAAGGGAGCGGGCATGGTTGACACCAAGCGCTCCTGTCTTCCAGACTTGGCCAACCAGATCGTCTTTCGAGACCCCGAATTGGGAAGAATGCAGGCAAAGGGCCGAATGCCACCTTGTGCGCTTTCAGCCCTTTGCCGCAATCCGGGCGCGAAACCGGTTCCCACTTTCGCTGTAAACTCTTGAAATAATGCATGTACGTTATCGCTCAAATGAATCCATTTGAGCGCGAAATGCACTAGCCGTCGTCTCCGACCACACGGACCACCATGCCGGAATACTCATCGCTGACGGGGACCTGGCATCCAAGACGCGAGTTTGCCTGTCTCGAATCCGAGAAGTCCAGCATGTCCTCCTCGTCGCCTTCCGGCGGTCCGACCTGCTCGAAAAAGTCACCCTCGATGTAAACATGGCACGTCGCGCATGAGCATTGGCCACCGCATTCCGCGGCGATGCCCTGGACACCGTTGCGGGTCGCGGCTTCCATCAGAGAAATTCCGGCGCTTGCTTCGACGTGTTTTTCGGTTCCGTCCGGTTCGATGAATGTGATCTTGACCATAATCATGTGCTCCTGGCTGTACTGACGTCTGGCTTCAGGAGATCCTGATCCAGGCAGTCTTGCGTTTCTGGTATTTCTCGAAGGCAGAAAGCGAACGGTCGAAACCGTTGCCCGACTGCTTGGTTCCGACCAGCGGCGCGGTGATGTCGGCACCGCCGTAGCAATTGACGTGCACCACCCCGGCCTCAAGCCGACCGACCATGCGGTGGGCGCGCGAGATGTTCTGCGTCCAGACCCCGGACGCCAGGCCATAGGGCGTGTCGTTGGCAAGGCGCACGGCCTCGTCCTCGTCACGGAAGGACTGGACCGACAAGACCGGGCCGAACACTTCTTCCCGGACGACCGGGCTGTCTTCCGATTTTGCGGCGATGACCGTGGGACGGAAGAAGTAGCCGTCGCCCGTAATCTGTTCCCCGCCGGTGATGACGGTATCACCCGCCGCGCGCGCCTGCTCGACGGCGCGGATGTTCTTGTCCAGTTGCGCCTTAGTGCCAATCGCTCCGACCTGGCTTTCGAGGCGAAGCGGGTCGCCAACGACAGTTGCGTCTGCCGCTTTGACCAAGGCTTCCAGGAACGGCTCGCGGATGCTTTCCTGCACCAGCAGGCGACTGCCCGCGACACAGACCTGCCCGGAGTTGGCAAAGATTGCGCGGGCGGACAGCCGGGCCACCTCTTCGATATTGCCGCAATCATCGAAAACGATGTTCGGGGACTTGCCGCCGAGTTCGAGATGAATCGCCTTGAAATTGGAATCGGCTGCATAACGCAGCAAGTGGCGTCCGACGTTGCCCGAACCGGTGAATGTGAGCACGTCGACATCGTGGCTGAGCCCTATGGTTCGCCCTGCGGTCGCGCCCTGTCCGGTTACCACGTTGAACACGCCTGCCGGCACGCCGGCTTCGGCCGCCAGCTCAGCCAGCTTCAGAAGCGTCAGCGAAGCCGCCTCCGAGGGTTTCAGGATCACGGAATTGCCCGCCGCCAAGGCAGGTGCGACCTTCCATGCGCCGATCATCAGCGGGAAGTTCCAGGGCACGATGGCGCCCACCACACCGACAGGCTCGCGGTGGATCAGACTGAGGACCTCCGGGCCGGTGGGCGTTATGTCACCGTTTAACTTGTCCAATGCCTCGGCATAGAAGCGGAAGGTCGTCGCGGCGCTGCCCGGTTCGGCCGCGAACGCCATGCTGATTTCAGTCCCGTTGTCGCGCACACCCAGCACCGCCAGTTCCAACGCGTCACGGTCGATGAGTTCGGCCAGCCGGAACAGAATTGCCTTGCGCCGCTGCGGCGCCATCCGCGACCAGTGGCCTGCCGCAAAGCTGCGCCTTGCCGCAGCGATGGCTGCGAGGACATCGGCTTCGGAACTGTCGATGATGGTTCCTATCTGCTGGCCGCTGCAGGGGCTGATGACCTCGATCTCGCTGCCACCGCTGCTGTTGCGCCAGTCCCCGTCGACAAAGTTCTGCAGGTCGCCGACTGCCGCCGTACGTAGCCGGTCAATCTCCGCCTGATTCAATGCCATGATCCTGCCCTCCGCGTTCTGTCTCAGAAAAGGTCGCTGTAATCGGTGTCCGTGCCGCCACCCATCGGGCGCAACCGCAAGAGGGGCCAGGGGCTGGCCATCTTGCCAACCGGAACCTCCACGAAGAGCGGCCCGTCCGAAGCAGCACTTTCTTTCAGCACCGATTGCAGTGTCTCGGGATTGTCGGCGCGCGCATAGTCGAGGCCGAAGGCGCGGGCGAGATCACTGAACTCGGGATTGGCCAGCTCGGTGATGTAGTTGCGGCCGAACGTAGCGGACTGGATCGAGCGCACATTGCCGTAAGAGCCGTCGTTGAACACGATCAGCGTCACCGGCAGCCTGTAGCGCGCGGCGGTGGCCAGTTCCTGGATCGACCACCCGAAGCCTCCGTCGCCCGAGATGGAGAACACCCGGCGACCTTTGCCGCCGACAGCGGCTCCAAGCGCGGTCGGAAAACCGTAACCCAAGGTGCCTTGGTAGCCGGGCCCGATCAGGGTGCGCGGCTGCCGGCATTCGAATGCGATGCGCGAAAGATAACCCACCTGAGTCAGCTCGTTGACTAGGATGCCGTCGTCGGGGAGCGCGTTGCGCAGCGCGGCGACATAATTCCAGAGCGTGCCGGTGGCTGCGATCTGGCCCTGTGCCCACTCCTTGATCCCGCGGGCTTGCCCGGCATCAATGCCTTCGCGGCGCTTGACGGCGCCGGCAAGGGCTTCAGCCCCGGCGGCGGCGTCAGCGAGAATGTTCACCGAACCCTTGCGCGGACCGCCCATGTCAGCAGGATCGATATTGAGGTAGAGGAACGTCTTGCCTTCCTGAGGCCAACTGACTTCGGGCACCATGATGTCCATGAAGCGCGAGCCGATCACAAGCACGAGGTCCGCCTTGGAAAAGAGCGGCCGACCGGCCAAGGCATTGAACATCAGTGGGTGGCTGTCGGCAATTGCTCCACGGCCATTGTCGCTGGCAACCACGGGCGCACCCAGCTTTTCCGCCAGCGCGGCGATCTCGGCGCCGGCATCAATTGCCCCGCCGCCGATATAGATCACCGGGAATTTTGCCGCGTCGATCAATTCGGCGGCTTTTTCGATCAGCTTCTGGTCCGGCGCTGCGGGTGCCGCGACTGCCGCGTCGGAGCGTGAAGCGGCCGCGCCCTTGCCCATCAGCAGGTCGTAGGGAATCTCGACCGCCGCCGGACGCCGACGCCCCGCCATCGAAACCGCAAAAGCCCTGTCAACTGCCGTGGAAATGTCCGCCCGATCGCGCACCAGTTGCTGCAATTTGGTCAGACCGCGCAGCACGCCGCTCTGATCCGGGATTTCGTGCAGGTTGCCGTAGCCCTTGCCGATGGCCTTGGAGTGAATCTGACCGACAAGGAAGACCACCGGCGAATTGCAGGCATAGGCCGTGCTGAGCCCCGCGGTTGCGTTGAGCATTCCAGGTCCGGGTACGACCATGCCGACCCCGGGCTCTCCGGTCACTCTCGCATAGCCGTCGGCCATGTAGGACACGGATTGTTCGTGGCGCGGCACATAGACCGAGATCTCCGGCGCCGCGCTGAGCGCGTCCACGGCCCAGTCCAGCTGGATGCCCGGAATGGCGAACATCGCATCGACGCCATTTGCGGTCAGCGCCGCGACCAGCGCCTCACCCCCGGTTTGTTCAACATTCGTCATCGTCATGTCCCTTAAGTGGTCGTAGCCTTGCTGACAGTCGAAAAAGCAGCTTCAGTGGGTACGGATTTGAGCGGCATGTTCGGATCAACAAGCGCGTCCTGCCGGGGTGTCAGCCCCGCAGACAGCCAGCGTTTGCCCGCCATGTAGGATTTCGGATCGTTGAGGGAGTCGACGGCCAGCAGCCGGTCCTTGCCAAAGTACCAGACCGACAATCCGCCCTCGCGTTCTCCGGGCCGCGTCAGTACCCGGTCATAGCCCCGGTTCAGCCCTGCAATTCTCAGGGAGATATCGAATTGATCCGACCAGAACCAGGGTTCGGGAACGAAGGGGCCTGTCGAGATACCGAGAATGTGGTCTGCTACGTAATCACCGGCATCGCAGGCGTTCTGGACTGATTCAAGCCGCGTGGGTTCACCGCGATAGGGAAAGACCGCGCAATCTCCGATGGCATAGATATCGGGATCGAAGGTCCGGCAATATTGATCGGTTACGATGCCGTTCTGCACCGTCAGGCCCGCCGCCCGCGCCAACCCGTCGTTCGCACGAACACCGATACCAACCACGACCAGATCGACCCCGACCGCTGAATCATCACTCAGGGCGGCCAACACGGCTTGCTTGCCATCGCTAACCAGGCGCCGAAGTCCGACGCCCTCGCGCAGATCGACCCCATGATCGAGGTGCAGAGCGCGCATCCAATCGGCTGTCTCCGGCGCGGCAACCCGGTTCAGAATGCGCTCCTGAACTTCGACAAGCGTCACCTCAAGTCGCAGAGTTGCGGCCACAGCGGCCATTTCAAGCCCGATGTAACCGCCGCCGACAACCAGCAGGCGCTGTCCCGGACGGACTTTGTCGCGGAGAAGGTCGGCATCGGCAAGGGTGCGCAGGGTATGGACGTTCTCCAACCCGCCACCGATTTCATCCGGCAGCGGACGCGGTGTGGCGCCGGTGGCGAGGATCAGCCTGTCATAGGGAAATTTGGATTTCTTTTCAGTCTCGACCGTGCGCTTGACCCGGTCGATCATCAACGCCTGGGTCTCCAGATGCACGGTAATGCCCTGTTCGCGGTACAATGAGTCGGGACGCAGATACATCCGGTCCTCGTCAAGCTCGCCCTTCAAATAGGCCTTGGAAAGCGGCGGGCGCTGGTAGGGGAGCACCGGCTCTTCCGACAAGATGTCCACGGTTCCCGTGAACCCTCCGGCGCGCAGGCGCATGGATGCCGAGACGGCGGCTTGGCCCCCGCCCACGATTACAATTCGCTCCGTCATGGTTCGTCCTATCTGAATCCGTCGGTCAGGTAGTTTTCTTCCCACTCGCCGATTGACACCTTAACCCGGATCTCGCCCAGACGATCGCATTCCAGCGTCGTCGATCCCGCGGGCTCTCCCGCGTTCGCGAGGTTTGCAACCTCATCCGAAAAAATCCGCGCGTAGGCTAGCGGCAGGCGCCACGTGAGATCCATGCTGCGCGGGGATGTCTGCCAGAGGCCGAGTTTCTCCCCGGCATCCGGATCGCTTTGCTGCAAAGTCACCCGGGTGTCGGTGGAATGGACACCTTCGTCATTCAGGACCAGTTGACCACCCTGCTCCGCGAACTTCCCGAGCGCATTGGCCAACACCAGCAATTCTTCCGCATGGCCGAGGACCAGGAGAATCGGATGGAAGTCGCTCGGCATGAAGCTCATTCGAAGCATGATCGCCCCCTATTCCGGCTCGTAAACTTCGGCGATGTCCTGGCTGTGCACCAGCTCGACCTCGCCGTCATCGAACGCAACAGACAGCCACTGGCCATCGGCCATATTCTCTTCGACCTTGCCTACCCGTCCGTCGTGCAGCTTGATCCCGGCCCCCTCGGGCACTTTCATGAGATCGGTTGTCGTGTTTAGAACCAGCTTTCCCATTTCGGGCTACCCCTTTGAAACTTCAGAAAAATGTGGACAGGTTTTTCGCCTGCAGCACGTTCTGGTCCAGAATGATCCGGCGGTGCAGCACCTTCCAGTCATCCCCTTCCTTGACCAGAGTGTCGTAGCGCTTGCCAACAAAGAAGTAGGTCTCGTACTCAACACGATTGAGGTAGGTCAGAAAGCGGCACGAAGTCTTGACGGTGGTGGCGTCATTGGCATCCGGCGTTGCCTCCAGGATCTGGACGTTGGTGATCATGTGGGTGGTGCGCGACAGTGGCTCTTCGGCGTAATGCACGCCCGTCAGAATCTGCTCGACGCGCTTGCCCACCGTCCACTTGTCTTCGTTGAACCAGCTGATGCCTTCTTCTTCCTTGGTATCCTCGCGCTCTGCATGCAGACCAAATTTCACGTTGTGCCGCATCGGCATGAAGTAACGCAGGTCTTCGTGGAGCATGTCGAGCCAGGCCTCGAAGCGGCGGTTGTCGATCAACTCGGCTTCGTCATAGAAGAATTCCTCGATGTCGCGACGCAGTGCATAGTAGGAATCGTCGCGCCGAATCCGCGGGCGCTCGAGATTTCCGTCCATATTCATTTCCTCCATAATCAGGCCCGCTTCGGAAGCGGAGCCGATGACCCCTGATGCGCGAAACAGCCAACATCTATGATCGTGCCCGAGATGGCCCCGGCCTCGTCCGAGAGGAGAAACCGGATAGCGCCTGCCATGTCCTGCCCATTCATGAACCGGCCCGCGACAGTGCCGACCGCACTGGCCTGCAGGCGGTTCCTGTCGCCCGACACCCGGCCCAGGCTCATTCCCGAGATGATTCCACCGCCACCGGGGATCACGGTGTTGACCGCGATGCCATCGGCGAAGTGATCCAGGGCCATCGCTGCCGACAAGGCTATCAACCCGCCTTTGCTGGCGGAGTAGGCGGCCATGTTCGGCTTGCCCCATCCGGCCCCCGAGCCGACATTCACGATGCGGCCGCCACCGTCTTTCGCCATGTGCGGGATGGCCGCACGGCACATCTGGTAAGGCCCTTTCAGATTTACCTCGAGAATACGGGAAAACAGATCGGGTTCGGTATCGAGGATCGTGCCGAGCGGACCGATTGCAGCGTTGTTGACCACCCCGTGCAGCCCATGACCGTAACCCAGGGCATGGTCGATCGCCGCAGATACATCGGCCTCGGATGTCACGTCTCCGGCGACAAAACTCAGCGGCAGACCGCGCTCCTTGGCATCCGCATTCAGCGAAAGGACCGAGGCCGTAGCGACGCTTGACACCGGCGCCGCCTCGAGGCCGAAGCCCACGACCTGATACCCGGCTTCAGCCAGATAGATGGCCACGTCGAGCCCAATACCGAAGGTCGCCCCGGACACGATCACGGTCCGGGAACTGGTTTCGCGCTGCCCGCTCATTCTGCGGCCATATCTTCTGCGAAACGCTCGTCGCCGGCCCCCAGCAGGACGTCCCAGGGCTCCATGTCGAGGTGCTGCGCCCAGCGACGGTAGAAGCCGACGGCCATGTGCTCCGTCACCTGAAGCGAGACATCGCCGCGCACCTGAATGCCGTGCACCACCGGGTTGCGCTGGCTGGCGTTCAGTGACTGGGAGTAGTTGAAATTGTACCGCCGCGCGATCGTGCCCATCGAGGCATTGGTCGCATAGAGCCAGTTCTCCATATCGTCCTGCTCGGTCATGCCGGCAGGGCCGGAGTAGCGCATGTAGTAGGTGCGCAAGAAGTCCTTGATCTTGGTCGGCGCGTCGGCATCGACGAGGAAGAAACGCCAGGCCTCGGTCTCGTTCGCGCTGTGCGGATGCCAAGCACAAAGGCTGCGCGGTTGACGGCCGTGATAGGAGGTGTTCGGGAAGATCGTGCCGACGAAGGGAAGGAAGCGCGCATTCTCGCCCAAGCGGCGCTTGCGCTCTTCATGACAATGGCGGAAATAATCCGCGATTTCGGGATCGTTCTTGAAGCTGTTGGTGAACTCGAAACCTTCGGGCTGCACGGCGGAATGGACGCCATGACCCGCTGGGAAACTGCACCAGACATGCTGCGCCTGCTCCAGCTCGTTGTCGCGGCGGCCCTTTACCCCTTCCAACGCCGACGGACCGATGCCGATCATGTCTACCGAACGGTGGCTGGGGTTGTGATAGGTGTCGCCAAGGAAATTCTCTGCCGCGAACTTCCAGTTTGCCGGGAACACCCACTTGTGAACGCCGATCACCTCGGAGCCGCCGGGACGGCCGTCGCGGCAGTCGAGCGCCTGGTCGAGATGGATCTTGGCGTCCCCGAGATAGGTCAGGAAGTCGGGTGCCTGCGGATCCCAGGTGGCCCAGATCGTCCCTTTGTAATTGTGGAGCCTGGCCACCTCGATCAGCGACCATTGATCCCGATCCAGGTTGCCTTCGTAAAGCGCCTTGTAGAGCGGGACGCCACGGATGCGCCCGTCGGTGGTGTAGGTCCAGGAATGGTAGGGGCAGGTGAACAGAGAAGTATTGCCCGATTCATACCGGCAAACTTTCATGCCGCGATGGCGGCAGCTGTTCAGGAAAACATGAACCTCACCCGCCTTGTCGCGAACGAGAATCACAGATTCCTCGCCCATGCGCGAGGTGAAGAAATCGCCCGGATTGGGGATCTGAGATTCATGACCGACAAGAAGCCAGGCGCGCGTAAACAGCGTTTCGAGCTCCTTACGGTAGACTTCCTCGCTAACGTAAATCTCTCTGCTGATCTCGCCCTTGCGCCAATTGACGAAATCCACGGCTTTCTCAGGTAGCGTCATTAGGAATCTCCTCCACGTCCACGCGATCATAATCTCCAAGCATAATAGTTAACATGTTTACTTAAGAAGTCAACAGCGGATGCCGTGTGGACGTGCCTGTTTTCACGATTTTGCGCCGCGCCCGACGCTCAGACCGCAGAGCACGCCCAGCAGACCAAGGGCGGTGGTCAGCGCCACGAGGCCGCCCCACCCGCTGCCCAGATAGAACATGCCGCCCACGGCCCCGATCAGGCTGCCGCCCTGGTAGTAGGAGAAGAGGTAGAGCGACACGGCCAGCGCCTTGCTTCGATGCGCCTTCAAGCTGACCCAGCTGCTCGCGATGCTGTGGGACGCGAACATGCCGAATGTCAGCAAGGCCAGCCCCAAAAGGATGACGGCAAGCGCGCCCGACAAGGTCAGGAGAATGCCGGTGATCATGACAGCCTGGAACCTCCACAGAAGCCGGCTGTGGCCATGGGAACCGACCCGGCGGCCGGCAAAGGCCGCACCGATGCTGCCGAAGAAATAGACCGCAAAAACGAAGCCGATTGCAGTCTGGGACAGGAAGAAAGGCGCCGCGACAAGGCGATAGGAAATGTAGTTGTAGGTCGTCACGAACCCACTCATGACGGCGAATCCCACGACGAACAGGCACAGCAAACTCTTGTCGGCCAAGATGGCCGCAAGATCTTGTTTCAATCGAGCCCCGCCCCGAGCGCGCGGCACGAAGTTCCGTGAAGCCGGCAGTGCGTACCGAAAATAGAGCGCGGCGCAGAGACCGGCGAGACCGATGATCGCAACGGCGGTCCGCCAACCGTAATGATCAGCGATCACGGAAGCGGCAAATCTTCCAACCATGCCACCAATTGCGGAGCCGCCTATGAAGAGCCCGAGCGTCGCCGAAAACGCCTTTGAGTCCAGCTCCTCGGACATGTAGGCCATTGCAACCGATTGAACACCGCACAGTGTGATTCCCATCGCGACGCGAATGCCCAGAAGCATTGTCCAGTTCGGCGAGAAAGCCATTGCAATGGACAGGGCAGACGAGAGGAACAGCGACAGGAACATGATGCTCTTGCGCCCGACGGCATCCGACACCGCACCCGAGGCCAGCAAAGCGAAGGCGAGGACACCGGTTGTCAACGACAATGCCAAGCTGCTTTGCGAAGGCTCTACGCCGAATTCGTCAGAAAAGATCGGGAGCAGCGCCTGAACATAATAGAGCAGACTGAACGTGGTGAACCCGGCGGCAAAAAGGGCGTAGCGCGTCCTCGCTTGCACGGCGGCTGTGATCACTTGCGATGGCCCCTTCACCTCGGGGACTGGCTCGGAATGCAACGTCACGGAACGATCATCGGATCTTGGAACCGGCTTCGGACCGTGCGGGACAAGCCATCCGCCAGAAACTCTGGCGGCTTGGGTCCCGGTTCGGTCGCCGCGCTCTTCACTACTGGGGACTCACTACACGATCGTTCAGCCTGATGCTCCATAAAATGGAGGCCGCGATTGCAACTCCCGCTGCCGTGACGATGATGGTTGCCAGGTCAAATCCGCCAAATGCTGCGGTAACCACCATGACCGCGAGACCGGCAATCATCACGGCCGCTTCGTACAGCCAGTTCGGCAGGGCCCTGATCGGAGACTCCAGCATGGAAAGCTTGAGCAGATATGCCGCCACCACGGTGTTGAAAAGGGTCGCAACGATCTCGGTGGTCGTTCCCTGCATCAAGAGCGCCGGGTTATAGACCCAGACGAAGGGCAGGATGTAGGCAACGACACCGAGCCGCATACCCAGGAAAGCAGTGGTCCACATGTTCGCCTGGGCGAGCCGCGCGGCCACGATGCTGCCGATGGCGATCGGTGGGGTCACCATGCTCATCAGACCGAAATAGAGCAGGAACATGTGCGCGGCAATCGGCTCGACCCCGAGGTCGATCATGGTCGGCGCAACCACCGTCACCAGAACGATATAGACCGCGGCGGTCGGCATGCCCATGCCCAACACGATCGCCACAAGCGCGCTCAGAACCAGCAATGCAACGAGCCCGTAGGCGGACGCCATGTGAGTCAAGGCCAGCGACAGCTGGAAGGCAAATCCGGTAGAGTTGAGCAGACCGATGATTACACCGGCGGCGCCGCCGATCAGCATCAACGGACCGAATTCCTGCCCCAGATTGACCAGCGCGTTCCAAAGCTGGGCGAGATTGAACCGGAACCTTATCTTGACGGCATAGACTGCCATGATCACCACCGAAGCGATCAGCGCACAAAGCCCTGGATTCAATGCCGTGGCGAACAGGAGGTACAGCAGAACCGCAAGTGAGATCAGGATTTCCCAGCCGTCCTTCAGCGTCTCACCGACGGTAGGGATCTCGGACCGGTCCAACCCCTTGAGGTTGTTCCTGGTAGCCATCGCATCGACTTTGAAGAAGAGCGTGAGAAAATACAGGAATGCCGGGATCGTCGATGCGATAACGATATCGGAATAGGGCACCTGGAGCACTTCGGCCATGATGAAGGCGGTGGCGCCCATTATCGGCGGGGCAATCTGCCCGCCATTCGAGGCTGTGGCTTCGATCGCCGCGGCCTGCACGCGCGTCATGCCTGTACGCAGCATCACCGGGATCGTGAAGATGCCGGTCGACATGATGTTGGCAACCGTCGAGCCGGACATCATTCCGAAGAAGCCGGATGCCACAACCGCGACCTTCGCCGGCCCCCCACGCCTCTGCCCGACCGCAGCCAGTGCCAGATTGTTGAAGAATGTCATTCCATTGGCGATCTCCATGGCCTTGCCGAAGACCATAAAGGGCAACACCAGGGTCACGATCACCGTGACGACCAGCCCGGGCACGCCATTGCTATCCGCATAGAGGTATATGATCGTCCTCGTCGGTGCGAATACCGAAGCCTGCAGCATCCCGGGGATATGGTCGCCGAGGAAGCCATAGGCGGCGACGGCCCAGACGAGGCCGGCGATAATGACGCCCATCGTCTTGCGCAGGGCTTCCGCAAGCAACACAAGCCCTATCAGACCGGGGATCCAGATATCGGGTGTCCTGAAGGCCATGGTGACCATCCAGGGCTTGAAGTTGTAGGCATACCAGAACCAGGCCAGGGCACCGAAAAGGGCCAGAAACACGTCAATCCAGACATGGGTCCTGAAGTAGGGATGCGCCAGCAAGCCGGCGGCAACGGCGATGCCGAGGACGACCGCGACCATCTGCTGTGTCACGAATGGCATTCCAAGCATCTGCGGAAGATTGAGCGCCCAGATAACCCCCAGAACCGGCATCGACACCAAGGCCGTCGTCTGGATGATCGCTTTCAGTTTCAGCATGGTGTCTCCCCCTCCCAAGGGAATAGGCATCCTCAAAATGGCTCCCTCCGACGAAGCCGGAGAGAGCCTTGATTCACTCACAGATCAGAACTTGGACTGGGCCTGTTCGTGGGCGTCGGTCCAGAGTCCGACTTCCTTGTAGAACTTGATAGCGCCCGGATGATATGGCGCCGAAGGTTCAGGCAGCGCCAGAGCGTCCTGCGCAACACCACGCAAAGGCCCGATGTCAGCCTGCAGGTCAGCCCAATTATCGTAGAGCGTCTTGGTGATCGCGTACGCGTCATCTTCGGACATGCTTTCGTCGGCGATCAGCATGGTGTCGTACGAAACGATCGGCGTTTCCCCAATGACGAAAGGACGCTTTTCGTTCGGCGCGGCGGTGCTGAGCGCAACGCCAGAGACTTCGCCCGCAAAGAAGCCCTCGACACCTTGGCTACCATTGGCCACGATCCGCAGACCGCCGGGCACAGACGCCTGAGATTCGAGCAGGACCGGCATCGTGGTGGCCACCGGCGCAGCATCGGCGCGGCCTTCAACCACGGCCGTGATGCCATCCATCAGGCCGCCGCTCGACATGAAATCAACGTCATCAAGCGTCAGGCCGCCGGATTTGATGATCGCCTTGTTGATCATAGTCAGCGCCTGCGATGTCGGCATGTCACCCATGACACGCTTTCCGCGCAGGTCATCCGCGGTCATGATCCCTGAGTCGGCCCGCGTGATGAAAGCGTAGGGAATGTTCCACACGCGAGCAAGGCTGCGCAGGCTGGTCATCGGCTGCGGGAAGTCCGCCTTGCCTTCGTAGGCGAGCCCGGAATCGACCGTCGAGGCCAGCCCGAGGGTGATATCGCCAACGCTGATCGACGGAAGATAGACCGACGACCCGGCGAAGGGTTGCGCAGTGGAACGGATGCCGAGCTTTTCCTGGAACACCTTCGCGAAGCCGCTACCGATCAGGTAGAAAGTGGATCCCGAGGGGTTGGTTCCGATGGTGATGTTTTTGAGTTCTGCCATCGCCGGCTGGCTGGCTCCGAGCATCAGAAATGCCGCGGTGGCGGCTGCTTGCCAAAGTTTCATGTAGGTTCCTCCCTAGAACGGTCTGGCATTAGACAAATAAACATGTTAACTAATTTCGCGATTTAGTCAATGCGATTTTTCCGCTTGGGGCGGCCATATCGGTCAGGCAAGACGGTTGCCGGTCAGCCAAGCGATGCCGGAAATCACTTAAGAGGAGGGCAGATACGACATGAATGACCACGGCCAGTTCATTGGAAAGGCGAAGGAAATCCTTGGTGCCAAAGGCATGATCAATGGCCCGGAGGCGTTGGATTTCCTGACTGATATCACCGGCCGCGGCTTGCAATGCCTGTTTGTCGCGCGCCCTGCCAACACCGAGGAAGTTTCACGCATCGTCACACTTTGCCACAGCGAGGGCGTGGCCATCGTACCGCAGGGCGGCAACAGCAATGTCTGCCACATGGCGGTTCCGACCCAGGACAGGCCGACGATCCTTATGTCGCTATCCCGGATGAACCGCATTCTTGAAATAAACCCGGAGCGCGGCACTGTGACCGTCGAGGCGGGGTGCATCATGCAGACGCTGCAGGAAGCCATGGCGGAACACAAACTGGTTTTCGCTCCGGACTGGGGCGCACGCGGCACTGCCACCGTCGGCGGCGCGGTCGCCACAAATGGTGGCGGTCTGAACGTCCTTCGATATGGCACGACACGCGACCAGGTGCTCGGAGTGGAAGTTGTGTTGGCGGATGGACGGATCTGGGACGGGCTTCGCGCCCTGATCAAGGACAATTCCGGGTACGACCTGAAGCACCTCTTCATCGGATCTGAAGGAACGCTGGGAATCATCACCAAGCTGACATTCCGGCTGCACACCGCGCAGGCGCATTCGCGGTCAATATTTGCCTCCCTCGCTGAACCGTCCCGCCTGATGGAATTCCTTGCCGCGGCGCGCGCGATCGGCGGAGAAAGGCTGACCGCCTTCGAGTTGCTCCCTGATCTTGGGGTCGAAATGGTGCTCAAGCGCTATCCGGACCTGAAACGTCCGTGCGAGACACGCTCAGACTGGTACGTGCTGGTCCGCATGTCGGACAACCTAGACGTCGAAGAGAAACTAACCGCTCTGTACGAAGCCGGGTTCGAAAGCGGGATCATCGATGATGCGGTGATGGCCAGTTCTGAGGCGCAGGAGAAGAACCTCTGGGAAATTCGCGAACAGATGATCCCGCATCAGTATTTTGGCGCCTACAAGATGCTGAAATGGGACGTTTCCGTCCCGGTGGACCAGATCATGCCGTTCCTTGCCGCCGCCGAAACAGCGATTGCAGACATCGATGCTCGCGCATTCAGCTACGCCGTCGGCCATGTCGGCGATGGCAACATTCATCTGAGCGCCTACGTCGAGAAGACAGAGGCCGCTGAACCGATCGCAAACCGGATCTACGCCCGGATCGATGCACTTGTGTGGGATTATGGCGGCTCCATCGTGGCCGAACATGGGGTCGGGTCGCTCTACCTTGACCGGGTCCGCGAACAGAAAGGGCCGCTGGAATATGAACTGTTGCAGCGGCTCAAGACCTGCTTCGATCCGAATGGCCTTTTGAACCCTGGTAAACTGGTGAAGAATTAGAGACCATGTTAGACATATGCGTGTTGTAATGCCGCCGGGCTTCAACTAGCGAATTCCGGCGTCCGAACCATTACAACGCCATTTGATATGACCCAGGGTTGGAGTGAGTGCGATTAAAGACCAAACCGAAATGTCGGCCGCGCAAAGTTCCAGATTGAAGGGTCTTATGTATGTCGACCGATCGCTCGCGGTGGCGTGCACCCGCGGGCGCGAAGCCGTGGTCTCCCGGTTCAGGGATCTCCTGCACCGGGAGAACTTTTCTGAACAGCAATGGCGTGTAATGCGTATTCTGACCGACCAGGGAGATCTGACGTCTGCGGAGATTTCCGCGTTGGCCTGCATTCACAAGGTCAGCATCTCCCGGATCGTAACCTCGCTTGAAAGCCGGGGCTTGGTCTCGCGACGGGCAAGCGAGACCGACGCGCGGGCCAGCTATGTCTACCTCACCACACAAGGTCGCGCCCTGATGAAGCCGCTTGTCGAGGAAGCCACGGTAATTCACCTGAAAATCGCAGATGAGTTCGGCATCGAACGCTTTGAGCAGCTTCTGTTCCTGTTGCGTCAGCTTGCGGAGATCGGCCAGGGACCCTCCGAACCGTTTGATCATTGACCGTGAAGTGCCAACGCCAAATCGGACCATTTATGGCTGGAATTTTCCAATTATGATCCCTCGACCGGGAGATGGAGAGTTCCATGAAGGCATCGAAGTTTTCTGAAGCGCAAATCGCCTTTGTCTTGAAGCAGGCCGAGGATGGCACGGCTGTTGGCGAGGTCTGCCGCAAGGCCGGAATGTCGGAGGCAACGTTCTACATCTATGGACTGTTCCCCCTTTGCAAGCTTGATTTTGAAGCGGTCTGACTCTGGTCGATTGGAAACATCTATACGGCGTCATCATTTCCGAAGCGCCCAAATGGGGTATCCGCACACATACGCCTCAACAAATGGGAGACCTTGTCGGGAGACCGGTAATTTCTCTGGGGTGGGACACCGGTTTTCGAGTCAGTCCAGTACATCAGCATCGTTTTGTTGAGAGAGGCAGTGATGGCGGTGAACTGATCGAGCCTAGCATCCCGTGTCCGACCCCAGAGAAATTACCGGTCTCGTCGGTCGCGTCCCTGCACGCTTTGGCAGATGCCCTTGGGGTCACACTGGACGATCTGGCAGACTGACTTCTGACCTCTTGCGATTGTTGGTTCCGCTGCGCATCGTTTACGAAAGCGCCGGATCGTTCTACTCGTCTTCATCAGGACTTTCTTCCGCATAACCATTCCCCAAGGGTATACGGGCATCCAGCAATCCCGCATCGTCAAGCGCCTCGATATCCGGCAGGTCACGCAGCGTCTCCATGCCGAACGCGGAGAGAAAGTGTTTTGTGGTGACATAGGTGTAAGGCGCGCCCGGAGTCGGGCTTCGCGGCCCAGATGCAATGAACCCCGCACTGCGCAACGAGGCGATGACATCACGGCTGAGCCGTACGGCGGCGGCAGCGCATTTGAGCGCTTGACGTGAGCACCAACAACCGGCCCAGGCGGGGTCGGAGCGAACCAAATCATCCAGGGATTTCAGGGCTATGCCGGCAGCAAACGCGGCGTCCGCCTCGGTCATGTCACGCCCACGCGACAGCGCCCATCCCGGAAGGCGGGATGACCAGATAGGGGCTGATGATGTGGCCGGCGGCAGCGAATCCATGCGGAAGACGCTACCTCGATTGTGCGGTTTAGGCTACCCAAATTACACCTATCCGCACAGCATGTCTTCATATGATTATGACTGATAAGATTGCATTATCAGTCATTATGCCCTTGAGGGCATGGCCCAGCTCAGCGAGCAGATCCCTTTTTGGGACATTCAACGGGTGCACATCGAATGGCCGGTTGCGGGAATCAGGAAGCCGTTACGCGGATGACCGCCTTGGGGGCGCAAAGCTGCCATCAATAACGCGGTACTGCTGGTCAATGGAACGCCCCGATACCTACTTCCTGAACGGAACCACGTTTGATCCACCATTGGCAAACGCCACGGCACCTTCGTTTCGGATTGTGGTGACGGCTTCTTCAAAGGCTGCCTGGTCGTCGTCGAACAGATAATCCCAAACGATCGATGTTCCGTCTTCAGTTACAACATCCAGCGTCCACCCATCCCCACCTTCAAGTTTGTAGATGTCGATCTTGAAGGGAACGCCATCTTCCACGATCCTCCTCGATGCGCCTGAACTGATCAGGTTTGGTTCCCGTTCCATGATTGTACCTTTGCTGGATCGATAGTCCAATAGTATGTTCCTGCAAGCCCATTGCCAATGCCCGTAACAGGTCGGTCCGCGGCTGTAAGGGGCACCACAACAGTGGGGTCGAAACCGTCCATTCAGTGGTCGCGATTATCGGTTTCGCCGGGCTGACGTAAGTAAGCTGGCGGCTAGATCACAGAAGCATGCATCAGGCACCATTGGGGTCGGCGGCCTCAAGCAAACCCTGTCGTTCGTGCAAATATCCCAGGCGGTACCGGCTCCCGTAGAGCCGAATAACATGGGTTTTGCGAGACAACTCCTCGCCTCGTCTCCCAGAATGCCCGCGTCATCTGTTAACCATTCCGGAGCTATGTTCCGGATACGTTCTCTTTCGGCTTGCCGGATAAGCAACTCCGGACTATTTATCGTTTGTCGCCAGAAACTGAATTTCTGCAGCGACTTAACGGCCCCCGCCGATGCGGCAAACATCGAACGAGGGCCTGACCCGCAACCTTCTCTAGAAAGGCCGAAGGCTATGTTGACCTTTATCGTTATCTCCCCCCATGGGGAAGTCCAATTGCACCCCACTCCTGTTGAAGCCCGATCACGGCAGCACACAGCGCTGACCAGTGACCTATTCATGTCGCCCGGCTCGTTCTCTCGCCACTGATCGTTCCACTTCATTGCGATAGCCCCAGTTCCTCGCCGACACCAGCGCTCCGGTTGCCGGTCTCGGGCAACCAATGCGGAAATTATTTCCGCATCTGAGCCCCTGTGTCTGCCTGGTTGCCGCCATCGCTCCCAACAGGAGATTTCCATGACGAAACTCAAGACAACAACCGCAACTGACTTTGCGCAGTCCGCACACTCTCCGGAACTGAAGAAGCAGTTCGAAACCTTCATCAACGAGCTTGTCGAAACCTCGTTGTCTCCAGATGCCTTGGCACAAGCGCTGTCTGGCGGCATCGATGACCTTGCCACTGTGCTTCGGTCGCTGCCAGCACTTGAAGGTCGACTGATCGAACTGGGCATTGCTGCCGTTGCCAGGTGCAATCCAGACCTGAAGGTGCTGACGCAGAACTTGCGGTTACCCGTCTCGCAAACGGCGCTAAAACTGGTCGAGTTGAACGACGCCGAAAACTTTCGGGCATTGACATTCGACGCCGATACGGGCGGCCGGAAGACGTACACCCCGGATTTTGTCATTCTGAATGAGCGTACTGGCACTGCGCATGTCGTCGATGCCAAGCGCAGCGTTTACACTTATGACCGCGTGCGGCTTGATGATCTGCAAAACCGCATGAAAGCAGCGGGCCTTGTACTGCCTGACTTTCTGTACAAAGAACATAGACGCCTGAACGTCAGGGAGGTCCGAGTTGTCATCCTAACGGCTGACAATCGGAAGACCGATTTGTATGCCGGCATCTGGCATCTATCGCAACTGGACCACCTCGTCGAAGTTGAGGGCGCGGGCGCAGCAATCGCCTCCCTGCAGGCAGAGTTCCATTCTCATGTTAAGGCCAATTGGAAACAGGCGTGTGAGGTGTTCGCCCAGTCCTGCCATTTACCGATAGCTCTGCCTGTTCAGCCCGATGTCGATCTCAATGAGATGGAGACTGCCGACGAAGATGATCAGTCTATTGAAGACACCAACGTCATCGACGCCAGCGGCAATCCGCAGCTGATCAAACTGGGCTTCGCTCAACCGCCCACCCGCCACTGACAAGCACGCGGCTCCACTCACTCATCAGTCTTTTTGTTCACGAAACTCGCCGATCCAACGATGCGGCGTAGGAGAAATCTGTCATGCGTAAATCCGATCCCACTACCAAAAGCAATGTCATCGCGTTTCCAAAGCCGCAGCGGAAGCATCCTTCCGATACCTCGGTCCAACCTCAAAAATCTCCCACCCGCACGCCCAAGCGGCGGCAGAGTAAATCCTCACCCGGGCTCCGACCTCCTCTTCATCCAAGCACGGCAAATGACGTGCTGCATCGACATCGCCAGCGAATTGAAATCCTGACGAATAAGGGTAATCCCACGCCTGAGTTGATCGATGAGATCGCTCCGGGACTTGTTCGCAAAATCCTTCGTCGTGCTGGAACAGGTGATACCGGCAAGGCCGAGCTACCCAAGCATTTGAAGCGCCGGCTTGATCTGTTGTGTCGCTTCAAACATCCGGCCGGTCTGATCCTGAAAGACTGGCTCGATGGAAATCGGCGGTTCCTGCCAGCAAACCTGCAGACAATTGTAGACTTTTCCACATGCGCCGAGGAGGAAAAGTGATGAGCAAGATCAGCAAACGCGTCTCCAAATATCTCATTGCACGTCAGCAGCGCGCCGCTCGGCTAGAAGCCTTCGGTCGAGCTATTGACGCCGGCATTCTTGAAAGTCAGCCGCTCGCCGAAAGCGAGAACAATGGGGTGGTCTGGAATCTCGCGGCGGAAACGGCCGCACTCTTTTCCGGTGATGTCGATAAGGACCGAAAATTGATCCGCTCGCTTCTGGAGGCTTCTTCGCGAAAAAGGAAGCAGATCAAACGTAAGCTAGAATCTGTTGATCAGGACGCATTCAACATGGATGAAGAAGATGGCGCTGACGAAACTGTCATCGAGGTATCCACCGAGTCCACTGGAAACGCTGCGGGACATTCCGACACGCTGCCTGAAGCTGGCGGTGAAAGTGAGCCGCCCGCAAACCTGACGTCCACATCGTGTGGTCCAATTCCTGGAGAGGGTACGGCGGCCAATCTGCCATTCCGGAATATGGCTGCACTTCGGGATCATGTCCTGTCGATTGTAGCGGGCTTTGCGTCGGCACCCAAGGTTCCGGAAGTTGCTGCGGCGCTGCTGCTCTCAAGGGCATTTGAGCAGGATGAGCATGCCATTGACCGACTGCTCTCGATCATGAAACGGAAGAAATCCATTGTTGCTGTCCAGGTCCCAGTCAGGGACTTCGAAAGACACTTCGGCTATTTGCTCGAAGACGGCTCGGCGTTGCCGTTTCATGTGTCGCTTGAACCGATAGCAGAAGGCCCAACGTTGACTGGCCGCTTCAAAGCACTTGCGGATACAACGCCACGGAAATCTTTCAGCTGTTTCGGGAGCGCTTCGCTAAAGCGGTATGATGATGATGACGAACTTCGCACGATCGTATCGAAGCGGGTTCTCACGGCGTTCAAACCACTCATCATTTGCGACGAGCGTGATCAGCCCCTACCGGCTCGGCTTGTCGCTGTCGCGGACATGGTGATCTCGGGAGGTGGAATTGATGCCAGCCTGATCGCAGATGTGCTTGCAATCTGCCACAACATCCCGATCAGTCGCACTTGGTTCCTCATGACGGAACTCGATTTCGAGCCCGGTCATCTCGGCATTGATGATCTCGCGATCGCAATCCGCCCTGGACGATCGCTGACCAGGATCATCGCAATCCTGTTGACGCTTGAAGCCGAAAACCGGGCCATGGCCGAAGCCAAAGAGGACGAAGACAAGGAGCGCCGATTGGGCACTCTTATGACACGGTCGGAAACAAAGAAGCGCGAGAAATATGCGGGCTGCTTCGACATCATCGATCCAGTCAAAGAACCGACCGCGTCAGAACCAGCCAAGGGGCAGACCGCGAAGCAGTCTGCCAAACCGTCCACCGGAAAGGATCACCTGTTCGTTGAAAATTTGGCCGGATATGGCGATGCCCGGCAGTGGGCGCTTGATCTCAAGGGCGACCTTGGGGCGTTCGGCAATAAGGAAGTCGCATGGTCTGATCTCAGTTCACGGCTGCTGCTCTCCGGGCCGCCCGGCACAGGCAAGACAACATTCGCAAAGGCACTCTGCAACACGCTTCAGGTTCCGCTGGTCGCGACGTCGGTTGCGAGATGGCTGGAAGCGTCGAACCTTGGCGATGTTCTGGCAGCGATGAATGCAACATTCGAACATGCCACTCGCAGTGCACCTTGCATCCTGTTCATCGATGAAGTCGACAACATCGGAAACCGCGGCAGCAGTGACCGACCATATGATGATTACTGGTCGAGCCTCGTAAACCGCGTGTTGGAATTGCTCGATGGAGTGGCAAAAACGGAAGGCGTCATTGTCGTTGGAGCAACCAACCGGCCGGACAAGATTGATCCCGCACTGCTGCGCTCGGGCCGTCTTGAGAAGCACATCGTCATCCCGCAGCCAGACACAGCGGCCCTTGTGACAATCATTGCCCATCATCTGGGTAACGATCTCAATGCGATCTTGAACAGCAGTGAGATGGGCAGGTTGGTCGGTCGCACCAGTCCGGCTGGGACTTTGCCCGGACACAGCAACACCACGATTGCCGGTAACGGCAGTGATCAACTCCACGACAGCAACGAAGGAGTGCTCATCAATGGATAATTCTCATATCTCTGTCGCAGTGCATGATTTGAATCCAGCACTCCAACCCTTGGCACTGGCTGCTGCTGGTAGCACAGGTGCAGACATCGAGCGCCTGATCCGTGAGGCTCGCCAGAAAGCTCGCCGTGAAAAAAGGCAGCTCACTTACAGCGACATCCACGCAGCGCTTACCGCGGGCCAGGCAGCTATGCCACCAGACCTCGTCTGGCGCATCGCTGTCCACGAAGCAGGCCACGCGCTGGCGTGGACTGCGTTCGACATCGCAACCGTCTTTACTGTGACCGTTGGAAATGGGTCTGGCGGCTATGTCGAAAGCGAAATGCGACAGGGTGTTGTCCAAACTCAAACCTGGCTCAATCAGATGATTGCTTGTGCACTTGCCGGACAAGCAGCGGAAAAGCTCGTGTTTGGCGAAGCCGGTGTCGGTGCCGGCGGAAGTGAAAGGTCTGATCTTGCGCGAGCGACAAAGATTGCGACTGACGCTGAAACGAACGTAGGTTTCGGCAGGGCTCAGCCGTTGCTCTATCGATCATTGGAAGAACAGCCCTCCATGCTTTCCCTTGATCGGCAGCTTGCGCAGCATGTTCATGACCGGCTTGAAGCTTCAGAGAGGATGGCTCTCGAACTGCTATCTCAGCATCACGCTGCACTGTTGGCCTTGGCAACCCGACTTGCAGAAGCAAAGACGCTGGATGGCGGCGAAGTGAGAGCACTGCTTGCTCAAGAAATGAATGCCGCCGCAACTGGCTCCAAAAAAGCGGCGCCCTGAAACTGCGATTCAGAATTCGGTTTCCGCGTTACCAAACCCGGCGCCCGCGATTCCCAAGTCGGCCCTTGCGATTCTGAATACTGAAACGGCGAGTCCGACCCAGGATTCGCCCTTTCGGAAATCAGTCCCCGCGTTGCCAAATTCAGCCTTGGCGATTCCGAATTCAGCGCAGCCGTTTCCAACCCAAGAAACTGCGATTCACGTCAGACTATCAGCGGCCTTCACGGTCATGATTTGCGTTAAGGCGTGAATCAGCTAACCCAGACTCAGGACGGGCCCTCTTTCAGGAAGGCTCATGATGACAAAAAGGCATAAGCGGAAACCGGAACTGACGTCTTCACAGATTGATGACCTCGTCGCCCGAACCACTGACTTGCATAATGACCTTCTCCTGCTGCTTTGCGAACTGAAGTCTCAGAGCGAGCACTACAATGCTGTCGTTGACCTGAGCGATGCGCTTGGAAGGACAATCCGTAAGGTCTCGGGCGATGAACCCGAATGGATGGATGTAGCCCTGCATCAGCCGTTAACGCCAACAGCAATTCAGGCCCGTGGATTCTGGTAACGGCAAGTGGCGGCGGCAGGCTTGGAAATTGTTGGTGCTGCCAAGGCTCCACGCACTCTACGCGGCTGCAGGGAAACCAACAAACAAACGCGCCGCAATTTGATATCCATTGAAGCAACGTGCAGGGGACCCGATTCAAGTCATCGCGACGTCAGCTCCATCCGCAATGACGTGCGGGCAACTCGAAACAAGTCATCTCAATTTATCCTGCCGCGATTCTGAACTCGATCTTGCCGATTCGAAACTGGGAAACCGCGATTCTCCAGCGAACGCCGTTTGCGGCAGTGGGATTGGAGACCTCGAAACCAAGCCTGCGGACCAATCCCCTTCCAGATTGTCAACATTGCGAGGCAAACGGCGTTTGTTCCTTGCATCGCCGGCCATCACACTGGGTCTCCATGATGAACCAGGAGATCAGGATGTCAAAAAAATCAAGACGAGAAATCAATGCCGAGCAGCGAGCACGGCAGCAGAGAGTGAGGGACGAGGCCCGCGATCGGTGTCGTCCATCTCGGGATGATCTTGCCAGGATGCTGCTTTGGAAAATGATCATGAGCACGGAGAAACATCCTCGGGGGCGACGGGAAGCGTTGGACCGATTGCGCGATGAGATCGTCGATGGCCTTGATATTCAGGGGTTTGATGTCCGCGAAAGCGAAGACGTCTTTGAAGACCTTGCTGCACGCTATGCCGATGGCCTATTCCCGTTTCGCCCGAAGCGGCATCTCAACTCAGCATGACTGGTCGCCTATATAGCGCCGCTATCCAAATGCTGTTTAGTCCTTCCTGCCTGTCTTCCCCCCATTACTAACTATAACGACGTTTGAACAAGAATCGCCTATCCATGACGTAATTCGTGTCACCCCGAAGGTGCTGGCGTGAGCACCATTTCTCACTAATTGATCATCCATCCCAATTCGATGAGGTCTCACAAAGATGCTCAAAGTGCGTTGCGCATCCGTAGGCTTTCATTATGGGGGTCGCTATTTTGCCCTTGACGTATGTTCGTATAAAAAATATACGCATATAAAGTATACGGGATCAAGAGGCGTGTCGTGGCATCAGCTGAACTCAAATGGGCTACCGAGCAACGGTTTCAGTTTGTGGAATACCAGGCCTTTTGGCGCGGTAGCTTGAACCGCATTGATCTGACATCGCAATTTGGAATTTCCGTCCCCCAAGCCTCGAAAGACCTTTCGGCCTATCAGGAAATGTTCCCCGAAAACATTCAGTATGATCATCGTCAGAAACGGTACTTCGCCACAAAGGATTTCAAGCCGCATTTCATCAGTGTGGATGCTGACGTCTTTCTTTCCGGCTTGATTGCTGGTGACCATGAACCGGCGCAATATAATGAGATCGTTGGTGAAGCTGTCCCTGTTCCGGCCAGGAGAGTTGATCCATATGTTCTTCAGGCGATTGTTGAGTGCATTTCGAACAATCAGTCCATCACCGTCCTTTACCAATCAATGAACCCCAATCGCCCTGAGCCTCAATGGCGGCGGATTACACCGCACAGCTTTATGTCGGATGGCTTGAGATGGCATGCCAGAGCTTATTGTCACATCGACAGCAAGTTTAAGGATTTTCTCCTTTCCAGATGTATCAAGTCTGGTGATTTCGCCGATCCAGGGCTGCGAGTTGAGGACGATCTATTCTGGAACAAAACCTTTAATGTCGTGCTGATTCCAAATCCGGCTTTATCCGAATCTCAGCAAAAGGTAATCGCTACCGATTATGCCATGATCGACGGTGAGGTCCGGATACCAGTTCGTATGGCCGCGCTATACTATTTTGAGAAACGGTTGCGTTTGGACATAGCCCATTTGGTTGATCAACCGGGGGAGTGTCCGGTCGTCATCTCGAATAGGGCAGAATTCGAGCTTGCGCGCAGGGGAGCGACCAAATGACAGCTGCCAACTTCAATTTTCTGAAGGCTTATTGGCCAGAGATCGCTGCGCTTGGCGAGAGGGCCGAAAGCTACGTCCTGCTGGATGCAAGGAGCGCGATTTTCAATCTTCGGCTCCTCGCTGAGAACCTTGTAAAAGACATTTACCAGTCACTCCGACTGCCAAAACCAAACCGGCCGACCCAGATTGACCTTCTCACCAATAGTGCCTTCGTTGCCGTGGTGCCACCTGTTGTTCTCAACAAGCTTCATGCCATCAGGAAGTTTGGCAACAAGGCTGCCCATGGAGACGAGGTATCTCGGAATGACGCTCTGTGGTTGTTGAAAGAGGCCCATGACCTGAGCAAGTGGGCAGTCGTGAACTATCGCAAGGTTGACCACAAAACCTTGCCGGTTTTCGAACAACCAAAATTCGATAGTGCAAGCACCGATAAGCAACCTCTCACGCAACAGGAAAAGCAGACCCTTCAGAAGCTGGCTGCTCAAGAAGAGCAGATCGCTGCATTGTTGGCAGAGGTGGAGAAGTCGCGTGAACAGGTGGAGGCAGCGGAGAAAAAGGCTGAGGAACTTGAGAGCCTCGCCAAGTCGGCACAGCTATCGGCCGACGTTCTCCAGTTTGATGAAGCGACGACACGAACCCGTATCATCGACAATCTGATTGCATCGGCTGGTTGGAATGTCGCCAGTGGAGAAGCTTCAACCAGTGAAGTAGCCAAGGAGTTGGAAGTTGATGGACAACCAACGACGACTGGCAAAGGGCGCGCCGACTATGTCCTCTTGGACACAGACGGATCGCCGTTGGCAGTTATTGAGGCGAAGAAGACCTCTGTCGATCCTGAGATGGGCCGCAAACAAGCGGCGCTGTATGCGGATGCCCTCGAAAAGAAGTCTGGGCAGAGGCCCGTCATTTTCTACACCAACGGCTATGACATCTGGATGTGGGACGATGCAGCCGGCTACCCGCCAAGAAAGGTGTTCGGCTATTATTCAAAAGACAGCCTCCAGTACCTGGTGAAGTTCCAACGCAAGAGCCGCAAAGACCTTAATTCGCTCGTACCGCAGGAGCGCATCGTCAACCGTCTTTACCAGATTGAAGCGATCAAGCGTGTATCTGAACGGTTCACCGACAAGCACCGCAAAGCGCTGATTGTCCAGGCAACCGGCACAGGCAAGACCCGAGTTGCGATTGCCCTTGCAGAGCTTCTTATCCGTGCCGGTTGGGCGAAGCGGGTGCTCTTCCTTTGCGATCGCAAGGAGCTGCGCAAACAGGCAAAGAACGCTTTCACGGACTTCCTCGATTCCGAACCGATTCGCGTCGTCAATTCACGTGCCAGCGGCAATTCGACAGAGCGAATATTCATCTCCACCTATCCGGCGATGCTCAAGGTTTACCAGTCCTTCGACGTCGGATTTTTTGATCTGATCATCGCCGACGAGTCCCACCGGAGTATCTACAATATCTACGGCGACCTTTTTCACTACTTTGATAGCCTTCAACTCGGATTGACTGCGACGCCAGTGAACTTCGTTACGCGCTCCACCTTCGGCCTGTTCAACTGCGAAGGCCAGTTGCCAACTTTCAGTTATGACCTGGAAGAAGGCGTCAAGGAGAAGCATCTTGTTCCATTCGAGGTAATTGAGCACACCACCCAGTTCTTGCGGGAGGGAATCCGCCTCGACGGCTTGACGCAGGCCCAGATCGAGGAACTGGAAGCGCAAGGCGAAGACCCGAATGACTATGATTACACCTCGGAGCAAATCGATAAGGCGATCTACAATCGTGACACCAATCGAGTGATCATTCGCAACCTGATGGAAAACGGCATTCGCGACGGGGACGGCCAGACAATCGGGAAGACAATCATCTTTGCGCGAAACCACAACCATGCGATGCTGATGAGCCGGTTGTTCGATGAAATGTACCCGCAATATGGCGGCAAGTTCTGCCAAGTGATCGACAATTACGATCCGCGTGCGGAAAGCCTGATTGATGATTTCAAAGGCACCGGCACCAACAGTAAACTTACGATCGCCATCTCGGTGGACATGCTCGACACTGGCATTGATGTGCCAGAGATCGTCAATCTGGTCTTCGCCAAGCCGGTTCGTTCACCCGTCAAGTTCTGGCAGATGGTCGGACGCGGTACACGCCTTTGTTCTGATCTGTTTGGTGTAGGAAAGGACAAGACTGTTTTCCGCATTTTCGATCACTGGGACAATTTTCAGAGGTTCGAGGATGGATACAAACCCGTAGAGCCGCAGCCCTCAAAATCACTGCTTCAGCAACTCTTCGAGCAGCGGATTCTCTTGGCCGAGACCGCACTGAGGAAAAGCGAGATCGCCGTCTTCGATCAAGTGATCCAGTTGATCGCAGCTGACATCAATGCCCTGGACGAGAACACTGTGGCGGTCCGCGAAAAATGGCGTGAAAAACGCTCGACTGCATCGCTTGAAAACCTGAAGCGTTTCGATCCTGGCACCGTTTCGGTTCTTCGGCAGACCATTGCTCCACTGATGCAGTGGCGTGACATCAGGGGCAAGGCTGAGGCCCATGCGTTTGACCTGCTCATCTGCAGGACCCAAATAGCGGTGTTGCACCAGTCCGCCGATGTCGCCGATCTGAAGATCGATCTTATGGATCGCCTTGGAATGCTCCAGATGCATCTGAACCCCGTCAAGGAAAAGGCCGAGACAATCAAGAAGGCCAAGTCCGAGGCATTCTGGAAAGATGTGTCAGCAATGGACCTGGAAGCCGTGCGTGAGCCGCTCCGGGAGATCATGATTTATCGAGAGCGGCAGAAAACGGACGGTGTCGGCCCCAAGATTATCGATGTCACGGAGGATGCCGCCCTTGTTCAGTCGTCCCGCCGCAGCGCTTCGCTGAAGACGGTGGACATGGCCGCATACGAGCAATTGGTGGAAGGCGAACTGAAGAAGCATTTCGAGACCAACCCGACCTTGAAGAAAATAAGGGCCGGTGAGGCGGTGACAACCGACGATCTCAATGCAATCATCTCGCTGGTCCTTACCCAGAATCCCGGTGTCCGCCGTGAAGCGCTGGAAGAGTTCTTCGCCTCTACCGCTTTGCCGCTCGATATCACCATCCGCAAGATGGTCGGGCTCGAAGAGCAGACCGTAAAGGAAAAGTTCTCGGCCTTCGTGCTCAGCCATCCGGAACTCACAGCAAAGCAGACCCGCTTTCTGGCGCTCCTGCAAAACCATATTATCAAATTCGGTTTCATCACTATCGACCGGCTCTACGATCAGCCGTTTACGGTTGTCGACGCTGACGGTCCTGAGGGCATATTCGAAAAGCCCGACGACATCGACCAATTGATGAAAATCGTAAACCTCTTTGCTCCCTCGCCAAAGGGCGATGATGGAGCCGAAACGTCTCAAGGAAATATGCACTGATGGTTACCGGCGAACTGAAAAATAAGATTGATGCGCTTTGGACGGAGTTCTGGACCGGAGGCATCACCAATCCCTTGACGGTCATCGAACAGATCACCTTCCTCATTTTTGTGCGTCTGCTCGATGTGAATGAGGCTCGGGACGAGAACCGCCTGAAGCGCAGCGGAGTCGAGTTCAAGCGCCGCTTCAGTGCCGATGAGCAGGAGCTTCGCTGGTCGCACTTCCGGCATCTTGGTGCCGAGGACATGCTGCCTCTGGTGCGGAATCGGGTCTTTCCGCATTTTCAGAAAGCTTCGCAAGGCACCACCTTTGCCGAATTCATGAAGGATGCGCAGTTGTTGATCCAGAAGCCGAGCCTTCTGGTGAAGGCCGTCAACATGATCAACGATCTTCCGCTTACTGCAGGAGACACCAAGGGCGATCTCTATGAATATTTGCTCAGCAAACTGACTACGGCGGGGATCAACGGCCAGTTCCGAACCCCGCGCCACATCATCCGCTTGATGGTGGATATGCTGGAGCCGAAAACCACCGATGTGATTTCCGATCCAGCCTGTGGCACGGGCGGCTTCCTGGTCGAGACCATGAACTACCTGCTGGAGAACAACACCTCACCCGAGGCGATCATCGAGGAGACTGATCCCGAGACCGGTACGACCGAGAAAATATTCGCCGGCGATCTGCTGGAAGATCATTGGACCCATATCCGCAACGACATGTTCCACGGCTTCGATTTCGATGCGACCATGTTGCGCATCGCCGCCATGAACATGATGTTGCACGGCGTCGACAACCCCGACATCCATTATCAGGATACGCTGAGCAACAGCTTTCCGGAGAAGTTCCCGAAGTCATCAAGCGAAGGCTTCGATATCGTTCTTGCCAACCCGCCCTTCAAAGGGCAGTTGGATTTCGAGGATGTTCATGCCGGTCTGCTGCGCCTGGTCAAAACCAAGAAGACCGAACTTCTGTTTCTGGTGCTGATCCTGCGCATGCTGAAAACCGGCGGGCGCTCGGCCACCATCGTGCCCGATGGCGTGCTTTTCGGCTCTTCCACCGCCCATGTGGCGCTTCGCAAGCTCTTGATCGACCACAACCAGCTGGAGGCGGTGATCTCGCTGCCCTCGGGCGTGTTCAAGCCCTATGCGGGTGTCTCCACCGGCATCCTTGTCTTCACCAAGGGCGGGCGCACCGATGATGTCTTCTTCTATGATGTGGAGGCGGACGGTTACTCGCTCGACGACAAGCGCGACCCGATCGAGGCCAATGACCTGCCGGATTGTATCAAGGCCTGGGCCGCCCGCGATCCGAAGCGGGACACGGACCGCAAGCAGAAGGCCTTCTTCGTTCCGGCCAATGACATCCGAGAGGCAAACTACTACCTCTCGCTCTCCAAGTACAAGGAGCGCATCTACGAAGAACAGGAATACGACCCGCCTAAGGATATATTGGAGCGGATGAAGTCCCTGAATGACGATATCGCCAAGAACCTCGCCGACCTTGAGAGGATGCTGGGATGACTGCCATCAATCAAGTTCCCTTACATGAAGCGTTTTGGTTTCAAGAGGGGCCTGGCGTAAGGAAAACTCAATTTACTTCGGAAGGAGTTAAACTCCTCAATGTAGCTAACATCACAGCGGATGGTCGGATCGATTTATCAAAAACAGATCGCCACATCACAGAAAGCGAAGCAAAAGGCAAGTATTCTCACTTTCTGGTTGACGATGGTGACTTGGTAATCGCGAGTTCAGGAATATCGTTTGACGATGACGGATATCTTCGAACGAAGATCGCATTCGTCGAAAGTTCTCATCTGCCGCTTTGCATGAATACTAGCACCATTAGGTTCAAGCCAAAGCGCAAAGGCTATTCCTTGAGCTATCTAAAGCACTGGCTTCAATCATTTGAGTTTCGTGCCCAAGTAAGCCGTGAAGTCACAGGTAGTGCACAGCAGAATTTTGGTCCCAGTCATCTGAAAAGAATGGCTATTTCGATTCCTGAACCGCACGAACAACGTCGAATTGCGGCAATCCTCGACAAGGCCGATGCCATCCGCCGCAAACGCCAGCAGGCCCTCGCACTCGCCGACGATTTTCTCAAGTCTGCCTATGTGCATCTGGTCGGACACCGCAATCCCGCTTACGCGGTGTGGCAGCCCGAGAAATTCGAGAAGCTCGCTCAGGACAGGAAAGGCGCGATCAGATCAGGTCCATTCGGCAGCGCGCTTCTTCACAGCGAATTTGTTGATGAGGGCGTTGCTGTTCTCGGGATCGACAATGCCGTTCAAAACCAGTTTGCATGGGGACAGCGCCGTTTCATCACCGAGGACAAATATGAAGCGCTTCGCCGCTATCAGGTATTTGCTGGCGACGTCATCATAACTATCATGGGGACTACCGGACGTTCAGCGGTTGTTCCAGACGACATTCCTGAGGCGATCACAACAAAGCATCTTGCTTCAATCACATGCGACACATCTAAAATTTTGCCCGAGGTGCTGTCATTCGCGATCCACTCCGATCCAATGATCATTCGCCAAATCAAACAGCACAACAAAGGCGCAATCATGGATGGACTGAATCTTGGCATCATCAAACAGCTTGTGCTTCCGAAGCCTCCGATGAAGCTCCAAGAGAGATTCGCTGAAACGCTTCGTAGAGTCGCCAAACAAAAAGAACAGATTATCTCTGAGCTAGGTGATGGCACCGAATTGTTCGCTTCTCTCTCCCAACGCGCTTTCCGGGGAGAGCTATGAGCGATCTGAAACTCTTCCGTATTGACCGGCAGGTGGCGACTGAAGTGCAAGGCACATCTCTGGCCTTGGAGAAATCTCTCCAGACCCTGATCGAGCAGAACCTCGAAACCTTTCTCGGCGTCCGCTTTCTGGCATCCGAATTCTCCACCGGCCGTGACCATGGCGGTCGAATGGACACGCTCGGTATTGATGAGAATTCCTGCCCCGTGATCATCGAGTACAAGCGTAATTCCAATATGAATGTGATCAACCAGGGTCTGTTCTATTTGGACTGGCTGGTTACCCATCGCGGCGATTTCGAGATGCTGGTGCTCAAGACTCTGGGCGAGAAAGCCGCCCAATTGGTAGAGTGGTCGGCACCGCGCCTTATCTGCATTGCCGGTGATTTCTCCAAGTATGACGAACACGCCATCAAGCAGATGAACCGCAACATCGAACTCATCCGCTATGTGAAGTTTGATGAAGACCTGTTGCTTTTCGAAATGGTCAACGCCGCTTCAGCACCGGTGAACGGTAGTGTTGCTCCAGCCAAAACTGGCAACGGACCAGACAGTGGGCAAAAGGCCAAATACACGACCGTTTCGCAGTATCTCGACAAGGCCGATGATAAGCTGCGCGCCCTCTTCGACACGGTCAAGGAACACCTGGAAGGAATGGGCGATGATGTGCAGTTCAAGGTTCTGCGCTTTTATTTCGCCTTCAAGCGGATCAAGAACTTTGCCTGTGTCGAAATCAAGACCCAGGAGCGGAAGCTGCTCGTCTATGTAAAGGTCAACCCTGATACAATTCAACTGGAGGATGGCTTCACCCGCGATGTCCGCACCATCGGCCATTTCGGTACCGGTGATCTGGAGATCACCATTCGCACCGCCGAGGATTTCGAAAAAGCCAAACCGCTGCTCGAACGCAGCTACGAGAATGCGTGAGGTGGGTGATGGCAAGGATACCAATTCACAGCTTTGAAGATTGCCTTAAAAGGGCAGGAGCGCGGAAGCACGTTCTCCTCGGCAACGGTTTCAGCATAGCCCTGAAGCCGGACATTTTCAGCTACGGATCACTATTCAGCAAAGCTGATTTTTCATCTGTGCCTTACGCGCAGGCAGTGTTTGAAGCACTCGGTACTCAAGACTTCGAGGCAGTAATTCGGCTGTTGGTTGATATGGCCAAAATCCTGGCCTGCTACAAGGAAAGCTCTCCCGAATTGGTGGAGCAGATCGAAAAAGACGCGTCTGCCATCAAGACAATTCTCGCCAACGCTATTGCGCTGAACCACCCCGACCGACCTTATGACATTGACAACGAGCAGTATGCGGCCTGTCGAGCATTCCTGGTCAATTTCGATCACATCTATACGCTGAACTACGACGTGTTGCTTTACTGGGCTCTGATGCATGACGATGTTGATGAGTTGAACATCAGATGCGATGACGGATTTAGACACCCCGAAGGCAATGAAGCAGCCCCGTATGTCTCTTGGCAGGATAGCAACTCGCCCACGGTGCACTTTCTCCATGGCGCACTGCATATCTTCGACGCCGGCTATGAGATAACAAAATACACTTGGTCGAAGACCGATATCCCGATCGTCGAACAGGTTCGCTCAGCCCTTGATGAAGAGAAGTATCCGCTCTTTGTCGCCGAGGGTCACAGTCATGATAAGCTCGACAAGATCATGCACAGCGCCTACCTGCACAAGGCACTTCGCAGCTTTTCCAGCATCAGCGGATCGCTGTTCGTCTTCGGCCATTCATTCGACGACAATGATGATCATGTGCTGAGAAAAGTCCCTGAGGGCAGAATCAGCGATCTGTTCGTCGGCCTCTTTGGCGATCCCGACTCCGAGAGCAATAGGCGGATTATCGCCAAGGCATTCAGCTTTGCAGACTTCCGTGCCGAAACACCCAGAAAGAACAAGCTCAGTGTCCACTTCTTTGACGTAGACACGGCAAAGGTGTGGGGATGAAGCTCGAACAATTCAGCCCTGAAGATCGACAGATTTGGGTCCGCGCGTTTTACGGTTTTAATCCGGAGGAGGCCGGTTATATCGGCTTCACACATGAAGCTCAACGCGAAGACATGTTCCGCAAGATGAAGGACGGTGATCTGGTTCTTATCTATGGAGCCGTTGACTCATTGACCCAGGTGGATTTGCAGCGCCAAATTTTGGGTTTCCTGGAGATCAAACTGGAACGATGCCTCGATGTGGATCGGCAGAACGAAGCCTCAAAGCAGTGGAAGCTTGATCATAGCTTTGAAGACCGGTGGACGTACGGTATCAAAGTCGTCCGGGCTTGGCGTGTGATCAACCGAGTTCATATCAAGACCATCGCACCCAAGTCATATGACAATAAGTACCGATTTGAACGAACGACCAAGGCAGTTCTGCTGGAACAGGACGAGAAGCGTCGCGCATTCAGCCACCCAGTGTATCAAGTCAATGTGTTCGGCGAGCCGCCTATTGGCGAAGATGACCTCCGTAAGGGCACTATGGAAGAGGTGCTCAAGCCCTCCAAAGGTATCCCGCCAAGTTTTGGGGATCGAAACTCAAAGCACGAAGATGGAGAGAATCATCTCTACCTGATGAAGCTATCAACGAACGCGGAGATGTTGCTCGGAAATTCTGGTCCGCATGTTGGCAAGGCACTGGTCAAAATCGGTCGGTCCAACGATCCACTCCGTAGGTTGAAAGAGGTCAATGGCGGTTTTCCCGAACGCGCAGTCTGCCGATGGGCATTGATGCATCATCAACCCTTCGAAGACGGAAACACTGCCCACACTTATGAGACTGAACTCAAAGCCCGCTTTGCTAAGGAATTCACCTCACAGGCAGGTGAATTTTACACCGGTGAATGGGGCGCAATAGAGCGCGCTTTTCAACTCTTCTGTTTTTCCAAAATGCCAAAAATCCTTGCTGCTCCCGGCAAGGCCAAAGGCGTCAAATAATCAGCGAGAATACTATGCGGCTAAGTCGGTTAGAGGTCGAAAATTTCAAGGGTGTTGGCATAAGGCAGGTGATAGACCTCAAGCCGATTACGCTTCTGTTTGGCCCCAATAGTGCAGGTAAGAGTACCATCCTTCAGGCACTTCACTATGTTCGAGAAATCCTCGAACGGCAGAATCCTGATCCAGACCAGACCATTGCGGGTGGCCTGATCGACCTCGGCGGCTTTAGGAATCTGATCCACAATCACGATCTGTCGAAAGCCATGGCCATCAAGCTGGTGATCGATCTGTCGGATGATCAGGGAAGTGAGCGACTCCCTATTAACAATGGGAATTCACTTGGCTCCCCTGAGTTCGAGAACCTCCGTATCCGCTACATAGTCGGTGAGAACACCGATTTGAAAGAGTATGCAGTCGTGCAGCAGATAGGCATTTCTCTGGAAATGCGGTGGAGCGATCTGATCAATGCCCCATTCGTTTCGACGCTCATCGTTGAAATGGATGGTGAGAGAGTTGCAACGATCAAGTCGCCTCCCCAGAGCGGGCAGGCACAGCTGACGGACTTCAATTTCCAGCACCCATTGCTAGAGGAATACAAAGACGCCGATGACGAGGTGCAGGACACCGATGCGGAAAGCGATCCGATTGGCACCAAATTAAGCGCCGAGTTTTGGGAACTTTCCCGAGATATGGCAACGGCTATCGACATCAAAGATAGTAACGAATTTCGTGTCGCCGCAGCTTCCGTTATCGGGGCGCTTCCCGAGATTGATAAGCCTTGGGATTTGGAGCTGCGTGATCCGGAGCCAAATAAATTCGAACTGGAAAACAGCACCCCGCGAGTACGTGGTCTTTCTGCTTTGCTTGATGAATTGATCATTGGACCATTGAGGATCGCTCGCGATTATCTCTCCGATATGACCTATATTGGCCCATTGAGAGATATCCCGCCAAGAGCCTTCCGGCCTCAGTTCTCACCTGATGAGGGGCGCTGGGCGCAAGGTTTGGCGGCTTGGGACCTTCTCTATTCGGACCCAAAAGGAACACTGTTAGACAGCGTTAATGCCTGGCTGAACGGAGAGGATAGACTCGCCACGAGCTATGAAATTGCGAAATCCGAATATTTGGAGATTCCTGTCTCCAGCCGGATCGATCAATTGTTCAAGCGCGGCATCAGTGAAGACGATATTGGCGAGCTACAGGAAGAATTTCAGAAACTGACCTCGCGGACCGAGATCGTGTTGCGTGACGTCGTTAGAGGTATCAATGTTGCTCCGAGCGATGTCGGCGTCGGCATCTCCCAGATGATCCCCGTGATCGTTGGATGCCTTCGGGACAAGGACGGCATTCTGGCAATCGAACAGCCAGAGCTTCATATCCATCCCGCAATTCAGGTGGGCGTCGGTGACCTTTTCATCCAAGCGGTAATGCCAGGCGAAAGCTCGTTTGGTTCAGGCAAGACACTGCTCGTGGAAACCCACAGCGAGCACATCATGCTGAGGTTGCTCAGAAGGGTCAGGGAAACAAGTGAAGGTGAGTTGCCACCAGGCGTTCCATCACTCATTCCAAAAAACCTTTCGGTGATCTACGTTGAGACAACGGATGAGGGTGTAATTTTTCGACCGCTGCGCGTGAGTGGCGATGGTGATTTCATGGATCGTTGGCCCAAGGGCTTTTTTGAAGAGCGTGCAGAGGAACTCTTCTGATGATCCATGAATATGCGGTAGAGCCCGAGGCAATCGCGACCGATTGGGCGCGCTTTAGATATCTTGCTGAAAAGTTCGGCTTTGAAAAAGGGCGTTTAATTTCTCGGTTCCCAAAAAAATGGGAGGCGTCCGTACACGAGGCAATCAAGCGATCCGAAATGAGAGATGTGGAGCGGAAAAAGGCAATTGAGAAGCTTTTGGCGATGAAGAGGTTTGCGCTTGTTCCGAGCCGAAGAGATTTTGACCCAAATACATCATGGTTGGATAACGCCCTAGCTCAGCACAAAGCAAAACCCTTCAACGCAATCATTTCAGAAACAGCTGTGGCCGGCAGCCAGGCTGTCCTTGTCGCAGCGGATTTAGACGAGAACACGCCTCTGTTCCAAGCTACCACCTCCTGGCGTGTTCTAATGACGAACGACGGGTTTGCTGACGGTGTAGCGCCGCTATTGTGTGCTGCAAAAGAGGTCATGATCGTAGACCCGTACTTTGAGATTATATCGGCCCGCTATGCTGGGCCGCTCATTGCCATGATGCAACGAATGAGCAGCGCTGGAATTGCCGAGGCAAATATCCAGATACATCGCAAGGACGGAGGTGATTACGAGCTTGAAGTTCTCAAGGCGAATATACAAGCAGTGTTTGGCGTGAATATTCCAGAGGGGTTTTCAATCGAGGTATTTGAATGGCAGCGCCGAAAGCCAGGTCCTGCCTTTCATGACAGGTATGTGCTTTGTGATTGCGGGGGCATTGCGTCTCATTCGGGCTTCGGAACAAATCATAACGGCGAAGACGTTTTGCTAACGGCGCTGCCGTTGAGTGAGGTGATCGAACTGGCAAAACGATTTAGATTAGAATCGGCGGCTTACGATTTGTGTCGAAGTGTTCTTTGCGTGGAGGCCAATGGTGACATTACCCAGAGGGGTGCTTAATTTTCATCTATTCCATTGTTTCGGATGTGATATTGGCGGTAAAATTTCCATCAAAATGTTTGTTTTTTCCAAATGACGCGCTGCGATTGATCCATCTGAGAATTATCCTGTAAGCGGAAATTATTTCCGCATTGATATGGCTTTGCTGGTTCGCGCTTACACTGTTACTGCCGCCACACCACCATTTGGCAATGATGATCACGCCGACGCCTAACCACTCTTTCCCTTCCTATTTCATCTGGCCAATCAAGTGCCCACCGTGAGAAGACTATTCTGATGCCGCCACGTCACGAAACGCGCAGTTGCAAAACAAGAAAGTCTAATACTGTTGCAGTCAGTGGCGAGAGAAAAATTCCTGCGCATTGCGACCGTAATAAATTGGGTGTATCGTGGAGTGTATCGTTGAGATTGTGGCTAGGCTCAATTTAGCTAATTCTGTCAATATACTATGGACTTTGGGGGAGAATCCCACCCTCTCCGCCATTTTTGTTTGCGCTTTGCCGCCCGCCAACCCAAAGCGCAATGGCTCCCGGTTCGGACTTCGTCCTCTCTCCTCCGCCATTCTTGCTTATGCTTTGCCTGCCGTCACCCGAAACAGCTTTGGCCGTGCCGCCGAAATGTGTTCTCGCGCATCATCATCTTCAAGCCTTTGTCGTGTGTGTTATAGACACTGCACTTGATGCACGGGAGCCGGTTCCGCTGAAAACTGGCGGGGTTCCGGTTGTTTCCTGCTGCTTGTTACCGCCTTGGTCTTCCCGCTAGGACATTGCCATGAAGTTTCGCTTTCCCGTTGTCATCATCGATGAAGATTTTCGCTCGGAGAATTCCTCGGGGCTTGGCATTCGCGCCATGGCGGAGGCGATCGAGAATGAAGGGTTCGAAGTTCTGGGCGTGACGGGCTACGGCGATCTTTCGCAGTTTGCCCAGCAGCAGTCGCGCGCCAGTGCCTTTGTGCTGTCGATCGATGACGAGGAATTCAGCCCGGGGCCGGACCTTGATCCGGCGGTGCTCAATCTCCGCAACTTCATCGAGGAGGTGCGCTGGAAGAATGCCGATGTGCCGATCTACATCTACGGTGAAACCAAGACCAGCCGCCACCTGCCCAATGATATTCTGCGCGAGCTGCACGGCTTCATTCACATGTTTGAAGACACGCCGGAGTTCGTGGCGCGGCACATTATCCGTGAGGCCAAGAAATATCTTGAGGGCATCCAGCCGCCGTTCTTCAAGGCGCTGCTCGACTATGCCGAGGACGGATCCTACTCCTGGCACTGTCCCGGCCACTCCGGCGGCGTAGCGTTTCTGAAAAGCCCGATCGGGCAGATGTACCACCAGTTCTACGGTGAAAACATGCTGCGCGCCGATGTCTGCAACTCCGTGGAAGAGCTGGGACAGCTGCTGGATCACAATGGCGCCATCGGCGCGTCGGAGCGCAATGCGGCGCGGATCTTCAATGCCGACCATTGCTTCTTTGTCACCAACGGCACCTCGACCTCGAACAAGATGGTCTGGCACCACACTGTGGCGCCGGGCGATGTGGTGGTGGTCGACCGCAATTGTCACAAATCGATCCTGCACTCGATCATCATGACCGGTGCAGTTCCGGTGTTTTTGAAACCGACACGCAACCATTACGGCATCATCGGCCCGATCCCGCAGAGCGAGTTCGAGATCAGCTCGATCAAATCCAAGATCCGGGCCAATCCGTTGCTTGATGGCGTGGACGCCGACACGGTCAAGCCGCGGATCATGACGCTGACGCAGTCGACCTATGACGGGGTCCTGTACAACACCGAGACCGTGAAGGATCTGCTCGACGGCTATGTCGAAAACCTGCATTTCGACGAGGCCTGGCTGCCGCATGCGGCGTTCCATCCCTTCTATGGCAGCTACCATTCGATGGGCCGCAAGCGGGCGCGGCCGATGCATTCGGTGACCTATGCGACGCAATCGATTCACAAGCTTTTGGCCGGTATCAGCCAGGCAAGCCATGTGTTGGTGCAGGACAGTCAGGACACCAAGTTGGACCGTCACCTCTTCAACGAGGCCTACCTGATGCACACATCCACCAGCCCGCAATATTCGATCATTGCCAGCTGCGATGTGGCGGCGGCGATGATGGAGCCTCCCGGTGGCACCGCGCTGGTCGAGGAAAGCATTGCCGAAGCGCTCGATTTCCGCCGGGCGATGCGCAAGGTGGACGACGAGTTCGGCGAGGGCGACTGGTGGTTCCAGGTCTGGGGCCCGCCGGTCGAGCTCGAGGAGGAAGGCATCGGCGAGACCCGTGACTGGGTGCTCAAGCGCACCGATGCCGACGGGGTGCAATCCTCCGACGGCGAGGATTCCTGGCACGGCTTCGGCGACATGGCGCCGGGCTTCAACATGCTTGACCCGATCAAGGCGACGATCATCACGCCGGGTCTCAATCTCGACGGCCGCTTCGAGGACACCGGCATCCCCGCCTCGATCGTGACCAAGTACCTGGCCGAGCACGGCGTGGTGGTGGAAAAGACCGGCCTCTACAGCTTCTTCATCATGTTCACCATCGGTATCACCAAGGGGCGCTGGAATTCGCTGCTGACCGAATTGCAGCAGTTCAAGGATGACTACGATCAGAACCAGCCGATGTGGCGGGTGATGCCCGAGTTCTGCGCCAAGCAGCCGCGCTACGAGAGGATGGGCTTGCGGGATCTGTGCCAGCACGTGCACTCGCTCTATGCCAAGTATGACGTGGCGATCCTGTCGACCGAGATGTATCTGAGCAATTTGACGCCGGCGATGAAGCCCAGCGATGCCTTTGCCCATATTGCCCAGCGGACGACGCAGCGGGTGCCGATCGACGCGCTCGAGGGCCGGATCACCACCAGCCTGGTGACGCCTTATCCGCCGGGCATTCCGCTGTTGATCCCGGGCGAGGTGTTCAACACCAAGATCGTGGAGTACCTGAAGTTCAACCGTGCGTTCGCCCGCGAATGCCCGGGCTTCGAGACCGATATCCACGGCCTGGTGCAGGAGATTGGCAGCGACGGCCAGGTAGCCTATTTCGCCGATTGCGTGGCAGCATAAGCCGACTGTGCTCAGGCGAGGCGGGACATGAAAGGGCGGCGGCGGAATGTTTCTTGTGGCGGCGGGCTATTGGGTGGCAGTCAATCTGACCGGTTTCGCGCTGTTCGGCTGGGACAAAAGCTGCGCTTTGCGTGGTAGACGGCGGGTCCCGGAAAGGCAGTTGTTGATGGTGGCGGCACTCGGCGGGGCGCCCGCAATGCTGCTGGGCCGATCGATCTTGCGCCACAAGACGCAAAAGCAGCCGTTTCGAAGCTATCTGAACATGATCATGTGCGCACAGACGCTGGCTGCCATCGCGGTGTTGGTGATGCTGGCAGGGTGACCTTCAGCCCCGCCGGGAATTGTGTTTGCTGCTTTGCGGTTGTAGTGGTTCGCCGTGGGTTGCGGAAATCTGGAGTGAATCATGAGCCTTGAAGAGCCGGTGTCAACGCAGTTGCCTGAAGGCAAGCGCAAGCGCGGGCAGGGTGTCGGTGCGGTCTTCGAGACGCTCAAGCATGAAATCCTCAACCTCACGCTCGAACCCGGCAGCCCGATCGACGAGGTCAAGCTGGCCGAGCGCTTCGGCATTTCGCGCACGCCGATCCGCGAGGCCATGGTGAAACTGGCCGGCGAGGGGCTTGTGGTCACGCTGCCGAACCGGTTCACCATCGTTGCGCCGATCGATTTTGCCAACCTGCCGCAGTTCTTCGATGCCTTGTCGCTGATGTACCGGGTGACCACCCGGCTGGCAGCCGTCAACCGCACCGAGGAGGAGCTGGCGGCGATCTGGGATCTGCAGCACAGCTACACGCAGGCGGTGGACGCCAAGGACGTTCCGGCGATGATCGAGGTCAACCGCAATTTCCATGCGGCGATCGCGCAGGCCGGCAAGAATCGCTACTACACCGATCTGTTTATCCGTCTGCTTGATGAGGGGCGGCGGCTGCTGCGGCTTTATTACTCGTCCTACAATGACGAGCTTCCAAAGATCTATCTGCAGGAACATGAGGTCATGCTGGCGGCCATTGAGGCGCAGGATATCGAGGCTGCCGATCGCATCGCGCAGGCACATGCGGAGCAGATTGTGCTGCAGATCCAGAGTGCGATGACTGCGGACCGGCGTCTGAACTCCGACATAAGTCTCTAAAAACACTGCATAAAATTTGGATATACCACGCCTTCGGGCGGCAATTCTGCTTGGCCTGAATTTCCGAGATATTTTATGTCGACAATGAAAATACAATTACCTATAGTCGGTATGTCTCCGCAGAGAGACGCATGCGACGGGCGTCGCTGAAGCGAGGTCCGGCGTTGGTCAGAACACCACCAATCGTCCGCGTGGCTGCGCGGCCAAACCACAGAGGGTTTCATGTTCAAGAAAATCAGAAACTGGGCGCTGCTATCGATGCTGTCTGTTGCAGCCGTGCCGGCCGTGGCCCAGGAAGTCACGTGGCAGGTGCCGACCTCGGTGCCGGAAGGTTCGCCCTTCTATGTCAATTTCCTCGAGCGCTTCGCTGAAAACGTCGATGTTCTCACCAATGGCCGGGTTTTGATCGAGCCATTTGGCGCCGGTGTGCTCGTGCCTGCGCTGCAGGTCTATGACGGCGTTCGCGACGGCATCGTTCAGGCCGGTCACTCGACCCCGAGCTATCTGGTCAACCAGGACCCGACCAACGCGATCTTTGCAGGATTTCCCGGCGGCATGGGGCCCGAAGCCTATGTCACCTGGATCTACGAGAAGGGCGGCAAGGAAAAGCTTGCAGAGCTGCGCGCCAGGGACGGTTTCAAGAACCTGATCGTCGGCATCGGCTCGTCGGAAGTGATGGCGCATTCCAATGTGCCGATCACCAAGGCCGAAGACCTCAAGGGCATGAAATACCGCACCTCGGGTCCATGGGCCAAGGTGATGGAAGAGTATTTCGGCGCGGTTCCGACCGTGGTTCCGCCCGGTGAAATCTACACCCTGCTGCAGCGCAAGGGCGTTGACCTGATCGAATGGGGCCCGCCGTCGGCCAACCTGCCGGAAGGCTTCCATGAAGCGGCGAAATACATCATCGTTCCGGGTGTGCACCAGCCGACCTTCCTGTGGGAAGTCGTGCTCAAGCAGGAAACCTGGGATGCGCTTCCCGACGATCTGAAGCCGCTTCTGGAAAAGGCAGCGGAGCTGACCACCATGCAGGCGCTGATCCATTTCTATGGCGGCGATGTCGCGGCGATGGACACATACCGCAAGGGCAAGAACGAGGTGATCACGCTGTCGCCGGAGTTCATCAAGCAGTTGTCCGACGCCGGTGCGGACTGGATCGGCAAAACGGCCGAAGCCCAGAAGGCCGACGGCAAGGCGGAGATGGCCGACATCCTCGCCGACTACATGGCCTTCAAGACCCTGTGGTCCGCTGAAAGCAGCTATCTGGTCCGCAACCAGGACTGAACGAGAGAACGGAACCCACCGTCATGACCAGGCTGTTCAACATTGTCGACGCATTCTCCCGTCTGTTGTCCTGGATCGCCCAAGTCGTGACGGTGGTTCTGGTGATCTCGATGATCTACGAAGTGGTGGCGCGCTATGCCTTTGGCGCGCCAACCATCTGGGCCTTCGATATCTCCTACATGGCCACCGGCACGCTGTTTGTTCTTGGTGCGGCCTATGCGCTGAAACAGGATGCGCATGTGCGGATCGATTTCCTTGCCCAGAAGATGCCGGTCGGCATAAGGCGCAAGCTCGAAGGTTTCGTGTTCGTGTTCCTGATCACACCGATCTTCGCAGGACTGTCGAAATTCGCCATCGAGCGGGCCTGGCGGGCCTTCGAGACCGGCGAGGTCGAGAATGTCAGCCCCTGGGCGCCGCTGATGTGGCCGTTCTTCGCGATCCTGGCCATCGGGCTGGTGGCGCTGACGCTGCAGCAGCTGGTTCACGGCTTGCGGGTGTTCCGCGGCGATGAAGACCAGCCGTTCAAACTGGAAGCCTGATCCGATGACCATTGCCGCCCTGATGTTTCCCGCGCTGTTCGTGCTGGTGTTGACCGGCATCCCGATCGCGTTTTCGCTGGCGATCGTGTCGGCGGCCGCGGGCATTGCCAAGTTCGGTCCGAATGCCTTTGCCCAGCTTTATGGCGCATTCTATTCGGCTTCGACCAATTTCATTCTCGCTGCCATTCCGATGTTCGTGCTGATGGGCGCGATCCTGGAGCGCTCGGGCATTGCCGAGCGGCTGTTCAAGGTGATGCAGATCTGGATGTCGCGACTGCCCGGCGGGCTTGCCGTCGCCACGATTGCCATGGGGGCAGTGTTTGCCGCCGCAGCCGGCGTGGTCGGCGCGGTCGAGGTGATGATCGGCATGATGGCGATCCCGGCAATGCAGCGTGGTGGCTACCGCAACAGCCAGATTGCCGGCACGATCTGCGCCGGTGGTTCGCTCGGCACCATGATCCCGCCCTCGGTGATCGCGGTGATGTATGCCTCGCTGGCGCAGATGTCGGTCGGCGAACTGCTTGCCGGCATGATGCTGCCGGGCCTGCTGATGGTCGGTCTGTTCATTATCTACCTGATCATCCAGGGCGTGCTGGCGCCGCCGCAGCCGACGCAGGACTTCGCCGAGCCGGAGATGCCGCTGGGCGAAAAGCTGCGCATCACGGTGACCTCGCTGCTGCCGATCTGTGCGCTGATTTTTGCCGTTCTCGGCTCGCTGCTGGCAGGCATTGCCTCGCCGACGGAAGCCGCGTCCGTGGGGGCTGTCGGGGCGACGCTCTTGAGCATCTTCTATGGCCGCTTCAACCTCGCCATGCTGTTCGAGTCGCTGAAGATTACGGTGCGGATCTCGGCGATGATCCTGCTGATCGTTGCCGCGGGCACCATGTTCATGGGCACATTTGCCGCCAATGGCGGCTCGCGGATGATCCGCTCCTTCATCGAGGCCGCCGGATTCGGCGACACCGGCATGATCATCTTCTTCCTGTTGATCGTGCTGCTCCTGGGCTTCGTGCTCGACTGGACCGCCAATGTGCTGATTGCGGTGCCGCTGTTCACGCCGTTCATCCGCTCTGCCGGCATCGATCCGGTCTGGTTCGGCACGATGATGATCATCGTCATCCAGACCAGCTACCTGACACCGCCGATGGCGTCGTCGATCTTCTATCTCAAGTCGATCGCGCCGTCCGACATGACCTATGGCCAGATGTGCCGTGGCGTCGTGCCGTTCATCCTGTTGCAGATCGCCACGCTGCTTGCGGTCGCGCTGTTTCCTGCCCTGTCGACCTGGCTCCCCTCTCAGATCGTCGGCTTCTGATCCCGTTTATTGAAAGAAGGACATCTCCTTATGGACAACTCGATTTTCACCGGCTGCATGCCGGCGCTGATGACGCCCTGCAAGGCCGACCGGACGCCTGATGTCGACGCGCTGGTGCGCATGGGCCAGGAACTGATCGATGCCGGCATGTCGGCGGTGGTCTATTGCGGTTCGATGGGCGACTGGCCGCTTCTCACCGACGCGCAGCGGATGGAAGGCGTTTCGCGCCTGGTCGCCGCCGGCATTCCGACCGTCGTCGGCACCGGCGCGATCAACAGCGCCTCGGCGGTTGCCCATGCGGCGCATGCGGCCAAGGTCGGCGCGCAGGGTCTGATGGTGATCCCGCGGGTTCTTTCGCGCGGCACTTCGGCAAGCGCCCAGGAAGCCCATTTCAAGGCGATCCTGTCGGCAGCTCCGGATCTGCCGGCGGTGATCTACAACAGCCCCTATTATGGCTTTGCCACCCGCGCCGATCTGTTCTTCGCGCTGCGCAAGGACCACCCGAACCTGATCGGCTTCAAGGAATTCGGTGGTGCGGCAGACCTGCGCTATGCGGCAGAATACATCACCTCGGCGGATGACAGCGTCACGCTGATGGTCGGCGTCGACACCAATGTCTATCACGGCTTCGTCAATTGCGGCGCCACCGGCGCGATCACCGGCATCGGCAATGCGTTGCCCAGGGAAGTGCTGCAGCTGGTGGATCTGTGCAAGAAGGCGGCGCAAGGCGATGCCAAGGCGCGACTGAAGGCCAAGGAGCTGGAAGAGGCGCTCGGCGTGCTGTCGTCGTTCGATGAAGGCGCCGACCTGGTGCTCTATTACAAGCACCTGATGCTGCTCAACGGCAACGCCGAATACACGCTGCATTTCAACGAGACCGACGCGCTCTCGGCCTCGCAGAAACAGTATGTCGAAACCCAGTACAAGCTGTTCAGGGACTGGTACGCCAACTGGTCCGCCTGACCCTCATCTGCCGGGTGCCGCCGGCCCGTGCCGGGCAAGAACCTGTCCTTTGTCCCCCAAGGGCCTGACCGCCGAGAGCTTTGTGCTCCTGGCGGTCTTTTTGTGCCGGTGCGGTTTACCGATTCGCTATCGCAGGTTGTCAGCTGGCGCAACACTGTTAAAGCTGAAGGAGGGAAGGGTTAGACCGGAGGTTCAAATGCCATTCTTTGCCGCAAATCTGTCGTTGATGTTTACCGAGCATGCGTTTCTTGACCGGTTCCAGGCTGCGGCCGATGCCGGCTTCGACGCGGTGGAATTTCTGTTTCCCTATGAGTTTGAGGCTGATGCCATCGCCGAACGGCTGGCTGAAGCGGAGCTGGAGCAGGTGTTGTTCAACCTGCCGCCGGGCGACTGGGCGGGCGGCGATCGCGGACTGGCGGCATTGCCCGAGCGGAAGGACGAGTTGCAGCAGTCTGTGACTACCGCGCTTGCCTATGCCCAGGCTCTGGGCACACGGCGGCTGCACATGATGGCGGGGATTGCCGACCCCGCGGATCCGGTTCATCAGAGGGCCTACAGGGACGCCCTGGCCTTTGTTGCGGATGCCACTGGCGAGAAGGACATCACCTTGCTGATCGAGCCGCTCAACCCACGCGACATGCCGGGCTATTTCCTCAACAGTTTCGATCTGGCTGCCGCAGCGATCACCGATCTGGGTCGTCCAAACGTGAAGCTGCAATTCGATGTCTATCACCGCCAGATCCTGCACGGGGATGTGCTCAGGGCGCTTGAACAGATGATGCCGATCATCGGGCATGTGCAGATTGCCTCGGTGCCGGGGCGCAATGAACCCGGAACCGGCGAGCTTGATGATTTCCGGGTTCTGGAGGCGCTGGACGAGCTTGGCTACCGCGGTTTTGTCGGCTGCGAATACCGGCCGAAGGAAGCCACGCTGGACGGGCTGGACTGGCTCGACAGGTTCGAAGAGTGCTGAAAACAGGCGCCGGGTCTATCCGGGTTGCCTGTCAGCGTGCCGCATCAGGCTGGAAAAGAAGAGCGGCAGGACGACGAACAGGGGCAGCGCCACATAGATTGCCGCGAATCCGGTGTGCTCTGCGATGAAACCGATCACCGAGGGCGCGAACAATATGCCCGAATAGCCCATGAAGGTGACCACCGAGATTGCCAGTCCCTGGGGCAGGCCGGGCAGGTTGCCGGCAGCGGAAAAGGCGATCGGCACGGTGTTGGCAAAGCCCAGGCCGGCAATGGCGAAACCGGCGATGGCCAGTTCCGGCGAAGTTGCCAATCCGGCGGTGCCGAGGCCAGCCATGGCGAGCACGCAGGAAACCCGGAATGTCCTGACCGCGCCGAACCGGTCGCGCACCAGATCCCCGAGGAAGCGCATCAGCGCCATGGCCGCCGAGAAGGCGCCGAAGGCAAGGCCGGAGAGGGCCGGGTCAGCGCCCAGTTCCTGACGCAGGTAAAGTGCACCCCAGTCGAGAATGGCTCCCTCGGGCGTCATCATGATCAGGCAGATGATGCCGGTGAGCCAAACAGCGGCGCCGGCGCCGAGCAGGCTGGGCCGGGAAGTGGCCGCACCAGGGCGCCCGGCATCATCCAGTTCAACATGGGGCGGGTCGACAAGCACCCGCGGCCAGGCAATCAGGACCAGAATACAGGTGACGAGGGACGCGGCAATGGCATGCACATGCACGCCGTAGTGCGCGATCAGCACACCGCCGAGCGCTGCGCCGGCAACACCGCCGAGGCTCCAGCAGCCGTGACAGGACGACATGATCGCCCGGCCCTGGCGTTTCTCGACCTCGACCGCATTGGCATTCATGGCGACATCCATGCCGCCGATCAGGGCGCCGATGAGAAACAGCGCCAGCGCCGCGGTCCAGATCGAGGGCGCGATGGTGACAAGGATCAGGCAGGGAATGGTCAGAGCGGCAAGGATTCGGGTGACGGCGTGGGAGCCGCGACCGGCAATCAGTGCACCCACCGCCGGCATGGCGCAGAGCGAACCGATGCCGAAACACATGATCATCAGGCCGAGATCGCTTTCATCAAGCTTCAGCCGGGCAGCAAATTCCGGGATCTTGGGCGCCCAGCTGCCAACCACAAATCCATTGGCGAGAAACATCAGCGAGACGGCGAGGCGTTGAGGCGAAAGCAATGGGGGAGCAGCAATAGCGGAGGTGGACATGGAGAGATCCGTATTAAATCGATTGAAAATCGGTACATCCGTTTTCGCACAAGGTAAATCTGACCACTGGTAACACTCGGAGTGACGATGTGACACATCGTGATCTGGGGAAGTGGGGAGAAAAAGATGCCGTTTTGGGAACCGGCGTGGTAAGGCCCCCACAAAAGTGTGCCGAGAGCAGCAAGAATTGCCCGGCCGGTGAGGAAACGAGATCTTAGGAGAAGTTCGTATGGTGACAGGATCAGCGCGGGAGTGGGTGCGTCGTCTGCAACCCTACAGGTTGCCGAGTGACGGACGAAGCGCGTTCGAGACGGTCCTGACATTCGGGCTTCTGGTTTCGTTCTGGGCGTTGATGTGGGCAGCGCTTTCCTACAGCATCATTCTTACCCTCGTGCTTTCGATTCCGGCTGCGCTGCTGATGGTGCGCCTGTTCATCATCCAGCATGATTGCGGTCATGGCTCGATGTTCTCCACGGCCAAGTGGAATGACCGGGTCGGCCGGGTTCTCGGCGTGATCACGCTGACGCCCTATGATTACTGGCGCCGTTCGCACGCGATCCATCACGCAGGCTCGGGCAATCTCGACCGCCGCGGCATCGGCGATATCGACACGCTGACGGTCGAGGAATATCTGGCGCTGTCGAGCGTAGGGCGCTGGAAGTACCGTCTCTACCGGCATCCGCTGGTAATGTTCGGTCTCGGGCCGGCCTTCATCTTCATGCTGCAGCACCGCCTGCCGGTGACCGCGCTGAAGGACGGGATCATGTCGTGGAAGAGCGTCATGGTGACAAACCTTGCGATCCTGGTGATGTGGGTGGCGCTCGGCATGCTCGTGGGCTTCAAGGCATTCCTGATCATTCACCTGCCGATCATGCTGATCGGCGCCTCGATCGGCGTCTGGATGTTCTATGTTCAGCACCAGTTCGATCCGACCCACTGGGACCATGCGCCGGAGTGGGAACGGGAATATGCCGCGCTGCATGGCAGCTCGTTCTATGACCTGCCCAAGCCGTTGATGTGGGCGACTGGCAATATCGGCATCCACCATGTGCACCATCTTTCAAGCCGGATCCCGTTCTACCGCCTGCCGCAGGTGCTCAAGGACTTCCCGGAACTGGCCGAGATCGGCCGGCTGACCTTCTGGCAGAGCCTGCGCTGCGTGCCGCTGGCGCTGTGGGATGAAGAACGCCGCCGGCTGGTGCCGTTCCGCTCGGTGCGGGGCCGGACTTCGAGTGTTGCCGCCGCGGCCTGATCTGCGGCGAAAAGGCAGCCGAAACAAGAATAGCGGACCAGGTTTCTGGTCTGCTTTTCTGACCTGCTTTCAAGGTCAACGCGCTTTTGCTTGTGCTGGCGCAAAAATCAGTGTACTAACAGCCTATCGATTTTTGGACCGGACGACTTGGTCGCTCACCGCCCTGAGGCGGAGACACGCTCAACACTTCACTTAAACTCGATGACGAACGCCTGCGCCGAGCGCTTTCAAGAGCGCTTGCGCCGGAAATTACATTCATGGACATAAAGGACTTCCCCCATGAAAACCGGTACCGTTAAATTCTACAATGACCAAAAGGGCTTCGGCTTCATCGCACCTGACGACGGCAGCAAGGACGTTTTCGTCCATGCAACTGCACTTGAGCGTGCTGGCATGCGCGGTCTGGCCGAAGGCCAGAAGGTTTCCTTCGACACAGCCGAAGACCGCCGCACAGGCAAGACTGCAGTTTCGACCATCGAAGCTGCCTGAAAAGCCCCAGCAGAAGTTGGCTGGCTAGGCTGGTCACTCTGATCTGATTTCGCCCGGGTGCTTCGGCTCCCGGGCGTTTTTGTGTTTGGCGCACGGTTGTGTCGCGACAGGTGTGCCGTGATGCGGAAGCGTCAGGCCAAGGGCTCCGGCCAGCAAGCTGCAGACGCAAAAAAGCCGGCCCCGTCAAGGACCGGCTTTTTTTAAAGCTTCAACAGCCTTGAAAAGCTTATGCGCTTTCTTTCGGTGTCAGGACCTGACGGCCGCGGTACATGCCGGTCTTCAGGTCGATGTGGTGCGGACGGCGCAGTTCGCCGGAATTCTTGTCCTCGACATAGGTCGGGGCCTTGAGAGCATCAGCCGAGCGGCGCATGCCGCGCTTGGATGGGGTGGTTTTGCGCTTCGGAACAGCCATTATAAACTCCTATTGAGCGTACAGGCATGTCCAACGGTCGACCCAAGGGCCGAAACTGACACATGCCGATTTCGGAAATTTGCCGGGCTTATACATGGCATTTGCAGGTTTGACCAGCGGTTGCCGCGTTTTTTTGACTCTTGGTCATCCTGACGCTGCTTGAGACCAAGAGGAAACAGTCAGGCTTCGTCTTCTTCGACGATCCATGGCTCGGCGCGGCCTGCGGTTTCCCATTCGCGCCAGGCGGGCAGATCCTTCATCCGGGCCATGTAGCCGGCCACCGCCGGGCGTGTCTCAAAGGCGTAGACATCGAGGCGATTGACGACGGGCGCATACATCGCATCGGCAATCGAGAACGCGCCGAAAAGGAACGGACCGCCGCTGGTTTCGAGGCAGTCGCTCCAAAGGGCCTGGATGCGGTCCACGTCCGCGAGGATGGCCGGCGTTGTCTCGATCGGCTTGCGCTCGCGGCGCATGTTCATCGGGCAGGCCGAGCGCAGCGCAGGAAACGAGGATACCATCTCCGAACTCATCGCCATGGCCATGGTGCGGTCGGTTGCGTTCTCGGGCCAGAGGCCGGAGGCGGGGTACTTGCGGGCGACGTGATCAAGGATCGCCAGGGATTCCCAGACGGTCACATCGCCATCAACGAGTACCGGCACCTTGCCGGTGGGCGAAAACGTCTTGAAGGCCGGATTGCCGGCGGCCATGTCGAAGGGCACCAGCTTTTCCGTGAAAGCGATACCGGCTGTGCGCATGCCGATCCAGGGCCGGAACGACCAGGACGAGTAATTCTTGTTGCCAATGTAAAGTACCGGATCAGTCACGATGCACCTCTCAGTTTGATGAAGGTGACTGTCTCGCATGCAGCTGAGCGCCAACAAAGCCAATTAGCTTGAACTCAATCATAAAGACATTTGATGTAGGCGCCGGACTGGCTGGCACGCTTCTCGATGATGCCGGCCAATCGGTTCATGCCGCTGGACGGGTTGGCGGCGTTGCGCTTGATCGGGTTGGGCAGGGTGACCGCAAGCAAGGCTGCCTGGCGGGCCGACAGTTTTGCGGCGGGCACGCCGAAATAGGCCTGCGAGGCAGCCTCAATGCCGTAGATGCCCGGCGCCCACTCGGCGACGTTGAGGTAGATTTCCATCAGCCGTTTCTTCGACCAGACGACGTCCATCCACATGGCCAGCGGAATTTCCAGCGCCTTGCGCAGGATCGAGCGGTGGGGCGGCAGGAAGAGGTTTTTTGCCGTCTGCATCGGAATGGTGCTGGCGCCGCGTGTGGCCTCGCCCTCCAGGGCGTCATCGATCACCAGATTGAGCGCCTCCCAGTCGATGCCGTCATGGGCACAATATTGGCCGTCTTCCGACATCATCACCGACTGCACCAGAACCGGGGCGATGGCATCGAAATCGACCCATTGCCGCTCATAGGCCCTGCCGGTGAGGGTTTCGCCGATCATCAGGGTCGAGATCGGCTGAACCTGTGGCGCCGCATAGAGCAAGATCAGAAGGTAGGGCAGAAGCAGGACTAGAAAGATGATCGCCAAGCTCCATGACAGAACCCGGCGCAGGAAGGACCGGCGCCTGGGTTTGCCCGAGGTCTGTCGTGACCGGGAGGTCGCGTTGTTTGTCTGTCTGGCCACCTGGCTGTTCCCGAATTGACTGTCGCCGTCCGTCACGGCCCTGGTTGCGTGCATAACGATCTTGCCGGACGATTGCCAGAGTTGAGCGGCGGTTGTGTGGGCCTGTGGCGAACCGATATTCCGGGCTCAATCGAGCAAACAATCCGTTGCCGATCAGGATGCGACATGGCAAGAGACCGCAATGGACAGGAATATGGCAGACACATTCGCAGCAAGGCTTGAAGCGACGGGACGGGACGTGGCGGCTCTCTTGGAGACCTTGCTGTCGGGAACGGTCCTGGAGGGTGAAATCGCGCGGCCGGATGGTCTGATGGCTGCCATGCGGCATGGTGTTCTCAATGGTGGCAAGCGGCTGCGGCCGTTTCTCGTGATCGAGACTGCGCGGCTGCTTGGTGCTCCGGAGACTGCTGCCAGACGCGTGGCTGCTGCGCTGGAATGCATTCACTGCTACTCGCTCATCCACGATGACTTGCCGGCGATGGATGATGACGATCTGAGGCGGGGACAGCCGACGGTTCATGTCGCCTTTGACGAGGCGACCGCGATTCTCGCCGGTGACGCGCTGCTGACCCTGGCGTTCGATATCCTCTCGGCGCCGGAAACCGATCTGCCGGCGGAAGCCAGGCTGAAGCTGGTCAACCAGCTTGCCAGGGCGTCCGGTGTCGGCGGCATGGTGGGTGGCCAATCGCTCGATCTCAGTGCCGAACGGGTGACGCCGGATGAAGCCGGGATCGTCGAGCTGCAGGCGATGAAAACCGGCGCGTTGCTGCGCTATGCCTGTGCCGCGGGCGCCATTGCCGCCGGGGCTGACGAGCAGGTGCTGTCGCGGATGACCCGGTTCGGCGAAATCATCGGCCTTGCCTTCCAGCTGGCGGACGACCTGCTCGATGTGACGTCCGATGCCGCGACGCTTGGAAAAGCCGCCGGCAAGGATGCCGGGCGGGGCAAGGCCACCTGGGTCTCTCTTCACGGCGTCGCCGCTGCACGAGAGCGGCTGGACCAACTGGTCGAAGAGGCGTCCTTGCTGCTCGAGCCGTTTGGCAGCGAGGGGGAGATATTGCGTCAGGCTGCAGGCTTCATCGCCAGCCGGGAACGCTGATCCAGCCCGGTTTTCGTAAAGGCTTCAAGAGGTAGCTCGAAAATTTTCTGCGGCTGGCAACGCAGAAGACGCCGATCTGTACGTCTTTAATTAACCAACTCACGGCAATATCCCGGCAAACGGGTGCTGCCAGAAACATGACTGAAAAACGCAAACATCAAGATGAAACAGCTGTCGCGCGACGATCGATCATCTCGCTGCGGATCGGATATATCGTCTCGCTGAGTGCTCTTGCGGTGGTCTGCGCGTTTTTCTTCACCGAGCAAAGCAAACGCAACCAGGTGATTCAGCAGATTGGCGCGGTCTCAACCGAATTTGCGGAAGTCGACCACGCGCTGCGGGCCATTGCGGATCGCAGCGAACGGCTGGCGCAGACCTATGTCGACTACCAGGCGGCCGTCGACACCCGGCTGGATGGCGCGACGCTGGCGGAAAAGCGCAAGATCCGCGAAAGCCTGACGGTCGATCCGGATATCATTTCAGCGCTCACCAGCCTGGGCTTCCGCTTTGAAAGAGCCCGCTGGAAGATCAAGCATCTGGGCGACAAATGGGATGAACTTCCGGCCGACCTGAAGAAGACGATCCAGATGCGATCGCGCTACATGACCGGCGACGACGCATTCCTCAACCACAAGCAGATGGTTGAAGCGTCGCGCCTGGACAAGGCACGCACGAAGAAGGACATGTACTGGGCCGGCCGCGAAATCAGCGCCATGTTCGACGAGATCATCCAGCCGTCCAACCTGTTCGTACACGAGCAGTTCCGCGATTACCTTGCCATGCAGTCGCTTGAGCTGGGGGAACTGCTGCAGCGCTACCTGCTTGCCACGATCGGTATTCTGCTGGTTCTGGGTCTTGGCGTCTTCGTCCCCATCGACATCATCATCCGCCAGATGATCAAGCGGTTGCAGGCCAAGACCCGCGAGATTGACGCGGCGCTGACAAAGGCCAAGCTGGGTGACAAGGCGAAATCGGAATTCCTCGCTACCATGAGCCACGAGATCCGGACGCCGATGAACGGGGTGCTGGGGATGGCGGAACTGCTGACCCGGACTGAACTCGACACCCGTCAGCGCACCTTCACCGATGTGATCCTGAAATCCGGCAACGCGCTGCTGGAGATCATCAACGACATTCTGGACTTTTCCAAGATCGACGCCGGTCAGCTGACGCTGAGCCCGAAGCCGTTCAACCTGGTTGACACGACCGAGGACGTGGCGACGCTGATGTCGTCGCGGGTTGTCGAGAAAGACATCGAACTGGTGGTTCGCATAGCGCCGGGCCTGCCAGACAAGCTTATCGGGGATCCCGGCCGAATCAGGCAGATCCTGACCAATTTGGTCGGCAATGCGGTCAAGTTTACCGAGCATGGTCACGTCATGGTCGACATCAACTGGCGCAAGGTTGACCCCGTCAATGATGCCGACCGGCTGGCGATTTCGATCGCGGTGCAGGATACCGGTATCGGCATCCCTGCTGACAAGCAGAACGCGATCTTCGAGAAATTCAGCCAGGTCGACGGCTCCTCGACCAGGAAGCATGAAGGCACCGGGCTCGGTCTGGCGATCGCCACCCGCCTGGTCGAGATGATGGGCGGCAAGATCGAGCTGGAAAGCGAAGTCGGGGTCGGCTCCACCTTCAGCTTCACCGTGGAAATGGATGTCGACGGACAAAGCAGTTCGACGCTCGATGCCCCCTCGGACCTGTTGCCCGGCCGGCGCGTTCTGGTGGTCGACGACAATGCCATCAACCGGATGATCCTGACCGAGCAGATCCGCGACTGGGGGTTTGACTGTGTGGCTGTGGAAGGCGGAGAAATCGGCCTCGATCTGTTGCGCCATGCCCGATCCAGCCTTGGCATCGGCATCGACCTGGTGGTGCTCGACTTCCAGATGCCGGGCATGTCGGGGGCGGAAGTCGCCCAGGCGATCCGCTCCGATCCGCTGATCGCAGACACGCCGATCCTCGTGCTGTCCTCCGTCGACCAGGCCGACCAGCTGGCAGCGCTCAACCATCTCGAGATCTTTGCACAGCTTACCAAGCCGGTTCGGACCGCGCAGTTGCGCAAGACCGTCGAAGCGGCATTGCGCCAGCCAGGTATTGCGTCGAAGAACCGGGAGCCGGCGGTTGCGCCGTCAGCGCCCGAGCTAGCGCCAGCGCCAAGCCAGCCGGCCGCCCCCGCGCCGGTCACGGCCGTCGCCGAACCGCAGCCAGCGCCCGTCGAATCCAAGCCTGTGATTGCCAAACGGACAGAGCCGCTGGTGCTGGTGGCCGAAGACAATGCCATCAACCAGATCGTGTTCCAGCAGACGCTGGACGGGCTGGGTCTGATCCACAACCTGGCTGTCAATGGACGCGAAGCGGTTCGGTTGTGGGACGAGCTCAGGCCAACTCTGGTGCTTATGGACGTGTCGATGCCGGAGATGAACGGACTGGAAGCGACAGCGGCAATCCGTGAGATCGAAGCCCGCGAAGGGCTGGTGCCGACGCCGATCATCGCCGTGACCGCGCATTCGCTCAAAGGTGACGAGGACCGCTGCCTGGCAGCCGGGATGGATGATTATCTCTCCAAGCCGATTTCACCGGAAAAACTCGGCGCCATGATCGACCGCTGGCTGCCCAGGACTACCGAGCAGGCACATTCAGCCTGATCCGAAAATGTGGAACGGCAGGCGGCTCAGCCGGCCTTGCCGAAGCGTTTTTCGATGTAATCGGCGACCATGACCTGGAAATCATCGGCAATGTTCGGACCGCGCAGGGTGGCGGCCTTCTTGCCATCGATGAAGACCGGTGCCGCCGGGCTCTCGCCGGTGCCGGGCAAGGAAATGCCGATATCTGCATGCTTGGATTCGCCGGGCCCGTTGACGATGCAGCCCATGACTGCGACCTGCAGGCCTTCAACGCCGGGATACTTGTCGCGCCAGAGCGGCATGTTGCGCCTGAGATCGTCCTCGATGGTGCGGGCGAGCTGCTGGAACACGGTGGACGTGGTCCGGCCGCAACCGGGGCAGGCGGCCACCACCGGCACGAACTGCCGGAACCCCATGACCTGAAGAAGTTCCTGGGCGACGATGACTTCGCGGGTGCGGTCGCCGCCCGGCTCCGGCGTGAGCGAGACACGGATGGTGTCGCCGATGCCGGCCTGAAGCACGATGCCCATGGCCGCCGAGGAGGCAACGATGCCTTTCGAGCCCATGCCCGCTTCGGTCAGACCCAGATGCAGGGTGTGGTCGGAGCGACGGGCGAGTTCGGAATAGACGGCAATCAGGTCCTGCACCTGGCTGACCTTGGCCGACAGGATGATGCGGTTGCGTTCGAGCCCGGTTTCCTCGGCCAGGGCCGCGGAATGCAGCGCCGACTGGATGATGGCCTCGCGGGTGACATCGCGGGCCGACAGCGGCGAGCCGTTGGCGGCGTTCTCGTCCATCAGCCGGGTCAGCAGCACCTGGTCGAGCGAGCCCCAGTTGACGCCGATCCGCACCGGCTTGGAATGGCGGATCGCCATTTCGATGATCTCGATGAACTGCCGGTCCTTCTTGTCCTTGAAGCCGACATTGCCGGGATTGATCCGGTACTTGGCCAGCGCCTCGGCGCAGGCCGGGTGATTTGCGAGCAGGGTGTGGCCGATGTAGTGGAAATCGCCGACCAGCGGCACGTCGAGGCCGAGGCGTTCGAGCCGTTCGCGGATCTTCGGCACGGCAGCGGCACTTTCGTCGCGGTCGACGGTGATGCGGACAATTTCCGAGCCGGCTTTGTGAAGGGCTGCAACCTGGGCGACGGTGGCGTCGATGTCGGCGGTGTCGGTGTTGGTCATCGACTGCACCACGACGGGCGCACCGCCGCCGACAATCACGCCGCCGACATCGACAGCGACGCTGGCACGGCGGGCTTGCGGGGCAACAAAGGGGGACATGGACATCGGGGCCTCGGATTGCTGTCTGCGATACGCAGGGAGCCTTCAGGATGGCCACTACCTAAAACGCCGACCGGCGAATTGGAAGCGGTTTGATGAAGCGGGATACTCTAGGCGCTGTTAAGCCGCCAGACCGAGCGGTTGAGCATGGCCGCAAGTGCGACCCAGGCGGCATAGGGTGCAAACAGCAGAGCAGCGAGAGGGGATATGGCGCTCGCGGCAATGATATAGGCGAGGATCGCCAGCAACAGCAGGCAGATATCGACAAAAGCCAGATCCATGCGATGGCGGCCAAAGAAAAGCCAGGACCAGGCCGCGTTGAGACCCAGCTGGACGAGCCAGAGCGCCATGGCGAGGCCTGGACCTCGCGCTTCCCAGACCAGCCAGCCGGACACGCCGATGGCGATGTAGAGGATGGTCCAGACCACGGGAAAGGCCCAGTTGGGCGGTGTCCAGGACGGGCGTTCAAGGCCGCGATACCATTCGCCGGGCTTGAACATGGCGCCGGTCGACGCAGCCGCGAGCACGAGCAGGGCAATGATGAAGGCGGACATGGCAAACTCCCGGTCAGGATCTGGGCGTCTCCGGACAGGGCTTGTGAGCGCCCTAGCCGGCTCTCCACAGGTAGTGGCGAGCAGCGCATTTACCAGAGCCGGGGCCGATATTGCGTTGCCTGGTGGCGACCAAGTGTCCTGAAGACATTGTTGCGTTCGCGGTTGATCAGGATCATTGCCGAAGCAGGCCTGACCGGTGACAATGACAGCCTGTTTCGCGGGGGATGGAGGAAATCATGACCAACAAGACAGACGGATTGACGGATAGCACTGCGATCGGTGCGCCGCAGATCCGCATGCTGACATTCGGCGATGTGCGCGCGAGCCTGAAGGACGGGTGGGCCGACTTCAAGGCGCATCCCGGTTACGGGCTGTTTTTCGGCGCCATCTACGTGCTCGGCGGCCTGCTGATCCTGGGGTTTCTCACCCGCATCGGATCTCCCTGGATGATCATTCCGCTGGCCATCGGGTTTCCGCTGCTGGGTCCGTTCGTGGCGGTCGGCCTCTACGAGGTCAGCCGGCGGCGGCGGATGGGCGAACCGATCACGCCGAAGGGCGTGCTGGCGCAGGTGTTTTACCAGCGTGAACGTCAGCTCGGCTGGATGGCCTTTGTCGTCATGTTCATCTTCTGGATCTGGGTCTACCAGGTGCGGCTGCTACTGGCGCTGTTTCTCGGCTTCAAGTCGTTTTCGAGCTGGGACCGCTTCGTCGAGATCGTGCTGTCGACGCCGGAAGGCTGGGGTTTCCTGATGGTGGGCACGCTGGTCGGGGCGTTTCTTGCGACGGTTCTGTTTTCAACCACCGTGATCGCACTGCCGATGCTGGCCGAGCGCGAGGTGGATTTCGTGACCGCGATGATCACCAGCATTGCGACGGTGGTGAAAAACCCCTTGCCGATGCTCGGATTTGGTTTTGTCGTCGGGCTTGCCACACTGGTGGCGCTGCTGCCGGTTTTTGCCGGGCTGTTGCTGGTGCTGCCGGTGATGGGGCATGCGACCTGGCACCTGTACCGCCGGGCAACCTCGCCGGGGTAGCCTGAAATCAGGTGCAGGACAGCTGGCGGATGATCGGCTGGCAGAGTTCGGGATTGCCGCCGCAGCAATCCTCCAGCAGGAAGCCGAGAAGGCCGCTGATGCCGGAGTGATCGGCATGGTAGCGGACATTGCGCCCGTCCCTGACACGACGAACCAGGCCTGCCTTGAGCAGTATGCCGAGATTGGTCGACATGGTGTTCTGGCGCACATTCAGGCGTTCGCCGATGTCCCCCGAGGTCATGCCCTCCGGGCCTGCGGTGACAAGAAGCCGGAACACGGCGAGCCGGGTTTCCTGACTGAGGGCCGAAAAGGCGTCCAATGCGGTTTGCTGATCCATAGCTGATGGGTATTGGATGCGAGGCTTTTGCGCAAGCGGGGCGTGCTCCGCTTCGGAGACGTCCCAAGGCCTCGAGCCGGTCCTACCGGCCCTGGAGATTGTTCCAGTGGATGTCCTCGAGCGTCTGCATGCGGGCGCGGGCGCTGTCGGACTGGGAGCGGGAAACCCGGTCGATCAGGGCTTCGGCCAGCGCCAGCAGGGCCACGTTCGAATCCCAGGTGCGACTGGCGTCGACCACGCAAGGCAGCACCACCCGCGCCGAGCGGGCAATCGGCGACAGCCAGGGATCGGTGATCAGCAGGATGCGGGCCTTGCGCTCGACCATGAGTTCACCGAGCCGGACCAGATCGGACTGGTAACGGCGGATGTCAAAGAACACCACCACATCACCGGGGCGGACATCGAGCAACTGGTCGCGCCAGGTCGAGGTCTGGCCGTCGAAATGCCTGACATTGGGGCGGATGATGCGCAAATGAGCGGCCATGTAGGCGGCGATCGAATCGGTAAAGCGGCCGCCCAGCAGGTAGATGGTGGCCTTCTGGTCGGAGAGCAGCTCGCAGGCGGCCTCGAATTCGCTTTCGGGCACGGCCTTCAGGGTGGCGTCGAGATTGGCGGCGATGCTTGCAAAACTGGCCTTGAGCGCCGGATTCTCTGTCGCCGGTCCGGTGCTGCGGGCGCGTTCGAGTGGGGACATCAATTGCGCCTGCACGTCGCTGCGCAACACCCGCTGGAACTCCGGATAGGACTCGAAGCCGAGCCGGGCGACGAAGCGCAGCACGGTCGGCGCGCTGGTGCCGGCAAGCGCCGCAAGTTCGGCAATCGTCGACAGGCCGATGCTGGGATAATTGGCGAGAAAGGCGTGGGCGATCTTCTTTTCCGCGCCGGGCAATGTTCCCAGCGCCGCCTGAACCTGTTCGCGTATGGCCATGGCTGTTCCCGATCCGCTTCGCCGAAGTATGTAATAAAAATTACAGGATTGACAACAAGGAGGCAATCCTAATCAATGTTACGAGTGTGAAATTGCTGCTTCCGCTTGCCGGGGATCTGTTACCGAAATGCATGACGACAGGCTGATCGAACCATCAGAAGGGCCGGCTTTTGCGGTCCGCCGTCCCGACGGGGCGAGCGATGTGGTGCTGATCTGCGAGCATGCGTCGAAGACGATGCCGAAGGCGCTTGGAACCATGGGGCTCGACGAGGCGGCACTTGAAAGCCACATCGCCTGGGACATCGGCGCGCAGCGGGTGGCCGAAATGCTGTCGGACAGGCTCGAGGCACCGCTGGTCTCGCAACGGTTTTCGCGGCTGGCCTATGATTGCAACCGCCCGCCGGAAGTCGCGGGCGCCTATCCCGACCGCTCCGAGATCTATGACGTGCCGGGCAATGCCGGGCTCAGTGCGGAAGACAAGGCGCGCCGGGCCGAGGCGCTGTATCATCCGTTTCACGAGGCCATCGACGCGCTGGTCGACGGTCGGCTGTCTGACGGGCGCAACGTGGTGCTGGTGACGGTTCATTCGTTCACGCCGGTCTATTTCGGTACGCCGCGCGAGGGCCATCTGGGCATCCTGCATGATGACGATAGCCGATTTGCGGACGCGATGCTGGAGGCGGCTCAAGTGCTGGAGCTGGATCAGGTCTTGCGCAATTACCCCTATGGACCGCAGGATGGCGTGACCCACACGCTCCAACGTCACGGATTGACCAGGCAAATCGCCAACGTCATGCTTGAGATCCGCAATGATCTCATTACCGACGAAGCCGGCCAGGCCGTCTGGGCCGCGCGGATCGCGGAGCTTCTTGAAATGTCGCTCGGGCGGCTGAACCCGGAAGGGGTGCAAGATGATGCATGAGCGTGCAAATACGGCCGGCCTGAACGGTCAGCCAAACTGTGCGGGGGACGTCAAGGCATGAGGTTTCTCGAAAGCTACATCCGCAGGGTAGACGCCTTCAACCGGCGGATCGGACGCTTTGCGATGTATCTGATCTTCGCGCTGATGGGTGTGCTGTTCTGGTCCTCGGTGTCCAAATATGCCGGAGCTCCGGCCTTGTGGACGCTCGAATTCGCGCAGTTCATCATGGTTGGCTACTACCTTCTTGGCGGCGCCTATTCGATGCAGATGGGCGATCACGTGCGGATGGACCTGATCTACGGAACCTGGTCGCCGCGGCGCAAGGCTGCGATCGACTCGGTCACCGTGCTGTTCCTGATCTTCTATCTCTGTGTTCTGCTCTATGGCGGTATTTCCAGCACGACCTACGCCATCGAATGGGGCGAGCGGGCGCATTCGGTCTGGCGGCCCTACATGTGGCCGGTCAAGGTCATTGCCGTCATCGGCATTCTGCTGATGCTCTTGCAGACCATTGCGGAGCTGTTCCGGGACATTCTTTTTCTACGTGGCGTCAGCGTCAACCATGCAAGTGAGGCGGGCCTTTGAGCTACGAACTTATCGCCCTGTTCATGTTCGCCTCGATGATGGCGCTGCTTCTGACCGGGCAGCGCGTGTTCGGCGTCATCGGTGCTGTCGCGGTGATCGCGGCGCTTCCGCTGTGGGGCACCGGCGGGGTCGAGATCGCGTTCACGCAATCGATCAAGCTGATGAAGTGGTACCCGCTGCTGACGCTGCCGATGTTCATCTTCATGGGCTACATGCTGTCGGAAAGCCGGATCGCCGATGATCTCTACCGGATGTTCCATGTCTGGTTCGGCCCGGTGCCGGGCGGGCTGGCGATCGGCACGATCTTCCTGATGGTGGTGATCTCGGCGATGAACGGGCTGTCGGTGGCCGGCATGGCGATCGGCGCCACCATCGCGCTGCCGGAACTGCTCAGGCGCAACTACGACAAGATAATGATCACCGGGGTGATCCAGGGCGGGTCGTCGCTCGGGATCCTGATCCCGCCGTCGGTGGTGCTGGTACTTTACGGCATGATCGCGCGGCAGCCGGTCAGCCAGCTGTGGCTTGCCGGCGTGTTCCCGGGCCTGTTGATGGCCGGGCTGTTCATTCTCTACATCTTCGTGCGCTGCCAGCTGCAGCCGCATCTCGGGCCGCCGCTGCCCAAGGACGAGCGTGACGCTATCACCTGGAAAGAGCGGGTCAGCCTGCTCCGCGCCGGGTTCCTGCCGTTCATGATCTTCTTCCTGATGAACGGGCTGTTCCTGATGGGCTACACCAGCCTCGTGGAAAGCTCTGCCGTCGGCGCGCTCGCGTCAATGGCGGCGGCCTTCATCAAGGGCCGGCTGAACCGCGAAGTGATGGAAAATGTCATGCGCAAGACGCTCGGCATTTCCTGCATGTTCATGTGGATCATCCTGGCCGCGCTCTGCTTTGGCGCGGTGTTTGACGGTCTTGGCGCGGTGCGTGCGATCGAGAACTTCTTCCTCGGCCAGCTTGGGCTCGATCCCTGGCATGTGCTGATCCTTATGCAGCTCAGCTTCCTGCTGATGGGTACCTTCCTCGATGACACGGCGATGCTGGTGATTGTCGCACCGCTCTATGTGCCGCTGGTGAAGATCCTCGGCTTTGACCTGGTCTGGTACGGCATCCTCTACACGATCACCTGCCAGATCGCCTACATGACGCCGCCGTTCGGCTACAATCTGTTCCTGATGCGGGCGATGGCGCCGCCGGAAATCAAGCTGCGTCATATCTACCAGTCCGTCATTCCTTTCGTCGCGGTCATGTTGCTCACATTGGTGATCGTGATGATGTTCCCGGAAATCGCATTGTGGCTGCCGGAACAATTCCGCGGCAAACTCCGGGGCTGACGTGGGCAAACCAAAGAAGACGAAACCAAAAAGGAGAACAGCATGAGCAATCTCAAGAGGCGTCAATTTCTCACCAAGGCCGGTGTTGCAGCTGGTGCTGCGGCCGGAACAACCCTGGCAGCTCCGGCAGCCATCGCGCAGGAGCCGATCCGCTGGCGCATGCAGACCTATGCCGGCGCAACGCTCGGCCAGTACGTGACCCAGCCCTTCGTCGATGCCTTCAACAACGCCGCCAACGGCGAGATGGTGATCGAGCTGTTCTTTGCCGACCAGATCGTGCCGACCGGCGAATTGTTCCGCGCCATGCAGGCGGGCACGATCGACGCGGTGCATTCGGATGATGATTCGATGGCGTCGCCGGTGGAAGTCGGCCTGTTCGGCGGCTACTTCCCGTTCGCCACCCGCTCGATCCTCGACGTGCCGGTGCTGTTCCAGCAATATGGTCTCGCCGACATCTGGCGCGAAGCCTATTCCGGCACCGGCGTTGTCTGGCTTTCGGCAGCCGGCCAGGACCCGTGCAACTTCAACACCAAGAAGGAAATCACCAGCGTTGCCGATCTCGACGGCCTGAAGCTCTACACCTTCCCGACGGCCGGCCGCTTCCTCACCCAGTTTGGTGTGGTTCCGGTGTCGATCCCGTACGAAGACGCCGAAGTTGCCGTGCAGACCGGCGAGCTCGACGGCATGTCCTGGTCAGGGATCACCGAAGACTACACCGTTGGCTGGGCCGATGTGACCGACTACTTCCTGACCAACAACATCTCGGGCGCCTGGATCGGTTCCTGGTTTGCCAATGAGGAAAAGTGGAATGCGCTGCCGGAGCATCTCAAGCAGCTTTACATTTCCTGCATGGAAGCAACCCACACATTCCGCAACCAGTGGTACTGGGGCGGCGAAGCCAAACTGCGCGCCACCGGCGACAAGCTCGAGCTGCGTTCGGTTCCGGCATCGGACTGGAAGCAGGTCGAGGATGCTGCGGTGAAGTTCTGGGATGAAGTGGCCGCGGAAAGCGAAACCAAGGCCAAGGTGATCTCGATCTTCAAGGAGTACAACAAGGTGATCAACGCGGCTGGTTTCCCTTACGGCGAAAGCTGAGCCGGAACCGCATGAGACTACCGCCTCCCGGCTTGCGCCGGGAGGCGAATTGGCGTTACAGCGCCTGACAAAATCCAGGCTCCCCGGAGCCGCATATCAGGATCAGAACACATGGCCGGAAACCTTTCCTTTGACGAGCTGAAATCCGCCGCGGGCTCAGGCGACATCGACACGGTGCTGGTCTGCTGCGTGGACATGCAGGGCCGCCTGATGGGCAAGCGGTTCCATGTGCAGAATTTCATCGATTCGAGCCACGAGGAAACCCATTGCTGCAACTACATGCTGGCAACCGACCTCGAAATGGCGACGCCGGATGGCTATGCCACCACCAGCTGGCGGGCCGGTTATGGCGACTACGTGATGAAGCCGGATCTGTCGACCATGCGCCGGGTGCCGTGGCTGGAAGGCACGGCGATGGTGCTGTGCGACCTGCTCGACCATCACACCCACGAGCCGGTGCCGCAGTCGCCACGCCAGATCCTGAAGACCCAGATCGCCCGGCTGAAGGCGCTCGGCTATGACGCGATGATGGCCACTGAACTCGAGTTCTTCCTGTTCGAGCAGAGTTTCCGCGATCTGGCCCAGTCGGGCTACCGCGAGCTGACGCCGATCAGCGCCTATAACGAGGATTACCACATCCTGCAGACCACCAAGGAAGAGGGCATCATGCGCCCGGTGCGCAATCACCTCTTCGCGGCTGGCATTCCGATCGAGAATTCCAAGGGCGAGGCCGAGACCGGCCAGGAAGAGCTCAACATCCGCTACGCGGAAGCGCTCGACTGTGCCGATCATCACACCATCGCCAAGCATGCGGTCAAGGAAATCGCCTGGGCGCATGGCCGTTCGGTGACGTTCCTGCCGAAATGGAACCCGAAGAAGGTCGGCTCCTCGTCGCATGTGCACATGTCGCTGTGGCAGGGCAAGACCCCGGCGTTCCGCGACGAGAACGGCGCGCACGGCATGTCGGATCTGATGCGTCATTTCATGGCCGGGCTGATCGAGTATGCGTCAGACTACACCTGGTTCATGGCTCCCTATGTCAACAGCTACAAGCGCTTCATGAAGGGCAGTTTCGCACCGACCCGCACGGTCTGGTCGGTCGACAACCGCACCGCCGGGTTTCGCCTTTGCGGCGAAGGCACCAAGGCGGTGCGCGTCGAGTGCCGTATCGGCGGCTCGGACATGAACCCCTATCTGGCACAGGCCGCGCTGCTGGCGGCTGGCATCAAGGGCATCGAGGACAAGCTGGACCTGGCCCCGCCGACCGGCGGCGACATCTACGAGAACGAGGATGCCAGGCACATTCCCTCGACGCTCAGGGCCTCGACCGAGACCCTGCGCAATTCGAAGATGCTGCGTGAGGCGATGGGCGATGCGGTCATCGATCACTATGTCCGCTGCGCCGAATGGGAACAGGAAGAATTCGACAAGGCCGTGACCGACTGGGAAATTGCCCGCGGGTTTGAGCGCGCCTGACGAGATACAAAATCAATACGTGTGATGGCCGGCGCCGCAGGACACTGGCGGGCCGCCAGATGGAGACCAAGCAATGAGCAGTTTGAAACTGATATCGCCGGTTGACGGGTCGGTCTATGCCGAACGCCCGGTCATGGGCGTCGATGACGCGGCGGCGGCTGTCGCCCGATCGCGCAAGGCGCAGAAGGACTGGGCCCGGCGGCCGCTGGAAGAGCGCATCGCGCTGGTCCGCGCAGGCGTCGCCCGGCTCAACGAGATGAGCGACGAAGTGGTGCCGGAACTGGCCTGGATGATGGGCCGCCCGGTCCGCTATGGCGGCGAGTTCGGTGGCGTCAACGAGCGCAGCAACTACATGGCCGAGATTGCCCAGCGGGCTCTGGCGCCGATCGAGATCGAGAATTCGGCCCAGTTCGAGCGTCGCATCGAGCACGTTCCGCATGGCGTGGTGTTCGTGGTGGCGCCGTGGAACTACCCCTACATGACCGCGATCAACACGGTTGTTCCCGCCCTGATCGCCGGCAACACCGTGGTGCTCAAGCATGCAACGCAGACGCTGCTGGTGGGCGAACGCATGGTTCGCGCCTTCATTGAGGCCGGGCTGCCGGAAGATGTGTTCATCAACCTGTTCCTGGATCACCCGGGTACCGAGAAGCTGATATCGGCGGGAAGCTTCAACTTCATCAATTTCACCGGCTCGGTCGGCGGCGGCAAGGCGATCGAGCGGGCTGCGGCGGGAACCTTCACCGGCCTCGGGCTGGAGCTTGGCGGCAAGGATCCGGGCTATGTCATGGAAGACGCCGATATTGACTGGGCCGTCGACACGCTGATGGATGGCGCGATGTTCAATGCCGGGCAGTGCTGCTGTGGCATCGAACGGCTCTATGTCGCGCGCCCGCTTTACGATGCGTTTGTCGAAAAGGCCGCGGCCTGGGTCTCGTCCGGTCTCAAGCTCGGCAATCCGCTCGATCCCGAAACCACCATCGGGCCGATGGCCAATGTGCGTTTCGCCAAGGAAGTTCGCGCCCAGACCGAGGAGGCGATCGCCCAGGGCGCGCGTGGTCTGATCGATCCGAAACACTATCCGGCCGATGATGGCGGCGCCTATCTGATGCCGCAGGTGCTGGTCGACGTGACCCACGACATGCGGGTGATGCGCGACGAAAGCTTCGGTCCCGTGGTCGGCATCATGCCGGTCGACAGCGACGAAGAGGCACTGGCGCTGATGAATGATTGCCAGTTCGGCCTCACCGCCTCGCTGTGGACCAATGACACAGAGCGTGCTGCACGCATCGGCGACGAGATCGAAACCGGCACCGTGTTCATGAACCGGGCGGACTATCTCGACCCGGCGCTGTGCTGGACCGGCTGCAAGGCCACCGGCCGCGGCGGATCGCTGTCGGAAATCGGCTTCCACAACCTCACCCGTCCCAAATCCTACCACATGAGAAAGAAATCCGCATGAGCCCGCGCGCCAACTGGTCCTACCCGACAGCAATCCGTTTCGGTGCTGGCCGCATTTCCGAACTTGCCGAGGCCTGTGCCGCAGCGGGTATGAAGAAGCCGTTGCTGGTCACCGACCGCGGGCTTGCCTCGTTGCCGATCACGGTCAGCGCGCTCGATCTTCTGGAAGCCGCAGGGCTTGGCCGGGCGATGTTTTCCGAGGTTGATCCGAACCCGAACGAGAAGAACCTCGAAGCCGGCGTCGCCGTGTTCAAGGCTGGCGATCATGATGGCGTCATCGCCTTTGGCGGCGGCTCGGGTCTGGACCTTGGCAAGCTGATTGCATTCCAGGCGGGGCAAACCCGTCCAGTCTGGGATTTCGAGGATATCGGTGACTGGTGGACCCGCGCCAATGGCGACGCGATTGCGCCGATCATCGCGGTGCCGACCACGGCAGGCACCGGCTCGGAAGTCGGCCGCGCCGGCGTGCTGACAAACTCGGTCACCCACGTCAAGAAGATCATCTTTCACCCGAAGCTGCTTCCGGCGGTCACCATCTGCGACCCGGAGCTGACTGTCGGCATGCCGAAGATCATCACCGTTGGCACCGGCATGGACGCGTTTGCGCATTGCCTGGAAGCCTATTCGTCGCCGTTCTATCACCCGATGAGCCAGGGCATCGCGCTCGAAGGGATGCGGCTGGTCAAGGAAAACCTGCCGCTGGTTGTCGCTGACGGCTCCAACATTGCGGCCCGTGCCGAGATGATGAGTGCGGCGGCGATGGGCGCGGTGGCGTTCCAGAAGGGGCTCGGCGCCATCCACGCGCTGTCGCATCCGATCGGCGCGGTCTACAACACCCATCACGGCATGACCAATGCGGTGGTGATGCCGCCGGTGCTTGAGATGAATCGCCCGGCGATCGAGGATCGTATTGCGCGTGCTGCCGCCTATATGGGAATCGATGGCGGCTTCGACGGGTTTTACGATTACGTGCTGAAGCTCAGGGCCGATCTCGGCGTGCCCGACAAGCTGGCCGAGCTTGGCGTCGGGCGTGACCGGATCGACGAGATGACCGCCATGGCGCTGGAAGACCCGAGCGCCGGTGGCAACCCGGTGACGCTGACGAGCGAAAACACAAAGGCACTATTTGAAGCCTGCATCTGATCGCAAAACAGCATTTTAGGAAACATTCAGCCAAGCCGGCCCGCGTTTTGAGCGCAGGCCGGCTTTTTTGTGCCGGTGTCTGCGACAGCGGTTCTTGCGAAATTCCGGGTAGCAAAGAAAAAGTAGCGCAACTGCAAGATTTAGGATTACAATGCTACGGTGAACCTGATTTTACTGTCAAATACTACTGTTTTTTATTGAAATTGCTGATTCGCCCTGCCGGAGGAGACCATGATAATGAACGCCGTTCTGAAGTTTCTTGATGCGAAGAGAAACGAAGAGGAAGGCGCAGAGAGCATCCGGAAACGGATCAGCCATGCCATCACAGAGCTCGGTTTCGATTATTTCACCCTTGTCCGACAGCCGGGGCCCGAGAGCCAGGCATCGGATATCATGCTGGAAGGGAAGTGGCCGAAAGGCTGGCCGGAGCTGTACGTCAAACGCAAATATGCAGCGGTGGACCCGTTGATCCGTTACCTCGGGCACAGCCAGCGCGGGTATCGCTGGCGTGAGGCAATGGAGGCTTTCCGGGAGGATTCACATTACAAGCGCATGGAGCGGATGATGGTCGATGCGCGGCGCTTCGGGCTTGAGGACGGCTATGTGTTTCCCGTCCACGGCCGTCGCGGCCTCGTTGGAGTGCTGACCGTCTCTGGCCGTCCGATCGACCTCTCGCCGTCGCAGATGGCGATGATGGATGCGCTGTCGAAAAAGGCTTTCTGGGAGCTGCTCGAAGCGCTTGATCCGGACGCGCACGAACGGCTGAGCCGGCCGGTCTCGCTGCCGTTGACCCGCCGCGAGATGGAAACACTGGAATATCTGGGATACGGCATGACCTCAAACGAGATGGGCGCCACGCTCGGACTCTCGGCCCATACCGTCGACTGGTACATGAACGGCATCCAGGACAAACTGAACGCCAAAAACCGCCATCACGTGGTGGCGATCGCATTCCGGCTTGGCCTCATTTCCTAGAGCCGATCATCTTTGGATGGAATTGTCTGAACGCCGGGATTTCGTGATCGGCTAGAAATGTGCGGCGACGCGAGCTCTGTTAGCCTCGCTATCCAGAGCGCGAAAGACCAAGTTCAGACGATTGCAATGGATGGTTGCTGGATGAACAGGCCATTTTGCCAGGCCTGGACGTCTTTTTCGCGCCAGCTCCGTCAAAATCCTCGCACGATGCGCTGCATCGCGCTTGCGGTTTTTCCTCGCTGACACAAAAATCCTGCCCATCAAATCACTTCCAGCCAAAGATCATCGGCTCTCATTTGCACTGCAGCAAAACAGACGCTAATGATTGAAGACAGGACCATTTCTCGTCCTGTCTTCTTCGCCCAAACCCGGGAGCCTGTCTGTGCCGATTTCCAAGATTCTCGTCGCCAACCGTTCGGAAATTGCAATTCGCGTGTTTCGCGCAGCCAACGAGCTTGGCATGAAAACCGTCGCGATCTGGGCCGAGGAAGACAAGCTTGCGCTGCACCGGTTCAAGGCTGACGAATCCTACCAGGTCGGGCGTGGCCCGCACCTGGCGCGTGACCTGGGGCCGATCGAAAGCTACCTGTCGATCGAGGAGGTGATCCGGGTCGCGAAACTCTCCGGTGCCGACGCCATTCACCCGGGCTACGGGCTGTTGTCGGAGAGCCCGGAATTCGCAGATGCCTGCGCCGAGAACGGCATAATCTTTATCGGTCCGAAGCCGGAAACCATGCGGCGGCTGGGCAACAAGGTGGCTGCGCGCAACCTTGCCATCGAAATCGGTGTTCCGGTGGTGCCGGCCACCGACCCGCTGCCCGACGACATGGATGAAGTGGCCCGGATGGCCGACGAGATCGGCTATCCGATCATGCTCAAGGCTTCCTGGGGCGGTGGCGGGCGCGGCATGCGCGCCATCCGCGATCCGAAGGATCTGGCCCGCGAGGTCATCGAGGCCAAGCGTGAGGCGATGGCCGCCTTCGGCAAGGACGAAGTCTATCTCGAGAAACTGGTCGAGCGGGCGCGCCATGTCGAAAGCCAGATCCTGGGCGACACCCACGGTAACGCCGTGCACCTGTTCGAACGCGACTGCTCGGTGCAGCGCCGCAACCAGAAGGTCGTGGAGCGCGCGCCGGCACCCTATCTGAGCGAAGAGCAGCGTCAGCAGCTGGCGGCCTATTCGCTCAAGATCGCCAATGCCACCGGCTATGTCGGGGCCGGCACGATCGAGTATCTGATGGATATCGACACCGGCGCGTTCTACTTCATCGAAGTCAATCCGCGCATCCAGGTCGAACACACGGTGACGGAAGAAGTCACCGGCATCGACATCGTCAAGGCGCAGATCCACATTCTGGAAGGCGAGGTCATCGGCACGCCGGAATCAGGCGTGCCGCCACAGTCCGAGATCCGTCTCAACGGCCATGCGCTGCAGTGCCGGATCACCACCGAGGATCCGGAGCAGAATTTCATTCCCGACTATGGCCGCATCACCGCCTATCGCGGCGCCACCGGGTTCGGCATCCGGCTTGATGGTGGCACGGCCTATTCGGGCGCCGTCATCACCCGGTTCTATGATCCGCTGCTGGAAAAGGTGACCGCCTGGGCGCCGACGCCGGAAGAGACAATCCACCGGATGGACCGGGCGCTGCGCGAGTTCCGAATACGTGGCGTTGCCACCAACCTGACCTTCCTGGAAGCGATCATCGGGCACCCGGAATTTCTCAACAACACCTACACGACGCGGTTCATCGACACCACGCCGGAGCTGTTCGAGCAGGTCAAGCGGCAGGACCGCGCGACCAAGCTTCTGACCTATCTGGCCGATGTGACGGTGAACGGGCATCCGGAGACCAAAGGCCGTCCGCTGCCGCTGGCGGATGCCGCAGCACCTCGGGTTCCGCATGTCGAAAGCGACGTGAAGCCGGGAACAAAACACTTGCTCGATGAGCTCGGGCCGAAGCAATTCGGCAGCTGGATGCGCGAGCAGAAGCGGGTGCTGATCACCGACACGACGATGCGCGACGGCCACCAGTCGCTGCTGGCGACCCGGATGCGGACGCATGACATTGCCGCCATTGCCGGGACCTATGCGCGGGCGCTGCCGGACCTTCTTTCGCTGGAATGCTGGGGCGGGGCGACCTTTGATGTCTCCATGCGGTTCCTGACCGAAGATCCATGGGAGCGGCTCGAGAGGGTGCGCGAAGGGGCGCCGAACCTCTTGCTGCAGATGCTGCTGCGCGGCGCCAATGGTGTCGGCTACAAGAATTATCCTGATAATGTGGTCAAGCATTTCGTGCGCCAGGCAGCACAGGGCGGCATCGACCTGTTCCGGGTCTTCGATTGCCTCAACTGGGTCGAGAACATGCGCGTCTCGATGGATGCGGTGGCCGAGGAAAACAAGCTGTGTGAAGCGACCATCTGCTACACCGGCGACATCCTGAATTCGGCGCGGCCGAAATATGATCTGAAATACTACACCGGCCTGGCGGCGGAGCTTGAGAAGGCCGGGGCGCACATCATCGCGGTCAAGGACATGGCCGGACTGCTGAAACCGGCGGCCGCGCGGCAGCTGTTTACCGCGCTGCGTGAAGCCACCGACCTGCCGATCCACTTCCATACCCATGACACGTCGGGGATCTCGGCGGCTACCGTTCTCGCGGCGGTCGACAGCGGTGTCGATGCCGTCGATGCTGCGATGGATGCGCTGTCAGGCAACACCTCGCAGCCGTGCCTCGGTTCGATTGTCGAGGCCTTGAGAGGGCATGAGCGTGATCCCGGTCTAGACACCGAGTGGATCCGCCGGATTTCGTTCTATTGGGAAGCCGTGCGCAACCAGTATGCGGCGTTCGAGAGCGACCTCAAGGGACCGGCCTCGGAAGTCTATCTTCACGAGATGCCGGGCGGGCAGTTTACGAATCTCAAGGAACAGGCGCGCTCGCTGGGGCTCGAGACCCGCTGGCATGAGGTGGCGCAGGCCTATGCCGACGCCAACCAGATGTTCGGCGACATCGTCAAGGTGACGCCGTCTTCCAAGGTGGTCGGCGACATGGCGCTGATGATGGTGAGCCAGGATCTCAGCGTCGCCGACGTTGAAAACCCGGCCAAGGATGTCTCTTTCCCCGATTCGGTGGTGTCGATGATGCGCGGCGATCTCGGGCAGCCGCCGGCCGGCTGGCCGAAGGATTTGCAGAACAAGGTTCTCAAGGGCGAGGAAGCCTATACGGCGCGGCCGGGTTCACTGCTGCCGGATGCGGATCTTGATGCCGAGCGCAAGGAGATCGAGACCAAGCTGGAGCGCGAGATCAGCGAAAACGAGTTTGCCTCCTACCTGATGTATCCGAAGGTGTTCACCGATTTTGCACTGGCGAGCGAGACCTATGGTCCGGTCTCGATGCTGCCGACGCCGGCCTATTTCTACGGTATCCCGGTGGGGGGCGAGTTGTTCGTCGAGATCGAGAAGGGCAAGACGCTGGTGGTGCAGAACCTGGCCCAGGGCGAGCCTGACGACAAGGGCATGGTCACCGTGTTCTTCGAGCTCAATGGCCAGCCGCGGCGGGTCAAGGTGCCGGACCGGGCGCATGGCGCATCGGGCTCTGCCGTGCGGCGCAAGGCCGAGGTCGGCAATGAGGCGCATGTCGGTGCGCCGATGCCGGGCGTGGTTTCGACCGTTGCGGTTGCCGCCGGTCAGGAGGTCACCGCCGGTGACGTGCTGGTGTCGATCGAGGCGATGAAGATGGAAACGGCGATCCATGCCGAGCGCGACGGTACGCTGGCGGAAGTGCTGGTCAAGGCCGGCGACCAGATCGACGCCAAGGATCTGCTGGTCGTCTATGCCTGAGGCTTCTTCCTGACGATCCGTCTGGCTCGACGGCAACCGGCTTGACGCGGGGGGCGCTTCGGCGCTGCTGCAACGTGTGCCGTGAGCACGTTTGAACCGGTCTGCGCGGCCGCCTGGCGAGCAGAACGGAATAATATGATCAAGTTCTCATCGAAATGCTTGCACCGGTCGGGCGGATTTCGCATGGTCGCCACTGGCTGACGTGCTGATCAGGCACGCGCGGCGGACAGTGGACCGCCGGAGCCGATAGTGTCTGTTCTGTTTCGAGGTTTTCCATGCTCGCCGCCATACCGCTGATGATCGTGCCCCTGATTGCCTACAATCTGGTCCTGATCGGGTTGATTGGTGGCGGCGTGGCCGGGCTCGGGTCCACGGTGACGTCGTTGTCGATGATGTCGGGGGCGACATGGACCATGAGCCTGGGCGATCTGCTGATCGTGGTGTCGCTGGTGCTGTTGTTCATCGAAGTTCTGAAAGCCACCCGCACCGGCCCCTGGTCGGTGATCGACCACATGTTCTCGCTGCTGGTCTTTGTGGCCTTCCTGGTGGAATTCCTGCTGGTGCGCGATGCCGCAACCCAGGTGTTCTTCATCCTGATGGTGATTGCGTTCGTCGATGTGATTGCCGGATTCTCGGTCTCGATCCGTTCGGCGGGCCGGGACGTTTCGATCGGGCTCTGAACCCGGCGATCAGGATTTTGGCTGGGCCTTCTCAGCCCGCGTCCGGCGTGAAGCCTGCGGCCTCGATGCCGGCGATTGCCGCAAGTTCGTCATTGTCGGAGGTATCGCCGGTAATGCCGACGGCGCCGATGATGGCGCCCTTGCGGTCCTTGACCAGCACGCCGCCGGGAACCGCGACGATCTTTCCGCCGGAGACAGCCGAGAGGCCTTCGAGGAAATGTGGCCGGGTCTCGGCCTGGGTGTTGAGCCAGCGCGAACCGACGCCGACGGCCAGTGCGCCATAGGCCTTGCCGCTGGCAATCTCGAACCGCATCATCGACGCGCCATCCTGACGCTGGAAGGCTTTGACGTGGCCACCGGCATCCAGAACGACCACCGCCAGAGGCTTGAGGCCGAGTTCCTTGCCCTTGGCGAGCGCGGAAGTGATGATCTTGAGGGCCTTGGTCAGGGTTAGATCGGTCATGCTGAGTGCCTTTCAGGTCGATGTCGGAAACGGGTTGGACACTTATAGGCCCACAAATACGGGCCGCGCCACAGCTTTGGCCGTCTTTGCGTCCGGCAAGCTGTTTTTCCAAAATGGAAACAATCAGGCAGCATTCATGCCTTGAGCGCTGGGATGGGTACCTGTGGCCATCTTCTCAAGTTGCTACGGTGCCCTTGCGCTGCCGCGGGGCGCGCAGTGCGGTCAATTCCTGGCTACGGTGAAATGTCCGGGGGTCAGCTGTCAATCGAGTTGATCTTGTCCTGCAGCTGCTTGAGCTGGGTCTTGAGGTCGTCAATATCCTTGGAATTGTCCGACTTCTTGGGGGCTTCCTCAGTCGTGGTGGAATGCGCCAGCGCGAAGGGGGAGAACATCTGCATCGCCTTCTGGAACATCTCGGTGTTGCGGCGGACCTGTTCCTCCACCAGCTGGATCGGCAGCTGGATGTTGCGCGCGACCGGGTTGTCGCCGAAGGACTTGGTGATCTGCTCGCGAAGCTCTTCCTGCTGTCCGGTCAGCGCCGACATCGAATGCTCAAGGTAGCTCGGGACAACCATCTGCAGCTGGTCGCCATAGATCGCGATCAGCTGCCTGAGGAAGGACACCGGCAGAAGCGTGTTGCCGGTCTTGGACTCCTGTTCGAAAATGATCTGGGTCAGGACCGAGTGTGTGATGTCGTCGCCGCTCTTGGCGTCGAGAACGACAAAGTCCTCACCCTTCTTCACCATGACCGCCAGATCGTCCAGCGTCACATAGGTGCTGGTGCCGGTATTGTAGAGTCGGCGATTGGCGTATTTCTTGATGGTGATGGTGCCGCTGTTTTTCGCCATTCTTCACTCTCCTCAAATGGTCTCCCCAGACCAGATCCTCGCCTTGATGCCACAGACTGTAGGCGAAAAACCTTGATAAAGACAAATCCTTTGTGCATTGCGGCGAAGTGGGGACGAAATCGTCAGATTATGGTCCCGATTAAACCGATTGCATCGATAATTCCGTCTTGCGGGATTTGACAGGAACAGCAAGCTCCGTCACGTTCGGAGCAACTCTTCACATCATAACATGACAGGGAAAATCCATCATGAGTTCCATCGTTATCGCCAGCGCTGCCCGTACTCCTGTCGGGTCCTTCAACGGCGCTCTGTCTTCCGTTCCGGCCCATGATCTGGGCGCGGTTGCCATCAAGGCCGCGCTCGAGCGCGCCGGTGTTGCGCCGCAAGAGGTTGACGAAGTCATTCTCGGCCAGATCCTCTCGGCAGGCCAGGGCCAGAATCCTGCGCGGCAGGCAGCCATGGCAGCAGGCATTCCGCAGGAAGCAACAGCCTGGGGCCTCAACCAGCTCTGCGGTTCGGGGCTGCGCGCGGTCGCGCTCGGCATGCAGCAGATCACCTCGGGCGACGCCAATATCATCGTCGCCGGCGGCCAGGAATCAATGTCGCTGGCACCGCACGCGATGCATCTGCGCAATGGCGTGAAAATGGGACCGGCCGGCATGGTCGACACCATGATGCTCGATGCGCTGACCGACGCGTTTTACAACTACCTGATGGGCAACACTGCCGAAAACGTCGCCAAGCAGTGGCAGCTGTCGCGCGAAGAGCAGGACACATTCGCGGTCAATTCGCAGAACAAGGCGGAAGCGGCTCAGAAGGCGGGCAAGTTCAAGGACGAGATCGCCGCCGTGACCATCAAGGGCCGCAAGGGCGATACGGTCGTCGAGGAAGACGAGTACATCAAGCACGGCGTGACCATCGAAGGCATTTCCAAGCTGCGTCCGGCCTTTGACAAGGAAGGCACCGTGACGGCCGCCAATGCGTCCGGCATCAATGACGGCGCCGCGGCGACGGTTCTGATGAGCGAAGCGGAAGCCTCCAAGCGCGGCATCACCCCGATGGCGCGGATTGTCTCCTGGGCGACTGCCGGCGTTGATCCGCAGATCATGGGCACCGGCCCGATCCCGGCCTCGCGCAAGGCGCTGGAAAAGGCCGGCTGGAGCGTTGGCGATCTGGATTTGGTGGAAGCCAACGAGGCGTTTGCCGCACAGGCCTGCGCGGTCAACAAGGACATGGGCTGGGACCCGGCGATCGTCAACGTCAATGGCGGCGCGATTGCCATCGGTCACCCGGTCGGTGCATCGGGCGCGCGCATTCTCAACACGCTGCTGTTCGAGATGGCCCGCCGCGACGCCAAGAAGGCGCTTGCGACCTTGTGCATCGGTGGCGGCATGGGCGTGGCACTTTGCGTCGAGCGCGACTGAGTTGAATTGCAACAGCAGCCTTGGAGGAGGAGCAGCATGAGTAAAGTCGCAATCGTGACAGGAGGGTCACGCGGGATCGGGGCAGCGATTTCGATCGCGTTGAAGGCGGCCGGTTACACGGTCGCCGCCAACTATGCCGGCAATGACGAGGCGGCGGCGAAGTTCACCGACGAAACCGGGATCAAGACCTACAAATGGTCGGTCGCCGATTACGACGCCTGCGTTGCCGGAATTGCCCAGGTTGAGGCCGATCTCGGACCGGTTGCGGTGCTGGTCAACAATGCCGGCATCACCCGCGACGGCATGTTCCACAAGATGACGCCGCAGATGTGGAGCGAGGTGATCAACACCAACCTCACCGGCCTGTTCAACATGACCAATCCGGTGTGGAGCGGCATGCGGACACGCAAGTTCGGCCGGGTGATCAACATCTCCTCGATCAATGGCCAGAAGGGCCAGGCGGGCCAGGTGAATTACTCGGCCGCCAAGGCGGGCGACATCGGCTTTACCAAGGCGTTGGCCCAGGAAGGCGCGCGCGCCGGCATCACCGTTAACGCAATCTGCCCGGGCTATATCGGCACCGACATGGTCAAGGCGATCGATGAGAAAGTGCTCAACGAGCGGATCATCCCGCAGATCCCGGTCGGCCGCCTCGGCGAGCCGGAGGAGATCGCCCGCGCGGTTGTGTTCCTGGCGGCCGACGACGCCGGCTTCATTACCGGGTCGACGATCTCGGCCAATGGCGGTCAATACTTCAGCTGACAGCTGCACCACATCCCTGCATCAAATGAGCGGCTCCTTCGGGGGCCGTTTTTTTAGGGCCTGGCCTGTGGTGCGAAGCGAGGCAAAGGTTAATTTTGCACGGTCACAGCAGCCTAGAACGGGACAGTTTGGGGGCCGAAATAGTCAAGATCAAAGCCGAAAACCCAAGATGTTGCGGTGAACAAAGGGCCAACAAGGCGCAGTCAGCGATTCGTCGCTGATTCGTTCCTTCGCTGTTCCGAGTGTTAACACGACCGCTCAAATGGGGCGGATTGAGTTAACGAAGTGTTTGCAATGTTTAACAAAATGCGAACGCGTCCGCAGCGTTCAGGTGAACGGCCGGGACGATAGCGGTGGGCGCTGCAAAGGTTAACGGCATGCGCTGGTTTGAGCGGATGCTCCGGAAGTGCGATCCGGCATGTGGTTGGTTGTTGAAGTGCAGCGTCCAGATGTTGCGGTGAACGAATGGCCAACTTCGCCAGGTCATTGATTCGTCGCCGATTCGTTCCGCCACTGTTCCAATAGTTAACCAGGTTGGTCAAAGGCGCCGGGTTTCGTTTACGAAGTCTTTGGAAAGCTTAACAGATTGTAAGCGCGCAGTGAGCGTGATCGGACCTCCCGGTCCGCCAAAGATTAACAGCGCTCGACTATCCGGCCCGGGCGGAGCTGCAAGAGATCTGGATCTGGTATCGGGCCGGCCGTGAAGCGCAACATGCAGCCGTGAACAAAGGGTCAACAAGGCCAGGTCAGCGATTCGTCGCCAGTTCGTTCCGCGGCTGTTCCGAAGGTTAACCAAACCGGTCAATTGCGAAAGCATGCGTTAATGAACTGTTTGGAATTGTTAAAAAAATGGAAATGAGCTGGTTCTGTTTGGTTGAGCGAGACTGGTTCCATCCGGCCCGGCTTGCAAAGGTTAACGACGTGGACCGGACCGGCGTGAAACACCTGTTGGCTGATTCAGGATCTGGTGTGACAAGATCCGGATCCTGCCAGATCTGGGGGTGAACATAACAGGAATAAGCATGAGTCATTGATTCGTCGCCGATTCGTTCCGCCACTGTTCCATTCGTTAAAATGCAAGCGATCGGAGACTTTCAGATTAGCCCCTGTTTCGCCTGCTTCAATGTGTTAGGTAACTTCCGTCATGACCTGAATTCGGACGCCAATGCCCGCTTCCCGCAGCCATTCCCCAAAGCCGTTGATCCTCTCCGGACGTGGTGTCACCGCCGTGCTGGGGCCGACCAATACCGGCAAGACCCATTTCGCGATCGAGCGGATGGCGGCGCACTCTTCCGGCGTGATCGGGCTGCCGCTGAGACTGCTGGCGCGCGAAGTCTATGGCCGAATGGTGGAGAAGGTCGGGGTGAGCCATGTTTCGCTGATCACCGGCGAAGAGAAGATCACGCCGCCGGGCGCGCGCTATTCGGTCTGTACTGTCGAGGCGATGCCGCAGGAAACCAATGCGGCCTTTGTTGCCATCGATGAAGTGCAGATCGCCGGCGATCTCGAGCGCGGGCACGTGTTCACTGACCGGATCCTGTCGCTGCGCGGCCGCGAGGAAACCCTGCTTCTGGGGTCGGCGACGGTGCGCGGCATTCTTGAGCAATTGCTGCCCGGCATTACCATTGTCGAGCGTCCGCGCCTGTCGGAACTGCATTATGCCGGATCGAAGAAGATCACCCGGCTGCCGCGGCGCTCGGCGATCGTGGCGTTTTCGGCCGACGAGGTCTACGCGATCGCTGAACTGGTGCGGCGGCAGCGCGGTGGTGCCGCCGTGGTGCTCGGGGCGCTGAGCCCACGCACCCGCAATGCCCAGGTCGAGCTCTACCAGAACGGCGATGTTGATTACCTGGTGGCCACCGACGCGGTCGGCATGGGGCTCAATCTGGATGTCGATCACGTGGCCTTTGCCCAGGACCGCAAGTTCGATGGCTATTCCTACCGGCAGCTGACGGCCTCGGAGTTCGGCCAGATCGCCGGACGGGCAGGGCGGCATTTGCGGGACGGAACATTTGGCGTGACAGGCCAGGTCCAGCCCTTGCCCGAAGAGCTGGTGCAGCGGCTGGAAAGCCATGTGTTTGAGTCGGTGAAGATCCTGCAATGGCGCTCCAAGCAGCTGGACTTTTCAACGCTGAGAAACCTGCAGGCCAGTCTGGACCAGATCCCGGCGATTCAGGGGCTGACGCGGGCGGTGCCGGCGGTGGACCAGCGGGCGCTCGAGCACCTGGTCAATGATTTCGAAGTGCGGGACCTGGCCAGCACGCCGAAAAATGTTGCGACACTGTGGGATGTCTGCTCTTTGCCCGATTACCGGCGGATTGCTCCGGCGCAACATGCCGATCTGATTGCCACGATTTACCGTGACCTGATCCGGACCGGTGAAGTCAACGAGGATTTTCTCGCAGAACAGGTGCGCAGAACCGATTCCACCCATGGAGAAATCGACACATTGTCCGCCCGGATTTCACAGATCCGGACCTGGACTTACATTTCCAACAGACCTGAATGGCTTGCCGATCCGACACACTGGCAGGAAAAGACGCGCGAAATTGAGGATCGATTGTCCGATGCGTTGCATGAAAGGTTGACGAAACGCTTTGTTGACCGCAGGACATCTGTGCTCATGAGGCGCCTGAGAGAGAACGCGATGCTCGAAGCTGAAATCAGTGTAAACGGTGATGTCTTTGTCGAAGGACATCATGTTGGACAATTGGCCGGATTCCGGTTCATGGCCGATGCGTCGGCCGACGGGCCGGATGCCAAGGCGGTGCTGGCTGCTGCGCAAAAGGCGCTGGCGCTGGAATTTGAAGCGCGCGCCGCGCGGCTGCATGCGTCCGGCAATTCCGACTTTGCCATCGGTGCGGATGGAACGGTGCGCTGGCTGGGCGACCCGGTCGCCAAGCTTGCGAGTGGTGATCATATTCTCAAGCCGCGGACGATCCTGCTGGCCGATGAGCAACTGACCGGCAGCGCCCGGGATTTTGTCGCCGCTCGCATCGACCGTTTCGTCAATCACCATATCGCGACTGTTCTCAAGCCGCTCGACGATCTGACCCGGGCCGAGGATCTGGATGGTCTGGCACGCGGCGTCGCGTTCCGGCTTGCCGAAAATCTCGGTGTGCTGTTCCGTCGTGACGTGGCCGAGATGATCAAGGATCTCGACCAGTCGGCGCGCGCGGGTCTGCGCAAATACGGCATCCGCTTCGGCGCCTACCACATTTTCATGCCGGCGCTGCTCAAGCCCGCACCGGCCGAACTGGTGACGCTGCTCTGGGCGCTCGCCAATGACGGGTTTTCGAAGCCGGGCTATGGCGACGTGACGCCATTGCTGGCGGCAGGGCGCACCTCGGTGGCGACCGACCCGGCAATCGATCGCGAATTCTATCGCCTCGCGGGCTTCCGGTTCCTGGGCAAGCGCGCCGTCCGCATCGATATTCTCGAGCGGCTGGCCGACCTGATCCGTCCGGCGCTGCAGTGGAAGCCGGGCACGCAGGGCGCGCGTCCGGAAGCTGCCTATGACGGCCGGCGGTTCATCACCACAACAGGCATGCTGTCCATTCTTGGGGCAACGCAGGACGACATCGAGGAAATCCTCAAGGGCCTGGGCTACCGCGCCGATGCGGTGCCTGCCGAAGAAGCGCAGGCCCATATCGCTGCTCTTGATACGCAGCAGCCTGAAGCCGGTGGCAAGGATGGCAACGGCCCCGTTGTCGAGGTCGTGGTCGCGCGCACTGCTGCCGACCGGCCGCACAAGCCTGCCGCCGCGGCGACCGGAGAGCAGACTGCTGAACCAGTGGACAACGCTGCGGCTTCGGGCGCCAGCGAAACGCTGGTCGCAACCGAGCAGCCCGTGACGAACGAAGAAGCGGGCGCCGCGCCCGCCGAGGCTACCGCGCAGCCTGTGGCCACCGAGGCGGTTGCCGCCGCGTCCGACGAGAGCACTGCCGGCGAAGCGCCCAAGGCTGATGCTGCCGCGGAAAGCACGGAAGAAACGGAAGCACCGCGTCCGGTGCTGCTGTGGCGTCCCGGCGGGCGCCAGGATGCGCAGCGCGGTCCGCGCAATGCGCCCGGTGAAGGCCGTGGACGGCGCGAGGGCGGAAACCGCAATGCCCGCTCCGGCGAACAGCAGGAGGGCGAAGGCCGGCAAGGCAAGGGTCATCGCGGAAAGCCGGGCCATCCCGGCAAGGGCGGTGCAGGCAAGGGTGCGCCGGGCCGTGGCGGTCACGGTAAAGGCGGCGAAGCCAATCGCGGCAGCCGCAACGAGCGGCCCCAGCGCAAGGAGAAGCCACTGGATCCGGATTCACCTTTCGCAGCACTCGCGGCCTTGCGTGACCAGTTGAAAAAATAGGTTCCGATCCGGTGGAGCAGACGACGCGGCAGCGGATCGACAAGTGGTTGTTCTTCGCCCGCGTCATCAAGTCGCGGACCCTGGCGGGCAAGTTTGCGGCTGCCGGCAATGTCCGGGTCAACAGCGATAAGATCGACCAGGCCAGCTTTCTGATCAAGCCGGGCGACGTGCTGACCATCACCCAGGAGCGTCGCATACTGGTGCTCAGGATCCTTGGCTGCGGACAGCGGCGGGGACCGGCGCCTGAAGCGCAACTGCTTTATGAAGACATCACGCCCAAGCCGGTCGCAGCCAGCGAGGCCGAGCCGGTGGCGGCGCAGCGGGAGCCTGGCTCGGGGCGGCCGACAAAGCGGGACAGGCGAAAAATAGATCAGTTCCGCAATCCCGAGGACGGCGCATGAAAATCCCTTGACCGCGGCCGGTCTTGAGAAGCTCATTCGCCGAAACCGGATGTGGCCGCGAGGTTTGCCCAGCGCCGTGCGGCTGCGGCGCTTTGGCGAAATCTGAAGTCTTGCAATGCGCGGTCAAAGCCGGTACCTCAGCGCCGTTGTTTGCTATAGTGCGTGGCGTCCTGCACTGGTCGTCACAAAAGCTGTAATGCTCTGAAATGATGCATGTCCGGTCCGCCAGAACGAGCCCGGAGCGGGGCATGCATGGAGCCTCAGGAGAGACGTATGACCTATGTGGTGACTGACAATTGCATTCGCTGCAAATACATGGATTGCGTTGAGGTCTGCCCGGTAGACTGCTTCTACGAGGGCGACAACATGCTGGTCATTCATCCTGACGAGTGCATCGACTGCGGCGTGTGCGAGCCGGAATGCCCGGCAGAAGCGATCAAGCCGGACACCGAGCCGGGGCTCGAGAAATGGCTCGAGGTCAACACCGAGTTTGCCGACAAGTGGCCCAACATCACCATCAAGCGTGATCCGCCGGACGACGCCAAGGAATATGACGGCAAGGAAGGCAAGTACGAGCTGTACTTCTCCCCCGAACCCGGCGAAGGTGACTGAGCACTTCGGATTTCAGTTTGATATTGCTGCTATGCGGTGGATAGAGCTGTGCGCTGCCGCATGGTTAACCAAAACGTAACTTGTTTTCCCGCGCAGCTTTTGGTTGCGCGCGCAAATCATTGATTTACACCATTTTTTGTGATACATTCCATATTACTGACATCTTCAAGGCGCCGTCAGGGCGAAACAAGAAGCAAAAACGGAAGCAAACGTCCCTCATAGCGGTAGCCCTTTCCTTGCAGCTCCATGCTGTCGGTTTGACATTTTCCGCGCGATGATTGCCTTTAATCTTTTGCCTTGTCCAGCTCTTGAAAGCGTTGTCAGCGCGATATGCCTGCCGGCCGTCGCAGGACCTGTCCGGGCAACCCATGCCCGGCTCCCAGTGTCCGTTTCCGTAACAGGGAGTTTTGAAAACGCATGACAACCCAGCAGAAAAAGCCTTCACAGAGACAGGGTTTCAAGACCGGTGAATCAATCGTTTATCCAGCCCATGGCGTTGGACAGATCGTTGCCATCGAAGAACAGGAAGTTGCAGGCCACAAACTTGAATTGTTTGTGATTGATTTTGAAAAAGACAAGATGCGTCTCAAGGTGCCTGTTGCCAAGGCATTGAGCATCGGCATGCGCAAATTGTCGGAAACCGATTTTGTCGAGCGGGCTCTGAAGGTTGTTCAGGGCCGTGCCCGGGTCAAGCGCACCATGTGGTCGCGCCGTGCGCAGGAATATGACGCGAAGATCAATTCCGGCGATCTGATTTCGATCGCGGAAGTGGTTCGCGATCTTTACCGCGCCGAAAACCAGCCCGAGCAGTCCTATTCGGAGCGCCAGCTGTATGAAGCGGCCCTCGACCGGATGGCGCGTGAACTCGGTGCCGTCAACAAGATGTCCGACACCGAAGCGGTGCGCCTGATTGAGGTCAATCTCAACAAGGGCCCGAAGCGCGGCAAGGCCAATGACGAGGATGGTGCACAGGAAGAGGCAGCCTAAGCTTCGCCTTCCATCATCTTGATATCTTAGCCCGGGCCGTCTGACGTGCCCGGGCTTTTTTGTGCCGCAAATGCTCTTGGCCGTTCTCGCAGCGTCGGGACGGCCGTCACCTCGGTCTGATCACGCCCCGGTCGTGGTGCGCAGCTTGTGACCTTACCCTGCCAGGAGCGAGGACGCCGGTCGGTCGGGACATGCGTCATTTCACAGTTCTTCAAACGATCTTGCAGCTGCTCCTGGGTGCGCGCGCTGGTGCCTGGGATCGGTTGCCTCCAGTGTCAGCGGGCCGACAAAGAGCACCCGGAACCGGGTCCTGCATACTCCGAGTATGGAGCTTTATCCGCTCGCCTGCGGCCTTTTCAGGATTTTTGCGGAACCATTTCGTCTTTCACGGCTTTCATTCACAGCGCTTTGGTGAGCCCCACTGCGTGGGGTGCCGTCAAAGCTTCTCGTCGGGCGTGGTGATCTGTTCTCGTTTGGCGCGCGTAGAGCTAACCGAAGAGCAAAAACGCCGGAGGGTGGTATGAAAGCGATTGCAGCAAACAGGCAGATGGTAAGAGCAGCGATGGCTGCACCCTATCTGGAGCGCGATGAGGAGCATGATCTCGCCGTGCGCTGGAAAGACGAAAAGGACCAGGACGCGCTTCACCGCATCACCATGTCGCATATGCGGCTGGTGATTTCCATGGCCGCCAAGTTTCGCAATTTTGCACTGCCGATGAGTGACCTGATCCAGGAAGGTCATGTCGGTCTGCTGGAAGCCGCAGCCCGGTTTGACCCCGAGCGCGAAGTTCGTTTCTCGACCTATGCAACCTGGTGGATCCGGGCCTCGATACAGGATTATGTTCTGCGGAACTGGTCAATCGTGCGCGGCGGTACGAGTTCGGCGCAGAAATCCCTGTTCTTCAATCTGCGGCGGCTTCGGGCGCGGCTGGCACAGGACGATCCGTCCCTCTCAGAGACAGCCATTCAGTCGCAAATCGCCAATACGCTTGGCGTCCATGCCAAGGACGTCGCGGTGATGGATGCACGGCTCTCGGGATCGGATTCCTCGCTCAACGCGCCGATGTCGGGCGGTGACGAGGGGACGTCGTCCGATCGCATGGAATTCCTCAAGAGTGATGATCCACTACCGGACGAGCAAGTGTCGACCATGATCGACGAAGAGCGCCGGCATGTATGGCTGGGTGACGCTCTCAACACGCTCAATCCGCGTGAACTGCGGATCATCCGGCAACGCCGTTTGAGCGAGGACGGTGCGACGCTCGAATCGCTCGGATCGGAACTCGGCATATCCAAGGAACGGGTCAGGCAGATCGAAAACCGGGCACTTGAGAAGCTTCGGAGCGTGCTGACCACCCAGACGCCGGAAATCGCCAGCCTGTAAGCGCAGACGCAAGCGCGGGGATCTTCCCCCGCGCGCTCGCTGTAGTTTTACCGGTCGCTGACGATCTTGACCTTCTGACCCGGGGTCAGTGTGGTTCCGGATGAAATCGCGTTGAGAAGCTTGAACAGTTCTACCCTGCGTTCCACACCTCTCATTCTTGCGGCCAGCGAGGCCACGGTATCACCCGGCGCGACCGTGACGATGCGGATGCGGAGCGGCTGCAGTTCGCGGATCTCCCGAGCCGACATTCGCTTGAAGCCGGCGCGCACCACCGAAGCGGTGGCCTGGAGCTCGGCGCTGCCGCTCTCGGCGGCCGTCAGGAAGCGGTAGATGCGATCCTTCACCCGGATCACGGTGATATCAAAATCCCAACGGTCCGCGCTGGCGCGCGCAGTGGCCGCGGGCATGCCGTCGATGCGGATTTCGCGAATGGAGTTCGGATCAAGACCGGTCACCCAGCCGGATGCGACGTAATCGGCAAGCGACTGGCGACTGTCATCGGTCACGCCGTCAAAGCGGATCGCCAGTTCATTCGGGCCGGTTGCGATCACGGCGTCGGCATTGTTGTCGATGCGGAAGCCTGACGGCACGCGAAACTTCACGCCAAGAACCGGATGCAGGAACTCCGTGCCGCGGACATAGCCCTCGTTCGGGCTGTCGCCGAACAGCAACCCGTCGATGCCTTCAAGATAATACTCGCGACCGCGGTCGCCCACACCTTCCTGGCCGAAGGCCCTGGCGTGGCTTCTGGCAAGCTCAACCCGCTGCGGCGCATTGGGGTGGCTGGCAAGAAAGTCGAGGCTGGCGTCGGTCTCCGGATCAACCGAATTGAAGCGCTGGTTGGCGTTCATGGATTCGAGGAAACGTGGCGCTGCATAGGGATCGTAGCCGGCTTCACCGAGCATTCTCACGCCGATGACATCGGCCTGAAGTTCCTGATTGCGGGAAAAGGCGGCGAGCGAAAGCTTGCCCCGCGCCACAGCCCGGCGGCCGTCGATGGAATTGGCGAACAGCTCCTCCGCGACCTGGCCTGCGAGCTCGACTTCCTGCTCGCGGCGCTGGCGCTCGAGGCCATGATTGGCGGTAACGTGGGCCATCTCGTGCGACAGCACGGCTGCCACTTCCGAAGCGTCATTGGCCAAGGCCAGCAGGCCGCGGGTGACATAGAGATAGCCACCGGGCAGGGCGAAGGCGTTGACGGCGGGCGAATTGAGCACGGTGATGCGATAGGCCTGGCTCGGATTTTCCGACACCAGCGTCAGCGCGCCGACGATGCGCGCCACCAGGCGTTCGGTCTTGGCATCGCGGAATTCACCGCCGTAGCTGGCAATGATCCGTGGATGTTCGTTGGCGCCGATGCGGGTTCGCGGATCGGATGCGCCGGCCTTTTCTGCCGTTTGCGGAGTGGAAGACGGCCTGACCGAAGGCTCGTAAACATCAACGCCAAGTGTCTGACAACCGGAGAGCAGCAGCGCGCCACCGCAGGCAACCAACGCGAGGCGAAGCTTGTTGCGGGTGGAGGTGTTCATCTTTGGATGGGGCGCTGCTATCTTGGCCATGGTCCGGTCTATTGTTTTGTCATAGTGATGCCGGGACGGAAGCTGAAAAAAATCGCAAGCCGAAGCATGTCGCACCGGTCTATCCCAATTCGCGCCGCTTCTCCAGTGGCAAACACTCGCGTCGAAATTGTGGCGCGGCCTTATTTTCCGCCGGTGCTGCCAAGATAGGCCTGCAGATCCGGAAGGTCCTGGCGTTCGAAAAAGCCTGCTGCAGGCGCATCCGCGGCGATGCGGCCTTTGGCAATGAACAGGATCTCGTCGGCGGCAGCGCGGGCTTCATCGGGATCATGGGTGACCATCAGTACGGTGGCGCCAACCTCGGCGCGGATCTCCAGCATCAATCCGAGCATATCTGCGGCCAGGCCAGGCCCGAGGCCATCGAAAGGTTCGTCGAGCAGCAGTAGCGGACGGCGGCGCGCGAAGGCGCGGGCGAGCGCCACGCGTTGCCGCTCGCCGCCCGAGAGCGTGCCCGGCATGCGCTTGCCGAATCCTGCGAGGCCGACGTGCTCGAGCGCCTTGTCGACCTGCGACCAGGCGGCTCTGTCAAGCTTCAGCTCCGGGTCGAGGCCTAGGCCGATATTGGTCCGGATATCGAGATGGGCAAACAGGTTGTTGTCCTGAAACACCATCGAGATGCCGCGTTCGGACGGCGCCAGGCCGACAACGTCCCGGCCGTCGAGAATTATCCTGCCGCTGGCCGGTGCCAGAAAGCCGGCGGCGAGATTGAGCAGGGTGGACTTGCCGGCGCCGGACGGGCCGAGAATGGCGGTCACCGTTCCCGCCGTACGCTCGAAGGCGAACTCGGCGCTCAGATCCCCCATGCCATAGGCAACGCCGTCAAACTCGATCGCGGGGTGTTGGCTCATCGGTACATGCTTCCATTCCGGGTGCCGAGTTTCTCCGCCACAATCATCAGGGCCATGGTGATTGCGCCGAGCAACAATGCCAGGCCCGCGGCATCGGCTGTGCGGTAGCTTCCCAGTTTCTGATACAGGAGCCAGGGCAGGGTCACAATCCGGTCGCTGCCAAACAGCGCGATGGCGCCCAGATCGCCGAGCGACAGTGCCACTGCAAAGACAAAGCCGGTGGCCAAAGCCGGCAGCATGGCCGGAATGTCGACCTGCCGAAGACGGTGTCTGCCGACGACGCCGAGCGAGACAGCCAGCCGCCCGTTGCGCTCGAGGGTGCTCTGGTGTGCGGGCTCGAGAACCCGCATGACGAAGGGCAGCGCCATCAGCGCGTTGATCAGCACAATGACCATCAACGGGGCGAGCAGCTGCCCCGTGCCGCCACCAAGCAGCAGGAACCATCCGGCGCCAAGCACCACGGGCGGAACCAGCAGGGTCAGAGAGCCTGCCGCGCCCGACAGGCCTGCCAGCAGCCCCAGCGCGGGAGAGCCCGGCCGCTGGCCAGCGGAGTAACGCGCACGGACCAGAAATGCAGCGAGCAGTACTGAAACTGCGGCAGCGGCGACGCCGATTGCAAGGCTGGTGCCGGCCGCGCGCCAGAACAGGGTGTCGGTGAGCAGCCGGGAGAGGTCAGCGCTCAATCCGGAGACAATCACCGCGGCCATCGGCGCGCTGACGAAAAGCCCGCCCAGGCCTATCAGTACGACGTCGGGCAGAATCTGCAGCCCGCCCGGAACATCCGGGCGGCTGGTTCCGCCACCCTTGGTCTCGCCCGCCTCGGCTGGTGTGCCGATGAATTTGAGAGCCAGCATCACGATCAGCGTCATGCTGATCTGGATGAGCGAGAGCAGCACGGCGCGGCCCGGATTGAAGTCAAACCGCAGTGACTGGTAGATGGCGACTTCCAGCGTGGTTGCCGCCGGTCCGCCGCCGAGCACCAGCACCAGCGTGAACGAGGTGGCGCAGAGCATGAACACCAGCCCGGCTGCACTTGCCGCGGACCGGCGCATGGCGGGCCATTCGACCCGGCGAAACAGCGAGAACCCGCCCATGCCGAGATTGGCGGCGGTCTTCCAGTATTCCGGCGGCAGGCGCTCGAGCGCCGGCAGGATCAGCCGGACGGCGAGCGGCAGGTTGAAAAAGACGTGCGCGAGAAGAATGCCGCTCAGGCCATAGATCGAGAACGGGGTCTCGGCTCCCAGCAGCCCGAGCCCCTTGTTGGCGACACCATTGCGGCCCCAGACCTCGATCAGGCCAAGGGCTGCGACCAGCGGCGGCAGGCCGAGCGGCACGGCAAACAGGTTGAGCAGCCAGCGCCGCCCCAAAAAGGCAGGGCGGCGGGCAAGTGCGCGGGCCAGTGGTACCGCGAAGACCAAGCTGAGCAGCGTCGACAGGCCGGCCTGCAGCAGGGTGAATCGGGTGATTCGGACGAGATAATTGCTCTGGCTCGAAGACAGGTCGCTGGCGCCGCCATGGGACAGAAGTACGGTGACCGGCACCGCCAAGGCCAGGCCGATCGCCATCAGCGCGGCGAGACCCGCCATGCGTGATGCGCGATGCTCGGCCCGGGTCAGCATGTTGGCGATATCCGGATCAGCGGCTCATGGCGCCGAGCCATTCGTCGATCCAGGCGGCCCGGTCTTCTGCCACTTCTTCGGGTGTGTAGAGGAAGGTCTTTTCCGGAGAGACCAGTTTGCCGAAGGCTTCGGGGAGCTCCATGGTGATGGCGGCGGCCGGCAGCATCCAGTTGTTGGTGGGGATCTCGTTTTGGAAGCCCGGCGTCATCATGAAGTCGAGGAATTCCCGGGCCAGATCCTTGTCGGGTGCGTTGGCGAGCAGGCCGGCGACCTCAATCTGCAGATAGTGGCCTTCCGAGAACTCGGCTGCCTGATAACGGTTCGTCTCTTCCGCCACCATGTGGTAGGCGGGGGAGGTGGTGTAGGACAGAACCATCGGTGCTTCGCCCGAGGTGAACAGGCCATAGGCTTCCGACCAGCCCGGCGTCACTGTCAGGACGCGGCTGGAGAGCTTCTCCCAAGCGGCCGCTGCATCGTCGCCATAGACCGACTTCATCCAGAGCAGCAGTCCCAGACCCGGCGTCGAGGTGCGCGGATCCTGAATGACGATCTTCTGGTCCGGGTCACCCTCGATCAGGTCCTTGAGGCTTGCGGGGGGATTGGCAATCGTCTCGGTGTCGTAGATGACAGCGAAATGGCCGTAGTCATAGGGAATGAAGGTGTCGTCGCTGTAGCCGCCCGGAACCGAAACAGCCTTGGTGTCAAGACCATGGGCTTCAAACAGGCCCGTGGCCTTGGCTTCGGCAACGAGATTGGTGTCGAGACCGAGTACAATGCCGGCCTCGGCCTTGTCGCCCTCCAGCTTGAGGCGATTGAGCAGCGCCACGCCATCGGCGACGCCGACCCAGGTGAGGTCGCAATCGCACTTAGCTTCAAAGGCGGCCTCGATTTTCGGGCCGGGGCCCCATTCGGCAATGAAACTTTCATAGGTATAGACCGTCAACGCCTTGTCGGCGCTGCTGGCGGGGCTTGCGAGGAACGGGACGACAGCTGCAAGAGCAGCGGGAATAAAACGAGATATGCGCATGGATCGCGCCTCCTTTGATCAGAAATGACAGGAATAGGCGCGATAGGCACGTCTAATCCCTCCGCCGGTACAAACCGGATCAGGTTCTTCGGGTTGACCAACTGGTCTCTCAGCCTGACGCAAACGCCCGGCACCCCGTTAGAGCGAGACAAGACATAGAATTTCTTCCAGACGCTGGCAAGTACGGCCAAAACTGCTATTGGCTTGCGCCATGATATCCAATTCAACATTCGCAGTCCTGCTGGGCGGGACGCTTGAGATTGATGACCGTGTTCTGGAGCTGTTGCAGGGTGCGCGGGTGATCGCGGCCGATGGCGGCATGCGGCACGCCCAGGCTCTCGGTGTGCTGCCGGAAGTCTGGGTAGGTGACTTCGATTCGACCCCGGACGGGCTGTCCGAATTCCACGCCGCGACACCGCGGATGCCGTTTCCAGCGGAGAAGAACTTCACCGACGGTGAGCTGGCCATCGAAGAAGCTATTGAGCGCGGGGCTACCCGGCTGGTGCTGATCGGGTCGTTCGGCGGCGAACGGACCGACCATTCGCTGTCACACCTGCTGCTGGCGGTGACCTTGGCCGAGCGCGGGTTCGAGGTGGTGCTGACATCGGGACAGGAAGAGGCCGTGCCGTTGCTGCCGGGTTCGCGGGAGCTCGAACTGCCGGCCGGATCGCTGTTTTCCGTCGTGGCCTTCACCGATCTGGCCGGGCTCAGCCTGACCGGCGCGAAATACCCGCTTGATCAGGCCGATATTGCATTTGGCGCGTCGCGCACCATCTCCAATGTGGCCGAAGGGCCGGTGACCGCCAGCCTTGGCGCCGGTCGCGCCCTGATCATTGCCCGTCCTCATGATTTTTCCGGAGCCTGAACATGGCGCCTCCCATTCTGAAACTCGACGATATCGGCCTTTCCTTTGGCGGCACGCCGCTGCTTGACGGGGCCGAGCTGCAGGTCGAGCCCGGCGACCGGATCTGTCTTGTCGGCCGCAACGGCTCGGGCAAATCAACACTTCTGAAGATTGCCGCCGGGCAGGTGGAGCCGCAGTCGGGCGAGATCTTCCGGCATCCGTCCTCGACCATCCGTTACCTGCCGCAGGCGCCGGACTTCGAAGGGTTCGACACCGTCCAGGCCTATGCGGAAGCAGGGCTGGGCCCGAATGACGATGTCTACCGGGTGACCTATCTGCTCGAGCACTTGGGGCTTGACGGAGACGCTGATCCGCAGACGCTTTCGGGCGGGGAAGCACGGCGGGCCGCGCTGGCGCGGGTGCTGGCGCCGGAGCCCGATATTCTGCTGCTGGATGAGCCAACGAACCATCTCGATCTGCCGACCATCGAATGGCTGGAAGAGGAATTGCTCAGGACCCGAAGTGCGCTGCTGGTGATTTCGCATGACCGGCGCTTTCTCGAGCGGGTCAGCCGGATCACCATCTGGCTCGATCGCGGCCGGTCGCTGCGGCTCGACCGCAGCTTTGAGCATTTCGAAGCCTGGCGCGATACGGTGCTGGAAGCCGAAGAGCTTGAGCAGCACAAGCTGGGCCGCCAGATCGAGCGCGAGGAACACTGGCTGCGTTACGGCGTGACGGCGCGGCGCAAGCGCAACATGCGGCGGTTGTCCGACCTCAAGACCATGCGGGCCGAGCATCGCGGCCACAAGGGCCCGCAGGGGCGGATCAATGCGCAAGTCGCCGAGGGCCGTGATTCCGGCAAGCTGGTGATCGAGGCTGAAGGCATTTCCAAGAGCTATGACGGTGCGGACCCGGTGGTGCGCGACTTCTCCATCCGCATCAACCGTGGCGACTGCATCGGTATTGTCGGCCCCAATGGTGCGGGCAAGACGACGCTGCTGAAAATGCTGATCGGGGAGCTTGAAACTGACACCGGCTTTGTCCGGCATGGATCGAAGCTCGACATCGCGGTGCTGGACCAGCGCCGCGAGGTGCTAAATCCGGACGAGACGCTGGCGCATTATCTCACCGACGGGCGCGGCGACAGCCTGATCGTCAATGGCGAGGCCAAGCATGTCACCGGCTATATGAAGGACTTCCTGTTCCAGCCGGAGCAGGCGCGCACGCCGATCCGCAACCTGTCGGGCGGCGAGAAGGCCCGGCTGGTGCTGGCGCGGATCCTGTCACGTCCATCCAACCTGCTGATCCTTGATGAGCCGACCAACGATCTCGACATGGAGACGCTGGACCTGTTGCAGGAAGTCGTTGCCTCCTATCCGGGTACGGTGATCCTGATCAGCCATGACCGTGATTTTCTTGACCGCACGGTGAACTCGACCCTGGCGCCGGCCAATCCAATGGACCCCGACGGGCGCTGGATTGCCTACGCCGGCGGCTATTCCGACATGCTGACCCAGCGCGGAACCGAGGCCAAGGAAAAGAAAGCGCGGTCTGCGCAGGAGGCTGCCAGCCGCTCTGCGGCCGCGCCCAAAGCTCAGGCTGCAGGCAGGGACAACGCGCGCAAGCTCTCCTACAAGCAGAAATTCGCGCTGGAATCACTGCCGGTGAAGATCGAGGAGGCGCAAGCCAAGCTTGCCAAGATCGAGGCGGAAATGGCGGATCCTGCGCTGTTTGCCAAGGACCCGAACGGGTTTGCCGCCCGCGCCAAGACCCATGACTCGCTCAAGGCCGAGATCGAGGCAATGGAAGGCGAATGGCTGGAGCTGGAGATGATCCGCGAGGAAATCGAAGGCAGCTGAATCTGACTGCTGCGCCCAAATGCTTGCATCCGGGCGCAGCGCTTGCTGTCAGGCTGCCTCTGTCACCGAGGCGATGACAAAGGTGTGGAGTTCATCCGCGCCGTGATCGCGGATCGAGATGTATTCCCCGGTCTTGAAGACGTGGTTGGAAAGCCGGTAGCCGGTTTCATCATCATTGTCGTCGGCGGGATCGTAATCGAAGGCCCAGCCACCTTTGGGATGATGGACGAGATACCCCAGCTCCGAGCGTTCACCATCCCAGAAGCGCATGACTGTCGACGAGGAAGGTGATTTTTCCCAGGCTTGCTTGTCGAGATGGCCGTCCGCATCCAGCGGCGCATGGATGTCGTAGCCGCGATGCAGATTGCCATCGGGGAATTCCTTGTTGCGGGCCATGACCAGATGGATGTGATAGAGCGTCATCTCGTTCTCCGATATAAACAATTGCCGAGTTCACACTCATCCTGTGCCGCCGTTCGCGACGCCGCCTTGATCTGGCGCAAACCGCGCCAGCGGGTTGCGTCACGGGCCCGAGTATGGTGTTGAAGACACTACGGAACCAAGCCGCCTGAAATGCGGCACATGGAGGATACATGCAGTTTGAAGGCACTTCGGCCTATGTGGCGGAAAAGGATCTCACCGTAGCGGTCAATGCGGCCATCAAGCTCGAGCGGCCGCTTCTGGTCAAGGGCGAGCCAGGGACCGGCAAGACCGAGCTTGCCATCCAGATTGCCCAGGCGCTTGGCCTGGACCTGATCGAATGGTCGGTGAAATCCACCACCAAGGCGCAGCAGGGGCTTTACGAGTATGATGCGGTGAGCCGGCTGCGCGACAGCCAGCTCGGCGACGAGCGGGTCAATGATGTTTCCAACTACATCCGCCGCGGCAAGCTGTGGGAAGCGTTCGCTGCCGAGAAGAGAACCGTGCTGCTGATCGACGAGATCGACAAGGCCGACATCGAATTTCCGAACGATCTGCTGCAGGAACTCGACCGCATGGAGTTCTTTGTCTACGAGACCGGCGAAACCATCCGCGCCCGTCACCGGCCGATCGTGATCATCACGTCGAACAACGAGAAGGAATTGCCCGACGCATTCCTGCGCCGGTGTTTCTTCCACTATATCCGCTTCCCAGACATGGAGACGCTGCAGCGCATCGTCGATGTGCATTACCCCGGCATCAAGCAGGCGCTGGTACGGGAAGCCCTGACCCAATTCTACGAGGTGCGCGAGACGGCGGGGCTCAAGAAAAAGCCGTCGACATCGGAAGCGCTCGACTGGATCCGGCTGCTGGTTTCCGACGATGTGGAGCCGGAAACGTTGCGCGGTGATGCGAAGAACGCGCTTCCGAAACTGCACGGCGCGCTGTTGAAGAACGAGCAGGACGTGCATCTGTTCGAGCGGCTGGCGTTTCTGGCGCGGCAGCGGGGCACTTAATTTTCACTGGTAATTAATTGACTAGGTTTGGCTGATAGCGTGTCCGCGTCCGGATCGTTTCAAGGCCACTCCAGTTGCAGTATGCATATCTCTCGTATGAATTTCTCGGCCCCGCCATCTTCGTGTCGGCGGGTGGGGCCTTTTTGCTGCTGTATCTGCACGACCGGAAACAGCGGGCCGCGCTGAGACTGGCCGGCGCTTTTCTGCTTTCGGCGGTCGGGTATGCTGCCGTCATGCTGGGGGATGCCGATATTCACCCCGCCTACCAGGCTGTGGTCCTGACTTCGCTTTTTTCCGGTCATTTCATGCTGATTTGGGGTGTTGCCTCGCTTTTCGGGAGGAAGGTGCCGCAGCTGGCCTACTGGCTTGCGGCTGTCATTGCCGCAAGCATCGCCATCTATTCGACGTACAACGGGGCGATGTTCTGGCTGCGCTATGCCGCGGTGAGCGGTTTCACGGCATATGTCTATCTGCTGTGTTGTGGTCTGGTCTGGCGGGCCAGAAGCCACCGCGTCGATAGTGTTGTCGCTGCGCTGTTTCTCATTCAGGTGCTTGTCACCTTGAACCGGGTGCAGCTTGTGCAGACGTCGGGGCTGGATCTGACCACCCACCACGATTTCAAGAGTTCGTCCTTCGCAGCCTCGATGCAGACCGAGAACGCGGTGTTCGCCATTGCCATCGGTCTTGCCCTGTTCGCGCGTTACTCCGTGACTTTGGTGAAGCAGTTGCAGCGCCTTGCCGAGACGGACCCCTTGACCGGTCTGCTCAACCGCCGTGCCTTTGAAGCCAGGGTACAGGCGCTGAGAGAAGCCTCCGCGCCGCTTTCGACCGGATTGATCATTTGCGATATCGACCACTTCAAGCGGATCAATGACAGCCATGGGCACGAAGTTGGCGACCGGGCCCTGAAAGCATTTTCCCGGCTGCTGGAGCGCGAAACGCCGGCCTCCGCGATTTGCACACGGCTAGGCGGCGAGGAGTTCTGCATCATACTTGCCGGGGCAACCGACGAAAGCATCCGGCTTCAGGCAATTCATCTGCGTGGCGCGGTCGAGCGCATGAAGATTGCCACCGGGGATCAACCGCTGCGCCTGACGGCAAGTTTCGGGTATTCACGGCTCGATCCCGATCATGACCTGATGACGGCGATGGCCGAGGTCGACGCCGCGGTCTATCAGGCCAAGAATGATGGCCGGAACCTAGTCAGGAGAGCAGAGCCAGCAGCGCTAACCGGGGCCCGGATGAACCGGCGCGAGACTGCCTTCGCAATGCCATGTGGGCCAGCTTGACCGTGCTGCGCCGTGGGCCGCCGGACAAGATTGACCTTGGTGGCGCGCGTCACTAGATTGGGGCCTGTGGTGATTTGGCCGGCCGGCTTGCAGCCACGTTAAACAACTCGCTAAATGGCCGACGGGGCGTGTTCCCACCGGACCGGTAGCGTTGTATTTCGCGGCCGGTTTTTTGTTGGAGTGAGCGTCATGCCGATCCGTATCCCCGATGGTCTTCCTGCCCGTGATGCACTGGTGCGCGAGGGCGTGCAAATCCTCGATGAATCAATTGCCATAAGGCAGGATATTCGTCCGTTGCATATCGGGCTGTTGAACCTGATGCCCAACAAGATCGCCACGGAGACCCAGATTGCCCGGTTGATCGGCGCGTCACCCCTGCAGGTGGAACTGACGCTGGTGCGGATCGGATCGCACACGGCCAAGAACACCTCGGAAGAGCACCTGATCAATTTCTACCATACCTGGGACGAGGTGAAGCACCGCAAGTTCGACGGCTTCATCATCACCGGCGCACCGATCGAAACCCTGCCATTCGAGGATGTGACCTACTGGCAGGAAATGGAACAGATCCTGGACTGGACCACCACTCACGTGCATTCGAGCTTCTTTGTCTGCTGGGGGGCGATGGCGGCCGCTTGGCACTTCCACAAGGTTCCCAAGCGGGCGCTCGACGAGAAGGCATTCGGGGTCTACCGGCACCGCAATCTCAACCCTGCCTCGCCCTATTTGATGGGGTTCTCGGACGATTTTCAGGTCTCGGTTTCGCGCTGGACTGAGGTCCGGCGCGAGGATCTGACGCCGGATTTCGATGTCCTGATGGAAAGCGAGCAGACCGGGCTTTGCCTGTTGCACGAAGCGTTCGCCAACCGGCTCTACATCTTCAATCACATCGAATATGATTCCGGCACGCTGGCGGAAGAGTATTTCCGCGACGTCGAGGCGGGAAAGCCGATCAAGCCGCCGCATCATTACTTTCCCGATGACGACCCGAAGAAAGTGCCGTCAAACCGGTGGCGCAGCCATGCCTTCCTGCTGTTCGGCAACTGGATCAACCAGGTTTATCAGACCACGCCTTTCGACATCCAGGAGATCGGCGAGGACCGGTAGAGCGCCGCCGGCTGACAGGCGAAGCGATCACAGAGTTTGATTTGACCCATAACCGGCGCGTGTGATTACAGATTTGCTGTCTTTCGCGCAGACCAGTGGACGCGTGGGGCTTAAAGGAGACTGAAATGACCGCCAATTTGGAAATTCGGCCGATCACGGCAGCCGATGAGGCCGAATGGAGGCGACTCTGGACCCTGTACCTCGAATTCTACGAGTCGAGTGTGCCCGAGGAGGTCTACCAGAGCACCTTGTCGCGGATTGCCGGGGCGCATGAGGTTGGCGAAGCCTCGTTTTACGAGCCGCGCGGCATGCTGGCACTGGTCGACGGAAAACCCCACGGACTGGTGCACTACATCTACCATCGGCATGGCTGGAAGATCGAGCCGGTCTGCTATCTCCAGGATCTCTACGCATCGCCCGACGTGCGCGGCACCGGTGTCGGCCGGGCGCTGATCGAGGCTGTCTATGCGCAAGCCGATGCCGATGGCTGCCCAAGCGTCTACTGGATGACGCAGGAATTTAACGCCACGGCACGCAAGCTCTATGACCGCATCGCCACGCTGACGCCATTTATCAAGTACAGCCGCTGAGACGCAGCCTGACGCTGCCCGCTTGAATATTTTGGCTCAATTGGCTATTTTAGCTAAAATGTCCAACGGGGCCGGTTGTTGAATGGAGAGCAGCGATGAAAGTCATGCAGGCAAGTGAAGCCAAGAACCGCTTTGGCGAGCTGCTGGAAAGCTCTGCGTCGGAGCCTGTTGTCATTCGCAAGAACGGCCGGGATGTGGCTGTCGTGGTGTCGAAGGCCGAGTACGACCGCAGGATTGCCCAGACCTCCAAGCAGGAACTGGTGCGCCGCTATCACGAGGAAAGTATCGAGCAATTCGGCGGTCTCTACGAAGAACTGGCCAAGTAGCCTCGGACGATGAGCGAGATCCTCTACCTGGATATGGCCGACGTGCTGGCTCTTCACGCTCGTCAGGTTGAGAGATTCGGCGGCGCTGACGGAATTCGCGATGCCGGATTGCTGGATGCTGCGATCAACCGTCCGCAATCGGGCTATTATGCCGATATTTTTGAACAGGCGGCCGCACTTTGGGAAAGCCTGACGATGAACCACTGTTTCGTCGACGGCAACAAGCGGGTCGGTTTTGCCAGTGTCTACGTGTTCCTGCGTCTGAATGGGGTGCGTATTGCTGCCTCGGAAGCCGATACTCTCAGCTTCATTTTACGAAGCATCGAGACGGGTACCTTCACCAAGGACAAACTTGATGCCTGGCTAAGGGCCAATACGGTCGAATCGTGACGTGAGCGAACCAAACATCTTTGTTTTCGGCTGGTAGCCAGATGGCTGCTAAACCGGTTGGCAACGGACCCGCATTGCGGCTAATGTCGCGTGCATGTTTCTGCCATTCTTTCTAGAGCTCAAAGCCGCCAAAGTTCCGGTCTCGCTGCGCGAATACCTCACCCTGATGGAGGGGCTGGAGGCGGGGCTGTCGCTATATGATGTCGAGGCGTTCTATTACCTGGCGCGGGCGGCGCTGGTGAAGGACGAGCGTCACATCGACCGCTTCGACCAAGTGTTTTCGCATTATTTCCGCGGGGTCGAGGCAATCAGCGGCGAGAGCGGCGTCGATGCGCAGAACCTGCCGGAGGAATGGCTTCGGCGGATGGCGGAAAAGCATCTGAGCGAAGACGAGAAGAAGCTGATCGAGTCGCTTGGCGGGTTCGACAAGCTGATGGAGACGCTGAAACAACGGCTCGAGGAACAGCAGAAACGGCACCAAGGTGGGTCGAAGTGGATCGGCACCGCCGGGACCTCGCCATTCGGCGCCTATGGCTACAATCCCGAAGGCGTGCGGATCGGCCAGAAGGAAAGCCGGCACCGCCGCGCGGTCAAGGTCTGGGACAAGCGTGAATTCCGGAATCTCGACGACAAGGTCGAGCTCGGCACGCGCAACATCAAGGTGGCCTTGCGGCGGCTACGGCGCTGGGTGCGCGAAGGGGCTGCGGAGGAATTCGATCTTCCCGGCACCATCCAGTCGACGGCCGAACATGGCTGGCTCGATGTGAAGACACGGCCGGAGCGGCGCAACGCGGTCAAGCTGTTGATGTTTTTCGATATCGGCGGGTCGATGGATGACCATATCAAGGTGGTCGAGGAGCTGTTCTCGGCAGCGCGCGCCGAATTCCGGTACATGGAATATTTTTACTTCCACAATTGCCTCTACGAGGGGGTCTGGCGTGACAACCGCCGGCGGCGGCAAGAGTTGCTGCCGACGGCGGAAGTGTTGCGCACCTACGGCTCGGATTACCGGGTGATCTTTGTCGGCGACGCCGCCATGAGCCCTTATGAAATCGTCTCCCCCGGCGGATCGGTGGAGCACTGGAACGAGGAGCCAGGCCAGGTCTGGCTGACGCGTGTGCTCAACCATTTCCACAAGGTGGCCTGGCTCAACCCGACACCGGAAGCCTATTGGCAGCACACCCATTCCACAGCCCTGATCCGGCAGCTGTTCGGCGACAGGATGTTTCCGATGACGCTGGCCGGGCTGGAAGCGGCAACGCGCCAGCTGACACGCTGACGAAGGCTTGCGCCGCACCCGAAAGCGGGGCATGGCTTTCGTCGGGACGTTCCAATCTGATTGACGGGAGACAGCCAAGATGATCGAGCCATTCGGCCAGACGGCAAACGGCGAGACCGTGCACCGGATCACGATCTCGGGCAGCGGCCTGACCGCGAAGATCATGTCTTGGGGGGCCACGCTTCAGGATCTCCGGCTCGAAGGCCACGCCGCGCCGCTGACGCTCGGATTTCCGGATTTCGATAGCTATCCCGCGCATTCACCCTATTTCGGTCAGACCGCGGGCCGGCATGCCAACCGGATTGCGCACGGACGCTTCGTTCTGGATGGAACGACCTACCAGCTCGAATGCAACGAGGGGGGTGTGGCCCATCTTCATGGCGGCAGCGCCGGCATTGCCAAACGGCTATGGACGCTGGAAAGCCATGGCAGTGATTTCGCGGTGTTCTCGATTGTCGACCCCGATGGCCAGTCGGGTTATCCCGGCACCGCGAAGATCGAGGCGCGCTATGAGCTGCGTCCAGGCGCCTGCATGGCGATCACCTATACCAGCGTCACCGACCGGCCGACACTGGTCAATGTTGCACATCACAGCTATTTCACGCTCGATGATGCCGACGACATCCTCGACCATGAACTGATGATGGCAGCCGATCATTATCTGCCGGTCGATAAGGATCTGATTCCGACGGGCGAGATCCGGGCGGTGGAAGGTACCGATTTCGATTTCCGCGAGTTGCGCCCGATCCGCCGCGAGGGGGCGGACGGTCAGCAGGTGGCTTATGACCATAATTTCTGCCTGTCGCACGAGCGCGAAGCAGTGCGCACGATTGCCCTGCTCAGGTCGATGCGCTCGGGCCTTGCCATGGAGCTGCGCTCTACCGAGCCAGGGCTGCAGTTTTATACGGGCTTCAAGGTCGCGACGCCGGTTGCCGGGCTGGCTGGGAAGCCCTATTCAGCCTGCGCTGGGCTTTGTCTCGAAACCCAGAGCTGGCCCGACAGTCCCAACCATGTTGGCTTTGCCGGCGCGGTGCTGCGGCCGAGCGAAAAGCGGGTTCAGCACACCGAACACGTGTTCATCCGGAGCTGAAACGCGCGTGTGAAGACTTGACAGACGCTGTGAAATAGAAGCCCATGATACGGGTCTTATATAAGACCGTTTGACAAGTTCTGGCGGCTGGGCCTGGGGAGGACCATGACCATGACGGTTATTCTGGCGTTGCTCAAGCCGCTGGCGGCTCTCAACACGCTGTTCTTGCGCCTGGGGCGGACATTCGCTTGGGTGGCCATGGGCCTGATGGTGCTGATCATCATCCTGCAGGTGTTCTTCCGCTACATTGTCGGCAGTGCGCTTGCCTGGCCGGACGAGGGCGCGCGCTTCCTGATGTTGTGGATGACGGCGTTGATCGCGCCGTCTGCCTATCGCTGGGGCGGTTTCGTCTCGATCGAGATGGTCAAGGACCTGCTGCCGGCGCGGATCGGTGCGTTTCTGGGTCTCTGCCTACTGGCGGTATCGCTGACCGTGCTGGTTTACGGGTTCCAGCTCGGACTCAATCACGTCAAGTCGGGCTGGTTGTTCAACTCGAGCTCGCTGAAGCTGCCGCTTGAGTTTCTTGGGCTGGGGCTGGTGCGGATCAAGCTGGCCTGGATGTACATGTCGTTGCCGGTCGGGCTGTTGCTGATGTGCCTTGTCAATGTCGAGCTGTGCCTCAAGGCCTGTGCCCATATCATCAATCCGGAGGCAGACCTGCCCGATGATCGTGACCGCATGATCGTGGCGGTGGAATAGGCCATGCTGTTCTTCTTCCTGCCGCTGTTCCTGATTTTTCTGATGATCGGCCTGCCGGTGTTCTTCGGCATGCTGGCAGCGCCCGGTTTCCTGCTCTGGCTCAATGGCCAGGAGCGCGATCTGGCGCTGCTTTACCGCAATGTCTACACCGGTATGGATTCGTTCCCCTTGATGGCGATCCCATTCTTCATGCTGGCGGGCGAGCTGATGAACCGCGGCGGCATCACCATGCGGATCGTCGAGTTCAGCCAGGCGATGATCGGGCACCTCAAGGGCGGTCTGGCGCATGTGAATATTCTGTCCTCGATGCTGTTTGCTGGCCTCTCCGGTTCGGCTGTCGCGGATGTTTCGGCACTGGGGTCAATGCTGATCCCGGCGATGGAAAAGAACGGCTACAGCCGCAAGTTCGCGGCTGCGGTGACGGCGGCATCATCGGTGATCGGGCCGATCATCCCGCCCTCTGGGATCATGATCATCTATGCCTATGTGATGGGGGAATCCGTTGCGGCACTGTTCCTCGCCGGCATCGTGCCTGGCGTTCTGGTCGGCGTCGGCCTGATGAGCGTCGTCGGCTTTCTTGCCAGGCGGCACGGATTTCCCGTTGCCGCGCACAAGGCGACCTGGCCCGAACGCGGTCAGGCGAGCCTGAAGGCCTTCTTCCCGCTGCTGACGCCGGTGATCATACTGGGCGGTATCCTGGGCGGGGTGTTCACGCCGACGGAAGCCTCCGCGGTCGCCGCCGTCTATGCCTTGATCGTGGCAATGTTCATCCTCAAGACCATGGGATGGGCGGATCTTCCGAAGGTGCTGACCAAGGCCGCGATGACCACGTCGGTGGTGCTGCTTCTGGTGGGGGCTGCGATGGCGTTCAAGACCGTGGTCAGCCTGTCGCACACGCCGGAAGTTCTGGCCAATTTCATTCTCGGCCTGTCGGACAATCCCTATATTCTGCTGTTCCTGATCAATGTGCTCTTGTTCATCGTCGGGATGTTTCTCGATGCCGGGCCGGCGATCATCATCCTGGGGCCGATCCTGGGGCCGATCTTTACCGATCTCGGGGTTCACCCGGTGCATTTCGCCATCATCATGAGTGTCAACCTGACAGTCGGGCTGGCGACGCCGCCGATGGGGCTGGTGCTGTTTGTCACCTCCAGCGTGTCGGGTGAACGGGTGGAAACCATTGCCAAGGCAATTCTGCCCTTCCTGCTGGTGGAAGTGGTGGTGATCTTCCTGATCACCTTCATTCCGCAGATCTCGCTGTTCATGCCGCAATTGTTCGGCTTTGCCCGGTGAGTGTCATGCGGGCGACATCGAAGGTCGGGCAAGACGTGCGGTTGACAAGACCAGACGCGTCATCAATCTTGTGTCTTATATAAGACAAGAACACAAACAGGTCTCAACGGGAGGGTTATCGATGATCTTGAAACAGGCAATGAAAACACTGACGGCGGCTGCACTGGGCCTGACGGTTCTGGCGGGCGGCATGATATCGGCTGCACAGGCGGCCGACATCAAGCTGCGGGCCACGGCAAACTCGAATGAAAACGACGAGGACTATGACGGTCTCATCGTGTTCAAGGATTACGTCGAGAAGGCTTCGAACGGCGCCATCGAAGTGGAGCTGTTCATTGGAACACAGCTCTGCTCGACCGGGGCCGAATGCCTGCAGGGCATCGCCGACGGCTCGATCGACATCTACATCTCCACCTCCGGCGGCGCGTCGGGGATCTTCCCTTACGTGCAGGTGCTGGATCTGCCCTACCTGCTGCGTGATGACCGTATTGCCGAAGCCGTGCTGACCGAAGGTACCTTCACCCGGGCGCTGCGCGAGCAGATGCTGGCCGATTCCGGCGACATGATCCGGCTGATGACCATCGGCAACACCGGTGGCTGGCGCAATTTTGCCAACACCAAGCGCGAAATCCGATCGCCGTCCGACATGGAAGGGTTGAAGATCCGCACCGTGGTTGCCGACCTGCCGCAGGAACTGGTGCGCTCGATGGGCGCTTCACCGACGCCGATCCCGTGGCCGGAACTGTTCACCTCGTTCCAGACCGGCGTGGTTGAAGGCACCCAGAACGGCATCACCGACATCATGGGAATGAAGTTCCCAGATGCCGGCTTGAAGTATCTCACGCTTGACGGTCACTCCTACATGGGCGCGCTGTGGTACATGAACAATGACCGCTTCATGGGGCTGGACGAGAACCTGCGCCGGGTCGTGGTCGATGGTTTTGCCGCCCTGCAGCAGGCGACATTCGCCTCGCCCAAGCGCAAGTCGATCGAGGCCTACAAGGCCTTCACCGAGGACGGCGGTTCGGTCTATGTGCCGACGATGGAAGAAAAAGCCCAGTTCAAGGAAGCCGCAACGCCGGTCTTCGAATGGTTCAAGACCAATGTCCAGGGCGGCGCGACCTTCTATGACCTGCTGGTCGCCGAAGCCGCAAAGGCTTCCGAGATGATCGACAACGGTGCGATGAAGGACATGCAGTAAGGCCGTCGGCCAAGGCTGAAATGCAAGCCGCCCGGTTCACGCCGGGCGGTTTTTTGTTGGACGGCTGATTCAGCGGAACGGGTACATCCAGGGCCGGTAATCATTGATCAGCACATCGGCGCGGCGGATCTGGTCGGGCGTCATTTTCTTTGCCACTTCCTCAATCGAAATGGCCGCATCCGGATCGCCGCCGATGGCCGAAAGGCCGTACCAGAGATAGGCGCGCACCAGATCGACTGCAGTGCCGCGGCCGACCTCGAAGTACCAGCCGACGCCCGATTGCGCGCCGGGGTGACCCTTCATAGAGGCGCGCAGATACCATTCAAACGCGCGTTCATCGTCGCGTTCGACGCCCAGTCCCATGGCGTACATGACGCCGATCAGTTCCTCCGCATCGGCATTGCCGGAACGGGCGGCGGGCAGGAACTCGGCCATGGCTTCCTCGAACCTGTGGCTTTCCATCAGCACGCGGCCCTTTTCGATCTCGGCCTGTGCCGGGACGGCGATGGCCAACGCTACGGCAAGAGCGATGAGGCCGTGTTTGGCGTTTGCAAGCGGAAGGTTCATTTGCCATTCTTTCGATCTGGATTCCCGATGCCGACAATAGGGGTGGTGCATCAGGGGTGGCAAGATGATGAGCCGAGGGGGTGGCCGTCCGTGGAGGAACGGGAGATGAGCGGAAGGGGAGTGCCTGCCTGGCGAAGCGATGTGCCGCGCCACCTTGCTGCTGGCCGCACCCTGCTTGCTGCTGCCCTGCTTGGCCTGGCGGGGCTTGTCACGCCCGCCGAGGCCGCCGGTCTCACCCCGCTGCCTGAACCCCTGCGCGAGGTGGATTTTCACGCGTATGATCCCAGTCTCGCCGAGATAGGACGGCTGCTGTTTTACGATCCGGTGCTGTCGGGCAATCGCAATATCTCCTGTGGGACCTGCCACCACCATGATCTGGCCTCAGGCGACGGGCTGGCGCTGGGTGTCGGCGAAGGTGGCATGGGCCTGGGTCTCAAGCGGACGACCGGCGAAGGCGCGGACAGGATCGAAAAGCGGGTGCCGCGCAATGCGTCGGCGCTGTTCAATCTCGGCGCCCGCGAGATCCGGGTGCTGTTTCACGACGGGCGGCTGAGCATCGACGACATTTTCGGCAACGGCTTCAACTCCCCGGCGGAAGAATATCTGCCGGAAGGCCTGAAGGGCATATTGGCGGCGCAGGCGCTGTTTCCGCTGACCTCGGAAACCGAGATGGCCGGCAATCCGGAGGAAAACAAGATCGCCGGGGCGGCCTATGACCGGATCGATTATGTCTGGCCGCTGCTGGTGGAGCGGGTGCGCGGGATTGCGGACTATGTTGACATGTTCCGCGAGGCGGATCCCGAAATTGGTGGGCCGGGAGACCTGAGCATTGTCCATATCGCCAATGCGCTGGGTGATTTCATCAATTCCGAATGGCGCAGCACGGACAGTGCTTTCGACCGCTATCTCGCGGGCGATGCGGCCGCGCTTGGTCCGCAGGCACGAGCCGGGATGGAGCTGTTTTACGGCAAGGCGCAATGCGCGCGCTGTCATTCGGGCACGCTGATGTCGGACCAGGAATTTCATGCGCTGGCGCTGCCGCATTTCGGCCCGGGCCGGACGCGGCGGTTCGATCCCTATGTCCGTGATGTCGGACGGATGGCGGAATCGGACCGGCTGGAAGACGCCTACAGTTTCCGCACGCCGATGCTGCGCAATGTGGCGTTGACCGGGCCGTGGGGCCACAACGGGGCCTATGCAAGCCTGGAAGGGATTGTCCGGCATCATCTTGATCCCGTGGCGGCACTGGATGACTGGACGCCAGAGATGGTGCAATTGCCGCCTGACGAGCGCTTCGCACGGGTCGATTTCATCTCGTTCGAGGACAGACGAGAGCGGGCGCGGCTGCGGGCGCGCGTCGATATCGATCCGGTGTCGCTTTCGGACCGCGAGGTCTCGGATCTCATTGCCTTTCTCGAGGCGTTGACGGGCGAGGACAAGGGGCGGCTTGGACGGCCTGCACGGGTGCCGAGCGGCTTGCCGGTGGACTGAGATCGAGCCCGCCCTATTCACCGGTGCACGGAAGCGGATTTGATCTTGTGTCTTATATAAGACTTGGTAGAGTCGTGATGTGGAGAGTGTTCTCCGCGATGTGAATGCGCCAGGGAAACCAGCTTGCAATGACAAAGATCGTGACCACCGGGGTCGCCGTGATGGATTTCGTCTTTCATCTCGACGAGATGCCGCGGCTGGCTGAAAAATACCGGGCGAAGGGTGCGGAAATCACCGGCGGCGGCGGCGCAGCCAATGCGGCGGCGGCGATTGCGCGGCTGGGAGGGCATGCGATGCTGGCGAGCCGTCTCGGCTCGGACCAGGTGGCGGACATGATTGCAGCCGGGCTTGAAGCCGACGGCGTCGACTGCACCATGCTGAAGCGCTTCGAGGGGCGGCGATCGTCGTTTTCGTCGGTCTTCATCGATCAGGCGGGGGAACGTCAGATCGTCAATTTCCGAGATCCCGAGCTGCCGATGAATGCAGGCTGGCTGCTGGCCGCACTTCCGGATGATTTCGATGCGGCGCTGGCAGATACAAGATGGCCGGACGGGGCCGAGGTGCTGATGCGGACTGCGCGCAGGCGTGGCGTGCCCGGCGTGCTGGATGGCGAAGCGCCGATCCGCGAGGCGGAAGCGGCGCTGCATCTTGCAAGTCATGTCGCGTTTTCAGCGCAAGGGCTGCGCGACTGGGCAGAACATGAGGATCTCGACGCCGCGCTCGATGATGTCGCGGCGGAAACCGGTGCGTTTGTGTGCGTGACCGATGGCGCCAAGGGCGTTACCTGGCGGCACGGCACAGCGTCGGGCTTTGAGCCTGCCTATGCGATTACGCCGCTGGATACGCTGGGGGCAGGTGACGTCTGGCACGGCGCTTTCGCCCTGCGGCTGGGCGAGGGTGCCTCGCCGCCCGAGGCGATCCGTTTTGCCAGCGCCGTTGCCGCCATCAAATGCACCCGGATCAATGGCCGTGCCGGTTATCCGACGCGCGCAGAAACCGAAACCTTCATGAAAGAGGCTCAGTCATGCAGCTAAGCGCGGGAAAGCTATGGGGCATGCGCCGCATGGCCGATGACAATGGCCTGTTCAAGATGACGGCGGTGGACCAGCGGCCGCCGATCAAGGGGCCGATTGCCAAGCATCATGGGGTTGCCGAAGCGCCGTGGCAGGAGGTGGCCGATTTCAAGACCCTTTTGATCGAGACGTTGCAGGGGCAATCCTCGGCGATGCTGCTCGATCCGCATTACGCCATTCCGCGCGGGATCGGCAAACTGTCTCCGGCCAAGGGGCTGATCGTGACGCTGGAGGATTCGGTGTTCGAGGAGACGCCGGAGGGGCGGCTGTCGAGCGAGATCGACGACTGGTCGGTGGCCAAGATCAAGCGGATGGGTGGCGACGCGGTCAAGGTGCTGGCCTGGTACCGGCCCGATGCGCCCGGACACATTTGCCAGAAGCAGAAGGATTTCACCAAGCGGATCGGCGAGGCCTGTGCGCGGCATGACATTCCGTTCCTGTTCGAGCTTCTGGTCTATCCGCTCAAGAGCGACGCGCACCAGACCACGGACTACGTCGAGATGACCGGCAAGCGCACTGATCACGTGTTGCAGTCGGTGGCGGATTTCGCCGCGCCGGAGTTCGGGATCGACGTGTTCAAGCTGGAAAGCCCGGTTGCGGCCAAGGATGTTCCCGAAGGGGAGGACGCACAAGTGCAGGCGGCCTTTGATGAAATGGGACGGCTTGCCGGCCGGCCCTGGGTGATGCTGTCAGCGGGCGCCGGCAAGGCCGAGTTCCGCAATATTCTCAATCATGCCTACCGGGCGGGCGCATCGGGCTATCTGGCGGGCCGGGCGATCTGGCTCGAACCCTTCGGGCTTTACCCGGACTGGGACGGAATGCGGGAGGGGCTGAAAACCGGGTCGGTTGATTACATGCGCGATCTCAACGCGCTGACCGATCAGGCGGCAACGCCCTGGGACAGGCATGCGGTGTTCGGGCCGGATGGCGCGCGGTTTGCGCCGGCGGACGAGAGTTTCCGGCACAGCTATGGCGATTTCGGCTGATGCCGGCGTCTGGTTCAGTCGAGCAGCAAGCGGTTGACGACGCGCGGCGTGTCGCCGGGATTGAGGCCCGGCGCAATGATCACGGCTTCGCCTTCCCGCGGCACGGTGCCGGAGATGGCCGTGATCAGCACGGGATGGGTGACCATCAGCTGGTTGCCGGCGCCATAGAATTCCTCGACGGCGAGGATCAGTTCGGGCGGGATGATGTTCGGGTCGGCGCCGTCGACGATCGAGTTGAGGAATGGGGTGGTCTCGACGTTGGAGCTGCCAAAGGCCAGTTGTGCGGTCTGCAGCGCGCGGCAGAATTCGCCGGAATAGATTGCACTGATCGACACCGCGCGGGCGGCAAAGCGCATGCCGATGCGTCGGGCTTCCTGAATGCCCCGGTCGGTCAGGCTCTTGCGGTTCTCGCAATCGCCGAGATCGGGTCTCAGCGGTTCGCCGCCCGGCGTGCGGGCATAGCCGAGCAGAATGGTGTATCCGCCCTGCGCCAGACGGGCCCAGGCAGCCTCGGTGGCAGCACTTTGTGTGACAGGGGCAATGGCAAACAGCGCCACCGCGAGGATGAGGGCCGCTGGCCAACGTCGCAGGTTCAGGTTCATGACTGCAATCTAGTGTTTTTACTTGATGATGTAAGGGGGCATGTCGATGTCCGGTAAAACTCTGACCCTGGGCGTCCTGCCGTTGGGCCGGCCAACCTTCGATGTGGCGTTCGCCGAAGAGATGCTGGCCGGCATGATGGCCGATCTCGAGGCCACCGGCCACCACCTTGTGGGGCCCGGGACGCTGTTGATGGATGCTGCCTCGACCGAAGCCGCGATGGCCGACATCAGGGCCAAAAATCCGGACCGCATCATCATCCTGCAGGTCACCTTCACCGATGCCGCGATGACCTGCCGTATCTCGGATGCGTTTGCTCAGCCGCTGTCGATCTGGGCGGTTCCGGAGCCGCGGCTCGGCGGGCGGCTGCGGCTCAATGCCTTCTGCGGCCTCAATCTGGCGTCGCACGCGCTGGGGCTGCGCAGACGGCTGTTTTCCTGGCGTTATGCCGCGCCCCATACTCCGGGTATCGAGGTGCTGCTTGCCGGCGCGCCGATGGTTTCTCCGCTGATTGCAGAAGTTTCACAGGCCGATCCTGCATTCGGTGCGGCCTTGCTGGCAGGGCTTTCGGGCAAGAGCATTGCGCGGATCGGTGCGCACCCGGACGGCTTTGACACCTGCGCCTATGACAGCGCGGAACTGGCAAAGCTGACCGGCATGAAGGTGACCGGCTTTGAACTGCCGGAGCTGTTTGAGCGGGCGCGATCGGCTCCCGAGAGTGCTGCCCGCGGGCTGAAGGCCGAGATTGGCGGCCATCTTTCGGGTATGGACGAGGTCGATCAGGTGGAGCTCGACCGTTCGTTGCGGCTCAAGCTGGCACTTGACGGGATGAAGGCAGATGGCGGCTTCGACGCCTTCGCCATCCGTTGCTGGCCGGAAACATTCACTGAGTATGGCGGCGCTGTCTGTGGTCCGGCCTCGATGATGGGCGAGGGCCGGGTGCCCTGCGCCTGCGAGGCCGATGTCTATGGTGCGGCGACGCAATTGCTGTTGCAGGCGGCGAGCGATCAGCCGGTGTTCCTGGTCGATCTGGTGGACCTGGATGCGAGCGATGACACCGGTGTGGTCTGGCATTGCGGCCAGGCCCCGATATCGATGGCGGATCCGGAGGTGGTGGCGCGGGCCACGATCCACACCAACCGCAAGATGCCGCTGCTGCTCGAGTTTCCGCTCAAGCCGGGGCCAGTGACCTTCGTGCGGTTGAGCCAGGCGCGTGGGCAGCAGAGCCTGATCATCGCGCGGGGCGAGATGCTCAAGCGCGAGATGGCGTTTACCGGCACCTCCGGCGTGGTGAAATTCGAGCGCCCGGCGCAGGAGATGCTTGCGCGGGTGATCGACAGCGGGCTCGAGCATCACATGGCGCTCGCCTATGGGGATCATGTCTCGACGCTCGAGAGTTTTGCCGCTGCCGCCGGGCTGCCGGTTATTCATCTCTAGAAATTTTCCCAACATCAGGGCCTGGCCATGACAGAACTCAGATACGGCATCATCGGCTCGGGCATGATGGGGCAGGAGCATATCAGGACACTCAGGCTGCTCGAGGGAGCTCGGGTGACGGCGGTCTGCGATCCGGACGAGGGCATGCGTGCGAGTGCCGCATTCATGGCCGGTGCGGACTGTGCCCAGTTTGGCGATCATGCCGCACTGCTGAATTCCGGGCTGTGTGACGCGCTGGTAATTGCCGCGCCGAACCATCTGCACCACGGGATCCTGAAGGATGTGCTGCCGGCGGATCTGCCGATGCTGGTGGAGAAGCCGCTGTGCACGACGCTGGCCGATTGCGAGGACATCCTTGCGCGCGCCGCCGGGCGGGTGTCGCAGGTCTGGGTGGCGATGGAATACCGCTACATGCCGCCGGTGGAACGGTTGCTTGAGGCTGTGCGTAAAGGCGAAACCGGAACGCCGCGGATGATCTCGATCCGCGAGCACCGGTTCCCCTTCCTCGCCAAGGTTGGCGACTGGAACCGCTTCGCAGCCAAGACCGGCGGCACGCTGGTGGAAAAATGCTGCCATTTCTTCGATCTGATGCGGCTGATCGCCGAGGCCGAGCCGGTGCGCGTCTATGCCTCGGGCGGGGCTGACGTGAACTTTCTAGAGGAGGACTATGACGGGCAGCGTCCGGATATCCTCGACAATGCCTTCGTGGTGGTCGATTTCGCCAATGGCGTGCGCGCCATGCTGGATCTGTGCATGTTTGCCGAAGGCTCAGGCTGGCAGGAGGCTATTGCCGTTACCGGTGATGTCGCCAAGGCGGAGGCCTTCGTGCCGGGGCCGTCGCGGTTTTCCGCCGACGGCAAGGAGCGGCATTCGGAATTCGTGCTGTCGCCGCGCGCCAGCAAGCTCGAACAGCGCGAGATCGTCGATGTCGATGCCGCGATCCTGGCGGTGGGTGATCACCACGGATCGACCTATTTCCAGCACCAGAAATTTCTCGAGATGATCCGCAGTGGCGGCGTTCCCGAAGTGTCTCTCGAGGATGGGCTGAAGGCGGTGCGGATCGGGCTTGCGGCGGAGCAATCGGCCAAGAGCGGGGCAGCGATCAGCCTGTAAGGCTCACCGCAGATTGACCGAATAATGGATGTCGCGGCTTATGCAGCGTGACCAGCGCAGTTCGACCGGGCGGTTTTCCAGATCGCGGGCGACGCGGCTGATCAGAAGCAGCGGCTCTCCCTGCTCGCATCCCAGCTTGGCGGCATCGCGGGCACTGGCGGCAATCGCCTTGAGCCTTTCCTCGGCGCTGCCGATGGTGATGCCCCAGCGCTCGGAATAGAGCCTGTAGACATTGTTCGGGATGATCGTCAGGTGATCGAAATCGGGAAACCGGTTGGTTGGCAGCGTGATGGTTTCGATCAGGATCGGCTCTCCGGCCAGCGAGCGGATGCGTTCGATGCGGATGACTTCATCGGTGTCGTTGAGGCCGAGCTCTTGCTTTTCTGTTTTCGTCGGGGTGGCGGTGCTGGTGCTCAGGACCTTTGAATCGGGAAAGCTGGGGTTGCCTTCATCGGGGGAGAGACGGAAGAACTGGAACAGGATCCGGCTTTCCTCCGGCTCGGCGACATAGGTGCCGCGGCCCTGGCGGCGCAGGAGCAGATTGTCCGCCGTCATCGAATCCAGCGCCTTGCGAACCGTGCCCTGGCTGACATTGAGCTGGCGCGCCAGTTCCATCTCGCTGGGCAGCAGCATGCCGGGCAGCCAGGCCCCGTCGACCAGTCGCCGCATCAGCTGTTCGCGGACCTGGGCATAGAGCGGCTTGAAGCCAATCGCATCGCCTGCTGCTGTTTCTGCGCCGCTCGACATCTGTTTCTTCTTTTCCATGCTCTGCCCCGGTTGACTTTTCGTCCATACCATATCTTATGTCTTATATAAGACTCGTGTGGCGAATGCCATCAGAATACACCTTATCCACATTGGAGGACAAACGTGACCACACCTCATTTGCTAGTCCATGACCACGCTGACAATGTCGGCGTCGTCGTTGTCGAGGGCCTGAAGGCCGGAACCACGATGCTCTGTGTCGTCACGCATGACAATTCGAGTTTCGAGCTGGCCTCGAAAGCGGATGTGCCGATTGGCCACAAGATCGCGCTCAAGGACATCAAGTCCGGCGACACTGCGATCAAGTATGGCGAGGACATCGGCAAGTTTGTCGCCGATGTGGAAAAGGGCGCCCACGTCCACACACACAATCTGAAAACCAAACGCTGGTAGGAGCCCTGATCATGGCAACGAAATATTCAAACATGACGTTTCAAGGCTACCGGCGCGAGAACGGCCGTGTCGGCGTCCGCAACCACGTGGTCATCCTGCCGGTTGACGACATTTCCAATGCGGCCTGCGAGGCCGTGGCCAACAACATCAAGGGCACACTGGCAATCCCGCATGCCTATGGCCGGCTGCAGTTCGGCGAAGACCTTGATGTCCATTTCCGCACCATGATCGGCACCGGATCGAACCCGAATGTTGCGGCCGTGGTGGTGATCGGCATCGAGCCGGGCTGGACCAAGAAGATCGTCGACGGCATCGCCGCCACAGGCAAGCCTGTGACCGGTCTCTCGATCGAGCAGAATGGCGATCTCAAGACCATCATGGACGCTTCCCGGGTGGCCAAGGAATATGTGCACTTTGCTTCCGAGCTGCAGCGCGAGGAATGCTCGATCTCGGAATTGTGGGTCTCGACCAAATGCGGTGAGAGTGACACCACCACGGGCCTGAGTTCGTGCCCGACGGTCGGCAATATGTATGACAAGCTGCTGCCCGAAGGGATCACCGGCTTCTTCGGCGAAACATCCGAGATTACCGGGGCAGAGCACATCTGCAAGACGCGCGCGATCAACGAGGACGTCGGCGAGCGCTGGTACAAGATGTGGGAAGCCTATCAGAACGACGTCATCTTCGCGCACCAGACGGACGACCTTTCCGACAGCCAGCCGACCAAGGGCAATATCGAGGGTGGCCTGACCACCATTGAGGAAAAGGCGCTGGGCAATCTCGAGAAGATCGGCCGCACCTCGCAGTTCATCGACATTCTGGAGCCAGCCGAAGCCCCGCAATCCGGTAACGGTCTCTATTTCATGGACTCGTCTTCGGCAGCCGCTGAATGCGTCACCCTGATGGCTGCCGGTGGCGCGGTGATCCACACCTTCCCGACCGGGCAGGGCAATGTGGTTGGCAATCCGATTGTGCCGGTGATCAAGATCTCGGGCAATCCGCGCACCCTGCGCACCATGAGCGAACATATCGACGTGGACGTGACCGGCGTGCTGACGCGTGAAATGACGATTGCCGAAGCCGGCGATTCGCTGATCGAAATGATCGTGCGTACTTCGAACGGCCGGGCCACCGCAGCGGAAGCGCTGGGGCACCGTGAATTCTCCATGACAAAGCTCTATCGTTCCGCTTAACTCGGCGAAACAATCGAGGTTCAGCATGGCAGATATCGTCATTACCGAATTCATGGACGAGGCGGCGGTTGGCCGCCTCGTCCAGACTCATGACACGGTCTACGACCCGAAACTGGTCGATGACCCGGCGGCATTGCATGAGCATCTTGCGTCGGCGCGGGCGCTGATCGTGCGTAACCGGACCCAGGTGCGCGAGACGCTTCTGGGCATGGGGCCGAAACTGCGTGTGGTCGGGCGGCTTGGTGTCGGGCTCGACAATATCGATGTAGCTGCCTGCAAGACGCGCTCGGTCAGAGTGATTCCCGCGACCGGGGCCAATGATCTTTCGGTGGCCGAATATGTGATCACCTCGGCGCTGATGCTGTTGCGCGGCGCGTTCCTGCGCTCGGCAGACGTGGCTGCGGGCGACTGGCCGCGGCAATCGATGATGGGCCGCGAACTTGCCGGCAAGACCATCGGCCTTGTCGGCTATGGCTCGATTGCCCGCGAGGTTGCCTGGCGGGCGCACATGATGGGCATGCAGATCGTGGCCTGTGATCCCTATTTGATGGCGGATCATCCGGGCTGGCAGATCGCCCGCAACGTGTCGCTTGATGCGGTGCTGGAACTCTCAGATGTGGTGTCTCTGCACACGCCACTTACCGATGCGACCCGGAACATGATCGATGCGGCCGCACTGTCACGAATGAAGCCGGATGCGATCCTGATCAATGCGGCGCGCGGCGGCATCGTCGACGAGGCCGCGCTGGCAGAAGCGCTGAAGGCCGGCAGGCTGGGTGGGGCCGCACTTGATGTGTTCGAGACCGAACCGCTGACCGCCGAGGCGGGCGCGAAATTCAAGGGGCTGGGCAATCTTGTGCTGACGCCGCATATCGCCGGGGTTACGGATGAATCGAACGAGCGGGTCAGCCATCTGATTGCTGACAAGGTGCTTGAAGTGCTGGGGAGCAAGGCGTGAGCGACATGCTGACAATGACACCGGAAGCGGTCACCGATCTGATAACCGGGGCGCTGACCCGGAGCCGGACATCGGAAGCCAATGCCGCATCGGTGGCGCGTGCACTGCTGGCAGCCGAACTTGCCGGGCAGAACGGCCATGGCCTGCGGCGGGTGGCAGCCTATTCGGCCCAGGCGCTGGCCGGAAAGGTGGATGGCTTCGCGGTGCCGTCATCCGAACAGACACGGCCCGGCGCACTGGCAATCGATGCCGGCAACGGGTTTGCCTATCCGGCGATGGACCTGGCGCTCGACTGGCTGCCAGAAGCAGCAAAGGCGCAAGGCATTGCCATTGCCGGCATTCGTCGCTCGCATCATTGCGGGGTTGCCGGTGTGATTGTCGAGGCGCTGGCCGAGCGCGGGGTCGCTGCGCTGATGGTGGCCAATGCGCCGGCGGCGATGGCGCCCTGGGGTGGGAACCGGCCGCTATTCGGCACCGACCCGATCGCCTTTGCCGCACCGGTTTCCAACGGTGCGCCGGTGGTGGTGGATATTTCGCTGTCCAAGGTGGCGCGCGGCAAGATCATGGCGGCCTCGCAGAAGGGCGATCCGATCCCGGAAGGCTGGGCGCTCGATCCCGATGGCCAGCCGACGACGGATGCCAAGGCTGCAATGGCGGGGACAATGATCCCGCTCGGGGACGCCAAGGGCACGGCCCTGGCCCTGATGGTGGAGCTGCTCTGCGCCGGGTTGACCGGCGCGAACTACGCCTGGCAGGCGACCTCGTTCTTTGATGACAAGGGCGATCCGCCGGGCACCGGTCAGGCAATTATCGCGATTGATCCGGATGCGTTCGGAGCGGGGGGCGAAGAGCGCATGGCGCTGATGGCCGATATGGTTGCCGGTACCGAAGGTGCGCGTGTGCCCGGACGCCGGCGGCAGCAGATCCGCAGCGAGTATCTCGCGAACGGCATCCCGGTGGATGCGGAGCTGGAAGCTGCCATCCGCGCGATCGGCACGTGAGCCCGGTTACCTGCTGCCTGTGACCGGCCCGCCGCGCCGGCGTCAGTATAGCAATCTGACGGCGACGAGGGTGATGGCCGGGAACATGGTCAGGATGGCGACCCGGATGATGTCGGTCATGACGAACGGGAATACGCCGCGATAGGTGGCCGAGAGCGGTGTGTCCTTGGCCATCGAATTGATGACGAAGAGGTTCATCCCCACCGGTGGCGTTATCAGCCCGACCTCGACCACGATCAGCACGATGATGCCGAACCAGAGGGCGAATTCTTCCGGCGTCAGGCCGAAATCGAGCGCCGACATGATCGGAAAGAAGATCGGCACGGTGAGCAGGATCATCGACAGCGAGTCCATGATGCAGCCGAAGATGAGATAGAGCAGCAGCACGGCAACCATTACCAGCCACGGGTTGAAGCCCTGGCTGCCGACATAGGCGGCGGCGGTCTGAGGCAACTGGCTGAGCGCCAGGAAGGCGTTGTAGACGCCCGCGCCGAAGACGATGAGAAAGATCATTCCTGTGGCGCTGGCGGTGGCGAGAATCGAGGTTTTCAGCGTCGCCTTGTTCAAGCCGCCATTGACGAGCGCGATCAGCCCGGTGCCGAAGGCACCGATGGCAGCTGCTTCGGTCGGGGTGAAGATGCCGCCATAGATCCCGCCGACGACGGCGATGAAGACGAGCAGCACCGGCCAGACGTCGATCAGGCTGCGGAAACGCTCGGAATAGGGGGCGCGCTCGCGCTGACCGGCAGAACCGGGCTTGAGCCGGACATAGATTGCAATGGCGATCATGTAGCCGATTGCCGCCAGGATGCCCGGAATGAAGGCTGCGACGAAGAGCTTGGCGATGTTCTGTTCGGTCAGGATGGCGTAGATGACGAGAATGACCGACGGCGGGATGAGAATGCCAAGGGTGCCGCCGGCTGCCAGCGCACCGGTGGCAAGCTCGCCGGAATAGCCGTAGCGCTTGAGTTCGGGCAGGGCGACCTGGCCCATGGTGGCAGCCGTTGCCAGCGACGAACCGCAGATCGCGCCAAAGCCAGCACAGGCACCGACGGCGGCCATGGCAACGCCGCCCTTCTTGTGGCCCATCCAGGTCTCGGCTGCCTTGAACAGGGCCTGGGACATGCCGCCCAGGGTGGCGAACTGGCCCATCAGCAGGAACAGAGGGATGATGGAGAGCGAATAGCTGGAGAATGTGCCCCAGGTCAGGTTCTTGAGCTGGGCGAAGATCATCAGGAACGAGCCATTGATGAAATAGCTGCCACCGATGCCGGCGAGCAGCATGGCGAGCCCGATCGGCACCCGCAGGAAAATCATCAGCAGGAGAACGGGAAAGGAGAGAAGCGCGATGTCGATATTGCTCAATGTACCGTCTCTCCATGGGACTGGTTCTGGCCGCTCACCAGTGCCCGGGCGCTCAGGATCACGCACCAGGTGCTGACCAGGACAAATCCGATTGCCCCGACAAGTCCGGAGGCATAGGCCCACCAGATTGGATACTGGATGATGAAAGTGGTTTCGCCATAGGCGAGTTTGTCGAGTGTGCCGTCCCAGTGTTTCCAAGTCAGAAGCAGCGCTATTGCGAGCATCAGAAGATCGGAGACCATGTCGATCACACGGTTGGCGGTGTCGCCAAGATGCATGGTCAGGATTTCCACCGATGCATGCTGGCGGTTGATCTGAACCCAGGGCAGAAACGCGAACACTGCAAAACCGGTCCCGAGTTCGACGAGTTCGAAGTCACCGCGTATCGGCCCAAGCCCGGCCCAGAGCAGGGCGCGTCCGGAGACAGAGGTCACGGTCGCCAGGATGACGGCAATTAGTGCCAGCCCGCCGAGAATGGCCAGGAAAGCTGCGAGGGACCGCATCAAGCGGTCAATCCGGTCAAACATCTGAAATCTCCGGGTGTGGCCACGAAGGCGGTTTGCTGCGGATCTCTTTGGCCATCTTCATCAACCAGCCGATCCGGTCCGCCGACCCGTTGTCATCTCGGACCAATAATGTCCCGGCGGGAACGGCTTTTGCAGCCAGGCCCGCCGGGGTTTTCAATCCGACCGCGTCAGTTGGAGTTCTTCGCGATCAGTTCCTGGGCCTTTTCGTACAGCGCCTCGCCGTCGATGCCCTTGGCGTCCATTTCCTCGAACCAGTTGTCGAGCACGACCTCGGCAGCCGACTTCCAGCGCGCCACTTCAGCTTCGTCCAGCACGACAATTTCGTTGTCGGTGGCCTCGGCAATGCCGCGGGCGCCGGCATCGTAGCCTGCCATGGTCTTGCCGGCATAGGCGGAGAACTCGGCGCCGGTGTTGTCGTCGAGGATCTTCTTGAGATCGTCAGGCATGCTGTCGTACTTGGCCTGGTTCATCGCCAGCACGAAGGCTGCGGTGTAGAGCGCGGTGTCACCGGAGAACTCGGTGTGAGTGTCCACGAGTTCGGCAACCTTCAGGGCCGGGGTGACTTCCCACGGAATAACCGTTCCGTCGATCACGCCCTTGGAAAGCGCTTCGGGGATGGCGGGCACAGGCATGCCGACAGGCTCGGCGCCGAGCTCGGCAAGCAGGCCGTTGATGACGCGGGTCGGTCCGCGCATCTTCTTGCCCTGCATGTCTTCGAGCTTGCGGATGCCTTCGCCCTTGGAGTGGATGACGCCGGGACCGTGGACCCAGGTGGCGAGGATCTTGACGCCCTTGAACTCGGTTTCTTCCATGTCGGACTTGAACAGTTCCCAATAGGCGCGGGACGTGGCTTCCGGGTTGGTCATGGTGAAGGGAAGTTCGAACACTTCGACGCTCGGGAAACGGCCCGGCGTGTAGCCCGGCAGGGTCCAGACGATGTCGACGACGCCGTCGCGGGCCTGGTCCATCAGCTGTGGCGGGGTGCCGCCAAGCGACATGGCCGAAAAGACTTCGACCTTGATGCGGCCGCCAGATTCGGTGCCGATCTTTTCAGCCCAGGGAATGAGAATGCCGGCGGGCACGTTGGCCTGCGCGGGCAGGAACTGGTGCATGCGCAGGGTGACTTCCTGCGCGGCAGCGCCGATCGACGATGCGCCCATGGCGGACAGGGCGAGTGCTGCAACAGCAGCGGATTTCAGGAAATTGCGTTTCTTCATAGTATCCTCCCAGATTGATCTTGCCGGTCATTATCACGGCTCCCCCGAAAAATAGGGGCATTTTTTGTAACTGCATAGCGTTCGACGCATCTCTTTCACATGGCCGTGCTGCGCAAAGTGTATGCCATTTCCAACCAGCATCGGAAAGCTTGTGACGGAATGGCGGTCTTAGTCTTTTGGATAGTCTCCCCCAGCTTCGGTCCGAGATTAACCGACCGTCCGGTCAGTTTGTAATTCGCAACATCGCCGTCGGCAACCAATTTCTGCTGGCAAACAGCCTGCGGGCCGCGGGTTTGGCGACACTATCGTGTTCTAAACCGCGCCGGGCCGCCCCAATGCAGGGCGATGCCCGTGTTCGGCGTGGCCGGCTTGAGCGGGCTTCGGCAGTATTGCCCGAGGTCTGCACGTTGCGGGGTGAAGATAAAACCGAGTTTAGCGGTTGATCCTTTTTGAAAAAAGGAAAATGATGCCTTCAGGGTGAGTGAGGTCTGTACACCCAGGGAGGAATTTTATGGCGAATGTATCTATGACCGTGAACGGGCGCTCCGTTTCCGGCCAATGCGAGGATCGGACTCTTCTGGTTCAATTCATCCGGGAAAATCTCGGGCTGACGGGAACGCATGTCGGATGCGACACGTCCCAATGCGGGGCCTGCGTGGTCCATGTCGACGGCAAGGCCGTGAAATCGTGCACAATGCTGGCCGCGCAGGCGGACGGCTCGGAGGTTGTGACGATTGAAGGCCTGTCTTCGGGTGGCGAATTGCACCCGGTGCAGGCGGCGTTCCGCGAGCACCACGGCCTGCAGTGCGGATTTTGCACACCGGGCATGATCATGTCGGCTGTCGACATGATCGAACGGCATGGCGGTCAGCTGGACGAGAAAACCGTCCGCGCGGAACTCGAAGGCAATATCTGCCGCTGCACGGGTTACCACAACATCGTCAAGGCAGTGCTCGATGCGGCGTCCAAGATGGGCGACGGAGCAAAGGTCGCAGCTGAATAGGCATGCCTGATCAGGCAATGGCGAAAGGCTGAGGGAATGCGGACGATCGAGAGGCGACAAAAGACTGGTTTCTGAAGGGCCCTGGCCGGGACAAGATCCCGTCCAGCCGCCCATTCAAGATCCTGACCCGGCGTCGCCGCCGACAGATCCCGCATCGGCTTTTCTCCATCACCCAACCGGAGGAGTTTGAGACATGGGAATGGAAGGCGTTGGCGCCCGCGTGGCGCGCAAGGAAGACAAGCGGTTCATCACCGGCAAGGGCAAATATACCGACGATATGGTTGTGCCGGGCATGAAGCAGGCCCATTTCGTCCGCTCGCCGCACGCACATGCGAAGATCAAGAGCATCGATACGTCCGAAGCCGAGAAGATGCCCGGCGTGATCGGCATTCTCAACGGCAACCAGCTGGCCGAAGATGCGGTCGGCAATATCATCTGCGGCTGGATGATCCATTCCAAGGATGGCTCGCCGATGAACATGGGCGCCTGGCGTCCGCTGGCGCAGGATACCGTGCGCTATGTCGGCGACGCGGTGCTGATCGTGGTGGCCGACACCAAGGCGCAGGCGCGCGATGCGGCTGAAGCCGTTGTCATCGAGTACGAGACACTGCCGGTGGTGACTTCGGCGGTCGAGGCGCTCAAGGACGGCGCCCCGCAGCTTCATCCGGAAGCCAAGAACAACCAGATCTTCGACTGGGAGATCGGCGACAGTGCCGCTGTCGATGCGGCCATTGCCTCGGCAGCGCATGTGACCGAGATGAAGATCATCAACAACCGCCTGGTTCCCAACCCGATGGAGCCGCGCGCCGCACTGGGCGTCTATGACGAGGGCGAAGATCACTACACGCTCTGGACCACCTCGCAGAACCCGCATGTGGCGCGGCTGGTGCTGAGCGCGTTTTACAATGTGGCGCCGGAAAACAAGCTTCGGGTGATCGCGCCCGATGTGGGCGGCGGCTTCGGCTCGAAGATCTATATCTATCCCGAAGAGATCGTCTGCCTGTGGGCCTCGAAGCGCACCGGCGTCCCGGTCAAGTGGACGTCAGACCGCACCGAGGCTTTCCTGACCGACGCGCATGGCCGCGACCATGTCTCGACGGTGAAGATGGCGTTTGATGCTGACAACAGGATCACCGGCTTCAAGGTCGATACCATCGCCAATCTCGGCGCCTACATGTCGCTGTTTTCGAGTTCTGTTCCGACCTATCTCTATGCAACGCTGCTGTCGGGCCAGTACAATATCCCCAACATCCACGCCAATGTGCGCACGGTCTACACCAACACCGTGCCGGTGGACGCCTATCGTGGCGCCGGCCGCCCGGAAGCCACCTACCTGGTCGAGCGGACCATGGAGACGGCGGCCCGCGAGCTCGGGGTCTCTCCGGCGGAATTGCGCAAGACCAACTTCGTGCGCGAGTTCCCGCATCAGACGCCGGTGATCATGTGCTACGACGCGGGTGATTTCGAAGCCTCGCTCAATGCCGCCATGGAGGCCTCCGACTATGCCGGCTTCGAGGCGCGGAAGGCGGAAGCCAAGAGCCGCGGCAAGCTGCGCGGCATCGGGATGAGCTGTTACATCGAGGCCTGCGGCATTGCGCCGTCGGCTGCGGTGGGATCGCTCGGCGCCGGCGTCGGGCTCTGGGAATCGGCGGAAGTGCGGGTCAATGCGGTGGGCACGATCGAAGTGCTGACCGGCTCGCACAGCCATGGCCAGGGCCACGAGACCACCTTTGCCCAGCTCGTGGCGGAACGCTTCGGCGTCGGTCTCGACACCGTCTCCATCGTTCACGGCGATACCGACAAGGTGCAGATGGGCATGGGCACCTACGGCTCGCGCTCGGGTGCTGTCGGCATGTCGGCGATCGTCAAGGCGCTCGACAAGGTGGAGCTCAAGGCCAAGAAGCTGGCCGCGCACCTGATGGAAGCCGATGAAAGCGACATCGTCATCGAAAATGGCGAGCTCAAGGTCGCAGGCACCGACAAGAGCGTGCCGTGGTTCCAGATGGCGCTGGCCGCCTACACCGCGCACAACATGCCCGAAGGCATGGAGCCGGGCCTGAAGGAAGGCGCGTTCTACGATCCGTCCAACTTCACCTTCCCGGCCGGATGCTACATCTGCGAAGTCGAGGTCGATCCCGAAACGGGCAAGACCGAAGTCATCCAGTTTGTGGCCGCCGATGATTTCGGCAACATCATCAACCCGATGATTGTCGAGGGACAGGTGCATGGCGGCGTGGCGCAGGGCATTGGCCAGGCGCTTCTGGAAGGCACGCATTATGATGCGGAAACCGGTCAGCTGCTGACGGCGAGCTACATGGATTACACCATGCCGCGCGCCGACGATCTGCCGTCGTTCAACGTCTCGCACCAGAACACACCCTGCCCGGGCAATCCGCTCGGCATCAAGGGCTGCGGCGAGGCCGGCGCGATCGGATCCCCACCGGCGCTGATCAACGCCATCACCGACGCAATCGGCAACAATGACCTGACGATGCCCGCGACCCCGCAACGGGTCTGGGCAGCGCTCGGATCGACACAGTAGGAAAGGGAGGCAGACACCATGTATGCAACCAATTATCACCGCGCCTCCTCGGTCGAGGACGCAGTCAAGCTGGCGACGGCAAATGACGAAGCCAAGTACATCTCCGGCGGCCAGACCTTGCTGCCGACCATGAAGCAGCGGCTCGCCGCGCCTTCGGATCTGGTTGATCTTCGCCATATCGCGTCGATGAAGGGGATCTCGGTCAGCGGCGGTTCCATCCGCATCGGAGCGGCGACACCGCATGCCGACGTTGCGAACTCCTCGGAGATCGCGGCCGCCTGCCCGGGGCTCGCTCATCTGGCGGCGCATATCGGCGATCCGCATGTGCGGCACATGGGCACGATCGGCGGGTCGATCGCCAACAACGACCCGGCGGCTGACTATCCGGCGGGGCTGATGGCGCTCAATGCCACCATCGTCACCAACAAGCGCTCGATTTCTGCTGATGATTTCTTCACCGGCATGTTCGACACCGCGCTTGATGATGGCGAGCTGGTGGTGGCGGTGGAAATCACCGCGCCGTCGAAATGCGGTTACGCCAAGTTCCCGAACCCGGCCTCGCGCTATGCGATGACCGGCGTGTTCGTCGCCAAGCATGGCGACGGATCGGTTCGGGTGGCTGTGACCGGTGCCGGTTCGGACGGCGTGTTCCGGCATGAGGGCATGGAGCAGGCGCTGGCTTCGAACTTCTCCGCCTCTGCGCTCGATGGCGTGACCGTCGATGATGCCGACCTGATGTCGGACATCCACGCCTCGTCAGCCTACCGGGCGAATCTGGTCAAGGTGATGGCCAAGCGGGCGGTCAGCGCAGCGGGCTGACTCAAAACCGGTAACGGCAATGTTGACAGCGGGGCGGTCCTTTGGGACCGCCCTTTTTCATGCGGGTCAGGCAGACTTGCTTATAAGCGAAGCCGCTACGCCACGGGTATCGCGATCGGTTTCGTACACATCTTCGATGGTCTGCGCCACGCGGCCATCATCGAGCTTGTCCATCGTCGCGGCGACGATGTCGGCCATTTCGAGAAAGCCGATCTGGCCGTCGATGAAGGCTTCGAGCGCGATTTCCTTGGCGCCGTTGAGCACCGCGCCCTGCAGGCCGCCGCGCTGCATGGCGGTGCGGGCAAGAGCGAGGGCCGGGAAACGGGTCTCGTCAGGGGCGTGGAAATCGAGCTTTGCCAGTCTGGCGAAATCAAGCCGCTCGACCGGCAGGCTGGCGCGTCTTGGATAGGCGATGGCATAGCCGATGGCGTGGCGCATATCCGGTGCGCCGAGCTGGGCCAGGACCGAGCCGTCGGTATAGCCGACCATCGAGTGGATGATCGATTGCGGATGCACAATCACCTCGATCTGGTCGGGCCGCATGCCGAAGAGATGCCGCGCCTCGATCATCTCGAGCGCCTTGTTGAACATCGAGGCGCTGTCGATGGAAATCTTCAGGCCCATCGACCAGTTGGGATGCGCGGCGGCGGTTTCCGGCGTCACGGCGGCCATCTGGTCACGGCTGTAGTCGCGGAACGGACCGCCGGACGCGGTCAGGATGATGCGGTCGACGGCGTGACGCTGGTCCTGTTCCAGCACCTGGAAGATGGCGTTGTGCTCGCTGTCGACGGGCAGCAGCTTGCCGCCGCCCTTGGCGATGGCCTGCTGAAACAGGTCGCCGGCGGAGACCAGGCATTCCTTGTTGGCTAGCGCGATGTCCGCCCCTTGTGCCACTGCTGCCAGGGTCGGGGCGAGACCGGCAATGCCGACAATGCCCGCCATCAGCAGATCGGTCTCGCGGGCGCCGGCTTCCACCAGCGCCGCGGGGCCGGCACCGACCTCGATGCCGGTTCCTGCAAGGGCGGATTTGAGATCTGCGTAACGGTCGGGGTCAGCCGTGACGGCGAATTCCGCACCTGTCTGTCGCGCCTGTGCGGCCAGGAGCTCGATATTTCCCATGCCGGTGATGGCGGGGACTTCAAACGCCTCGCGGCCGCCGAGATGGGTCATGACGTCAAGCGTGTTGCAGCCAATGGAGCCGGTGGAGCCAAGGATCGAGATGCGGCGTTTGGGTGTCACTGGGCTGCTGTTCATGCTTTGCAATCGGAACTCGGGGTTTGCGGTCGAGCCGCCTGGGATGCCTGATGGCCGGGTGTGCGGGCTGTCAGCTGATCGGGGCAGAACGGGTGCCCTGATGCCGGGTGGCTGTCCGCACGCGGTTCAGGCGAGGGGTCTTCTAGACCGCCCGTTGAGATCAAGCAATTCGACGAACAGCGCGGAATGGTCAAGATCGCCGCCGTTGAGCTCTTCGACCAGACGGACGAAGCGGTCACGCACGGCCTCGACCATCGGCAGCTTGATGCCGAGATCGCGGGCCTCGATGAGGATGTTGTCGAGATCCTTGATCTGCACCGAAGCCCGGCCGCGGGCGACAAAATCATCTTCCTGCATGCGCTGTCCATGCACCTGCAGGATGGTCGAATCGGCAAAGCCGCCGGCAAGGGCCGCGCGGAAGGCTGCGAGGTCGCCGCCGCCTTCAGAGACCAGAAGCGTTGCTTCAGAAACCGCGCCGATGGCGATGGCGACAATTGCCTGGTTGGCGAGCTTGGCGAGCTGGCCTGCACCGCTGGGACCGACCCGGATGGCGCGGCCCATGGGCTCGAGCACGGCTTTCGCCTTCTCGAACACCTGCTTGTCGCCGCCAGCCATGATGGCTAGCGTTCCGGCTTCCGCACCGCCGGTGCCGCCGCTGACCGGTGCATCAAGGTGAAGAACACCCAACGCCGACAGCCGCTCGGCATGGGCGCGGGCCTGGCGCGGCTGGATCGAACTCATGTCGATGACGGTTGCGCCGCGGCTCAGCGCTTCGGCGACACCGGTTTCGAACAGGACATTCTCGACGACATCACCATCGGTCAGCATGGTGATGACGTGGGTCGCGCCCTTCACCGCATGGGCAGCGCTTTCTGCGAGATGCGCGCCTTCGGCTGCAAGCGGCCCGGCCTTTGAGGCATTCCGGTTCCAGACCGTGAGCTGGTGGCCGGCGCCGAGCAGCCGCCGCGCCATCGGCAGGCCCATCAATCCGGTGCCGAGCAATGCAATCGAAGTCTTCATGTCCGGTGTCCTCTTCCGCGGTCGATCGTGCGGGCAAGCAGTACAGATGCGAAAGCCGCGTGGCAATTTCCAATCGTACCGGGAGCCTGGAAGACTGCCGCGCGGCCCGGTGCGCATTTGCCTATACAATCATCATTTTGCCCCATAACGTGGCCGGCATGAGTGAGTCTGAAACCCTCGACAGCCGCTATTCCTGGACCCGGCTCGGCATCACGCTGGCGATTGCCGTGCTTGGCAATGTCGGCATGTGGTCGATCATTGTCATCATGCCGGCGGTGCAGGCGGAATTTGCCGTCGCGCGCGCCGATGCGTCTCTGCCCTATACCCTGACGATGATCGGCTTTGCGCTCGGAAATCTGGTGATCGGGCGGGCGGTCGACCGGTTCGGCGTCACGATCGCGCTGATCGGCTCCGCGCTGACCATGGCGGCGGGCTTCGGGCTTGCGGCGGTCAGCGGATCGATTGTTGCGCTGTCGGTGATGCAGTTTGTCATCGGCTTTGGCACGGCCGTTGGGTTTGGCCCGCTGATTGCAGATATCTCGCACTGGTTTTACCGGCGGCGCGGCATCGCGGTGGCGATCGCTGCCAGCGGAAATTATCTCTCGGGCGCGATCTGGCCGCTGCTTCTGAGCGGCGTGCTGAGCGAACATGGCTGGCGCACCGCCTATCTGGTGCTGGCCGTGGTGCCGGTGGTGTTGATCATTCCGTTGTCGCTGCTTTTGAGAACCCGGGTTCCCGAAGAGGCGACAGCACATGCCAACCGGATGTCGCTCAGCAATGCGCGCTCGGTGCGGTTTTCGCCCACAGCGCTGCAATGGATGCTGGGTCTGGCCGGGATCGGTTGCTGCGTGGCTATGTCGATGCCGCAGGTCCACATCGTCTCCTATTGCGCAGATCTTGGCTACGGCCCGACGGTTGGCGCCGAGATGCTGTCGCTGATGCTGATGGGCGGCGTCGTCTCGCGGCTGATTTCGGGGCTGGTTGCCGACCGGCTTGGCGGGGTGATCACGCTGCTCATCGGATCGACGCTGCAATGCATCGCGCTGTTTCTGTATCTGCCGTTTGACGGGTTGGCGCCGCTTTACATCGTCAGCCTGATCTTCGGACTGTCGCAGGGCGGGATCGTGCCGAGCTATGCGCTGGTGGTGCGCGAATACCTTCCGGCCAAGGAAGCTGGCGCACGCGTCGGCTTCGTCATCATGGCGACCATCATCGGCATGGCGCTCGGCGGCTGGATGTCGGGCTGGATCTACGACCTGACCGGATCCTACCAGGCCGCCTTCCTGAACGGCATCGCCTGGAACTTCCTCAATATCGGCATCATGGTGATGATTCTGCTCAAGTCCCGGGCGCGGCGGGGGGAGGCCGTGCCGGCGTGAGGCACCTGCCGCAATCAGAGCGAAAATAAAAAGCCGGAGGGTGGTGATCCCGGCAGGATTCGAACCTGCGACACCAGGATTAGGAATCCTGTGCTCTATCCCCTGAGCTACGGGACCACGCGAAAGAGTGCATACAGAAAACCGGGTGGCTCTTCAATACGAAGAACCACCCGGTTGTGATGTTCCGGCGCGGGATCGCCGGTCAGGCGGCGAGCGCCTTTTCGGCCAGCTTGACCCAGTAGGAGACGCCGACGGGGATGGCGTCGTCGTTGAAGTCGTAGGCCGGGTGGTGCAGGCTTGCGGTGTCGCCATTGCCCATGAAGATGAAGGCGCCGGGACGGGCCTCGAGCATGAAGGAGAAATCCTCGCCGCCCATGGTCGGCGGCTGCTTGCGTTCGACCTTGCCGCTACCTGCGACGCTTTCGGCGATGTCGGCTGCGAAATCTGTCTCGTCGGCATGGTTGAAGGTGACGGGATAGTTGCGGATGTAGTTGAACGTGCCTTCGGCGCCGTGTGCTGCGGCGACGCTGCGAACAATCTCGCCGATGCGGGTCTCGGCCATGTCGCGCATTTCAGGCGACAAGGTGCGGACGGTGCCGGCCATTTCCACTTTGTCAGGAATGACGTTGTAGGCCGATCCGGCGATGAATTTGGTGACGGAGACCACCAGCGAGGCGAGCGGGTCGGCATTGCGCGAAGCGATCGACTGGAGTGCTGTGACAATAGCGGAAGCCGCGACAATCGGGTCGACGGTCTGGTGCGGCATGGCGGCGTGGCCGCCGCGGCCCGTGATGGTGACATCGAAGATGTCGGTGGCGGCCATGATCGGGCCCTTGCAGATGGCGAATTCGCCGACCGGGAGGCCGGGCAGGTTGTGCATGCCGAAGACCTTGGTGATGCCGAAGCGGTCCATCATGCCGTCATTGACCATTTCGCGGCCGCCGCCGCCGCCTTCTTCGGCAGGCTGGAAGATCACGGCCACGGAGCCGGTGAAATTGCGGGTGGCGGCGAGATGGCGCGCGGCGCCCAGCAGCATCGCGGTGTGGCCGTCATGGCCGCAGGCATGCATCTTGCCGGGCGTGCGCGATGCCCAGGGAACACCGGTGATCTCGTTGATCGGCAATGCGTCCATGTCTGCGCGCAGGCCGATGGCCGGTCCGTTGCCGCCGGGACGGCCATGAATGATGCCGACCACGCCGGTGCGGCCGATGCCGGTGACGACTTCGTCACATCCGAAGGATTTGAGCTTGTCGGCGACGAAGGCTGCAGTGTTGTGCACGTCAAACAGCAGTTCGGGGTCGGCATGAAGCGTCCGGCGCCATTCTGCGACTTCATCCTTCATGGAGACAACTTCTTCGACAAGCTGCATTTTACACCTCTGTGGCTTGGTGATTGTGATGTCGGGCAAACGGGTGAAACTTGGTGTCGCCTTTTGCCATCTGACTGCCATATAAGCTAAGTAGGGGAGCGTGACGAGTGAAAAGCGGCGCATTGGCGATCGCGGACATCGCGTCAAGCGCTGAAATCGCATCGAGCCGCCGTTGGAAACACTGGAAAATCGGAAGCCGGGAATGAGCCTGAAGTTACAATCGCGCCAAATGGTCGCCGGAGCGGCGATCGCAGCTCTTGCGGCGGTGTTTTCCGGTGGCGCGTCCGCCAATCCGATGGTTGCCGTGGATGTGGGCTCTGGCCGGGTGATTGAACACGAGCAGGCGTTTCAGCGCTGGTATCCGGCTTCGCTGACCAAGCTGATGACGATCTATGTTGTCTTCAAGGCGGTCAAGTCCGGCCAGATGAGCTTGCAGACACCGGTCACCATGTCGGTTCATGCGGCCAAGGAACCGCCGAGCAAGATGTATTTCAAGCCCGGAGAGCGGTTCCCGCTGGATTCGGCACTGAAATACCTGATGGTGAAATCCGCCAATGATGTTGCCGTCGCCATCGGTGAAGCAGTGTCGGGGACGGAGGAAGCCTTCGTCGGGGAGATGAACGCGACTGCGCGGCAGCTCGGGATGAATTCGACGCGGTTCGTCAATCCGCACGGATTGCCGGGCGACGGCCAGTACACAACTGCACGCGACATGGCCTTGCTGGCGGTTGCGCTGAGACGCGAGTTTCCCGAGTTCGCGCATTATTTTGCCTATGAGGGTTTTACCACCGGCAAGAAGAGCTACACCAATTACAACCTGCTGATCGGCCGCTTTGCCGGCGCGGACGGCATGAAAACCGGGTTCATCTGCGCGTCCGGGTTCAACCAGGTTTCCTCGGCGACGCGCAACGGAAAGACCGTGGTCAGCGTGGTGCTGGGCGCGCCTTCGCAGGAGACACGGGCAGAGGAATCGGCGCGTTTGCTGCACCAGGGGCTGACGACGACAGCGTGGGGTGGCGCCAGATTGCAGAGCCTTGCGCCCTATGGCGAAGGGCGTGACCGGGTCACCGATATTTCCGGTGAGATCTGCAACGCCAAGGCGCGCGCCGCGCGCTATGAGGGGCGCGATGTCGAGGGCAAGATGGTGCTCAATTCGCCCTATCTTGCGAAGATGACGCGCGAGCCGCGGCTGGTGCAGGCGCCGGCAGGGCTGCCGCGCGCGAATGTCGAAATTGCGCTGTCGCGGGTCCCGATTCCGGTTCCGCGGCCCGGCGGCATACTGGCGGGACAGGTGGAGCCGTTTGCAGCATCGGCGTTTACCGCGCCGGCCAATGCCGGGGAAGTGCTTCCATTGGCGCCGGGCGTGCCGATACCGGTTCCGCGTCCACAGATCTGATTTTCCGAAAGAGCCTTGCACATGACAGAGGAAACCCAATCCGAGCGCAGCTGGAGCGCGCCGAGCGGCGTCCCTGTTTCGATCCTCACCGGGTTTCTCGGGGCTGGAAAGACGACCCTGCTGAACCGGTTGATCGGCGATCCGTGGCTTAGCGATGCGGCGTTGATCATCAATGAATTCGGCGATGTGGGGATCGATCACCTGCTGGTCGAAAGTTCCGGCGACGGGGTGATCGAACTCTCCGATGGCTGCCTGTGCTGCACGGTTCGCGGCGAGCTGGTGGACACGCTGGCCGACCTGATGGACCGGATGCAGACGGGAAAGATCCGGCCGTTTTCGCGGGTGGTGATCGAGACCACGGGACTGGCGGACCCGGTGCCGGTGATGCAGTCGGTGATCGGACACCCCGCGCTTGGTCAATCCTACCGGCTGGAAGGTCTTGTCACGGTTGTCGACGCGGTCAACGGCACGGCGACGCTGGAAACCCACGAAGAAGCGCGCAGGCAGGTGGCGGTAGCTGACACGCTGGTGCTGTCCAAGACCGCTCTGGTCGAAAATCGCGATGCGCTGCGCTCAACGCTCGAGGCGCTCAATCCGCTGGCACGGGTTGTCATGGCCGATGATCCGGATCTGAGCGCGCAGAGCCTGTTTGACACCGGCGCTTATGATCCTGTTCACCGGTCGCTTGATGTGGCCCGCTGGCTGAATTCCGACCAGGATGATCACGGGCATGGGGGGCAACATCACCACGGACACGAGCACTCCCATGATGTGAACCGGCACGACCAGCATATCAGGTCGGGTTCCGTGGTGTTCGAAAAGGCGATTTCGCCCGAATCCCTGGCGATGTTTCTCGATCTGGTGCGCTCGGCTCACGGGCCGAACCTCTTGCGGATGAAAGGCATCATCAAGCTGTCGGATGATCCGTCGCGGCCGCTCGTGCTGCATGCGGTTCAGGCGTTGATGTCGGAGCCCGTAAGGCTCAAGGCCTGGCCGGACGGGGCGAGGGAGGAAACCAGGCTGGTGGTGATCACGCGCGATATGCCCGAGGGATTTGTCGCGGAGCTGTTCTCGTCCTTCGCCAATGTGCCGGGCGTCGGGCGGCCCGACCGCGAGGCGCTGGCAAGCAATCCCCTGGCCATTCCGGGCATGCCGGCACGGCGCTAGAACCGGTCAGCCTTTTTCGATGATGAAAACGTGCCCGCCCTCGACTGCACTGCTGTCGAGCAATTGATGCCCGTCCTCACGGCAAAAATGCGGCACGTCGATGACGGCCAGAGGATCGGTGGTCTCGATGCGCAGGCGCGCGCCTGTGGCGAGACCGCGCATGTGCTTGCGGGTCTTGAGCACGGGAAGCGGACATTTCAGGCCCCGGAGATCGAGCGCGCTGTCGTCTGTGCCGCTCAATTGCTGCTCCAGATTTTCCAGAATGGCTTGTCGGACTGGCCCGGTTGCGATCCCTGTCCGGCATTGGCGTGCTGAGACTGGACGGCGGGATTGGGTGTCGGCACCGGGACGCCGGCGTTGGCAGCTGCCGGTGCGGTCTGACCGGCATCACTGGCGGCCTCGGTGGCCGCTGTCTCAGCGGCGGCAGGGGCGGAGGTCAGCGGGGCGGCGGGGGCCGTCCCGGGAGCAAGGGCCTTGAGCGGGTTGCCGGTCGAAAACAGGCCGAGCACCGGGACCGAGGCGGATTGCCCGCCATTGGCTGCGATCCGGGCGGCTTTTTCGGCTTCCCGCTCGGCGCGCCGGGCCTCGGCTTCAGCCCGGGCTTCGTTGGCGGCGATCTGCCTGGCTTCCTCGTTGTCGAACTTGGCCACCGCCTTGATGAAGTTCTGGTTCCAATCCTTCTCGAAAGCGGAATAGGCGACCGCCAGGGTGGTCGGCACGCTGGCCGGGGGACAGGCTGCACTGGCCTGGAAGCTGGCGTTTTCGATCTGGGGGATCTGGTTGAAGACATATTGCCGTTCGCAGACGTCAACCTTCGGTGGCCGCCTGGTCAGTTCGAAATGGTCGTAGCCGACCTTCAGCATCTTCCAGAATTCGAAATGCTCGCTGTCGCGGTGCCGGGCCATGTTTTCCGGCGTCATCCGGAACGGCAGGGCCTCGACGATGAAATATTCTTGGCCGCCCTTGAAGGCGTCGCGGGCGAAACCGTAGATTTCGAGAACCTGTTCATCGGTCATTGAATAGCACCCGGCCGAAGAGCAGGCGCCGTGCACCATCAGGTTCGAGCCGGTGCGTCCATGGGAGCGGTCGTAGCTGTTCGGGAACCCCATGTTGAACGAGAGATAATAGCTTGAACGCGGATTCATCTGGTGCGGATAGATCCGGTAGTAGCCTTCGGGCGCCTGGCGGTCACCCTCCTTGAACTTGGGTCCAAGCTCGCCCGACCATTTGCAGATCTCGTAGGACGCAATGATGTCGTAGCGGCCATTGCCCTTCTGCTTCCAGACCTCCAGAATGCCCTCTTCCTTGAAGATCCGCATCATGATCGGTGAGCGCGTGCTCATGTCCTGCGCCTTCATCTTGTTGACGAGCCTGGCAGGCAGAGGGTGTTCAACCTTGTTGGCAACGGAATCGAGCGCATCCTGACATCCGGTCAGACCCAGGAGCAAAACAGGGAGGAAACGCAGCGTACGGGTCGGAGTCATGGGGTCTCTTGGACGTTGCAGTGGCAAGTTCGACGGCCTGTCGGATCGTCTTCGATGTGATCCCGGGCCGGGCATTTCAACGCAACACTACTACAAACATGGTTCATGAAGCATTACCAATCCGTGGTGCAGCTCCAGGGTATCTCGCCGGCAGCGCCGGATATATTTCGCCGCAACCACCGCCAAGTGGCCCGAACGGCCGGGCTCATCGCCAACTCAAACCCTTTGGATGGACTGATCTGGATGCGCCAGAGGCTTTATTGGCGTTCCAAATGTGGCTCGAATGGGGCGGTGATCAACCGATGTGCCGGCCGATCTCGAGGAATTTCTTGCGGCGATCAGCGCGCAACTCATCTCCGGAGCGGCTGGACATTTCCTCAAGAGCGGAGGCGATCAGGTCGCCAGCGCGCGCGATCACGCTTCCGGGATCACGGTGGGCGCCGCCAACCGGCTCGGGAATAATGTCGTCGATGATGCCGAGATCACGAAGATCCTGGGCGGTGATCTTCATCGAGGTGGCCGCATCGCGTGCCCGTGTCGAATCGCGCCACAGAATCGACGCGGCGCCTTCAGGCGAGATGACGGAATAGATCGAATGCTCGAGCATGTAGACCTTGTTGCCGGTGGCAATGGCGATGGCGCCGCCGGACCCGCCTTCGCCGATGATGATCGAAATCAGCGGCGAGCGGAGGTTGAGGCAGGTTTCGGTCGAGCGGGCGATGGCTTCGGCCTGGCCGCGTTCTTCCGCGCCAACGCCGGGATAGGCGCCAGCGGTGTCGACAAGGGTAATGACCGGGATCTGGAAGCGGTCGGCCAGCTCCATGATGCGGATGGCCTTGCGGTAGCCTTCCGGGCGGGCCGAGCCGAAATTGTGCTTGATGCGGGTCTTGGTGTCGTGACCCTTTTCCTGGCCGATGACGACCACCGGCTGGCCACGGAAGCGGGCAAAACCTGCCTGGATGGCGGCGTCCTCGGCAAATTTGCGATCGCCGGCCAGCGGCGTGAACTCGTCGAACAGGTTCTTGGCGTAGTCATTGAAATGCGGCCGGTCAGGGTGGCGCGCAACCTGGGTCTTCTGCCACGGGTTGAGCTTGCCGTAGATTTCGGCCATGGCGTCGCGGGCCCTGGTTTCGAGCCGGGCAATTTCATCGCCTGTGTCGATGCTCTCGTCCTCGCCGGCGAGCTTCCTCAATTCGAGGATCTTGCCTTCCAGGTCGGAGATCGGTTTTTCGAAATCAAGATAATTGTGCATTGAGTTTTTCCACGCGGGCCATCGCATTTTTCGTCGCCAGAACCAGTCAAGCCTAGTCCGACATGTCTGTCACGCATTCATTTGGCGTGTTGCGAGCGGGCTTAATCGCGACTTTTTGTGGCTTTTGCAAGGGGGTGATGCTCATTGACCAATTGTCGCAGGCGTTCATCAAGCACATGGGTGTAGATCTGGGTGGTGGAAATGTCGGCATGGCCGAGCAATTCCTGGACCGCGCGGAGATCTGCGCCACCGGCCAGCAGATGGCTGGCGAAGGCATGACGCAGGACGTGGGGCGAGACTTTCGCCACGGGAATGCCGGCGCGGGCGGCCACTTCCTTGAGCTCACGGGCGAAGACCTGGCGGGAGAGATGCCCCTCGGCCGAGTTTGCCGGAAACAGAAAGCCGGCCTCCTCGGCGGCATCGCCGATCGTCGCAAGCCAGGCATCGAGCGCTGCGCGGGAGGGGCGTGACATCGGCACCATGCGCTCCTTGGCGCCCTTGCCGCGAATGACCAGAAACCTTCCGTCATCGGCGAGCACCCGGTAGGGCAGGCTGACCAGTTCGCTGACCCGCATGCCGGTGGCGTAGAGCAGTTCGAGCAGCGCGCGAAAGCGGATGCGGCGTGATGCCTCTTCCTTGTCCCGGGCCATGGCGATGTCGGTTTCCGCCTGCGCCAGCAGACGCGAGACGTCATCGATGCTGAGCACTTTCGGCAGCGCGCGGGACTTTCGCGGGGAATCGATTACCCCGGTCGGATCGTCACCGCGCAATCCTTCGGCGTGGAGGAACTTGTAGAACTGGCGCAATGCCGACAGGCGCCTGGCCTGGGAGGCCGGCGAGAAGCCACGGGCGGCCAGATTGGCGATGACGCGCCGGATGTCGTCGGCCTGAGCCTTGACCAGCGAGGTTCCAAGCGCGCCCAGCACATCGGAGGCGTCGTCAAGGTCGCGGCGGTAGGCTTCCAGCGTATTGTCCGCAGCGCCACGCTCGGCACTCATCATTTCGAGGAAGGCTTCGGCATTGGCGGCGCTGAGATCGCGCATGATAGGACCGGATCCAGTCAGTTGTTGAGTTTTTCGGTGGGGACGCGCACGGTGACCTCGCGGTCCACCGGCTCAACATAGATGATCAATGCAAACATGGCGCCATAGACGATGCCGGCAAGCACGGCGCACAGGAAAAGGAACCGAAACAGGGATGGCATGGGCACTCCGGCGAACTGGTGTTGACGTGTTATGCGGCAGTGCGCGCGCCGTTTCAAGCGCGATGCGGAAACCGGGCCGCGCTTGACGCGCCGCCGGACATGGCCAATAGAAGGCGCGGATCATTGGCCCGAAGGGCGGGGGAGACAGTTGACTGAACCGCAGACTATCGCGCCGGAACAGGATATCGAGACGGCACGGCGAGTGCTCGGCCAACGCAATCTGGTATTTGTCGGGCTGATGGGCGCCGGAAAATCGGCCATTGGACGGCTGGTGGCGCAGATGCTCGAAATTCCCTTCGTCGATTCCGATCAGGAGATCGAACGGGTTTCGCGCATGAGCATTCCGGAACTGTTCGAGGCCTATGGGGAGCCGGAGTTCCGGGCTCTAGAGGCGCGGGTGATCAAGCGGCTTCTGAAAACCGGACCGCGGGTGCTGTCGACCGGTGGCGGGGCGTTCATGAACGACACCACACGGACAATGGTGCTCAGGAATGGCCTGTCGGTGTGGCTGAAGGCGGATCTTGATGTATTGTGGGCGCGGGTGTCGAAGCGGGATTCAAGACCGTTGCTGAAGACCGCCAATCCCCGGCAGACGCTGTCCGATCTTCTCGACCAGCGTTACCCGGTCTATGGCCAGGCCGACGTGACGGTTTGGTCACGTGACGAAGACAAGGAAGTAATTGCCTCTGAAACAGTCATGGCGCTCGCCCGGCTGGACAGGGGCCAGGATACGGTGCCCTTTTCATGACCAAGACCTCTCCCCGTGAAACCGTCCGCGTCGATCTCGGAGACCGCAGCTATGACATTGTCATCGGACCCGGGCTGATCGCAGAAGCAGGAGCTCAGATCGCGGCCCGCAACCCGGGCATCAGATGTGCTGTCGTGACCGACCGCAATGTGGCGGCGGCTCATCTCGACACCTTGCTTGAAAGCCTTGCCGCGAGTGGAATCGAGGCGGCGCCGCTGGTGCTCGAGCCGGGCGAAAAGACCAAGCGGTTCGACGAGCTGGTGCATGTGTGTGATCACGTGCTCGGTGCGCGGCTGGAGCGTGGCGATGCGGTGCTGGCGCTGGGCGGTGGCGTGATCGGGGATCTTTCGGGCTTCGCCGCGGGCATCGTGCGGCGCGGCATGGGCTTCATCCAGGTGCCGACCAGCCTGCTGGCGCAGGTGGATTCCTCGGTTGGCGGCAAGACCGGGATCAATTCATCGCATGGCAAGAACCTGATCGGCGTGTTTCATCAGCCCGAACTGGTGTTGGCAGATACCGATGTGCTTGACACGTTGCCGATCCGCGAATTCCGCGCCGGCTATGCCGAGGTGGCGAAATATGGCCTGATCGACCGGCCGGAGTTCTTTGCCTGGCTCGAGAAAAACTGGCGTGAGGTATTTTCGGGCGGGGAGGCGCGGATTACGGCGATTGCCACGGGGTGCCAGGCAAAGGCGGATGTGGTGGCTGCCGATGAGCGTGAACACGGGGCTCGGGCGCTTCTCAATCTCGGCCACACATTCGGCCACGCGCTGGAAGCGGCCACGGATTATGACGGGCGGCGGCTGGTGCATGGCGAGGGCGTGGCAATCGGCATGGTGCTGGCGCACGAATTTTCGGCGCGGATGAACCTTGCCAGTCCCGATGACGCCAAAAGGGTCGCTCATCATCTCAAGGAAGTCGGACTGCCAACGCTGATGTCGGATATTGAAGGTGAGCTGCCGCCGACCGATATACTGATGAAGCACATCGCCCAGGACAAGAAGGTCCGGCGCGGGGCGCTGACCTTCATCCTGACGCGCGGCATCGGCCAGTCCTTTGTTGCTGATGACGTGCCGGTGGATGAAGTGTTTCGATTTCTGGAGGACAAGCGGGCATCATGATCCTGGAAACAATCGGCGCAATCCTGGCTGAACACGGCCTGACCATCCTGGCGATCCTGGCGTTGATCGGGTTGTCGGGATTCTTTTCGGGCTCCGAGACCGCGCTGACAGCGGCGTCGCGGGCCCGGATGCATTCGCTCGAGACCAATGGCGATGTGCGTGCCGGCACCGTCAACACATTGATCGAGCGCAAGGACCGCCTGATCGGGGCGCTGCTGATTGGCAACAATCTGGTCAATATTCTGGCCTCGGCGCTGGCCACCAGTGTGCTGTTGTCGATTTTCGGCGATTCCGGTGTGGCGGTGGCGACGCTGACCATGACCCTGCTGCTGGTGATCTTTGCCGAAGTGCTGCCCAAGAGCTGGGCAATTTCGACACCCGACCGGTTTGCCATGTTCGTCGCACCGGTGGTCAAGGCCTTCGTCGTGGTCGTCGGGCCCTTGTCGAGCTTCATCAACTGGATCGTCCGCAAGATCATGGCGGTGTTTGGCGTGACCTTCGCGTCCGAAACCTCGATGCTGTCCGCACATGAGGAAATCCGCGGCGCTGTGGACCTGCTTCACCGCGAAGGATCGGTGGTCAAGGCCGACCGCGACCGGCTGGGGGGGGTTCTGGACCTGGGTGAGCTGGAAGTCTCGGATGTGATGATCCACCGCACCTCGATGCGGATGCTCAATGCCGACGAGACGCCGGAAACCAATGTGCGGGCGGTCCTTGAAAGCCCCTATACCCGCATGCCGATCTGGCGCGGGTCGACCGACAACATCATCGGCATCGTTCATGCCAAGGACGTTTTGCGTGTGCTGGCTGAAAATCCGACCGAGCCGCACCGCATGGATGTGGTGAAGATCGCCCAGAAACCCTGGTTCGTGCCCGACACGACCAGCGTGCCCGACCAGCTCAACGCCTTCCTGAGACGCAAGGCGCACATTGCCATTGTCGTCGACGAGTATGGCGAGGTCGAGGGGCTGGTGACGCTTGAAGACATTCTCGAGGAGATCGTCGGCGACATTGCCGACGAGCATGACACCGAGGTTCAGGGTGTGCGGCAGGAGGCTGACGGCTCGATCGTGGTTGACGGTTCGGTTCCGATCCGCGACCTCAACCGGGCGCTTGACTGGTCACTGCCCGATGACGAAGCCACCACGGTGGCCGGCCTGGTGATTCACGAATCCCAGACCATCCCCGAGGAGAAGCAGGCGTTCACCTTCCACGGCAAGCGCTTCATCGTCATGAAGCGCGATCGCAACAGAATTACCAGGTTGCGTATTCGTCCCATGGACAAGGCGTGAGCGGCGCCTAGATAGCTGGTTGCCGGTCAGGCGACAGCAGCGGCTACCAGCGCGTCTGCTCGCCCGGCGCCGAAGCCTCGACGGCCATTGCATGCAGACCGCCGTCGAGCTCGTCCTTGAGCAGTTCGTTGACAGCGCGGTGACGCTGGATGCGGCTCATGCCGGAAAACACGGGCGAGACGATACGAATGCGGAAATGGGTTTCACCGGTCCCGTCGAACGCTTCGTGATGGTCGCTGCCGGAATGATGATGACCAGCATGAAGATGGCTTTCATTGATCACGATCAGACGTTCGGGCGTGAATTTTTCAGTCAGCGCTGTTTCAATGCGGTTCTGACGGGACATGAAGATGCTCCTGGTGTAAGGTGCGCGGTCACAAAATTCGACTGTTGCGATTTGCATGGTGGCATTCGAAGTCGAGACGGGGTAGGCAGCTTGAATCACCCTTGTCAATCCTTGTTCGCTAACCTGTAGAGCACCATAATTGTCGCTATGAAACTGGATTCCAAATATTTTGATCGCATCCGGGTCCGCCGCAAGGGCGCCAAACCGGCTGAGCCAACTGCGCCTGAATGCCAGTGGGACGGCTGCAGCAAACCCGGGACTCACCGCGCGCCCGTGGGTCGGGACGCCGAGGGGCAGTACTTCATGTTCTGCGTTGATCACGCGCGCGAGTACAACAAGGGCTACAACTATTTTTCCGGGCTTTCGGATGGCGAGATCGCGCGCTACCAGAAAGAGGCGCTGACGGGGAACCGTCCGACCTGGAAAATGGGCGTTGACCGGTCTGCTGCCAGCGGGCCGACACAATCGACCGCAAAGTCGGGTTCGGCCGGCGCGCAGGCTCGGATGCGGGATCCGCACGGGTTCTTCAACGAGACGCGCCCCAACCGTCCGGTCCGTGCCCGCAAGGTCAAGACGCTGGAGGGCAAGGCGTTTGACACGCTCGGTCTCGCCGCAAATGCGACATCGACCGAGATCAAGACCCGTTACAAGGAACTGGTCAAGCAGCACCACCCCGATGCCAATGGCGGCGACCGCGGTTCCGAGGACCGTTTTCGCGCCGTCATCCAGGCCTACCAATTGTTAAAGCAGTCTGGTTTCTGCTAAGCGAACAGTCTAAGCAGGACCGGACAGGAGAGCGGCCCGCAGGCAGATTAGCCAGGCCTTGGAGACATGATGAGCAAGATCGACCTCGATATCACCAACCTGCCAGACACCACCGTCAAGGTGCGCGACGCGTTTGGCATCGATTCGGACATCACTGTCCCGGCCTACAAGGAACGGGACGCCTATGTGCCCGACCTTGACCCGGATTACCTGTTTGACCGCGACACCACGCTCGCCATCCTGGCAGGCTTCGCCCACAACCGCCGGGTTATGGTCTCGGGCTATCACGGCACCGGCAAGTCGACCCATATCGAGCAGGTTGCCGCAAGGCTCAACTGGCCGTGCGTGCGCGTCAACCTCGACAGCCATGTCAGCCGTATCGACCTCGTCGGCAAGGACGCGATCGTTGTCCGCGAAGGCATGCAGGTCACCGAATTCAAGGACGGCATTCTGCCGTGGGCCTATCAGCACAATGTTGCACTGGTGTTTGACGAGTATGACGCCGGCCGTCCGGACGTGATGTTCGTGATCCAGCGGGTGCTGGAATCGTCGGGCCGCCTGACATTGCTCGACCAGAGCCGCGTCATCAGGCCGCATCCGGCGTTTCGCCTGTTCGCCACGGCCAACACCGTCGGCCTTGGCGACACGACCGGCCTCTACCACGGCACGCAGCAGATCAACCAGGCGCAGATGGACCGCTGGTCGATCGTCACCACGCTGAACTACCTGCCGCATGACCAGGAAGTCGATATCGTCGCTGCCAAGGTCAAGGACTTTGCCGAGGGCGAGGGCCGCGACGCGGTGTCGAAGATGGTGCGGGTGGCCGACATGACCCGGTCGTCGTTCATCAATGGCGACCTGTCGACGGTGATGAGCCCGCGGACAGTGATCACCTGGGCGGAAAATGCCGCGATCTTCGGTGACGTGGCCTTCGCCTTCCGGCTGACCTTCCTCAACAAGTGCGATGAGCTGGAACGTGCGCTGGTGGCTGAACACTATCAACGCGCCTTCGGCGTCGAGCTGAAGGAAAGCGCCGCCAACATCGTTCTCAGCGCAACCGCCTGACGGGTATCTTCATGGCCGGACGCGGCGACAATTCGCGATCAAGACCAAGTGGCACTGTTGACGCCGAGCCGTTCCGGCGGGCGTTGACCGGCTGCGTGCGGGCGATTGCCGGCGACCATGAGCTGGAAGTCGCGTTCGGCAATGACCGTCCCGGGATTTCCGGTGACCGGGCCAGATTGCCTGACCTGCCGAAGCGGCCGACGCAGGCCGATTTCTCGATCACCCGGGGCCTGGGCGACTCCATGGCCCTGCGCAAGGCCTGCCATGATGATGCAGTGCATGCGCGCATGGCGCCAGAGGGCGTGGATGCCCGTGCCGTCTATGATGCGGTCGAGCAGGCGCGGGTGGAATCGATCGGCGCGCGGCGGATGACCGGGGTCGGCGACAACCTGACCTCGATGCTTGAGGACAAGTACCAGCGGGCCAATTACCAGGGCATCGTCACGCGCGAGGATGCGCCGCTTGAAGAAGCGGTGGCGCTGATGGTGCGCGAGAAGCTGACCGGCCGCAAGCCGCCGAAGTCGGCGGGCCAGGTGGTCGAGCTGTGGCGTGAATTCATCGAAGGCAAGGCCGGCAACGCGCTCGACACGCTTGAAGGCTCGCTCGAAGACCAGCAGGCCTTTGCCAGGGTTGTGCGCGAAATGCTTTCGGCCATGGAAATGGCCGAGGATTACGGCGACGACGACCAGGAGCAGGACGAGCAGGACGAGGTTTCCGACGAGGACCAGCCGCGCAGCGAGGAGGACAATGACCAGTCCTCGCAGGAAGAGGCAGGCTCGGATGCCGCACCGGCGGAGGAAAGCGAAACCTCCGACGAGCAGATGGACTCCGGCGAGATGGACGGCGCGGAAACCGGCGACGACGACACCATCGACGACAGCGACGAAGATGCCGAAACGCCAGGCGAGACCCGCAAGCCGAGCGATCCTTTCGGCGATCTCAACGAAAAGGTCGATTATCACGTCTTTACCACCGAGTTCGACGAGGAAATCTCGGCCGAAGAGCTCTGTGACGAGGCCGAGCTCGACCGGCTGCGGTCCTTCCTCGACAAGCAGCTGGCGCATCTGCAGGGGGTTGTCGGACGGCTCGCCAACCGGCTCCAGCGCCGGCTGATGGCGCAGCAGAACCGGGCCTGGGATTTCGATCTCGAGGAAGGCTATCTCGACAGCGCGCGGCTGACGCGGATGATCATTGATCCGATGCAGCCGCTGTCGTTCAAGATGGAGCGGGACACCAATTTCCGCGATACGGTGGTGACGCTGCTGATCGACAATTCGGGCTCGATGCGCGGCCGGCCGATCACGGTTGCGGCCACCTGCGCGGACATCCTGGCCCGGACGCTTGAGCGCAGCGGCGTCAAGGTGGAGCTTCTTGGCTTTACCACCAAGGCGTGGAAGGGCGGGCAGAGCCGCGAGAAGTGGCTGACCGGCGGCAAGCCGGCAACGCCGGGCCGGCTCAACGATCTGCGCCATATCATCTACAAGTCCGCGGATGCGCCCTGGCGCCGGGCGCGGCGCAATCTCGGGCTGATGATGCGCGAAGGCCTGCTCAAGGAAAACATCGACGGCGAAGCGCTGATCTGGGCGCATTCGCGGCTGACGCGGCGTCCCGAACAGCGCAAGATCCTGATGATGATTTCCGATGGCGCGCCGGTCGATGATTCCACGCTGTCGGTCAATCCGGGCAATTATCTCGAGCGCCATCTGCGGGCGGTGATCGAGGAAATCGAAACGCGCTCGCCGGTTGAACTGTTGGCCATCGGTATCGGTCACGATGTCACCCGCTACTATCGCCGCGCGGTGACGATTGTCGATGCGGAAGAGCTGGCCGGTGCGATGACCGAGCAGCTGGCAGCCCTGTTTGCCGATGAATCCGGCGATCCCCAGGCTCGGCGCGGACGCAAGCGGGCGTGACACCGCGGCGAACCCTCGCGCGGCTGTCACTGGTCGCCGGCCTCGCTTCGGTGCTGGCGGTTTCCACCGCTGTTGCGCCGCGCGCTGACGATCAGTCCATCGAGATCAATTCCCGCCTGATCAGCCATTTCAAGGTCGGGTCCGAGGAGAGCCGGTTTGGCAGTTTTGAGTTTGTCGGCGGGATCGAGCTGAGTTCGCCGAGCGCCACGCTCGGAGCCATCTCGGGCATCCGGTTGTCAGATGACAGGCGCAGCTTTCTCGGGATCATGGATACCGGCTTCTGGTATGCCGGCCGTTTCGAACGCGGCGCAGACGGCGCGCTGACCGGCGTCACGGATTTCTCGGTCACTCCGATTCTCGACGTAAACGGTGAATCCTCCGACCAGAAATGGCGGGTCGACGCCGAGGGCATCGCTCTACGGGGCGACGAGGTGCTGGTCAGTTTCGAGCGCCAGAGCCGTGTCGATGCCTATCCGGCAAAAGCGCCGGGCAGCGCGCGGCCTTTGCGGTCGCTACCGCTGCAGATCCCGCTTGCGGAGATTCGCAACAATCGCGGGCCGGAAGCGCTGATGGTGGCGCCCGAGGCTTCGCCGTTGGCCGGTGATGTTGTCGTGGTCACCGAGCGGAGCCTCAACGCTGCGGGCGATATCTATGCGGCGGTCCTGACCGGGCCGCTGAAAGGCGTGTTCTTCGTCAAGCGACACCCGCCCTATGACGTGACCGATGGGGATTTCCTGCCCAACGGTGATCTGCTGTTGCTGGAGCGGCGGTTCTCGATCGCGGGCGGCATCGGCATGCGCATCCGCCGCATCGATGGCAGCCGGCTGGGCCCGGGCAACCTGGTCGACGGGCCGGTGCTGCTGGAGGCCGATTTCGGCAACCAGATCGACAATATGGAAGGGCTGGATGTCAGCACGGACGATGCGGGGCAGATTTTCGTCACGCTGGTGTCGGACGACAACCATTCCATCCTGCAGCGCAATCTGGTTCTCGAATTCCGCTATCTTGGTGGCGAAGAGTAGAAAAAGCCGAGAACCAGCAGGTCTTTGTTCAGGCGCGACCCTGGGGCGCCAGGACCGGCATCAGGGCGCCGTAGGGCAGCAACATCGACAATCCGACGATCAGCTTGACCGCAAGGTCACCAAGCGCCCAGGACACCCAGCGTGGGGCCTCTGCGGCGAAGATGCCGAGCAACGGTGCTACTTCGGTGGCGAATGCATCGCCCGGCCCGATGATGTTGGCGGCTTGCGAGAAAGCGAGACCAAAAAAGATCACGGTGTCGAGGCTGGAGCCGATAATGGTCGAGACCAGCGGCGGCAGCCACCAGACCTTGTTGCGCAGCCGGTCAAAGACGGAAACATCAAGCAATTGCGCCAGCAGGAATGCCGATCCGGAGGCAATGGCAATGCGCGGCGTGGCAAGCCAGACCGACAAGGCAACGGCAATGATGAAGCCTGTGAACACCACCAGACGCGCCGTGGCCGGGCCGAAGCGACGGTTGGCTAGGTCGGTGATCAGGAACGCCACCGGATAGGTGAAGGCACCCCAGGTCAGCAGATCGGCGAGATTGAGCGCGCCGATGGCGTAATCGACCGGGAACTGAACCAGATAGTTCGACGCCACGACGACAGCGGCCATAAGGGCCATGAACGGGTATACGGAAGGGATCATACGCATTTTTTTATCCTGGGTTGATGCCACCAGTTGAAAAAGATGAAGGCGGGCCAAGGCCCGCCTCATATACGGTAAGCCGTCAGCCTGGTTCAGGCAGCAGCTTTTTCTTCGATCTTCTTGGCGATCTGACGCTTGAGCAGACGCGCGCGCATCGACAGTTCGCCGTCCTTGGCCTTGGCCAGGAACGCGTCGAGGCCGCCGCGATGCTCAACAGTGCGCAGAGCGTTTGCCGAGATGCGCAGACGGTAACGCTGGCCGAGAGCATCGGAAATCAGCGTGACGTTGCACAGGTTCGGCAGGAACCGGCGACGTGTCCGGTTGTTGGCGTGGCTGACATTGTTTCCGGACTGTACAGCCTTGCCGGTCAATTCACAGCTGCGTGACATTTTGCACCTATATCTCTTCGCCAACGGACGGGCCGAGCCAGGTTGTAGGCTCACCCAAAGGACCGCAGGCCTTTATCGGAAGTCGCGTGTCTATAATCAGACCAGCCAGCCGCGTCAAGCCGCGTCGGGTGTTGAATCGGTCTTATCTGGCGTTCGATGGCCATGATAGCTGATTTTTTATCGCTGCGGGCATGGAATTGTCGCATTGTACACGAAGTCTGGTTTGCATCAGACCCGGCGACCGCTGCCGGGAGAGGCTTTATATGCAGGGGGTTTGAATGCTCGGTGGCCGTTCGGTTTTGTCTGTGGCGACGTTGGCGGTTTCGCTCGTGCTGTGTGGGCTGACACCGCTCAGGGCGGAGCCGGTCGAGGTGCACAGCGATTACTCGGTCTCGCTTGCAGGGCTTCCTATGGCCTATGCAAGCTTTGTGACGCAGGTCGACGGCGCTTCCTACAGGATTTCAGGCGATGTGAAGACGTCAGCTTTTGCCGACATCCTTTCAAAGGTTCGCGGAAATGCCAGTGTTTCAGGCACCCTTGCGGAAGACCGGCTGCTCGCCAAAACCTTTCTGGTCTCCTATTCGAGCGGCAAGGACGCGCACCGGACAGAGATCCAGTTCAGCAATGGCAACGTCAAGTCGGCCACCAACACGCCGAAGACCAAGCAAACGGCTGATGACTGGGTTCCGCTGTCGGCCGAGGACATGCACAAGGTGCTTGATCCGCTCTCGGGACTGGTGTTTCCGGCAGGCTCGAAAGTCTGCCCGCGCAGCCTGCCGATCTTTGACGGGCAATCCCGTGTCACGCTGCATCTGACCCCCATCAGCGTGCGGCCTTACAGCACCAAGGGTTTCAAGGGGGATGCGATCGTCTGCTCGATCCGGTTCGAGCCCAAGGCCGGCTACCGGAAAGGCTCCTCGGGGATCCGGTATCTGAAACAGCTCAAGGATATGGAAATCTGGTTTGCCGAACATCAGCGCGGTGGCTTCTGCGCCCCGGTCTATGCCAAGGTGCCGACCAAGGTCGGTCTGGTGATTGTCGCAGCGACCCGGTTTGGCGGTTGAGCCAGCTGTTCGAGGCGAGATGGAGCCGGCGGTGGCGCGCCCGGTGGGTGGGGGAAGCTTGAGACAAGAATCAACACGATTGGCCCGCGGTGATCGCGGTGCTTGATGGTCTGGATTTGGCTGGCATCGGCTTGTTGGCGGTTTCAGGGCTCGGATTCCTGATCTACCTGGGACTGCTCGGGCAGAAGCCATCGCTGAAGCGGACGGTTGCCAAAACTGTGGCCGTGGCTGCGCTTACGGTGTTGGCATTTCATGCCGGAGGGCCGTGGTTGCTGGTGCTCGCGCTGGCATTGTCGGCTGCAGGCGACGCGTTTCTTGCGCATGAGGGTGATCCGGCGTTTCTGGGTGGACTGGGCAGCTTCCTGCTGGCGCATATCGCCTATGCGGTGCTTTTGCTTTCGTCAGGCTCGGGACTGGCCTCAGCGCCCGTGGCCGGGGTGATGACGGTTGCCGTGTTTGCATTGGCCATGGGCACCCTGATGGTCCGAAATGCCGGTCCTTTGGCGCTGCCGGTCGCGGCCTATGTGCTGGCCATTGCAGTGATGGGGCTTGGCGGTGTGACGGTGGGTGGTCTGGTGTTGCTTGGGGCAGCGCTTTTCATGGCGTCAGACGCGATTCTCGGCTCGGAGAAATTTCTGATGGCGGAAAACAGCCCGGCAAAACGGCTGACGGGACCCGCGGTCTGGGTGCTCTACTATGCCGGTCAGGCCCTGATCACGCTTGGCCTTCTGGCCTGACCGGGGCGCCCTCATAGGGCGAGGGCCGCCAATCGGGCGGCGCCATTTCGAAGCTCGAGAACTGAAAGCCTGGCGCGACCGTGCATCCGACAAGGGTCCATGCGCCAAGCGAGGCAGCTGATTGCCAGCAATTGGCGGGAACCACGATCTGCGGCCGCTCACCGGACGCCAGATTCATGCCGAGCCGGTAGGACTGGGCGTTGCACCCGTCTTCGGAAAGCGTGAGCGCCAGCGGTCCGCCGCCGTGCCAGTGCCAGATCTCGACGGCGTCGGTGACGCGATGCCAGTGCGAGCAGTCGCCGCCTTCGAGCAGATAGTAGATCGCGGTCGAGTGGCCGCGCTCGCCACCTTCGGTGTCGCGAAAGGTTTCACGGTACCAGCCGCCTTCGGGATGCTCCCGCATGTCGAGAAGCGCGATGATCTCGCGGGCGGAGAGGTCTGCATTCATGATCAGAAACTGTCCTTGCGCCGGCGCAGTTCGGTAAACACCTCCAGGTCGCTCGCAGTCTCCATGCCGAGCTGCTTGCGGATTGCAGGGTCACCGGTCCGCATGAAGGGGTTGGTGCGCTTCTCGAAGTCGATGGTGGTTGGCAACGTCGGCAGCCGCTTGGACCGCAGATCGGAAACTTCCTTCATGCGCTTTGCGAGGGTCTCGTTGTCGGGATCGACGGAGATGGCAAAACGTGCGTTCGACTGGGTGTATTCGTGGCCGCAATAGACGCGGGTGTCGTCGGGAAGCTCCGCAAGACGGGTCAGCGAGCCATGCATGTCGGCGGGTGAGCCTTCAAAAAGCCGCCCGCAACCGAGCGCGAACAGCGTGTCGCCGGCAAACAGCAGGCCTTCGTCCGGGATGTAGAAACAGATATGGCCGGAGGTATGGCCCGGCGTGGTGATGACATGGACGCTGCGGCCCGCAAAATCGAAGGTGTCGCCATCGCTCACGGTCCGGGTCAGTCCCATGATCTTCGGTGCTTCGGCCTCCGGGCCGATGACTTCCGGGGCGTAAGCCTCGACGAGAGCCGGGATGCCTTCGACATGATCGGGGTGGTGATGGGTGATCAGCAGATGCGTGAGCTTCCATCCGTCTTCACCCAGCCGTCCGGCGATCCTCGAACCGTCGGGGGCGTCGATGCTTGCCGTATCACCGGTCAGTGGATCGTGCAGAACAACGCCGAAATTGTCCTGCCTGCAGGTAAACTGTTCGATCAAGAGGCTGGTCATGGGGATTCCACCGCAATTATTGAATCAACCCTCGAAGCATAACCGGCAGACCGGGTTTCGTCACCTTTGGCGGCGACAAAATGACACCGTCTGTTGTGCAAGCCGGCATGGCATTGCCTCAATGATGGCTTTCCCTGTCGATACGGGTGTAAGCTCGCATCGAAATTCAGTTGAACACTCAGGTCCGCCGCCATGCATGCCGATATTGTTGATTTGAGACAGTTTTACCATTCCCGCCTGGGCATGGTTGCCGAGCATTCGGTCGCCATGGCGCTGTCGTCGATCTGGGCGACCCTGCCGGGCGAGCGGCTGATGGGGCTTGGCTATGCGACGCCTTATCTCGACCGGTTCCGGCCTGATACCGAACGGACCTTTGCCTTCATGCCGGCGGGTCAGGGGGCGGTGAACTGGCCCGCGGGCGGACCTTCGGCCACGGCGCTGGTCTTCGATGAGGAGTTGCCTTTGCCCGACGCTTCTCTCGATCGTGTCTTGATGGTGCATTCGCTGGAGTTTGCGGAGAACCCGCGCGAAACCCTGAAGGAGCTCTGGCGGGTGCTGGCGCCTGGCGGCCGGCTGGTGATCGTCGCGCCCAACCGGCGCGGCATGTGGGCGCGGTTCGAGCACACGCCCTTCGGGGCAGGCCGTCCCTATTCGCGGGGACAGCTGGTGACGATCCTGCGGGAAAGCAATTTCACCCCTGGCGCCTTTGCCGAAGCGCTGTTCTTTCCTCCGTCCAAACGCGGTGTGGTGTTGCGCATGCAGCGGATTTTCGAGAGCCTGGGGCGGAAACTGTGGCCGGTGTTTTCCGGCGTGATCATTGTCGAGGCCCAGAAGCGGCTCTATCAGGGCTTGCCTGTGGCGCAGCGCGCATCGCGACGGGTGTTCGTGCCGGTGCTCTCGCCGCAGACTTCGCGGGCCTCGCATCGTCAGGCCAAGGTCTCCAAGCCGTCGGTGTGAGTGAAAAGCCGCTCTCGACAAGATTGCTGCAAGAGGATATCCCGGCGGTTCCCGCCTTGGATTACAGCTTGCAAGGAAAGCTTTCATGAGCAGCACCGACATGCCCCGCCCGAAACCCGGCGTTATGGATATTGCGGCCTATGTGCCCGGGCGCGAGACCGCCCATGGGGTGGCCAAGGTCTACAAGCTGTCCTCCAACGAATCCCCGCTGGGTCCGAGCCCGAAGGTTGCCGAAGCGATTGCCGCAAAGAATGCGGACCTGGCTGTTTACCCGGATGGGTCCGCGCATGTGCTGCGCGATGCGATCGGCCGGACCTACGGGCTCAATCCCGACAACATCATGTGCGGCAACGGATCGGATGAACTGCTCGGCCTGTTGTGTCAGACCTACCTGGCGCCGGGCGATGAAGGCGTTTTCACCGAGCATGGCTTTCTGGTCTACAAGATCCAGATCATGGCTGCCGGGGCGACCCCGGTGTCGGTTCCGGACACGGATGATCTGACGGCCGATGTCGACCGGATTCTGGGCGCGGTGACCGAGCGGACCAAGCTTGTGTTCCTGGCCAATCCGAACAATCCGACAGGCACCTATCTTCCGGTCAATGAAGTGCGTCGGCTGCAGGCAGGCCTGCCGGGTCATGTCATTCTGGTGCTCGATGCGGCCTATGCCGAATATGTCCGGCGCAATGACTACGAGGCTGGGGTCGAGCTGGTGTCGGGCAACAGCAATGTGGTGATGACGCGGACGTTTTCGAAAATTCACGGGCTTGCGGGTCTGAGGATTGGCTGGATGTATGCGCCTGAAGCGATCATCGATGCCTGCAACCGGGTGCGTGGTCCTTTCAATGTCAATGCACTGGCGATTACCGCCGGTGCGGCTGCCATTGCCGACCGCAAGCATGTGGAGAAGGCTGTCGAGCACAATGAGGAATGGCTTGGCCGGGTGGTCGAGGCTGTCGAGGCGATGGGGCTGTCGGTGACGCCGTCGGTCGGCAACTTCGTTCTCATCCACTTCCCGGCCACGCCCGGCAAGACCGCAGCGGAAGCCGATGAGTATCTGGCCGCACGCGGCTATGTGTTGCGCCGCGTGGCGGGCTACGGCCTGCCGGATGCGCTGAGAATGACAATCGGTAGTGAGGAAGCCAATCTCGGCGTGATCGACGCGCTGAAGAGCTTTGTGGCCTGAATATCATGACCAAACCGCTGTTTGAGACTGTCGCCCTGATCGGCATCGGCCTAATCGGTTCGTCCCTGGCGCGCGTAATCCGCGCCGAGGGGCTGGCCGGTCATGTCGTGGTTGCCACGCGAAGCGAACCCACGCTCGAGATGGCACGCAAGCTTGGCCTGGGTGACAGTTATGTCAGCTCCAACGCGGAAGCGGTCGCCAATGCCGATCTGGTGATCGTGTCGGTCCCGGTCGGCGCATCGGAGGCGGTGGCCAGGGAGATCGGGCCGCATCTCAAGCCGGGCGCAATCGTTACCGATGTCGGCTCGACCAAGGCTTCTGTGGTGCGGCAGATGCAACCACACATGCCGGAGACGGTGCATTTCGTTCCGGGCCACCCGATTGCAGGTACCGAGCAGAGCGGGCCGGAAGCAGGCTTTGCCGAATTGTTCGAAGGCCGCTGGTGCATTCTGACGCCGCCCGCGGGCGCAGACCCCAAGGCCATCGCACAGCTGGCCGCATTCTGGGAAGCCTGCGGATCCACCGTCGAGCAGATGGACCCGGACCATCATGACATGGTGCTGGCGATCGTGTCTCACCTGCCGCACATCATTGCCTACAATATTGTGGGCACTGCTGATGATCTGGAGACGGTGACGGAGTCCGAAGTGATCAAGTATTCGGCATCCGGTTTTCGCGATTTCACCCGCCTGGCGGCATCCGACCCGGTGATGTGGCGCGATGTCTGCCTGCACAACAAGGACGCGATTCTCGAGATGCTGGCGCGGTTTTCGGAAGACCTGTCCTCGCTGCAGCGCGCAATCCGGTGGGGCGACAGCGACAAGCTGTTTGACCTGTTCACCCGGACACGCGGCATTCGCCGTTCCATCGTCGAGGCCGGACAGGACACCGATGCGCCGAACTTCGGGCGTAACGCTGCCAAGTCAGATGTTCCGGGTGCAGCTGAATAGCCCCTGGACTTCCGCGCATCCAACGATTTCGCAAAAGACGCCGCAGTTGTTCAAGCCGACATCAAAAAGCCGGCAGCTGACCAAGCGGGATGAAGCCGATCGAGATCAGATTGCTTCTTATCGTCAGCGGCAGGGTTACCGCATCGTCGTCGGGTTTCGTGTCGAGTGCCGCAATCACCGGGCCAAACTGCCTGAACAGGCCGGCGATCTCCGGATTGAAACCTGACGCCAGCTGCGTGAATTCCTGCAGGTTACTGATGGTCAGTTCGAGCGTGCCTGAAACCCGGTTGCTGGCGTCGATCTGGACAGGTCCGGCCAGTTCGAGCGACGAGGTCTCATCAAATTCGATCGCGAGGCGGTGCAGCACCGCGTCAAACGGGCCCTGCAGCGGGATGAAGGGAACCTCCAGCAGGCTCGATTGCTCCGACAGGGTTGCTTCAAATGCGAAAGCCCTGGCCGTCAGCCCGGGGAAAAGGTCATTGCGGACGCTGTCGACATAGGTTGCGAGATCCAGATCCGCTCCGTTGCGCCGGGCATGGGCGGTCATCTTGTCGGCCTGCAGCGCCACGCGTTGGGTGAGGCCGCTTCCGTCAATGTCAAAACTGACATTTTGTGCTTCGATAGAGCCGCGATCGAGGCCGTCGGTCACTGCGCGGGCGCTGGCCTTGAGCACCTGCCAGTCGGCGCGCAGGGTGAGCTCGGAGGTGTTGAGCACCAATGGCCCGTCGATCTCTGCGACGGCATGTTGCGGCCGATAGACCTGTGCTGCGGAGCGGAACGCGCCTGCATTGGCGCTGATCCCTTCGGCCGTGTTGACGTAGGTCACGGTTTCGCAGAACACCCCGAAGCGGAACGGGTAGCCACGCACATCAGCGCCGTTGCATTCAGCACTTGCAGCCGGGCCGACAAATTGGGCCAGAGTGGCGGGCAGTCCGGTTTCGACCCGGGCTGCAAAGACATACCAGCCTGTGGTCCAGAGCAAGCCGCCGGCAACGACTGCGCCAGCAAGCCAGGCGAATTTCCGTGAGATCGAGGATGAGCTGTTGGCAGGTGATGGCATTGCGTTCTCCGTGTGCGGCCTGCAATAAGGGCCGGCATGCGGTCATGGACTGGATGAAGCGGGCAGGCGACTTCTCGAAGAGTGATAGGCTGGGATATGGACGATTTTTGGGTGTTTGGCTACGGATCGCTGATGTGGCGGCCCGGTTTTGATCATGAGGAAACCCGGCAAGCTCAGCTGTTTGGCTATCACCGGGCGCTGTGTGTTCGTTCCTTTGTTCACCGCGGCACGCCGGAGCGGCCCGGGCTGGTTCTGGGGCTCGATCGCGGCGGCTCGTGCCACGGTGTGGCCTTCAGGGTCCGGCCCGACAACCGGGAGAGGGTGACAGCCTATCTGCGCGAGCGCGAACTGGTCACACATGTCTATCTCGAAACAACACGCAAAGTGCGGCTCGATGATGGCCGCGCTGTGCGGGCTCTGACCTATGTGGTCGACCGGACCCATGAACAATATGCCGGCGCCCTGTCGATCGAGGACGCGCATCTGCAGGTCTCGGGTGCGGTCGGCCAGTCAGGCCCGAATGAAGACTATGTGATCAACACCGTCGATCACCTCAAGACATTGCGGATTCGCGATCATCATCTCGAAGCGATCGTGCAGCGGCTTGCGACGCAATAACGGCGTTGTGCGTTACTGGAGGCGAGGATCGGCGGGCAGTGCGCCGAGTTCGCGCAACCGGCGCTTGGCGTCTTCGCGCAGCGGGATCTGCGGGTTGGCCTCGACGGTCTCCACCAGCAGCTTGTCGCTGGCGGTTTCCATCACCTCGACCAGTTTCTCCATGAAGGCGTCAGGATCCATGCCGGGCGAGATCGGCGGCAGGATCTGGACCTTGAAGTGGCCGGGAAAGCGCAGGAACTTGCGCCGCGGCCAGAACAGGCCGGGGTGCATGACAACGGGCACCACCGGGACCTGAAGATCGCGGTAGAGCCTGGCAATGCCGTATTTGTAATCCGGCGGCGCGCCGGCCGGCCGGCGTGTTCCTTCGGGATAGATGATCAGCTGGCGGCCGCTTTGAATTTCCCTTTTGGTGCGTTCCAGCACTTCGGCCATGACCTTGCCGCGGGCGCCGCGGTTGACCGGAATCATCTTCATCTTCGAGACATACTGGCCGAAAAGCGGAATCCACATCAGTTCACGCTTGAGGATGTAGACCGGATCGTCGAGCCAGGGCAGCAGCGCATAGGCATCCCAGAAGGACTGATGCTTGGGCGCGAAGATGTAGCCGCCCTCGGGGATGTTCTCGAGGCCTTCGATTTCGAATGTCGTCCCGGCAATCTTTGCCTGCAGCCAGTGATTGGCGCGCACCCAGTTCTTCGGCACGCTCCAGGCTTTCTTGCGTTCGGCAAGGAAGTAATAGGGCGAGAACACGATCATCCGGACGATCAGGTTGATGTAAAACGCGAGATTGAAAAGTATGGATCGAAGGGCAATCATCGAATAATCCGGATTTGCATGTGGCTCGCTCAACCTGTCGGACGGAGCCTTGGTCCGGGTTACACCATCAAAGGTCGGCGGAAAACCTGCAGCGCGGGAAAAATCATTCGAGGCTGGCAGCCATCGGCTGCTTGCCGGCCGCATCGGCACGCAATCCGCTGGCAGGCTTGGCGCCGCTCCAGTAGCGCAACCGGGCGAGCGAGTACTTGGCGTATTCCATGAACAGCGTGCGCAAAGCGATCGGGTCGGACAGCCAGGTCTCGGTTTTCAGATCGGTGTGGGTGACGGGGTAGGCCAGGAAGGTGACGTCGGGGCTTGCCTGGGTGAGTTCGAGCAGGCTGCGCGGCATGTGATAATTGTTGGTCACAACCAGAATGCGATCGTAGTTGCGCTGTCGTATCCAGCCGGCGGTTTCATTGGCGTTGCCGATTGTATCGAGCGCCTCGTAGCCGATGTCGACACAGCAATCGAAAGTGGCCAGCTTGCTGCCGGTGGCGCGGCGCAGCGCGGCGCCGCTGGTGGAAGGATTGACGCCAGAGATCAGCAGACGTTCGCCGACGCCTTTTTCCAACAGCGCCAGGGCCTGATCGATTCGCTGATACCCGCCTGTCAGCGCCACGATGGCATCGACCTCGCCGGGGATGCCGGTTGCCTTCAGTTCCGAGATCGTGTCGGTGAAGCGGAAAAATCCCATTGCAATCAAGGCCACACCGACAATGGCTGCCACCGTGACAATGCGCAGGCCGTGGTGACCCACCCGCCGCAGACGATGAAATGTATCAGTCTTGGCAGCCTCGGCCGGGGCCGGTTCGGGTTGTGCGGTATCCACGCTCATGATTCATGAATACCCCGAGATTCCGGCAAGGACCAGTCGGATTTGCGGCAAAACCCGGGCAAGCTAACCTATTTCTGCGAGTGAGGGATCGGCGCGCTGGCGGTCGATCTCGCGGATGGTGCGGATAACGGTGAGGCGCGTGGTCACCGCGGTCATGGCGGAGATCAGGATGACGATGCCGATGATGCCGAAATAGCCGGCGCCGCTGAGGGTGAAGCGGCCAAAAAGGGCGGTGACCTGATCGTTCAAGGCGGTTGCCATCGAGTTGGATTGCCATGCGCCAAGCAAAAGGAACCCGAGCGCGGCCATGCCGCCACCGGCAGCGGCGCCCTTGAGGCCGATCAGCAGAAAGCGTTTCTGGAATTCGGCGCCGATGAAGCTGGTTTCGGCGCCGACGAAATGCAGCACCTCGACGATGTGGCGGTTTCCAGCCATGACGCCGCGGGTGGCGAAGATCACCGTCAGCATGGTTGTGGCGAACATCAGCGCCAGGATGCCGACCCCGATCAGAACCGTGATCCGGGCCATCGAGATCAGGCGGCTGGTCCAGGCGCGGTGGTCATCGAGCACTGCGGCAGGAACCGCGTCGGCAAGTTGCGCCCGGATTGCTGCAAAGTCCGGGGGAGCGGTCTCGTCGATGGTGACGATCACGAGCCGAGGCACTGGCAGTTCGTCCATGTCGAAGCCTTCGCCGAGCCACGGCTCCAGCAGTCGCGCGGTGGCGGCACGGTCGACGATGTCGGCGCTCAGTGTTCCGGGGAAGGACAGGGCGAGGTTCCTGACCTCCGTGAGCGCGGCCTCCATGTCGAGCCCGTCGTCGGGCTTGATCTGGATGGTGATCTCGCGGGAGACATCGCCCTGCCAGGCTTCGGCCTTTTCCTGCACCATGGTCACGGTGCCAAGCGTCAGCGCGCAGAGGAACGACATGATGGCGATGACGACCATCAGTGCGCGGCCTGAGACATTGACCGGCGGGACGATCGGCGCCATCGGCCGCAAGGTGACCGGGCGCTCTCTCTTCGGGTTGTCGCGGCCCCGGTTGCCGCTGGTGTTGGCGGCGCGCTCAGTCATGGATGTCGAGCCGCCCTTCCGTCAGGATCATCCGGCGGGCATCGACGCGGTCCATCAATGTCAGGTCATGGGTGGCGATCACGACGGCCGTTCCAAGCCGGTTGAGTTCGGTAAACAGGTTGAGCAGGCGCCTGGCCATCGGCGGATCGACGTTGCCGGTGGGTTCGTCGGCAAGCAGGACCTCGGGCTGGTCGATCAGGGCGCGGGCGATGGCGACACGCTGTTTTTCCCCGCCCGAGAGAACCGGCGGTAGCACGTTGATGCGCTCGCCCAGTCCGACCCATTTGAGCAGTTCGATCACGTCGGAGCGATAGCTTGCCTCTTCCTTGCCGCGCACCCGCAACGGCAGGGCAACGTTTTCATAGGTGGTCATGTGATCAAGCAGGCGGAAATCCTGAAACACGATTCCGATCCGGCGGCGCAACAGCGGCAGCTCCTCGCCGGGAATTACGGCAATGTCGCGGCCGAACATGCGAATCAGTCCGCGCGTCGGCTTGAGCGACATGAACAGAAGCCGCATCAGCGTGGTCTTGCCGGCGCCCGACGGGCCGGTGAGAAACTGGAATGACCCCTTGGGGATGTCGAATGTCAGGTCACGAAGGACCTCAGGCCCCATCCCGTAACGCAAACCGACATTTTCGAAATGGATCAACAGTCACTTCCTGTCCTGGTGGTGGTTCCGCGCAGCGACCGTCCGCACACTCGCCGGGCATGGTTAATGCTGCGTTAATTCGCCCACCTTGCCGGCTGGTATACGCGCCTTGTTCGCCAAGCGTTAACCATTTTCATTTACGGATCGGTAAGACATGTTTCAATGCCCCCTGCCCGGCAGGGGTGGAAAAGGAGTGCATGATGGGCGTTTCGCATCGCGCGGCACATGCCATTGAGCCTGCAACCGCTGATCTCCTGATGCCGGAGCAGGCAAGGCAGCCGCGTGTGAAGCGCGCGCGCGATGTCGAGGACGCCAGTTTCGAAGCGGTTTCCGCGCCACGCGACGTGTTCTCGTCGCGCGCAGGCACCGCTGAAACCAGCAATGTCTTCAAGTCCCGGATTGTCCAGCCCGAGGCGGATGGCCCGGTGCCGCGCGATTTCGCTCCGAAAACGATGGCGCAAGGGGAGCGCCTCGATGTGTTCGGTCACGCCAAAAGCCCATTGCGGTCCCGCCGGTCGAAGTCCGGCAGGTTGCTGCTTGCCTTCGCGGTCTCTGCCGTGGCGGCGGTGATTGCCTTCTGGCTGGCAGGCGGCCATGCGCTGGTTGAGGAAACCGGCAGCCAGCAGCCGAGCCCAAGGATCAGTGCGCCGGTTGCGGCGATGCAAACCCCGGCTGCGGGCCCGGCTGATCCCGTGGTGACATCAACCGTTCCAACGGAGACGCCCCCGGCTTCGGCCAGTGGCTATACCGCTCCGCTGCCGCGCCCGGCCCGGATCGAGCGGGCGGGGTCAATCCTGATGATCCGTCCGGCAGGCAATTGAGCGGTATTTTCGGCTGAGGGAATTGGCCATGCAGCTTGCTGGTGCCGGGCTAAACCGGCGGAAGCGGGCCGTCACCATGTCGCAGGTCACGGATTGCAGGATCAAAATGCTTCCAATTGCCGGCGAAGGGCTCTAGGAGTGGGCGCTCATATTAGACGGAACGTCCTGGAGAGCGCGAATGCCGGTTGTGCGCGGAAAAATCATCGAGCCCCTGTTTACGCCGGAGGTGATTGCGACCCGCAATCGCGCGATGGCGAAAGAGATTGCGGCCAGTCCGAAGAAGGATCTGCTGGTAATCTCGATCCTCAAGGGGTCGTTCATTTTTGCGGCCGACCTGATCCGCGCCCTGCATGATGCCGGGCTCGAGCCGGAAGTCGAGTTCATCACGCTGTCGAGCTATGGCCGGGGCACCACCAGCCAGGGCGTGAAGATCATCAAGGATATCGACAGTGATGTGAAGGGGCGGGATGTCCTGCTGATCGACGATATTCTCGAATCCGGCCGCACGCTGCGGTTCGCCCGCGACCTGATGTATGAACGCGGCGCCAATGATGTCGATATCGCGGTGCTGCTCGACAAGCGCTCGCGCCGGGAAGGCAATCTCGATGCCGATTATGTCGGCTTTGAATGTCCGGATTATTTCGTGGTAGGCTACGGCATGGATGTCGCCTATGCCTTTCGCGAGCTGCCCTTTGTCGGCGTGGTCAAGGGCGACGCCTGATACCGGGGCCTGGCTCCGTCCACAGGGCATGTGAAATGCGCCTGGTGTTCACAATGCAGCAAGTTTTGCGTCCTAGTTTCCTGCCAGAAGCAAGGGAAGTATCAAATGGCCAAAATTCTGATCGCCGAAGACGAAGATTCACTCAGGCGCTTTGTGGCGCGGGCACTGGTCATGGACGGGCACGAAGTGGTCGAGGCCGGTGACGGCGCCGAGGCGCTGGATCATCTTCTGGAGACCAGCTTTGATCTGTTGTTGTCCGATATCCGGATGCCGGTGATGGACGGGATCGCCCTGGCCACTGCCTCGGCGGAGAACAATCCGGCGATGCCGATCCTGCTGATGACCGGCTATGCCGAACAGCGTGAACGCGCCGAACCGCTGATGAAGATCGTGGTCGATGTGGTGCCGAAGCCCTTCACGCTGCCTGATATCCGGCAGGCGGTCGCGGATGCGCTTGTGCCTCAGGCTGCCTGAACCGCTCAGTTCACTGCAGGTCGAGCAGACGCTCGAGATATCGTTTTTCCAGCTCCGGTGAGAATTGATCGCCCAGCCGCTTGCGGATGGCATCCAGAATTTCGCGGGCGCGCTGGATATCGATCTCGTCAGGAACCTTGACCCGGCTTCCAAAATCCGGACCGGTGGTCGCGCGTGGCCTGCCCAGGGGATCGCGATCATCGGCCGAACGGTTGCCGTTGCGGTCCGGTCCTTCGCCCTCGGCGTCGCCCTGCTCGTTGCCCATGGCCTGCATCATCTGGTTCATCATGTCCTCGGCACCCTGCCTGAGCGCCTGCAGGGCGCGGCCCTGGTCGCTGAGCGCCTGACCGGTTTCCCCACCTTCGAGATTGCCAGCGGCATCGCCCATGGCCTCGCCGGCCTCACCAAAACCTTCGGACGGCTGGATTCCCATGCCCTCAAGGTCGCTCTGCAACTGTCCGAGAGCGTCGCGGAGCTGCTGCTGGCTGCGGCCGAGTGCGCCCAGCATCTCTTCCAGCGACTGCTGGCCCTCGCCCTGCTGACCCTGGTCCTGTCCCTGGCCAGGGTTCTGCTGACCCTGCTGCTGGCGGTCGCGGCCTTCACCGGACTGGCTCTGGCGTTCGCGGTCTGCGCGCATGGTTTCGTCCATCAGCTGCTGTTGCTGGCGCATCAATTCGCCGAGCTTGTCCATCTGCTGGCGCATCGGGCCGCCCTGCTGCTGCTGGCGTTGTTGCCGGCCGGCCTGCAGGTTGTTCATCATCCGCTGCAGCTCCTGCAGCATCTGCTGGGCCTGATCACGGGCACCGGAGCGTGCCAGGTTTTCGATCTGGTCGAGCATGTTGTCGAGATCGCGCTGGCGCAGCATGTTCTGGGGCATCGCCTGCTGATCCGGACTCTGGCTGTTGGGGTTCTGCCGGGCCAGTTCGCGCATGTATTCCTGCATGGCCTGGCGCAATTCATCCATCAGCTGGCTGATCTCTTCATCGCTGGCGCCGTTTTCGAGCGCTTCGGCGAGCGCGTTCTGGGCATCGCGCAGGCGGCGTTCGGCGAGCGAGAGGTTGCCGTCCTCGATCTGCAGGGCAACGCTCCACATGTAGTCGATGGCGTCGCGCAGGTCCTCATCCGTGCGGGAATAGACCAGCCGGCCACGGACTGATTCGAGCAGCAAATAGTGGGTCAGGTTGGGGATGGTTTCTTCCGGCGCGATGGTCAGGGCGTCATGGAGGTCAAACACGCGGGGCAGATTGTTGGCATCAAGCGCCAGCACGCCGCGCTGCTCCACCACTGCGGCTGCCAGCGGCTCGGAAAAGCGGCGGCCCGGGAGTACGGTTTCGAGCGTTTCGCTGCGGCCCTGCTGCCCGGCGCCATCGGTGGCCACCAGCGTGATGCGGACTTTCTGCCCGGCCAGCGGATGTTCGGTCAGATCATGGCTTGCCACCGCGCGATTGTCTTCGGAAGAGCGTCGCGGCAAGGTCAGTCGGTATTTGGGCGGATCAAACAGCGGCCGGGCCGCGGGTGAGGGCTCGCCCGCGGGGACGATTTCGGCCTCGGCACTGGCGATGCCGTGATCGTCTGTCAGTGTGTAGTCGAGTTCCAGCGCACCATTGACGGCGCGGCGGGGCGTTTCGACGAAGCTGGCAACCGGCGGCTCATCCGGGATCAGGTTGATGGCAAAGGCCACTTCCGAGCGACCGGCGTTGATCTTCAGCTCGCCACCGGATTTCGGCGTGACCGTCCAGCTCGTGGCGCCCGTCGGAATTGCCTGGTTTGCTGTGGCGGCATCAACCGGATCGACCGGGCTGAGCGACTGGCTGTCAGCGCCCCACAACACCTGCGCGTCTTCGGCGCTGCCGCCGACGCGGATGGTGATCTGGCTGCCTTCGATGGCGTTGACCGCTTCGCCCGGCTGGCGTGCCAGCCCGGTGAGGAAGACGGGCGCCTGGTTGACGTAGGATGGCGGCGTGATCCAGGCATCGATGCGGATATCGGGCAGGTTGGTGTCGGCATGGCTGACAAAGGCATCGGTCGGTCTGCCGGAGTGTCCGGAGAACGAGTAACCGAAAGCCACGAACAGCAACAGGGCGACCGCGACGCGGATGCCCCAAGGATCCCGCTCGGGCAGGCTCGAGCGTGGAATGCCGGCTTCCAGCGTGCCAATCTTCTCGGCCATCCGGCGGCGGTGTTCGAGCCAGAGCGCACGGGCGATGGGGTCGGTCGCCTCAATGGTGTCGTCCTGGGTGGTGATGGCCTGGTTGGCGATCCGGTTCTGTGCTTCGAGCCGCTCGTCAATCTCCCGGCCTGTGGGCTGCCGGAGGCCGAGGAGAGGCCGGAGTGCAGCCAGAAAGCCGAGCCCGAACAGGCCCAGGCTAACCAGACGAAGCCAGTCGGGAACGATCCGGAAAACCCCGAACCAGGAAAGGCTGAGATAAAGCGCCGCGACACCCAGGAGAGGGGCGGAGAGGGTGAGCAGGCGCCCGAGCGACAGGTTGAGACGCATGCGCAGGCGGGCAAAAGCCACCGACCGGGGCGCGTCGTTGCCGGAGCCCAAGGGACCGGATCCATCGGAGTGGGTTTGCGTGCCGTCGGCCTTGCCTGCCATCTCATATTCCTTCAGCGTCGAATACGAAGATAGCAGTCTTTGCGGCCAAGGCGAGGCCTGTGCCGAAAAAGTGAAGCGCGATTGTCACCCTCGGGGACTATTTCCCCGAGTCGTACGCCAGGGGGCCGCAAAAGCCTGGGCTCAGTCGAGCCAGTCAGGCAGCGAATCAAGACCGATCAGATCATCATAGGACGGGCGCGGGCGAATGACGTGAAACCGGTTTTCATGCACCAGCACTTCGGGAATCAGCAGCCTGGTGTTGTAGGTGCCGGCCTGCACTGCGCCATAGGCGCCGGCCGAGCCGAGCGCGATCAGGTCGCCGGGCTTGAGCGCCGACATCTCACGGTCCTTGGCCAGGTAATCGCCGCTTTCGCACACCGGGCCGACAATATCGGCGCGGATGCGGGGCGCGTTTGCGGCTGACAGCTTGACCGGCCGGACCTCGTGCCAGGCTTCGTAGAGCGTGGGACGGATGAGATCGTTCATGGCGGCATCGACAATGACGAAGGTCTTGTCGCCGCCATCCTTGATGTAGATGACTTCGGACACCAGCACGCCGGCATTGGCAACAATCAGGCGGCCCGGTTCGAGGATCACCTTGCAGCCAAGATCGCGCAGCCGCGCCTTGACCATATTACCATAGGCGTCCGGATCCGGAGGCGTCGAATTGTCGTCGCGGTAGGGGACGCCAAGGCCGCCGCCGATGTCGAAATGATCGATGGTGTGGCCGTCGGCACGAAGCGTGCCGATCAGTTCGACCATCAGCTTGAGCGCGTCATCGAAGGGCTGCAGATCGGTGATCTGGCTACCGATATGCATGTCGATGCCGGTGACGCGGACGCCTTCCAGGCTGGCCGCGTGGGCGTAGACAGACTGGGCTCGCTGCCAGGAAATGCCGAACTTGTCTTCCTTCTTGCCGGTCGAGATCTTGGCATGGGTCTTGGCGTCGACATCTGGGTTGATGCGGAAGGAGATCGGCGCCACCTTGCCCAGCGTCAGGGCGCGGGCATTGAGCACTTCGAGCTCGGGTTCGGATTCGACGTTGAAGCAGTAGATCCCGGCGGTCAGGGCGGCGTCGATCTCGCGGATGGTCTTGCCGACGCCGGAAAACATGATCTTCGACGCGGGAATGCCTGCCGCCAGCGCGCGGCGCAACTCGCCTTCCGAGACCACATCGACGCCGGATCCAAGCTGCGCCAGGGTCTTCAGCACGGCCTGGTTGGAATTGGCCTTCATGGCGTAGCAGACCATCGAATCGATGTCGGCGAACGCTCCTGAAAACACCTTGTAATGGCGGCTCAGCGTCGCGGTCGAATAGCAATAGAACGGGGTGCCGACCTGGGCTGCGATGTCGGGCAGGCTGACGCCTTCGGCATGCAGGATGCCATCGCGATATTCAAAATGGTTCACTGGGTGTGCCTATTCGAGAAGACCATCAAGGATGAAAGACCGTTCCTTGACCGGAGCGGCGGGAGCAGCCTCTTGGGCGGTGCCGGCTGGTGCGGGGGCGATGTTGGGGCGTTCGAGGTCACCCTTGCGACCGCATCCGGTCAGGACCGCGCCGAGCAGTGCCACTGCACAGGTGGTTTTTATCCATGGGCCGGTCGTCATTCGCTGTTCCTCGCAATAGCCCGCGGTTCGTCTGGCGCGGGAGCCTACATACAGGTTTTTGGCATACAGGTTTTTGGCGCAAAGTGCACCCGGTTTGTCTCTCCGGGCCCTAGACGCGGGCGCGCCACCAGGCGATCTGCTTGCGGACCTGCGATGGCGCTGTGCCGCCAAAACTCTGGCGGCTGGCAACGGAGGCATCAACCGTCAGCACGTCGAAGATGCCTTCGGTAATCGCCGGGTTGATCGACTGCAGGTCAGCCAGTGACAGTTCGGCCAGCTCGCAGCCCTTCTGCTCGGCCATGGCGACAGCATGGCCGGTGGCGTGATGGGCGTCGCGGAACGGCAGGCCCGCCTCGCGCACCAGCCAGTCGGCCAGATCGGTTGCGGTTGAATAGCCCGATCCGGCAGCCTTGCGCATCTGGTCGGCACGGATCTCCATGTCGCTGACCATGCCGGTCATGGCTGCAAGTGACAGCTCCAGGCTTTCGGCGGCGTCGAAGACCTGTTCCTTGTCTTCCTGCATGTCCTTGGAATAGGCCAGCGGCAGCCCCTTCATGATGGTCAGCAGACCAATCAGCGAGCCGTTGATGCGGCCGGTCTTGGCGCGGACCAGTTCGGCCGCGTCGGGGTTCTTCTTCTGCGGCATGATCGAGGAACCGGTGGAGAAGGCGTCCGAGAGCCGGACAAAGCCGAATTGCGGCGTGGACCAGATGACGATTTCCTCGGCCAGGCGCGACATGTGCATGGCGCAGATCGAGGCGAGCGAGAGGAATTCAAGCGCGAAATCGCGGTCGGAGACCGTGTCGATCGAGTTGCGGGTGGGCTCGCGGAAGCCGAGCGCCTGAGCGGTCATGTCGCGGTCAATGGGAAAACCGGTGCCGGCAAGGGCGGCCGAACCGATGGGGCTTTCGTCCATGTGCTCGATGGCGTGACGCACGCGCTGGCGGTCGCGGCCGAACATTTCGACATAGGCCATGCAGTGATGGCCGAAAGTGACCGGCTGCGCCGACTGAAGGTGGGTGAAGCCCGGCATGACGGTGTCGGCATGCTGCTCAGCCTTGTCGAGGAAGGCGGTGATCAGCCGGGTCAGGGCTGCTTCGGTACGGCCAAGCTCTTCCTTGACCCAGAGGCGGAAGTCGAGAGCGACCTGATCGTTGCGCGAGCGGGCGGTGTGCAGCCGGCCGGCGGTCGGGCCGATGAGTTCGGCGAGCCGCGACTCGATGTTCATGTGAATGTCTTCGAGCTGGCGCGAGAAGACAAACTTGCCGTCCTCGATCTCTGATAGGATCGTGTTCAATCCGTGAGTAATCTTGTCGCAATCTTCGCTCGAAACTATGCCAGTCTTGGCAAGCATGGCCGCATGTGCGAGGGAACCGCGGATGTCCTGGGCATAGAGCTTGCGGTCGAAATCGATGCTGGCGTTGATTTCTTCCATGATGGCGTCTGGTCCGGAGGCAAATCGGCCACCCCACATCTGGTTTGACGCCTGTTTGTCCTTATCTGTCGACATGAGCCTGCCTTGGAGTTTGTCATGAGCCAATCGCGCAAAAGCCTTTCCACCGGTGCCCTGGTTGCAATCGCAATTGGTCTGGGCGCCGTTGTCGGGGCAGCCGGGATATACTGGAAAGGATTGCCCTCTGGCAATGCGCCGGGGCAGGAAAGTCTGGCTTCGGCTGGCGCCGCCACCTGCGAGGCCGATCCGGCGATGCTCGCGGCGCTGGAGCCACTGGCCAAGGGCGAGGTGGCGGCGATGGCTGTTCGCGATCAGCCGGTCGCACTTCCCGAACTGGCTTTTGTCTCCGAGCAGGGGGATGAGCTGACGCTCGCGGATTTTTCCGGCCAGGCTTTGCTGGTCAATCTGTGGGCGACCTGGTGCGCGCCGTGCCGGGCGGAGATGCCGGCGCTGGCCGAGCTGCAGTCAGAGCTGGGTGACGAGGATTTCAAGGTGCTGGCGATCAATATCGATACCGGTGATGTCGCCAAGCCAAAGGCGTTTCTCGACGAGATCGGGGTCGCCAATCTGGGGCTTTACCGTGATGCGTCGATGGGCGTGTTCAATACGCTGAAGAAGGAAGGCCTGGCCTTCGGCCTGCCGGTGACGCTGATGATCGGCAAGGATGGCTGCATGCTGGGCGCCATGAACGGTCCGGCGGAATGGGCCAGCACAGATGCCAAGGCCCTGGTCAAGGGGCTCAAGGCTCTTTGAAGAAAAGCGCGGGCGGAAAATTCCGTCCGCGCCCTCGCTGTAATCCAGATTGTTTTGAACCTCAGTTGAACGCGCAACCGGGCTTTGCGCCGAACTTCTTGAAGATCATCGCTGCTGGGCAGAAGCCGGTGAACGAGGACTGGATCAGGTTGAGGCCGACAAAAACGGTCAGCAAGTGCCAGTAGGGCGATACGTAAACGCCGAGCGCTACCGATAGAAGAACCATAAAGCCTGCGAATGCCAAAATCATACGATCGAGTGCCATTGTCTTTCCTTTGCTGAATTCCGGGGCCGAGTGCCGGGCCCCGCCCGTTTTCGAACTGGACTGACATATAGCGCTTACGCATTATATATTCAAGATGTTTTATATAAATAGTCGACACAGATGGTTGACTGAGTGTAGCTGTGTGTTCGGGATTTTGTGCAGAGCCGGCCGCGCAGTGGTCGCAGTCAGGTCAGCCGCCGATGCGGCTGCGGGTGTCGGGCTTGCGCCTGATGTGCAGGGTCTTGGTGACGCGGGCGACAGGATCGCCGTCGCTGTTGACGATCTCGACCGGAAACGAGCACAGATAGACGTCGCCTTCAGCACCGGTGTTGGCCCGAATGTCATCAAGGTCTTCGTCGGTCAGCCGGAAATTGGCGGAGACGGTGCCGCGCCCGGGCCGCAGGAACTCGATTTCGGCTGATCGGTCCCAGACCGTGTAACTGCGGTCGAGATTGCGCATCACCATCAGCATCCAGAACGGGTCCGTCATGGCAAACAGCGAGCCGCCAAAGTGACAGCCGACATAGTTCTTGTTGTAGAAGCGCTCGCGCAGTTCGACATCGACGGCCCGGAAATCATTGCTGATCCGGCGAATGCGGATGCCGGAAAACAGCAACGGCGGCCACAGGTTCATGCTGCGGCGCAGGGCATTGGCTTTCATGGGAAGGTACTACCGGGTGGGGACGGGCGTCTCGCCGCGATAATCGTAGAAGCCGCGGCCGGATTTGCGGCCCAGCCAGCCGGCCTCGACATATTTGACCAGCAGCGGGCAGGGCCGGTATTTCGAATCCGATAGCCCGTCATGCAGCACCTGCATGATCGACAGGCAGGTGTCGAGCCCGATGAAATCGGCGAGCTGCAGCGGCCCCATCGGATGGTTGGCGCCAAGCTTCATGGCGGTGTCGATGGCCTCGACCGATCCGACGCCTTCGTAAAGTGTGTAGATGGCCTCGTTGATCATCGGCAGCAGGATGCGGTTGACGATGAAGGCCGGGAAATCTTCGGCAACGGTCACGGTCTTGTCGAGCGTGTCGATGAAGGCACGTGCCGAATTGAAGGTGATCTCTTCGGTGGCGATTCCGCGCACCAGTTCGACCAGCTTCATCACCGGCACTGGGTTCATGAAATGAATCCCGATGAAGCGTTCCGGCCGGTCGGTGGCCGACGCCAGGCGGGTGATCGACAGGGAAGAAGTGTTGGTGGCGAGAATGGCTTCGGGATTGAGCAGCGGGCAGAGCTGCTGGTAGATCTTGCGCTTGACAGTCTCGTCTTCGGTGGCAGCCTCGATGACGAGGTCCATGGTCGCCAGCCCGTTCATCTCAGGGGCAAAATTGATCCGGGAGAGGGCTGCCTCGCGCTCGGCTTCGGTGGTCTTGCCGGAGGAAACCTGGCGGGCGAGATTGCCGCTGATGGTCGCCAGCATGTCCTGGAGCGTATCGGCAGAGATGTCGTGAACATGGACATCGTAACCCGCCATGGCGCAGACATGGGCAATTCCGCCGCCCATCTGTCCCGCGCCGATAATGCCGACACTCTTGATCTGGTTGCCCATTTGACCCGCCTGACTGATTTTAGGATGCGCCTCCGGCGCGCTCGCTGCAGCGCACCCGAGACAAGAACCTAAATGGCCGGGATGGAGACGTCCAGCCCGGCCATTGATCTTGGTGTCACATTCTGTCGGTTCAGAGCGCTTTTTCAAGCTCCGGCAGGGCGTCGAAGAGGTCGGCGACCAGTCCGTAGTCCGCTACCTGGAAGATCGGCGCTTCCTCGTCCTTGTTGATGGCGACGATGACCTTGGAGTCCTTCATGCCGGCAAGGTGCTGAATGGCGCCAGAAATGCCGCAGGCGATGTAAAGATCGGGTGCGACGACCTTGCCGGTCTGGCCGACCTGCCAGTCGTTGGGGGCATAGCCCGCATCGACGGCGGCGCGGGATGCACCGACGGCTGCACCGAGCTTGTCTGCCACCGGCAGGATGACTTCCTGGAATTTCTCGGACGAACCGAGTGCACGGCCGCCGGAGATGATGATCTTGGCGGAAGTCAGTTCCGGACGATCGCTTTCGGCAATCGCGTCCTTGACGAAGGACGACAGGCCCGGATCGCCCGCGGCAGCGGTTGATTCAACCGAAGCTGAACCGCCTTCGCCAGCAGCCGAGAAAGAAGCCGTACGAACCGTGATGACGCGCTTGGCGTCGGTCGACTTGACGGTCTGCAGCGCGTTGCCGGCATAGATCGGACGCTTGAACGTGTCCGCCGAGATGACCTCGATGATGTCGGAGATCTGCATCACGTCGAGAAGCGCTGCAACCCGCGGCATGACGTTCTTGCCCGATGTGGTGGCTGGCGCCATCAGCGTGTCGTAGCCATCGGCCAGCGAGACAACAAGGTCGGCAAGCGGTTCGGCCAGCCGGTTGGCGTATTCGTCGCCCTCGGCGTGCAGCACCTTGGCGACGCCGTCGAGCTTGGCGGCTGCGTCGGCGGCTGCCTTGGCGTCCTTGCCTGCTACCAGAACGTGGACGTCGCCGCCGATCTGGGTGGCGGCGCTGACGGCCTTTGCGGTCTGGTCGGACAGCGAAGCGTGGTCGTGTTCGGCAATAATGAGAATGGCCATGAGTGTTTCTTCCTTTCCCGCGCTTACAGCACGCCTGCTTCGTTCTTGAGCTTGTCGACGAGTTCGGCAACGGAGCCGACCTTGACGCCGGCCTTGCGACCGCCCGGCTCTTCGGTCTTGATGACCTCGAGACGCGGCGCAGTGTCGACGCCGTAATCAGCCGTGGTCTTCTTGTCGAGCGGCTTCTTCTTGGCCTTCATGATGTTGGGCAGCGATGCGTAGCGCGGCTCGTTCAGGCGCAGGTCGGTGGTGACGATCGCAGGCAGCTTGACCGAAATGGTCTGCAGGCCGCCATCGACTTCACGGGTGACGTCGGCCGAACCATCGCCGATTTCGACCTTGGAGGCGAATGTGGCCTGGCTCCAGCCGAGCAGGGCCGAGAGCATCTGGCCGGTCTGGTTGGAATCGTCATCGATGGCCTGCTTGCCGAGGATGACCATGTCCGGGTTTTCCTCGCCGATGATCCCCTTGAGGATCTTCGCAACTGCGAGCGGTTCAACAACCCCTTCGGCTTCCACCAGGATTGCCCGGTCGGCGCCCATGGCGAGAGCCGTACGCAGGGTTTCCTCAGCCTTGGCCGGTCCGATGGATACGGCGATCACTTCGGTGGCCTTGCCGGCTTCGCGGAGCCGCAGGGCTTCCTCGACGGCGATTTCGTCGAACGGGTTCATCGACATCTTCACATTGGCGAGATCGACGCCGCTGCCATCTGGCTTGACTCGGATCTTGACGTTGTAGTCAACAACCCGCTTGACCGGCACGAGAATTTTCATCGGTTTGCCTTCCTCACTTTACTAGGCCTCACTTTTTCGACCGTGTCCCGATTGCTCCGAAACGTCCGGAGGTCAGATCTTCGACCCGGTATTGCCTGTACAGGCGCCGCCTGGATAGCCGATTGGCGACATGGATACGCGATTTTTCTCCAAATTCAATCGCAACAGCACAGGAGATTTTCAACGCGGAATAAATGACGTTTACGTCTTCGTCAATTTTCAGCCTGTTCAGCTATCGCCCCCACTTTGGTGGAGACGCTTGCGATGCCGCTTTCACGGGTTCCGGTTTCGGCGTTTTATGGACAACTGCCTTTGGACTGTCGATGGTGCGGTCGAACAGTGGCACCCCGGACCGGCGGAAGACAAGAACCAGAGCCGCACCGGCAATGATGCCACCGACATGGGCTGCCCAGGACACATCGCCGCCGATATCCGTGACCAGCATGAAGAACTGGAACCCGACCCAGATCAGCAGCGGAATGAAGGCCGGCAGCGGCAGCGGAATGCGTCCGAGCACAAGAACCCAGACTCGGACCTTGGGGTGCAGCATCAGATAGGCGGCAACGATGCCGGCGACCGCGCCGGACGCGCCGATCAGCGGGCTTTCCGACGCGGGCAGCAACAGGCCGTGGGCAAAGGCCCCGGCGGCGGCGCAGGCAAAATAGAAAATGAGAAACCTGATATGGCCCATGGCGTCTTCGACATTGTCGCCGAAAACCCAGAGGAAGATCATGTTCGAGCCCAGATGCAGCAGGTTTCCGTGCAGAAAAGAGTAGGTGACATAGGTGGCATTCTCGGGGACCAGGACCAGCGAGGGCTGCAGCTCGGCAATGTCGTTGACAACCGAGGGGATGAAGCCGAGGCCCAGAACCGTGGCGGTGGTGAATTCGCTGTTGGCGCCGGCGAGCTCGGTGACGCCCCAGACAATCGCATTGAGAGCGATCAGCGACCAGGTGACCCATTGCAGCTTGATGTGCTTGAGATCGTTGGAATCATGCAAGGGGATGAACATCGCGAGGTATCCGTCTGGGCCGATCCGGCTGGTGAGTGATGGGGCAGAGGCTACCGGTTCTTGCCGGGAACCCAAAGCACATCCGTGCGGCCGTGATCATTGACCCAGCGGGCGGCAACGAAAAGAAAGTCGGACAGGCGATTGGCGTAGCGGATGGCGGCCGGGTTGACGACCTCGCCGTCCTGGGCCGCGAGTTCGACCATCAGCCGTTCGGCCCGGCGGGCGACGGTGCGGGCGAGGTGCAGATGGGCCGAGGCCGCTGTTCCGCCGGGCAGAACAAAGGAGCGCAGGGGTTCGAGATCGGCATTGAGCTGATCGATGTCGGTTTCGATGCGATCAACCTGGGCGTCGACAATCCGCAAGGGTTCGTATTCCGGCGTTTCACCGGCGTTAGGTGTTGCCAGATCTGCGCCGAGGTCGAAGCAGTCATTCTGGATCCGCATCAGCATGGCGTCGAGATCAGCATGATCAGCCGTGTGCAGCCGCGCCATGCCGATCACCGCGTTGGTTTCATCAATGGTGCCGTAGGCCTCGATCCTGAGATCGTATTTCGGGCGTCGGTCACCGGCCACCAGCCCTGTCGTGCCGTCATCGCCGGTTCGGGTGTAGATCTTGTTGAGCTTGACCATGGGATAGGCTTTCTGAATCGGAGGCAGGGTGCGGCAGGTGTTCTTGCTGCGGCGTCAGGCTCAACGGCCGCCGCCGGTCAGCCAGACGGTCACGACGATCAGCACCACCGCGACAAATTGCAGCAAGACGCGCATCTGCATCAGCTTGTTGGAGAGATTGCCCGATCCGCCGCGCGCCATGTTGACGAGGCCGCGCACCAGCACGGCGGCTACCGCCAGCATGACGATGATGGACAGGACATAGGTTACGGATGACATCTGGTCGTTTCCTTGTGATGAAATCTGAAGGGGAACATAGGGGCTTTTGCCGGCAAGTCCATCGGCGGCGAGAGCTCAATCCTGCCGGGCGAGAAAGGGATAGAACAGCCGTGCCGGCACGAGCCTGCGGGCAATGACGCCGAGTTTCGCCGCTCGTGTCACCGGGTAATGGTAGCGCGGCCGGCGAGCGGTGAGAGCATGCCGCAACACCGCGTGGACGGCCTCGGGCCCGAGTTTGCCGCTGTCCGAGCGCTCCTGTTTTTCCAGCCGGCGGAGCTGGGCCTGGTAATCCTGGCGATGCGCCGAATTCTCGATGTCGATATGGCGGTGAAACAGCTTCAGGGCATTGGCTCTGAACCTGCTCTTGATTGCACCGGGCTCGATCAGGCTGATGTGGATACCGGTGCCTTCCAGTTCAAGCGCGAGGGTGACGGAGAGACCTTCAAGTGCATGCTTGGAGGCATTGTAGGCGCCGCGGAAGCGCATCGGAACCAGACCGAGAATCGAGGAGCATTGGACAATGCGGCCATGGCCTTGCGCCCGCATCACCGGGAGAACCCGCTGCGTCAGGTCGTGCCAGCCGAAAAAATTGGCCTCAAACTGGGCCCGCAGAGCATCCACCGGCACGTCCTCGACCGCGCCGACCTGCCCGTAGCCGCCATTGTTGAACAGCGCATCGCACCGCCCGCCGGTGGATTGCATGGCCTGTGCAAAGAACGCGGCAATGCTTTCAGGATCAGTATAATCGAGATGATAGGCCTCGATGCCATCATTTGTCAGGGTTGCGATGTCTTCCTCAGTGCGGGCCGAGGCGATCACATGCCAGCCCTCGGCCTTGAGCGCGCGGGCGCAGTAAGCGCCGATTCCGCTGGAACAGCCTGTCACCAGGATGGTCTTTTGTTGGCTATTCTGGCTCATTTCGCGTTCCACCCTGTTCCCGAGACGGTTCAGATCCCATAATCATGGCGGGCTGACAATGCCGGCCCGGTTCGTATGTCAGTCAGACAGGGAGCAAACATTGCGACGCATGCGCGCAGTCATCCTCGATGCGGTGACCCATTTCAACAATGATGATGGCTGGGCGATGGCCAGCCACGTCGCCCTGTCGATCCTGATGGCCCTGTTTCCGTTCATGATCTTCGGAACGGCGATGGCAAGTTTTCTCGGCGCCAATGCCTATGCGGAAACCGCCTCACACCTGATTTTCGACACCTGGCCCGAATCCATCGCCGCGCCGATCTCGCGCGAGGTGATCAACGTGCTCACCATCGAACGCGGCGGATTGCTGACCGTGTCGGTGCTGGCGGCGGCGTTCTTTTCCGCCAATGGCGTTGAAGCGCTCCGGGTGTCGCTCAACCGGGCCTACCGGATGACCGAGACACGGGCCTGGTATGTCACAAGAGCCCAGAGCCTGGGGTTTGTTGTGATCGCGGTGATGGTGATCATGGCGATCAGCTTTCTGCTGGTGCTGGCGCCGCTGGCGCTGAGGCTGGCGCGGCAGTTTGCGCCCTGGATGGAAACGCTGATTACCGCGGTCGATGACTGGCGCATCCTGGTCGCGGTCTCGGTTCTGATAGCGGGCCTGGTGCTGTCGCATCTGTGGCTGCCGGCGGGCAAGCGCAAGCTGCGGGACGTGATACCGGGGATCTGCGTGACGCTGATTGCCTGGATTGCAGGCGCATTGGCCTTCGCCCGCTACCTGGAGGAATTCGCGACTTATGTTTCCACCTATGCCGGTCTTGCCTCGATCATGGTGGCGCTGGTGTTTCTTTACATCATTGCGGCGATCTTCATCCTCGGAGCCGAGATCAATGCGGCGATCCTGAAGGCGCGGGTGCGGGCCACGATCGAACTCGAGCGTGAGAAAGCGCACGAGACCTGAGCCGCGGCACTGCGGCCGTCAGACCGGGATTCCGGCTTGGACGAGGATATCCGCGCGGCTGGCGCCCTGCTGCCGTAACGAGGCAATGGACGTAGAGCCATCGCTCTTTGACAGTTTGCGTCCGGTTTCATCGCGGACAAGTCCGTGATGGTGATAACGCGGCGCGGGCAGGCCGAGCAGGTGCTGCAGAAGGCGGTGCACGGAGGTGGCAGCGAACAGGTCCTCGCCGCGAATGACGTCGGTGATGTTCTGAATGGCGTCATCGAGCGTGACTGCGAGATGGTAGCTTGCCGGGACGTCGCGCCTGGCCAGGACGACATCGCCCCAGGTGCCTGGATCAGCCCTGATCTCACCGGTTTCCCCGGATGGTCCGAAGCCGTACTCGGACCATGACAGGGCACTGCCAAGACCGTCGAGCACGGCTTGCATGTCGAGCCGCCAGGCGTGCGGGGCGCCGGCTGCGATCCTTTGTGCGCGCTCGGACGCGGACAGGGTGCGGTCCTCGCCGGGATAGTGTGGCGCGCCGTCGGGATCGCGCGACCAGACCCGGCCGGTGGCTTCGATCTCCGAGATGCGGGCCGTGGTTTCGGCGCGGCTGAGGAAGGCCGGATAGATCAGGCCGAGCTTGCGCAACTCGCCGAGCGCCAGCTCGTATTCGGCAAAATGCTCCGATTGGCGTCTGATGGGCGCGGCCCAGTCGAGGCCGAGCCAGCCGAGATCTTCGAAGATTGCCGTCTCGAACTCGGGCCGCGCACGGGTGATGTCGATGTCTTCGATGCGCAGCAGAAACCTGCCGTCATGGGCTTTGGCAAAACGCCAGTTGAGCAGTGCAGATCGCGCGTGCCCGACATGCAGCAGCCCGTTGGGGCTGGGGGCAAAACGGACAATCGGGGCCTTGATGGCTGGATTGGCTGTGGTGTTGTCAGTTGGCATGGTGTTTCATGTCATTTCCGGTGAGCCTCGTCACGAGACACGTCGCGCGTCATGATACAAGTCGACAGTCTGGGTTCCGATCCTGATTAGCGGAAGACATGAGCCAAAGCCAACCAGCAGACAGGACCTCGGGGATGCGCCGAATCGACAGTCTTGACGATATCGAAGACGGCCTGGTCGAGCTGGCGCGCACCGATCTACGGCTGGCGCGGGCGATCGAGCTTTCCGGCCCGGTGCCGCTGCGGCGCAAACCGCCCGGCTATGCCGCGCTGGCCGAGATCATCCTGTCGCAGATGGTCTCCAAGGCGAGCGCCAATGCGTTATGGCGGAAGCTCGAACTGGCGGCCGGCGAGATCACACCTTCGGCGGTGCTTGCGCTCAGCCCTGAAGCACTGCGCGAAGCGGGGCTGTCACGGGCCAAGGCCGAAACGCTGACCCGGGTGGGGGAGGCTGTGATCTGCGGCGATCTCGATCTGGAGCATCTGTGCCGGCTCGAGGGGCGGGCGGCGATCCGGGCCATGACGGCCATCAAGGGGGTTGGGCCGTGGACCGCGGAAGTCTACCTGCTGTTTTGCGCCGGCCACCCGGATGTGTTCCCGGCCGGCGACGTTGCGCTGCAAAGCGCTGCCGCGGACATTCTGGGGCTCGAAACCCGGCCACGGCCGAAGGATCTGTACAGCATGGCGGAAGACTGGAGCCCGTGGCGGGGCGTGGCTGCGCGGCTGTTGTGGGCGTATTACGCCGCCGTCATGCGCCGCGATGCGACCCCCGTCGCGGCCGGATGAGGGCCTGGCGGGGAGGTGAAAATGATTCGAAAATCAGGCGCTTCACATTCCTGACATGTCCAGCCTAATATGTTCTGTGCATATGGAGAATCGCTCGGGAGAGTCACTTGACGATTTTTGTGTCCCCGCAGTCCTTACCGGCGCTCGTTCTGAACGCTGATTACAGGCCGCTGAGTTATTATCCCTTGTCGCTATGGTCGTGGCAGGATGCGGTCAAGGCCGTGTTTCTCGACCGGGTCCAGATCGTGGCGGAGTATGATCAGGCGGTGTCTTCGCCGACATTCTCGATGCGGCTTCCCAGCGTTGTCTGCCTCAAATCCTACATCAAGCCTTCCCGCACGCCGGCGTTCACGCGGTTCAATGTGTTCCTCAGGGACCGGTTCGAATGCCAGTATTGCGGATCTCCGAACGAGCTGACCTTCGATCACGTGATCCCGCGCCGCTGCGGCGGGCAAACCACGTGGGAAAACGTGGTCGCCGCCTGCTCACCGTGCAATCTGAAGAAGGGCGGGGCGATGCCCAGGCAGGCGGGCATGATCCCGCAGCAAAAGCCCTATCAGCCCAGTGTTCAGGACCTGCACAACAACGGCCGCATGTTCCCGCCCAACTTCCTGCATGAAAGCTGGATGGATTATCTCTACTGGGATGTTGAACTGCAGCCCTGAGGCGATTTAACGCCGGGCTGCGGCGCGCAGGGCAATGGCAGCCAGAGCGGCGCTGGCCAGCACATTCCAGCCGGCGAATGACAGGCCGAGCACGCGCAGGGCGGCGGCATCGCAGGATGGCGGCTTTGTCGAGCTGAGATCACCCAGCAGGGACCCGGCATCCGTGGTCACGGCGTCAGCCGAGGTTGCGCAGGACGCAGGCCCTTCCCACCAGTGCCATTCGACGCCGGAATGGTAGACACCCAGCACCAGCCCATAAAGCATCAGCAATCCGCCCACGGCCAGGAGACCGCGCACCGCCCAGGACGGCCCGCCGGCCCGGGAGATGATGGCTGCAACGAGCATCAGCGGGGCGCCGATATAATAGGGTGTGCGCTGCTCGAGGCACAGTGCGCAGGGAATATAGCCGCCGATATGCTCGAAACCGAGGGCTGAGCCGACCACCATGGCCATGGCGAGGGCAAGAAACAGCGCGGTGAGGGTATGGTGAGACCGGGTGGCAGCGGTTGTCATTGTCTTGATCCGTGTGTTCTCGTTGCTCGGGTTTGTGCCGCAATGGTGTCGATTGGATGACGCGCATCCGCGCCGGCGCTCAAGTGGTGTCCGGTCTCAGGCGGATCACGCCGGAGCGCCCCTGTTGAGCAGGAAGCTGATCAGAAAATAGATCAGTGCCGGGCCGCCGATCGCCAGGATGGCGACCCAGATCAGTGCAGCGAGAAGGCCAAGAACGACAAATACTGCGTCGCGCTCAATCAAGCCGATGGCGGTCAAGGCAACGCCGATGCCTGGCACGGTGTTGGTGAGCGGCAGCGGCACCAGGATCGAGAGGCACGGCACGATCAGCAGCGCGCCGATGATGCGGGTCGCCCGGTCGCCGGTGAACGCCGGAAGCCGCGGATGCGCAAACCGTTCCAGCCAGCCGCCATAACGTTGCGCGCGGGTGACGACATCCAGCATGGCCGCCACCGGCAGGCGGCGCTTGCGCAGGGTCTCGGGCAACCATGGCGCGCGCCGGCCCATTGCCATCTGGGCTGCAAGAACGACCATGGGCAGCGCCACGAGTTGCGGCAGGATATACACAAATGGCAGGCAACAGGGCAAAGCCAGAACCAGCAGCAAAAGGCCGAAGGCGCGCTCTTCCATCAGATCGCTCAAGGCCCCCAGGCTGATGGTAGCCTTCGGGCCCGGTGCAGCCCCCGCTTCAGCCTCTGTTTCCTGAGGATCGAGATGAGGCCTGAGGATGGCCTCGATCTTTGCAAGCGCGCCGCGTGGGGTTGGTGAAGCTTCAGATGCAGTCATGGAGCATGCGCCCTCGTTGATGTGTGTTTCGGGTGGTGTCTTATCAGAGCGACCGGTCGCATTCCATGGTCATCAGCAGATGATGGTCAATTCCACTGCCTCCCGATGTGCCAGCCAACGGATTGCTGCAAGCTTGATCTATCGGCTTGACCTGCGCGCCCGCTGATAATAATGGACTGGACCTAGTGGTTTGCCCCTTTGGCGGAATTGGTAGACGCGCCGCACTCAAAATGCGGTTCCGCAAGGAGTTCCGGTTCGAGTCCGGAAGGGGGCACCACCAGTTCTCTTGATGTGCTTGTTTGCAAGGTGTTCCGGGTGCTTCGTGTACACCCGGTCGCGGGTTTGTGTGTCAGATTGACTACCCACTTTGCGGCCGGTGGTAAAGGTGGTCGGTTGTCCCCGGCGACAGATCATGCAGCCAACCGATACAAACATGAGAACGCCAGCGTAAATTGCGGAGCCCGTTGCGTGTCTCTGAAACTTGGACGGTTCACAACGCCGGAAAGGTTAAGTGCACATACGCACCCCATCTTTCACGATTTTCTCCCATTTCGGCCCCAAGGTTTCCTTTGCCGATACCGCTTGCTTCGCACCGGCTTCGCCATCCTTGAACATTCGGATTGCGAAGCTCTGGTCATAGCTACCCGTTACAATGGTCGGCCCCGGTTGATAAACGGAAGTAGCGTTAAACGTCCCGTAATTCCCGTAAACGTTGGCAGTGCCATAAGTGTTGTAATGTCCCGGCAACTGGGTCACGCCAACACTGTTGTCGCTGGCAGCACCCGTGATGATGTAGCGGTCATATCCGGCCTTTATAGTCTCAATTGCCGCCTGCTTCTGGGCGACACGGGCAGCGCCCACGCTTCCGCACATTGGTTCAGCGCTGGTCTGGATGATCGCGGTGTTCTGCGATGTACGGACTGCGCTGGAACTAGTGCAACCAGTAACCCCTACACTCGCGATAATTATTGCCACAGCGGTCTTGTTCATAGTGTCCCCCAAATTGAGCCGGAACCTAACCCTGCATCTTTCTGGCAATCAAGGGAGAAAAGTGTCGGTGTGCATGCAAGTGTCAAACGTGTGCTCACCACTGCTTCCCCTTCATTCCTGATGCCTCGCCTGATACAGCTTTTTCGAGCTAGAATTGCTTTGCCCCTGACCGCGCGCGGCAGCGTGGTGGGCGTGGGGTCTTATGCAGGGATTTGCAGTGATGTTGTTGCCTGAGGGAAATACGCTTGAAGACGTTGCGGCCCGGTTTTCCTGGGATGTGCCGGCGTTTTTCAACATCGGCAGCGCGGTGTCGGATGACTGGGCGGCGCGGGAGCCGGACCGGGTCTGTCTCGAGCATTTCAATCCGGACTGCGCGCCCGACCAGCTGACCTATGAGGGGCTGGCGCGGCGGTCCAATGCCTTTGCCCGGGGGCTTTCGTCGCTTGGCGTGACCGCCGGCGACCGGGTGGCGCTGATGTTGCCGCAGGGGTTCGAGACGGTGATTGCGCATGTGGCGATCTACAAGCTCGGCGCCATCGCCGTGCCGCTGGCGCTGTTGTTCGGAATGGAGGCGCTGGAGCACCGGCTTTCCGCCTCCGGTGCCAAGGTGCTGGTGACCACGCCGGGAGGATGCCGCAAGATCTCCACCATAAGGGAGCGGCTGGGCGAGCTCGAGGCGGTGGTCGTTGCCGGTGCTTCCGAGGATGTTGCCCCAGCGGACGCTGATGCCGTCAGCTTCAACGGGTTGGAGGATGGTCATTCCGACGCACCGATTGCAATCAGGACCCGGGCGGATGACCCGGCGCTGATGATCTTCACCTCCGGAACCACCGGCCCACCAAAGGGGGCGCTGCACGGGCACCGGGTTCTGATCGGTCACATTCCCGGGGTCCAGACCCATCACGAATTCATGCCGCAGCCGGGCGACAAGCTGTGGACGCCTGCAGACTGGGCCTGGGCCGGTGGCCTGCTCAACGTGTTGCTGCCGGGATTGCTGCTCGGGGTGCCGGTGGTGTCTTCACAGGCACAGAAGTTCGATCCGGAACTGGCCTACCGGATCCTGGCGGAAATGAATGTGCGCAACGCCTTCATACCGCCGACAGCGCTGAGGATCATGCGCACGGTTTCAGACCCTTTGTCGCGACACCGTCTCAACCTGCGCACGGTCGGATCGGGCGGGGAAGCGCTGGGGCGCGAGACCTATGACTGGGCGCAAAAGGTGCTCGGCCTGACCATCAACGAGTTTTACGGCCAGACCGAGTGCAATCTGGTGCTGTCCTCCTCGGCTATGCTTGGTGTCAGCCGTGGTGGCGCGATCGGCAAGCCGGTGCCCGGCCATGAGGTGGCGGTGATCGATGATCAGGGCCAGGTGGTGCCCGACGGCACCGCAGGCCAGATTGCGGTCAAGCGTCCCGACCCGGTGATGTTTATCGGCTACTGGCAAAACGAGGCGGCGACAAAAGCCAAGTTCATCGGGGACTGGATGCTTACCGGCGACCAGGGCGTGCGTGACGCCGAGGGCTATTTCTCGTTTTTCGGCCGCGATGACGATGTCATCACCTCATCGGGATACCGGATCGGACCCGGTGAAATCGAGGATTGCCTGACCGGTCATCCGGCGGTGGCGCTTGCAGCGGTGGTGGGGAAACCCGACCCGATGCGCACCGAGATCGTCAAGGCCTATATCGTTGTGGCGCTAGGGACCGAGCCGAATGCGGACCTGACCGAATCGGTTCGGGACTGGGTCAAGACCCGGTTGTCGGCGCACGAATATCCCAGGGAGATCGAATTCGTCGAGAGCCTGCCGATGACCACGACAGGCAAGGTGATCCGCCGGATTTTGCGCGACCAGGCCATGGCCGAGGCGAGTGCGGCGGCGGGCTGAAGTCATTTCGAGAGAAATGGTCTCAAGGCCTGTCGCGAATATCCGGCGCGATACGCCTCAGCGCTTGGCCATGCCGCGGATTTTCTCGCGCAGCAGCCGGGCGATGTTGCGGGTGTTGCGGTAGATGTGAAGCTGGGTCGCGACCTGGCGGACATCCCGGTCATGCTTCGGATGAAGACCGATCACCATGGTGCCCATGGTCTCGCGTTCCGACCACATCCGGCTCATGATCGGATGATCGGGCACGGCGCAGGAGTCGGTGCGGCGGATATTGAAGTCGTCGAGATGCCATTCGGTCAGCCTGTCGACCAGCAGCTTGCCCGGCGAGTAGCGGGCCCATTCCTCGTTGTAGGCGGTCTTCCAGGTCCAGGCTTCGCCGGACGAGACGAAGACAATCATCGAGGCGATGGCCTCGCCATTGAGCGCCAGAGAATGAATACGGACGCTGTCGGTTTCGGCCAGGCTGTTGATGGCTTCGCGGGCAAAGGCGGCGCGGTATCGGTCGGCAACCATCGAGGATTTGCGGCGGCCTTTCCAGCCGGTGTCCTCAAGCGTCAGAAACTCCTCGAGATGGTAGCGGATTTCCTCGGGCTGGCGGGCCACCATGTAGCTCAGCTCGCCATGCTCTGACAGACGCCGCCATTGCCGGCGCATCTCGCGGCGATGGTGCGAGGATACGGATCTGGCCAGATAGTCGTTGGCGTCAAGCGTGCTTTCGAGGAACGGGCGCTGGGCCTGATCGGTGACGACGACCGAGAGGTTGCGGGCCATGGCGACGGCGCGCAGCAGGCCTGCCACGGGACCGTCCAGCCGCATGTCGGGCAGAACCAGGATGCCCGGCAGGCCCATGTCCGGCCGGCCCAGGGCCTCGAGCATGTTGTCGAGTGTTTCGGCGGCGTCCTCGCGATCGAGCAAGGGGGTTCCCAAGGGGCCAAAAGGATTGGCCCAGGCGCGAATGATGGATGCACCGACGGCGAAACCGGGCTTTTCGACCGAATAGGGCAGCAACATGCGCATGCGCGAATGGGTGTCGGTTTCATCGCGCATCAGCATGAGGCGGATGACCCGGTCTTCCAGCCGCGGCATGGCCGGGGCCAGAAAGCGGGCAGCAAAGAAGATGTTGGGTTCAATGGCGCGGTTGGTCAGGAAGTCGAGCTCTTCCTGCAGATCATAGCCGGCGCGAGCGGGATAGATTGCCAGATGCCGCCCGGGACGGCCGACGGCAACCTCGCGCTCGGGAAGCGGACGGCCGGTTTCGATATCGGCCAGTTCGCCGATCATCGTGTTGGCCTGGCTTGCGACTTCTTCCTGAACGATGGGACTGGAGGCCATGACTTACTTCGCCTCCTGCGCAGCGTGGCCGCCGGTGGGCAATGCACCAGAGCCGATGAACATGACAATGCCGAGCTCGCGCCTGATAATCAGGTGAAGCAGGCTGGCCTCGATCATCATCGCTCCGGCAGTGGCGGCGGCAGCGCCGTGCAGACCCCAGAGGGGGATCAGCAGCACGTTTAGTCCGAGATTCGCGGTGAGCGCGACCGCATAGATGGTGGCGCAGATCTTCAGTTTGCCGGCCATGGTCAGGAGCACTTCACCAGGACCGATCATGGCCTTGGTGATGATGCCGGCAAACAGGATGACCATGATCAGGTGCCCCGCCTGAAAGCTCGGACCAAACAGCGACAACAGAAACGGACCGGCGGCAATCACCATGCTGCCGACCAGCAGGGAGGGCCAGAAGGTCCATTGCACCGTCTGGCGGGCAAAACGCGCCAGGGCGGTGCGATCGGTGCCTGACACCAGCGCGGAGAAGCGCTGGGCGGCAGCGGCCTTGACGGCAAAATAGACGAAATGCACCAGCGCCATGGTTTTCGCTGCGGCGAAATAGACGGCCACCTTTTCCGGCGGAAGATAGATACCGACGATGATGACATCGGCATTGGTGAGCATGAAGTAGAAGCCCTCGATCAGGAAGATCGGGAAGGCGACCATCAGCCAGGTCTTGACGTGGATCTCGACGCGTTGGGCGGGGAAGCGTTTCTGCAGCCGGGCGGTGACTACAAGAAACTGCGCGAGCGTGGTGAGATAGGTTGCCGCAAGGGCGGCGACCAGGGCGGTGTTGGCATCGGCCAGACGCCCCAGCCAGATGGCGCCGGCAACGAAGCACAGGATAAGCAGGGGACGGACGATATAGGTCGGGCTGAGCGCGTGGACGGCCCAGCCATTGGCCCTTGCGGTTCCGTCAAGCACGTCGCCGAGGGCAATCATCGGCAGCACGAAGGCGCCAATGAAGAGCGGCTGGACATAATGGGCTTCGATGCGGTCGCCGAGAAAATGGATTGCCGCGATGCCGGTGGCGGCGATCAGCGTGGCGGAAATCATTGCAAATATTCGCGCCGTGGCGGCAAGGCCGATGATTGCCTCGTCGGCGCCGGCGCTGCGGTATTGCGGCAGAAAGCGGATCACGGCGGTGTGGAAGCCGAGGCAGGACAGGTTGCCCAGGATGATGGCGATGACCCAGACAAACACGAACACGCCGTATTCGAACTCTCCCATCAGGCGCGCCAGAATGATCTGTGACACGAAGGCGATCGCGGCACTGAAAATGCGGATGGCAAAGGCGATCATCGCCATGCGCTGGGCTGCGCTGGTCTCGTCGGTGGCTGTGGCAATTGTCGACAGACGGTCAAACACCGGCCCGAGCCGCGCAGCGAAGCGAGGCGGCAATATTCTGCCGGCGGTGTCGATCAACGTCATGGTCAGGCTTCAATCCGGTTGTTGCCGGGTCACATTGCCATGGCGACGTTAAGAAACGGTTTGACCAATCATTTCAACAGGCCGGATTTGTGCGCGCCCGGTTTGGCGCCACGGTTATCCATCGTCAATTGTGCAGACGGGGGACAGGGCAAAGGCCCATGAGGCGATCAATTTCGACACAAAAAAGCCGGGCTCGAAAAACTCGAGCCCGGCTTGATCGTTCTACATCTGCCTGCGGTCAGAAAGCGCCGTGGCAGTGCTTGTACTTCTTGCCCGATCCGCACGGGCAGGGCTCGTTGCGGCCAACCTTGCCCCAGGTGGACTCGTCTTCAGGATCGCGGTCTTCCGGGGCCACGACGTTGTTTGCCAGTTCGACGTCCGAGCGGGCAAATTCGTCATCGCCTGTCGAAGCGTCGATGTGGTGGGCTTCCATGCCTTCGGGCAGTTCAGGCTCGGGGGTGGTTGCCGCCTCGCGGACGATCTCCACCCGCATCAGCTGGGTCATGACTGCCTGGCGCAGATTGGCGAGCAGGGCCTGGAAAAGCTCGAACGCTTCGGACTTGTATTCCTGCAGTGGGTCGCGCTGGGCATAGCCGCGGAAACCGACGACCGAGCGAAGGTGGTCGAGATTGACCAGATGTTCGCGCCACAGATGGTCGAGCGTCTGCAGAACAACGGATTTTTCGACATAGGTCATGACCTCGGGGCCAAACCGTTCGGCCCGTTCTTGGGCCAGCTTGTCGGCGGCCTCGAGGATCCGGGTGTGGATGTCGTCTTCGGCGATGCCCTCTTCGGCGGCCCACTGTTCGATCGGTAGGTCGAGATTGAGATAGGCCTGCACGTCCTTCTTGAGGTCGGCGACATTCCACTGTTCGGCGTAGGCGCGTTCGGGAATGTGCAGCTTGACCAGGCCGTCGACCACTTCGTGGCGCATGTCTTCGATGGTTTCGGAAATCGATTCCGCGTCCATCAGTTCCTTGCGCTGCTCGAAGATGACCTTGCGCTGGTCGTTCATCACGTCGTCGAACTTGAGCAGGTTCTTGCGGATGTCGAAGTTGCGGGCCTCGACCTTCTTCTGGGCCCGTTCAAGAGCCTTGTTGATCCACGGATGGATGATCGGCTCGCCTTCCTTGAGGCCGAGCGTCTTGAGCATGCCGTCCATGCGCTCGGAGCCGAAGATCCGCATCAGGTCGTCCTGCAGCGAGAGGAAGAACTTGGAGCGGCCCGGGTCGCCCTGACGGCCGGAACGGCCGCGCAGCTGGTTGTCGATACGGCGGCTCTCATGGCGTTCGGTGGCCAGAACGTATAGGCCGCCGGCGGCCAGCGCCTCGTCCTTGAGCGCCTGGATCTCTGCCCGGATGGCCTTTTCCTTCTCGTCGCGTTCCGGGCCCTCGGGCATGTCGCCGAGTTCCTGGGCAATGCGCATGTCGACATTGCCGCCGAGCTGAATGTCGGTGCCGCGGCCGGCCATGTTGGTGGCGATGGTCACCGCGCCGGGAACGCCGGCCTGGGAGACGATATAGGCTTCCTGCTCGTGGTAGCGGGCGTTGAGCACCTTGAAGTCCTCGACGCCGGCCTTGCGCAGCAATTCGGCCAGGATTTCGGACTTGTCGATCGACGTGGTGCCGACCAGAACCGGCTGCTTCTTCGCACGCGACTGCTTGATGTCGTCGATGATGGCCTGATATTTTTCCTCGACGGTACGGTAGACCTCGTCGTCCTCGTCGATACGGGCGATCGGAACGTTGGTCGGCACTTCGACCACTTCGAGGCCGTAGATGTCTCCGAACTCCTCGGCCTCGGTGGAGGCCGTGCCGGTCATGCCGCCGAGCTTCGAATACATGCGGAAATAGTTCTGGAAGGTGATCGAGGCCAGCGTCTGGTTTTCCGGCTGGATCTTGACGCCTTCCTTGGCTTCGAGCGCCTGGTGCTGGCCTTCGGAGTAGCGCCGGCCCGGCATCATGCGGCCGGTAAACTCGTCGATGATGACGATCTCGTCATTGCGGACGATGTAATCCTTGTCGCGGGTGAACAGCCGGTGGGCTTTCAGCGCGTTGTTGATGTGGTGAACAACCGAGACGTTCTCGACGTCGTAGAGCGATTCACCCTTGAGCATGTCGGCTTCGGCCAGCATGGCCTCCAGCTTCTCGGTGCCACTCTCGGTAAATGTCGCCGAACGCTGTTTCTCGTCAATTTCGTAATCGTCGGGCTCGAGCTTCTGAATCAGAGTGTCGATGCTGTTGTAGAGTTCCGAACGGTCATCCAGCGGGCCCGAGATGATCAGCGGCGTGCGGGCTTCGTCAACGAGAATGGAGTCCACCTCGTCGACGATGGCGTAGTTGTGTCCGCGCTGGACCATCTGGGCGCGGTCATATTTCATGTTGTCGCGCAGATAGTCGAAGCCAAGCTCGTTGTTGGTGGCATAGGTGATGTCGCAGGCATAGGCGTCGCGGCGCTCGTTGTCGTCCATGCCGTGGGTGATGATGCCGGTGGTCAGGCCGAGGAAGCCATAGATACGGGCCATCCATTCCGCGTCGCGGCGCGCCAGGTAGTCGTTGACGGTGACGACATGGACGCCGTCGCCCGACAGCGCATTGAGATAGACCGGCAGGGTGGCGACCAGCGTCTTGCCTTCACCGGTCTTCATTTCGGCAATGGCGTTCTCGTTCAGGATCATGCCGCCGATCAGCTGGACGTCGAACGGCCGGAGGCCGATGGCGCGGCGGGCTGCCTCGCGCACGGTGGCAAAGGCGGGAACCAGAAGGTCGTCGAGTTTGGCGCCGGCGGCGATCTGTTCGCGGAATTGAACCGTCCGTGCCGCCAGTTCAGCATCGCTGAGCCCGGTGAGCTCAGGTTCCAAAGCATTGATCGCATCAATTCTTGGCTGATAGGCCCTGATCCGGCGATCATTTGATGAACCGAAAATCTTGCGGGCGATAGCGCCGAACTTGACCATTTCAATGGTCCTTTCTTGAGGCTGCACGGTCTGCAGTGATGGAAACCGGCGCTGGCCTGCGACCGGTGGATCAATTGGAAATCCCTGTCCGGATGGCCTTCATCCAGTGAAAGCCGTCTGGACGGACGGTTGGCTGACAGATAAGAGGGGGGTCGAACGATGTCAACGGCGGCAAAGACCGTCTTAAGGTTGCCAAAATCCGAGAGCACTTGGGCGGCCAACCCTCACAAGCTCCATAATGAAAGGTCCAGCCATGCGTCTATCGCAGCTCGTAGCCACACTCTTCGTGAGTTCCGTCGCATTCCTGCCAATTGCCGGCCAGGCTGCCGACGAAGCCGACCCGGTGGTGGCAACTGTCGCGGGAGTGGAAATACATGAATCGGAACTAACGCTGGCTGAAGGGGACCTGGACCCCCAGTTTGCCCGGCTTCCGGACCAGCAGCGGCGTGTCGCGGCGCTTGCAGCCGTCATCGACATCAAGACGCTGGCGCGTAAGGCAGAAGCCGAAGAGCTTGACCAGACGGATGAATTCAAGCGGCTGATGGCATTCCAGCGCGACCGTGCCTTGCACAATGCCATCTTCAAGTCGGCTGTTGTCGACCCGGTCAGCGACGCGGATCTCAAGGCGCGCTACGAGAAGGAAATCGCAGCGGTGCCGGCTGACGAGGAAGTCAGCGCGCGGCATATTCTTCTCGAAACGGAAGACGCAGCCAAGGCGGTCATCGCCGAGCTGGAGTCGGGCAAGGACTTTGCCGAACTGGCCAAGGAAAAGTCGACCGGCCCGAGTGCTGCGCAGGGCGGCGATCTCGGCTTCTTCACCAAGGGCCGCATGGTTCCCGAATTCGAAGCCGTGGCCTTCACGCTTGAGGCCGGCGAATATGCCAAGGAGCCGGTGAAGACCCAGTTCGGATGGCATGTCATCAAGGTTGAAGAGCGCCGCGAAGCTTCGCCTCCGGCATTCGAGGAGGTGTCTGACCAGGTCCGCCAGGTGGTAATGCGCGAACGCTATGGCGAGCTCATCCGGGCAGCCCGCGGCGAGACCGAGATCAACGTGCTCGATCCCGAGCTGAAGGAAGCCTACGACGCTGTCAGCCAGCAACAGCAGCAGGAATAGGACTGCCGTTTCCGGCAGGTTTGGCCGTATCGAGGATCGCTATCATGTCCACCGACATTTCGCCCCTGGCTCCCAAGTCGTATGCTGAACTGCCGCCGGTGGCGGGTGTGCGGATCGAAACGGCGGCGGCCGGGATCAAGTATCAGAACCGCACCGATGTCATGCTGATGGTGTTCGACAAGCCGGCGGCTGTGGCGGGGGTCTTCACCAGCTCGAAGTGCCCCTCCGCGCCCGTCGATTTCTGCCGGGCAAACCTGTCGGGTGGCAAGGCAAGGGCGCTGGTGGTCAATTCCGGCAATGCCAACGCGTTCACCGGTCAAAAAGGCCGTGCCGCCACCGAGCTCACCGCGAAGTCTGCCGCCGAGGCCGTCGGCTGCAGCCAGGACGAAGTCTTCCTGGCGTCGACCGGCGTCATCGGTGAGCCACTGGACGCGACCAAGTTCGCAACCGTGCTGGATCAGATGGCGGTCTCGGCCAATGGTGACCGCTGGCTGGATGCGGCGCGGGCGATCATGACCACGGATACCTATCCGAAGGTCGCGACACGGACGGCGCGGATCGACGGCGTGACGGTGACACTCAACGGCATGGCCAAGGGCGCGGGCATGATCGCGCCCGACATGGCGACGATGCTCTCCTTCATCGTGACAGACGCAGCCATCGATCCATCCGCCTTGCAGGCGATGCTGAGCCGTCATGTCGGTTCGACCTTCAATGCGGTGACGGTGGACAGCGACACGTCGACATCGGACACGCTGTTGGTTTTCGCAACCGGCGCTGCCGCTGAGCATGGTGCGGGAACCGTGCATTCTGCCACGGACCCGCGGGCGCGGAGCTTTTCCAAAGCACTGGCTGAGCTGATGGAAGACCTGGCGGTTCAAATCGTGCGCGATGGCGAAGGCGCCCGCAAGCAGGTCGAGATCACGGTCACTGGCGCAGCCTCGGCCAAGGCTGCTGGGCGGATTGCCCGCTCGATTGCCAATTCTCCACTGGTCAAGACAGCCGTTGCCGGCGAAGACGCCAATTGGGGCCGGATCGTCATGGCTGTCGGCAAGGCAGGCGAAAAGGCCGAACGCGACAAGCTGGCCATCTGGTTCGGCGATGTGCGGGTTGCCGTCGATGGCGAGCGTGATCCTGACTACAGCGAAGCTGCGGCATCCGAGGTCATGAAAAAGGACGAGATCGCCATCCGCGTCGATCTCGGTATCGGGCGCGGGAAGGCGCGCGTCTTTACCTGCGACCTGACCAAGGCCTATGTCGAGATCAATGGCGATTACCGCAGTTGAGCGGCGCGCCAGCAAACAACAACACGGGACGTGTCTTGCCGAATCTAGCAATCGTCAGAAGGCTTGAAGCCGTCGGATTCCGCGCCTGGCCTGCCGCTTCGATCCAGTATGACGGCAGCTGGCAGATCCGCCTGACCGCCGGTCATCCGTCAAAGCGGCTGAACTCGGTCAATCCGCTCGATCCGTCCGACCACGATGACATCGAAGGCCGGGTGGAACGGGCTGCGCGCAGGTTCGATTCCTATGACCGGCCGCTGGTGTTCCGGCAGTCGCCGCTGGCGCCGCCCCCGCTCGAGGCCTATCTGGACGCGCTCGGCTGGCGCCGTTTTGACGAGACCATCGTCATGACCGGTGCGATTGACAGCCTCGACATCGATCATGGCATGGATCATCTGCCGATGCGCGATATCGGACGCTATGTTGATGCGTCGATTGCCGTGCATGGCCGCGAACAGTCGCTCAAGCCGGGGCTGACCGAAGTCCTGAGCGCGATACGGCCGCCCAGCGGGCTGTTCGTGCTCGAGGAAGAAGAGATCGGGCCCGTGTCGACGGCGCTGTGCGTGCATGACAATGATCTTGCCGGCCTGTTCGAATTGGCGACAAGGGCAGACATGCGGCGCTCAGGCTACGGCCGCGACGTGGTGACTGCGGCGCTTCGCTGGGCGCGGCACCGGGGTGCGGAAACGGCCTGGCTGCAGGTCGAGAGCGCCAACACGGCCGCCGTCGGCCTGTACAAAGGGCTGGGGTTTGGCGAGGTCTATCGCTACGCCTACCGCCAGAAGCCGGGATACTGATTTCCATGAGCGACAAGAAAATCCTGCTGGTTGCCGCCTGCGCGCTGGTTGATGCCGATGGGCGGGTGCTTCTGACCCAGCGGCCGGAGGGCAAGAAGCTGGCCGGGTTGTGGGAGTTTCCAGGTGGCAAGGTCGAGCCTGGCGAGACGCCGGAAGCGGCCCTGATCCGTGAACTGGCCGAAGAAATCGGCATCACCACCAAGGAAGCGTGTCTCGCGCCGCTGACATTTGCCAGCCACAGCTATGACGAGTTTCACCTGCTGATGCCGTTGTTTGTCTGTCGCCGGTTCGAGGGCACGGCACGTGGACTGGAGGGGCAGGCGCTCAAATGGGTGCGTCCGCGCGACATGCGGAATTATCCGATGCCGCCGGCCGATGAGCCTCTGATTCCCTATCTGATCGACCTTTTGTGATCTCACGCCTGCTCAACCACGATCTCTTGGTTGTTGCAGATAGCGTTAATGAAACTTTAATTCACTTGCATCAATATATGTCCCAGTGGTGAACCCGTGCGGGTTGTCAGTGGGGACCTTATGGCGAACGATGAATTCTGGACGACAGTGATGGATAGAGACGGGCAGGAAAGCCAGCCGAGGACGCTCGGGGCGGTGCGCGTTGCCCTGTTGTTCGGTACTGCGGCAATTGCGTTGGCGGCCATCCTGACACCCATTGTCGCCGATCGCTCGTCTGCGGCGCGGGTGGCATGGGCGCCGGATCAGTTCGACAACATCACGACCGGTTCGATCCCGACAGGCTCGAAAATCACCTCCTATACTGTCCGTAAATCAATTCTGCAGGATAATCCGGGCGCGCTCTGCATCATTAGAAGCAATGGCAGGAAATCGGGCGACTGTTGAATAGCTCTTCTGGCAACTCAAGCGGAATTGGAAATTAGTCATGAAATCCTTGCTCTACAGGTTTATTGAAGACAGGTCCGGGGCGACCGCGATCGAATACGGCATCATGGCCGCCCTGATTGTCACCGCCCTGATCAGTGGCGCCACGGTGCTTGGCGAAGCCCTCAACAACAGCATGAGCAACACCGCAAACCGCGTGAAGGATTCGATGTAGGCTCTGACGCCTCAGCGGGGCAGTTTCCGCTCAGGCGTTTTCAACGCGTCGGCAAGGCGTGTCTTGGCAGAGCCCGGCTTGAGTGGCTTTTGCTGATTCTCGTGTGGCGCCCATCCGGAAAGATGGATCACGGAGAAGCTTGCGCGGATGCGCCCATCCGCGTCTGAGAACCGTTCCGCGTAAATCTGAGCAGCGCGAAGGAACACGTTCTTTCCCAGCGGCTTGCGACTTCTTCCACCCAATATCGATGTCATGCCCATGGCGCGCAGATCTCTCAGCAGCGCAAACATGTCGGCATATCTGACGACAATCTCGTCAATGTCGACCACCGGCAATGCGAAACCCGCACGTTGCAGCAGACCACCATAATCACGGATATCGGCAAAGGGGTGAACCCTGGCATTGGCGCCGCCGATAAGTTCGCTTTCTGCCGCAAGCAGGGATTCCCGCAATTCGCCCAGAGTTCCTGCACCGAGCGTTGCGGCCAGCAAAAGGCCATCCGGCTTCAGGGCGCGGCGCATCTGTACCAGCACGCCCGGCGTGTCGTTGGTCAGGTGCAGCGCCAGGGGTGATACGACCAGATCCACACTGGCCGGCTGCAGCGGGACATGATCCGGCTCGGCCAGCACCTGCCGCTCTACATCGACGCCGGGAATTTCGCAGAGGTCGATATAGCGGAACTCCGCCGTTTTGCCGATCGTCTGCATTTGTTGAGCAGCATGGGGCAAACCGCCATGCACCAGCACCGGGTGGTCGAAATGGCGTTCGACAACAGCGAGCCGGTCGGCCATGTCTTCGGCGACCCTGCGGACAAGAAAATCCGAACCGGGCTCAAACGCAGCCAGAGCCCGCAAGCGGCGTTGGCGCAGCAATTCATGATCAAAGATGCGGTCCATGACCCGGTGCCCATCGGTCGGTTGCAAAAAGCAGCGGCGGCCAACAGCCCCGCTGCGGCTCGCTTGTTGGATGGAACGGCGTTAATGTCAACCGATGGACACAACTGATGCATCGCGATTGAGGTTTCGATTGCAGGCAGCGCTTGGCGGCGTCGCGGCGGGGGTGATGCAATTGGTCTATCCGCCGGTGTGCTCGGGATGCGGCAAAATGGTGGGCCGTGCCGCTGCGTTGTGTCCATCGTGCTGGGTCACGGTGCGGTTCATCGAGCGGCCCTATTGCGAGATTACCGGTGTCCCCTTTGATCATGATCGTGGCGACGGGCTCGTTTCTCCGGAGGCACTCGCCCATCCGCCACCCTATGCCAGAGCGCGGGCTGCGGTGTTTCATGATGGCATCGCACGCAAGATCGTGCATGGCCTGAAATATTCGGACCGGGCAGACCTCGCTGCAATGATGGCTGTCTGGATGATCCGCGCGGGGCAGGAGGTCGTTGATGACAGCGATGTCATTCTTGCGGTGCCGCTGCACCGGAGCAGGCTGTTCGCACGACGCTACAACCAGTCCGCCGAGCTTGCCAGATCTCTGGCCCGGCAATCGGGCAAACCATTCCTGCCGGGTGTGCTGCGCCGGGTGCGGGCCACGCGTCAGCAGGTCGGTCTGGGGCTGAGGGCCAGGCAGGACAATGTCCGTGGGGCGTTTTCGATCGAGCCGGAGCAGGTGCAGCGGTTTCTTGGTCTCAAGCTGCTCTTGATCGATGATGTGCTGACCACCGGTTCGACGGTGGAGGCGGCGACACGCGCGTTGCTGCGTGCCGGGGCCGCCCAGGTCAATGTGCTGACCTTTGCCAGGGTTGCAAGCCAGGGAGAGGAAACCCTATATGCCTGAGAGGCCAAGACGGCCAAGAGATAAACGGAGACCCGCATGGCAGACGTAATCATCTACACACGGCAGTTTTGCGGATTTTGCACCGCGGCCAAGAGGTTGCTCGACGGCAAGGGTGTCAGCTACACCGAACACGACGCCACGTTCTCTCCCGACCTGAAACAGGAGATGATCGGCAAGGCCAACGGCCGGGCGACATTTCCGCAGATCTTCATTGACGGCGTTCATGTCGGCGGCTGCGACGAGTTGCATGCCCTGGACAATGCCGGCAAGCTTGACCCGATGCTGACAGGAGGCTGAACCATGGCTGAACTGGTCGTCGCCGCCGTTCAGATGCGCTCGGGCGTGATGCCTGAAGCGAACATTCAGTCCATGGACGCACTGGTGCGCGAAGCTGCTTCGCGCGGGGCGAGGTATGTGCAGACGCCGGAAATGACCGGGGCGGTGCAGAAGAGCCGGAAAGATCTGCGCGGTATCCTCAAGACGGAAGCTGACGATCCCGTGCTCAAGGCAGCTGCGTCGCTTGCCAGCGAGCTTGGCATCTATCTTCACATCGGCTCGACGGCGATCGATGTAGGCCAGGAGATGACGGCCAATCGCGGGGTGGTGTTCGGGCCCGACGGTGATCTTCTTGCCCGCTATGACAAGATCCACATGTTCGACGTGGATCTCGACAATGGCGAAAGCTGGCGCGAAAGCGCGGTCTACCAGCCAGGCGAGATTGCCCGCACGGTTGATCTTGACGGGGCCCGGCTGGGCATGGGGATTTGCTACGACATCCGCTTCCCGCACCTGTTTCGCGATCTGGCGCTTGCCGGAGCCGATATCCTGACGGCACCCGCTGCCTTTACCCGCCAGACAGGCGAAGCGCACTGGCATGTGCTGCAGCGCGCCAGGGCGATCGAAAACGGGGTTTTCGTGATTTCGGCGGCCCAGGGCGGCGTACATGAAGACGGCCGGGAAACCTATGGCCACTCGCTGATCGTCGATCCCTGGGGACGGGTGATCGCGGAAGCCAAGGGCGATGAGCCCGGCGTCATCGTCGCCAGCCTTGCACTCGATGAAGTCAAGGCGGCGCGGGGCAAGGTCCCCAATCTGAAGAATGCCCGCAGCTACCGCATCGAGAGCGGCTTGCAGCCGGCATCGGGCCAGACAAAGACCGAGAAAGAGACAGGAGAGAGTGTGGCGTGATCCGCTTTTCTTTGCATTGCGACAAGGAACATGAATTCGAGGGCTGGTTTTCCTCGAGCAAGGATTTTGACGGTCAATCCGAGCGCGGATTGGTCGAATGCCCCATATGCGGCTCGCGGGAGATCGGCAAGTCACTGATGGCGCCGGCCGTTGCAGTTTCAAAGGACGCGCCGGCGCGGCCGCTGGCGATGGATCCAGAAAGACGCGAGATGATGCGCAAGCTGCGGGACATGGTACAGGCGGTCAAGCAGAACTCCGAAGATGTCGGCGAGCGGTTTGCCGACGAGGCGCGCAAGATCCATCACGGCGAGGCCGAGGCGCGGGGGATCATCGGCAAGGCTTCTGCCGACGACGCGAAGTCGCTGATCGAGGACGGCATCGAGATTGCGCCGTTGCCGGAGTTTCCGGACGACCTGAGCTGAGATGAACGCGGCCGGGTTTCATCTCGCCATGTATAATTTCGGTCAGCACGTGGCCCCGCTTGATGCGCCCGAGGTACAGGGCTTCCTCCGGCGCGAACCCTTGAATTTTGCCGCCGCCGAGATGGCTTCGGGCTTTGTCGGGCGTTCGGGTTATGATGGTGAGCCCGGGCCTGAGAGCTGGGGTCTCCAGGTTTTTCCGAGATTTCTCGAGGGAAGCAGGTTTGACACCGGGCCCAGTTCGCTTTCGCTGTGGCGGGATATCGAAAGCCTGATGGCCTTCAGTTATGCCGGCGTTCACGCCGAGGCGCTGAAAAATGCACGGAACTGGAATGCCAAAAACGATTGGCCGCCACTGGTCCTGTGGTGGATCGAGGCGGGACAGCGTCCGGACTGGACAGGTGCCGCCGCAAAACTCGAGTTCCTGCATGATCACGGGGCAGGTCCGCAGGCTTTCACCTTCAAGCAGCCCTATCGGCCGGATGGAGCGCCGGTGGAGATCGACCGGGCGCGGGTGAAAGCAATGGTGGAGGCCAATGCGCCGGGTCAGAGCGACCTGCTGGCGCAGCTCAAGCACATTCCGGTGTAACGGCCGGCCCGGCGCCAGCGGGGCCGGCCGTTACAGACTTTGGTACACTCAGGCCGTCTTCGGCCGTTCCAGCAGCATCATGTAATTGACGTCCATGTCGCGGGACAGGTTCCACTGGTCCTGCAAGGGATTGTAAAACACGCCGGTGCGATCGATCACGTTCATTCCCGCTGCATTCAATGGGGTCTCGATCTCTTCGGGTCGGACCAGCTTTTCATATTGATGGGTGCCGCGCGGCAGCCATCGCAGCACGTATTCCGCCCCGATAATCGCCAGCGCGCGGGCTTTCAGGGTGCGGTTGATGGTGGCGACGAACATCAGCCCGCCTGGCTTGACCATCTCGGCGCAGGAGCTGAGAAACAGTTCGACATCGGAAACATGCTCGACAACCTCCATGTTGAGCACGACGTCGAAGCGTTCGCCGCGCGCTGCCAGTTCCTCGGATGTCACGGCTTCATAGCGGACATCGGCGCCGCTTTGTGCGGCATGAATGGATGCAACCTCGACATTGGTTTGCGATGCATCGGCGCCCAGCACCTCGGCGCCCATGCGGGCCATCGGCTCTGACAAAAGCCCGCCACCGCAGCCGATATCCAGCACCCGCAAACCGGACAATGGCTTGTCTGATCTGGGGTCGCGGCCGAAATGCGCGGCGACATGATCGCGGATATAGGTCAGGCGCACCGGGTTGAACTTGTGCAGCGGGCGGAACTTGCCTTTCGGGTTCCACCATTCCGCCGCCATGGCCGAAAACCGGGCGACTTCGTCCTGATCGATCGTTGTCTGGGCAGCTTCGGTCATAAGGCTCTCCGGCGTTGAATTCTCATCAGACAACTCGGGCGTGGGCCCCATATTGTCAAGAGTTGGCGATGTCGCATCAGCGATCCGGTTGCAGGCGGGCGGATTTTTGTCTATGAGATCGCCACCTTCCGCTCCGGTCTCCGGGGCGGTTTTTCTTGCCCGGTTTCGGGCTTGTCAGCGGATGATACAGCATGGCCCGCATAGTGATGAAATTTGGCGGCACTTCGGTTGCCGACCTTGACCGGATCCACAATGTCGCCCGGCACGTCAAGCGTGAGGTCGATGCGGGGCACCAGGTGGCAGTGGTGGTGTCGGCGATGGCCGGCAAGACCAATGAGCTGGTGAACTGGGTTCAGCAGATGCCGAAGGTCGCCGGCGCCAATGCCTCCTTCTACGACGCGCGCGAGTATGACGCGATCGTCGCGTCGGGCGAGCAGGTGTCCAGCGGCTTGCTGGCGATTGCGCTGCAGTCGATGGGCGTTGATGCCCGCTCCTGGCAGGGCTGGCAAATCCCGATCAAGACCGACAATGCCCATGCCGCAGCGCGCATCGTCGATATCGACGGATCGGAACTGATCCGCCGGTTCGAGATGGGGCAGGTGGCCGTGGTCGCCGGTTTCCAGGGTGTCGGGCCCGACAACCGGCTGGCAACGCTCGGGCGCGGCGGTTCGGATACCAGCGCGGTGGCGATTGCGGCCGCGGTGAACGCTGACCGGTGCGACATCTATACCGATGTCGATGGCGTCTACACCACCGACCCGCGGGTCGAGCCGAAGGCGCGGCGGATGAAGAAGATCGCGTTCGAGGAAATGCTGGAAATGGCATCGCTCGGCGCCAAGGTGCTGCAGGTGCGCTCGGTCGAGCTGGCCATGGTGCACAAGGTGAGAACCTTCGTGCGTTCCAGCTTTGATGACCCGGATGCGCCAGGAATGGGGGATCCTCTCAATCCGCCCGGAACTCTTATTTGCGACGAGGAAGAAATCGTGGAACAGGAAGTCGTTACCGGCATCGCCTACGCCAAGGATGAAGCGCAGATTTCTCTGAGACGGCTTGCCGACAGGCCCGGCGTTTCGGCGGCGATCTTCGGCCCGCTTGCCGATGCTCACATCAATGTCGACATGATCGTGCAGAACATCTCCGAGGACGGATCGCGGACCGACATGACGTTCACGGTGCCATCCAGCGATGCCGACAAGGCATTGGCGGTGCTTGAAGGCCAGAAGCAGGTGGTCGGCTATGACGTGGTGCAGAGCGAATCAGGTCTGGCCAAGGTGTCCGTCATCGGCATCGGTATGCGCAGTCATGCCGGGGTGGCCGCCAGTGCGTTCAAGGCGTTGGCAGAAAAATCCATCAATATCAAAGCAATAACAACTTCGGAAATCAAGATTTCCATCCTGATTGACGGTGCTTATGCTGAGCTCGCGGTAAGGACTTTGCATTCCGTCTACGGTCTGGATAAGACTTAACCAACGGGATCAAGTTAAACGGCAAAAGCCGACCATTGCCAGCCGGCCGGGACCACTTCCGGGCGGGTCACACGAATTGGGAGAATGAAGCGCGATGAGAGACCTTTCCGCAGGTCCGCGCGTCCTTCTCAGGCGGCTGCGCGAATTGATGGCGGAGCCCCTTGAGCCGCAGGAGCGCCTTGACCAGATCGTCCGCCAGATCGCGGCCAATATGGTTGCGGAAGTGTGCTCTTTCTACGTGCTTCGTGCTGATGGCGCGCTGGAGCTTTTTGCCACCGAAGGCCTGAACAAGGATTCGGTGCACCTGGCGCAACTGAAGATGGGGCAGGGGCTTGTCGGCACGATTGCGGCGAGCGCCCGCTCGCTCAACCTGTCCGACGCGCAGTCGCATCCTGCCTTTACCTACCTGCCCGAGACCGGTGAAGAGGTCTACAATTCCTTCATGGGGGTTCCGATCCTCAGGGCCGGACGGTCGCTGGGTGTTCTCGTGGTGCAGAACAAGGCGCACCGCAAATACCGCGAGGACGAGGTCGAGGCGCTTGAGACCACGTCGATGGTGCTTGCCGAGATGATCGCTGCGGGCGAGCTCAAGCAGATTGTGCGGCCCGGGCTTGAACTTGACCTCAACCGTCCGGTGACGATCGAGGGTGATGCCTATGGCGATGGCATCGGACTTGGCCATGTCATCCTGCATGAACCGCGCATCGTGGTCACCGAACTTCTCAATGATGATATCGACGCCGAACTCGAGCGGCTTGAAGAGGCCCTGGGATCGCTGCGGATTTCCATCGACAACATGCTGTCGCGGCGCGATGTCTCGATGGAAGGGGAGCACCGGGCGGTTCTCGAGGCCTACCGGATGTTTGCGCATGACCGGGGCTGGGTGCGGAAGCTTGAAGAAGCCATTCGCAACGGGCTGACCTGCGAGGCTGCGGTGGAGAAGGTGCAGAGCGACACGCGCGCGCGCATGATCCACATGACCGATCCCTATCTGCGCGAGCGGCTGCATGATTTCGACGATCTGGCCAACCGGCTGCTCCGGCAGCTGACCGGCTTTGTGCCGGGCGGCAAGGGGCTGCCACAGGACGCCATCATCGTTGCGCGCGCCATGGGCGCTGCAGAACTGCTGGATTATCCGCGCGAAGCAATCCGCGGCCTTGTGCTTGAGGACGGGGCGGTCACCAGCCATGTGGTGATCGTTGCCCGCGCGATGGGTATTCCGGTTGTCGGCCAGGTGATCGGCATTGCCTCGCTTGCGGAAAACCGGGATTCCATCATCGTTGATGGCGAAGACGGTGTTGTGCATCTCCGGCCGATGTCGGACGTTCAGGATGCCTATGCCGACAAGGTCCGTTTCCGGGCCAAGCGTCAGGAGCAGTTCCGGGCGTTGCGCACGGTCGAGCCGAGAACGCGGGACGGTCAATACGTCACCCTGCAGATGAATGCGGGCCTGCTGGTCGACCTGCCGCAGCTGAGCGAATCCGGCGCCGGCGGCATCGGGCTGTTTCGGACCGAACTGCAATTCATGATCGCCTCGACGATGCCGAAAGTCGACGAGCAGGAAAGCCTCTATCGCAGCGTTTTGCGCCAGGCCGCCGGCAGTCCGGTGACCTTCCGGACGCTGGATATCGGCGGCGACAAGGTGGTGCCCTATTTTCGTTCCGCCGAAGAGGAAAATCCGGCGCTTGGATGGCGTGCCATCCGGCTTTCGCTGGACCGGCCGGGACTGTTGCGCACCCAGTTGCGTGCGCTTTTGAAAGCTGCGGCGGGCGCCGAACTCAAGCTGATGCTGCCGATGATCACCGAGGTCAACGAGCTCCGGCTGGCGCGCGAGCTTTTGAACAAGGAAGTCAGGCACCTTTCGCGCTTCGGCTACCAGTTGCCGCGCAGCCTGCAGTTTGGGGCGATGCTCGAGGTGCCAAGCCTGCTGTGGCAGCTGGAAGAACTGATGGAAGAGGTGGATTTCGTCTCTGTCGGCTCCAACGATCTGTTCCAGTTCGTGATGGCGGTGGACCGCGGCAATTCCCGGGTCTCCGACAGGTTCGACACGCTGGGGCGTCCGTTCCTGCGGGTACTCAGACAGATTGTCGAGGCGGCGAACCGGACCGGCACGTCGCTGACCCTGTGCGGCGAACTTGCAGGCAAACCACTTTCCGCAATGGCGCTTCTGGGCATCGGTTTCCGCAATATCTCGATGTCGCCCGCGGCTATCGGGCCGGTCAAGTCGATGCTGCTGTCGCTCGACGTTGGCAAGCTTGAGGAAGCCCTGCTGCCGGTTATTGCCGACACGCGCAGCGAAAAAACCGTTCGCGAATTCCTGACGGACTTTGCCGACGCCAATGGCGTGAGCCTCTAGGATCGAACATGGCGCGATTGCCGACCCAGAAAATACGTGAACTTGAACGCCGTTTCGGTGAGGTCGAGGCCCGCATGTCGGCCGGACCGGATGCGGAAACCTATGTCAAACTGGCGTCAGAATATTCCGAGCTGCAGCCGCTTGTCGGCGAGATCCGCGAGCTGTCGAAAGCGGAAGCCGAGCGCGCCGATCTGATGGCGATGCTGGCCGACAGTTCCACCGACCGCGAAATGCGGGAAATGGCTGAAGACGAGCTGAAAGCGCTGAAAGGCAAGATCGAGAAGCTGGAGCAGCAGATCGAGATCATGCTCTTGCCCAAGGATGCGGCTGACGAACGCAGCGCCATCGTGGAAATTCGGGCCGGTACCGGTGGCTCGGAGGCGGCCTTGTTCGCCGGTGACCTGTTTCGCATGTATGAGCGCTACGCTTCTTCGCAGGGGTGGCGCGTCGAGGTGCTTTCGGCGAGCGAGGGTGAAGCCGGCGGTTACAAGGAAATCATTGCCACCGTTTCCGGCAAGGGCGTGTTCGCACGGTTGAAATTCGAGTCCGGGGTGCACCGGGTCCAGCGGGTGCCGGAGACGGAATCGGGCGGCCGCATCCACACATCGGCTGCGACCGTGGCAGTTCTGCCGGAAGCCGAAGACATCGATATCGAAGTGCGCACGGAAGATATCCGGATAGATACGATGCGGGCATCGGGCGCCGGCGGTCAGCACGTCAACACCACCGATTCTGCCGTTCGCATCACCCATATTCCGACCGGCCTGGTGGTGACGTCATCGGAAAAATCCCAGCATCAGAACCGCGCACGGGCGATGCAGGTTCTCAGGGCCCGCCTCTATGACATGGAGCGGCAAAAGGCCGACGACGAGCGCTCGCAGTCGCGACGCAGCCAGGTCGGTTCGGGTGACCGGTCTGAACGGATCAGGACCTACAATTTCCCGCAAGGAAGGGTGACCGATCATCGGATCAACCTGACGCTTTACAAGCTCGACCGGATGATGATGGGTGAAATCGACGAGATTGTCGACGCGCTGATCTCCGATCACCAGGCGGGTCAGCTGGCCACTCTTGGTGATCATGACCAGGCCTGAACAAGCCGAATCCGCCACTTTGGGCGAGGCCTGGCTTGCAGTGCGCAGCGCCTTGCGCTCGGCAGATCTTGAAACGGCCGATCTTGATGCCAGGATGCTGGTGTCGAGACTTGCGGGTGTTGAGCCGCATCAACTGGTAACGGCCGGGGAGACGCCGCTGACGCAGCCTGTCCGGGACCGCTTGAACAAGGCCCTGCAGGACAGGCTGTGCGGCAAGCCCGTGCACCGGATCCTGGGCGCACGCGAGTTTTACGGGCTGATGCTCGGACTGTCGCCTTCAACACTTGAGCCCCGACCGGACACCGAGACCCTGATCGAAGCGGTGCTGCCTGTGATCCGGGAAACAGTTGCTGCAAAAGGCCGATGTTCGATTGCCGATCTAGGAATCGGAACCGGCGCAATCGGGCTGGCGCTGGTGGCGGAGTGTCCGAATGCCAGCTGCCTTGGCATCGATATTTCGGAGGAGGCGGTGGAAACCGCGCTGAAGAATGCCCAAGCCCTGGGGCTGGAAGAACGATACACGGCTATCCAGGGGGACTGGCTCTCGGGGATCGAAAGGCGATTCGACCTGATTGTTTCCAACCCTCCCTATATCCCGACGAAGGATCTGGCTTCACTGTCGCGCGAAGTGATCGATCATGATCCCATGCTGGCCCTGGATGGGGGCGCTGATGGTCTTGATGCGTACCGGATTATCGCCGCCCAGGCTGAAGCCCGGCTTGAGGAGAAGGGCCACCTGGCACTGGAAATAGGAATTGGCCAAAGCCAATCGGTAACTGCACTTTTCGCCGCCAGGGGATTTGACCGGCTGGACGTTTTTGCCGATCTCGGAGGTGTTGACCGGGTGTTGCTGTTCAAATTGCGGGCCACGCGAAAGACGGCTGAACAGGGCATTTAACCGCATCTTCAAGAAAAGGCTTGGAATTGCAGGCAAATATGGCTAGTTTCCCGATCAGCGCCGGATAGCAAGTCTTGAAACAGATTCGATCCGCAGTGGCTCGGCTCAATGAACCCGCAAAATTTTGACGTAGGTTCACAAGAAAGCCTCTGGCGCGGGTATCTGAATTTGAACCCATAATGGCGACGGGATCCGTGAATGATCCTTTGTCGCGGCGCAACCTGCGAGCCAGACATGCTGGCCAAAGCGCCCAACAGATTTTTTCAGGAAAACAACCAGGTGACTATCGAATGAGGCCAGGACAGCAAAACAAGCGCGGTCGCGGACGCAGCGGAAACAATAATAATGGTGGTGGCAATCGCAAAGGCCAGAACCCACTTTCGCGCTCCTATGACAGCTCCGGTCCGGACGTAAAAATTCGCGGCACCGCCCAGCACGTGGCGGAAAAATACATGAACCTTGCTCGTGACGCGCAAAGTTCCGGCGATCGGGTGATGGCTGAGAACTATCTGCAGCATGCAGAGCATTACAACCGCATCATCCTGACCGCTCAGGCACAGATGCAAGAGCGTTTTCAGCGTGATGACAACCAGTCGCAGGCTCGCGAGTCGCAGGACCAGGACTATGATGATCGCGATGGCAATGACGACAATGACGCCAGCTCGCAGGATCAGCGCAGCGACCGCAACGAGCAGCAGTCGCGCTCGGAGCGGCAGCCGCGACAGGACCGGGGCGATCGCAATGAACGCCAGGACCGGGGTGAGCGGCAGGAGCGCAAACCGCGTCCCGAGCGCAAGGCAAAGCCTGCCTATGATGCTGATGCGCCTCAGCCGGTGATCGAAGGGGTTCCGGCAGAAGTGGCCATCGGTCAGCCTGCGCCTGAAGAGGACGCTGAAGCGAAACCGGCGCCGCGTCGCCGTGGCCGGCCGAAGCGGGTTCGTGCCGAAGAGGGCAGCGAGGCTGCTTCCGGTTCAGCGGACGAAAAACCGGCCGCAGCAGAGCCTGCTCCGGCTGAGTAAGAGCAAGCTATTGCGAACGAAACAAAACCCCGGCTGCCAGCAGCCGGGGTTTTTATTTGCGCTTTGTGGCCTTTATCACGCAACTGTGAATACCCATATCAGGTTTATCAAACGGGCTTGCCGCTAACGGGAGCTCATCCGGACCCGCTGTCCCGCGCCGCAAAAGGGTGGGGCATGTAAAGGAGTAGACCATGAATATCGAAAAATACTCGGAACGCGTTCGCGGTTTCATCCAGTCGGCGCAATCCTATGCGCTGGCCGAAGGCCACCAGCAATTCATGCCCGAGCACCTGCTTAAGGTGCTGATGGATGACGACCAGGGCATGGCTTCATCGTTGATCGAGCGCGCCGGCGGCAGGCCTGCCGATGTGCGGCTGGCCAACGAAGCTGCGATTGCGAAACTGCCGAAGGTGAGTGGCGGAAATGGCCAGCTTTACCTCTCGCAGCCGGTCGCAAAAGTGTTTCAGTCTGCCGAAGACGCGTCCAAGAAGGCCGGCGACAGCTTCGTCACCGTCGAACGCCTGCTTCTGGCGCTGGTGATCGAAGCCTCCGCCGAGACCTCGAAGATCCTGAAGAATGCCGGAGTGACGGCGCAGGCCTTGAACAAGACCATCAATGATATCCGCAAGGGCCGGACCGCCGACAGCGCCGGCGCCGAGCAGGGGTTCGATGCGCTCAAGAAATACGCGCGCGACCTGACCGAGGCTGCGCGCGACGGCAAGCTTGACCCGGTGATTGGCCGGGACGACGAAATCCGCCGCACAATCCAGGTGTTGTCGCGCCGGACCAAGAACAATCCGGTGCTGATTGGTGAACCGGGCGTCGGCAAGACAGCGATCGCGGAAGGCCTGGCGCTCAGGATCGTCAATGGCGACGTGCCCGAATCGCTCAAGGACAAGCAGCTGATGGCGCTCGACATGGGCGCGCTGATTGCCGGGGCGAAGTACCGCGGCGAGTTCGAGGAACGGCTCAAGGCCGTGCTGTCGGAAATTCAGGCCAACAATGGCGAGATCATCCTGTTCATCGACGAGATGCATACGCTTGTCGGTGCAGGCAAGTCCGATGGCGCCATGGATGCCTCCAACCTGCTCAAGCCGGCGCTGGCGCGCGGCGAATTGCACTGTGTCGGCGCCACCACGCTTGATGAGTACCGAAAGCACGTGGAAAAGGATGCCGCCCTGGCCCGCCGGTTCCAGCCGGTGATGGTCGAGGAGCCGACCGTTGAAGACACGGTCTCGATCCTGCGCGGGCTCAAGGAAAAATACGAGCAGCATCACAAGGTGCGGATCAGCGATTCGGCGCTGGTGTCGGCTGCGGTGCTGTCGAACCGCTACATCACCGACCGGTTCATGCCTGACAAGGCGATCGACCTGGTCGATGAATCGGCGGCACGGCTGCGGATGCAGGTCGATTCCAAGCCGGAAGAACTCGACGAGCTCGACCGCCGCATCATGCAGCTGAAAATCGAGCGCGAGGCCCTTAAAAAGGAGACCGACCAGGCGTCGAAGGACCGTCTCGAACGTCTGGACAAGGAGTTGTCGGACATAGAGGAAAAATCGGGTGCGATGACAGCCCGGTGGCAGTCGGAAAAGCAGAAGCTCGGCATGGCTGCCGATCTCAAGCTGAAGCTGGAAGAGGCGCGCAACGATCTGGCCATTGCCCAGCGCAGTGGTGAGTACCAGCGTGCCGGCGAGTTGGCCTATGCCGAGATCCCGGCGCTCGAACGTCAGATCGAGGAAGCCGAGGCGCATGGTGAAACGGAGACGGCCGGCATGGTCGAGGAAACCGTGACACCGGATCACATCGCCCACATCGTCTCGCGCTGGACCGGCATTCCGGTCGACCGGATGCTGGAAGGCGAGCGCGACAAGCTGCTCAGAATGGAAGACGAGATCGGCAAGCGCGTCGTGGGCCAGGGCGAAGCGGTGCAGGCGGTGTCCAAGGCGGTTCGTCGGGCGCGTGCCGGGCTTCAGGATCCGAACCGGCCGATGGGCTCGTTCATCTTCCTCGGACCAACCGGCGTCGGCAAGACCGAGCTCACCAAGGCTCTGGCCGAGTTCCTGTTCGATGACGAGACTGCGCTGATCCGGATGGACATGTCCGAATACATGGAGAAGCACTCGGTCTCGCGTCTGATCGGTGCGCCTCCGGGCTATGTCGGCTACGATGAAGGCGGTGCGCTGACCGAAGCGGTGCGGCGCAGACCTTACCAGGTCATCCTGTTCGACGAGATTGAGAAGGCGCACCCGGATGTCTTCAACGTGCTGTTGCAGGTGCTCGATGACGGTCGCCTGACCGATGGTCAGGGCCGCACAGTCGACTTCCGCAACACGCTGATCGTCATGACGTCGAACCTGGGCTCGGAATACCTCGCCGCGCTCACCGATGATCAGGATGCGGATGCGGCACGCGAAGACGTGATGAATGTGGTGCGGTCGTCGTTCCGGCCGGAATTCCTCAACCGGATCGACGAGATCATCCTGTTCCACCGCCTGCGGCGCTCTGAAATGGGCGCGATCGTCGATATCCAGCTTTCCCGCCTGGGCAAACTGCTGGTCGATCGCAAGATCGATGTCTCGCTCGACGAGGAAGCGCGGATCTGGCTTGCCGACAAGGGCTATGATCCTGCCTATGGTGCGCGCCCGCTCAAGCGGGTGGTGCAGAAATATGTGCAGGACCCGTTGGCCGAAAAGATCCTTCTGGGCGAGGTCGGCGAAGGCAGCCACGTGACTGTCGGCGCAGGCTCGGACCGGCTGGTGTTTTCGGTCTCGGCTGAAAAGCCCGCAGATACCGAGGAACAACCGGGCGAAGCCGCCTGAGTGACGACAAACACAAAAGGCGGGTCTCCGGATCCGCCTTTTCCAATTCAGAAGGACCGTCCCGGAGCTCTCACTCGAACGGCGCGGCTGACCGGATCCGGCAATTGACGACCAGGCATGTCGAAGCTATCAGTTGCGCTGCCGAAAAATGTAAGGCCGGTTGGTTATCCCGGCCCCCGCCCAGGCGGGATTTAGTCGATTCTTTCGAACCCACGGCGACCTCTCATCAGAGGGCGCTGTGGTGTATCGGGAAGATGATGCAGCGCCCCATCACGACGAATGGACAAGCCATGCACGACAACAAGAAACTCATCATTCTCGCCCAGGTTTTCATCTCCGGTCTCATGGCCTTGCTGATGAGTGGAATTATGAGCCTTTTTCACCGTGGGTTCTCAGTGGAGCTGCTGCAGATCTGGAGCTCGACATTCATTGTCGCCTGGCCGATTGCCTTCGTGCTGTCGCTGGTTGTCGGGCCGGTGAGTTTCAAGCTGGCCGCTCTTGTCCTGTCCCGGGTAACGGCGCCCTGAGAAAGGGGCGGAACCCGGCTGGCCTTTGGTACAATTCCGTGCAGGGCGGGATCAGAGAAGCCCGCCGGGCCCGGAATTACCGGCTGGCGACTTCCTTGTCGGAGCTCTTGATGCGGAGCAGGGCGTTGATGCGGTCGCGCTCGCGGGCAAACATGGCGTAAGCCTCGTCCTTGAGCGACTTGCCGTCGGGAAGCCGGATCCGCATCGGGTCGACCTTGTTGCCGTTGACGATCAGCTCGTAGTGCAGATGCGGCCCGGTCGACAGGCCGGTCGAGCCAACGGTACCAATCACCTGGCCCTGGCGCACCTGGGCGCCGGCGCTGACGCCCTTGGCGATCGAGTTCTGGTGCGAATAGCTCGACTTGTACCCGTTGGCGTGACGGATGATGGTCTGGCGTCCGTAGCCGCCCGAATCCCATCCGGCCTTCTCGACCACACCGTTGCCCGAGGCGATGATCGGCGTTCCCCTGGGCGCGGACCAGTCGACCCCGGTGTGCATGCGGGAATATTTCAGGATCGGATGACGGCGCATGCCGAAACCGGAGCGGAACTTGCCGTTGGGCACGGGATTGCGCAGCAGGAACTGACGCGCACTGCGGCCTTCCTCGTCGTAGTAATCAATGGAATTGTCTTCGGGGTGCTGGAACCGGTAAAGCCGGATCGAATTGCCGCCGAACTTTGCATTGACGAACAGGAGCTCCGATTCGTCAGTGGCGGTACCGCTGTCATCGGTGACGGAGAAGAATGCCTCGAGCGTGTCCGACGGACGCAGTTGCGACTGGAAATCGACACTGCTGGCCAGCATGCGGATGATTTGCCCGACCATGTCTGCGGACATGCCGTAAAGCAGTGCAGACCGGTAGATGCCGTCATAGATATTGGGCAGGTCACGGGCCGTTGCGACAGGGACGGCGGTTTCATCGAAAGCAGACCGGACGGCCGGTGTCGGTGGCGGTTCATTGCCGATGACAAAGCCGTTGTAATCGGACAGCGCCACGGTGATCATGTGGCTGGAGTTCTGGTAAACGCTCATCCTGATGATGCGTGCCGTCTCGCCGGACTGTTCGACGCCGACACGAATGACCGCCTGAGCGGGGATCTTCTCGATCTTTATCTGCCGCGCCAGGGCGTCGAGAGCCGCTTCATATTGTTCGGCCGCATAGCCGGCGCCGTCCAGAATGTCGGACAGGGCCGCGGCCTTGCGCACCGGGATGATGTCATCAAGATAGTCGACGCGCTTGGCGTCTTGAGGCGAATAGGACGCGACCGACACATTTTCGGCAATGACGCGGGCGTTGAGGCTGGCGCTGAAATCAAGTTCCAGACGATTGGAGCCGAAACGGCGCGGGTCGACATAGTTGAGAGAGGCGAACTGCACCGAGCCGTCGGTCAGTACCGAACCATTGGTGCGGACGGTTTCTTCGGCCTCATCCAGTGTCATCGATGCGGCGAAGGGATGTCCGGGCGCTTCAAGCGGGAAGTCAACCGTCCGCAAACTGATCTCCGAATCCACCTCGGCGCCGTAAATCACCCCGGTGCGCACGGTTGAGGCGGCCTCTGCCTCACCAGCGGAGAAAATCTTCAGGGGATTGAATTTCGGGTATGACTTGGCGGCGGCATTGGGGTGGTTGGCGGCGAGCGCGATCTTGACATGGGCAAAGGGCTGGCGCCGGACCACGTCGCGGTCGCCGTCGCGGACCATGGTGGAGACTTCCATGACGCTCTTGTCGGCCGGCTTGGCGGTGACGACGGACTGGATCAGCCGGGAGCCTTTCTCGACCGCGGCAACCCCGCTGGCATTGAAATCGGTCGACGCCACGGCCTCGGCGGGAAGGGCCAGCTGTTCACGGCCTTCCATGGCGCCAAACAGGGCGACACCCATCAGCAGGCTCGAGGTGATGCCGGTCATGAATGTGCCCGACAACCAGCGCAACGAAATCTCGCGCTTGTCCGGCGGCTTGCGGCCTCCGGCCAGCAAGGGCGGCTGATCGCCCATCTGCCGTGCAAGAAATTCGTCGTTCGGCATTCTTCCTCCGGGTGGATCGTCCTGGTCTGTTGTCGTCACCAGGGCCTGAAGCAGATGTGCCCTGCACCACGCCATGTGTCAAATCGAACTCGGCAGTCATGCCGCTCGGTTGGCAGAATGGACCTGATTTGCGACAACATGCGGCCCGCACAGACCTTGTAGATCGAAATCCGGCGGCTGTATGGCACGAATGGCGGAAAATGCCACTTTATATATGCATAGGCTGTCCTTTCGGGGCCGGGCTGAAAAGGTTCCGAAGAAAAATGAGAAAAATGACAGATTTGTAAAAATGGCTGTTGACTTATTCTGGGGTTGGCCCCTATAAACCGCTCACACAACGAGGGCGGCGCGCCGCTGGCGCCAAGAAGTTCGCCCTTGTGTTATCCAAAGAGAGCCGCGCAAGCGACACTCG
>NZ_NVXQ01000007.1 GCF_002733955.1 Hoeflea sp. | reverse complement strand
AAAAAAACTGTCCCGGTCGGCTTAGACCGGGTTGTTGAACGTGTCGCAGACTTCCAGACGACCGGTTTCGAATCCGCGGGCGAACCATTCCTTGCGCTGCGCCGAGGTGCCGTGATTGAAGCTTTCGGGCACCACATAGCCTTGGGTGCGGCGCTGCAGCGTGTCGTCGCCGATCTGCTGGGCGGCATTGAGCGCCTCTTCCAGATCGCCGCGCTCAAGCAGGCCCTTCTGCGCGGTGTAATGACCCCAGATCCCGGCAAAGCAATCAGCCTGCAGCTCGACCCGGACCGACATCTGGTTTTCTTCCGTCTGGCTCATCGAACGCCGCATCCGGTTGAACTCGGGCAGCACGCCGATCAGGTTCTGGACGTGATGGCCAACCTCGTGCGCCAGCACATAAGCCTGGGCGAAATCGCCCGACGCCTTGAACCGCTGCGCCAGTTCGTCAAAGAAGGTGAGGTCGATGTAGACCTTCTGGTCGCCGGGACAGTAAAACGGACCGGAGGCGGAACTGGCGTTGCCGCAAGCGGAAGCGACCGCGCCGGAAAACAGCACCAGCTTGGGCTCGGCATAATCGAAGCCCTGAGATTTCATCACGCCGTTCCAGACATCCTCGGTTTCGGCCAGAACGGTGGCGACAAATTGGGTCATCTCGTCCTGCCGGGCCGGCGTCACCTGGCGCTCTGCCTGGCTCTGGCCACCGGTGAGCGCGCCGGTGTTGCCGCCGCCGAGCATTTGCAGCGGGTCGATGCCGATCAGCTTGAGCACCAGATAGATCACACCGATGATCAGGATGGTCTTGAAGCTCATCCCCGATCGGCGGATGCCACCAGACGGCAAACGGATACCGCCGCTGCGGCCGAACGGATTGCGTCCGCGCGACGAAGTTCCACGCCGGTCCTCGATATTGCTGCTCTGGCGACGGCCTTTCCAATCCATGGTCTCAACTCTCCCGGGCCGCATGAGCCGTTGCTTCAATAAAGCGCTTGTACGGCCCACCGCGGCCAGTTTCAACACTCGGCTTCGAGCATCAACCGGCGGGATTTGCGCGCAAGCGGGTTGAACCCGACTTGCGCCAGCGCTCGGGCAGCCATAACGCCCGCACAGAAAACCGGCATGGCGACGAAAAGTTCCGCCACGCCGGGCGCCAATAGGGAATCAGGCGCAATACCCGTCAGGGCACCTTTGACAAAGCGGCTGGCGAAAATCACCAGAATGGCAATCAGCGACACCACCTCGCCCCGAACCATCACCCGGTTGCCGGCAAGCCGCGTCGTCACGACCCCCCGCATTGTCATCCAGCCGACGGCCAGTCCCAGGCCAAGACCGATAGCCACGGCTGCGAGGCCTGAGACGCTCAGCCCTCCGGCCAGAAGGGTCACAAAGGTCGAAACTGTAAGTGCTGCGGGCAACAGCATCAGCCGCCACAGCGGCATGACCCGGTCGCGCATGCGGCTGACCCCGAGCGCGATCAGGCCGATCAGCAGCGGCCACACCCAGATCGGCGCCGCCGAAACAATCTGCATCGCCGGAGACGCGGCAACCGGGACTGTTGCAGCCGCAGTGGCAGCGCTCGCCTCAGCCGCTCCAAACACCACCTCATGCATGATCCGGCCGGGCAGGAAGCTGAAGCCCCCGGCAATGCCGATGGCGCCGAAATAGAGCGATTTCACCGCCCGCTGGTGGTTAGTGAAGTCGCGCCGCCGCGCCGACCAGACCACCGCGATGGCGCCGAACAATGTCAGCACCGACAACAGATGGATGGGCGAGAACGCGCTCCACATCCTGATCGTGTGAATGAAGAAACTCGACAGCGCCGCAATCAGCATCAGCACAATCCAGACGCGGCCCACGATGCGGTGGGCCGGCGTGCCTTTCCGCCCCAGCAGCATGATGCCGCCAATGATTGCTGCCGGGACGACAGCAAGCACGTGAAACTGGATCGCCGGGCTCGCAGTGATGAGAGGTTCAAGGGTCATGAAAACGGGTCCATTGTTGTGGATCGCGGCGGGTTGGCAGGTCAAACACCGGCGCTCCGATTGCTTAATCTGCCCCTATCGGCCATGAACGGAGGCGTTCCTCAACGCCATCTGCGTCTGTGACCGGAGAACTTCGTGAGCGACCCATTGCTGCAATCCACGCTTCGTGAACTGCACACCCATCTCAAGCGGCCAAGGCTGTGGCTGGTGTTTGCGCTGGTGGTCGGCCTGTTCGTCGTCACCGGCCCGTTCGGCACCTATGAACGGCTGGCTTTCCCCACCCGGCTTGGCTATTGGCTGGTGCTGCTCGCCGCCAGCTGGGCGAGTGCGCTGATCAGTATCGCGTTTTTCGACGCTCTGCTGGCAACCCGCCTGCCCTCTCGCCTCGGCCGCATGCTCGTTGGCGCCATTGTATCGGCTCTGCCTGTCGGCCTGGTGATTTCGGTGATCAATTTCGCGCTGCTGATCCGCCCGCTCAATGTGTTGCAGATTGCGGAAAATGCCCTGGTCGCCTTGCCGATCGGCGTGTCCTTTTCGCTGCTGGCCTGGCTCAGCATGAGCGGCACGCCCGATAGTGTGGCAGACGGGGTTGCGGATGCGGGGGATAGTACGGCCCTCCCGGCAGCGTCACCGGCGATCTCTTCTGCACAAGAACACGACCGCGGCATCACGGCCGCAACCTCCACAGATGTGCCTGAACGCCCGCCTCTGCTCAACAGGGTTCCGTTGGAAAAGCGCGGTACGCTGATCCGGCTCGAGGTGCAGGATCATTATGTTCTGGTGGTCACCACAAGAGGCGAGGAGCTGGTCCTGATGCGGCTTGCCGATGCAATGGCCGAAGCCGGCGCCGGCCAGCAGATCCATCGCTCGCACTGGGTGTCCGACACAGGTGTCGAGGCTATCAGCCGGCAGGGCGGCAAGAACCCGAAACTGCTGGTGCAGACCATCGACGGAAAGCAGCTGCCGGTCAGCCGCAGCCAGATGCCCGAGGTCCGCACCCGCTGGAGCAGCCTGACCGGCGGCTGAGCGGAGCTGCGGGATTGATCCCGATCATGGCACGGGCAAACCCGATGCCGCATGATCTGGCTGAAGCAATCACAGCGAGTGCAGCAAATGGCCACAAGGAAAGTCTCTGACAGGGCGGCGTTCACTGTCGTCAAAGCCATCCAGGCCATGACGCTCGCAGCCCTTTGCCTGCCGCTTGCCTCAGCCCCGGCGCGCGCCGACGCCGCAGCGGTCAAGCGCGGCCAGGCCGTGGTCGATGACTGGTGCCGCGACTGCCATGTCCGCGAGGGCGACAAGCTCACCGCCGACATGGCCCCGCCCTACTCGATGATTGTCAGCATCGAAGGCCGCGACCGGGCCTGGTTCGAAGCCTTCCTCGAGGCCGACCATTTCCCGATGACCACGTTCCGATTGTTTGATCACGAAAAGGCCGACGTGGTGGAGTGGCTACTGGATTTGCAGAAGCGGCAGAAATAGACGAGCAAGTGCCGAGACCATTGACCACGCAAGCCGGGAAATCGACGTTGACGCGCTTGGCCTCTTGCCCTGGGCGGCGGGCTGTCGACCAGTCGATCACTTCGCTGACATCCTCGCCTTCGTCAAAACGACGGTCGAATTCCTCAGCAGTGATCGTTTTGTTGGCCGTCATGAGGCTCCCCTCGTTTTCGCTTTCCGCTCTCCTGATCATATACGAACTTCATTTTCCAAGGCGACGTGCGCGCTCGCCACCCGTCATTCCGGCCTCTGAGCCGGAATCCAGCGACCCGGCGTCTGCCGGGTCAAGGGACTTTATTCAGCCCAAGGTCTTGGGCTGACTGGATACCGGATCAAGTCCGGTAAGACGGAGTGGCGAGCGGCCTGCACACCAGCATCGTCATCATCTGTCGCGAGTATCCCACTTTCCCCCAAGCAATCACGCATTTGGGGTTTCGCGCAGAGCAACATTTCCCTATAAGCCGCGTCTAGCCTCAGATTTTGCGCATGGCGTCTCCCGGGTGGTCGATCTCCAGCGGGGGGATTTTTGCGCGAAGCCCGTACAACAGGGACCCGGACCATGCCAAAACGCAATGATATCAAGTCGATCCTCATTATCGGTGCGGGACCGATTGTTATCGGGCAGGCATGTGAATTCGACTATTCCGGCACCCAGGCCGTCAAGGCGCTGAAGGAAGAGGGGTTCCGGGTCATCCTGGTCAACTCCAACCCGGCGACGATCATGACCGATCCGGGCCTCGCCGACGCCACTTACATTGAGCCGATCACGCCGGAAGTGGTGGCCAAGATCATCGCGCGGGAACGCCCCGACGCGCTGCTGCCGACCATGGGCGGCCAGACAGCGCTCAACACAGCACTTTCGCTGCAGCGCATGGGCGTGCTCGAGCGCTACAATGTCGAGATGATCGGCGCCAAGCCGGCCGCCATCGACATGGCCGAGGACCGTGCCCTGTTCCGCGAGGCGATGTCGCGCATCGGGCTCGAGACCCCGCGCTCGTTCCTGGCCAATGCCACCGAGATCAAGGATACCGACCGCAAGGCGCATGAGGCCGAGCGCAAGGCGCTGCGCGAAAAGCTCTCGGGCGACGAACTCGACGCCGCTCTCGACGCGCTGGAAAACACCTGGAACCTCGGCGAATCCGACCGCAAGCAGCGCTACATGAGCCATGCCATGGCGCAGGCCGCCAAGGCGCTCGACCTGATCGGCGTGCCCGCCATCATCCGGCCCTCCTTCACCATGGGCGGCACCGGCGGCGGCATTGCCTACAACCGCTCGGAGTTCTTCGACATCATCGAGAGCGGGCTTGATGCTTCGCCGACCACCGAGGTGCTGATCGAGGAATCGGTGCTGGGCTGGAAGGAATACGAGATGGAGGTGGTGCGCGACACCGCCGACAACTGCATCATCATCTGCTCGATCGAGAACCTCGACCCGATGGGCGTGCACACCGGCGACTCGATCACCGTCGCCCCGGCGCTGACGCTCACCGACAAGGAATACCAGATCATGCGCAACGCCTCGGTGGCGGTGCTGCGCGAGGTCGGCGTCGAAACCGGCGGCTCCAACGTGCAGTTCGCCGTCAACCCGAAGGATGGCCGCCTGGTTGTCATCGAGATGAACCCGCGCGTGTCGCGCTCAAGCGCACTGGCCTCGAAGGCCACCGGCTTCCCGATCGCCAAGGTCGCAGCCAAGCTTGCCGTCGGCTACACGCTCGATGAGCTGGAAAACGACATCACCCAGGGAGCGACCCCGGCTTCCTTCGAGCCGTCGATCGATTATGTCGTCACCAAGATCCCGCGCTTTGCCTTCGAGAAATTCCCCGGCGCCGAGCCGCTGCTCACCACCGCGATGAAATCCGTCGGCGAAGTCATGGCCATTGGCCGGACCTTTGCCGAAAGCCTGCAGAAGGCGCTGCGCGGCCTCGAGACCGGCCTCACCGGCCTCGACGAGATCGAGATCCCCGGCCTTGGCGAAGGCGACGACGAGAACGCCATCAAGGCCGCGATCGGCACACCGACCCCGGACCGGTTGCGCATGGTCGCCCAGGCGCTGCGGCTTGGCATGAGCGCTGAAGAGGTGCACGCGATCTGCAAGATCGATCCCTGGTTCCTGGCCCAGATCGAGGACATTCTGGCGATGGAAGCCCGCATCCGCGAGCACGGCCTGCCGACCGACGCTGAGAACCTGCGCCTGATCAAGTCGATGGGCTTTTCCGACGCCCGGCTCGGCTCGCTCACCGGCAAGCGCGGTCATGAAGTGGCGAAGGCCCGCCGCGCCTTGGGCGTGCGCCCCGTCTACAAGCGCATCGACACCTGCGCCGCCGAATTCGCCTCGCCCACGGCCTATATGTACTCGACCTATGAAGTGCCGTTCGCCGGCAGCCTCGCCTGCGAGGCCCGCGTTTCCGACCGCACCAAGGTCGTCATTCTCGGCGGCGGCCCCAACCGCATCGGCCAGGGCATCGAGTTCGACTATTGCTGCTGCCACGCCGCCTTCGCGCTCAAGGATGCCGGCTATGAGGCGATCATGGTCAACTGCAACCCGGAAACAGTGTCGACCGATTACGACACCTCCGACCGGCTCTATTTCGATCCGTTGACCGATGAAGACGTGCTTGAAATCCTGTTCAAGGAGCAGGAAGCCGGAACGCTCAAGGGTGTCATCGTGCAGCTTGGTGGCCAGACCCCGCTGAAGCTGGCCGAAGCGCTGGAAAAGGCCGGCATTCCGATCCTCGGCACCGCGCCCGACATGATCGACCTGGCCGAGGACCGCGACCGTTTCCAGAAGCTTCTGCACAAGCTCGACCTGGTCCAGCCCAACAACGGCATTGCCTATTCCGTCGAACAGGCCCGCCTGGTCGCCACCGATATCGGCTTCCCGCTGGTGGTCCGCCCGTCCTACGTGCTTGGCGGCCGCGCCATGCAGATCATCCGCGATGAGGTAGGCCTCTCCAACTACCTGCTCGGCACCGTGCCGGAACTGGTGCCCGAAGACATCAAGGCGCGCTATCCCAACGACAAGACCGGCCAGATCAACACGCTTCTGGGCACCAACCCGCTCTTGTTCGACACCTATCTGACCAATGCCATCGAGGTTGACGTCGACTGTCTCTGCGACGGCGAGAGCGTCAATGTCACCGGCATCATGGAGCATATCGAGGAAGCCGGCATTCACTCGGGCGACAGCGCCTGCTCGCTGCCGGTGCACACCCTGTCGCCCGAAATGGTCGACCGTCTCGAGGTGCAGACCATCGCTCTGGCCAGGGCGCTCAATGTCGGCGGCTTGATGAACGTGCAATACGCCATAAAGGACGACGTGATCTATGTGCTCGAGGTCAATCCGCGCGCATCGCGCACCGTGCCGTTTGTGGCCAAGACCGTCGGTTCGCCGATCGCCAAGGTGGCCACACGGATCATGGCCGGCGAGAAACTTGCTGACGCGTTTGCGGCCTACGGCGCTGTCCCCAACCACCGCACCCTGACCCATATTGCTGTGAAGGAAGCGGTCTTCCCGTTTGCCAAGTTCCCCGGCGTCGACACGCTGCTCGGGCCGGAAATGCGCTCGACCGGCGAAGTCATGGGGCTCGACCGCGATTACGCGCTGGCTTTCGCCAAGGCGCAGCTCGGCGCCAGCAATGATCTGCCGCGCTCGGGCACGGTGTTTGTCTCCGTCCGCGACGAGGACAAGCCGCGCGTTATTGAGGCGATCCGGATTCTCGTCGACAACGGCTTCAAGGTGATGGCGACATCGGGTACCGCCGACTTCCTGAAAGAACAGGGATTTGAGGTCCAGCAGGTCAACAAGGTGGCCGAAGGCCGTCCGCATATCGAGGACGCGATCCGGAACCGCCAGGTGCAGCTGGTGATCAACACCACCGAAGGCGCCAAGACGATCTCGGATTCCAAGTCGCTGCGCCGCGCCGCCCTGATGCAGAAGGTGCCCTATTTCACCACCATGTCAGGCAGCCTCTCCACCGCACAGGCCATCGCTGCGCTAAAGGCCGGAAACCTCGAAGTGCATCCGCTGCAGAGCTATTTCCCGGCGGCCTGAAGGGGCCAAACATGCCCAAACCTGTTCGCTACACGCAGCATGCAGAAACCGCTCTGATTGAACGTGGTTTGGAAAAGGAGTGGGTGGAGCGGGCGGTGTATGAACCGGACTGGCGTACGATTGAGCCTCGCGACAGCAGTGCCGAAAGGCGCTTCCGGTCAGTTCCGGAGCGACAAGGCCGCGTGTTGCGCGTAATCTGTGTGGAAAATGCTGTCGAAATCCGTATTATCTCGGTGTTTCTGGATCGCCGGGCAAGGAGGCCTGAATGACGCCTACGGTAAAATTTGACCCGGCTGCCGATGCGGCTTACATCCGGTTTTCCGGTGAGGCGGTTCTCGAAAGCGAAGAAGTCTCCGACGGTATTGTTCTGGATTTTGACGAGAACGGCAAAATAGTCGGCATGGAAATTCTCGAAGCGCGCAAGCACTTGCCGCCAGAGATGCTTACGCAAGCGGCATAGAAGTCATCGACGGGACCAGCGGCGGGTTACTGGCCCGCGACGACAACTCCGATGGACCACCCCATGACCACCCCCATCGAAATCATCAACACACGCCATTTTCCGGTCGACCGGCAAACGCTTTTCGACGCCTTTTCAGATCCCGAAAAACTGGCCGCGTGGTGGGGGCCGGAGGGGTTCGTGAACAACATTTCGGCCTTTGATCTCAAACCCGGCGGCCACTGGCTGATCACCATGACCGCCGACAACGGCACCGACTTTCACAACCGCTGGACCTTCGAGGAAGTGCTTGCGGGTGAGCTGGTGCGGATGACCCACCACGAACCGGTCCACGTCTTCAGCCTCGAAATGCGCTTTGCCGAGGACGGTCAAGGCGCCCGCCTGTCGTGGCGCATGGTCTTCGAGCGCACGGACGAGATGGAGGCGATGGAAAAGTTCCTGTACGCCGCCAACGAGCAGAATTTCGACCGGCTGGAGCGGCTTCTCGAAAGAGGCGAAGACAGCTGCTGACTTTTCAAGGCTGACCGAAATCGGGCCCCGCTCCGACCGCCACCTCCGCGCCTGATTGCCGTCTTCCCTCCCTTCGCGTATCCTGCTCCCGGTGGAGGGCCACGCCAATGGCCAAAAACATCGTCATTCTGCTGGATGGAACGTCGAACCAGATTTCCGGCGACCGGACCAATGTGCTCAGGCTCTATGGCAGTTTGAAACGAACCGGGACGCAATTGGTGTTCTACCAGCCCGGCGTCGGCACCTTCGGGTTGAGCGGCTGGTGGCAGCGGTTGAAGTCAAAGACCCGGATCGTGCTCGGCCTCGCCACCGGCGCGGGCATCACCGACAACGTGATGCAGGCCTATGAATTCCTGGTCCGAAACTTCAAATATGGCGACAGGATCTACATTTTCGGCTTTTCCCGCGGCTCCTATACCGCGCGGCTGCTGGCCGGGTTCATCCGCATATTCGGCCTGGTGCGGCCAGAGCAATTGCAGCTGGCGCGCTATGCCTGGCGCGCCTATGCGCGGCTTGGCGAACCGGGCTCGAAGGACTTCAGCGCCGAGATCGGCCATTTCCAGAAGGTGCTCGATGGGTCGGGCATCCGCATCGAGTTTTTAGGCCTGTGGGACACCGTGGCCTCGGTGTTTGACGCAACATCGCGTTTCCCCTGGCTGACCACCACACAGAAGGCCTACACCAACCGCAACGACCGGGTGAAGATCGTCCGCCATGCTGTCGCCATCGACGAGCGGCGCACCTATTTCCAGCCCGCATTGTGGGAGCCGGGACAGGATTATGAGGAATGGTCCTACAAGACCCGGTCCTATGAAAAATCGCCGCAGGATTTCGAGGAAGTCTGGTTCACCGGGTGCCACGGCGATGTCGGGGGCGGCCATCCGGATGCCAGCAGCGGGCTCGCCAAGATCCCGCTTCAATGGCTCTACCGTGAAGCCAAGGCTGCCGGCATTGATGGCGATGACAGGGTTTTCAACCTCCTGACCAGAAGCGTAGAACCCGGTGAAGATGCCGAGCCCGCTGCAAGACAGGCCCGTGACGAGACGGAGAAGAACAGGAAGGATTATGGCGGGCCGGACGCGTTGGCCGAGATCAACAATTCCATGAACCTCGCCTGGGGCGTCGTCGAATTCCTGCCGCGCAAGGTGCCCAGAACCTCGTTTTACCGGCGAGTCCGGATCGGCAAATTCTATTGGCCACTGTTTGACCGCCGCCGTGTCCCCGAAGGCGCAAAACTGCATGAAACGGTGATCGAGCGGATGGACAAGCGAAAGGACTACACACCGCCCAATCTGCCCAGAAGCTATGAGGTGGTGAAGACGCGCGCCCCTGAGCAACATGATGACGTGGCCCGGAAGACCTGACACACAAACGCGATTTTCAACCTGCATGGCGGCAGCTACATCGCGGTCTGCCAGACTGGCAGCCGCTGCCAATCTTCCTGTGCATCCAGGCCTCGCGTCCAGCCAGGCGTCACCGGCCGTAGCCACCGCGCAGATGCAGGCACAGGCAGAGACGTACAGTTTACAGCACGACCAATATTTGCAACCTTGTCACAAGCACAGGCTGCATTGATCAGCGCAAACGAGGCGACATGCAAGATGAAGATCAATATTCAGAGTATGGCTGTACTGGTATCTGCGATCGCATTATTGAGCACCGGCCTGGCCTCGGCCACGCCTACTGGATCGCACAGCCTGGCAGTTGCAGAGCCGGGGCTCGTTCGCTAGGTCGCCTTCAACGGCGTCAATGGCCGCAATGTGATTTCAATTTCCTATCCCGGTGGCACGATCTCCAAGAAGGGCAACCGCTGGACCGAACGCAATGCCAATGGCCGTTACACCTTCACCGAGGCCGGGCGTGATGACTGGTCGGTCTATCTCGTCGACCGCAGCCGCGGCGTCAGGTTGCAGCTCGATCTGCACCGCAAGCTGGTGCTTTACGCCACCGGCAACGGTCCGATGCAGCGGCTCTACAACATCGTTGACGCGTCGCGCGGCAGATCGGGAAAACAGCAAAGCAGCACGAAGGTTCTCCACTTCACCTGCAATGAGGGCATTCCCCTGATCGTCCGCATTGAAAATCGCGGCAACAACTCGATTGCCTTTGCCACCGACGACAGTTCTCCGGAGTTCCGCCTCACGCAGCGCCGGTCCGGCTCCGGAACCCGCTACTCGGACGGCCGCCACACGCTTTCAATGAAGGGACGTTCGGCGACTTTCGAATGGAATGGCGTTCGGGACCAGTGCAGGAGGTGAGCGGCATGTCCAGCAGGTTCGGACATTTGCGGCTCGGCTATGTCTGCGGTGCGCTGGCCATGGCCACAGTTGCAGCACCCGCCAGCGACGACATGGTCTGGCAAAGCTTTCAGTTCGATGGCGCTGACGGCGGCGCCAGCAGCGGCATCAGTGTCGGCGTCCCCGAAACCGACCACATCATGCTCTCGGGAAGCTGCACCGCCTCAATCGGCTCAGCTGTCCCGCGCATTACCTTTGGCGCACCGGTCGACGGTCTTCGCGACGGCGACCGGATGGAGATACAGTTCCTCAATACATCCGGTGATGCGGTCTATTCCGGCCGGGCAGCCGGAACCGATGCCGAAGTCGGGGTGAGCGGCATCGAGGTCGAGCTGTCCGTGGACGACGAGATCTGGCAGGTCATGAGCGAAAGACGCACCATAGGCTACATGGTCGGCGGCGAGGTGATGAACCTGCCGCTTGACGGCAGCGCCCGCGCCATAGAACAGTTTCTGAACGACTGCCACGCCTATGCCGCCAATGCCCATGCAAGCACGTCCCAGACCATGCCGCTTGAGCCCACTGTCGACAACCCGATGACCTGCGAAGCCTATCAGGGAGCCCGCTCGCAAAATTCGCATGTTCCTGCAACGGTAACTTTCGATAACCGGACGGAAGGCTATCGCAGCGTTATGTGGCTCGATTTTGATGGCGTGCCGCAACAGATGGCAGCGCTTAACCCAGGCGAATCCAGCACGATCAACACCTACCTCACGCACCCGTGGATGATCACCGACGGGCCCGGCAACTGTCTTGAAATTCACATGCCGCAACCCGGCACCACCACCTTTCGCCTCACCGCACCCAACCGCTGGTTCGGCGACGAGTAGTCTCCGGCCAGGCCGCATGTCTGTCCCTCACGGCCGCCGCCCGCGCCTGCTGGTGCGGGTTTTTGAGATCAGCCCTTGCAAGACGCGACCGTGGCACCAAAGTAGACGCGGACCGAATGAAGTCGCGGCAATGCCGGAAGGCCCTGCGGCCTGCACCATCTTTTTTCAGGTGAATTCCGTTGCCGGATTTGGTAGCCTGACAGAAAGAAACACTTGAACGGCTCCGGAGTGTCCGCTTCGGAGGCGTTTCATTTTTGCGTTCTGCCGCCTATTCAACGGGCGTCAGAGCAACATGTACAAGGATTATGACCGATGGTTGAAAAGGTTCCGATGACGCAAGCCGGCTACACCAAGCTGCGGGAAGAACTGCGCTGGCGCCAGCAGACCGAGCGGCCGCGGATCATCGAGGCGATCTCCGAAGCGCGCGCCCATGGCGACCTCTCCGAGAACGCGGAATACCACGCCGCCAAGGAAGCCCAGAGCCACAATGAGGGCCGAATCGGCGAACTCGAGGATTACATCGGCCGCGCTGAAGTCATCGATCCCGCCAAGCTTTCGGGCGACACCGTCAAGTTCGGCGCCACCGTCAAGCTGGTCGACGAGGACACCGAGGAAGAAAAGATCTATCAGATCGTCGGCGACCAGGAAGCCGACGTGAAGGCAGGCCGGATCTCGATCTCCTCGCCGATCTCGCGCGCGCTGATCGGCAAGTCGGTGGGTGATTCCATCGAGGTTGTCGCGCCCGGCGGCTCGAAGGCTTACGAGATCCTCGAGGTCAAGTGGGGCTGAGGCCCGGCAGATCCGGAACCGGTTCAGGTTGAGATCCCATGCTTTCCGACCCAGCCCGGACCCACGTGATCGCACCGAACCTCAAGCGGCGGCTGTCGGGCGTCACCACCTCGATCATACAGCTGATCCCCGTGCAAAACCGGATCGGGCAGCAGATCGCGGTCTTCGGACCCGGCCTGCCCGACACCCTGCCGAGGCTGCGCCTTCGCGACCTGCCGCGCCTCTGGCGTAAACCTCAAGGCCGAAAACTGCGGATCTGGCATGCCCGGCGCAATGTCGAGATGCTGATGGGACTGGTGCTGCGCGACGTCCTGCGGATGCCGGTCAAGCTCGTCTTCACCTCGGCCTCGCAGCGGGTGCACACGGCCTGGACGCGGTTTCTGATTGCGCGCATGGACGGCGTCATCGCCACCAGCCACAAGACCTCGAGCTACCTCACGGTGCCGCACCGGGTTAGCCTGCACGGCATCAATGCCGAGAGGTTCTCGCCCGCCGCTGACCGCAACGAGGTGCGCAGCGCCCTGTCGCTGCCGCGGGCGCAGAAACTGGCCGGCTGTTTCGGCCGCATCCGCCATCAGAAGGGCACCGACGTCTTTGTCGACGCGATGATCCGGCTGCTGCCGTCACGGCCGGGCTGGAGTGCCATCGTGGCCGGCCGGGCCACGGCCAGCCATGGCAACTATCTGGCTGAGCTCAAGGCCCGTGTTGCCGCAGCAGATCTCGCGGATCGCATCCTTTTTGTCGGCGAACACACCAACATCAACGAGTGGTACCGGGCGCTTGACCTGTTCGTCGCGCCGCAGCGCTGGGAAGGTTTTGGCCTGACCCCGCTTGAAGCCCAGGCCAGTGGGGTGCCGGTCGTGGCAACCGATGTCGGCGCCTTTGAGGAAATCATCGCCCAAGGCGCGGATGAGACTGGCCTGGTTGTCCCGAAAGATGACCTTGATGCGCTTTCGGCGGCGGCGGCCGCCTTCATGGACGATGACCCGCGCCGCAGCGCCGCAGCAGAAAGGGCCAGACCATTCGTGCTGGCCAATTTCACCATTGAAAGCGAGGCAGAGCGGCTTTCGGCAACCTATGAAGAGGTCTGGCGGAAATTCGATGCTTGATATCCTGATCATCGGCAAGGACAGCAAATACGGCCTGACCAAGGACAGTCTGCTGCTCGAAGACGCAATCCGCGCCGCCGGCCTGCCCCATGTCATCGGGCGCGCCGACCACAAGAGCCGCCCTTTATTGGAGCGGATCTTCAGAACACGGCGCGCGCGCATCGCCATTCACGTCGAACGGGTCTATCCCGCTTGGTATTCCGCCGCCGATGTCCATTACCTGCTGCCAAACCAGGAACGATATCCACGACGCCAACTGGGACGGCTCAAGCATATCGATCTGGTTCTGTGCAAGAGCCGGCATGCAGTCGATGTGTTCTCGAAGGAGGGCGCCAGGACGTTTCACCTCGGCTTCACCTCGGAAGACCAGCACGCGCCGGATACCGTAAAGGATCCTGCCCGCTTCGTGCATATTGCCGGGGCCAGCACGCTCAAGGGCACCGAGGCCGTGCTTGCCGCCTGGCAGGCGCACCCGGAATGGCCGGAGCTGACACTGGTGATGAACGCCCGGCTGGCGCCCGCTTCGGTGCCGGCCAATGTGAACCTGATCAGCACCTATCTCGGCGATGACGAGATGAAAGAGCTGCAGAACGCCTGCGGCATCCACCTGTGCCCCTCGCAGGCCGAGGGCTGGGGGCACTATATCGTCGAAGCCATGTCGACCGGCGCCGTGGTGATCACCACCGACGGCTCGCCGATGAACGAGCTGATCACTGCCGGTTCCGGAATTCTGGTCGATGTCGCCTCCTCGACCCCGCGTCACCTGGGCACCTGTTATCAGGTCGACCAGGCTGCGCTGGAAGCAGCGGTCGACAAGGTGATCCGGATGGACACCGCACAGAAGGCGCGCATCGGTGCCCAGGCACGGCGGGATTTTGACGCCATCCGCAGCAGTCTTGTCGAACGGCTGCAAACCCTGTTGGGCAGTGGCGCGCGATGAACCTGCTGCATCTGTCGAGCGAAAAGGGATTGCGAGGCGGTGAAAACCAGCTGCTCCTTCTCGCCGGACGGACCAAGCCCGGCATTTCCGAGTGGTACGGCGTCCCGCAGGGCTCGGGCCTTTCCAGCGCCCTCCCCGCCAATGCCACCACGCTGCCCGTCAATTGCCGCGGGCTTCTTGATCTGGGCTCGATTGCAACAATCCGGACCCTTGCCCGCAGCGAGAAGATCGACCTGATCCATGCCCACTCGAACCGGGCCCACAAGACCGCGGTGGCGGCAAAGCTCGGCCGCCGCCAGCGCCTTGTCGTCTCGCGGCGCAATGCGTTCAGTTGCCGTGGCGGAATGGTGTACCAGGCCGCCGATCACTTCATCACCGTTTCCGAGGCCGGCCGTCGGGCATTGCGCGCCGGCGGCATTGCCGCTGACCGCATCAGCATCATCCACGACGCGGTGGATGAGCCGGTGCTCGACGCGGCACAACCCGAACGGCTTGGCCTTGGCGAGGATGCCACGCTGATCCTTTGCGTTGCGGCCTTCACGGCGGAAAAGGACCACAACACTCTGCTAGATGCTTGGCAGCTGGTTCAGAAAGCATGCCCCAAGGCCCACCTCGTCCTTGCGGGAGACGGGCCCGACCTTGCCCGCATCCGGGCTCAGGCAGACGGCTTGTCCCGGGTTAGCTTCCTGGGTTGGCGCAACGACGTTGCTTCGCTGATCAAGGGCGCTGACCTCGTTGCTCTCGCTTCGCGCGAGGAAGGACTTGGCTCCAGCCTGTGCGCAGCGCAATGGGCGGGCAAGCCGGTGGTGGCCACCGCGGCCGGCGGCATTGTCGAAGCTGTCAGCGACCGGGAAACCGGGCTACTGAGCCCGCCCGGCGATGCCGAGCAACTGGCGCAAAACCTCATCGCCCTGTCAGAAGACTCGGCGCTGCGCAGGGGATATGGCGAAGCCGCAGCTGTACGCGCACGCAGCATGTTCTCGCTCGACACCTTCCACGCCCGGCACCTCGAGATCTATCGACGCCTGACCGGCGCCTGAGATTGCATTGTCCATAGAGGCCTATCGCCGCGAACGAAGTTCGGCTCGGCGGTTCACATAAACGATCATGTATTTCCAGAACACCGTCTGGCCATGGATCCACGCATTCACCAGCCCCTCGACGCCACCCAGAAACCCGCGCTTGAGCACATAGGTTTTCACGAACGCTCCGGCGGCATGCCCAAATGGGCTCAAAAGGGTGACCCGGCGACCTGTCTTTTCCAACTGCTGAGCCCCGAGCGCGGAGTAATGCTGCCCCTTGGCCAGCGCCTGTTCCAGCGACCGCACGGTGAAATGATCCATGTGGTTGGACAAGGTGCCGGTCGGACGATCGGTTTCAGCGAATTCATGCACCAGTTTTGAGTTGAACCGGGCGGCATCACGGCGAAACAGCCGCAGCGGTGCGTCCGGCCACCAGCCCGAATGGCGGAACGGCTTGCCGAGAAAATAGGACAGCCGTGGAACCTGATAGGCATCAAAGGCGGGATCGGCCAGAGTCGACACGATCTCCTCGGCGAGACTGGGCGGAACCCGTTCGTCGGCATCCATCGACAGCACCCAGTCGCAGCCGGCCTGAGCCCGGGCGAACTCCTTCTGGTCGCCAAACCCGTTGAAATCGCGGGTGATCACCTTTGCATCGAAGGACGCTGCAATATCCCGCGTGGCATCGTCGCTGTGGCTGTCCACCACCACGATCTCGTCGCAGAAAGTGAGGCTTTCGAGAAGCCCGGGAAGCATCTCCGCCTCGTTGCGGGTAATGATGACGGCGCTGATCGTCGGCTTCATGCCATTGCCTCTGTCATCGTCCGGAGCGGCTACAGCGCCACCAGACCTTCATCCTTGACCTGACGGATCGTCAGCATGGTGCGCACGGTGTCGACATTGTCGGTGGCGGTGAGCTCTTCGATGACGAAATCCTGGAAATGGCTGAGATTGCGCGCCACGCAATGCAGCAGGAAATCACTTTCGCCCGACACCATCCAGGTCTCGCGGACAATCGGCCATTCATTGGTCTTGGCAGCAAAGGCCTTGAGATTGGCGTCCGACTGGTGCTTGAGACCGACCATGCAGAAAGCCACCAGATCAAACCCGAGGCTGGGTGCATTCAGTTGCGCCCGGTAACCACGGATGATCCCGGCTTGCTCGAGCTTGCGAACCCGCCTCAGGCAGGGCGGCGCAGAGATGCCGACGCGTTCCGACAGGTCGACATTGGTCATGCGTCCGTCATTCTGCAATTCACGCAGGATCTTGAGATCGATTACATCGAGTTCGGCCTTGATCGCCATGAAGTCTTCCCTGGTTCGGCGCCACCATCCTGCTCGGGACGGCTGGCTCAGCGAAACTTTATTGCGTCAGCGCGCAGCATCTGTAAAGCCTCTCGGGCTCGTCTGATGCGAAGTTCTGTGCGTAACCCGGTCTCCAAGCTTGAAACCCCACCACGCTGGCACCTAAATGGGGAAAAGCCGCACTGCATCACAGCGGCGGCCGCCAATTTCTGGTATTCGTCATTGATGCGTCACCGGGGATGGCCCACACTGCCACCTCGCAATATCTGTATCAGGATCGTTCCATGTCCACTCGTCACGTCCCCGTTCTCATCATCGGCTCCGGCCCCGCCGGCTACACCGCCGCGATTTACGCCGCGCGGGCCATGCTCACGCCCGTGCTGATCGCCGGAATGGAACAGGGCGGCCAGCTGATGATCACCACAGATGTGGAGAACTATCCCGGCTATGCCGACCCGGTCCAGGGCCCATGGATGATGGAGCAGATGCTCAAGCAGGCCGAGCATGTCGGCGCGGAAATCGTCAATGACCTGGTCACCGAGGTCGAAATGACCAACCGGCCCTTCACCGTCAAAACCGATTCCGGTGCGGTGTGGACCTGTGACTCGCTGATCATCGCCACCGGCGCCCAGGCCAAATGGCTGGAAATCCCGAGCGAGAAGCAATTCATGGGCTTTGGCGTTTCTGCCTGTGCCACCTGCGACGGCTTTTTCTACCGCGGCAAGAATGTCGTGGTCGTCGGCGGCGGCAACTCGGCTGTCGAAGAGGCGCTGTACCTGTCCAATCTCGCGGCCAAGGTGACCATCGTCCACCGCCGCGATTCCTTCCGTGCGGAGAAGATCCTGCAGCAGCGGGTGTTCGAAAAGGACAATATCGACGTGATCTGGGACACCGAGGTGGTCGAGTATCTGGGCACGGCGCCGCAGCCGCCGATGCCCGCGTCGGTTACCGGCATCAGGCTCAAGAACCGCAAGAGCGGAATCACCACCGACATGCCGATCGACGGTGTCTTTGTCGCCATCGGCCACGCGCCGGCTGTCAGCCTGTTTGAAGGCAAGCTCAAGCACAAATCCAACGGATATCTGTGGACAGCGCCGGATTCGACCGCCACGGATGTGCCCGGGGTCTTTGCCGCAGGCGATGTAACCGATGATATCTACCGTCAGGCAGTGACTGCGGCGGGCATGGGATGCATGGCGGCCCTGGAGGCTGAACGCTACCTGGCAGGCCATGTCAGGCACGCCGAAGCTGCTGAATAGGCGCATGAGCGCCAAATAAAGGCCCGAGCAACGGGCCAAGGGGACGGATGCTTGGTGCCACTCGACTGGGATAAACTGCGCATTTTTCACGCCGCGGCGGAAGCGGGCTCCTTTACCCACGCCGCCGAAAAACTGCACTTGTCGCAATCTGCCATCTCAAGGCAGGTTTCGGCCCTCGAGATGGACATCGGCGCCAAGCTGTTTCACCGCCATGCCCGCGGCCTGATCCTGTCGGAACAGGGCGAGATCCTCTACCAAACGGCGCATGAGGTCTTGATGAAGCTGGAATCGGTCAGGAACCAGCTGACCGAAACCCGCGAACGTCCCTCGGGCAAGCTGCGCGTCACCACCACCGTCGGCTTCGGCCAGGGCTGGCTCACCGAGAAGGTGCAGGAATTCCAGACGCTTTATCCCGATGTTCAGGTGCAATTGTTGCTCGACAACGAGGAACTCGACGTCAACATGCGCCAGGCCGATTGCGCCATCCGCCTGCGGCAGCCGCAGCAACCCGACCTGATCCAGCGGCGGCTGTTCACGGTGCATATGCACATCTACGCTTCGCCCTCCTACCTGGCGCGCCATGGCGAACCCAAGTCCATCGAGGACCTCGACAACCATCGAATCATCACCTTTGGCGAACCCGCTCCGGGCTATCTCACCGATGTGAACTGGCTTGAGACCGCCGGGAGAACGCCGGACAACCGCCGGCCGGCGCAATTGCAGATCAACAATTTGCCGGCGATCCGGCGGGCCACATTCAATGGCGCAGGCATTTCGCTGCTGCCGGATTACATGATCAACCGCGATCTGGCGCTGGTGCAGCTCAACCTGACCGCCGACATTCCCAGCTTCGACACCTACTTCTGCTACCCGGAAGAAATGAAAAACGCCGCCAAACTCAAAGCCTTCCGCGATTTCCTGGTTGGCAAGGCCCGCAACTGGAGTTTCTGACGGCTGTGGCCGCCGCTCGTCGCCCGAACCAACTGGCGCCGGCGGGATGAGAAATTTGGCATTCCCGCCTTCGCCGATTTTTTGAGCAAATATAAAGCCATGCAGGATCCGCATGGCTGGCATGCGCATCATTCCCTTGCGCATTGCTTAATAAACAACCATATCGACTACAGCTGATGCACCTTTGGCGGCCTACTCCTCCCAGTGCCGCCGCATGAGCTGTTCCCCTCTGGAGGTTTTTTGACCTTCATACCTATTGGGCCCGAGAGCAATCTCGAGGCCCATTTTTTTTGCCGTGTTGAGGGCTTCAAATGCCTGTCTTTCAGGCCATGCAGCTTTCGCATGGCTGGCATGCGCACCCTTTGCTTGCACATTGCCCAATCACGCACCATATCGACTGCAGCTGATGCAGTTATGGCGGCTTACTCCTCCCAGTGCCGCCGCATGAGCTGTTCCCCTCTGGAGGTTTTTTGACCTTCATACCTATTGGGCCCGAGAGCAATCTCGAGGCCCATTTTTTTGGCCGGGTCCGGCTCGACTGCTACTCGCGATATCGGCAGTGGCCTCATCCAACGTATGACGTCAGCTCAGTTTGCGCGACGGCAGAACAGTGGCCGGGTGCCACCCTCAAGCCGAAACCCGTCCGGCTTTCGACAGCGCACTCCCGGCAGCAGCCGCAGACTGGACGGGGTCTTCGAGGCAGCCCAGACTCTGCAACGTCTCACGCATGGCCTTGTCCAGCGGTGTATGCGGTTCGGCGCCGAGAAAAGCCACCAGCCTGTCGTTTCCCATATAGACCGGCTTGCGCCACAGATAGCGCATTTCCAGCACTTCGCGGAAGAACGGCACGAAGGGCGCAGCCAGCTTCAGCAGCCACCAGGGCAAGCGCTTCACTCTCAACCACGGCCGGCCCGTCACCCGTCGTATCGACGCCGCCAACTGCTCTCCATCATGGTCCCAGACACCTTTCATGTTGAAGCGGGCAAAGGCCGGCAGGTCGTCGGCGCGCTCCAGAAGTTGCATCATGGTTTCGGCAACATCGGGCAGGTAAGCCCATTGATGGCCGATGCCCGCATCTCCCGGCGTGGTGATCGTGGTCACCGCCCGACCCGGCTTGATGATCGATTCCGCCAGCCAGCCATTCGCAAAGCCGGGGCCGAAAAAGTCCCCTGCCCGCACCAGGATTACCCGGATGCCGCGGCGCGACGCGTCCTCGAGCCGTTGCTCCAGCTGGACCCGGATCTTGCCCTTGTGGGTCGTCGGGCGCTGGGGACTGTCTTCGGTGATGGCGAGGTATTCTTCCGGTCCGTAGTTGTAGACCGTGCCCGGCATCAGGATCCGCGCGCCAACCGCTTCCGCGGCTGCGACCGTGTTTTCAACCATCGGCACCACCAGCTTGCCCCAGTTGCGGTATCCGGGAGGATTGACGGCATGCACGATCAGATCCACGCCCCTGGCCGCATTCACAACGTCGTCGCGGTTCATTGCATCGCCCCCGACCCATTCGTAGTGCGGCGTCTTGCCAGCCTGGGTCGCAGCGTCGCGGTGCATGGCCCGCACGGTGTAACCGTGATCCAGAAGCCTCCTGGCCACCGCGGAACCAATGCCGCCGGTTGCCCCGAGCACCAGTGCAGTCTGCATCTCGGGCTCTGTTTGCGTGTGTGTCATATTCGTTCTCCATCAATTGCGATGAGCCGAATATGCCGACGTCCACTGCTAAACGTAATTGTGTATTTACGTTGAATTGCTATACATTATTGCATGAGCATCATTGCACTCGACTGGGATCATTACCGCACCTTTCTGGCGATCCTTGAGCATGGATCCCAATCGGCCGCAGCCCGGGCGCTGGGGATCACGCAGCCCACTGTCGGCCGGCACCTCGACGCCCTCGAGCAGGCCGCAGGCAAGCCACTGTTCTTTCGCTCCTCGAAGGGATTGCTGCCGACCGAGACCGCGCTGAGCATGCGCAGCTATGCCGAAACCATGGCAGCCAGCGCCGCTGCCCTGGCGCGCGCAGCCTCGGGGGGCGGAGCAAGCCCCGAAGGCACGGTTCGCATCAGCGCCAGCGAGGTGATCGGGCTCGAGGTGCTGCCGCCGATCCTGGCCGACCTGCAGGAGCGGTATCCTTCGGTGACCATCGAGCTGTCGCTCTCCGATGCTCTTGAAGACCTGCTCGCGCAACAGGTCGATATCGCCGTGAGAATGGTCGAGCCGACCCAGGGCGCGCTGGTCAGCCGCAAGATCGGCGGCATACCTGTCGGGATCTTTGCGCATCGCCGCTACCTCGAGCGCTACGGCTGCCCGGAAACGGTCGAGGACCTGTCCCGGCACCGGGTGATCGGTTTTGACCGGCAACTCACCTACGTCCGTCAGGCCATCAAGGCCTACCCGGTGATGGCCGGGATCAGTTTCAGTTTTCGCACCGACAGCAATGCCGCCCAGCTGGCGATGATCCGGGCTGCAGGCGGCATCGGCATGTGCCAGGTCGGATTGGCCAGCCATGATCCGGATCTGGTGGAACTGCTGCCCGGGCAGTTCGACCTGCAGCTGAAAACGTACCTGGTCATGCACGAAACCTTGAGAACGGTTCCACGCTGCCGGGTTGTCTTCGATGCGCTGGCCGACGGCTTGCTGGCCTACCGCACCAGCTCATCACCCGCAGCGCCCTGACCCCCGGCAAATATTCCGCCCTGTCGGAACCGCATGCTGGCCCGCCCTCCGGACGCTCTGGCTGGCGCTCCGTCATACGGCTGCCGAGCGCTTGAACAATTTTGATTGCACGCCCCTGTGATCCGCATACCCTGTGTTGTGCGTAAGCAAGGCCAAAGGCGCGATGGAACCTTGGCCCCGCCACACCGTTTGATGGTAACGGCCCCGTGTTCCATGCCTCAGGAGTGACAATGCGCATTACCATGATCCTCAATCAGGAAGGCGGCACCATTCGTGGAATGGATGCTCAGCAGTTCGCTGATATGGCCTGCGCAAAACTGTCCCAACGGGGCCAGGAATGCATGGTACGAATGGTGTCGGGTGAAGACCTCATCAAGACCCTCAACGAAGTCGCAGAAGACCAGGAAACCGGCACCATCGTGGCCGGCGGCGGTGACGGCACCATCTCTGCCGCAGCCGGCGTCTGCTTCAAATCCGGCAAGACCCTTGGCGTGCTGCCGATGGGCACCATGAACATGTTTGCCCGCAGCCTCACGCTTCCGCTCGATCCCGAAGAGGCACTCGACGCGCTTGTCGAAGCCGACGAGATGCCGCTCGACATCGCCACAGCCAATGGCCGCCCTTACGTGCATCAATTCTCGGTCGGGCTGCACGCCCGCCTGGTGCACCAGCGCCAGAGGCTCGACACCTCAACCCGGTTCCGCAAGATCACCTCGACGATCAAGTCTCTCGGCCGGGTCATCCTCAATCCACCGCGCTTCGGCGTCGAGGTCGACACCGGCTCCGGGCGCAACCGCCAGATTGTCTCTGCTGTCTCGGTGTCCAACAATCTGTTCGGTGACACCCCGCTCGCCTATGCGGCACAGCTTGATGAAGGTGTTCTTGGCGTCTACCGCTCCCGCGCGCTGGAGCCGGGGAAGGTGTTCCGCATGACCCTGCATGCCGCCATCGGCAAACTCAGGGAAGATCCGGACATGAGTGTCGAGCCGGCGCTCAAGGTCAAACTGATGTTCCCCAATGCCCGTGGCAGCGCCAAGGCAGCCATTGACGGCGAGATCATCCCGCTGGAGCAGGAGGTGGAGTGCATCTGCCATCCCGGCGCATTGCGCACCCTCGTTCCAAAATCCTACGCAGCCAGTCTCGCTGCCCGTGAGCCCCACCTGAAAACGGCCTAGGCCCGCGGTTTCCAACTGAAAGGCAGTCTTCATGATCCGATCCATTCGCCACGCCAGCAGCTCTGCCCCGATCATCTCGGCTCGTGAGGGTCACCGATGATCCCGGCGGGTTTTCTCAAGGCCTGGGCCGGAACCGCACTGTTCCTCCTCGCAATTGACGCTCTCTGGCTGGGTGTCGTTGCACGGGGGTTTTACGCCCGCCAGCTTGGCGATCTGATGCTCGACCAGCCGCGGTTGGGGATCGCTGCGATCTTCTATGTGATGTATTCCGCAGTCATCGTGGTGCTGGCATCGGCGCCCGCCTTTCGCTCCGGCTCGCTGCAGGACGCGCTCATGCTCGGCGCCGTCCTCGGCTTTGCCGCCTACGGGACCTACGACATCACCAATCTGTCCACGCTCAAGAACTGGCCGCTGATGATGAGTGTCGTCGACATGGCCTGGGGCACGCTGCTCACGACAGCGGCGGCGGCCGTCGGCTTCTGGATGCTGCGCTGGGTCTGAAATGACAACGGCCGCCCTGGAGAGGCGGCCGCATGTCACGATTGGACAGTTTGAAGCTTTGGTCTGATCCGATCAGCGCAACGCGGCGCAGAACCGCTGGATCCGGTTGCACGCTTCTTCGAGAAGCGCTTCCGATGTGGCGTAGGAAATGCGGAAATTCGGGCCCTGCCCGAACGCCGATCCGTGCACCACGGCCACGCCTTCGGTTTCCAGCAGCTCGGTGACGAAATCCTCGTCGGTTTCGATCACCTTGCCGGACGGCGCGGTCTTGCCGATCAACTCCGCGCAGGACGGATAGACATAGAACGCGCCTTCAGGCACCGGGCACTTTATGCCGTTGGCCTGATTGAGCATCGACACCACCAGGTCGCGGCGACCGCGGAAGACTTCCTGGTTTGTCTTGATGAAATCCTGGGTGCCGTTGAGCGCCTCGACCGCGGCCCACTGCGCAATCGAGCAGGCGCCCGATGTCTGCTGCCCCTGGATCATGTCCATCGCCTTGATCAGTTCCAGCGGGCCGGCCGCGTAGCCGATGCGCCAGCCGGTCATGGCATAGGCTTTCGACACGCCGTTCATCGTCAGCGTGCGGTCATAGAGCGAAGGCTCGATCTGTGCCGGCGTGGTGAAGACGAAATCGCCATAGGTCAGGTGCTCGTACATGTCGTCCGACAGGATCCAGACATGCGGATGCCGCATCAGCACTTCGGTCAGCGCCTTCAGCTCTGCTTCGGTATAGGCCGCACCCGAGGGGTTGGAGGGCGAGTTGAACATCAGCCACTTGGTCTTCGGCGTGATCGCGGCTTCCAGATCGGCAGCCGCCAGCTTGAAGCCGTTCTCGATCGTGGTCGGGACGAACACCGAGGTGCCGCCGCAGATTGCTACCATTTCCGGATAGCTGACCCAGTAGGGCGCGGGGATGACGACTTCGTCGCCGGGATTCAGCGTCGCCATGAAGGCGTTGAACAGGATCTGCTTGCCGCCGGTGCCGACGATGGTCTGCTGCCAGTCGTAATCGAGATTGTTCTCGCGCTTGAACTTGGCGGCAATCGCCTTGCGCAGCTCCGGAATACCCGAAACCGGCGTGTACTTGGTCTCTCCGCGATTGATCGCTTCAATCGCCGCGGCCTTGATGTTGTCCGGGGTGTCAAAATCCGGCTCACCGGCGCCAAGCCCGATCACGTCACGGCCTTTCGCTTTGAGTTCCCGCGCCTTCTGGCTGACGGCAATGGTGGCGGACGGTTTGACCCGGGAAAGGGCGTTGGCGAGAAAGGCCATGGAATGCGCTCCGGTGCTAAGACGAAAATGCAAGGGGACGCGGCGCCCGCGCCCGTTGCTTTCTATGTCGCAACCGGGCCCGTGATGCAAGCCGCCAGCTAAGCTTGTAACGGTTGATTTAACTTTGAAGAAAGATTTGGTCCTTACACTGTGAAACCGATATCTAACGGAAATCGGAGTCCAGGACATGATGACCGGACAACGCGAACCGCATTTTTTACAGGACGACCGGGGCTTCTACACGACCTCCTACGGACCCTTTGTCCTTCGATCGGCCTTCCAGCCCATTTTCAGCCAGAACGACGAGGGTCACCTGACCATCGAGGCGTTCGAGGCACTGATCCGCGCGCAGCAGGACGGCAAGCCGGTCTCTCCTCCCCGCTTCTTTTCCATGGTCGAGAAGGCCGACGCCCTGACGGTCGACACGCTGTGCCGTGAATTGCACATTCTCAACATGGGCAAGCTCGGCCGGCGCAAGGCGAGGCTGTTCATCAACTTCAATCCCGGCCTGTTTGACGCCATCTCGGACATCGATGCGGAAGTCGACCGTATGGTCGATGTTACCATCCGGGCCGGTCTGCGGCCCGGCAGGATCGTCTGTGAAATCACCGAACAGGGCAGCGGCAACGAGGACGTTCTCAACCGGCTTGTCGGCGGTCTGCGCTCGCGGCTGTTCAAGATCGCGGTCGATGATTTCGGCGCCGACGATTCCGACTCCAAGCGGGTCGATGACCTCAGACCCGATGTGCTCAAGTTTGACGCCGCCTGGGTGCGCCGCTTCACCGAAACCTCGGCCGGCATGGGACTGCTCAAGCTGATGGTGGCGCAGTTCATCGAACGCGGCATCACCGTGCTGTTCGAAGGGCTCGAGGAAGAACACCAGATCGAGTTCTGCCAGACGATCGGCGTGCAACTGATGCAGGGCTATGCGCTCGCCCGTCCGGAAATCGTGCCCAAAACCTTCGATGACCGCTTTCCGGAGCCGCAACCCACTCAGGCCGGCGACCCTGTCCGCCCGGTCTACGACACACCGCCCCTGCATGCTGCAGCCGCGGCTACGCCGGCAACCGATGTGCCTTTGCGCGCCATGCCTCCGCGGCGGGTCGCGGCCTTCGGCAAACGGGTCCGTTAACCCGAAACACAATCTTGACACGACAATAATCCGTCATGGCCACAATCCGGTCCGATTGGCGACGCCTTCCGACCGTTAGATGCGCCCCGAACAGCAAAGAACGGGGAATGACAATGATACCGGAAGATGACTTCCTGCTCACCAGGCCCGCACGCAAGGAGACCGTCACGGTGGTGAGGATCGCACTGATCGCGTTGATGGGATGCCTGCTCCTGATGGCTGTGCTGATGCTCCAGGCCCGCGCCGAACCCGATGCCATGCTCCAGCGGCAGATCGAAAAGACCCAGGTCCCGATCAGCAAACCCGACGGTCACCCGATGGGTGTCAGACAGCAGTAGCGCTTGCAGCCGGGGCGTGGACCGCATTCCGGAATGCGGCGAGTTCAACAACCGCCGCGTCCGGGCTCGACAGGCCCGACACGGTTACCGGCAACCCGTTGTCCCGTTCGATCACCAGCGACCCCGCGCCGGTGATCCAGCCCGAAAGCCCCCGCCGCACCGTAGCCCGGCTGACCGCGGCATAGGGGATCGTCACCGGATCGCGGGCAGGAAATCCCGGATGCGCCTCGAGGTAAGCTGCATGCAGCGTCAGACGCGTGGTCGACAGCCGCAAGCCGGCATAGGCCAGCAGCAACGGAACCCCGATGACCACGACAATCATGCAGACCCGGGCCAGCGGGCCATTGCCCCTGTCGGCAAGCACCAGAGCGGCCAGCAGCGCCCCGTAACCCGCTGTCACCACCAGGGCAGGAAGAAACAGCGCAAAGGCACTGGCCTGCCAGACAGACTGCTGCGAGGCCTCCTCGTCGTCCGCGAGAACATGGGATGTATCCGAATCAGCACTGTTCATGAAAAGCGAGTTTAGATGGAATTTTGCCACCGTCACGCGTGACTGTGGCACACAACCCCTTTTCTGATGGCTTTGACGCACCATATCCCGTCCAAGCGCAACCACTGACAGCAAGTGAGGCAGCTCATGGCACACGATACCCCCCTTCCAATACAACACCGCATCAAGACACTCGTCGGCGTCTCCGCCGCCCTTCTGCTCGGGGCAGCAACCGGTGCCCTGGCCCAGGAAACAGTTCCGACCCAGGATGTTGATATCGAGGTGGAAGTGCTTGCCACCGGGCTCGACCACCCCTGGGGAGTGGAACCGCTTCCCGACGGTTCGCTGCTTGTCACCGAACGCAGCGGAGCCCTTCGGCTTATCCGGGATGGCGAAACATCCAGCCCGATATCAGGGCTTCCGGACATCGCGGTTGCCGGCCAGGGTGGATTGCTGGACGTCGCTCTTGCCAATGATTTCGCCACCAGCCGCACCATTTTTGTCAGCTACTCCACACGAGGCGACGCTGGCCTCGGTACCGCCATCGCACGCGCGCGCCTGTCGGAAGACGGCACGGCACTGTCCGATGTCCAGGAGATTTTCCGCATGAACCGGTTCACCGGCGTTGGCCGGCATTTCGGCTCCCGTCTCGCTGTGGCCCCGGACGACACCATCTACTTCACCATCGGCGACCGCGGCGAAAGCGAACGCGCGCAGGACCTCAATGATCACGCCGGCGCCGTGCTCCGGATCAATGCCGATGGCACGGTGCCCAGCGGCAACCCCTATGCCGACGGCGGCGGCGCTGCCGAGATCTGGTCGTCAGGTCACCGCAACCCGCAAGGCCTCGATATCGACCCCGAGACCGGCGTGCTCTATGCGGTCGAACACGGCGCCCGTGGCGGCGATGAGGTCAACCGGCCGCAGCCAGGCAGGAATTACGGCTGGCCCGAGATCTCCTATGGCAGGCACTATTCAGGCGCTGAAATCGGCATTGGCACCGCCGCCGAAGGGTTTGAGCAGCCGGTGCATTACTGGGATCCATCGATCGCGCCGGGCGGCATGGCCGTCTATCGCGGCGAGATGTTTCCCGAATGGGATGGCGACCTGCTGGTCGCGGCCCTGAAGTTCCAGCTGCTGGTGCGGCTTGACCTCGACGACGAAACCGGCGAAGTGCTCACCGAAGAACGGATGCTCAAGGGCGACTACGGACGCATTCGCGATGTCCGCGTCGATGCCGATGGCTCCGTGCTGCTGGCAACCGACGAAGACAACGGCTCGATCCTGCGCCTGTCTCGCGCGCCCGATTGAGACGATTGAGGGCTCTGCCCGGACCAAAACCGACCGCGCAGCGGCTGGCCATTCCCGCCATGCCGCACCGGGCAGCTGAAAGAACCGAGTCAAACAATGCTGAAGACAATCCTGTTGTGCGCCCTCCTGCTGGTTGGCGCAGTCATCGCCGCTTTCATCCTGTACGGCCGCGAACGCAGCTGGGAACTGCTGGCCGGATCACCCGACCGGGGCCAGCGCGATTTCAGCAACAACCAGCGCAGCCCGACCGACAACGACGCGCTGGCCTGCAGTCCCGGCCTGTGCGCCGACCCCGATTTCAAGATCGCGCCATTTGACGACGCCCCGGCAATCGCCATCGAACGTCTGTCACAACGGCTGATGAAGACGGATCCACTTGCCCGCCGCGTCGACGACCGCACGGATCCGTCCAGGGCCCGCTTTGTCACCTACTCGCCGCTAATGCGGTTTCCCGATGTCATCCATCTGGAAGCCCGCCCGCTGCCCGACGGCCGCACCGGGATCATGGCCTATGCCCGGGCGCAGCTGGGCAAGAGCGACATGGGCAAGAACCTCGAACGCCTGCGGTCCCTGTTCAGGACACCCTGAATTCCACCTTGCACACTGAAGCGTCAGCCCGAACCAGCCGGCAGACCTGCAAGTGCTTGACCGGCAATCCTCGCAGGGGCACTATCAGATCTGGAATTTGATACGAGCATGAACCGCAAACATGATGTGAGGGTTGGCCGATGAAAGTCCTGAAACTGGCGATGGTTGTTGCCGCGGTAGGCACCCTGTCTGCCTGCACGACCGCCGAGAAAACAGCGAGCGGTGCCGGCGTTGGTGCAGCCGTTGGAGCAATTGCCTTCAACAGCGCCGGTGGCGCCGTTGCCGGCGCGCTGATCGGAGGATTTGGAACCTACCTGGTCGAAACATCCGATGGCCGGTGCCAGTACCGCAATTCCCGGGGCAAGGTCTACACCAGAAGGTGCCACTGGAAACGATAGGCTGCGAAGGCTTCGCAGCCAGGTCAGGCATCTGTAAAACCAGCCCCCGCTCATTCGTCATGCAGCGCGCGCATTCGTGTTTCTTGCGAAGGCAGCGGTCAGTTCCCCTGTGAGAGTGACAACTCCTCCGGCCTTGAAAGGCGGGTGCGCTTGTCTCTTGATTTAAGCCGTTGCGTGCTTCAGAAGGCTTTGCTGAACGCAGGAGGCACGAGCCGTCCGCGATACTCATTGTTCCGGACCTCCTCATGCCGCGCTATTTTGCCAATTTGTTGCTTCTCCTTGCCGGCGCCACCTGGGGCGCGGGCTTCGTGGCGCAGTCGACAGCGATGGACAATATCGGCCCGTTCCTGTTCATCGGGCTGCGCTTTCTGGTCGCCGCCATCCTGCTGGCGCCGTTTGCCTGGCTGGAATCGCGAAAGGCCGCCGTGCCGGTGTCGACCGCTCATTTGCGTGGCTTCGCGCTGACCGGACTGGTGCTGTTTCTCGGCATGGGGCTGCAGCAGGTGGGACTGCTCTTCACCACGGTGACCAATTCGGGCTTCCTGACCGGGCTATACGTGGTGTTTGTGCCCTTCATCACGCTGCTGTTCCTGGGCCAGCGGCCGCACCCGGTGATATGGCCTGCGGTGCTGATGACCTTCATCGGCATCTGGATGCTCGCCGGCGGCAGCCTGGTCAGTCTCAACAATGGCGACTTCCTGACCATCGCCTGCGCCGTGATGTGGGCGCTTCAGGTCATTCTCGTCGGGCGCTATGTCGGGCCGAGCGGCCGCCCGCTGACCCTTTCCTTCGTGCAGTTCGCATTGACCTCGGCGCTTGGTCTCGGTGTCGGCCTGGCAGTCGAGACCATCGACCTCGACGCGATCATGGCCACGCTGCCGGAAATCCTGTTCGCCGGATTGTTCGCCACCGGGCTGGCCTTCACCTTGCAGGTGATCGGACAGCGCTACACCACCGCGCCGCAAGCCGCGATCTTCCTGTCGACGGAATCGCTGTTCGCAGCCCTTTTCGGTGCCGTCATCCTCGGCGAACAGATCTCCGCACTTGGCTATGCCGGCGGCATGCTGATCTTCATCGCCATTCTGCTGGCCGAACTTGGTCCGGTGCTCAGGCCAAAGACTGCATCCTGATCCAGTTTTGATCCTTGTCTGCGCGGTTCGTGATCGAACCCGCTGGAGCCTGGCCGCAAGCCCGCCATAATCCGGGCGGAACCGGGGCACTCAGAACTCCTTCATTGCTCGGCTGTTTGCCGCTCGAGCATGCGCAACACCTGATTTTGGCGCACCGCCCTTCGCCACAATATGGCAAGATTATGTCATTGATATTGTTCGATTTATTTACGCCAAGTGATTTGCCATTGACCTCTCCCGGCAGCAAATTCAGCCCTGCAGGCACCACTTCCGGTGCATGCACAACAAGGGAGACACGACTATGAAAAAGATCCTTATCGCCACCGTATCAGTGCTCGGTTTTGCAGGCGCGGCCTTTGCAGCCGAAGTCGAAGGCGTGGTCACCAGCTACGATCCCGCAACCAAGATGATCGTTCTGGAAAGCGGCCAGGCATTCACCCTTGCCGACGGCGTCCAGCTCGACGGTCTGCAGCCGGGTGGCAAGGTCGTCATCACCTATGACGACGGCACCACCGACGCCACCGCAGTCAGCGTGGTGGAGTGACGTTCGCGGCCGGGCCAGGCTGAAACCTGGCCTGGCCGAGCCCGCATCAGGGGGCTGGAAATTGGACAAAAAGCCAGATCGATCAGATCGGATCATGGCAAAATTAAGCCAGTTACAGCCCTGAAAAATATGTTTTTTTGCCGCTTGCGCGGCCCCACAAACCGGCGCATATCAGCGCCGCCCCGCTGCAACCGACTTCAGTCTGGCACCTCTGCCAGCCGGTTGCGGATCGGCTAACAACCTATGGAAAACAACATGAAAAAGATCGTTGCAATCGCTTTCGCATCCGCAGCCATGCTCTCGACCGCCTTCGCCGGCGAAATCGAAGGCGTCGTCAAGAACTTTGACGAAGCTGCAAGCACTGTCGAACTGGAATCCGGTGAAGTCTACACCGTTGCCGAAGGCGTCGAAGTCGAAGGCATCGAAGCCGGCAAGACCGTGATGATCATGTTCAACGATGGCACCACCGAAGCCACCGAGATCGCGATCGTCGAGTAATCGTATAGGCTTGGCCGGAGCAGCCTTGGCGCTCCGGCCAAGAACACCGACGTGCATTGGCAGACGTCATCAAACTTTTGCTTGCCAATTTCCGACAAACCAATCATCTTTGATACGTTCGGGCAATTTGCGAACACGGGAAGACCAGAATCATGCGCGCCGAAGCCGCACAAAAAACTTCGGATGACTTCAACAAAAGCCCACACGGCAAGCCGTGTGAAGGGGCGGAGTCATTAAAATCAGGACCTTTCCACACACTTCAAGAACTGCCTGCCATAACCCCCGCGCAAATGCGGGATATGACATGATGCTCGCCGACCGGATAAACTGAGTGGAGACCGGAAGGCAACCAAAGGACCTGACAGCATGGGTGAAACCGGTACCGTAAAATTTTTCAACGTCGACAAGGGTTTTGGCTTTATCAAGCCAGACAATGGCGGTGCGGACATCTTCGTTCACATCTCCGCAGTTCAGGCTTCGGGAATGACCGGCCTTGAGGAAAACCAGAAGGTCGCTTTCGACACCGAGCCCGATCGCCGCGGCAAGGGCCCGAAGGCTGTCAATCTGCGCCTCGCCTGATTGACACCACGATCTCACGATGAGCAAGCCCGGCGCCGCAATCGCCGGGCTTTTCTGTTTTCACCCATCATTGACGTCTGTCAGGGGCACACGGAACAACAAAGGTTAAGATTTCGTTCAGCTACCGTTCAGCTTTCAGCCGATAGGGTTGAAACGATCCGCAAGCACCCGTCTTGCCGACCACGCCCGCAAGATGACAATCCGGGAAGGACCCATTATGAATATGATCGTCAAGAAGCTCAGCATCACCCTGCTCACCGCCGCGACCGCCTTCGCGCCTCTGACCACCGGTATCGCGACCGCCGGCGAAGCGGAATTCCGCGATCCCTACCAGCCGCATCTCTACCAGCAGCACAGAAGGGGCAACTGGGGCGAAACCCAACATCGCTACCGCGGCGGCAAGAAGCTGCGCAAACACCGTGGTCACGATAACAGCGATGCCGTCATGCTCGGTATCATTGGCCTTGGTGCTGCCGCCATCATTGGCGGGGCCATCGCCAACAACAACCCAGGTGTAATCTACCATGAGCGATCAGCCCCCCGGGCGGTACGGGGCGGTGGTAGGTACGAGCCGTGGAGCCGCTCCTGGTTTCAGTACTGCTCGAACAAGTTCCGCTCGTTCAATGCATCGACCGGCACCTATCGCGGCTATGACGGACGCGACCACTTCTGCGTCGCCAAGTAACACCGGCCCCGTATAAAGAACTGCAAGCAAAACCGGCCTCGCCCTTGGTGAGGCCGGTTTTTGCGTCTTCACGGAAGCATTGGTCACCCGCTCTCAAAGAAGGGTTGGCGCGGTGTTCGCAGCATGTGTCGCCCGATGAACGCGTGGATGCATGTCCGCAACTCGACCGCGTATAGAGATCGCCATGAAGTTGTTCCGCTGACCCGTCGTCTGTGCATCACAATGGCTTGAAACCAGGCAAGAACACGACAGGGGAAAAGTAAAGCCGCCCGCCATATTTGCCACACGTCGTTAACGAGCAATTAAAGGCTTCGACCTATCTCAATAGATCCACACAGCCGCGAGAACCCGACTCTCACCGATCCTTTTAAAGCTTGGCGACCATGAAAAACCTCAAAATATCGCATCAACTTTTTCTTTTGATTGGCGCCCTCTTGGTGGCCTTCTCTGCGGTGACTTACTTCCAGATCAAGTCGGCCTCGGAATCCATTTACGCCGAGCGCTACGACATGCTTCGCACGCAGGTGGAGACGGCCATGTCTGTTCTGGAGACATACCATGCCAGAGAAGTGGCCGGCGAGCTGACCCGGGAAGAAGCCCAGGCACAGGCCTACAAGCTTCTCACAGATCTGCGCTACGAGCCGAACGGCTATTTCTTCGGGCTCGATACCGACGTCACCATGCGTTTCCATCCCAGTGCCGGCCTCGTAGGGCAAAACAAGAAGGGCTTCGTCGACAAGCAGGGCAACATGCTGTTTGACGACATCATCGCCGTCTCCAAAACCGGTGGCGGGCGCACACAGTATGTTTGGGAAAAGCCAGGCGACAAGAGCGGCGAACTCTTCCCGAAAGCCAGCTACTCTGCGCCCTTCGCTCCCTGGAACCTGGTCATCGGCACCGGCGTCTACATTGACGATCTGGCAGCACAGGTTCGTGCGGCCGCCTGGAAAGCCGTGTCGATCGGACTGGCGGTGTTCGCACTCGGCATAGCAGCGGCATTCCTGGTCATTCGCGGCATCTCCCGGCCTTTGACGGCCATTCACGATGCACTCGAAGCCGTTGCCGACGAGAATGTCAGCATCGAGATTCCGCACACCGACATGGGCAACGAAGTCGGCCAGATGGCAAAGGCCACCAAGGCGTTGCAGCAAAAGGTTCGCGAGCGTCAGGAAATGGCCCGCAGCCAGGAACAGCAGAGCCGCGAGCTCGACAACGAACGTCAGCAGAACACCCAGTTGCAGCAGGACCAGGCAGACCAGCAGGCCCGTGTTGTCAAGACGATCAGCGACGCGATGAAGGTCATGGCGTCAGGTGATCTGACAGTACGCTGTGCCGAACTTGGTCCGAAATACGCAGAACTGCGTGACAACTTCAACGAAGCACTCTCGCTTCTCGAGGCGGCGATGGCCAAGGTCAACGCCAAGGGCGTCGACATCAGCGGCTCGAAGGAAGATATCCGCCGTGCGTCGAACGAACTCTCGCAGCGCACCGAGCGCCAGGCTGCAAGCCTGGAAGAGACCTCCGCGGCCCTCGACGAGTTGACAGTGGCAGTCCGCCAGACCGCCGAAGGCGCCCATGAGGCCGCCGAACGCGTGACCTCGATCAGCGGTGAAGCCACCAAGTCCGATACCATCGTGGCTGAAGCAATCGGCGCAATGAGCGGCATCGAGCAATCCTCGTCCGAGATTTCCAAGATCATCGGCGTCATCGACGAGATTGCCTTCCAGACAAACCTGCTGGCGCTCAATGCCGGCGTTGAAGCAGCGCGTGCCGGCGAAGCCGGAAAGGGCTTTGCCGTTGTCGCCCAGGAAGTCCGCGAACTGGCGCAGCGTTCGGCGGCCGCTGCCAAGGAGATCAAGGACCAGATCTCCAACTCCTCCGGCAAGGTTCAGAACGGCGTCCAGCTTGTCGGAGAGGCCGGCGAAGCGCTCAAGCGCATCTCTGACCAGATCAAGTCCGCCAACGAGATTGTCACCAAGATTGCCCATTCCGCTTCGGAACAGGACACCACCTTGCGCTCGATCTCCTCATCCATGAACGAGCTCGACGTGGTGACCCAGCAGAACGCCGCCATGGCTGAAGAGACCACGGCATCAGCGGAAGTGCTGGCCAATGACACCGACGGCCTGCTGGACTTGATCCGTGGCTTCAAGGTGTCAGACAACGCCTCCGCCACTGGTCACGACCTCAGGAACATGGCCGAGACCATGCGCCGCGCCAGCTGATCTGCCAGCACAATGACAAAGGCCGCCGCGAGAGATCGCGGCGGCCTTTGCATTTTTCGCGGATCAGGCAGCAAGCTGTCGCATGGCCTGAGAACGCGGCTTATAGCCCCGTCAGGAACGGGTTGCTGCGGCGCTCGTCGCCGATCTTTCCGCCCGGACCATGGCCGCAGATGAAGCCCGTCTCATCCCCCAGCGGAAACACCTTGTCCCGGATCGAGTTGAGCAGCGTCTGGTGGTCGCCGCCCGGCAGGTCGGTGCGGCCGATGGAACCGGCAAACAGCACGTCGCCCAGATGGGCAAAGCCCTCCGCGCGGTTGTAATAGATCACGTGACCCGGTGCATGCCCCGGTGTGTGCGAGACTTCGAATTCATGCGCGCCGAACGAGACCTTGTCACCATCCTTGAGCCATTGGTCCGGCGTGACATTGCGCACTTCCATGTCCAGCCCGAACATCTTGACCTGCGCTTCCAGACCGGACAGCAACGGCAGGTCATCTTCGTGCGGTCCGATGATCTTGACGCCGAGCTTCTCGCGCAGCTCGTCGGCCCCGCCGGCATGGTCGATATGGCCGTGGGTCAGCCAGATCGCCTCGATGGTCAGACCGTTCTCGGTGATGGTCTGCAGGATGACGTCGACATCGCCGCCCGGATCGACCACCACACCGGTCTTGGTGTCCTGGTCAAACAGCACCGTGCAGTTCTGCTGGAACGGGGTGACGGGGATGATCCCGGCTTGCAAATTGCCCATGATGGTCATTGTCCTTGTTCGGCGACTCGTTTCCAGCAAGGTGAACGGACAAAAGCGCGATGTCACCCTCCCGGCCGGACTGTTTTTGCGTCTTCGCCCGGTGGGTGGAGCGAGCCCCGCGCTGGCTCGACCTAGCTGGTAGCGGGGCCCTCGTCATCATCGTCGCGCGACGTGTTGCGGCCATCACCCTTGCCATTGTCGATTGTCTTGCTGCCGTCGCCCGTCTTTTCCGCGTCGGAAGCATCCGGCCTTTCCAGTTCCAGCGAGCCGGAATAGGTGATCTGCGGGAACGGAATCGAGATGCCGTGTTCGTCAAAGGCGATCTTGCCGGCCTTCGTCATTTCGCGGCTGGTGACCCACCAGTCCGCCGATTTCGTCCAGTAACGCAAGGTGATCGCCACCGCGCTGTCGCCCAGCTCGGAAACATAGGCCCAGGGTGCGGGCTCGCTGAGCACCCGGTCATCGGCCTTGGCCAGATCCAGAAGAACCGACTGCGCCTTCTCGATGTCGTCCTCGTAGCCGATGCCGATGACGAGGTCATGGCGCCGTTCGGGCAGACGCGAGTAATTGGTAACCGGCACATTCCACAACTGCGAATTCGGCGCCATGCGGTACAGCCCGTCAAGCGTCTGCAACTCGGTCGCAAACAGCCCGATTTCCTTGATCGTGCCGGAGATGCCATCGGCATCGATATATTCCCCCACCCGGAACGGACGCAGCACCAGGAGCATGATGCCGGCGGCAATGTTCTGCAGCGTGCCTTGCAGCGCCAGGCCGATTGCCAGGCCGGCAGCACCCAGAGCGGTGATGATCGAAGCCGTCTGAACGCCAAACTGGCCGAGCACCATGATGACGACCACCACGAGCACGGCGTAGCGGACAAACACTGCAAAGAAGCCGGAAACCGTGGGATCAACCCGGTGGGTGTGCTTGAGCAGGGTCTTGACCCAACGCCCCAGCAGGCGGGAGATGGTCCAGCCGACGATCAGGATCAGGATCGCCCCGATCACCGAGAAGGCGTAGGTCACGAACAGCACTTGCAGGCCGTCAAACGCCTCTGCCCAACCTCCCAACATTTGCCCCAATTGGGAATCGGATGCAGTCGTCGTCTGATCTTCCATGCTGTCTCAACACCTTTTCAATGAGATTTTGGCGTACATCTGAGCCGATGCACCGAGCATCGGAACGCATTCGCCGGCATTTGGTTCCATCCCGAAGTCAATTTTTTTCAATCGCTCCTCTGCTGCCAGCATGAGCGAAGCATGAAATGCAGGCAAGCACCATCGCCTGGCGATCAGACAGGAAGCGCTCCGCTCTCTTTGAGCGTGTCGAGCACGATCGCGGTTTTCACATGCTGCACCGATTCATGCGGCAGCAGCACATCACTGACAAACGCCGACAGGCTGCGCAGATCGGGCGTCACCACCTTGATGATGTAGTCCATCTCGCCGGTCAGCGAATAGGCTTCAAGCACCTCCGGCAGCCCGCCGATCAGCCGCGCGAACCGCTGCGCATTGTCGCGATTGTGCGTCGCCAGCGTCACCGTGATCAGGTTGACGATGCCGATGCCGAGCTTCTCCCGGTCGAGGTCCGCGCGGTAGCCACGGATATAGCCTTCCTGCTCGAGCCGGGTGCGCCGGCGCGAGCATTGCGAAGCCGAAAGATTGATCTTCTGCGACAGCTCGTTGTTGGTCAGCCGCCCGTCTTCCTGCAACAGCCGCATCAGCTTTCGATCGAACTCATCCAGATGCACAGTTACCACCATAAACCCCTTGTCTACGCACAATCCATGCATCCTTCAGCGCAATTGCGCGATGAATGCACGCACCTTGCAGCGAATATGCAGCATCATGCGCAACAGTCAACCAGCGCGGGCGAGCATGATCCGCGCGGACAAAGAGGAGAGACAAGATGGGCCCGTTCCCCCACGACGCACCGCGTGCAACCATTTCGGAAGACAATCCGGCCGGCACCAATGGCTTCGAATTCGTAGAATTCGCCCATCCCGAGCCCGAAAAGCTCGAAGCCCTGTTTGCCCGCATGGGTTACGAGCCCGTCGCGCGCCACCGCAGCAAGGCGATCACCGTCTGGCGCCAGGGTGACATCAACTACATCCTCAACGCCGAAAAGGGCTCGTTCGCCGACCGCTTCGTCGGCATCCACGGCCCCTGTGCGCCGTCGATGGCCTGGCGCGTTGCCGACGCCAAGCAGGCGCTGGCCCATGCCGTGTCCAAGGGTGCGGAGGAATACACCGGCGCCGACAAGACGCTCGATGTCCCGGCGATCGTCGGCATCGGTGGATCGCTGCTCTATTTCGTCGACACCTGGGGCGACCAGGGCTCGGCCTATGACGCCGACTTCGACTGGCTCGGCGAGCGCGATCCCAAGCCTTCGGGCGCCGGCTTCTATTATCTCGATCACCTGACCCACAATGTCATTCGCGGCAACATGGACAAGTGGTGGGATTTCTACCGCGACCTGTTCAACTTCAAGCAGATCCATTTCTTCGACATCGAAGGCAAGCTGACCGGCCTGGTCTCCCGCGCCATCACCTCGCCCTGCGGCCGGATCCGCATTCCGCTCAACGAATCCACCGACGACAAGAGCCAGATCGAGGAATATCTGCGCAAGTACAACGGCGAAGGCATCCAGCACATCGCGGTCGGCACCGACAACATCTATGACGCCACCGACTGGATCGCCGACAAGGGCGTGAAGTTCATGCCCGGTCCGCCCGAGACCTATTACGATCTCTCGAAATCGCGTGTGCATGGCCATGACGAACCGATCGAAAAGATGAAGAAGCACGGCATTCTCATCGACGGTGAAGGTGTCGTCGATGGCGGCATGACCAAGATCCTGTTGCAGGTCTTCTCCAAGACCGTGATCGGACCGATCTTCTTCGAATTCATCCAGCGCAAGGGTGACGAAGGCTTCGGCGAAGGCAATTTCCGCGCCCTGTTCGAATCCATCGAAGAAGACCAGATCCGCCGTGGCGTGATCGGCGACGCAGCCGAATAAGGTCCGACTTCACAACAACAAAGGCGGCGCTTTGGCTCAAGCGCCGCCTTTTATTATGCATTTAAGAATTAGAAGTTGATCGCAGCTATTCGGCCGCTGCCTTTTTCGGCTGGACTTCGGCCATGTAGTCCGTGACCAGGTTCTGCGCGATCTCGCCGACCGTGAAACTGTACGGTCCAATTTCGGACACCGGTGTCACTTCCGCGGCGGTTCCGGTCAGGAAGCACTGCTCAAAGCCTTCGAGCTCTTCCGGCATGATCGCCCGCTCGATCACTTCGTAGCCACGCTTCTTGGCAAGACCAATGACGGTGCGGCGGGTAATGCCGTCGAGGAAGCAATCCGGCGTCGGCGTATGGATCTTGCCGTCCTTGACGAAAAACACGTTGGCTCCGGTGGCTTCCGCCACCCGGCCACGCCAATCGAGCATCATCGCGTCGGCATAGCCGCGCTCTTCGGCGCGATGCTTGGACAGGGTGCAGATCATGTAAAGTCCGGCAGCCTTCGAACGGGACGGCGCGGTCATCGGATCGGGGCGGCGGTATTCCGCCATATCCAGGCGAATGCCCTTCATCCGTTCTTCCGGCTTGAAGTAGCTCGGCCATTGCCAGATGGCGATCGCGAGATTGATCTTGTTGGTCTGGGCCGACACGCCCATCATTTCCGATCCGCGCCAGGCGATCGGGCGGACATAGGCGTCTTCAAACCCTTGCCGGGCAAGAAGATCAACGCAGGCCTGATCGATCTCCGCGACGCTGTAAGGGATCTTGAAGCCGAGAATATCCGCTGATGTGTGCAGGCGCTCGGTGTGTTCGGTCAGCTTGAAGATTTCGCCGCCATAGGCACGTTCGCCCTCGAACACGGCACTGGCATAATGCAAACCATGGGTCAGGACGTGAACCTTCGCGTCCTTCCACGGCACGAATTCACCGTTGAACCAGATTTCACCTTCGAGTTGGTCAAAAGGTACGGACGCCATCACGTTTCCTCCAGGCGGTATGCCGCCGTGATAATGGTTGTTTCAAGCCGGTGTCGGTGACCGTGGCGCAAGCGCCGCATCAAGGCGTGAGGCAAACGGGCATTGGCAAGCCGGCGGGCAAGGCGATGCCCCGCGCGCAAATCGACGCTAGCAATTGCGCCAATTTATGTCAACATAGCTGACATATTCGAAAGGAAAAGTCGCCATGAGCCATACGGGCGCAATCAACCCCGAAAACGCCGAAATTCTTGAAACACCTATGGGGGAAATCGACGGCATTGATTTCGAAATCATAGAACTGCTGTTTTTCGCCTATCGCGATTTTATCTCCGATCCCGACGCGATCCTCGACACCTCCGGCTTCGGACGGGCGCATCACCGTGTCGTCCACTTCGTCAACCGCGAGCCGGGCCTGACCGTGGCAGCCTTGCTCGATACGCTCAAGATCACCAAGCAGTCGCTTGCAAGGGTGCTCAAGCAACTGATCGATTCAGGCTATATTGCCCAGGTCGCGGGTCCCGAAGACCGCAGGCAGCGCAAGCTGTTCCCTACAGCGCGGGGACGCGAGCTGGCATTGGCATTGGCAAGGCCACAGTCTTGCCGTATCGCAGATGCAATGAAAGGTCTGGACGAAAGCGGACGTGCGGCGGTCAAGACGTTCCTTTCCGGCATGATCAATTCTGCCAATCGCAGCGGGGCGGCAGATCAGGATGATATGAAAGAGGGACAACGCAGATGACAAACCCCTTGCCGGATGATGCGGCCCATCTTCTCGTGGTCGATGACGACACCCGCATCCGCGATCTGCTGTCGCGCTATCTGTCCGAACAGGGATTTCGCGTCACCACCGCCGCTGACGCCGACGAAGCGCGCCGAAAACTCGAAGGCATGGATTTTGATCTTCTCATCGTCGATGTGATGATGCCCGGCGAGAGCGGCTTGTCGCTGACCCGTTCCCTGCGCGAGCTCAAGAACGTGCCGATCCTGATGCTCACGGCGCTGGCCGAAGGCGAAGCCCGCATCGACGGACTTGAAGCCGGTGCTGATGACTATCTCGCAAAACCCTTCAACCCGCGAGAACTGGTGCTCAGGATCAACAACATCCTCAAGCGCGGCGGCCAGCCCTCCCCCCCGAAGATCGAACAGGTCGTGTTCGGCCCCTTCACCTTCGTCATTTCCCGTCGCGAACTGAAAAAATCCGGCGAACCGGTACGGCTGACCGATCGTGAGCGCGAGATCATGGTTACGTTTGCCGAGAACGCCGGGGACACGGTTCCACGCCATGAACTAGTTGGAGCAGATATTGAAGTCGGCGAACGCACCATCGACGTTCAGATCAATCGCCTCCGCCGCAAGATCGAGGATGATCCGGCCAATCCGGTCTGGCTGCAGACGGTGCGCGGCATTGGGTACAGGCTGAGCGTCGAAACCAAGGTCTAGCATCGGCTCCCGTTACTGGCACACAACCAGACACCCCTCTCGAAAGCAAATTCCAACCTGCCGCTCATCCGAACGGCGGAACGCAGTGGTCTGTATCCCTGCCAGCCCGCAAGCTTACCCCTGCAGTATGCCCCCCTGAGAAACTACGGGTTTAGGTCGAAATTCCTTAACTATTTGAGGCTAATTTAGTTCAAAATCATGGGGTAAAGCTATGTCACTATTCTCACGCTTCGGGGTTGTTAAAACCGTCACGGTTGTGACCACCACAATTCTTCTGATCGCTCTTGCGGCTTTGGAACTTGCAGTTTCCGCCAATATCAGCTCGCGCATTCAAGAGCAGGCGGTTGATAGCCAGAACACCAGCCTGCGTACCGCCGCAACCATCGTATCACGCGATGTGCCCGGCACATCAGTGACCTGGGCAGAGGACGGCAACGTCAAGCGCATCGAGATGGAAACCATCCCGACAGAGTTTGCCAGCCATGAAATGATCGACACCATCGGCCGCATGACCGGTCAGACGGCGACGATCTTCGCCTGGGATGACGAGACCAAGGATTTCTGGCGCAAGACCACCAACATCATCAAGCCAGACGGCAAGCGCGCAGTCGGAACCCCTCTGGGCCAGAAGGGTGCGGTTTACCCGATCCTGACCAGGGGCGATACGTTCCGCGGCGAGGCGGTGATCCTGGGAACACCCTACTATACCATCTATGAACCGATCTACTCGCCCACCGGAGACACCATCGGCATCCTTTACGCCGGTGTTCGTTCAGCCGAGATCGATGCCATGGCAAGCGAGCTCAACTGGACCATCGGCATCGTCGCCATCCTTGTTCTGCTGGCCGGTACGGCAATCGCCGCATGGGTCAACAAGAAGGTCCTGGCCGGCATTCCGCGTCTGACCTCGGTGGCGACATCGCTTTCCGAAGGCAATCTCGACATCGAGGTTCCGGGTGAAGATCAGCGCAACGAAATCGGCTCCCTGGCCCGCGCCCTGACGATCCTGCGCGATGGCGCAATCGAAAAGCGGACTCTGGAAGAGACCTCGCAGCGGCAGCGTCATGAAACCGATGCAGAGCGTCAGCGTCGCGAAAGCGAAAAATCCGCCCACGATCAGGAGGTTGAAAAGACAATCGCCGAGCTGGGCACGGGATTGAGCGCACTCAGCGACGGAAAACTCGGCGTCCGGCTTGAGCATCCGTTCTCCGGCAAGTTTGAAAAGCTGCGCACGGACTTCAACCACGCAGCCGAACGCTTGAGCCAGACCATGGCTGAGCTTCGTGGCGAAACCCACGAGATCAATGCCGGCGCATCCGAAATGCAGTCCGCAACCGACGATCTGTCCCGCCGCACCGAGCAGCAGGCAGCCTCGCTCGAGGAAACCTCGGCTGCACTCGATGAAATCACCGCAACCGTTCGCAGCGCTGCCACCCGGGCTGAAGAAGCCCGTGACATGGCCGAGAAGGCACAGAGCAGCACGGTCAATTCACGCGGTGTCGTCTCCAACGCTGTCGACGCCATGTCGCGCATTGAATCGGCATCGGGCGAAATCTCCAAGATCATCAGCGTGATCGACGAGATCGCCTTCCAGACCAACCTGCTGGCTCTCAATGCAGGCGTCGAGGCAGCCCGTGCCGGCGAAGCAGGCAAAGGCTTTGCGGTTGTCGCCCAGGAAGTCCGCGAACTGGCACAGCGCTCTGCGAGTGCAGCCAAGGACATCAAGGGCCTGATCACCAAGTCCGGTGAAGAAGTCGCAAGCGGCGTGCATCTGGTCAATGAAACCGGTGAAGCTCTCGGTTCGATTTCCGAGCAGGTCGCCGCGATCAACGAGCACATCGCTTCCATTGCCACTGCAGCCCGCGAACAGACCACCGGTCTCAGCGAGATCAACGGCGCCGTCAACCAGATGGACCAGGTCACTCAGCAGAACGCGGCAATGGTCGAAGAGGCCACTGCGGTCATGCACAAGCTCGCAGGCAGCGCCCGCAACCTGACCAGCATGGTCGACCAGTTCGACATCGGCACAGGACATTCCGCGGCACACCAGGCAGGCGGAAGAGCCCGCGCCGCCTGATCTCAGGCCAGCCCAGCGGCGTCACGTCTCGCCGCATCATCAAATCAGCCCCGCAACCTGTGTTGCGGGGCTTTTTTTTTGCGCGACAGTCCGCATCAGAGCCCCTTCCCCGCAGCCGAGCTCCGTCAGCAGTGTCAATTTCTCTCTCTGCTGTAGCTCTTTGCCCGTCGGACTGGCTATAAAGGCGCAAGGCGCGCTGCGACAGGCGCCGCCCATGCATGTCGCGCATGCATGGGTTTTAAGTTTTGGAACGACCTTCGTGCATCCAGTTGCACGCAGGGCGCTTCAGGGGAGCAAACCGGGCTACACGCATGACCAGCATGGAATCCATCCGCCGGGAATATGAGCGCTATCCGCCGAACGGGTTGCGCCGCTTTACGCGCTGGTTCACCAGGCGCATCCCGACCCGGCTCTACGCCCGCGCGCTTCTGATCATCATCATCCCGATGGTCTTGCTGCAATCGGTGATCGCCTTCGTCTTCATGGAGCGGCACTGGCAAACCGTCACCCAGCGACTCTCCATGGCCGTTACCCGCGACATCGCCGCCATCATCGATGTGCTTGAAACCTTCCCGCAGGATGCGGCCTATGACGACATCATCCGGATTGCCCGCGAACGGCTTGAGCTCAATATCGCCATCGAACCGCCCGGAGACCTGCCCGCGCCGAGGCCGAAACCGTTCTTTTCCATCCTGGACCAGATCCTGTCTGAAGAGATCACCCGCCAGATCCGCCTGCCGTTCTGGATCGACACGGTGGGAAACTCCAATATCGTCGAGATCCGCATAAAGCTTGAAGACAAGATCCTGCGGGTCTTTGCCAAGCGCAGCCAGGCCTATGCCTCCAACACCCACATTTTCCTGCTCTGGATGGTCGGCACCTCGCTGGTGCTGCTGGTGATCGCGATCCTGTTCCTGCGCGGCCAGATCCGGCCGATCCTCAAGCTGACCCAGGCCGCCGAAAGTTTCGGCAAGGGCCAGCGCATGCCCGATGATTTCCGGCCGCGGGGCGCCGACGAGGTTCGCCGCGCCGGCGTCGCCTTCATCAAGATGCGCGAACGCATCGAGCGCCAGCTTGAACAGCGCACGGCCATGCTTTCGGGCGTCAGCCATGATCTGCGCACCATTCTCACCCGTTTCAGGCTGCAACTGGCCCTGGTTGGCGATGGTCCGGAAATGGATGATCTCAACAAGGACATCGACGACATGCAGTCGATGCTCGACAGCTATCTCTCCTTCGCCCGCGGCGAGGCCGAGGAGGATGTCGGTGTGGTCAGCCTCAACAGTGTCGTCGAAAAGATCGCCGCCGACGGCCGGCTTCGTGGTGCAACGGTGACCGTTTCGGTGGAAGGCGATGACGAGATCAATGTCCGGCCCAACGCGTTTACCCGGCTGCTGACCAACCTCGTGTCCAACGCCTGCCGGCATGCCGATGAGGTCGCCATCGTGGCCAGCAATCGCGGCAGGTGGCTCACAATCGCAATTGACGATGACGGCCCGGGCATCCCTGCCGACGCGCGTGAGGATGTGTTCCGGCCGTTCTATCGGCTCGATGCGGCACGCAATCAGGATGAAACGGGAACCGGGCTGGGTCTGGCCATCGTCCGTGACATTGCCCGCAGCCATGGCGGCGATGTCACACTGTCAGACAGCGCCATGGGCGGCCTGCGCGCTGTGGTGCGGTTGCCTGCCTAGACTTTTGATTGGCTTTCCGGAAGGTCGCGCTACATCAGCCGCGCGCCGTTGGGCACAGCCTTGTCAACCGAGGCCAGCACCACCGCGCCCTGGTCGTCCATGAACCCGAGCGTCAGCACCTCGGACATGAATGGGCCGATCTGCCGGGGCGGAAAATTCACCACAGCCATGACCTGGCGTCCGACAAGTTCTTCGAGTGTGTAGTGCCCGGTAATCTGCGCGGAAGACTTCTTTTCGCCGATCTCCGGACCAAAATCGATCCGCATCTTGAAAGCCGGTTTGCGCGCCTCGGGAAAGGGCTCGGTCGCGATGATGGTGCCGGTACGAATATCGACTTTTTCGAAATCATCCCAGCTGATGGTCTGGCTCATGTCACACTCCGGATCTTGTAACAGCTCAGCCGGCGAGTTCGCGGGAGCGATCCGCGGCTGCACGCAACGCACTGTCAAACAGCGGCTGCAATGCGTCCTCGGCCATCAGCACCGACAGCGCCGCTGCGGTGGTGCCATTGGGCGAGGTCACGTTCTGCCGCAATGTGGCAGCGGCGTCCGGGGACCGGTGCATCAATTCGCCGGCCCCCGTGACGGTCGCGCGTGCAAGACGCATGGCGAGGTCCGCCGGCAGGCCGCATTTGCGCCCCGCCTCAGCCATGCACTCGACGAGGTAGAAAACATAGGCAGGGCCGCTGCCCGAGACCGCGGTGATGGCATCGATCAGCGCTTCATCCTCGACCCATTCGACGGGACCGCAGACCGACAGCAGCTTTTCGATTTCATCCCTGGCTTCAGCGCTGACGGCAGCATTGGCAACCGCGCCGGTGATGCCGCGTCCGACCATGGCCGGCGTGTTGGGGATCGTGCGGACAACCGCTCCGCCCAGGCGCTGTTCGAAATAGGCCAGCGTCTTGCCCGCGGCCACCGAGAGACTGACAGTCTCAGGCCCGACAAGGCCTTTAACCCCGGCAACAACAGCATCCATGATCTGCGGCTTGACCGCCAGCATCAGGATCCCCGCCGTCATCCCCTCAGGCGCTGCGCTTTCGCACCGGACCCCGGAAGCAGCCAGTCGTGACGCCATGGCATCCGAAGGCTTCGGGTCGATCACCAGAATGGCCGCGGGATCGGTTCCCGCATCAAGCCAGCCATTGAGCATGGCGCCGCCCATGTTGCCGGCACCGACAAGAACCAGAGGGCTGTCGGGAGAAACCATCTTACGCCTCGCCACGGGTCTCGAACATCACCGCGGCGATGGCCGACTTGGCTTCCATCCCGGACCAGACGACGAACTGGAAGGCCTGGAAATAGGCTTCGCAGGAATCAAGCGCATTCGACAACAGCACCTCGACCTGGCGGTTGGTGGGTTCCGCCCCGCCGGCCAGCAACAGCGACTGCCGGAAGATGATCACGTGTTCCTGTTGCCACAGGTCGAAATGGCCCATCAGCACCTGCCCGTTGACATGTGACAGCAGCTTCATGACTTCGGTCACGCGCACATCGGGAACCTTGATATCGAACGCGCTGGCAATGTGCAGCGCCTCGCAATCTTCCATCCAGGAAAACGAGACGTGGTAATCCGTCCAGTGCCCCTCGACCGTCATCGCGATTTCGTGCTCGCCGGACCGCTCGAACGTCCAGTCGTTGGACGCCGCTACGAACTCGATCATGTCTACCGGATTGGAGTGCCGTTCGAATTCGATATTACTGAGATTCATGCCCCACCTAGTCTTCTTTCAAGCGCCCGGAAAAGCCGTTGCAAATGGCTCCAGACGACACCTCATTCACGCATGATTCATCCACGCCCCGGGGCGTCCGCATTAGCGACTCCTGCCGGGGCTTTTTGCTGCCCGTTCCGAATCATCATTTAGAATCAGTGTATAAATGCAGAGTCCGAGCGCCAGTCCCCCGGTTGCATTTTGTCAGCCGGGGCCTGTGGACCAACTTGCCAAACAGATTCCGCCGTGACTCATAACTGATTCTGACAAAAGGCTTTTTAAGCCTCGTCGCCCGGTGGATAACCTGTGTAAAAAAAAGTGGATAAAAACAGCCCGTCACATCTTCGCGTGCCGGGCCTTGCAGGCAATGGCCTGACTTCAGGCGTCGGCAGCGTCCGAGGCAGAGTCTGCGGAGAGCTTCTGCTCGAGATCATCGAGCCTTTTGGCCAGCGCATCATTCTCTTCGCGCGCCTTGATCGCCATGTCGCGAACGGCTTCGAATTCCTCGCGTTTGACCAGGTCCATCGAATTGAGAAGCCGCTCGAGCTGACTGCGCATCGCAGTTTCCATCTCGCGCCGGACACCCTGGGCCGCACCTGCAGCGTCAGTCATCACCTTGGCAAGTTCATCAAGAAGTCTGTTCGATCCGCTGTTCATCGGTCTCATCCCTGTTTCGGGTCAATCTGGGTCTTTTGCCCGCGGGCATTCAACACTCTTGAGGTAAGCATTCCAGCGGTGAGTTGCAAGCCAAAGCATGGCGCGCAAGGCTTGCGCAAAGCCCGCATGGCATGCAACAGCAACACAACTTGCCATATCACAGCTGGAGAAGCCGTCTTTTGACCATATTTACATTGACCGGTTGCATTTGAGAGACCGGCTTCAGGAAGGAAATTGCGTTGGAGCATACCGCCACACTGTTGTCGCTGATGACCTTCCCGGACATCGATCCGGTGATCTTTGCCATCGGCCCGGTGCAGGTACGCTGGTATGGTCTGGCCTATGTCATCGGCATCATGCTGGGGTGGCGCTATGCCCGCAAGCTCGTCGAGAACAAGAACCTGTGGCCCGCAGCCGGTCCGCGCATGACCGCCCTCGACATAGATGATTTCCTGCTCTGGGCGACTGTCGGCATCGTCGCAGGCGGCCGCATCGGCTACATCCTGTTTTATGATTTTGCGGCCGTTGCGGCCAATCCGCTGCGCGCGCTCGAGATCTGGAACGGCGGCATGTCGTTCCACGGCGGCCTGCTGGGAACACTGGTCGCCATGATCCTGTTTGCTCGCAGCCGCAACATTCCTGTCTTCAACCTGTTTGACGTCGTCTGCGCGGTCGTGCCCGTGGGCCTGTTCTTCGGGCGGCTGGCGAACTTCATCAACGCCGAGCTCTGGGGCAAGCTGACCGATGTGCCATGGGCTTTCGTGTTCCCCACTGGCGGCCCGTTCCCGCGGCATCCGACCCAGCTTTATGAAGCCGCCCTCGAAGGCCTGCTGTTGCTTGCGGTTCTGGCCTGGCTCATCTACCGGCGCCAGGCCCTCAAGCGGCGCGGCATGATCGCAGGCAGCTTTGTCGCCGGCTATGCCCTGTCGCGCATTTTTGTCGAATTCTTCAGGGAGCCCGACGCCCATATCGGCTATCTCGCCGGTGGATGGCTGACCATGGGAATGGTGCTGTCGCTGCCCATGCTGGCCGTGGGCCTGTGGGTCCTCTCAACCGCCAGGCCGCGCGATTGAGAAAGCCCGGAAAGGTCCCTGCGATGACGCCGCTCGCTCAAAAAATCGTCAATCTCATACAGCAGGCCGGCCCGCTGCGGGTCTCGGACTACTTCGCGCTCTGCCTCGCCGATCCCGATCACGGCTATTACCAGAACCGCGAGCCCTTCGGCCAGGCCGGCGACTTCATCACCGCGCCGGAAATCTCTCAACTGTTCGGCGAAATGATCGGCATCTTCCTGGTTCAGGCCTGGCAGGCCCAGGGCTCACCCGACAATGTCCGTATTGTCGAGATCGGCCCCGGCCGCGGCACACTGATGTCAGATGCCCTTCGCGTCATCGCCAAACTTGCTCCCGAGCTTTATGCAGACGCGACCATCCACATGGTTGAAACCAGCGAACGGCTGCGCAGCGTGCAGCGCCAGACGCTGGTCCGGCTCAAGCAGCGCATCACCTGGCACGACGCATTCGAAGAGATCCCGGCAGGCTTCACCCTGATGGTCGCCAACGAACTGTTTGACGCGATCCCGATCCAGCAATTCGTCAAGACCTCAGACGGGTTTCGCGAGCGCATGATCGGCCTCGACGAGGCCGGCGCGCTTGCGTTCGGGCTTGGCCCGGGCACACTTGAAAGCTCCGCTTTGCCCATCGAGGAGGCGCAGGTCCCCGAGGGGGAGATATTCGAGATCTCGCCGGCAAGGGCTGCGGTCATGCAGGCGGTAGCGACAAAGATCGTGCACGATGGCGGCACTGCCCTGACCATCGATTACGGTCACCTGGTGACCGGCTTCGGCGACACGCTGCAGGCTGTCTACCAGCACGAGTTCGACCCGCCCTTGCTGCGCCCGGGCGAAGCCGACCTGACCAGCCATGTTGATTTTCAGGTACTTGCGGAGACTGCCAAAGCTGCCGGCGCGCACGTTCACCGCCCGCTGACGCAAGGCGATTTTCTGGTCGGCCTTGGTATATTGGAACGGGCCGGGGCGCTCGGAACGGGCCGTGACAGATTGACTCAGGCCACCATCAGCGACGCGGTCAACCGGCTCGCGGGCGAAGGCCAGGGCCGCATGGGAGCCCTGTTCAAGGTGCTTGCCGTCAGCGGCAAGCCAGCCAGGATCGCACCTTTCGATCCTCAGCCCCGGTGAGTTGACGAATTGACAGACCGTCCCCAGATGGCCACCATCTACAAGCAGTCAGGACTAGTCTGCGGATTCGGCTCGCCCTCTGGGCCCCACGGGAGGACCAAATCATGACGGTTGACCGCAGCGCACCCCAACCGGTGCGGAGCGCACTTCTGGACGAAATTTCCTCACAGCAGCAGATCGCCCACGGCTTCTTCAACAGGACCGGCGGCGTCTCCAGGGGACTTTACCGCGGCCTGAATGTCGGGTTGGGATCGAGCGACGATCGCGCCGATGTCATCGAGAACCGGGCCCGGGTCAGCCGCTGGTTCGGCCTCGCCCCCGACCGGCTGGTCACCGTTCACCAGGTGCACTCGCCCCGCGTCCAGATCGCCACTGCCGAAAACCGCGACGAACGCCCCCAGGCGGATGCGCTGGTCACCAACACCCCGGGCCTGGTGCTAGGCGTGCTGACCGCCGACTGCGGACCGATCCTGTTTGCTGACCCGCAAGCCGGTGTGATCGGCGCCGCCCATGCCGGCTGGCGCGGCGCCTTTGACGGCGTGCTGGAAAGCACGCTTGAGGCCATGCAGGGCCTGGGTGCACGCCCCCAAGACACCGTGGCCGTGCTCGGCCCCTCGATCAGCCAGCCCAATTACGAGGTCGGGCCCGAATTCGTCGACCGGTTCGTTGAGGCCGACCCCGCCCACCAGGGCTATTTCGTGCCCTCCCCCAAGCCTGGCCACGCCCTGTTTGACCTCAGGCAATTCACGGTCGACCGGCTGCGCAACGCCGGTGTAAGGGCCGAGATGCTCTCTGACTGCACCTATGCTGATGAAGAGGCATGGTATTCCTACCGGCGCTCGACCCATCGCAAGGAACCCGATTACGGACGACAAATCTCCGCCATCGCCATCAAGGAGGACGCCCATGGCCCTGCATTTTGAACGCGAGGAATACGCCGCCCGCCTGGAGAAACTGACGACCAGCATGCGCGAGGAGAAGCTCGACGCCATGCTGCTGTTTGCCCAGGAAAGCATGTACTGGCTGACCGGCTACGACACGTTCGGCTTCTGCTTCTTCCAATGCCTGGTGGTCAAGGCCGATGGCTCCATGACGCTTCTGACCCGTTCCGCCGACCTGCGTCAGGCCCGCCAGACCTCCAACATCGAGCGCATTGTCGTCTGGACCGACCGCACCAACGCCGATCCGGCGCTGGATCTGAAGAACCTGCTCTCCGATCTCGATCTGCTCGGCGAGCGCATTGGTGTCGAATACGACACCCATGGCCTGACCGGCGCAAACTGCCGCAAGCTCGACAACCAGCTGCAAAGCTTTGCCGAACTGGTCGATGCATCTCATGTCGTCAGCCGGCTCAGGCTGATCAAGAGCCCGGCCGAAATCGCCTTTGCCAGGCGCGCGGCCAAGCTCTCCGATGCCGCCCTTGATGCTGCCCTGCCGCTGATCAAGCCCGGCGCCGATGAAGCCGACATCCTTGCCGCCATGCAGGGCGCGGTGTTTTCCGGTGGCGGTGACTATCCGGCCAACGAATTCATCATTGGCTCCGGAGAAGACGCCCTCCTTTGCCGCTACAAGGCCGGACGCCGGCAACTGACGGCAACCGATCAGCTGACGCTGGAATGGGCGGGCGTGTTTGCTCATTATCACGCACCGATGATGCGCACGGTCATCATTGGAGAACCGACAGACCGTCATGTCGAGCTCTATGAGGCCTGCAGGGAGTCACTCGATGCGATCACGGCCATCCTCAGACCAGGCACCAGTTTTGGCGAGGTCTTCGACGCCCATGCCGATGTGATGGACGAACGCGGCCTGACCCGGCACCGGCTCAATGCCTGCGGCTATGCGGTCGGCGCGCGCTTTACCCCCAGCTGGATGGAGCACCAGATGTTCCACGCCGGAAACCCGCTCGAGATTGCGCCTGACATGACGCTGTTCGTGCACATGATCATCATGGATTCCGAAACCGGAACCGCCATGACACTGGGGCAGACATACCTGACAACCGCTGATGCGCCTGAATCCCTGTCTGCGAAACCGCTTGACCTGATCATCGCGCCGTAGGAACGCAAGTCTTGGTTTTGCCCCGCTCGTCTGCCCGCCGTCAAACCGCCATGTCCCTTCGGCGATTGACATGTCTGCCCTGGAGATTTCATAACAAAGGGGGGAAACAGGCGGGAAACATGATGCAACGCATCAAGATGATTGGATTGCTGGGCGCGCTGGCCATGGCGCTTGCCGGCTGCACCAGCACCGAGCAGACACTTCAACCGATACCCGGCGACCAATCGGCGCCGGCCGGCAATGCAGGTTCTGTGCCGCTTGGCGCAACTGATCCATTCCCGCCGAGTGCCAGTCCGGCTGGCGCCCCCCAGGCAACTCCACAGCAACCAAGTCCTGCCCAGGCACAGGCAGCCTTGCCGGCAGGACAGGTGCGCGGCCAGATCCGCTTCATGCCGGTCATCGGCGCGCCGGTTAATGCCGTGACACCGCTCTCGCGGCAACTGGCCGTGGAAGCACGCAATCGCGGTCTGGCAATCCTCAGCGCCTCCGATCCCGGTGGCGACCACGTGCTCAAGGGCTATTTCTCCGCCGACAATTTCGATGGCCAGACCACCGTCTACTATGTCTGGGACATTCTCGACCCGGCGGGCACACGGCTGACCCGGGTTCAGGGCCAGGAAACCTTCGCCGGCGCCCCGGGAAACCCATGGGCTTCCGTCCCTGCCGATGTGATGCAACGAATAGCAACCCGCACCCTGTCCGACTATGTCGCCTGGCGTGGTCTCTGACGCCTCCAGACAGGTGCCTGGGCGCGTCACTTGCACAGAAGTTTAACAGAAAAATTACGCCCACAGCCGATGGGTGCTTGCAATCATCAAAACCCCCGCTAAAAAGCGGGCCAACGGGTTGGCGCCCCGTCCTCCTGCGTGATCCTGCGCAGCTGTGACGCGGCCGAAAAAACAGGCGGTCCCAAATGAAGGTTTTCGCAGGAAACTCGAACCGGCGTTTGGCAGAGTCCATTTGCAATTATCTCAATGTTCCTTTGGGCAAGGCAAGCGTCCGGCGCTTCGCTGACCAGGAGATCTTCGTCGAGATCCAGGAAAATGTGCGCGGCGAGGATGTCTTCATCCTGCAGTCCACATCCTACCCGACAAACGATCACCTGATGGAACTGCTGATCATGATCGACGCCTTCCGGCGGTCTTCGGCCAAGCGCATCACCGCGGTGCTGCCCTATTTCGGTTACGCCCGTCAGGACCGCCGCGCATCCGGCCGCACGCCGATCTCGGCCAAGCTCGTTGCCAACCTGATCACGGAAGCCGGCGCAGACCGGGTTCTCACCCTCGATCTGCATGCAGGCCAGATCCAGGGCTTCTTCGACATTCCGACCGACAACCTGTTCGCCATTCCGGTGATCGCGCGTGACATCAAGGCTCATTACGAGCTGGAAAATGTCATGGTGGTCTCACCTGATGTCGGCGGCGTGGTCCGTGCCCGTGCGCTCGGCAAAAGACTGGGCGCGCTGCTCGCCATCGTTGACAAGCGCCGCGACCGTCCCGGCGAATCCGAAGTCATGAACATCATCGGTGAAGTCGACGGCAAGGACTGCATCCTGATCGACGACATCGTCGATTCCGGCGGCACGCTCTGCAACGCCGCGGAGGCGCTGCTCAACAACGGCGCCAATTCCGTCACCGCCTACATCACCCACGGCGTGTTGTCGGGCGGCGCCGTGGCCCGGGTTTCCTCGTCGAAACTCAAGGAACTGGTCATCACCGACTCGATCCAGCCGACGCAGGAAATCCAGAACGCGCCCAATATCCGGGTGTTGTCGACCGATGCGCTGATCGGCGAAGCCATCAACCGCACCGCAGCCGAACAGTCGGTCTCCTCCCTGTTCGACTGACGCCCTTTTGGAGCCCGACCTACGGCCGGGTTCCAGATCACGCTCGTACCCGATTGAGCCACCGGCTCAAGCCAGCATTGTCACTGCAATCCCGGCCAGCGTGGCAGCCCCGAGCACCGCAAACAGATTGACGTGAAAGCGCAGCAAGGCCAGCCCGGCTCCTACTGCGATGGCAAGCGCGCCCGGATTGAGCGTCGCAAGCTCCGGCACCGGCAGGGTGAACGGCCCGAATTCCGCCTCGCCGACGCGGGCAAACAGCACATTGAGCGCAAACCAGACTGCAAGATTCGTGATCACGCCCACCACGGCCGCGGTGATCGCCGACAATCCCGCCGACAGCCATCTCACCGAGCGCAGCCGCTCGATATGCGGCGCACCGGCAAAGATCCACAAGAAGCATGGCGCGAAGGTGAAGAACAGCGCCAGCGTGCCGCCCAGAAACCCGCCACTGAACGGGTCCAGCCCCGCCTCGCGCGCGCCGCCGAGAAAACCGACGAACACCAACACCAGGATCAGCGGTCCCGGCGTGGTCTCGGCCAGCCCGAGGCCTGCCAGCATGTCGCCCGGCACCAGCCAGCCATGCACCTCGACCGCCTGCTGCCCGACATAGGCAAGCACCGCATAGGCGCCGCCAAAGGTGACGATGGCCGCCTTCGAGAAGAACAGCGCCATGGCCGCAAAGGCATCGGGAACACCCGGCAGCAATAATAGTGTTGCCAGCGGCAGCAACCAGACAGCCCCCCATACCAGCACCGTGCGAAATGTCGGCCCGGCAAGCCCTGGCAGGGCGGGGGTAGATGCATCCCCGGTGGGCTCCGCGCCTGCTGACTGCCGCGACGTTGCAAGCATCGAAGCAAGAATGCCAGCCAGCCCTGCGCCCAGAACGATCAGCGGAAACGGCAGCTTCAAAAACGCAATGCCGACAAAGGCCGCAACCGCCAGCACCCAGGCAAAGCGCGATTTCAGCGCCCGCTTGGAGACCTTGATCATCGCCTCGAGCACGATCGCCAGCACCGCCGCTTTCAGCCCGAACAGGACGCCCGCCACCACAGGCAGGTCACCATAATGGAAATAGGCCGCGGACAGACCCATGATGATCGCAAAGCCGGGCAGGATGAACAGCAATCCCGCCAGCAACCCGCCGCCGACACCGCGCAGCAACCAGCCGGCATAGATCGCCAGCTGCATGGCTTCGGGTCCGGGCAGCAGCATGCAGAAATTCAGTGCATGCAGAAAGCGCGGCTCATCGAGCCAGGGCCTTTCCTCTACCAGTTCGCGATGCATCAAGGCGATCTGGCCTGCAGGGCCACCGAAGGACAACAGCCCGATGCGGCCGAAGACGCGGACCATCTCGGACCATGAAGGAGAAGATACAAAACTCATGATGCAGCTTTCCCCGAGGCCGAAGTATGAATTTCACCGCTAGCATGACGGCACCACGCATAGAGCGCGTCGTAAATCACCATGCTCTTTTCCAGCAGTGCCAGATCATCATTTTCCGATGATGACAATCCCAGCGAAACCGCCAGCAGTCCAGCTGATTGCGGCACCAGCGCCAGATCGCCCTTGTCCGCCCCGCGGACGATCCGGGCCAGGTGCCGCAGCGCCGGATCCTCGATGCCGAACAGATCGAGCAGCCTATCGACACTGCACAAGTCCCCGTCTTCACCGCGCTGCGAATAGGTCACGCCATCAACATCGAACGGAATCGCGCTTATTTCCTCGGCGATATCGACAACCCACTCTGCCTCGACGAAATGAAGCTCCGCCATCGGATCGATGAAGCGGCGCACCATCCAGGCGAACGCCATGCTGCCGAGGATGGGGTTTTCCCGGGTGATCCACCGGGTCGGTTCCGGTAACAGCAGCGGCACATCCGGCCCCCGCTGTTTGAGCACCAGTCCGCCCGCCTCTTCATAGGCATCAATCCCGCCTTCGAGGTGTCTGGCGTCGATTCCCGTCGCCCGCAACCGCGCCGCTGCGAGCTGGCTGACATTGTGCCCGTGCAGGCAGTAGACAATGACCGGCTTGCCGAGCCGCGCGAGTTCCGGCCCCCAGCTTTCGGTCTGCATGTGGTCGCGCCAGATGGAACCGGCAATCGCCCGCCCCTCTTGCTCGAACTTGAAGCAGCGGGTCGCGGCAACGACGGTCGGCCAGTTGCTGGTGCCGGACAGGTTGGACAGGTCTTGGGCTGAGATGGATTTGGACATGACTATCCCCTTCGCATAAATACGAAGGGCGGAACTTGGGCTCTCGCCTGCAACGGGGAGTCCACCCGTAACCCCGTGGGGCGATGCTACGGCAGGTTTGCTGCTTCGGCAAGCCAGGGATGAGCTTCCACCCCGCCAAGCCTTGCAATCATGCGGTTGCTCGGCTATAGCGGCCACGTCCGTGCAGACACCCTTGGAGGCAACACGGATGAAGCGCCGTCATTCTTGATTGGGACGGCGCTTGATGTTTTTTGGGACCGGCACAAACCGGTGACCGGAAAGCAGCCCCATTTAGAACCTCGAAAGGTTATGCCATGAGCAATGCTGCATATGAGCTGAAGGCCGAGGCGCGCGCACAGGTTGGTAAGGGGTCCGCCCGTGAACTTCGCCGCAACGGTTTGATTCCTGCTGTCATCTACGGTGACAACAAAGCCCCCGTTTCCATCGCGCTCTCGCGCAAGGATGTGACCAAGAAGATCCACGACGGCGGTTTCATGACCACCCTCGTGACGATCGAAGTCGACGGCAAGAAGCACTCCGTGCTGCCGAAGGACTATCAGCTTGATCCCGTCCGTGACTTCCTGATGCACGTCGACTTCCTGCGCGTGTCGAAGAACACCCAGGTGACCGTTGAAATCCCGGTTCACTTCGAGAACGAAGAGAAGTCTCCCGGCCTCAAGCGCGGCGGCGTTCTCAACGTCGTGCGTCACACCGTCGAGTGCAACTGCCCGGCCAACGCCATTCCGGATGCGATCACCATCGATCTTACCGGTCTGGAACTCGGCGCCGGCATTCACATCTCGCACGTCTCGCTGCCTGAGGGCGTTGAGCCGACGATCACCGATCGCGACTTCACCATCGCCACCATCGCATCGCCTGCTGGCCTGAAGAGCGACGACAATGCCGCTGGCGACGACGAAGCTGCAGACGAAGCAGCCGAAGGCGACAGCGAAGAATAAGCTGTCCTGGCTCGTTATTGAGGAACAGGATCCATGTTGCTGATTGTAGGCCTTGGAAACCCCGGATCTCAATACGCCAGGAACCGGCACAATGTCGGATTTATGGCGGCGGACGCAATTGCCCGCCGCCATTCGTTTTCCGGGTTTTCGAAGAAATTCCGGGCCGAGATCGCCGAAGGCACGCTGGCCGGCGAAAAGACACTCATCATCAAGCCCATGACCTTCATGAACCTGTCAGGCGACAGCGTCGGCGAAGCCATGCGGTTCTACAAGCTCAAGCCTGCCGATATCATCGTCATCCATGACGAGCTGGACATTGCGCCGGGCAAGCTCAAGCTCAAGACCGGTGGCGGCAATGGCGGTCACAACGGCCTCAAATCCATCGACGCCCATTGTGGCAAGGATTACAAGCGCCTTCGCGTCGGCATCGGCCATCCCGGCCACAAGGATCGCGTCAACCCGCATGTGCTGGGCGATTTCTCCAAGGCTGATCAGGACTGGCTGCAGCCCTTGCTCGACGCCATCGCCGACAATGCCGAGCTGATCGCCAAGGGCGACGACGCAGGCTTTCTCAACAAGATCGCGCTCGCCACCGGACAGGCCAATGCACCTGCCAAGCCCGCCCGTGAGCCAGCTAAGGCCCCCGCCAAACCGGCCACGGCCAAAAAGCCATCCGGCAACTCGCACATCCATCAGGCGCGTCAGGGCAAGCCGAGCGTCCCGGCCTCAGGCCCGATGGCCGAGATGCTGAAGAAGCTGTTCGGCAACAAGGACTAGGCCCCGTGGACACCGGCAGCTTGACCATCCGCGCTGCCGGCAAGAGCGACCTGCCGCAACTGCTCGACCTCTATCGCGAACTGCAACCCGACGACCCCGTGCTCACGCTTGGGAGCGCAAGCCCGCACATGGATCAAATCCTTGCGCATCCGGGAATGAAGCTTCTGATCGCGACGGTGGATCAGCTTGCCGTGGCCACCATCACGCTCATCGTCATTCCCAACCTAACCCGCGGCGGCGCGCCCTATGGCCTGATGGAAAATGTCGTCACCGCAAAGGCTCACCGCAAGCGCGGCTATGCCGGTGCGCTGATCCAGCACGGTTTCGAGATTGCCTGGAAGGCTGATTGCTACAAAGTGATGCTGCTCAGCGGCTCGACCGATCCGGAAACGCTCGATTTCTATCGCAATTGCGGCTTTGTCCAGAACAAGACCGGATTCCAGATCCGACGCCCATCGGGGGTGTGAGAGCCCGTCAGAGCCAGCTCCTCCGCTCACGCCATCGTCATTGGCCGGTGAACGGCGTTGTCGGCTAGCATCACCGCATGATGTCGTAGATCTTCTTGAGACCAGAGAGGCCAGATCATGCCCATTGCCATCCTGTTCCGAAATGCAATCGCTGCTCTTGCCGCCGTCTTCGCGAGTTTGGCCTTGTCCGGCCAGACGCTGGCCGCCGACCAGAACCTGAGCTTCCACGGCATCGCCATTCAGGGCTACGATCCGGTCGCCTATTTTACCGAAAACAAGGCTGTCCCCGGCAATCCTGATATCACTGCCTCCCATGACGGCGCCACCTATCAGTTCGCCTCTGACGAACACAAGACGGCCTTCGAGGCCAATCCTGGTCAATACGTGCCGCAATATGGCGGCTACTGCGCCTATGGCGCGTCGCAAGGCTACAATGCTTCGGTCGAACCGGATCAGTTCACCATCGCCGACGGCAAGCTTTACCTCAATTACAATGCCGATGTGCGCGAGCGCTGGAACCAGGAGCGGGGCAACTACATAACCAAGGCCGACGCCTACTGGTCGACACAGTAGGTCGTCTCAAAGCTCGGCGATGCGCTGCCAGAACAGATCGGCAAACGCCCCAGCGCCTGCTTCGATCAGCTGCGCGATGCCCAGCCCGGCACCGTCGACAAAGAGCATCGCCGCGAGCCCGCCCAACACCGTGGACATGACCGACAGCCGCAGGTTCTTGAGACTGTCGAGTCGGTAGTACCCGGCATCGTCGAAATCGGCTCCCCAGAAATAGTCGGCCCAGCCGTAATCGCTGGAAACCAGGATATTGACCGCGGGCGTGTCCGAAAGCTTGTCGGGAAACACGTTGAACACCGCCCGGCAGACATGCGCCAGCGCCCCCAGCAGCGCGAAGATGATGCCGGCGGCGACGAAATGCCAGGTGGCAAGCTCGGTTTCCATTTCGGGCACTCCCGCTACGATCTTACCCCCCTTGTCGCACATAAACCTTACAGCCCGGTTGACCGCTCACGAGGCCGCGGGGCTTGACCCTGACGGCCCTTTCCCGCATAGCCAGCGGCAACTCCCCTTTCAGACACGAGACGAGCAAATCCATGGGTTTCAAATGCGGTATCGTCGGGCTGCCCAATGTCGGCAAGTCCACCCTGTTCAATGCACTGACACGCACCGCCGCCGCGCAGGCAGCGAACTACCCGTTCTGCACCATTGAGCCCAACACCGGTGAAGTGGCCGTTCCCGATCCCCGGCTGAAGAAGCTTGCCGCGGTGGCCGGCTCGAAGGAAATCATCCCCACCCGCATTTCCTTTGTTGACATTGCCGGCCTGGTCCGCGGCGCATCCAAGGGCGAAGGTCTCGGCAACAAGTTCCTCGCCAACATCCGCGAAGTTGACGCCATCGTTCACGTGCTGCGCTGCTTTGAAGATGACGACATCACCCATGTCGAGGGCCGGATCGACCCTGTCGGTGACGCCGACACCATCGAAACCGAGCTGATGATCTCGGATCTCGAAAGCCTCGAGCGCCGCACCGAGCAGACCCGCAAGCGCGCGGCTTCCAAGGACAAGGAATCGATGACGGTTCTGCCGATGATGGAAGCCTCGCTCAAACTGCTGCAGGACGGCAAGCCTGTCCGCACCATGCTCAAGGATCTTTCCGATGAGGATCTGGCCATTCTCAGGGGCCTCAACCTGCTGACCTCGCACCCGGTGCTTTATGTCTGCAACGTCTCGGAAGACGATGCCGTGGACGGCAACCCCCACACCGAGGCTGTTGCCAAGATGGCAGCCGAACAGGGCGCGGAAAGCATCGTCATTTCCGCAGCCATCGAATCCGAAGTGGCACAGCTGCCCGACGAGGAAGCGGAAGAGTTTCTCGGCGCGCTCGGCCTCGAAGAAGCCGGCCTCGACCGGCTCATCCGCGCCGGCTACAGCCTGCTCGATCTGATCACCTATTTCACCGTCGGCCCGAAGGAAACCCGCGCCTGGACGATCGAGCGCGGCACCAAGGCACCCGGCGCCGCAGGCGTCATCCATACCGATTTCGAACGCGGCTTCATCCGCGCCTTCACCATTGCCTATGATGACTACATCACGCTCGGCGGCGAAGTCCCGGCCAAGGAAGCCGGCAAGGCGCGCGACGAAGGCAAGGAATACGTCGTCCAGGACGGCGACGTGATCCATTTCCGCTTCAACACCTGAGGTCCGGGACGACTTGGCAGTCAGGCAAAACCCATGGCTGCCCGGTTCCTAGAATTTAACTCGCTCGAAGAAATTTGATCCGGCTTGCGCGGGCGCGCTCCAGGGTGCAGGTTTGCGGCAATGAACACACAGACCCACCTCTTGCTGGCTTCGGCCCTGTTTGCCCGGCCGGGGCGGCAAAACCGGCTGCGCAACACCGCCGTGATCACCGGCGCGCTGCTGCCCGATGCCGTCATCTTCGTGATGTTCGCATGGTCCAAGCTGGTCGGCGCACCGGAATCGGAAGTCTGGTCGACCTGGTATTTCAATCCGCCCTGGCTGACCGCCATAGACTGGATGAACTCGCTGCCGCTGTTTGGTGCGATCCTGCTGGTCGGCATCGCCTTGCCGAAAGCTCACCCCGGCCTCGATACGGTCTCATCGGTGCTGCTGCTGTTCGCGCTGGCTGCGATCACGCACCTGCTCGGCGATCTACCGCTTCACGTCGATGACGGGCATGCCCATTTCGTGCCGCTGACCGAGTGGCGCTTCGTCTCACCGGTCTCCTATTGGGACCCACGGCATTACGGCAATATCTTCTCGCTGCTGGAACTGGCGCTTGGGTTGGTCCTGATCGTCATCCTCTGGCGCCGCTTTACGGCCCGGCCGGTCCGCGCGCTGCTTCTGTTTGCCGTTCTCGCCTACGCCGTACCCTATGTCTGGTTCGTACTGCTCGGCGGGCACAGCGAACACTTTGCAACGCTGTTGCCCACCGGAGCGGTCTCATGACCCGAACGCCCTTTGCGCCATAGTCTTCAATACAGGAGCGTCAGGCCTTCTTGACCGGGCAGGTCGACAGGCCGAACAGCGAGTAGAGCGGACAGGTGCCGAACAGGCCGGTGAACAGCGGGATAACGCCGATCAGCGCAAGATAGCGCCATGACGCTTCCGGATAGGCGAAAAACAGCCCCAGCAGCACCAAACCGGCAATCACCCGAGCCGCGCGGTCGAGACCGCCAACATTGTTCTTGAGCATGTTCATAACTCCTGTTGCGATGACCGGACACAATGCCCGAATACATAGTGATTAACAGATAAATGCCGAACTGCTTTGACAAGGATCAAGCAGCGCAGGCTCGCGGCCTGCAGCCGGTGGGTTTTGGTGACGCAGCGCAATTTGTGCTGTCGGCCGCAGCAAACCTTTCACACCTAAATGAAATCGACTAGGTTCTTGCCATTCGACATTGAGGAAGCGATCCATTTCCATGCCAGACGATAATCTTCTCCATTTTGAAGACATGCCGCCCGGAACCGTGTTCCCGCTCGGTCCGAAACATGTCACCGCCGATGAAATCATAGCCTTTGCCATGGAGTACGACGCCCAGCCGATGCACCTTGATGCCGAGGCCGGCAAGGAGTCGATCCTGGGCGGTCTCGCCGCATCGGGATGGCACAGCTGTTCCATGATGATGCGGATGATGGCCGATTCCTATCTGCTGCGCGCCGCTGCCGAAGGTGCGCCGGGCGTCGACTTCGTCAAGTGGAAGAAACCCGTGCTCGCTGGCGATGTCCTGTCCGGTGAAACCCGTGTCCTCGACGGTCGGGAATCCCAGTCCCGCTCCGGCATCGGCATCCTGCATTTGCGCCACGAATTGCGAAACCAGTCCGGCGAGACGGTGCTGGAATCGGAGAACCCGGTGATGATCCGCCTCCGAAACCCGGGGAGCGCGGACACATGAGCTTTGACCCCTCATATGAACCCGGCGCCCGCCGCGAGCTGGGCACCTATGTTTTCACCGCGGAATCGATCATCGAGTTTGCCCGCCAGTTTGACCCGCAGCGCTTTCACGTCGACCCGGAAGCCGCAAAGAAGAGCGTTTTTGGCGGTCTGTGTGCTTCCGGCTGGCACACTGCATCCGTCTGGATGAAGCTCAACATCGCAGCCAGCAAGATCGAAACCCGCAAGGCGATCGAAGAAGGCCGCCCGGTGCCCGAGTTCGGCCCCTCCCCCGGTTTCCGCAACTTGCGCTGGTTCAAGCCGGTCTATGCCGGTGACGAACTCGCCTATGCCCGCATTGTGCGCGGAACCCGGGCGCTCAATTCACGCCCCGGCTGGTCGATCCTCGAATTGACCTGCGAAGCACGCAACAAGGACGGCGAACTGGTGATGAATTTCGATTCCGCCGCTCTGATCAAGTTCCCCGAAAATCACCAGACCGCACCTTGAACACAAAGAAGGGCTGCACCGGCAACGGGCAGCCCTTTCTTCGAACACTTCTGATCAGTGGCCTTCGTAGGACACCAGGGTACGCACCTGCACCCCGAGATCTTCGAGCTTCTTGCGCCCGCCCAGATCCGGCAGATCGATCACGAAACAGGCCGCGACAATGTTGGCACCCATCTGCCGCAACAGCTTGACCGCACCTTCCGCCGTGCCGCCGGTGGCGATCAGGTCATCGACCAGGATCACGCTTTCGCCTTCCACCACCGCGTCGCGGTGCATTTCCATCTCGTCGACCCCGTATTCCAGGCTGTAGGCCACCCGCACGGTCTCGTGCGGCAGCTTGCCCTTCTTGCGGATTGGAACGAAACCGGCCGACAGCTGGTGCGCCATCGCGCCGCCGAGGATAAAGCCGCGCGCTTCGATACCGGCGATCTTCGAGACCTGCAGCCCGGCATAGGGATGAACCAGTTCGTCGACCGCACGCCGAAACGCCCGCGGCTGGCCCAGCAGCGTGGTGATGTCGCGAAACAGGATGCCCGGCTTGGGGTAATCCTTGATGGTGCGGATCGATTCGCGAAGTTCGTTTTCAAGATCAGACATGATGTCTCCCGGCTGGATGTCTCAATCTGCGCCGGCTTCAGGTCCTGCGCAAGTCGCATTGGTTGAGGTCACGAACTGCCGGGCCGGATCAAAATCCACCGCCCGGACATGAAAACGCCGCCCGCAGGCGGCGTAATCGAACTCGGTCCTGAAAGCTGGCTATCAGTGTTCCTTGCTGGCGAACACGGACTTCTTGGTCAGGAACATCAGCGACGCGAAGATCGCCAGGAAGATGATGACCATGAAGCCGGTGTGCTTGCGTTCTTCCATGTGCGGTTCAGCCGCCCACATCATGAACGCAGCAACGTCCTTGGCATACTGCTCGACTGTCTCGGGTGCCTCATCGTCATAGGTGATGAGTTCGTCAGACAGCGGCGGCGCCATTGCCAGGGCCGGGCCGGCGATGAAATACGGGTTGTAGTAGGTCCCTTCCGGAATCTCGACACCCGCAGGCGGCTCCTGGTAACCGGTCAGCAGCGAATAGATGTAATTCGGGCCGCTCTCGTTGTAGCCAGTGAAGATGTCGAAGATGAACTGCGGGAAACCGCGCTCGACATAACGCGCCTTGGCCAGCAGCGAGAAGTCCGGCGGTGCCGCACCATTGTTGGCGTAAGCCGCCGCTTCCTGGTTCGGGAACGGTGAGGGGAAGTAGTCTGACAGGACGGCAGTCCTGGTGAACATTTCGCCTTCGCCGTTGGGACCGTCTTCGACTTCGTAGTTCGCGGCCAGCGTCTTGAGCTGATCCTCGGAATATCCGAGGTCTTCAAGCGTGCGGAACGCAACCAGGTTCATCGAGTGACAGGCCGAACAGGCTTCCACATAGATCTTGAGGCCGCGCTGCAGCTGACCCTTGTCATAGGTTCCGAACGGACCTGCAAAAGACCAGTCAACCTCCTTGAGAGGCTTGATCGGGTAATGCGGGGTGCCGCCTTCCTCTTCCGCGGCGAAAGCCGGGGCAACGCCGATCATGGCGGTCAAGGCGAGCGGAACGATGCTAGCAAGAAGCTTTTTCATATTTAAGATCCTTTCCGTCGCGCCGCTCAGCCGCGGGTTTCTGGTGACGCAGCCGCGGATGTCGCAGCCCCGCCATTGCCGCCCTTTTTGGCGAGCACGGCTTCGGTGATGGAGTTCGGCAGACGCTTGGGCGTTTCAATCAGCCCCAGCACCGGCAGGATGACCAGGAAGAAGCCGAAGTAATACAGAGTCGCGATCTGGGCCATGGTGGTGTAGGCGCCTTCCGCAGGCTTGGCGCCAAGCCAGCCGAGGAAGATCGCATTGGCCACGAAGATCCAGAAGAACAGCTTGTACCAGGGCCGGTAGACCGCGGAACGAACCTTCGAGGTGTCGAGCCACGGCAGCACGAACAGCACCGCGATGGAGCCGAACATGGCCAGCACGCCGCCAAGCTTGGAGTCGATCGGTCCGATGTTGAAGGTGATGGCGCGCAGGATGGCGTAGAATGGCAGGAAGTACCATTCCGGGACGATATGCGCCGGGGTCTTCAGCGGATCAGCCGGGATGTAGTTGTCTGCATGGCCGAGGAAGTTCGGCATGAAGAAGATGAAGTAGGCAAACACCATCAGGAAGATGCACATCGCCAGCGCGTCCTTGACGGTCGCATAAGGCGTGAACGGCACGGTGTCGGTCTTGGTCTTCACCTCAACCCCGGTCGGGTTGGTCTGACCGGTCACGTGCAGCGCCCAGACGTGCAGGATCACGACGCCGGTGATCATGAACGGCAGCAGGTAGTGCAGCGAGAAGAAGCGGTTGAGCGTCGGGTTGTCCACCGCGAAGCCGCCAAGCAGCAACTGCTGTATCGGCTCGCCGATGCCCGGGAACGCCGTGAAGAAGCCGGTGATCACCGTAGCCCCCCAGAACGACATCTGGCCCCATGGCAGCACGTAGCCCATGAACGCGGTTGCCATCATCAGAAGCAGGATGACGACGCCGAGGATCCACAGCACTTCGCGTGGAGCCTTGTAAGAGCCGTAATACATGCCGCGGGCAATGTGGATGTAGACGGCCACGAAGAAGAACGAGGCGCCGTTGGCATGCATGTAGCGCAGCAGCCAGCCGGAATTCACGTCGCGCATGATCTTCTCGACCGACTGGAAGGCGATCGCGGTATCTGCGGCGTAATGCATGGCCAGCACGATGCCGGTCAGCAGCTGCACCACCAGCATCACCATCAGGATGCCGCCGAAGGTGTAGGCGTAGTTCAGGTTCCGCGGCACCGGGTAGGAGACGAAACTGTCATGCACCAGCCGCGGCAGCGGCAGGCGGGAATCGATCCATTTTCCGATGCCGGAAGTTGGCTGGTAAGTCGAGTGATCACTGCTCATGGTCTAAAGCCCCCTCAGCCGATTTTGATGACGCTGTCAGACACGAAAGAGAACGGCGGAACCGGAAGGTTCTCAGGTGCCGGACCTTTGCGAATACGGCCAGCCGTGTCGTAGTGCGAACCGTGGCATGGGCAGAACCAGCCACCGAATTCACCGGCCTGGCCAAGCGGCACGCAACCCAGATGGGTGCAGGAGCCAATCATGACGATCCAGTTTTCCTTGCCTTCACCGGCGGAGCGGTCAAGGTCGGTTGCCTCTGAGCCAGCGGCGATGTTTGCGTTGCGCGCGACCGGATCCTTGAGCTCGTCCAGCGCGACAGCTTTCGCTTCGGCGACTTCTTCGTCGGTGCGGTTGCGGATGAACACGGGCTTGCCGCGCCATTTCACCGTCAGTGACATGCCTGGCTCAAGGCTTTCGACATTGACCTCGATCGAGGCCAGCGCCAGCGTCGAGGCGTCTGGGTTCATCTGGTCGATGAACGGCCAGGCGAAACTGCCCGCGCCGACCACGCCCGCCATCCCGGTGGCGATGTAAAGAAAATCGCGACGGGTCGGTTCGCCCGTGCCTTCGCTTTGTGTCATTGGCTCACTCACGGCTCAACGTCCTCTTCAAGCTGCGTCTGGACAACAATCCCGTCCCACTGCTTCGCGCAGATCAGGCCTGTCCGCTATAGGCAGATTCGGCCATTGCCGACAATGCGGCGGAATTCTGTCAATCGCGCGGTTTCTATGCGGGATAGGTTAAGAAGTCCAGACCGGACAAGGATAGAAGGGCACTATGTCGCGGAAAATTCGGAGGACTATTCCGCCGCTTCCTCGACACCGATGAATCCGCCTGACTGCCGCGCCCACAAATCGGCATAAAGCCCGCCGCTTTTGATCAATTCGGAATGGGTTCCGGTTTCGATGATACGGCCATTGTCCATCACCACCAGGCGGTCCATCCGGGCAATGGTCGAAAGCCGGTGCGCAATGGCAATGACGGTCTTGCCGTCCATCAATTCATCAAGATTTTCCTGGATCGCGGCCTCGACTTCCGAATCCAGCGCCGATGTCGCCTCGTCCAGCACCAGGATGGGCGCATTCTTCAGCATCACCCGCGCGATTGCGATTCTCTGCCTTTGGCCGCCTGAAAGCTTGACCCCGCGATCGCCGACATGCGCATCGAGCCCCTTGCGGCCGCGCTGGTCGGAAAGCCCATTGATGAAGTCGAGCGCCTCGGCCCGCCGTGCCGCTTCCAGGATTTCCGCGTCATCCGCGTCGGGACGGCCAAAGACGATGTTTTCGCGAATCGAGCGATGAAGCAGCGAGGTGTCCTGCGTGACCATGCCGATCGCATGGCGCAGCGATTCCTGCTTCACCGCGGCGATATCCTGCCCGTCAATCTCGATCCGGCCCGATTCCAGATCGTAAAACCTCAGCAGCAGATTGACGAATGTCGATTTTCCGGCGCCGGAACGGCCGACCAGGCCGAGTTTTTCTCCAGGCTTGATGTCGAGCGTCAAGGAGTCGATCACCGGCTGGTCGCTGTTGTAGCCGAAGCTGGCGCCCTCAAAACGAATGCCCGCCTTGTCGACAACCAGCTCCCTGGCGTTCTCGGCATCCGCCAGACCGATCGGCCGCGCCACCATTTCCGCCGAATTCTGCAAGTTCCCCAGATTGCGCATCAGCCCGTTGAGCTGGGTCATCATCCGGCCCAGCAGCATGTTGAGCCTGAGCACCAGCGACAGCGTAAACGCCACCGAGCCCACCGAGATGGCGCCGGCAAGCCACAGATCGATCGAGAAGGCCGCAATAACCGTGATCATCACGCCGGAAAGGGCTGCCAGCGAGGCGCGAACCCCGGTCAGGTGCCGGGTAAACGGCATGATGGTCGCGATGAACTGATCAAACCCCTCGCGGATATAGCGGTCATTGTCATCGTCGCGCGCATAGAGCTTGAGCGTCTGGATGTTGGAATAGCTGTCGGTAATGCGGCCATTGAGCATCGCCGAGGCTTCAGCACTTGCCCGGGCATGACGACGGATGCGCGGCACGAAGAACCGGGCCAGGAAACCAAACACCACGACCCAGAGCAGCACCAGCGCCGACAACCGCCAGTCAAGCTGTGCCACCAGCGCCATGGTGGTCACCGTGTAGATCATGATGAACCACACCACCTGCAGCAGCGAGACCATGAAATCGCCGGTCGCCTGCCCAGCCGACCAGACCTTGTTGACGATGCGCCCGGCAAAATCATTCTGGAAAAAGCTCAGATTCTGCCGCGCCACATGCGAATAGGCCTGCCAGCGCACCAGATTGTAAAACCCCGGCACCACGGTCTGCTCTTCCACCAGCGCGGCGATCGTCACGACGGCAAAACGTGCCAGCACCACGACAAACAGCATGAACGCCAGCGCCGGGCCATGCGCTGAAATCAGCCCGTCCCACCCGGCTGCCGGTTCGGAGGAATCGAGCACATCAACCAGCTGCCCGACGAAATAGAACAGCGCCGCCTCGAGCAGCGCCACCAGCCCGCCCAGCGCCAGCATCGCCGCAAAAGCACCTCTGGCCTGCCCGACATAGTGCCAGAGGAACTTGCGTGTCGAATCTGGCGGCCGGTAATTCGAACGCCGGGCAAATGGATCAATCCAGCCTTCGAAAAGGTCGAGCAGGGGTCTGAAAATCATGGACGAGACAATAGAGCGGACGGCGGGTTTGGCAATATCAACATCGCTTTACTCCGCCGCCGTCGCGTCTGCATCCACGTCGATGAACCCGCCCGACTGGCGCGACCACAGATCGGCATAGATGCCGCCTGCCTTGATCAGCTCGTCATGGGTCCCTGTCTCGACGATCTCGCCCTGGTCGAGCACCACCAGCCGGTCCATTTCCGCAATGGTCGACAAGCGATGCGCAATCGCGATCACCGTCTTGTCCTCCATCAGCGCAAACAGGTTTTCCTGGATCGCCGCCTCAACGTCGGAATCGAGCGCCGAGGTGGCTTCATCGAGCACCAGGATCGGCGCGTCTTTCAGGAACACCCGGGCAATCGCGATCCGCTGGCGCTGGCCGCCCGAAAGCTTGACCCCGCGTTCGCCGACATGCGCCTCCAGCCCGGTACGGCCGGACAGATCCTCAAGCCCCTCGATGAACTCGTGCGCATTGGCCTTTCGCACCGCTTCGAGGATTTCCTCCTCGCTCGCATCCGGCCTGCCATAGGCAATGTTGTCGCGCACCGAGCGGTGCAGCAGTGAAGTGTCTTGGCTGACCATGCCGATTTGAGCCCGGAGACTGTCCTGGCTCACCTGCGAGATATCCTGACCATCGATCAGCACCCGCCCGGACTCAAGATTGTAAAATCTCAAGAGCAGATTAACGAGCGTCGTCTTGCCCGCGCCTGAGCGCCCGACAAGGCCGATCTTCTCGCCCGGTCTGATGGAAAGCGACAGATCCTCGATCACACCGCTCTGCTTGCCATAGTGAAAGCGGACATTCTCGAACGCGATCCCGCCCTTCTTGGCGACAATCGCGCCCGCGTCGGGACTGTCGACCACCTCATGCGGCTTGATCATCATGCCCATGCCGTCCTGAACCACGCCGATATTCTCGAAGAAGGCCGACACCTCCCACATGATCCACTGCGACATGCCGTTGATCCTCAGTGACAGCCCGATGACGATGGCGATCGAGCCAACCGAGACAGTACCTGTCAGCCAGAAGCTGATCGACATCGCCGAGACCGCGAACACCAGAACCGAATTGTTGAAATAGATCAGCGACTGGAACAGCGTCACCTGGCGCATCTGCCGGTGCACGGTCTCGAGAAACATGTCCATGCTTTCCTGGGCATAGCTCTCCTCCCGGCCCGCATGCGAGAACAGCTTGACCGTCGAGATGTTGGTGTAGCTGTCCACCACGCGGCCCGTCATCGCCGAGCGGGCATCCGCCTGGTCGGTGGAAATCCGCTTCAGCTTGGGCACGAAATGCATGATCAGCCCGATATAGACCACCAGCCAGACCATCAGCGGCAGCACCAGCCGCCATTCGGCGCTGGCCACCATGCCGATCATGGCGACGAAATAGACCGAGACATAGACGAACACGTCGAGCAGCTTCATCACCGATTCCCGGATCGACAGCGATGTCTGCATCACCTTGGTGGCGACACGTCCGGCAAATTCGTCGGAAAAGAAGCTCAGGCTCTGGCGCAGCAGGTAGCGGTGCATCTGCCAGCGCGCGATCATCGGGTAATTGCCCAGCAGCGTCTGGTGAATGATCAGCGAATCCAGCAGCACTGTCAGCGGCAAACCGATGAGCACGACGGCGCCCATCAGCACCAGCCGGCCCCACTCGCGCTCAAGAAAGCCTTGCGGGTCCGACGTCGCCAGCCAGTCGACAATCGAGCCCAGGAAGCCGAACAGCATCACTTCGCCGATGGAAATCAGAGCCGTCAGCAGGCTCATGGCGATCAGCCACGGCGCCGCATCGCGCGAATAGTGCCAGCAAAACGCCACCAGCCCTTCGGGCGGCGCGGTGGGGGTTGCTTCGGGATACGGATTTAACCGACGTTCAAACCATCCAAACATGGAGGTCTCCTTGACAAATATTCATGCCGCAAGCGTGCAAAGCACCGGCAAAAGCACAATCGGGGCGGAGTCACGCGACGGCTAAAACAGCCGGCCCAGTGGGCGAAAAGTTAACAATGAAAACTGAAACCGCGAGAAACCTGTTCGATCAGCGACCCATGGCCGCCGGAAGAAAGCTGATATAGATGTTATGCATGACAGCCCTCCTCAGGTTCGCGTTTAAGATGAGGCCTTTTAGCCCAGATTCGGCTGATCCGCCAGATTTCGGCCGTCGTTTTGGTTTCCATGCGCACGTCCTCGCTTGATATTGTGATAAAATCACCACAGAAACGCGTCCCATGACCAAACCTCTCATCGCACTCTACCAACCCGACATTCCCGGCAACACAGGCTCGATCCTGCGGCTGGGCGCCTGCCTCGGCCTCGGCATCCACATCATCGGGCCGGCCGGTTTCGACATGACCGACCGGTCGCTCAAGCGTGCCGGGATGGACTATATCGAGATGGCCAACCTCACCCGCCACGACGGCTGGGAAGAGTTCGAGATCTGGCGTCAGGCCGAAAACCGGCGCTTGGTGCTGATGACGACCCAATCCGCGACGCCCTATACCGATGGTAACGACCAGACCATCACCGACCAGGACGTGGTGCTGTTCGGCCGCGAAAGCGCCGGCGTTCCGGAGAGGGTCCACGAAGCTGCCGATGCCCGGCTGACCATTCCCATGGTCGAAGGCCGCAGAAGCCTCAACCTCGCCATGAGCGTCGCCATCATCGCCGGCGAGATCAACCGCCGGTTCGGGCTGTAGCTCCACGCCAGATCAGTCATAGCTCACCACCTCGAACTCGATCCCGTTGTCGTCATCGAAATAGAACCGGCGGCCGGGTTCGTAGTCGTCGTGATTGTAAGGCTTGTAGCCCAGCGCCTTGATCTTCGTTTCTACCGCATCGAGATCGGAAACCGTGATCCCGACATGGTTGAGATTGCCGACCCGGTCTTTCTCGGTGCCCCCGCGTTCGCGCGATGCCCTCGGTGTGAAGATCGCCAGATAGGCATCGTCGGTGCCGACATGGATCGAGTGGCCGCCATTCTGCGCCGGCCCCTGCCAGCGGATCTTCCAGCCGAAGACATCGCACAGCCACCTGGCTGTCGCGGGCGCATCAGCCACAGTGAAATTGACATGTTCGAGGTTGGACTGGGCCATCGGATACTCCTGTTTTCTCTATATCTTGCCTGTGATGAAAACCATGCTACTTTCTCAAGTGAACTTGAGGTCAAGAGGTTTTTTCATCATGCCGGCATCCGACAGGCAGGGTCTTCTCACCATAGGCGAAGTGGCGAGCCGCACCGGGCTGGCGGTGTCGGCGATCCGCTATTACGACGATGAGGGATTGGTCGCTGCGCGACGCACGCCCGGCGGCAAGCGGATGTTCCTGCGCTCGGATATCCGGCGGCTGTCCTTCATCCTGATTGCCCAGCAGCTGGGATTTTCACTCGAAGAGATCCGCGCCCAGCTCAAACAGCTGCCGCTTGAGCGCACGCCCAACAAGCGCGACTGGGAAAAGATCAGCCGTGGCTTCCGCGCCCATCTCGATGAACGTATCGGCATGCTGGAACGGTTGCGTGACCGGCTCGACGGCTGCATCGGCTGCGGTTGCCTGTCGCTCGAGACCTGCAAGCTCTACAATCCGGGGGACAAGGCAAGTCAGACCGGAACCGGCCCGCGTCTGGTCGTGCAGACATCAATCGGGGAGACGTCGACCTGAAACGAAACCGGCAGATCAGTCCGCCGTCGGCAGTCTTCGCATGGTGAATTCGATCTCGTCGCCCTCGCCCGGCAGGGGCCGCCAGCTCTCGACTTCCGTCCAGTAGGCGGCCTTGGGCCAGGTCGAAAACCATTCCCGCGCCTTGTCGCGCGCTTGGCCGCGGCTCAGCCGGTAGGTCTCGCGCACAAAGCCGCTGGTTGACTTGCCTTCGGATTTTTCCTGCCGCGCACGGGCAATCTCGCGGCGCAGCCCTTCAAGCGGCGGGCGTTGCTGGTACCGTCTCATGGTCTGTCCTCGGCCTTCATGGCTTCCTCAACTTTAACCCAATTCCAAAGTGTGGGCGAGTCTTGTTCAAACTGCGGCAATCGGGCTGCAATGCTGTGGTTACATCACGCCGCCGCTGCTGCTATGACTGCCCCAAATCCATTATGAGGCTCCCCATGAAACGCCCAACCTTGCCGGTCGGCCTGCCCGACGACATCGAGGACAAGAAGACCAATGCACGCGCCTGGTTTGAAAAGCTGCGCGACCAGATCTGCCTGAGCTTCGAAGCGCTCGAGGATGAAGTCGACCATCCGCAGGCAACCGGAGAACCGGGACGTTTCGAGCGCACCCCGTGGCTGCGTGACGAAGGTGCTGGCGGCGGCGGCACCATGTCGATCATGAAGGGCCGGCTGTTCGAAAAGGTCGGCGTCCACACCTCCACCGTTCATGGCGAATTCTCACCCGAATTCCGTGCCCAGATTCCAGGTGCAGAAGAAGACCCGCGCTTCTGGGCTTCCGGCATCTCGCTGATCGCCCACCCCACCAATCCGCATGTGCCGACCGTGCACATGAACACCCGCATGGTGGTGACCACCAGCCACTGGTTTGGCGGCGGCGCCGACCTTACCCCAGTGCTCGACAACCGACGCAGCCAGACCGATGCCGACACCATGCTGTTCCACCGCGCGATGGAGATTGCCTGCACCCGCCACGCAGTCGCCGACTATCCGAAGTTCAAGGCCTGGTGCGACGAGTATTTTTACCTGCCGCACCGCAACGAGGCCCGCGGCACCGGCGGCATCTTCTATGACTGGCAGCACAGCGATGCCGGGAATGGTGGATGGGAGGCCGACTTCGCCTTCACCCAGGATGTCGGCCGCGCCTTCAATGTGGTCTACCCGAAGATCGTGCGCGCCAATTTCAACACGCCCTGGACCAACCAGGAGCGCACCGAGCAGCTGATCCGCCGCGGCCGTTATGTCGAGTTCAACCTGCTCTATGACCGCGGCACCATCTTCGGGCTGAAGACCGGCGGCAACGTTACCTCGATCCTGTCCTCGCTGCCGCCCGTGGTGATGTATCCCTGAGCGAGAACAGCAACCGGATCTGAACGCGAAGATTTCGGATCGGCGGCGTCTGCATCATATGCCAGACACTCAGAGCCTGCGCAGGGCCTCGTCGACCATGTGATTGGCGATCTTCATCCGGGTCGTTGCTGCCTGGCGCCATTCCATCGGCACCCGGTCGGGGTGATTGATCCGCGCGAATCTCCGCCGTTTCGATTTCAACTCGGCCGGCGTATCGGTGGCAAGGAGGTTGATGTCCTCGGCAACGTCTTCGGGGCTAACCCGTGTGAAAGGTGACGTGTCGATGGCCGGTTCCGGCCTTGCCGCCGGCGTCGGCACGTCGGCAGCGACCGCCGGAGCGACTGTTTCAAGCTTTGCCCTGCTCGGCCAGGGATGTGACCTGAAGGCAGCTGCAACAAAACTGGAATTCCAGCCGCGCATGGCCGTCCAGCGTCCGGATCCGTGCGAGTGGGCCTCTTCCCGCTCGGTGCTCACGCGATCGAGAACAGCGTCAAACGAGTCCATTCCCCCGATCATCCCGAAATCCCGCTCCCTGAGGCAACATCGTGATGATCAGGGATAGCAAAACAAGGTTAACGAATTCGAATGACGGACTGCTCCGGCCTTCACCCGGACGAAGCAGCCCCCTCGAGCGGCTGGAAACTCGCTTCGGCGATTTCGTTGATCTCGGCGAAGATGTTTGGGCCGCCACAAATCACCACCGTGCCATGATCGAGGCTGGTCTTCGGATCGGGCTTGACGATGATGCCGCCGGCTTCCTCGATCATCAGCATCCCGGCCACGCAATCCCAGGAATTCATGAACTCCTCGAGATAGCCGATCAACCGGCCCGCTGCGACATAGGCCAGCATCAGCGCGCCCGACGCATTGCGGAAGAACACGCCGCCGCGTTCGACAACCATGGTCAGCGCGGTCACGGCCTTCATTCCCGGCAAGCGCCCGGAAAACCCGATCCCGACCGAGCCCTGCCCCATGTCGCCGGTCTGCGCCACCCGCATCGGCTTGCCGTTGACGAAGGCGCCGCCGCCTTTTGTCGCCGTGAACATCTCGCCCGAAGACGGCTCGAAAATCACCCCGACCACGGCCTCGCCATCCCTGGCGCAGGCGATTGCCACGCACCATTGCGGCAATCCGCGGACGAAATTGGCGGTACCATCGATCGGATCGATGACCCAGTCAAAGCCGCTGGTGCCGGTCTTGCGGCCATGTTCCTCGCCGACAATGCCGTCATCGGGCCAATGCTCTTCAAGGGCATCGCGGATGAGTGTCTCGGTGTCCTTGTCGGCATTCGAGACCAGATCCTGGTGCCCCTTGCTCTCGATGACGAGCGTGTCGATGGCTTCAAAATGCGTTTTGGCAAAAGCGCCGGCGCGCCGGGCGAGTTCGACGGCAAAGTCCAGTCTGTCTTGGTACTGCAAGGGAAATCCATTTCATTGAGATTCGAATGACCCGACCCTATGCCGGACCTTTGGCAGTTGCCAGCCTTTCGCGAGCCATGGCAGTCGCCACTGAAGCTGCAAATGGCGGCAATCCGTGCTATGCTTCATCTCTGCAAGGCCAAGAGGACAGGCTTTGCGGATTTATGGTTTGAAGCATCGAAAAGAGGAGACAGCCATGAAGACCTTCCATTGCGGATCCCTCGTCCCCGGTTGCGAATGGCACACGCGTGCCGACAGCGAGGCGGAAATCGTATCGCGGGCCATCGATCACCTGCGCCAGACCCACGGCGAAACCATCATTCGCCCGTCGATTGTTGAGCAGATCAAGGAACGCACGCTCGAGGAAACCGACGCCGCCTGACGCGCATCACGTCGCCGTTGACGGTCAGTCCGCATCGTCGAGCAATGCGGCCTTGTCGAGCTTGAAATTGCTCTCGACCCAGCGCTCTTCGAGCGCGGCAAGTTGTGCGCCCATCTCCGGGCCGGGCTTGATTCCCCTGGCGATCAGGTCCGCCCCGGCAACAGGAAACACCGGCCGTTCCCACGCGAGGGCACGGGCCAGATGGCGGCTGTGGCCGGCGGTATCGGTCAGCGCCGCGGGATCGCTTTCCGTGCGGCTGCGTGCCGAGACCAGCGACAGCCGGATGCGATCGGTCAGCGGCTCCACGCCGTAAGTGTAAAGCAGCCGGTCCAGCGCCGTGATTGCCAGCGTCGGCTTGACCACCGGTGCCTCCGTCCACTTGACCAGACGGTCGGTCTCGGCCCGCGACATCTTCAGCCGCTGCGCAAGCTCGCGCATGCGCGCCGTATCCGGCGGTACCATGGCCATCAGCCGCAGCATCGGATCCGGCTCCCAGTCGAGCGCCGTCTCGGTGGCAATCAGCGGGCCGATGGAATCGATGCCCCATTTTTCGCTCTCGGGCAGCACCGCCGCCAGCACGCCCGATTGCCGCATCCACAGCAAGGCCCGTCCGGGATCGCGCGCCTTGAGCAGGGTCTTGAGCTCTTTCCAGACCCGTTCCGAAGACAGTTTTCCAAGGCTTCCGCGCGCCCGGGCGCAGGCCTTCAGCGCGCTCGCATCCGGCCGCCCGGCGCCGTAATGGGCAAAGAAACGAAAATAGCGTAAGACCCGCAGATAGTCCTCGGCAATGCGGGCATCGGCATCGCCGATGAACCGCACCGTGCGCGTGGCAATGTCCTCAAGCCCGCCGACAAGGTCGATCACCATCCCGTCGCTGTTGGCATAAAGCGCATTGATGGTGAAATCCCGCCGTTCGGCATCGACCTGCCAGTCCTGGCCGAAATTCACCTTGGCCCGCCGGCCGTCGGTCTCCGCGTCATGCCTGAGCGTGGTGATCTCGAAGCCGCGCCCGTCGATCACCAGTGTCACCGTGCCGTGATCAATCCCGGTCGGCACCGCGCGAATGCCGGCGGCTTCCGCCCGCGCCACCACCTGTTCCGGCGCCCATGTGGTGGCCAGATCGGTATCGGTCACCGCCTCGCCCATCAGCGAATTGCGCACCGCACCGCCGACCACCCGGACCTCTTCGCCCTCATCATTGAGCAGCGCAAAGATCCGGCCAAGCGCTGCGTCCTTGAACCAGCCCTCATCGGCCACGTTCGCTTCAGTGCTCATGCATAGAGCCTTTCATACATGGTGCGGATAATGCCGGCGGTCACACCCCAGATGTAATGCTCGCCATAGGGCATGACGTAGTAATGCCGCTCGATGCCTTCCCAGACCCGGCTTTCACGCCTGTGGTTGGCCTGGGTCATCAGAAAGGAGAGCGGGGTCTCGAACACCGCATCCACCTCGTCGGGATTGGCGGTCAGCGTGAAGCCCGGATGCACCACCGCCAGCACCGGCGTGATGCGGAACCCGGTGGTGGTCATGTAAACCGGAAGCCGGCCGACCGGCTCGACAAAGCGGCGGTCGAGCCCGATCTCTTCCTCGGCCTCGCGCATCGCCGCGGTTTCCACGCTGTCGTCTTCCGGGTCGACAGCCCCGCCCGGAAACGCCACCTGGCCCGAATGCTTGCGCATGGCGGTGGCCCGGCGCGTCAGGATCACCTGCGCCTCCGGCCCGGTATCGGTCACCGGCACCAGCACCGCCGCCTCGCGCAGCTTCACGTCAACCAGCCCGGACACCAGGTCCGGATTGAGCACGTGATCGCCGTGGCCCAGATGCGCCGGCTCTGCGCCAAAGGCATGCTCGGGATTATGCTGTTGCGCCCGCGCCCGGAAATCGCTGGCATCAAACACCGGCGGCATTGCCGAGACCGTATCCGTCAAGCCTCCGCCTCCAGCCGGGCCATCGGCATGATCGGAAACACCGATCCGGCAGAGCGGACCGCATAGATCGCCTCGCCGTCGATTTCGACTTCCTTGCCCAACGCCAGAAGGTCGTAGGTCACCGCCCGGTTGACCAGCGCTTCCAGCCGGCCGCGCACCAGGATGTAGGGCTTGAGCTGATCGGTCTCGCCGGTGACGGCGAATCGCAGCGGATTGTCCGGTCCCGCGCGCACCACGTCGCCGACATTGGTGCGGAAAGTCAGCACCTGTTCGCCGTCTTCCTCGCTCACACTCATCTCAACCGCCAGGAACGGTGCGTCGACGACACGAATTCCGATCTTTTCCACAGGCGTGACGAGGTAGGTCTTTTCATCCTCGTCCCGGCGCAAAACGGTGGAAAAAAGCCGCACCAGTGCCGGGCGTCCGATCGGCGTGCCCATGTAGAACCAGGTGCCATCTGCCCGGATTTCCATGTCGATATCGCCACAATAGTCCGGATTCCAGCGCTCAACCGGCGGCAATCCGTCCTTGCCGGCATTTCGGTCGGCCTGGGCGCGCGAAATCATCGCGGCAAGATCTGCCGGATCTGATTTCATGTCGGTCCTTGTTTTTGCCATTGTCCTGTCCAGCTATGGTTAGAGGTAACCAGATAGTCATCTCTACGGCTCTTGTCAGCCTTTCAGCGTAGAATAAGCTGTTTGCGAGCCTAATGCATGTCGCGTCCAAACGGATCCATTGAACGATAGCGCACATGCATCATGTTAAAGTGTTGCAGCGACCTTTGCGCCTCCGATTGGATGCGCGGCGCTGTAGAACCAGAACGCGCGGAGAAACCCATGGGACGCATCGACACTGGCGCCAAGCCGATTGACGAAAAGGCAGTGATCGCTGCGGCCGAACAGGCACTGACCGATATCTCCGCCATCAAGACAGCGGTCTCGGATGTTATTTTCGGTCAGGAAAGCGTTGTCGAGCAGACCCTGCTGGCGGTTCTCTCCGGCGGTCACGCGCTGCTGGTCGGCGTTCCGGGCCTCGCCAAGACCAAGCTTGTCACCACGCTCGGCTCGGTTCTGGGGCTTACGGCCAACCGCATCCAGTTTACCCCCGACCTGATGCCGTCCGACATTCTCGGCTCCGAAGTCATGGACCAGGACGAGGGCGGACGCCGCTCGTTCCGCTTTGTCCCCGGCCCGGTGTTCACGCAATTGCTGATGGCTGACGAAATCAACCGCGCTTCGCCGCGCACCCAGTCGGCACTGCTGCAGGCGATGCAGGAATACCATGTCACCGTTGCCGGCGCGCCGCATGATCTGCCACGGCCCTTCCATGTTCTGGCGACGCAGAACCCGCTCGAGCAGGAAGGCACCTACCCGCTGCCGGAAGCCCAGCTCGACCGTTTCCTGATGCAGGTCGACGTGCCCTATCCCGAAATGGCCGCCGAACGGCGCATCCTCCTCGAAACCACCGGCGGACAGGAAGCTGTCGCCCGGCCGGCCATCACCATGGAACGGCTGATCGCCATCCAGGCGCTGATCCGGCAGATGCCGGTGCCGGAATCGGTGGTCGACGCCATTCTTGAGCTCGTCCGCGCCGCCCGTCCCGGCCACGGCAATGCCCGGGTCGACCAGACCGTCTCCTGGGGTCCCGGCCCCCGCGCCGGCCAGGCCATGATGCTCTGCGCCCGCGCCCGCGCACTTTACGACGGCAGGCTCGCCCCCTCCATCGATGATGTCCGCGCCCTGGCCGAACCGATCCTGCAGCACCGCATGGCGCTGACTTTCTCGGCCCGCGCCGAGGGCATCGGCATCCGCGATGTGATCGCCGACCTCGTCACCCCGAAAGCCGGGTGAGCCGATGGCGCCGATCGGCCAGCTGACCCAGCCCACGGAACGGCTTGACGCGCTTGCCCGCGCCCGCCAGCGCGCGGCCCTGCTGCCCGATTGCCTGGCCGAGGCCCGCCGCGTTGCCAACACCGTGATCGCCGGCTGGCACGGTCGCCGCAAGCGCGGCATCGGCGAGACCTTCTGGCAGTTCCGGCCCTATGTCGACGGGGAATCGCTGTCCCGCATCGACTGGCGCCGCTCGGCCCGCGATGACCAGCTCTATGTCCGCGACCGGGAGTGGGAAGCCGCCCATACGATCTGGCTCTGGGCCGATCAGTCACCATCCATGCTCTACAAGTCCGATATCGCGCTGGTCAGCAAGGAAAGCCGCGGCCTGGTGCTGATGCTGGCGCTGGCCGAGATCCTTGCCCGCTCCGGCGAACGCGTCGGCTGTCCCGGCGTCATGGAACCGGTCTCGTCGCGAAACGCCGCCGAACGGCTGGCGCTGGCGCTGGCCCATGCACCGGCGCAGTCCACCCTGCCCGATCTCGGACGCATCGGCCGGATGAGTGATGTCGTGCTGATCGGCGATTTTCTTGACGCCGATGAAACCCTCGAGAACTGCATCGGCCCGGCCGCACGGCGCGGGATCCACGGCCACATCATCGAGGTCTCCGATCCATCCGAGGAAAATTTCCCATATTCGGGACGCACCGAATTCCGTGACCCGGAGAGCGGTCAGAAACTGGTGGCAGGACGCGCTGAAACCGTGGCCGCAGATTACCGCCAGGCTTGGCTGGCCCGCCGTGACGCGCTGTCTCAGGGCGTACGCCGCATGGGCTGGAGCTTTCTGTCCCACCGCACCGACCGGCTGGCGTCGGAAGCCCTTGCCGCAGCCCATGGCCACCTGTCAGGCATCCCGGCAGCCGGAAAGGTAGCGCAACCATGATCGCTGGCCTGCCTTTCGCATTCGGCGCCCCGGCAATCCTGTTCGGACTGCTGGCCCTGCCGGTGATCTGGTGGCTGCTGCGGCTGACTCCGCCGCGCCCGCAAGCCGAACCCTTTGCCCCGCTGGCCATTCTCGCCCGTGTTCTCAAGGCAGAGGAAACCCCTTCGCGCAGCCCCTGGTGGCTCACCGCCCTGCGCCTGCTCATCGCAGCGCTGGTGATCCTTGCCCTTGCCGAGCCGGTGCTCAATCCGCGTGACCGGGCATTGTCGTCGAACGGGCCGCTGGCGCTGATCATCGACAATGGCTGGGCCACGTCGCCGGACTGGCAGACCCGCACCGAAGCCGCCGAAGCCCTGATCGGCGAGGCAGAGGATCTCGATATCCCGGTGTCGATCGTGTTTACCGCCAACCGCCGCCATGACGCCACGCCGACCAGCTTCGAGCGCGCCCGCGAGCAGCTGCGCGCCGCCAAGCCGCAACCGCTGCGTCCGGAACGCAGCGCCTCGGTGACGGCGCTGATCGCAGCGCTGGGCCAGACCCGGCCCGGAACCATCGCCTATATCACCGATGGCATCGACACCGCCGACGCCGCCGAGGCCTTCAGCCGCCTGTCGGCGCTCGAGCCCGGCCCCATCCGCATCATCGGTGCCGAAGATGCCGAGGCGCTGGCCCTGACCAATGCCGATAACGGCGCCGAAGCGCTCACCGTCACCATGAGCCGCCTGACTTCCGCCGGCGCCGAGCGCTTCGACCTCACCGCAAGTGACAACAAGGGCCGCAACATCGCCGCAGGTGAAATCCGCTTCGAAGCCGGCGAAGCCGAGGCCACCGGCACCATCCTGGCGCCTTTTGAAATCCGCAACGACATCTCCCGGCTTGATGTCCGCGGCGTCGATACCGCCGGGACGGCGCGCCTGCTCGATGACAGTTTCCGCCGCCGCCGGGTGGCGCTGGTCTCGGGCGAAGCCGCCGACATTGCCCAGCCGCTGCTCTCGCCGCTTTATTACATCAACCGCGCGCTCTCGCCCTATGCTGACCTGATCCAGGCCGACACAGAGCAATTGTCCGCCTCTGTCCCCAGGCTGCTCGAACAATCGCCCGCGGTGGTGGTGCTGTCGGACATCGGCACCCTGCCCGAGGATGTCAGCACAGGCCTGAATGAATGGGTAGAGCGTGGCGGCACCCTGATCCGCTTTGCCGGTCCGCGCCTGGCTGCCGCTCCCGCCGATGACCGGCTGTTGCCGGTGCTGTTGCGCAAGGGCGAGCGTGAACTCGGCGGCGCGCTGTCCTGGATCGAGCCGCAACCGCTGGCGGACTACCCCGCCACCGGTCCATTCGCAGGTTTGCCGACGCCACGGGACATCACCGTGCGGCGCCAGGTTCTGGCCGAGCCGTCTTCCGGTCTTGCAGCGCGCACTTGGGCCAGCCTCGCGGACGGCACGCCGCTGGTCACCGCCGCCGACCGGGGTGCCGGCCGGGTCGTGCTGTTCCACGTCACGGCCGAAGCAAGCTGGTCGAACCTGCCGATCTCCGGCCATTTCGTCGACATGCTGCGCCGGGTGGTGCAACTTTCGCGCGCGGTCTCGGGCGGCGGCGAGGCCGGTTCCGGCATCCTGCCTCCCTGGCGTCTGCTCGATGCCAATGCGGCCCTGGTGCCCGCCAGCGGAGACGCCAAGCCGCTCGATCTGGCCGCCGGCACCGCGATACAAGCCGGCCGCGACAATCCTCCGGGGCTTTATGGCAGCGAGGACGGCTTCGTCGCCCTCAACCTTTTCCGTCCCGGCGATACGCTCGCCCCCATCACCATCCCGGAGTTCGAAGCGCCCGTCACCCGCTCCACGCTCTCGGCCGACAGCGCCGTCGATTTCCGGCCCTGGCTGTTCGGCGCAGCCCTGATCGCGCTGCTTGCCGACACGCTGATCGTGCTCATTCTCAACGGCGCCTTCCGTCGCCGCGGCATGAAACCGGCCTCCGCAGCCGCGGCCCTGGTCTTCGCCACGACCTTGACGCTGTCGATGTTCGCAGCCCCGGGCACGCCCCGCGCACAAGACAGCCAGCCCGGCGATGCCGAACTGCTCGAAAGCATGGACCGCACCCGCCTGGCCTATGTCATCACCGGGGACGACGAGACCGACAACATCTCCAGGCTCGGGCTCGACAGCCTCTCCCGCTACCTGTTCAGCAGGACAGCGCTGGAGCCCGGCACGGCAATCGGTCTCGACATCGAGACCGCACCGCTGGCGCTCTATCCGATGATCTACTGGCCGATGAGCGAGGATGCCGACATTCCATCACCCGGCGCCATCAGCCGGATCGATGCCTACATGAAAAGCGGCGGCACGGTCCTGTTTGACACAAGGGACCGGATTGTCGATCTCGGCGGCGGTTCCAGCGCGCTGACCGTGCGGCTGCAGCAGATTCTTGCCAGTCTCGATATCCCGCCGCTCGAGCCGGTTCCCGCGGATCACGTGCTGACCAAATCCTTCTTCCTGCTCGACACCTTCCCGGGCCGCTATTCCGACGGCCCGCTTTGGGTGGAAGCGATCCCCCAGTCGGACAACCCGGCCGAACGCCCGGCCCGTGCCGGCGACGGGGTCTCCTCGATCCTGATCACCGGCAACGACATGGCAGCGGCCTGGGCCATGGACGAGCAGGGCTTTCCGATGTTCTCCACGGTGCCCGCCGATCCCTGGCAGCGCGAATATGCGTTCCGCGCCGGCGTCAACATCGTCATGTACATGCTGACCGGCAACTACAAGGCCGACCAGGTCCACATCCCCGCGCTTCTCGAACGATTGGGGCAATGAGATGAGCCTGGCCTTTGATCCTTTCCTGCCGCTGCCGGTGCTCCTGGCGATCGCCCTTGTCGCCCTGCTGCTGGTCGGCTGGGCCATTGCCAAGCGCATGCGAGGTGCTGCCCTTCGCGCGCTGGCGCTGTCGGCTCTGGTGCTGGCGCTGGCCAATCCCGTCGCCAATTTCGAGGACCGGGAACCGGTCACCAGCGTCGTCGCCATCGTTGTCGATCGCAGCCCCAGCCAGGCGAGTGCGGACCGCACCGCGCGAACCGATGCCGCCTTGAAGGCGCTGACCGAGCGCATCGCCCGCTATCCCGCCTTTGAGACCCGTATCATCGAGGCCGTCACCGATCCGGATGCGCAGTCGCCCTCCACCCGCCTGTTCGAGGCGCTGTCTTCCGGCATCCGCGATGTCCCCAGCTCACGGCTTGCAGGTGCTGTGATGATCACAGACGGCCAGATCCATGACCTGCCCGGCTCGCTCTCGGCATTGGGCCTGGACGCGCCCCTGCACGGGCTCATTGTCGGCGACGAGGACGAGATCGACCGGCGCGTCGATGTGGTCCGCAGCCCGCGTTTCGGCATTGTCGGTGAAGACCAGGAGATCGTCTACCGCGTCAGCGAGGACGGAGCGGCTTCCGCGGGAAACCCGGTCAATGTGACGGTTCGCGTCAATGGCGAGGAAATTGCCACCGAAACCGTGCCCGCCGGCGAGGAAAACTCGTTCTATCTCAACCTGCCGCGCGGTGGCGAGAACATCGTCGAATTTGCCGTCGACGAACTCGACGGCGAAGTCACCACCGCCAACAACCACACCGTCACCCTGATTGAAGGCATCCGCGAAAACCTGCGCGTGCTTCTTGTCTCCGGCGCCCCGCATTCGGGTGAACGCGCCTGGCGCAACCTGCTGAAATCCGATGCCTCCGTCGACCTGGTGCATTTCACCATTCTGCGTCCGCCGGAAAAGCAGGACGGCACGCCGATCTCGGAACTGTCGCTGATCGCCTTTCCGACCCGGGAGCTGTTTGTCGAGAAGGTCGACGAATTCGACCTGATCATCTTTGACCGCTACCAGAACCGCGGCGTGCTGCCGGTGCTCTATTACGATTACATCGCCCGCTATGTCGAAGATGGCGGCGCCATGCTGGTTGCCGCCGGACCTGAGTTTTCCGGCATCGAAACCATCGCCGACACCCCGCTGGCGCCGGCCCTGCCCGCGGTGCCGACGGGTTCGGTGACCGATGCCGGCTACTATCCGCGCCTGTCTGACAATGGCAAACGCCACCCGGTGACCCGGTCCCTGCCCGGCGGCGCCAATGAGCCGCCCGGCTGGGGCCGCTGGTTCCGCACCGTCGGCGTCGGCGACACCATCGGCGACGTGGTGATGAACGGCGCCGACAACGAGCCGCTGCTGGTGCTCAACCGCTACGGCGAAGGCCGCGTGGCGATGCTGCTGTCCGACCACGGCTGGCTCTGGGCCCGTGGTTTTGAAGGCGGCGGCCCGCATGTCGCGCTTTACCGCCGCATTGCCCATTGGCTGATGAAGGAACCGTCGCTGGAAGAAGAAGCCCTGCGCGCCACCGCCAACGGCCGCACCCTTGTGGTCGAGCGCCAGACCATGGCCGACACGACGGACCCGGCCAGCGTGACATTGCCTTCGGGCGAAACCCGCGAGATCATTCTCGCCCCGGCCGATGAAGGTCTGTTCCGTTCCGAACTGGTACTGGATCAGCCGGGCCTCGTCGAGGTCACGTCCGGCGATCTGCGCGCTCTGGCCCATGTCGGCGCGGTCAATGCGCCCGAATTCCGCGCCACCGTGTCAACCACCGGCCTGATGCAGCCCCTCTCCGAGGAAAGCGGCGGTCTGACAACACGCGTAAATGCAACGGCAAGCGATCTGCCGCAGATCCTGCCGACCCGTTCCGCCCGCATTGACGCCGGCGAACGCATGGGCTTGCGCGCCAGCAATGAAAGCGTGCTCAAGGGCGTGCGCTCGATCCCGCTGTTCGGCGGCTTCCTCGGTCTTGCCCTGATGATCCTGGCGCTCGGCGCCACCTGGTTCCGCGAAGGGCGCTAATGCATGTGGCGTTCAAATGAATTCATTTGAACGCCAACGTAGATGCATCATTTCAAAGTGCTACAGCAACCCGCAACGAAAACGGCGGCCACCCGTGGTGACCGCCGTACTTCTCGTGTTGCTCTGATATGTAGCTTTCAGCTGGCCTGGGACAGCGTATCCCCGTCGCCGAAATAGCTCATCTGGTCTTCGGCCCAGGCCTTGATGCCGTATTTCTCGACTGTCTTGCGCATCATCGCCATCCGCTGGCGGCGCTCATCCTCGGGCATGGCCAGCGCCTGCTCGATGCCCATGTCCATGGACCGGTGCGAGAACGGGTTGGTGATGACGGCCGATGACAGTTCCACCGCAGCCCCGGCGAATTCCGACAACACCAGCACGCCGTCGCCATCGGTACGCGCCGCGGCATATTCCTTGCACACAAGGTTCATGCCGTCAGCCAGCGGCGTGATCCAGCACACGTCTGCAAGCTGGTAATAGGCGATCAGGTCCTTGAACGGGATCGCGGTGGAAATCAGCGCCACCGGCTGCCATTCGAAGGATCCGAACGTGCCGTTGATCCGTCCCGCCACCTGTTCGATTTCGCCCTGGATTTCTTCATAGGCTGCCATGCTGCGATTGGCGCCGACCGAGACATGCATCAGCCGCACATTGCCGTGCATCTCGGGATGCGCATGCAGCAGCCTTTCATAGCTTTCGAGCTGTTGCACGCCACCCTTGGTGTAATCGGTACGCCCGACCGACAGGATCAGCTTGCAGTCGCCCAGTTCTGAACGGATCGCGACCGCGGCTTCGCGGGTTTCCTCGGCCTCGGCGCGTTCCTGGATATAGTCCCAGTCGATGCCCACCGGCGCGCTCGAGATCCGGATCATGCGGCCCTGGTACTGAACCGATTCCGGCACCCGCCGGTCCGACAGTGCCGTGCCTTCCCAGATGAAGTCCGGATTGACATCCTTGCGCACCACATTGCCGACTTCCAGAAGACTTTGTGCCACATGCACGAAGTTCACGGCGTAACGGGGAATGTGGAAGCCGACGACATCGCAGGCCAGCAGGCTGTCGACGATCTCGCGCCGCCAGGGCAGCACGTTGAACATGTCGGCGGCGGGGAACGGCGTATGATGGAAGAACGAGATCTTCACGTCGGGGCGCAGCTTGCGCAGGTAGCCGGGCACCAGCCACAGATTGTAGTCATGCACCCAGACCACGGCACCGGGCGCGGCCTCGGCGGCGGCGGCCTCGGCAAAGGCCCAGTTCACTTCGCGGAATGTCGGCCAGTCGACCGGGTCGTAATTGTAGCGTTCCTTGAACGAATGCAGGATCGGCCAGAACGCTTCCTTCGACGTGATGTGATAGAAGCTCGACACCTGATCAGGGGTCAGCGGCAGCCGCGTGACCGAGTATTTGCCGTAGCTGTCCTCGATCTCGATGACCCGCTCGAAATCCGGGTTGGCGGCATCGTCAGCAAGTTTCCAGGCAATCCAGGCGCCCTTGTCGACCCGGCCGAAAAAGCCTTTCAGCGTCGGCACGATCCCGTTCGGGCTCTTGTTTTCCTTGAAAACGATCTTTCCGTTTTCTTCGACTTCCTCGTAGGGTTGGCGGTGATAAACGATGACAAGATCGCTGGCCATAAAATCAGTATCCTTTCGGTAGCTCGTGCATGTCGAAAGCACGAATAGCCTCCAATATGCCCGCCGCGCCATGCGCTTGCGCCATATGAAGGTGCTCCAGATGAGCAACGCGCTCGACCAGGGAAGGTTCCGAGTTTCCAACCGCGACTGCGGGCAACCCGCATTCGAGCATGGAAAGATCGTTGAGCGTGTCACCGGCGCACAGCACGCGGGCCGGCTCGACCGCGAGATGCTCCACCAGCCGGCGCAGCGACGGCCCCTTGCTTACGCCATTGGGCAGCACATCAAAGTAGCGGTTGTCGGAGATAAGCCACTGGTGCCCCATCTCCTCAACCATGCTGCAGGCCGATTGATCGAAAGCCTCGGCATCGAGATCATAGCTGACCCGGTAGCGGAATTCGGTCGGCTGCAGCGTGAGCCCCGGATGACCTTCAAGCCGCGCCCGCACCGTGTCGCCCGCACTGCCCCAGCGTGCCGCGATTTCTTCTTCCAGATGCACGATCGGCGCAACGCCGGTCTCGGACGACACCGTGGCAATGGTGGTGCCGACATCGCCGACCGCATAATCGGGCCAGGGCACGCCGCGCTCGCGGCAAAGCGCGCCAATGAATTCGGGATCGCGCCCGGTCACGAAGATCAGGCCCACGGTTTCGCGGTTGTCTTCGATCCAGCCATAAAGCCGCTGCCGGTCTTCCTCGCTGCCGCCGAGGAAGGTGCCGTCGAGATCGGTGGCGAGCACGAATTGCCGTGTATTGAGTGGGCTGTTGATACGTGTCGGGTTCATTCGGCTGCCTCCGCTGCCATGGCAATGGGATGGTCGATGCTGATAGACAAACCGCGGCGTTCGCCCTCGATCGGACGCGACCAGAGCTCGGCGAAGGTTTCCCGAACATCCGCCCCCTGGTGCAGGATCCGGTACACGCTTTCGCAAATCGGCATGCGAATATTCATCCGCCGCGCCAGGTCCATGACCGAGACCGAGTTGACCTCGCCCTCGACCACAACGGCCTTGCCGTCAAAACACTGGTCCCGTGCAATGCCCTTGCCGAGCTGAACCCCGAGCGACATGTTGCGAGATGTCTGCGACGAGCAGGTCAGCGTCAGGTCGCCCGCGCCGGCAAGCCCGGTCACGGTTTCCCGGCGTCCGCCAAACACGTCGGCCAGCGTCTTCATCTCGTCCATACCACGCACGATCAGCGCCGCACGGGTATTTTCCGCATAGCCCGCGCCCGTCATCATGCCGCAGGCGATGGCAATCACGTTCTTGACCGCGCCGCTGACCTCGACCCCGACGAGATCGTCGGAAATGTAAGGCCGGAAGAACTCCGATCCCATCGACAGCGCCAGCCGCGCCGCCGGGCTCGATGCCGTGTCGAGCCGGTCGGCATAGGAAAACTGGAAGGCGATGGTGGCCGCGGTCAGGTGCCCGAGCGCGGTTTCGGTCGCGAAAGTCGGCCCGGACAGCGCGCCGATCTGGTGACCGGGCAGCATCTCGGATGCCACTTCGCTCAGCAGGTAGCCGGAGCCCGCCTCGATCCCCTTGGCGCAGAGCGCGATCGGCACGCCTTCAGCCAGGTGGGGGCGCATCTGCGTGCAGATATCGCGCAAGGTCCGCGACGGCGTGACCAGCAGCACCGCCTCCGCCCCTTTAAGCGCTTCCGCCATGTTGGTGGTCGCAGCAATGCCATCCGGCAAGGTGATACCGGGAAGGTATCGCGGATTTTCATTGCGGCTGTTGATTGCCTCGACTGTAGCCTGATCTCTTCCCCAGAGGGCCGTTTCACGGCCGGCGCGGCGCGCCACGGAGGCCAGTGCGGTCCCCCAGGCCCCGGCACCGATAACGCAGATTTTCGCGTAAGCACGTGCAGGAGAAGACAGGTCGTCGGCTTGTTCGCCTAGATGAGTCATATCGCTCTATTTAGGGCCCATTGTGCTGCAGCGCAACCGCGAGACTGCTGCAATGCACCCCATTCCGTCCAAAACCGGGAGATTTTGCAGGCGAAAACGCGCCGAAACCTATGTCCGGTCGCGGTGCCGGATTTCGCCTTCAAGCGCCATCGCGTCGGTCTCGCCATAGCAGGCCGCAAGCAGTCTGCGCTTGTCGAACGGCCCCGGCATGCTCAGCGCACCGGGCCGCGTCGGCTGAAATCCAAGCGGCGCGTAATAGGGCGGATCCCCGACCAGAAGAACCGCGTGGCTGCCGCTTTTCTCCGCCGCCGCCAGCACGATCCGCACCAGTTCCCGGCCGATGCCGAGATTCTTGTGCGACGGCCGCACGGCCAGCGGTCCGAGCAGATGGCCGGCAACCGTGCCGGCGAGGATCGGCGTCATCCGCACCGAGGCGATGATTTCCCCGCGGTCGCTGCCGACAAACGACAGCAGCCGGTCATGCGGACCCTGTTCGCGCACCCGCTCGGCGGCCCGCACGAAACGGCCCGGGCCGAAGGCTTCTTCATTGATGAGGTCGATGGCCGCGTCGTGAGACGCGTCTTCGGTGAGAAAGACAATATCCTGAAAGGGCATGATGGGAATTCCGGAAACAAGCGGCAGACGTGACGAAACACCCGCAGAACCCGCGGGGAATGATCTTGTCAGCGTCGTCGCAAAGCCTTGACTGGCATCCGGTTTTTCCTTCGTTGCCCTTCGCCCATAGCAAAGCAAAGCCTTGTCGTCCAATGCAAAACGCACCGTTCACCCCCATAGCCTTCGCTTTTTTCCATCCGGGGCTTATGTGTTGTGGAAAGGAGATTGATCATGGGAATGCTGGTTGAGGGCGTCTGGAACGACGTCTGGTACGACACGAAATCCACGGGTGGCCATTTCAAGCGCAAGGAATCTTCCTTCCGCAACTGGGTGACCGCCGATGGCGAACCGGGACCATCCGGCGAAGGCGGCTTTGCCGCCGAGGCCGGGCGATACCATCTCTATGTCTCGCTCGCCTGTCCTTGGGCGCACCGGACCCTGATCTTCCGCAAGCTCAAGGGACTGGAAGACGCCATCTCGGTGTCGATCGTCGACCCTTACATGGGCAAGAACGGCTGGGAGTTCCATGACCGCGACGGCGGCACCGCCGACCATCTGGGCGGCAAGGATTTCCTCTGGCAGGTCTATGTCGCAGCTAAATCGGACTACACCGGCCGCGTCACCGTGCCGGTGCTGTGGGACAAGAAGACGAACACCATCGTCTCCAACGAGTCCGCCGAGATCATCCGTATGTTGAACTCGGCTTTCGATGCGATTGCCAAGCCGGCGCCCGATTACTACCCGGCGGAGCTGCAGGCCGAAATCGATGAGATCAACGAGATCGTCTACCACAAGGTCAACAACGGCGTGTACAAGGCAGGCTTCGCCACCACGCAAGAAGCCTATGAAGAACATGTCACCGAGCTTTTCGATACGCTCGACATGCTCGACGAGCGGCTTCAGGAAAACCGCTATCTGACCGGTGACGAGCTGACCGAAGCCGATTGGCGCCTGTTCACCACACTTGTGCGCTTTGATCCGGTCTATGTCGGCCACTTCAAGTGCAACATCCGCCGCATCGCCGATTATCCGGCCCTGGCAGGATACCTTCGCGAGCTCTACCAGATGCTTGGCATTGCCGAGACCGTGAACATGGATCACATCAAGAACCATTATTACGGCAGTCACGACACCATCAACCCGACCGGTATCGTGCCGGTTGGCCCGGCGCTCGATCTGCTCGAGCCGCACGGGCGCGAAGCGCTGCCGAAGGCCGCCTGAACAGCTCCACGGGTTTCTCCGTCCGGGCGTCACTTGAAATGTCATATATAAAACACGACATATATAAGTGAACCCGACGGCGAACCTTGGAGGACCACCATGGCCTACACAATCGACAGAACATTTGATGCCGCTTCGTTCGAGGACATCGACCAGCGCACCCGCAAGGCGCTTGGCGATCACGGCTTTGGTGTGCTCACCGAAATCGACGTCGCCGCCACGATGAAGAAAAAGCTCGACGCCGACATGCCGCCCTACCGCATTCTCGGCGCCTGCAATCCCTCGATGGCGCATCAGGCGATCGCCATCGAGCCGCGTATCGGCGCCATGCTCCCCTGCAACGTCATCATAAGGGACACCGGCAATGGCGAGGTGACCGTCAGCGCGGTCGACCCGGTCGCCTCCATGCAGGCTGTCGAAAACAAGCAGCTGACCGATGTCGCCGGCGAAGTGCGCGCGATGCTTGAAAAGGCGGTTCGCGACATTTGATGCCTGGATTTCAGGACCGCTACAGGATCAGGTCTTGATCTTGTAGCCGGTCTTGAAGGTCCACCCGATGATCCCGAGGCAGACGAACATGAACAAGGCGATCATCATCAGGCTGATCCCGATATTGATGTCGGCAGTTCCATAGAAGGCCCAGCGGAAGCCGGAAATCAGGTAGACCACCGGATTGAACAGCGTCACAGTCTGCCAGAACGGTGGCAGCATGGAGATCGAATAGAAGCTGCCGCCCAGGAACACCAGCGGCGTGATCACCAAGAGCGGCACCATCTGCAACTGTTCGAAATTCTTCGACCATATCCCGATGATGAACCCGAACAGGCTGAACGAGATGCAGGTCAGCGCCAGGAACGCCAGCATTGCGCCCCAGTGCAGGACTTCGAAATCGACAAAGAATTCAGCCGTGCCCAGGATCACCAGACCGATCAACGCCGATTTGGTTGCCGCGGCCCCGACATAGCCCAGAACGATTTCGACGAAGGACACGGGCGCTGTGTGCAGCTCGTAGATCGAGCCAAGAAATTTCGGGAAATAGATCCCGAACGAGGCGTTGGAAATGCTCTGCGTCAGCACCGACAGCATGATCAGCCCGGGCACGATGAAGGCGCCGTAGCTGACACCATCGATCTCATCGATGCGTGAGCCGATCGCCGCCCCGAAAACGATGAAATACAGCGATGTCGACAGCACCGGCGAAATCAGGCTCTGCGACAGGGTGCGGAAAAACCGCGCCATTTCGAACGAATAGATGGATCTGACGGCCTGAAAATTCATGACTTGTCCTCGACCAGCCCGACAAAGACATCTTCGAGCGTACTTTGCCTTGTTTCGACATCACGCATGACGAGCCCCGCCGCGCTCAAATCGGCAAACAGCGATGCGATGCCGGTGCGCTCGCCATTGGCCTCGTAGGAATAGACCAGCGTCTGGGTCTCGGCATCATACTCGAGATCGTAGCGGCTGAGTGATTCCGGGACGGTCTCCAGCGGCTGCATCAGTTCGACCCGCATCTGCCGCTTGCCCATCCGCTGCATCAGCGTTTCCTTCTCCTCCACCAGCAACAGCTCGCCGCCGCGGATCACCCCGACCCGGTCGGCAATCGCTTCGGCTTCCTCGATATAGTGCGTGGTCAGGATGATGGTGACGCCATCGGCCTTGAGCTGGCGCACCACCTCCCACATCTCCTTGCGCAATTCCACATCGACGCCGGCCGTCGGCTCGTCGAGAAACAGCACCCGCGGCTCGTGGCACAGCGCCTTGGCAATCAGAACCCGCCGCTTCATGCCGCCGGACAGTTCCATCGTCTTGGCGTCTTTCTTGTCCCACAGCGAGAGTTTTTCCAGAATGCTCTTGATCAGAGCCGGGTCATTGCGCTTGCCGAACAGGCCACGGGTAAAACGCAGCGCATCGATCACCGTCTGGAACGGTTCGAGTGCAATTTCCTGCGGCACCAGACCGATCAGCGAACGGGCCTGGCGGAAATCACTGACTACATCATGCCCACCCACCCGGGCCGTTCCGGACGTGGCATTGACCAGCCCGCAGATGATCGAGATCAGCGTCGTCTTGCCGGCCCCGTTCGGCCCGAGCAGCGCCAGGATCTCGCCCTCCTCGATCTCGAGATTGACATTCTTCAGCGCCTGAAAGCCGCCATCATATTGCTTGGAAAGGTTCTGAACCGAAAGAATGGCTGCCATGATAATCTTCTCAAAAACGAAGGAAGCAAACCGGCGCCCGTAAAATATGCGGCCTGCCGGACCAATAGACGAAAGTCGCAGTCGCCATCAGGTAAGCACAAACGCCCCGCGTTCAAGAGCGCGCAAGCACACCTGTGTCAGATCCTGTCAGCAGTCTGACCGGTTGGGTCGTCGGTGACAGGCAGCTGTTAAACAGCCCGACTGCGCCCCCACCCCACCTCACCACACGTCGCTGACCGCAACCTCTCCCGCGAGCTCAGCAAGCCGCCGCCGCGTTGCAGCCGTCACCCCGTCCGGCAGCGCATCAAGCGCGAAGAACCCGCTTTCGACGATCTCGCGGTCGGGTTGTTTCGGCGCGGTCTGCGAGACGGTGCAGCGGTAGAAGGCGACATGATCCCGGCGGCTGGTGCGCGAATTGAAATAGATCGTGAACAGCTCCGGCTGGCCGGCGATCTCGAGATTGCCCTCTTCCCGCAACTCCTTGACCAGCGCATCCATCAGCGTTTCGCCGCGCTCGACGCCGCCGCCGGGCATGTGCCAGCCGGGCACGTAGGAATGGCGCACCAGGAACACCCGGCCTTCCGCATCAAACGCCGCGGCACGCACCCCCAGCGTCATGCCGCGGGCGATGGCGAACCAGGCATGGATCACGCGGGTGACCAGCCGCGCCCTCCAGTTGCGCATTTCCGGAGGCGTGTGAACTTCGCCGGCCACGGCTTGCGGGGCTCTGGCAGGATCGTTATTGCTCACATCATGTTCCGGCTTGCTCATATTTCCGATATCCATCTTGGCCCCATGCCGCGCCTGTCCGTCGCTCAGCTCGCGTCCAAGCGGATTACCGGCTATGTGAACTGGCATCGCAACCGCCGCAAGCATCTTTTCGGCAACACGCTGGAGAATGTCATTGCCGGCATGCGGCTGGCCTCACCCGATCACGTGGCGATCACCGGCGATCTGGTCAATCTGGCGACACGGACCGAAATCGAGGCGGCGCGGCTGTGGCTGGAAACCCATTTCGACCCGTTCAACGCGACCGTCGTTCCCGGCAATCACGATGCCTATGTGCCCGGCGCATTTGCCAGGTCCACTGCTACCTGGCGGCCCTGGCTTGAGTCCGATGCACCCGCGACAGACAACTCGCTGTTTCCGAGCTACCGCCGCCGCGGGCCGGTGGCGCTGATCGGCTGCTCCACCGCCAATGCCACCTTGCCGTTCATGGCCACGGGCGAATTCGGCCACAAGCAGGCCCGTGCCGCCGGGCAATTGCTCGAGCAGGCAAAGCAGGATGGTTTGTACCGGGTTGTGATGATCCATCACCCGCCGGTGCGCGGCGCCGCCCCCTGGCACAAGCGCATGCGCGGCATCGGCCGCTTCGCAAAGATGCTCAGACAGCACGGCGCCGAACTGGTGCTGCATGGCCACACCCATCTCGACACGCTGCACCATATCAAGGGCGCGGACGGGCCCGTCCCGGTGGTCGGCATAGCCTCTGCAAGCCAGGGCCCCGGCGGCCGCAAGCCGCTCGCCGGCTTCAACCTGTTCGAGATCGACGGCGAACCGGGCAACTGGAAAACCACCCATCTGCGCATGCAACTGGGGCCCGAAGGCCCCGGCATGATCGAAAACCCCGCCGGTGTGATTGCTCTGGAAGAAACGCTTGGCTGATCAGCCCTGCAGCGCACCGAATTGAATGCGCAAAAAACGCTTTAGCGATAAGACATGATGCATGTCCCTTGGCGCTCAATTGAACCCAGTTGAGCGCGACATGCAGTTGCCAACCGGCCTCAGCCGATCATCGCCGACAGCCGGTCCCAGAAGGCCAGCACAAGGGCGGCTGCACCTGCGACACAGCCGAGAATGAACCACGACGCGCCCAGCACCAGCCCGGCGCCGCCCGTCCGTTCAGGCAAGGGCTGCGGCGAAGGGGCTGTGGTCGAAACGGCAGAGGCCTGCGGCGAAGGCTCGACGGTCCGCGCAGCTGCAGTGGTCTCCGCCGGCGCCACACTCGGGCTTGCCGCACGCGGCATGGATGGAGCCTCATCGTCCGCTTCCGCGCCCGCCTTGCCGGCCATGCCGTCCTTCATCGCCTCGAAGTCACCAGCCAGGATACGCTCCCGCTCGATCACCCGCTCTGCAATGTAACGGCTGACTGCATCCGCCGTCGCCGCCATGTCGCTGGTATCCGACAGGATCACCCGGCCAAGCCGCGTGTCGCGGACAAAGCGGAACACCCGCCGATCATGGCCCATATGCACATGCGCCACCGCATCGATCCACAGCCGCGGCTGCAAGCCGGCAGACAGGCCAAAATCGAAGCGGTCATCGGCCGGGTCGATATCACCCAGCACCGGCTTGATGTCCTCGGCCAGCAGCTCCAGCCGGGCGCGGTCGGCGTCGCGCATGTCGACCACCACGTCGGTGCGGTCGGCGGTGGCGATTTTCACTTCACGCACAATGTCCGCCAGGCGGCGGTCATTGGCGGGTATCTTGGGTCGGTCGGTCATGGCGTGGGTCCATCCGCAACGGGGCCGGGAGAAGTTGGTTAACAACTTGTTACCACAGACCGGTCTTGATGGCGACAATGCGGCAGCTGCCGATTGCAGACGTGGTAAAGGGCCGCAGGCGCCGGATTTCGCCGCTTCCGGGCCGCAACAGAGGCAGATCTGGCTGATTTCAGACGTCGCTGGTCAGCGCCTGCCCCAGCACCCGGATGATCGCATCGGGTGATTCTTCGGGCAGCATGTGGCCAAGCTCCGGCAGCACGTTGAACGCAAACGACGCCGGCAGCGCGGAGGGCTTCGGGCATGGCAGCACCGTGTCTGCCGTGCCCCAGATCACGAAGACCGGCATGGCAAGACCTGCCAGCGGCTCAGCCGGCAACACGCCCTGCCCTTCGTCCGCGCCATTCGGGAACATTGCCTGATAGGTCTCGTCCAGTGCCTCGAGCTGACCCGGCCTGGCCCGCGCGGCGACAAAATGATCGATCACGGCTTGCGAGGTGACAAACCCCGGCGCCGACATCTCGTCAAGGCAGCCGCGGATCTCGGCTTCGTTCGTGGCCTTGGCATAGCGCGCCAGCAGACCGGCATTGATGTCGCTGGCCATGCCGCCGGGCGCCACCAGCGTCAGCGTCTTCACCCGCTCGGGCGCGCGCATGGCGATCAGCGCCGACACCGCGCCGCCCATCGAATGGCCCGCCAGATGAAAACGCTCGACACCAGCCGCATCCAGCCCGGCCAGAATGGCCTTGGCCATCCGCCCCGCGCCACCACGGCCATCGGCATCAAGCGAGCCGCCATGGCCGGGCAGATCGACAGCCATCACCCGGATCGATTCCGGCAATCCCGCCTTCACCGGATTCCAGGCCGACCCGTCACCACCAAAGCCGTGCAGCAGCACCAGCGGAATGCCGTCTTCAGGGCCTGAAAATTCGATGTGAAGTCCGCTCATGGCGCTCTCTTTCTTCTATGCAATGCAAAACCGCCGCGCTTTTCAGGGCGCGGCGGTCAGTTCATTGGCTGTCAGCTCTTTTGCGCGGCCAGCACCCGGTTGGCCGCCGACATCACCGCTTCGAGCGAGGCCGCCACGATGTTGGTGTTGACCCCCGCGCCATGGATCTTGCCGATCGGCGTTTCCATCTGCATGTAGCAGATCGCCGCCGCATTCGAGCCGTGCTGCATCGAATGCTCGGAGTAGTTCGCCACCGTCAACTCGATGCCGAGATAGGTGCAAAGCGCGTTGACGAAGCCGTCGATCGGTCCGGTGCCGCGGCCCTCGATGCGCCTGGTCTCGCCATTGTCGGTAATCTCCGCCGAGACGATCCGGATGCCCTTGTTGGCAGGGTCGGTATGGGTATGATGATCGACAAACCCCAGCCGCGCGCCGGGCTGGTTGACGTAAAGCTCCATGAAGCTCTCGTAGATCCGCTTCGGCGGCAGCTCCACGCCCTCCTCGTCGGTGATGCGCTGGATTTCCTCGCGGAATTCCACCTGCAGCGCCCGCGGCAGGTCGAGCCCGTAATCCTCCTTCAGGATATAGGCGATGCCGCCCTTGCCCGATTGCGAGTTGATCCGGATGATCGCCTCGTAGGAGCGGCCGACATCGTTCGGATCGATCGGCAGATAGGGCACTTCCCACTCCGGCTTGTTGGCCTGGCGGATCGCCTTCATGCCCTTGTTGATCGCATCCTGGTGCGAGCCGGAAAACGCCGTGTAGACCAGCTCCCCGACGTAAGGATGCCGCTCCGGGATCTTCATCTCGTTGGAATATTCATACACCGCCTTGATCCGCTCGATATCCGAGCAGTCGAGCTCCGGGTCCACCCCTTGGGTGAACATGTTGAGCGCCAGCGCAACCACGTCGACATTGCCGGTGCGCTCGCCATTGCCGAACAGCGTGCCCTCGACCCGGTCGGCGCCCGCCATCAGCCCCAGCTCGGTGGCGGCAATGCCGGTGCCGCGGTCATTGTGCGGATGCAGCGACACCAGCACGTTTTCGCGGTTGTCGATGTTGCGGCACATCCACTCGATCTGGTCGGCGTAGATGTTCGGTGTCGCCATTTCCACCGTCGACGGCAGGTTGAGGATCAGCTTGTTGTCGGGCGTCGGCTGGATGATATCGATCACCGCATTGGAGATTTCCAGCGCCACTTCCAGCTCGGTGCCGGTAAAGCTTTCCGGCGAATACTCGAAGCGGAACCCGCCGCCGGCCTTCTCCGCCATCTCCTTGACCATCTTCGCCGCATCGACGGCAATCTGCTTGATCCCGGCAACGTCCTTGTCAAACACCACCCGGCGCTGCAGTTCCGACGTCGAATTGTAAAAATGCACGATCGGCCGGTGGGCGCCTTCCAGCGCCTCGAAGGTGCGGGTGATCAGCTCCGGCCGGCACTGCACCAGCACCTGCAGCGACACATCTTGCGGAACCCCCCCCTGTTCCACGCACCAGCGGGCAAAATCGAAATCGGTCTGCGAGGCCGACGGAAACCCGATCTCGATTTCCTTGAAGCCCATATCGAGCAGCAGCTGGAACATCCGCGCCTTGCGGTCATGCCCCATCGGGTTGATCAGCGACTGGTTGCCGTCGCGCAAATCCACCGAGCACCAGATCGGCGCTTTCTCGATGCGTTTGGACGGCCAGGTCCGGTCGGCAAGATCGATCAACGGGTAGGCATGGTATTTCTGGGCAGCAATCGGCATGCCCTTCGGTCCGGATGAAGTCTGTGCGGTCATGAGTGTCTCTCGTTTCCTGGCCCAAATCCCGGGAGCCGCGTCTGGCGACATCAACCGGCCTCAAGCCGTCATGTTGTATTCAGGGAAAAATGTAAAGTCGCGAGAGAGGAGCTAGTCGCGTCAACAGCGGTCTCGACCGCCGGACGCTCCTCAACGAGCCCGGCGATCGCCGCTAAGCGCGAGGAGTAGGAGGGAACCGGAACGCGCACGCGAGATCGCCGCCGCAGTGAAGCGGGCAGGTGACGCTGGATCTGGGCGCGTGGTCGGGTTCATGGGGAAAAGATAGCGGCGGTGGGGTGAGATGGCAAGAGAATACAACAGTCCCCACATTCCCGCAGTTATTTTATGGCCCGCAAATCCCCCACCCGTCATCCCGGACTTGATCCGAGATCCAGCCACCGGGCGTCCGCCCGGTGAGAGACTCCTTCAAAACAAGCAAAAAAGAGTCTTCCGGCTCGCAGACGCTCGCCTGCTGGATGCCGGATCAAGTCCGGCATGACGGAGGAGAGATCGAGCGCCAGAAGTCTGGCATCACCGAACGAAGCGGATAGGCCAATTGCAACACCCAGGATTTTGCGAGCAGGCGCATGCCATGCAATCATCGCTGCATGCGAAAAGGCTATGTCTATATCCTTGCCTCAAGGCGCAATGGCACGCTCTACACCGGCGTGACCAGCGACTTGCCGGGTCGCCTGTATGAGCACCAGAACAACCTGACACCGGGCTTCACCTCGAAATACGGGGTCAAAACACTGGTCTGGTTCGAGGAGCATGACCTCGTCACTGACGCCATCGCGCGCGAAAAAGCCATCAAGACCTGGCCCCGGCAATGGAAGATCGACCTGATCGAAACAATGAACCCGGACTGGGATGACATCGCCCACTTTCTTCACGGTCTGTGAGTGATGATATGGCGCCGCCCCCTCCCCGTCGTCATCCCGGACTTGATCCGGGATCCAGCCACCGCGCGTCCGCGCGGTGAGAAACTCTTTCTACTACTGCTAGAAAGAGTCTTCCGGCTCGCAGACGCTCGCCTGCTGGATGCCGGATCAAGTCCGGCATGACGGAATTCGAGGCACTACGCCCTGTCCAACCGATAGGTCATTTACAAAACGGACCGGATAGGTGGTTTACAGTTTTTGCTGGAATTGCCCTTTCTGCGGTTGGTGTTTGGGGATGGGTTTGAGTTTGTTCGTAGACGGGTCGAGCTGGCCGATGGGTCTGGCGTAGAAGTGGACCTCAAATGTGTCATTGTCGATTTCAACGAGGCCAACCAGGTCGCCGATGATGGCGCTGGAGATGTAGACCAAACCGCCTTTCCACTTGATCTCGCCATTGGACCGCACCCGGCGGATTTTTGCCCGACCGGATAGTCCGGTTCGGGGATCCTTTCCGGCATTGATCTCCGGCTCTGGCGATAGAATTGGCACGGCGGTGTCTGACCCAGCGCCTCGTGCGGACGCTCCTCATTGTAGTCCTGCCGGTAAAGATCGAAGCGCTGCTGCTGCTCGGCCTGGCTTTTCTCGGGCGGCGTCATGGCCTCCTTCAGGGTCAGGTGGAAACGTTCATGCCGGCCGTTCTGTTGCGGCTTGCCCGGCATGATGCGCTCGTGGCGGATGCCGAGCCTGGTCCAGTGGGCAGACAGGCTGGTCAGGCCGGTGACGGAGGCCGAAGCGAACGGGCTGCCATTGTCGGTCCGGATCACCTCCGGCAGGCCATGTTCTTCGAAAGCCTGACGAAACAAGGGATGAGCCTCGTTTGCCCGCGTCGCCTGCGTCGCCGACAACGCCACCAGATAGCGGCTGAAGCCATCTGTCACCGTTAGCGGCTCAAGCCTTGCCCCGTAAGCTGTGGTGACCCACCCCTTGTGGTCGGCTGACCAGACATGATTGGGATAGAGCGGGTGCGTCAGCGGCAGCCCCGTCACCGGTGCCCGCCGCCGCTTGCGCCGTGGTCCCACGAGACCGGCTCGCTTGAGCATCTCGCCTGCCGTCGACGGCGCCGGCCATGGCGTGTCCGGCTGCTTTGCAGAAAGATAGGCCACCAGCTTCTTCGGCCCCCAATTGGGCCGCAGCCGCCGCAACGCAACCACCGCCTCGGCAATCGCCTCCGGCGTCTGGCGCCCATGAAGATGCGGCGCGCTCGAGCGGTCGGCAAGTCCCGCCGCCCCTTCAGCCTGATAACGCCGCAGCCATTTGTAACCGGTCACCCGGCTGATCGAATAGAGCGCGCAAAGCTCCGTCATCGACATCTCGCCAACCAAAAAGGCGCTGATAAACAACACACGCTGATCCATAACATTGCTTGCATTCCAGGACATCGCAGATCCTCCTGCCAATGTCGGAATGTAAACACCCTATTCGGTCTGTTTTGTTAGCAACCTATCCGGTTTGGACACCCCCCATTATCCCCCCATTGCGGGGGAGATCGGTCTCCGCACACTGTGCAATTCCGGGCACAAACCCGCACCCCACCCCCAACAATCCCAACCCCTTACCCAAAACCCGCCCCCTTTTCATCCCCACATCCCGCCCCCATGCCATACTTCGCCCGCTCCCGCTGCCGGATGGATCCTCGAACGTGTTGGACCAGGCGGGAGGAAGGCCTTTCGGGATCTGGCGTAACGTGCGCCGGGTCGCGCAAGGAGGCGGAGGCCATCGGGGCTCCGCTGGCGGGCGGCCAGATTGGCCGTGCAAAGCCAGCCACCGGGCCGGCACCCGTTTTCGCAAACGCCACTATGGCGGCAGAAAACGGAAGCTCCGGTCCGGGCCTGTGGCGGACATGACGGGCCGAGTGCTGCGCGTCAGGGTCCGTGCCGGACCCCGAGAACCACTCCCCCGGTCAGTCCAGATCGCGGCCGGAGCAATCCGGGCGGGAACCTGGTGGATAAGCCACTCCCGGGAGTGCGAGGCGCCGCCTGTCGGATGCGGACATCATCCGGCGATACTCGGGCCGTGCGCGCGCTGCGCCACCGTTTTTTACTTATTCCAGAGGCAAAGCCCGCGTGCGGCCCTCCGGACACTGATCAAACCCGTCGGCGGATTTTCGCGCGCGGGGGATTTGGTGTGAGAATAGATCAAGGAAAAGTCCCCTCCCCAACCCCTCCCCACAAGGGGGAGGGGCTCCAAGGCCAGACATCCTGCCCAAGTCAACACAGCGACCAAGATTGGAACGCTGGAATTTGGTACAATGGGCGCTGCCGGGTTAAGCCCCTCCCCCTTGTGGGGAGGGGTTGGGGAGGGGTTCTTCGACCATACCTCTACATCCTCAAAGCATCCCTTTTTCACCCGAATCCCGCCTCAGCCCTTGCCTATGACAGTGGATTTTCCTAATTCCCCCTCACACCCGGCCGCCGGGACAGCGATGAACCGTGTTCCCCAACCCCGTTGCCCTTGCCGGCGCCCTCTTCCCCCGAAACGCGCAAGCCACCGAATTGGATGAGACATTGATCCAGACCCCCTATTATCTGATCGACAAGTCGAAGCTCCAGATCAACATGGAGAAGATCGCCCGCCTGCGCGAACTCTCCGGCGCCAAGGCGCTCTTGGCGCTGAAATGCTTTGCCACCTGGGGCGTGTTCGATTTCATGGCCGAGTACATGGACGGCACCACCTCCTCGTCGCTCAACGAGGTGCGGCTTGGCCGCGAGCGGTTCGGCAAGGAGACCCACGCCTATTCGGTGGCCTATGCCGATCACGAGATCGACGAGGTGGTCTCCCATGCCGACAAGATCATCTTCAATTCCATAAGTCAGCTGACTCGCTTTTCCAGCCAGTCCGAAGGCATCATCCGCGGTTTGCGGCTCAATCCCGGCGTCTCGTCCTCCACCTTCGATCTGGCAGACCCAGCACGGCCATTCTCGCGGCTCGGCGAATGGGACCTGAACAAGGTCGAACCGGTGATGGAGATGATCTCCGGCTTCATGATCCACAACAATTGCGAAAACAGCGATTTCGCGCTGTTTGACCGCATGCTCGGCGACATCGAGCAGAAATTCGGCCCGCTCTTGAAGAAGGCCGAATGGGTCAGCCTCGGCGGCGGCATCCATTTCACCGGCGAAGACTATCCGCTGGAACAGTTCGCCGAGCGGCTCAAGCGCTTTGCAGGCGAGTTTGATGTGCAGGTCTATCTCGAGCCCGGCGAAGCCTCGATCACCAAGTCGACGACGCTGGAAACCACCGTGCTCGACACGCTGTTCAACGGCAAGAACCTGGCCATCGTCGATTCCTCGATCGAGGCCCACATGCTCGATCTCTTGATCTACCGCGAAAACGCCAAGATTGAACCCAATCAGGGCGATCACCGCTACATGATCTGCGGCAAGTCGTGCCTGGCCGGCGATATCTTTGGCGAATTCGATTTCCCCGCGGAATTGAAGATCGGCGACCGGATTTCGGTCCAGGACGCCGCCGGTTATACTATGGTCAAGAAGAACTGGTTTAACGGCGTGCGAATGCCGTCAATCGCCATCCGCGAGCTGGATGGCAGCATCAGAACGGTCCGTGAGTTTGATTACGCGGATTTCGAACACAGCCTCTCGTAAGGCATCTGACGATTGGACGTAAGGAGTTTGTCCCCATCATGAAAAAGAATGTCCTCATCATCGGCGCCGGCGGCGTCGCCCAGGTCGTCGCCCACAAATGCGCCCAGAACAATGATGTGCTCGGCGACATCAACATCGCTTCGCGCACCAAGGAAAAATGCGACGCCATCATCGCCTCGATCGGCGAAAAGAACGCCATGAAGGTCGACGGCGTGCTCGCCGGCCATGCGCTCGACGCAATGGATGTCGAAGCCACCAAGGCGCTGATCCAGTCGACCAACTCCGAGATCGTCATCAATGTCGGCACCGCGTTTTTGAACATGTCGGTGATGCGCGCCTGCCTCGACACCGGTGCCGCCTATATCGACACCGCCATCCATGAAGAGCCGGGCAAGATCTGCGAGACCCCGCCCTGGTACGGAAACTACGAGTGGAAGCGCGCCGACGAAGCCGCCGAAAAGGGCGTCACCGTCATCCTCGGCGCCGGTTTCGATCCGGGCGTCGTCAACGCCTATGCAGCACTTGCCAAGAACGACTACTTCGACAAGGTCACCGATGTCGATATCGTCGACATCAATGCCGGCAGCCACGGCAAGTATTTCGCCACCAATTTCGACCCGGAAATCAATTTCCGCGAGTTCACCGGCGTGGTCTATTCCTGGCAGAATGGCGACTGGCAGACCAACCAGATGTTCGAGATCGGCAAGACCTACGACCTGCCGGTTGTTGGCCCGTCGAAGGCCTATCTTTGCGGCCATGACGAAGTCCACTCGCTGGCCAAGAACATGGACGGCGCCGATGTGCGCTTCTGGATGGGTTTTGGCGATCACTACATCAACGTCTTCACCGTGCTGAAGAACATCGGCCTGCTCTCGGAACAGCCGGTGACGCTGGCCAATGGCGATGAAGTCGTGCCGCTGAAAGTGGTCAAGGCCTGCCTGCCCGACCCCGCCTCGCTGGCGCCCGAATACACCGGCAAGACCTGCATCGGCGATTTCGTCAAGGGTCAGAAGGACGGCGAGGACCGCGAGGTCTTCATCTACAACGTCGCCGACCACAAGGACGCCTACAATGAAGTGGGCAGCCAGGGCATTTCCTACACCGCAGGCGTGCCGCCCGTCGCAGCCGCCATGCTGGTCGCCACCGGTGAATGGGATGTGAAAAAGATGGCCAATGTCGAGGAGCTCGACCCGAAGCCGTTCCTCAACATCTTGAACCACAACGGCCTGCCGACACGCATCAAGGACGAGAACGGCGACCGGGCGCTGGACTTCTCCTAAGCCCGGCAGCCTTTGAAAAGACCATGAACCTAAAGCCCCCGCAGCTCAGGCCCGCGGGGGTTTTTTCATGGCTCCGTCACTTCTTGTGACGATACACCAGCACTTCTGGCCCCGGCCGGTCCGGGTCCAGTTCGAGTTCGGCGCCCAGCCGCTCGGCCAGCTTGCGCGAGGGGTAATTGCCGGGATCGATATGGCTGACAATGGTTGCAAGACTGCGCTCGCCAAAGCCCCAGGAACGCAAGGCCTTCGCCGCCTCGTAGGCATAGCCCTTGCCTTGATATTTCGGATAGATCAGCCAGCCGAGCTCGTGCTCGGGAAACAGCGGCCCATGATTGATCCCGACCTGACCGACGCAGTCTCCGGTCTCGCGGTTGTCGATCATCAGCGCCCCGCATCCCAGAAGCGGCCATTGCGCCAGGTCATGGCAGAACAGGCCCCAGGCTTCCGCCATCGTGTGCGGTCCCTCCATGTATTGCGCATGCTCCGACATCATCATGCCCGCATAGGCCGGCCAGTCGTCCATCGTCTGCTGCCTGAGCAGCAACCGTTCGGTCTCAAGTGTCGGGATCAAGGTGGGCCTCATCATTTCTGTAAAATCGACGCGGATACAGAATCGTTTTCCGCACCGCGCCATGGAATGCTAGTCTATAAGGCGCTAGGTAACACATCGCGGCAGCAAGCGAGACCTCCTCTGAACAAGACTGACCTGGACGCAGCTTTTGGGACCCCGGACATGAAAGCCATTTCAGATGACGCGTGATTTGTCGGCGTTCCAGCACCCTGCCGGCAAGGATCACACCACCCAACAGGTCACGCGCCTCACCAGCCTTGGCTGGCAGGCCTTTTTCGCCCAGCAGATCAGCATCGACGAGTTGACCCAGACACCGCCCGTCCGGGTCACTGAAGTCCATCGCAGCGGTCTTCGCGTGCTCGGAGAGAATATCGACATGATGGTCCCTCCCCGGGCCGATGCCACCGTCGGCGACTGGCTGCTGCTCAATCGCGAGCTTCCCAGTTCAAGCCGGTTGCTCGAACGCAAGAGCCTGATCAAGCGCCGCGCAGCCGGGCACGATCGCTCGGTTCAGCTGATCGCCGCCAATATCGACACCGCCTTCATCGTCACTTCCTGCAATCTCGATTTCAACGTCGCCAGGCTCGAGCGCTACGTGGCGCTCGCCTTCGATGCCGGAGTCACCCCGGTCATCCTGCTGACCAAAGCGGATCTTTGCGACGATGCTTCCGCCTATGTCGCCGACGCCGCGGCGATCTCTGCCGATGTTGCGGTGCTGACCCTCAACGCCAAGAGCGACGAGCCGGTGACGGAGCTGGCGCCCTGGTGCAAGCCAGGCCAGACCATCGCCTTTCTCGGCTCGTCCGGCGTAGGTAAGTCAACGCTAACCAATGCATTATCGGTCAGTGAAGTCGCCGCCACGCAGGAAATACGCGAGGACGATGCGAAAGGCCGGCACACCACCTCGCACCGCCAGCTTCATATCCTGCCCAATGGCTGCGCCGTGCTCGACACGCCGGGCGTGCGCGAATTGCAGCTGACCGATGCGGAAGAAGGCGTCGCCGAGGTTTTCTCCGACCTTGATGAGCTGTCGCTCGAATGTCGTTTCAACGATTGCAAGCATGTCAGCGAGCCCGGATGCGCCATCCTCGCAGCACTGGAACGCGGCGAGATCGACGAGGCGCGGCTGGCGCGCTGGCGCAAGCTGGTGGCCGAAGACCAGCACAACACCGCAAGCCTTGCCCAGCGCCGGTCCAAGGACAAGGCCTTTGGCAAGATGGTCAAGCAGGCCAAGAAACACAAATCGAGATAGCCAGACGAAAAACCCCGCCGGTTCGCACCAGCGGGGCCGCATTCATTCCTGATCTGAAGGCTGATCAGATCTCGGACTGGTTGGTGATGATCTTGCCCACCAGGCCGTAATCCTTGGCGTCCTCGGCCGACAGCCAGTAATCGCGGTCGGTGTCGGCTGCGATCTTTTCGACCGGCTGACCGGTGGCCTTGGAGAAGATCTTGTTGAGCCGCTCGTTCATCTTGATGATCTCGCGCGCCTGGATCTCGATGTCCGAAACCATGCCGCGGGTGCCGCCCGATGGCTGATGCAGCAGGAAGCGGGTGTTGGGCAGGCACAGACGCTGCTCCCTGGGCACCGACACATAGATCAGCGCGCCGGCGGACGCGACCCAACCGGTGCCGATGATCCAGACCTTGGGCTTGATGAAGCCGATCATGTCATGGATCGAGTCGCCCGATTCGACGTGGCCGCCCGGAGAATTGACGAAGATACGGATATCTTCGTCGCTGGCTGCGGCGAGCGCGGCCAGCTGCGCGCAGACCTTGTGCGCCAATTCCTGGGTGATCCCGCCATAGATGAAGATCGAGCGCGATTTGAACAGGTTTGCTTCGGCTTCCTTGCCCAGCGGCAGTTCAGTCGTCTTGTCTTCTTCGTCGCTCATGAGGCAGTCTCCGTGTGTTTGCATGTCTCGCAGATAGTACGAACCGGCGCGCGAAACAATGGCTGTAGGGCCAATCGGTTTCCAACATGCAAACGGCGCCACAAAAAATTGCAGCGCCGTTTGGTTGTCGATTGGTATTTGCAGGCCCGTAATCAGGACTACAGCCGATCGGGCGAACGCCCGTCAGCCGCGGGCAACGGCCTTGTCGCCACCCTGCTCGGGCCGCGGACGGCGGTCACCGCTCCGCTTGCGACGGCGCGGCTTGGCAGCTGCGGGCTGGTCGCCATTCTGGTTGGCTGCGGCTGCCGGCTGATGCCGGTTGGCGCCGGGCCTGCCGGCCTGCTGGCCATTGCCGGAATTGCGTCCCTGGCCCTGAGGCTTGCCGCCCTGACCCGGCTTGCGGCCCTGGCCCTGCGGCTTTGCGCCCTGTGGCCGGGCACCCTGGCGCGGACGCGAATTGCGGTTGAGCGGAGCGAAATCGCCATCGGGATCAGCCAGCGCATCGACATAGGTGCCTTCCGGCGCCTTTTCGACCGGGATCTCGGTCTTCAGCATCTTTTCGATGTCGCGCAGCAGCGAGCGCTCATCCGGTGCACAGAAGGTCACGGCCGTGCCCTCGGCGCCGGCGCGCGCTGTGCGGCCGATGCGGTGAACATAGACTTCCGGCACATTCGGCAGCTCGTAATTGACCACCAGGCTGACGCCCGGCACGTCGATGCCGCGGGCGGCAATGTCGGTGGCGATCAGCACCGGCACGGTGCCAGCACGGAACCCGGCGAGAGCCCGCTCGCGCTGGCCTTGCGACTTGTTGCCGTGGATCGCAGCTGCATTGATGCCGTCGGCATCAAGCCGCTTGACGGCCTTGTCGGCGCCGCGCTTGGTGCGGGTGAACACGATCACGCGCTCGCCCTTGCGCTCGCGGATAAGACCGGCAAGTGCGCCCATCTTGTTCGGTGTCTGCATGTGCATGACCGAATGCTCGACGCGGTCGGCTGTCTTCTTGGCCGGGATCACCGACACTTCGACCGGATCCTTCAGGTGACGGTCCGAAAGCTGACGGATTTCCTTCGGCATGGTGGCCGAAAACAATAGCGTCTGGCGCGTGCTCGGGGTCATGGCCAGAAGCCGCTTGATCGCCGGCATGAAGCCGATGTCCATCATCTGGTCGGCCTCGTCAAGCACCACCACTTCGATCTCGTTGAGCGAGACGGCGCGCTGTTCGATCAGGTCCATCAACCGGCCCGGGGTGGCGATGAGGATATCGACGCCGGAGGCCAGCGCCTTGATCTGCGGACGGATCGACACGCCACCGACCACGACGGTCGAGGTCAGGTGCAGCCTGCGGCCATAGTCCCGGACGCTCTTGGCGATCTGGGCAGAGAGTTCGCGGGTTGGCGACAGGATCAGCGCGCGCACCTTCTTCGGCGCAGCCTTCTTGCCGGGCGCCAGGCGGTGCAGGATCGGCAGCGAAAAGGCTGCAGTCTTGCCGGTGCCGGTCTGGGCCAGGCCGATGACGTCGCGGCCTTCAAGCACGGGCGGGATCGCCTGAACCTGGATCGGCGTCGGCGTTGTCAGGTGCAGACCGTCAAGCGTGTCGAGCAGGGCCTTGGAGAGGCCGAGTTGGGAAAACAACATGGAGTAACTTTCAAAATTTTGGGCATACATCGGGGCGTACGCAAAGCGTCGCCAGTCGCGGACCATGCCCTATCACAAAGGTTCCACCGGCTACGGCAACACCGCAATCGGAGGAGTTCGGGTTGGGCGCATCGCCGCTGGCCGACGCGAAAATTTCAAGGTGGATGTCAGGGGAAGTCAGAACACACTCATCACAAGGGAGGCGTGCAGCGGCCGAATGGGCCCCTATCCAGTTGCGTCTCTTAGGCCTGACAAATGCGGCCATGTCAAGGCGTGAGAGCTTATTTCCGCTGCGGCGCAGCAAACAGGCTTAACGATTGGCGTCGTTTTGAGCGTCCAACGCCACATTGCCAGCAACGCTGCGAATTGACCTGCCCGGCGTCAGCGCAATGGCGGACACAACGATCGCGCACGCGATCCATTGGGACAGCCCAACCGGTTCGGCAAAGGCAAACCAGCCCACCAGGAACATTGTCGGAAGCTCGAAGCTGCCGGCGATTGCCGTTCGCGCGGTGCCGATCACGGGGGCGGCCACCGTGTAAAGCAATTGCGGCACCAGGGCCGAGCCGAAGGCAATGCCCACCACCAGCCACCAGCCTGAAGCCGTCACCGGCACCAGTCCCGCGACAGGCGTCGCCGCCATCAGCGGCAGCAGGCCGAACACCGAACCAAGACTGGCGCTGGCAATCCGCAGCACCGGGGTGAGCACCGAGAGCTTGTGGACCAGAACATTGATGCCGAAGGCGAACCCCAGTGGTGCCGCCAGCGACAGTACCAGCGCAGGCACCTGGTCGGCAGAGATCACATCCGGGGATGTAGCAAGCAGGGCCGCGACGACAATCATCAGCGCCGCCAGGATGGCGCGCCGCTGCGGGACGTCTCCGAACATCAGCCAGGCAATCACCAGGGTGAAAATCGGATAGGTCATGTAGAGCACGCCGGCAGTGGAGACCGGGGCAACTTCCACCGCCCGCACATACCCGACCCAGCCAAGCCCCATGGCCATGCCGGCGGCAAAACCCCACAGAAGCGGAATCCATTGCGCTCGGGCCCGCAAGACAAACGGCACCAACACGATTGCCGCAAAGGCGTAGCGGTAAAAGGCAATCGCGTGCGGCGCCATGCCCTCGGCCGTCAACGACCGTGCGAAATAGGGCACCAGCCCGAAGCCAACCGATGCCGCCACCACCGCAACCGTGGCCAGCCCGGTCCCGAACAGATGTGGATGGTCGGAATGTTCGATGCTCATGCCGGGTGAGTAACAGCCGTCACCGGCAGGAGCAATCCGTGCTGTATCGGCACGGTGCGCGTCATGCTGCAGCGATCAGCGTCCGGCAAACGCAAATTCAGATTACGATCAGACCGGCGCCGAAATCCCTGTGTGTGGTTCGGGTTCCCTGAAGGCCAGACCTTCGGGTTCAACAGGGAACACGGTAGGGATGACCCGGGATAAGGCACGATCCCTGGCTGCGCTCGCAACTGTGAGCGTTAGCCGCATCCACGATGCCACTGGGAGACCCGGTTGTTACCGGACGGCAAATTCTCCGGATATCGGCAGAACCATCTGGAGAATCAGTCCGACTGCGCCTAGCTTGCCAAGCCGGAACTGTAATAGGAACCCAGCCATGAACATCGACATGATCCGCGCGGCGCAAAAGCGGCTGGATGGCCATGGACGACGCACGCCGCTCCTGAACTCTCCATTCCTCGACGAGATCGCCGGGCGGCGGGTCTGGGTCAAGCCCGAATGCCTGCAGCACACCGGCAGTTTCAAGTTCCGCGGCGGCTGGTCGGCACTCTCGGCCATGGAGCCGGAGGCGCGCAAGCGCGGTGTGATCGCCTTTTCCAGCGGCAACCACGGCCAGGGCGTGGCGCTGGCGGCAGCCCGCCACGGCGCGCCGGTGGTCATCGTCATGCCCTCTGATGCCCCGAAGATGAAAATCGACAACACCCGCGCCCTGGGCGCGGAAGTGGTGCTCTATGACCGCGCAAACGAAGACCGTGACGCAATCGCGGCGAAACTCTCGAGCGAGCGCGGCCTGACCCTGATCAAGCCCTTTGACGAGCCCCAGGTCATTGCCGGCCAGGGCACCTGCGGGCTGGAAATCGCCGAGCAGGCCAGGGCAGAAGGCATTGCGAATGCCGATGTGCTTATCTGTTGTGGTGGCGGCGGCTTTGCATCCGGAATGGCGCTGGCGCTTGAGGCCGATGCCCCGGGGCTGCGGGTGCGCGCGGTGGAACCGGAGGAGTTTGACGACATGGCCCGCAGCCTGGCGTCGGGCGTCATCGAGAGCAATACGCGCCGCGCAGGCTCGCTCTGCGACGCCATCATCACCCCGCAGCCGGGCGACCTGACCTTCCCGATCCTGTCGCGGCTTGCGGGCCCGGGTATCGTCGTCACCGAGGACGAGGCCCTTCACGCCATGGCACTGGCCTTCTCCAGGCTCAAGCTCGTCGCAGAACCCGGCGGAGCCGTGGCGCTCGCAGCTGCCTTGTTTCATGGCGGCGACCTTCAAGGCGAGGACGTGATCGCCACCATCTCCGGCGGCAATGTCGATGCGGAGGTGTTTCGCATGGCACTGGAGCGCTTCGCCGCATAGAGCGTCAGCCCAGCACCACACCCTCGTCCTTGGCCTTGTGGCCGGGCTCGACATGGATGATCACCTGCACCCCCGCCACGGCCTGCTTCAGAGCGGTTTCGAGGCGGTCACAAATATCGTGCGATTGCTCGACCGTCATGTCCCCATCCACCACCAGGTGAAACTCGACGAAGGACACCCGACCCGCCATCCGGGTGCGGATATCATGCGCTTCGATGGCGCCATCGGCCTCTGCCTTGATAATCTCGTGGATGCGCTGCTCATCGATCGGGTCAATGGCGCGATCCATCAACCCGTCGACGGAGGATGCGATCACCTTCCAACCCTGCCACAGCACATTGAAGGCGACGATCAGCGCCAGCAGCGGATCAAGCCGCGGCTGGTCGAACGCCAACGCCAGACCGAGCCCGGCAATCACCCCGACCGACGTCACCACATCCGACAGGATATGATGTCCGTCGGCCTGTAGCGCCGGCGACCGGTGCCGCCGGCCGAAGCGCAGCAAGACCACCGCCCAGACGCCGTTGAGCACAGCGGCTGCGGCATTGACGGCAAGACCGAGACCGGGCGCCTCGATCCGCCTCGGCGCCAGCAGTCCGCCGACCGCCTCGTTGACGATCAGCAATGCTGCCAAAACGATCAGCACGCCCTCGAGCACAGCCGAGAAATACTCGGCCTTATGGTGCCCGTAGGGATGGCCCAGATCGGCAGGTTTCTGCGCATAGCCAATGGCGACAAAGGCTGCCAGCGCGGCAATCACATTGACGATGGATTCAAGCGCATCGGAGTAGAGCGCGATCGAGCCGGTCACGTACCAGGCGACGAATTTCAGCCCCATCACCCCGAACGCCAGGGGAATTGACCAGAAGGCCAGCCGGCGGATGGTCCTGGAGGCGTGAGGCATGGCGGCTAGGTCCTGTGGACAGTTTTTGTTGTGGAGCTGGTTTGGTCAGAATGGTTCATGGGCGTGACCTGAGGAGGAAAAACATGCTGAGCATATTCGACGACGAAGGCCGCGTCCAAGGGCCTTTCTGGCCAAATCCCTTCGGGACGAGGCATGCAAAGCCAGCGCCGCAATAATAACTGTCCACAGGACCTAACCCTGCAGCGACGCGATATAGGCGATGATCGCATCAACCTGGTCCGGTGTGGCGATGAATTCCGGCATGTCGGGATGGCCCGAATAGATCCGGCCGTCGGAGAAGGCTTCTTCCAGCGCATCCATCGGAAAACTGTCCGACAGCTTGCGGAACGCCGGCGCTGCCTGGTGCGGGCTGGCGTCCGCCATACCCACCGCATGGCACTGGCCGCAATTGACCTCGACCAGGTCCTGCCCGGCCTTCAGCTCATCGACAGGCTGCGCCATCGCGGAACCGGCGGCGATGAGATGCCCCAGTACCGCAAGTATGGAAGCTGCAATCAGGCGCGTACTCCACTCGTTTCGTCGCATCACGCCGCCTCCACCTTGCTGCGGCGCGCCAGATGCGCAACCACGTTCTCGATCATCCGCATGCCGGCATCCTGACCAAGGGTCATGATCGATTCGGGGTGGAACTGCACCGCCGCGATCGGCAGGCTTTCGTGTTCGATCGCCATCACCACACCGTCGTCACTCTCGGCGGTCACGCGGAACTCCTTCGGCAAGGTGGCGTAATCGGCAAAGATCGAATGATAGCGCCCGACCGTCACCTCCTTTGCCAGGCCCGAGAAGATGACGCCGTTCGACGACACCCTGATCCGCGACGGCTTGCCGTGAACCGGGATCGCCAGTTCGCGCAAGGAACCGCCAAAGCTCTCGGCCAGCGCCTGCAGCCCGAGACAGACGCCGAACACCGGAAGCTCGCGCGCCCGGATCTGCTTGATGGTGGAAGCGCAGTCGAAATCCTTCGGGCTTCCGGGACCGGGTGACAGCACCACCAAGTCCGGCGAAACCCGGTCGAACACGTCATCGGCAACCGGCCCGCGCACCGTGGTCACCTTGGCCCCGGTCTGGCGGAAGTAATTGGCCAGCGTGTGAACGAAGGAATCCTCGTGATCGACCAGCAGGATCGAGACCCCCTCGCCCACCTTGGCGGTTTCACGAGCGGACGAACCGGCATTGCCCAGCCGCGCATCGCGGATTGCCGACAGCATTGCCGACGCCTTCAATTCGGTCTCGGCTTCCTCTTCCTCGGGATTGGAATCAAACAGCAGCGTGGCGCCGGCCCGTACTTCGGCAATGCCGTCCTTGATCCGGATCGTCCTGAGCGTCAGCCCGGTGTTCATGTCGCCATTGAAGCTGACCATGCCGACGGCGCCGCCATACCAGGCCCGCGAGCTCTTCTCGTTCTTCTCCAGGAACCGCATCGCCCAGAGCTTTGGCGCACCGGTCACCGTCACCGCCCAGGCGTGGCTCAGGAACCCGTCAAAGGCGTCCATGCCGTCGCGCAGACGGCCCTCGATATGGTCTACCGTGTGGATCAACCGCGAGTACATCTCGATCTGACGCCGACCGATGACCTTGACCGAGCCCGGCTCGCAGACCCGGCTCTTGTCGTTGCGGTCGACATCCGAGCACATGGTCAGCTCGGATTCGTCCTTCTTCGAGTTGAGCAGCTTGAGGATCTGCTCCGAATCCGAGATCGCATCCTCGCCGCGCTTGATGGTGCCGGAAATCGGGCAGGTTTCGATTCGCCTTCCATTGACGCGGACAAACATCTCCGGCGAGGCGCCGACAAGATATTCCTGGTTGCCCAGGTTGATGAAAAACGAATAGGGCGACGGGTTGATGGCCTTCAGCCGACGGCTGATTTCCGACGGGCGCGCTTCGCAACGCTCCAGGAAGGTCTGTCCCGGCACCACCTCGAACAGGTCGCCGCGCTTGAAGCTCTCCTTCGCGCGCTTGACCAGCTCGGCATATTCACCCGGTGTATGGTCGCCCTGGGCGGGAATGCTGTCGGCATGCTTGAACGGCTCCGGCGCAATCGTCGCGTCCCGGCCTTCGGTGGTCACGCCGTCGAGCGAAAAATCATAGCGGTCGATCCAGGCCTTGGCAGCGTGGTGATCGACCACCAGGATTTCGTCGGGCAGGAACAGCAGCAGGTCGCGCTGGTCTTCGGGACGTTCCAGCGTCTGCGGCACCGAGTCGAACTGGAACGCCAGATCGTAGCCAAAGGCGCCGTAAAACCCGATATTGCCGTCTTCCGCCGAATGAAACTGGTCGACGATCACCCGCAGCACCGAGAACACGGTCGGCGCGCGCGACCGCTCTTCTTCCGAAAACACCCGGTCAGGCTCGGCAATGTCGATGTGGATGGATTTTGGCTCGCGGTTGGTGATCGCAAACTCCGCATGCCCGTCAAGCCGGGCCGCGAGAATGTCGAGCAGCGCTTCCCCGCGCCCGTTATAGGCTTCGATCTTGAGCTTCCGCCCTTGCGAGGAAATGCCCAGTGGCGGATCGACGATCGCCGTGTCCCAGCGCGTGTAGCGGCCCGGATACTCGTAGTTTGATGAAAACACCGCCCCGCGCCGGCTGTCGAGCGCGTCGATATAGCTCGAGATCGCGTCCGCATAGGGTGTCTCGCGCCGTCGCCGCGTCACCGTCACGCCACCGCGCGTCGTATAGTGTGCCGCGTTGTCTGAAACTACCGTCGTGCCCATTTCAAAACTCCGTTTGAACCGGTCCGGCGAACCTGATCCGGCGGGGCAAACAAAAAAGCCGCCGGACCTTGAAGTCCCGGGCGGCTTGTTGATCTTAAACGCGCATGCGTGGTCAAAGGCCGCCTAGGAGCGAACCCACCACCAATTCTTCTGTGCCACGTGCATCGTCATGCCCAAGCTCTTAGCGCAGGCCGTGCAAAGCATCAAGTGCATTGAAGGCGTCCATTGCTTCAAAGCCCACAGCCGAGGCATTCCAACTACCGGGTTTGACCCACATTGCACTCGTAAAACCGCCATCCCGAAGTACCGCCATATGCCGACAGGAGAACAGGGATTACCGGTTCACTGGCCACCTCGATCAACCCGAAATGATCGCCTTGACTTCGCCTGAATCTTGTCCCACATTTTCATCATGAGCACGTACCGCACCCATATCACACGGTTTTTCAGGGCCTTTCCCATCGCGGAAATCTGACCCTCGGTTCGATGACATGCGCCCCCGGACCGCGGGGCTTCAATGCAGGGTTTCCAATAGCGTCCTGGCGACACTTTGAACTCCCCGCTCTCAACGGCGCGATAACTTCGAAATTTCCGATAACCTACCCTTGCCGCCAGCGGCCGGGGAATCTCAGCGCGTGGACAGATCAATGCAAGCAAAGATGCGGCGCAAGCCCAGAATCACCATCAGTGAAGGCGACTACAACAGGCTCAGCAACCTCGCCTCCGCCTGCGAGCGCAATCAGCCCGAGATTGCGGAAAACCTGGCTCAGGAAATCGAGCGCGCCCGGATTGTCAGCGACCGCGCCATTGCGGCCTCCGTGGTGCGCATGGGCTCGTCTGTGACCTATGTTGCCGACGGCAACCAGAGCAAGAGCGTGACGCTGGTCTATCCCGGCGAGGCCAATATCGAGCAAGGCCGGGTATCGATCACCACGCCTATCGGTACCGCACTGATTGGCCTGAAGACTGGGCAATCGATCAGCTATGCCGCCCGCAACGGCCAGATCCACGACCTCAGCGTGGTCGAGGTGACCCCGCCAAGACAGGACGCTTTAGCCTAATGACCAACCGGCGACTTCGCGTTGCGAACCGCGCTACAGTGCCGCGCATCCAATCGGATGCGCAAAGGTCGCTGTAGAGCTTGGAAATGATGCTTGTTCGTCGTCGTTCAAATGAATCCATTTGAACGCGTCATGAATTAGGAGTTTCCTGCTGCCAGGATAGCCGCCCTCGGCATTCGGCCGGGGCGGCTTGCTCAGGCGTTTTCGACGTTGATGCGCCGCCAGATCGCTTCGGCAAAGGAATAGACCGAGAACAGGAAGAACCCTGCCCCGGTCGCGGCCAGCAGCCAGACGCCGAACGGCAGGCTGGCGATGAAATCCAGCGCATCGCCAAGCCCGGCACGACCGCCATTGCCTTGCAACCCGTGCCGCAGCAGCAGGAAGGCGATAATCAGGAAGATCACGCCGCGGGAGCACAATCCGCCGATTGCCGCCAGATCGATCCATTTGCCCACCATCGGTGAAGCCTTGATGTGATCGCGGTACTTGCGGCTGATCGCCTTCCAGATATGCGCGCCGCCAACAATGGCGAAAATGGCGCTCAGGGCGAGCGAGACCGGACCGGCGCCGATGAAGCTCGCCGCTGTCTGGGCGAAGCCGCCTCCGGATCCACCCCCGGAGGAGAAGTTTCCACCCCACCACAGTGAGAAGGCATAGGCCATCAGAAAGGCGTAGGAGGCTGCCGAGCCAATCAGGCCGGCCCGTACAGCAAGCCCGAAGGGACGAACGCCGTGATCATCGGTGTCGAACACCGCCTGCACCAGCCGCCACAGGCAATAGCCTGCGAGGCTGACGATCAGCAAGGGCGCCATGATGGCGCTCGCGGTCGACTGCGTGATGAAGCGCACGGCGTCTTTGGAATCGCCGCCGCTGCCGGTCGTCAGGGCCGCGCTGACAATGAAGAAGGCCAGCACCAGGTAGACCAGCCCGCGTGCGCCATAGCCCAGCCGCGCGAACGGCTTGAACCAGTCATGCCAGGTTGTACCGGCGGTCATTGTGTCTGCCATTTTCTGGTCCTCAGGTCGCGTCGTTGAAGCATGTGGAAAATCAGCCAGGAAAAGCTCGCCCAGGCGGCGCCAAGCGCCCAGCCTGCGGCGACATCGCTCGGCCAGTGCACACCAAGATAGACCCGGCTGACGCCCACCATGACGGCGACGAGAACGGCAACACTGATCACGTAGATCCGTGCCCGGCCGGTTTCCAGATAGCCAACCACGATGGCCGCAAGCGTCAGATAGGCAACGGTCGTCACCAGCGCGTGGCCGCTTGGAAAACTTGCGGTATGGACCGTATCGAGATGGTCCACCAGGTCAGGCCGGGGTCGGGCATAATATTGCTTGAGCGTATAGCTGATCAGCGCCCCGGAACCGATCGAGGCAACGGCGTAAAGTGCTGCGCCATAATGCCGTGTCACGATAAAGAAGCCGCAAACCGCGGCCAGCGTCAGCACGATCAGCGGATATCCGCCGACAGCTGTCACTTCGACTGCCGTTTCCTGCAGCCACGCCGGACCGAGCGCCCGCGACGGATCGCCGGCGACGCGGAACATCAGGAACAACGCCTCGTCGAAATGGCGGATTTCACCTTCGGCCACTTCGTCCGCGATCTCGATAAAACCGTAAACCCCAAGCGTGATGATCCCGAGCAACAACACCGGAAGGCGATTGGCGTTGCCGGTCTTGAGCCCACGGACAAGCCAGTCCCTCAGTGTCTCGGTGATTTTTGATTCAGCCATTCAGCTCGTCGCCCCACTTTTCAGTCACTACCATGAACACACCAGACGCCGCTTCGTTCCACATTTCGGATGGCGGCACCGGTGAGCGTTACAATTTTGTCATCTCCCCGTCATCGCATGGAAAGGTGGCAATCCGTAATTTTCAGGCGTCAAACACAACAATGGGGAACATCATGAATACCACACTCGCATACGTCCTCTTTGCAGGTGTCACCGCTGCCGGAGTTATTACAAGCGCCGCGGTCGCGGAAGCCGCTTCCGGGTCTGTTTCCATCACCAAGAGCCGCGGCCAGATCTGCATGGTCTCCAACGGCTTGCCCAACCATGCCACCGGCAAATTCACCAATTCGGGCAATCCGCACCGGATCAGGGCTCAGCATATCGAGGTTTGCGTGCCGGAAAATCCGAAGAAGACCGGACGCGCCACCATGCTTCGCGGATCGACAGGCTTCGCCATCAACGGCGTCATGATCCGGCCGGGAACCGCCGACTATTACGACGCGTCTTCGAGACGCGGGCACAGCCGCAACCCTGCCTCGGGCTGGCAACTGGACGGAAAGGGCGCCGGCAAGATGCTGGGCCTCGACCGCAACAATGCCCATGTCGATCAGCGCGGTCTCTATCACTATCACGCCATGCCGAAGGCTGGCTTGCAGGGCACATCCTCGCTCGTCGGCTTTGCCGCAGACGGGTTCGAGCTCCACTATGTCGGCAGCCGTGCCAAATCCGGCTATTCGCTCAAGCCCGGACACCGCAATGGCGGCCCCGGCGGCAAGCATGACGGCACCTATGTGCAGGACTGGCACTACACCGGCGGATCGGGCAGGCACGACGAGTGCAATGGCGGAACGCTGAACGGCAAATTCGTCTATTTCGTCACCGACAGCTACCCCTATTTCCCGCATTGCGCCTGGGGCAGGGTCAGCCGCGCCTTCAACCGCCCCTGAGGCGACCTTGTTGAAATGCCCGGATCGCTTGCCGCGTTCCAAGTGCTTGGCCCGGTTGCCTGGCCGCCTGCAACCGCGCACTATTGTCTGAGAAACAATTGATCCTCATCAAGGACGCCAACCCATGCAGCGTCTACGCAAGGATGCACTCAATCACCTTCACGGCTCATCAGGGATGAAATCCATGGATACGCAGGACGGCAAGGGAAAGAGAACATTCACCGAGGAAATCGAGGTCATGGGCAACCAGCTCGTTGACCAGGTCAAGGATCTGCTCAAGCAAGGCAATGTCCGGCAATTGCGCATCAAGGCATCCGATGGCGACATCGTGCTGGAAACGCCTCTGACCTTCGGTGTGGTCGCCGGCGGTGCTGTTGCGCTTGCCGCACCCTGGCTCGCAATCCTCGGCACCATCGCGGCTTTCATCACCCACGTCCAGGTGGAGATCGTCCGCGAGATCGATGACGATGACGCTCAACCGGGCACCGCGACAGCTACGCAATCCTCAGACAAACCGGACGACGCGTAACGCCCTGATGCTGTCATGATAATGAAGCCCGTTGTCTGTATTTCTCGGCCACAGCTGCAGACCTGGACAGCGGGTTCCCGATCGCCTCCCCCCCGGAAGGACAGATGTGAGCGAAGACACAGGCAAGTTTCCAGACCACAGCCGCAGACCGGCAAACACCGAGCAGATCGCCGCCTGCCGCAAACTGCTTGATGAAGCCATCGCCAGGATTGACGCGGACAGCGCCTTGATCTTCGCCGGCTGGGAGAGCGAGATCGCGCGCCCCGTCTTTCGCGCCGGTGCGGAAAATCTCGCCTGTTACCTGGCCGCCCGGCAGCACGATCTGACCGGGCTTCAATCCAGCCTTTCGGTTCTTGGACTGTCATCGCTGGGGCGCGCCGAAGCTCATCTGCGTCCATCGCTCGCCGCTGTCAGCGCAACGCTCGATGGCCTCTCCGGATTGCCGGCAGCGTGGCCCGAACCCGCAGCGCTTGATGCCGGACTGGCGCAGATCACATCCGATCAGAACCGTTTTTTCGGTGACTACCCCGGCGCGCACAACACCCGCATCATGGTGACCATGCCGCAACAGGGCGCCACCGATGCGGACTTTGTTGACCGGCTGGTCGAGGCCGGCGCCAGCTGCTTCCGCATCAATTGCGCCCATGACGGACCCAGCGTATGGGCTGCCATGATTTCCAACATCCGAGCGTCCGCTGCCCGGGCTGAGAGAACCTGCCCGGTTGTGATGGACATCGCCGGTCCGAAATGCCGGATCGAGAGCATCAGCCCGCGCAAGACCAGGCGGCTCTATCGTGGCGACCGGTTTCAGCTGCTGCGCAAGCCTGCCTCGAAACACGCAGCGTTGCCGTCAATCACAATCACATTCCCCGATATCGTCGCCAAGCTGCAACCGGGACTCCAGGTATGGATCGATGACGGCAAGATCGGCGCCCGGGTGGTGGAACTGGTCGAGGACGGCGCGATTCTGGAAGTCACGGTGGTTGCCGACAAGGGCAAGAAACTGAAGCTCGAAAAAGGCATCAACTTCCCCGCTGTCGATCTTGAGATCGAACATCTGACCGCAACCGACCGCGAAAACCTGCCCTTCGTTGCCGCCAACGCCGATATCGTGGGCTGTTCTTTCGTGCAGCGCCCGCAAGACATCCGCGGCCTGATGGCGGCCCTCAAGCAGCATCGCGGCGAGCGGCCGCCACAACCCCTGCTGTTGAAAATCGAAACCGGACTGGCAGTACGCAACCTGCCCCGCCTGATCGTTCAGGCAGGCTCGCATCACCCCGTCGCGGTGATGATTGCGCGCGGCGACCTTGCGATGGAGGTCGGCACCGAACGGCTCTCCGAGGCCCAGGAAGAGATCCTCTGGCTCTGTGAAGCCGCCCACATACCCGTGGTATGGGCGACGCAGGTACTCGAAACCCTGCTCAAGACCGGCGCTCCCTCACGCGCGGAAGTCACCGATGCCGCCATGGGGCAGCGCGCGGAATGCATCATGCTCAACAAGGGACCCTATATTGCCGAAACCATCCGGTTTCTCGCCGGGATTCTCAGGCGCATGGACCGGCATCAGTTCAAGAAGACGGCGCGGCTTTCCGCGCTCACCTCCTGGCGCGGTGCCCAGCCGCTCTGACGGTTCCACGCAACGGCGGCAGGTTCTGCAGCCTCGTCGCCACGCTCCATACCGGGAGGATGTCTCCAGGTCAGCATCGTCGCGCAATTTCGCCGAACAAACAGGCCTCATGCATCTTTTTCGCATCTCGCGCGTTTGAACCCCGTGACGCTCACTTGCGAAGCGTCCTGGTATGAACGGGGAATACATTCGATGGACACGATCCAGATCCTGCTTGCGATTGCTGCCGCCACCTTTGCTGCTGTCGTGACGATGGGCAAGGCTGATGCGGCTCTGATGGACCCTGCCGCCATCAACGCGGCTGCGTTCACTGGCGAGCAGCTGGCCGAAGGGCAAAGCCCTCTGGCTGTCCGGTTGCAGATTCTTCTCGACCGCGCCGGAGCCTCACCGGGCGTGATCGACGGCTACTCCGGTGAAAATGTTGAAAAGGCGATCCGCGGTTTCGAGCAGGTCAACGGCATCGACGCCGACGGTCAGCTCGACCAACTGGTCTGGGACACGCTGCAGGCAATGGGCCATGATGTGATCGTCTCCTACACCATCACCGAAGAAGACATGTCGGGTCTCTCCGCCGAACTGCCGGAAGACTACGCTGAACTCGCCAAGCTCGACCGGCTGGGGTTTACCAGCGTCAAGGAAAAGCTGGCCGAGCGCTTTCACATGGACGAGGATTTCCTCACCGAGCTTAACCCGGAAGCACAGTTTACCGCGGGTGAGACTATTTTTGTTGCTGATCCCGGCACCGATCAGCAAGCGGAAGTCGCAAGCCTCGTGGCCGACAAGAGCCAGGCGCGTCTTCTGGCCTATGATGCTTCCCAGACCCTGGTTGCAATCTACCCGGTCACGATCGGCAGCTCGAGCACGCCGTCTCCCAGCGGCACGCACAGCGTCACCGCCGTCGCCATCGACCCCACCTACAGCTACAATCCGAAGAACTTCGTGCAGGGCGACAACACCGAGCCGCTGACCCTGCCACCCGGTCCGAACGGCCCTGTCGGCAATGTCTGGATCGATCTCTCCGAGCCGACCTACGGCATTCACGGCACGCCCGCGCCTTCCAAGATCGACAAGACCAGCAGTCATGGCTGCGTGCGCATGACCAACTGGGATGCGAATGAACTCGCCCATATGGTCAGCCAAGGCGTGACAGTGGAATTCAGGGATTGATCACGTGCGCCGCCTGACTGTCCTTCCCGTGTGCCTCGCCATTGCGACGGGCGTAACCCTGCCCGAAGACGGCCCGTTGCCTGCCGAAAATCCGCGGCCTGCCGAACAAGCCGCCGGCAGTACGCCTGTGCCGAAGGACAAGCCGTCGGGCCAGGAGAAACCGGACTCTTCAGGCAATGAGGAAGCCGGCACTTCGGAGAAAACCGACACCACGCCTTCCGCGGAGGCGACGAAAAACGCTGCCAAACCGGACCTTCCGGAGATCACCGCCCCCAAACCGGACGAGGCAGCACTTGCAAGCTGTGAGGCGGAGCTGCGCAAGCTCGGCGCCGTGTTTGACCGCGCTGAACCGCTACGTGGCAAGAACGGCTGCGGCATCACCGCGCCCTACAATATCGAGCAAGTCATCCCCGGCGTTTCGCTGGCGCCAAACTCCCAGCTGCGCTGTGAAACGGCTCTGGCCCTGGCGCGCTGGACCGATACCGTTGTGGTGCCGGCGGCAGAAGCCCTGGGCGACAAGACCGCCCTTGCCCAGATCAACCATGGCTCGACCTATGTATGCCGCCGACGCAACAACGCTTCCACCGGCAAGATGTCGGAACATGCCATCGGCAACGCAGTCGACGTCATGAGTTTTGAATTCAAGGGTCATGATCCGATCCCGGTATCACCGCGCGCGGGCGACGGGACCGTGGAGGAGGCTTTTCAGCGCGCAGTTCGCGGCGGTGCCTGCCTGCACTTTACCACCGTGCTCGGCCCCGGCAGCAATGCCAGCCATGCCGATCACCTGCATCTCGACATAATAAAACGCAGAGGCGGATACCGCCTCTGCGAATAACGTATCGGGAAGTCTCCGACACCCGGAAAAGGTGCCGGAAATCTTCAAAATGTTTTGGTAATTGAAAGCTTGAAGGTCCGTCCCGGCTCCGAATAATACTCGGTCGGCTGGCTCATCGTCACGTCGCGAAGACTGACAGAGTCGTAATAGGTTTCGTCAAAAAGGTTGTAGACACCGGCCTGAATGCTCAAGCCGTTGAGTTGCTCCGGCTTCCACCAGGCGGTAGCGTCCACGAGGTTGTAGCTCGAAGCCTTGTAGTTGGCGGTCGAGTTGGTCGAGACGCTGCCAACATGGATCCAATTGACATCCGTGCCCCAGGTCTCGGTGGAATAGCCGACGCCAAGCACCGTTTTCACCGGCGCCACCGACCCGAGCACCTGCCCGGTCTCGATGTCCACGCCGCGTGCATAGGCCAGAGCACCACTCAGGCTGAAACCGTTGCTGAACTGCTTCTGCAGGCTCAACTCGGCACCGTAGATCTCGACATTGGCGCGGTTGATGCTCTGCGTTACACCGAAGGGATAGGTGCCCGGCGTAATGCCAAGACCTGCCTGTTCAGTCGCACTCAGACCCCGCGTGTCGATGAAGTTCTTGTACCGGTTGTAAAAACCGGTGACCCGGCCCCGCAGGCTGCCATTGTCGTAATTGGCGCCGATTTCAAACCCGTTGCTGGTTTCCGGCTTCATGTTGGCATTGCCAATCCGCAGATAGGTGCCGGGCGCGCCGTAGTCGAGATAGAGCTCCGACGGTGTCGGCGCGCGGAAGGCCATCGCCCACTGGGCAAAGATATCGAATTCCGGGTTGATTTTGTATTTGCCCAGCAGCTTGGGCGACAACTGGCCTTCGCTCTGGCCGGCCGGCAGCCCGCCGTAGTTCGGGTTCACCTGATAGGCCGGCGTATCTTTCGGCGAATGATCATACCAGTCATAGCGAAGCCCCGGTGTCAGCGAGAAGCCACTGTCGCCCAAAGCAATCTCGTCATCGAGGAATATGCCGAACTGGGTGGACTCGACATCCGGCATGTCCGACTGGTTGGTGTGCAGGAAGTTGCAGGTGAAGCTCGGTGCGGCAGCACAGGAATCCTGGCCGGACGTGTATTGCGATGTCGTGCCGGTGGCGAAGTTTCCGCCGATCGTGAAGCGGTGGCTGAGGCCGCCAAGATCCAGCGTCTTCTCTCCCAGACCAGACAGGCCATAGGAATCATTGGTGACCTCGCTCAACCGGGTGTAATCCCCGACCACCGAAGTGAAACGATAGCCGTCACTGCCGCTTGAGCGTCTCAGCCGCTGCCAGTAGACGACCGCATTGGCTGTATCAAAGAAAGACTCGCTGCCCGGTGCTTCGTAGTTGTAGTCGAAGGAAATCCGCTCGCGCCGGGTGCCTTCACTGCCCATCCAGTTGCCCGGCCGGTAGTTTCCTGTCGGTGACTGTTCGGACATCAGATCGGTCTGGTTTGCGATGTCGTAGCGCTCAGCAGTCAGGCCGAAGGTGTGGCCGCTTTCAGTGGCCTGGCGGACCTTGAACAGCAGATTGTTCTCGTCATAGTCAGACGGATTGGGCTGTGACCGCGTCGATCCATAGCCACCGACTTCGCCCTTGTTGTCGGTCTCGTTGCCGATCCGGTAGCCGCCCTGGAACAGCACAGAAGTTCCGCCCATGCGGCTGGCGACGCCGGCAAAGCCACCGACGCTCATGTCCTTGCTGTCGAAGATCGTCTTGATGTAGCCGCCGGTGGTGCGGCCTTCCTTGATCAGGTCTTCCGGCTCCAGTGTCCTGACAACCAGTGCTCCACCCAGCGCACCCGACCCGCCGCGGCTCGAATCGCCGCCGCGCACGACGTTGATGGCATCCAGCGAATTGAAGTCAAAGCTGTTGATGCCGCCATCGGCGCCGCGGGCGCCATCTTCCAGATACGGGACCTGGATGCCGTCTACCGTGGTCAGCACCCGGGGTCCGTCAAGCCCGCGAATGTTGACGCTGCCATTGGCGGAGTTGAAGTTCACACCCGGTTCAAGCGTACGCCCAAGATCCTCAATGCTGGTGATCTGCTCCCGCGAAAGCTCTTCGCTGGTGGTCTCGGTAGCCAGCGGCGTGTCGGCGACACCCTGTCCGCTATCACCGCTCCTGAGGACCAACCGGTCGAGCAATGTCGGTGAACCGGCACCAGTGCTGTCTTGCGCCTGGGCCAGGGGGGTAGAGATAAGAAGAGCAAGCGCGCTGCCAGCGAACAATGTGCGGCGGAGACTTCCGGCAACCATAATCAGATCCTTTCAAAGGGCACTGGCTGGCTGCAGGGAAGCTTCGCTCCCGGTTGGCTGGCTTGTTATAAACACTACATGGGCGCCGTAATGACGCCTTGTTCATGCCACATATTAAACATGACAATTCGAGTCAACATAATTTGCAAATCTTCCACCACCGGCTTTCCGGGCGCGTCTCCAGGTCGGCATCGGAATTGTCGCGGACCGGCCGGGTTTTCCGTCCAGGTCAGAGCCGTTTCCGGCGGTCAGCGATGAACCGCGCTACAGCGCCGCGCATCCGATTGGATGCTCAGCGCTGTCACACTTTGAATGGATTCATGGACGTTTCGTTCAAAGGAATCCATTTGAACGCGGCATGCATCAGAACAGGCCTTCGATCTGCCCCTGCTCATTGAGAAAGATCTTCTCTGAAGACGGCGCTCTCGGCAGACCCGGCATGGTCATGATCTCGCCGGTGATGACGACAATGAACCCGGCTCCTGCTGACAGCCGGACCTCGCGAATTGCCACAGAGTGGTCAGTCGGCGCGCCGCGCAGGTTCGGGTCGGTCGAGAACGAATACTGCGTCTTGGCCATGCAGACCGGCAGATTGCCATAGCCTTGAGCTTCCCATTGCCTGAGCTGCTCACGCACCGACTTGTCCGCCGTCACCTCGCCCGCGTGATAGATCGACTTGGCGACGGTTTCGATCTTTTCGAACAACGGCATCTCGTCGGCATAGAGCGGCGCGAACTGCGCCTGGCCGGATTCGGCAAGCTCGACCACCTTGTGCGCCAGATCCTCGACGCCAGCCGAGCCTTGCGCCCAGTGCTTGCACAGGATTGCCTCGACCCCGAGTGTCGCAACGTAATCCTTGACTGCCTGCACTTCGGCCTCGGTATCGGTGACGAAATGATTGATCGCCACCACCACCGGAACGCCGAATTTCTTCACGTTCTGCACATGCCGGCCGAGATTGGCGCAGCCTTTTTCGACCGCTGAAACATTCTCCGGACCGAGATCCTCCTTCTTCACCCCGCCATTCATCTTCATTGCCCGCACCGTGGCGACGATGACCGCCGCATCGGGCTTGAGCCCGGCCTTGCGGCACTTGATGTCGAAGAATTTTTCCGCGCCGAGATCGGCACCGAAGCCGGCTTCGGTGACGACATAATCAGCCAGCTTCAGCGCAGTGGTGGTGGCCACCACCGAGTTGCAGCCATGGGCGATGTTGGCGAACGGACCGCCATGCACGAAGGCCGGGTTGTTTTCCAGCGTCTGCACCAGATTTGGCTGCATCGCGTCTTTCAAAAGCACCGTCATCGCCCCGTCAGCCTTGATATCGCGGCAATAGACCGGGGTCTTGTCGCGGCGGTAGGCCACCACGATCGCGCCCAGCCGTTCCTGCAAATCCTCGAGATCCCGGGCCAGGCACAGGATCGCCATCACTTCCGAGGCGACGGTGATGTCGAACCCGGTCTGGCGCGGGAAGCCGTTGGCAACGCCGCCGAGATTGACCACGATGTCTCTGAGCGCCCGGTCGTTCATGTCCATCACCCGGCGCCAGACCACCCGCCGTGCATCGATCTCCAGCTCGTTGCCCCAGTAGATGTGGTTATCAATCATCGCCGAGAGCAGATTGTGGGCGCTGGTGATGGCGTGGAAATCACCTGTAAAATGCAGGTTCATTTCCTCCATCGGCACCACTTGCGCCATGCCGCCGCCCGCAGCCCCGCCCTTCATCCCGAAATTCGGCCCCAAGGAGGCTTCGCGGATGCAGATCATCGCCTTCTTGCCGATGCGGTTGAGCCCATCGCCCAGCCCCACGGTCGTGGTGGTCTTGCCTTCGCCGGCCGGCGTCGGATTGATCGCGGTTACGAGGATCAGCTTGCCGTCAGGCTTGTCCTTCTGCCGGGCGATGAAATCGGCCGTCACCTTGGCCTTGTCGTGGCCATAGGGCACAAGATCGAGTTCGGGGATGCCAAGCTTGCCCCCAATCTCCATGATCGGTTTCTTGCTTGCCGCACGGGCAATCTCGATGTCGGATTTGTACTCGGCCATTTGTGATCCTCTTCCCCTTGCGGGCGCGTCTCCCGCGCGGCCCCTCTTGCGAATAGAAACCGAAAGCGGGATTGATGCTTGCATGAAACGGGACGCCCAATGCGCCAATTGCGACACTGTGTGGGTTGCCAGATCAAGCAAAATCCGAAAAATACAAGACAGGTTAAAGAACCATAACCCCAGACGGTCTATCCATCCCCTTTATCAAACGCGCACGACAGGCCTTGCGGAGACGTAATCCGACACTCCGCAGCAGGAATGCCGTTGCCGGCCAGAGAAAAATGGTGAGAACCGGATCTGCGCAAAAACGACTGTATTAATCGACAGACAGCCAGCGGCAGCCAGCTAATTGTTTGATACAAAATAGGTTTCACGAAAGGCATTAGCATGAAGGCGCCATTGCACCCACGCCAGGACGAACGTTTGAAGGCCTTGCAGGGCTATGAAGTGCTCGACACAGATCCGGAAAAGGACTTCGACGACATCGTCAAGCTCGCCTCCTCGATTTGCGGCACACCGATTTCTCTCGTCAGCCTGATTGATTCCGAGCGTCAGTGGTTCAAGGCGTCCATCGGCCTCGAGATGCGCGAAACCCCGATTGAACAAGCCATTTGTTCGCACGCGATTCTCGAAGAGGAATTTCTCGAGGTCGAGGACACGTTGCAGGATGAGCGGATGATCAACAACCCGCTCTGCTGTTCCGATCCGGGCTTGCGGTTTTACGCCGGTGCCTTGCTCAAGACACCCGACGGGTTGCCGATCGGCACCCTGTGCGTGCTCGATCACAAGCCGAGGAAGCTGACGCCGTTGCAGCGCGACGCGATCAAGGTTCTGGCACGCCAGGTGATGGCGCAACTGGAAATGCGCAAGGCCCTCAACTCCGCTGCCACCATGCGCCAGGAAGTCGATCACCGGGTCAAGAACTCGCTGCAGTCGCTTTCGGCCTTCGTTCGCATCCAGGAGCGCCGCCTTCAGACCGATGAGGCGAAATCCGCCATGTCCAAGATCATGACACGGATCGATGCGGTCTCGACCCTGCATGAATATCTCTACAAGACCGATGCCGGATCGAATGTCGATCTCGGTGTTTATGTCTCCAACATCGTGGAGTATCTGACCGAAACCGCACCGGCCCATGTCACCATGGAATTTGCCCAGGTCTCGGTCATCGTCGGCTCTCAGCAGGCGGTCTCGGTGGGCACGCTGGTCAATGAATTTGTCGCCAATTCCTTCAAACATGCGTTTCCGGATCAGCGCGAAGGCGTGGTCAGGATCGAACTCTCCATGCCCTCCCCCGGCATCGTTTCCGTCACCTGTTCCGACAATGGCGCCGGGATGACGCCCGACATCACCACCCAGTCCGGCGGGCTTGGCATGAAGATCGCCGAAATCGCCTGCATGGAACTCAGATGCGAACTCGACCTCAGGATCGCGGCGCGGGGCGTCACGGCCTCGATCGAGTTCACCCCGGAACCACGGCCGCAATACCGGCGCTAATGCCGTGAGCCCGGCCCAGCAGCTGGGTTTCAGCCGCCCGACAGCATGGCATCAACCGCCGTGCACGCCACTTCAACTCAATTCCTACAGCGCCGCGCATCCAATCGGATGCGCAAAGGACGCTGTAACGCTTTGAATTGATGCATGTACGTTATCGTTCAAATGAAACCATTTGAACGATAACGTACATGCATTAGTCGCGCACAGCGCAATTTTCCGGCCGGCTTCGGCCCTTGCAGATCCGATATCCGACGAGCTCTTCAATCTCGCTGATCTCGGTCACCACGCCGAAGGTCTTCAACTCCTTCATGCTCAGATATCTAATATCTTCCGGGGGAGTTGCCACCATTAAGTCGATCAGCTTGGGACTTACATCCATGCTGGTCAGATAATCCGTCAGTTCCCGGCGCAACGATTTTGGCAGGTCGGTGGATTTCACTGTCCCAATAAGTTCACGCTCCACAAACTTCCTTTCTGAAATGACTTTCCCACTGCTCAGGGTTTTCTTGTAGATTCTGTATTTGTCTCTGTATTTGTGTCGGGTTGTAACGATTTGATGGACGCCCACGCGGGAAAACGGACCAACAATCCGACGGACGCCGCTGGCCAGCATCAAGGGGCAGGCGGAATTGCAGACGCCGAAAGTCAAATTGGCATAGCCGTAATAAGTGCCGTCCTTAAGGTCAGGCTTGCATTCCTTATCCCAGGGCTTGCAGCGAGAAAAGTCCGTTCGCGCAATTTCGACTGTCATCCCGCGGTCGCGGATCAACCGGCCCATCGCCATTGCGACGTCCACTCTCCCGCCAAGGGAATTGATCAGCAATGGGAGGTTTCGGTCGCCGGCCTTCTTGAGAATGGCCTTGAACGCGTCTGCGGTCTTGTCCGCGATATTGCCATCGGCCGCGATCCACTCCGGACAATCGGGCTCGCAGAGCGAATTGCTGCTGCGGACAATGGAAAATGTCATTTCCCGAGGCGGCTCGTCCGCTCGGGCCGGAAAGATAGGAGCAAACAAGACAATCCCGACGGCGACCAAGCAAATTGCGCGAACGCACTTCGCGAGGGATTGTGGAGTCAAGGAAAAAACAGGGGTCACACGTGCCGCCATACTTGCCAATTCCGCTGCAGAAACATCACTGTGTGAGATGGAACTTCGACAATGCGGCAAGGCTATCAATCAAGAGCAGTCGCTACAAGGTACCACTCCTGCTTGAATCTTGAGATGGCGCCCCCTCACCCGTCGCCCATGGCAATCAGACCGGCATTGCCGCCGGCGGCAGCCGTGTTGACCGACACCGCCTGCTCGACAGCAAACCGCATCAGGTAGTGCGGGCCACCGGCCTTGAAGCCGGTGCCTGAGAGGCCCGAGCCGCCGAACGGCTGGGTGCCGACCACGGCGCCGATAATGTTGCGGTTGATGTAGACATTGCCGGTGTCGAGCCGGTCGATGACCTTGCGCACGGTGGCTTCGATGCGCGAATGCACGCCAAGCGTCAGGCCAAAGCCGGTGGCATCAATGGCGTCGAGCACGGCATCGAGCTTCTTCGCCTTGTAGCGCACCACATGCAGCACCGGCCCGAAGATCTCGCGGTCAAGCGCTGCGGCGTCCTTCAGCTCGACGATATGCGGCGCAAAGAACAATCCCTCATCGGGCGCGTCACCGGCATAGACCAGCTTCTGGGATTTCGAGATCGTTGCGATATGCCCGGCCAGCATCTCCCGCTGCGCCTCGTCGATCACCGGCCCGATATCGGTCGATGGTTGCGACGGATCGCCAAGCTTGAGCTCGCGCGCAGCACCCTCGATCATCTCGAGCATGTGATCGGCGACATCTTCCTGCACGAACAACAGCCTGAGTGCCGAGCAGCGTTGCCCGGCAGAGCGGAAGGCCGACATCACCACATCGTCCGCCACCTGTTCGGCCAGCGCCGTGGCGTCGACGATCATGGCGTTGAGCCCGCCGGTCTCGGCGATGAACGGCACGATCGGCCCGTCCTTGGCAGCCAGCGTCCGGTTGATCGCCCGCGCGGTTTCGGTTGAACCGGTGAAGGCCACGCCACCGATCTTCGGATGCGAGGTCAGCGCCGCACCGACATCGCCCTCGCCCGGAAGGCACAGGAGCACGTCTTTTGGCACCCCCGCCTCGTGCAGCAGGCAAACGGCTTCATGCGCGACCAGCGAGGTCTGTTCAGCGGGCTTGGCGATCACCGCATTGCCCGCTGCCAGCCCCGCCGACACCTGGCCGAGAAAGATCGCCAAGGGGAAGTTCCACGGCGAGATACAGACGAAGACGCCACGGCCACGCCAGCCGAGCCGGTTTTCCTCGCCGGTCGGGCCCGGCATCACCTGCATCTGGCTGAACATCTCGCGCGACCGCGCCGCGTAGTAACGCAGGAAGTCGACCGCTTCGCGGATCTCGGCAATACCGTCATCCAGCGTCTTGCCGGCTTCGATCGACAGCAGCGCCATGAAGCGGTCGCGGCGGTCCTCGATCAGGTCCGCCGCCCGGTCAAGCGCTGCGGCGCGCAAGCCCGGATCGGTGTGCGACCAGCTCCTGAAGCCCTGAAGCGCCGTGGTCACCGCCTTGTCGACATCCTTCGGGTCGGTGAACCGCACGCTTCCGACACGCCGCGAAGGATCGGACGGCGAGAAGATCTTTTGCTCGGCGCCGCCTTTCAGCCCTGGGGCAAGCGGCCCGGCATCGACGAGTGCCGATGAGCGCTCCATGCCTTCCATCAGCGAGGCCAGCTGGAACCGGTCGCCAAATTCCACGCCGCGCGAATTTGGACGATCGGGATAGATTGCCAGCGGCAGCGGGATCTGGCTGTTGCGCGCCGATTGCCCCCGCGCCAGCCCGAGTTTGGCATCCGGGCGCTCCAGAAGCGATTCCACCGGAATGTTCTTGTCGCCGGCCACCGCCACGAAGGATGAGTTGGCGCCGTTTTCCAGAAGCCGGCGCACCAGATAGGCGAGCAGATCCCGGTAGCCGCCGACCGGTGCATAGATGCGGCATGGCACCCGGTCATTGCCCTTGTGCAGGCTGTCATAGACCACCTCGCCCATGCCGTGCAGGCGCTGAAACTCGAAGCCGCTGCGGTCCTCGGCCATTTCGATGATGGTGGCGACCGTCAGTGCATTATGCGTGGCGAACTGCGGATAGATCACGTCGCGCAGCTCGAGCAGCTGACGCGAGCAGGCGAGATAGGACAGGTCGGTCGCAGCCTTGCGGGTGAAGACGGCGTAGCCTTCAAGCCCGCGTTCCTGCGCCCGCTTGATCTCGGTGTCCCAATAGGCGCCCTTGACCAGCCGCACCATCATCCGGCGGCCATGCTTGCGGCACAGCCCGGCAATGTGATCGATCACCTGCGGGGCCCGTTTCTGGTAGGCCTGGATCGCCAGCCCGAAACCGTCCCATCCGGCAAGCGACGGATCGGCGAAGGCGCGGTCGATGACATCGAGCGACAGTTCGAGCCGGTCGACCTCTTCGGCATCGACGGTGAAATTCAGATCATGCGCCTTGGCCATCTGCGCCAGTTTGATCAGATCGGGCACCAGCTCCTCAAGCGCCTGTTCGCGATGGGTGGCGAGATAACGTGGATGCAGCGCCGACAGCTTCACCGAAATGCCGGGGCGGTCGGGCAGCTTGCGACCAGCGGCCACCTTGTCGGCCGATTTTCCGATCGCCGCGATGGCATCGGCATAGGATTTGAAATAGCGTTTGGCGTCGGCGCGAGTGCGCGCCCCTTCGCCCAGCATGTCGTAGGAATGGCGATAGCCGCGTGCTTCGTTTTTGGCAGCGCGGCCGAGCGCATCCTCGATGGTCTCGCCGAGCACGAAATGATGCCCCAGAAACCGCATGGCCTGCCGCGTCGCGGTTCTGACCGTCGGCATGCCCATCCGCTTGACCAGGCCGCGCATCACGCCTTCGGGCGTTTCGCCCGGCTTGATCACCTTGGCCGACATCCCGAGCGCCCAGGCCGACGCCGAGACGAACCATGTGTCACCGTGCGATTCATGATCGCTCCAGCCGCCTTCCTTGAGCTTGTCCTCGATCAGCCGGTCCTGGGTCAGCGCATCGGGCACCCTGAGAAGGGCTTCGGCCAGCACCATCAGCGCCAGGCCTTCCCGGGTCGACAATCCGTACTCGCGCAGGAAATCCTCGACCCCGCCGATCTGGCCGGAGTCGGACCGGATCGCTTTAATTAGCCGCGTCGCGCGCGCGTCGATGGCCCGATCCTGGGCGCTGCTGAAGGAAAGGCGCTCGCTGAAATCGCGGATCAGGCGGTCATCGTCAGGAGCATGTGAGGCATGAAAGGCTGTGAGAACTGGCGCGGCGTCGGCTGTCATGGCAATCCCTCCGTGAATGACTCAAGATAACTCTTGATTGACCGAGATTCTCACTATATTTTATTTATCAGGCTAAATGTTTCTCTATATATTTGGAGATATTGCGGATTAAATGAAGGAAATCGACCGCATAGATCGCAAGATCCTTCGCGCCATGCAGGACAATGGTCGCCTGACCAACCTCGAGCTGGCTGACAAGATCAGCCTGTCACCAACAGCAACCGCCGAACGCCTCAAGCGCCTCAACCGCGATGGCTTCATCGAGGGCTATACTGCCAAGCTATCGCCTGAAAAACTAGACCGCGGCATGCTGGTCTTTGTCGAGGTGAAACTCGACCGCACCACGCCCGATGTGTTCGATGCGTTTTCCAGGGCTGTGAGCAAGTCCGACGATGTCATGGAATGCCATATGGTCGCCGGCGGTTTCGACTATCTTGTCAAAGCCCGGGTCGCAGGAATGGACGCCTATCGCAGTTTTCTTTCCGATGTGATCCTGTCGCTGCCCGGGGTGCGGGAAACCCATACCTACCCGGTGATGGAGGAGGTCAAGAACACGGGAAAGCTTCCGGTTTGATTAAACCGTTACTTCATGAGATTTAGCACTATCAATTGTTATTCTTTGGAAAGACAATATGACACGACAAAAAAGCGCATTTGGCAGAAGGGAATTCAGCATCACGATTGTCCCGGCCCGCATTCGCATGGAGAACAGCTGCTGATGACGGATCTGCCGCCGCTTCTTCAGAGCCTGGATCTCATTCGGACCGAAGTCGACCTGATGGCTTTCTTGCGCAGGCTTTCCAGACACTTCGACTTTGCCGGCTTCCTGCTGTTCAACATACCGGCCGTAGCCGATGAAACCCTGCTGGCGCGGGTGGAGCTGTCCGACCTGCCCGAGGGCATGATCGAGGCCTATGACGAGCTCGGGCTGCTGAAGAATTCGCAGATCTTTCAGATGCTGCGGCGGTCAACCATCCCGCTCACCCTCGACACCGAGACGGCACACACTACCCGTCCATCCGGCGAGGCCGAGCGAGCGGTCCAGTTCTTCGCCCACTACAACATCACCACAGCCGCATTCTTTCCCGTCCACAATCACGGCGGCTGCCGCGCCGCCTTCGGTTTTCTCGGCGACCGCACTCAGCTGTCCCATGCGGAACTCGGAGAACTGGGCGTCTACGCAGCGCACGCCTACAACATCTATTCGACCCTGAAGGATGGTCATCCGGAAAAGGAAGACGTGCTGAGCATTCGCGAACTCGAGGCCTTGCACTGGGTGGCGAACGGCAAAACCTCCAGCGAGGTCGCCTCGATCCTGTCGCTGTCCGAGCACACCGTGAACACCTACATCAACAGTGCCATTCGCAAGCTCGATTGCGTCAACCGGATCCAGCTCGTCGCCAAGGCCATGCGCATGCACCTGATCTCCTGATCAGGCTTGTCTCAAGGCGCGCAGTCTACCCACGGCGCGCCTTGAACCAAGGTCGACTGTCCTGTCGGGCCCCAGCCGGTCAGCGATCGAGAATGTCGCGCATTTCCACCAGATTGGAGCGAACCCGCAGCAGGTAGAAGCCCATGGTCGCCAGGTGCGACGGCATGATCCAGCTTGCCTCGTTTCCGTTCGAGATGATGAAGGGCGTCATGTCCAGCGCCTGTCGCAGCTGATCCCTGGCAACATTCCAGACACTGCCGATACGCCGGTCGTCAAAGATGTCGCTGAAATCGGATTCGGTCGCAATCAGGATGCCGTAATAGGCATAGAGCTGACCGTAGGTGAACCAGAACCGGTCATCGGCTCTAGGATCGAACCAGCCAAGGTCGCTGGCCTCCATACGGCTGCGCAAAATGTCCGACGTCGAGCCGATATCTCCGGTCACCCGCTCGAGAAACTGCAGCAGATTGTCCGTGCGCGCGTCGAACTCTCCCTTGCAGTCGGCCATTTCCGTGTTGAAGGTATCAAGCGCTTCAATCGCCGTACGATGCCGTTCCGCCGTCGAGGGCTGGATGAAGGGCGGAGAAAATGTCAGCCACCAGGCGTCTTCGTTGTAGGACATGGCCTGCTTGGCATCCTGCAGGTTCTGGTTGATCTGCGAAGTTCCGCGCACCCGTCCTAGCCTGTCGGCCAGTTCAATCGTGGTCCGGCGGATGACCGTGTTGATACCCAGCTGGAAAGCCGCCTTGTTGTCCATGAACGGCGTGTTCTTCCACTCGATGCCGAAGAACCCGGCTTTCGACAGCGGATGCGACGGGATCCAGGTGTTCTGGTTGACGTTGAAATCGATCAGGTCACGCGTCACCTGAACGATCTGCGACGGCACGCAGCTGTTCGGATCACTGGCGTTCACCGGTTCTCCGACGGTCCCGGCATTCACGTCATACTGTGCCGGATAGTCCGGATCCCAGTTCACCCAGCGCTCGGCGACCCAGAGGAACTGGCCATAGCCGAAGATCAGCAGCAGCAGCAGGATGATGATCGGTGCCCGGATCAGCCAGTTGCGCCCCTGAAACCATCGCCCGACCGCCACGAACGGCCACAGGATGAACGAAATCACCATGCCGATGCCGCGGCCGATGGCGTGAAAAATCCGCTCGAAAAACGCGATCACCGGGTCAAGCATCGTCTTGGTATCCTTCCAGTCCGTAAAGCCGCGCTCTGAGTGCGGCCTTGTTGTTCAGATAGGTTGTCCCGAGGACATCCACCACATGGGCGCGGTAGCTTTCGGAATAGGTTTCATAAGCTTCGTAAAACCCGTGCTTGTCAAAGATGAAGCGGCTGACAAAGTCAAATGGCGCCAGACGCGCCAGCAGCCGGTTGATCAGCCATTGCTCGGGATGATCGGGAATCGCGCGGCACAGCATCAGCTTGCGGTCGTTGCGCACCTCGCGCATCCTCACCTGCCCTGTGGTCGCCACCTCGCGCATCGCTTCCTGCAGAAAGGGATAAGTCCCCTCCTCGGCAAGCAGGGCTGCGTTTCGATGCATCCAGGTTTGCAGCCAGATCCGGTCTGTCCCCGACAGATCAACGGAAGGGTCGGCCCGCCGGATGAGATCATCCACCGCCATTTCCGCCCGGTGCGCAAAGAAGCCCGACGGCTCGACCCAGGAGGCGCGTGGCAATTGCAGCCGTTCGGACTTGGTCAGAAAGTCAAAGATCCGGGCGTGATCACTTATGTCGATATAGCTGACTTCCCAGGGGCGCGAGCGCCGGAACCCGGGCGCGTGGCTGTCGCAGATCACCGTCGTGCTCCGGTCATCGCGAAAGATGAACACGCCGCCGAAATGATTGGCCCAGAAGGATCTGTGTGGAAATACCAGCTTGTCCGGCACCAGCGCATTTTGCCTGATGTCGCCGGTCTCGCGCGCAAGCGCCACCATGCGGTTGAGCATGGCATCGTCACGCCAGCCGTCGCGAGAGGATTTGAGCCGGTCCACCAAGCCGCGCAGTTCTGTGGCCTTTCCAAGCATGTTCTCAGCAGACATCACCCGGAACCGGATTTCATTGATCGAGAGCAAATCCTCGACACTTGTGACCAGATCGATCGGCTCCTCGATCTCGCCAAACAGCGCATCCTTGATGGTCACCGCATGCACCGCGCGACGATTGTTGTCGAAGAACTGGTGCATCAGTCCGGCCGTGTTGGAAAACTGGGTGTGAACCACCGGCAGGTTCTCCTGCTCCGGTGTCAGCACGACAAAACGACGGTTGACGCCATTGGGGTCGAGATATTGCACATCGCCGAGCTCTTCGGCGATTTCCGGCGAAAATCCGGTCATGTCGATCCGAAAACTCTCAAGCTTTGTCTCCGGCAATCCAAACGCCCTGAGCGCCTTGTTGTAGCGCGCCACCAGATGCGGCTCCGCCACCGGCAGCAGCCGGCCATAGATCAGTTCATTGTCGAGCAGCCGCTTCATTGGTTCCAGCGCCCGTCCCGTTTCATCGCCTCGATCTCGCGAAGCGCCCGTTCCCGCTGCCGCTCGCGCCGGATGATGTCATCCACCGCGGTCGCATCGGAACGGTCGGTGTAGCGGAATTCGGAATCGGCGTAGCGGTTGATCTCCTGCAACACCATCTCGATGGTAAACGGCTTGCGCAGCTCGGAGATCATCGCGACCTTGTCGTCATAAGCCTTGTGCATGAAGGTGTCCGGCGTCTCGAACCACTCGTCCGGCAGATCAATGTCCATCGCCCGCATCTTGATGGCGTCGGTGATGTTCTTGATCGCCCGGCCGGTAAAGCGCGGTTCGGCGAGCTTGATCCGGTGCAGATAGGCGCCGATATCGGCAATGGTCGTAACCTTGCCATTCTCGCTCGCGAACCGTTCCCAGACCGAGAGCAGCCCCTCTTCCTGCGGCTGATCGTGCCCGTCATAGGAGCGCGCCACCGCCTGTTTGATCTCCTGGTTGGCGAAGAGATCATGCGCGCCGAGCGGGATCGAATGGTTCTTGCCCGCCAGCAGCGCGAAGATGTCGATGTAATCGTCAAGCGATTGCGGCCCGTCGACCAGCCAGCGTGCACCGGCGCGCTGTCTCAGCGCATCGTCGACATTCTCGGGATAGTTGGAGAACATGCCGAAGCTGCAATTGCCGCGCACCACGGTCGAAGCGCCGGCAAAGGCCTCCATCAATACGGCGGTGACTTCCTGCTGTCCCGCCGATGCCCGGTCATCCGAACGCTTGGCCGCGACCTGGTCGATGTCGTCGATGGTGCCGAAGCCGATGGCCCGCGGGTTGAGCACATTGTCGACGAATGCCTTGCAGTTCTGCCCCGACTTGCCCTGGTAGGACGAGATCTGGTCGACACCGAAATTCTCGTAGTGGAACGGGTAGCCCGCGATCTCGCAGTAGTCGTTGATCATGCCGGCCAGCATCTGGATCAGGATGGTCTTGCCGGTGCCCGGCGCGCCATCGCCGATGAAGGTGAACAGGAAACCACCGAGTTCCACGAACGGATTGAGCTGTCGTTCGAAATCATAGGCGACGATCATCCGCGCCAGCCGCATGGCCTGGTGCTTGGCCAGATGATTGCCGATGATCTCGTTGGGTTTCTTGAAGCTCATCACCAGCGGCTTGCGCCGCTGCCCCGGCCCGACGTCGAAGCCGTCGAGGGTGAAATTGTCGCTCTCCAGCCGCATGTGCGATTGCGCAAAATCGCCCAGCGCATCGAACCGCGCCCGGCGGCTGATCAGCCCTTCGATCGCAACCCGGGCCAAAGCGCGGGCCCGCGCAGTCATCGCCACCTCGTCCGGCGCGCCGGAGATCGCCTCGTCAAGCGCGGCGACGATCGATTTCAGCGCATCCTGCGGTGTGTCGAACTGGAAGTCCGGCTCTTCCGTATCATTGGCCGGTTCGCTCTCGCCATCGACGGTCTGCAGGATGTAGGCCGCAAGCGTGAAGGCAGCGACATAGGCCGAGGCGGACAGCAGGCGCTTGAACCGCTCGGCCTCCTCGCCCTGCAGCGGCGCGCCGGCATTGCGCGATTGCAGGCTTTCAAGATCCGTCTGCCGGGCAAAGATTTCCGCAACCGCCAACGCCACCGAGATGCCCCGGCGGGTGCGGTAGAGCAGCGTGTGCTGCGGGATCGACAGCATCTGGTCATTGGCGCGCACCGACTGGATGGTCTTGCCAAGCTCGATCTCGCGGGTCTTGCGCATGCCCCGGGTCGAGACCGTGGACACGAACCGCCGGTTGGTGCCGGCCAGCGGCGTCGAAGATGACCCATCCTGCGTGACCAGCACGACGACACGCGTCACCATCGACTGCGCCACCGCCTGATGCCGCGCGATGTCTTCCTCGGAAATGGTCGTCAGCCCTGTCGTCTGGCTCATGTTCTCATACCTCGCTGATGACCTGGTTGCCCGATATCACATGCACGGTGAAGCCTGAGAATATGCTCTCGGCGTCGCCCGACGCATAGAGCGCCTGATAAGCTTCGTGCGGAACCAACGCGTGTTTCTGGTAGGCGCTGACGCCCTGCCGCGTCGCTTCCAGATCATCGGTTTCGATATGGTACTCGTCGCGCGCCGGCTCCGAACTCCACAGCCCGCGCTTGGCAGGCCGCTCGGTCTTGGAAAACACCTCCTGCATGGTCCAGGTCAGCAGCCAGGCATTCTCGTCCTTGCGCACCTTGGACAGGATGGCGGAGATCCGGTCGGAATTCTCGGTCACGCCGGCCGAATAGAACGGCCCCAGCACGAAGCGGCGCAGCTGCTTGGGGTGCAGATGCTCGAAATCCGCGTCGAGATTTTGCGCAATCGTCACCGGTGACAGCGAATAGGCGCCATTCTTCTCCGCCGAGGCGTCAAAGGCACGGGCGAATTCGGGATTGAGCAACCCGCCGACAGGAAGCGGGATATCGACTTCCGGATTGAGCTTGCCGTCCCTGGTGACCAGCATCTTCGCAATGGATTCGCTCGAATCCTCGATCGTCGCCATATAGACCATCGGCAGCGTCTGGCTGCCGTCGAACACGCCCCAGTGCACCACATAATAGGGCCGGCCATTCTTCGGATTGACCGACACCCGGATGGTCTCGGGCAGGATGAACGGCGCGAACACCGCGTCCTTGCCGATATCCTCGAGATAGAGGCGTTCGGCGATCTGTTCCTGCAGTGCTGTGGGAAATTCCTTGTGGCGCAGGATGAAGTCGGCCATCTCCGCCTTCAGCGTTTCCACATCGGGGATCGCGGCCAGCCGTTCCTCGGCGGTCGCGCGATCATTCTCCAGCGTCAGCACATGCTGAAACGCAGGAAAACCGCTGTCGGCCTGGCTGATGCGGAAACGCTCGAGAAAGCCGACCCGGTTTTCCCAGGCCGAAAACGTCGCTTCCAGCCGGTCGACATAGGGAATGATCACCTGGCCGACCAGGCCATGCGCGTAGAGCGGCGAATTGGCGTCAGCCAGATAGACCCGCAGGCCTTTCAAGGCCGCGCGCATCGATCTGAAATAGGCTCCGGCTGCGCCGATGTCAGCGCGCATGACGACCCCTCAACGTGACCATGCCGGCTCAGGGCTTTACGTAGTTGGCGGAGTTGTGCTTCTCGAGAACCTCCGCAAAGCGCCGCGCGAATGCGTCATCGGCAAGCTGCTTGCGGCGCTGGATGTCCTTGGTCGAGAGCATGTTCTTCTCGTGCATTTCCAGAAGATCGCCGATATGGCTCTGTGCTGCGGCGCCAATGCCGGCCATTGTCTCTTCCGCCGCCGTGTCGACCCGGCTGCCGAGCGTGTTGATTTTGTGCGCCACATCCTGCTGCGCGGCTGTCTTCAAGGAATCCTCAAGCGCCTTGTAGAGCACGATACGCTGTTCGGTATCGATGGTCAGCTTGTTGATCAGCGTGTTCTGCGCCGCGATCTGGTTGTTGAGTGAATCCACGAAGGTCTGGAACATCGAGGTGTAGCGTTCCAGCGTCTGGCTTTCCGCCAGTAACTCCTGCTCCTTGGCCTGGCGCTCGTTGTACTCGGTGGCAAGTTTCGAGCGCTCGCTCTCGAGATCGGTCCGGGTCTTCTGGTCCGTGGAGGCTGCGATCCGGTTCTCGATGTCCATCAGTTGCGGATTGAGCTCCTCGATCCGCTGCTGGGTGGCTTCGAGATTGGCCATCGTCGCCTTGCGCCGCTCGATCACCTTGATCAAACTCGCTTCCGAGGTCTTGTAGCGGCTGTCGAGAATATCCTTCTGGTCTTTTAGAATGCCGGTAATGGTGTCGGATTTCTGCAGCAGTTCCTGCAAATTGCCCGACAGCGACATGTTGCGCACGCGGTCACTGCGCATCCGCTGCGCCCGGGCCTTGGAGAAGATGGCAATGAATTTCTCCATCCCGGAATAGCCCTTCATGCTTTCGAACTCGGCGCCGAACACATTGGTGGCGTCTTCGAGCCCGATGATCAGGTCGGCGATGTTGGTTTCCATCATCCGCTGCTGGCGCAACACGTCCTGGATACGGGCATTTTCGATATCGAACTGCGGATCGCCAAGCTGGGCGTCGGCTTCGGACATTTTCTCCAGCACAACACTGGAAGCGTCGATCTTCGAGCGCATGTCGTTGACCGCGGAGCGTGTCTTTTCGATCTCCGCATCGAGTGCTTTGATATCGGCCATGTCCAATTCCCCTGTTTTTCCGCGTCGCCCGAAAAGCACGCCCCACACCTTGTCCAGTAGCGCCGGACATCAAAACTTTAGTAGCACCGGTTCTCGTCTCCGCAAACCTTGCTCACGCAAGACGTAGGTATGATGAAGGCCAAAAAAAAGGCCGCTCCCGAAGGAACGGCCATTGGCTTCGACATCACCGCCAGGATTTATTCCGCGGCGGCCGGATCGGTCAGATAGGCGATGACGTTTTCGACATCCTTGTCCTTCTTCAGGCCGGCAAAGGCCATCTTGGTGCCTTTGACCACACCCCTTGGATTGCGCAGATAGGCTTCCAGCGCTTCCACCGTCCAGGTCGGAACTTCCGTTGCGTGCTCGACCATCGCCTTGGAGTACTTGTAGTCCTCGACCGAGGCCATCGGACGGTCGATGATGTCCAGCAGATGCGGGCCGACCTTGTTCTTGGCTTCCGTCGCCACGTGGCAGGCGGCGCACTTCCTGAACACCTTGGCGCCGGCCTTTGCATCGCCGTCGGCAAGAGCAAGCGTGGGAGCAGCGACAACAGCAGCAATTGCCGCACCAAGAACCATGGATAGTGAAAAGCGCATTAGCGTCTCCGTTCGCGATTATATTCAGATATCGCAATTATAGCCCTCGCCGGCACAAGGGCAATGAGCCCTTGGTCCGGGCCGGCCGCTTCAGCATGCCCGCAAGCAGCCCGTTCTTCGCCGAAAAGCGCCGGAAAGCCTAGTTTCCGGCCTCGGCGTTCATCACATCGTCCCAGTGGCGGCGACAATACGACACATATCGCTCGTTGCCGCCCACTTCGATCTGCGCGCCCGCGCGGATCACCTGGCCCTGGTCGTCCGTGCGGACAACCATCGTCGCCTTGCGGCCGCAATGACAGATCGTCCGGACTTCGCGCAGCTCGTCCGCCAGCGCAAGCAGGGTCTGGGATCCGGGAAACAGCTTGCCGCGAAAATCCGTGCGCAGACCATAGGTCATGACCGGAATCTTCAGCCGATCGGCGACCCGGGCCAGCTGCCAGACCTGGTCTTCGGTTAGAAACTGGGCCTCGTCGACAAAGGCGCAGGCAATCTCGCCCTCGGCCTTCAGGCTCTCGATCACCTCGTAAAGATTGTCTTCCGGGCGGAACGTGTGCGCCTCGCTGTCGAGGCCGATGCGCGAGGCGATGCGCCCTTCCCCGCCACGGTCATCGAAGGCCGCGATGAACAGCACCGTTCGCATGCCGCGTTCGCGGTAGTTGTAGGACGCCTGCAGCAGAAGCGTCGACTTGCCCGCATTCATGGTTGAGTAGCTGAAATAGAGCTTGGCCAAGCTGGGCTCCCGGTTGTCATGTCTTGCCGGCCCCACAGACCGGCATTGCCCGTCTGCCAAAGGGCCGCCGGTGTGATATCTTTTGCCGGTCGGCGCGTTTGAATTCCACCCCTGGCGCGCTGCTTTCAACAGCCGATTTTTGCTGCAACGCAAATTTTGACCGCATTGCGGCTTGAGTTCGCGGCCCATAGGTGGTTGTTTCTGCACTCCGAACACGGGAGAATATCGACAATGACAAGAAAAATGACCCTCACATTCGCAGCCCTTCTGCTCGCTAGCACTGCAACCGTTCAGGCCGCAGACGACGCATCCTGCCAGACCGTTCGCTTCGCCGATGTTGGCTGGACCGACATCCAGGCCACCACCGCCGTCGCCGGCGTCGTTCTCGATGCGCTCGGCTACGAGCAAGACGTTCAGGTGCTCAGCGTGCCGGTGACCTACCAGTCGCTCAAGAACAACGACATGGATGTTTTCCTTGGCAACTGGATGCCTTCCATGGCCGCCGACGTGCAGCCGTTCCTCGATGACGGCTCGGTTGAAACCATCGCCCAGAACCTCGAAGGCGCCGGCTACGGCCTCGTTGTGCCGACCTATGCTGCCGAAGCTGGCGTCAAGAGCCTGAGCGACATCGGCAAGTTCAAGGACGAGTTCGACGGCAAGATCTACGGCATCGAGCCTGGCAATGACGGCAACCGCATCGTGCTGGAAATGATCGAGGACGAGGCCAACGGCCTTGACGGTTTCGAGCTGGTTGAAAGCTCGGAAGCCGGCATGCTCTCGCAGGCCGAAAAGGCGCTCCGCAACGAAGAGTGGATCGCATTCCTCGGCTGGACCCCGCATCCGATCATGGGTGAAATGTCGATCACCTATCTCGACGGCATGGGCGATTCCGGCTTTGGCGCCGCCACCGTGCACACCAATGTGCGCGCCGGCTACACCGAGGAATGCCCGAACGTCGGAACGCTGATCAAGAACCTCTCGTTCTCGCTCTCCATGGAAAACAAGATCATGGACGACATCCTCAAGGGTGAAGACGCCAACGACGCTGCACTGGCGTGGCTGAAGGCGAACCCGGATACCGTCAAGCCATGGCTTGAAGGTGTCACCACCTTCGACGGCGGCGACGCAGCTGCCGCTGTCCAAGCCAAGCTGGGCATGTAATACTGGTGACTTGAAATCTGATCCGGGGCTGCCACGACGCGGCCCCGGATCATGAAGTGTGTCGGGGGTCAGGGCATGGATGGAATGGCGGATTTTATCACCGCGTGGAAAGTCCCGGTCGGGAAATGGGGCAAGAGCTTCTTTGATTTCCTCACCGACAATTTCGAGTTCGCCTTCGACGCCATAGCAGACTCGCTCAAATATCTGCTCGACGGCATGATCGACGGGCTTCTGTGGTTGCCACCGCTGCTGCTGGTCCTGGCCATCGCGCTGATCGGCTGGCGCATCCAGAAATCCTGGAAGCTGGCGCTCGGGATCGTTCTCGGCCTTACCTTCATCATCAATCAGGGCCTGTGGGAAGAAACCGTCGAAACCCTCGTGCTGGTGATCTCGGCCGCCTTCATGTCGATGCTCATCGGCGTGCCGATCGGCATCTGGCTGGCCCACCGGCCCCGGCTCTACACCTATCTGCAGCCGGTGCTCGACCTGATGCAGACGATGCCGACCTTCGTCTACCTGATCCCGGTGCTGATCCTGTTCGGCCTCGGCCTAGCGCCCGGCCTGCTGGTCACCATCATCTTTGCCTCTCCGGCACCGATCCGGCTCACCTATCTCGGCATCACCTCGGTGCCCAAACCGATGGTGGAAGCGGGCATGGCCTTTGGCGCCTCGCCGCAGCAATTGCTGCGGAAGGTCGAATTGCCCGCCGCCCTGCCGACCATCATGGCGGGCCTCACCCAATGCATCATGCTGTCGTTGTCGATGGTCGTCATCGCCGCCCTGATCGGCGCCAACGGCCTTGGCAAGCCCGTGGTCCGCGCGCTCAACACGGTCAACATCCCGCTCGGCCTTGAAGCCGGTATCGCCATCGTGATCCTGGCCATCATCCTCGACCGCATCTGCCGCGTGCGCATCGGAGCAACCTCATGAGCCAGGATCAGTATCGCGGCTCGGTCCGCATCGACAATGTCTCGATCATCTTCGGCGACAACGTGGCCGAAAGCCTGGCGCTGGCCGATGCCGGCAAGTCCCGCACCGAGATCCAGGAAGCAACCGGCGACGTTCTCGGCGTGCACGACTGCACGGTCGACATCAACGAGGGCGAGATCCTGGTCCTGATGGGGCTGTCGGGCTCGGGCAAGTCAACGCTTCTGCGCGCCATCAACCGGCTGAACCCGATCAGCCGCGGAACCCTGACCGTCCATTGCGGTGAAGAAACCTTCGATGTCGGCGCCTGTGACGACAAGACACTGATGCAGCTGCGCATGGACACCGTCTCGATGGTGTTCCAGCAATTCGGCCTGCTGCCCTGGCGTTCGGTGGCCGACAATGTCGGCTTCGGACTCGAGATTGCCGGTGTTCCCAAGAAAGAACGGGACCGCCGGGTGGCTGAACAGCTCGAACTTGTCGGCCTGTCCGACTGGTCCGAGCGCATGGTCGCCGAACTTTCGGGCGGCATGCAGCAGCGCGTCGGCCTCGCCCGCGCCTTTGCCACCGGCGCGCCGATCCTGTTGATGGACGAGCCTTTCTCCGCGCTTGATCCGCTGATCCGGACCCGGCTGCAGGACGAGCTGCTCGAACTCCAGACCCGCCTGGGCAAGACCATCGTCTTCGTCAGCCACGACCTCGACGAAGCCATGAAGCTCGGCAACCGCATTGCCATCATGGAAGGCGGGCGGATCATCCAGTGCGGTACACCGCGCGAGATCGTCAACTCGCCGGAAAACAGCTATGTCGCCGATTTTGTCGCCAACATGAACCCGATCGCCATGCTCACGGCCCGCGACGTCATGACGGTCGGCAAGCCAGATGAATCGCGCGGCCAATCGCCGCTGTCGGCCTCGGTCAAGCCCGACACGCCGCTGGAAGAGGTGATGGAGGCGCTTGCCCGCCGCGACGGGACAATCGGCGTTATTGACAAAGGCGCGGTGACGGGTTCCATCACTGCCGACGACATCGTGCGGGGGCTGACACGGCACCGCCGCTGAGACCGAACAACAGACATACAATCAAGTGCATTCAGGGAGATGGGAATATGGACGTTAAAGGCAAGGCCGCCATTGTGACGGGTGGAGGCTCCGGCCTCGGCGCGGCTACCGCACGCGCACTGGCGAAAGCCGGCGCAAAGGTTGCGCTGCTGGATGTGAACCTCGAGCAGGCCGAGAAAGTGGCTGCCGAAATCGGCGGCAAGGCCATTGCCTGCGACGTCTCCGATGCCGCCGCAGCCGAAGCCGCCCTTGCCGAGGCCGCAGAGGCTGGCGAAGCCCGTATCCTGATCAACTGCGCCGGCATCGCACCCGCCGTTCGCGTTGTCGGCCGTGAAGGCCCGCACGATCTCGACCTGTTCCGCAAGGTCATCGAGGTCAACCTGATCGGCAGCTTCAACATGCTGCGACTGTTCGCCGACCGCGCCTCCAAGCTCGAGCCGCTGGCTGACGGCGAACGCGGCGTGGTGATTTCGACCGCTTCGGTCGCAGCCTTCGACGGCCAGATCGGCCAGGCCGCCTACTCGGCGTCCAAGGGCGGCGTCCATGCCATGGCCCTGCCGATCGCCCGCGAAATTGCCCGTTTCGGCATCCGCGTGATGACGATTGCACCGGGAATTTTTGCAACCCCGATGCTGCTTGGCATGCCGCAGGAAGTCCAGGACAGCCTCGGCGCATCGGTGCCGTTCCCGTCCCGCCTGGGACAGCCGGAGGAATATGCAAACCTCGCCATGCACATCATCGACAACGCCATGCTCAATGGCGAGACCATCCGTCTCGACGGCGCCATCCGCATGGCGCCCAAGTGAGGATGTGCTGACCGCGATGAAGGAACCGGTCAAGACCATTCGCGATACGGATGAGGAGGCGCGCCGTCTGGCCCGCCGCCTCATCCGTGGAGCACGGTTTGCCGCGATCGGCGTGCTTGAGCCGGAGACGGGCTTTCCCTTCGCCAGCAGGGTGCTGACCGGCACCGATGTCGACGGCACCCCCTTGATCCTCGTCTCCGCTCTCTCGGTTCACACCGGCGCGCTGGCCGCCGATCCCCGCGCCTCGCTGCTGTTCGGGGAGCCGGGAAAAGGCGATCCGCTTGCCCACCCCCGCATTACCGTGCGGACCCGGGCCGAGCGGGTCGAAAGAGATGACCCTGCCCATCTGCGTTTGCGCGCGCGCTTCATCGCGCGGCATCCCAAGGCAGCGCTTTATGCCGACTTCCCGGATTTCGCGTTCTTCCGCATGGTGCCCGAATCAGCCAGCCTCAACGGCGGCTTCGGCAAGGCCTTCGTTCTTAACGCATCTGACCTTCTGATCGTCTCACCGGCGATCGGGGATGTGGAAAAGATCGAGCCTGAAGCCATCGCCCACATGAATGCCGACCACACAGACGCGGTTGACACTTATGCCCGTTTGCATGGAAAATCGAAAAAAACCGGCTGGAAAGTCTGCGGAATTGACTGCGCAGGGATCGACCTGGCCAATCATGATGACCTGATGCGTATCGAATTCGGCTCGCCTTTGGAGGACGCGGGCAGCTTGCGTGCAAAACTAACCGAACTCAAGCGTACGCTATGAAAAAATAGGGGTGTACATTGACCCTTTTATAGTTGAAATATAAGCCACGACTTTTTTGTGTATTTGCATAATTTGTTTAATGACCGCCTCGCGCGGTGACTACGGAAGACACCAATGATCGATGCGAACCGACTGGAAACCTACTCTGAAGAAGCTGCCGATCTGCTCTCAGCAATGGGCAATCAAAAACGGATGATGATCCTGTGCAACCTTGCAAATGGTGAAATGCAGGTTGGAACGCTTGCTGAAAAGGTGGAGCTCAGCCAATCCGCCCTGTCCCAGCACCTTGCCAAATTGAGAACCAGACAGTTGGTCAAGACCCGCCGCGAAGCGCAGGCGGTCTACTATTCGATCAACTCCGAACCGGTTCTCCAGATGTTGCGGACACTCTCCACCATCTATTGCAACTGAGGCAGTCGCGCCGTTCCCGATTTCAATTGCAACAGGGAACCGCAGAGCTTGACGTATCCCCATCCCCCTCCCCATATGAAGGGGCGGAAGGATACTTTTGATGACTGTTTCGATGCAAATTGCCGGGATGCATTGCGATGGCTGCGTGCGTTCCGTGAAAAACGCCGGCACCTCCATCGAGGGCGTTTCAAACCTCTCGGTTGATTTGGAGAGTGGAGAACTGACCGCCGATGTCGCCAGGCCCGAGCTCACCGAGACGCTCAGGGGCGCGATCGAGGATTGCGGCTTTGACGTGACCCGTGTCACGGCCTGAAGCCGACCCGTGACCGTCAAACCTGAACATGTGACATTCGACATCACGGGCATGACCTGCGCGAGCTGTTCCGCGCGCGTGGAAAAGGTTCTGGGGCGTCAGCCCGGTGTAGAACAAGCCCACGTCAATCTGGCGCTCGAGCGCGCCGATATCGAAGGCGTTGCCCTCGACCCCGACAAGCTGGCTGAAGCCATCGGCCGGGCCGGTTTTGGCGCTGTCCTGCGTCGCAATGATTTCGCCGCCCACCGTGATGCCGACGAGGCCCAGGCAGCCATGCGCCGGGCCGATGAACGCCAGACCCTTGTGCGGCTGGTGATTTCAGCGCTGCTGACCCTGCCCATCATTGTCGGCATGTTGCCGATGATGACCGGATTGGGAGAGGCGTGGATCTCGCCGCTTTGGCAGGCAGTGCTGGCCACCGGCGTCATGGTGGTTTCGGGCAGCCGCTTCTGGCGCGAGGCCGCCGGCGCGTTGCGTGGCGGCTCAGCCAACATGGCCGTGCTGGTCAGCCTCGGCACCGGTGTCGCCTATCTCTGGTCGCTATGGGTCATGGTCAGTGGCTGGATGGGAGACCATTCGGGCCATGGCACGGACATGGCCGCGCATCTGCATTTTGAAGCGGCCGCGGTCGTACTCACGCTGATCATGCTCGGCAAGTATCTTGAAGCCCGCGCCAAATCCGGCGCCGCCGGCGCATTGCGCGCGCTCGGGCGGCTGCAGCCGGACACCGCAGAGCTCGTCACCCTGAGCGGATCGATCCGCACCATACCCGTCGAACGGCTTGCGGTCGGGGATGTGATTGTTGTCAGACCCGGCATGCGTGTCGCAGCCGACGGTATCATCCGCAGCGGCAGCTCTTCGCTGGACGAGGCAATGGTCACGGGCGAAAGCCTGCCGGTATCGCGCGGACCGGGTGATCCGGTCATCACCGGAACCACCAACACCGATGGCGTGCTTGAGGTCGAGATCAGCGCCGCCGGCGCCGACACCCGGCTGGCAAGGATGACAAGACTGGTCGAGGAAGCCCAGACCGGCCACGCGCCGGTGCAGAAGCTCGTCGACCAGATTTCCGCGGTCTTCGTGCCGCTCATTCTCGTCATCGCTCTGGTGACATTTGCGGGCTGGCTGTTCACAGGCGCCGATGTCGAAACCGCAATGGTCGCAGCGGTCGCCGTGCTGGTCATCGCCTGCCCCTGCGCGCTGGGGCTTGCCACGCCGACCGCGCTCGTGGCCGGGACCGGCGCCGCCGCCAGGTCTGGTATCCTGATCCGTGACATCGAGACGCTGGAACGCGCCACCGACATCAAGCTTGTCGCCTTTGACAAGACCGGCACGCTGACAATGGGCGCCCCGGAAGTCGCCAGCCTGCATCCGGTCGGCGCAACGACCCCGTCACAACTGCTGGCCCTGGCCGGCTCGGTCGAGACCGGCAGCGAACATCCGCTCGGCCGCGCGATTCTTGACCATGCCGAACAGCAGGGCGTCGGCATCACGCCCGCCACCGGGATCCGTGCCGTGCCCGGCCGCGGACTGGAAGGCATGAATGATGATCTCAAACTCATGGTCGGATCTGAGCGCTATCTCCTCGAAGCCGGGATCGACACCACGGCTGCGGACGCAACGGGGGCTCGCCAGGCAACCGGGACACTGGCCTGGGTGGCGCGCGGCGGTGAGTTGATCGGCGTCATCCGGCTGGCTGACAGGATCCGGCCCGAAACCCGTCAGGCCCTGGATGACCTCTCCGCCAGGGGTCTCGCCAGTGTCATGCTGACCGGGGACAACGAGGTTACAGCCAAGGCCATCGCCGCGGAGGCCGGGGTCAGCGATGTGCGCGCCGGATTGCTACCCGACGAAAAACTCAAGATCATCCGCGAGCTGATGCAGAGCACCGGGGGCCATGTTGCCTTCGTGGGTGACGGACTGAACGACGCGCCGGCGCTCGCTGCGGCAAATCTCGGCATTGCCATGGCCACCGGCGCAGACGCTGCCCGCGAAGCAGCCGCCATCACGCTGATGCGCCCCGACCTGCGGCTGGTGCCTGCAGCCCTTGATGTTGCCGCCAGGACCCGGCGCACGATCCGTCAGAACCTTGGCTGGGCCTTTGTCTACAATGTGATCGGCATCCCGCTTGCTGCCTTTGGCATCCTGCCGCCGGTTTTCGCCGGCGCTGCAATGGCCTTTTCATCGGTCAGCGTTGTTACCAATTCCGCGCTCATGGCGCGATGGAAGCCAAAATTCTCCCGCGACTGAACCTGGTCGGGCAGGACCTGGCTATGGAGCGACAGAAAAAGCCCGCCTCCTGAGAAGCGGGCTTTTTCATGTGCGAACGATGTTCGGAACCCGCGCAACCGGCTCAGAACTCTTCCCAGCTGTCCTGCGCCACGGCGGCATTGCCCTGGCTCTGCATGATCGGCTGCCTCGGGCTGGCGGCGGGCCGGGGGATCTCTGCCGCAACAGCCTTGGCCATCGTCTGCGCTGTCGAGCGCAGGGCACTCGACTGAGCCGTTGCAGAACCATCGATGGTGAACTGCGAGATCAGCTCGCGAAGCTTGGCAGCCTCGGCGGCAAGTTCGGAGGATGCAGCGTTTGACTGCTCCACCATCGCCGCGTTCTGCTGTGTGGTCTGATCCATCGAATTGACCGCCTCATTGACTTCGGACAGCCCGGTCGACTGTTCCTTGGCCGAGATCGCGATCGCGTCCATGTGGGTGTTCATGTCGGTGATGAAACCGCCGATGGTCCGAAGTGCTTCGCTGGCTCTGCGCACCAGATCCACACCGCTGGAAACTTCGGTCGAGGAGTTCTGGATCAGCTCCTTGATTTCCTTCGCGGCATTGGCCGAGCGCTGTGCCAGTTCGCGCACTTCCTGGGCGACGACGGCAAATCCCTTGCCTGCCTCGCCGGCGCGCGCAGCCTCGACACCGGCATTGAGCGCCAGCAGGTTTGTCTGGAAGGCGATCTCGTCGATCACACCGATAATATTGGAGATCTGGTGCGAGCTCTCCTCGATCCGGCGCATCGCGTCTTCGGCCTGGCCGACAACCTCGGAAGATTGGGTGGCTGATGTATTGGCCTGCGAAGCAACGCTGCGGGCTTCTTCGGTGCGCTGTGTCGAGTTGACCACATTGGCGGTGATTTCCTCAACAGCGGCGGCGGTTTCCTCGAGCGCCGCAGCCTGCCGCTCGGTGCGTTTGGACAGATCATCCGTGCCGTTGGCAATCTCGCGGGTTCCGGTTTCCATCATCGACACGCTCTCGGTGATCGACGCCATGGTCGAACCCAGCTGCTTGACCGACTGGTTGAAGTCGTGACGCAGGGCTTCGAAGTCCGGCGCGAAGGCTTCTTCGAGCTGGAAGGAGAGATCGCCTGCCGCCAGACGCTGGAGGCCGGTCGCAAGACCGGATGTGGCGATCCTGAGCCGCTCCGCGGCATCGGCTTCGGCCTTCTCCTGGGCCGCGATGCGGTCCGCTTCGGCCTGCTTGCGGTTTTCTTCGGCTTCGGCCTGCAGCCGCTGATTGGCGATCCCCGCTTCACGGAAGATCTGCATGGCTCCGGCCATCTTGCCGATCTCGTCCTTGCCGCCCTTGTCGATGGCCACGTCAAGTTCGCCGTTGGCAAGCCGTTGCGTGGCGTCGGCCAGGCGACCGAGCGGACGGGAAACCAGCTGGAAGTTCAGCAGGCCCATTCCTGCAGCAACGAGTGCAACGATAATGGAAGCCACCAGGCTGATGGTTTCAACGGCGGAGAGGGCAGACATCTGTTCACTCGATGCAGATGCGCTCTTTCGCTGGATACTGCCGATCAGCGCGCCGACCTTGCTGCCGAATTCAGCCAGAAGCGCGCGGCCTTCGCCGGTCAGTTCCAGAACCCGGGCCAGTTCCACCGTCATCGGATCACGCATCAGCCTGATCTGCCGTTCGACCACGCTCGTGCGCCACTCGCCCAGCACGGCTACAGCTTCGCCCAGAACCGGGCTTTCACTGGCTGCATGCTCGGCGTAGAGCCCTTCCAGCTTTGAAAACCGGGCATCAATGGCGGCGCTTGTCTGCTCATAGGCGGTGACAAACTCGCGGTTGCCGGTGAGCAGGAAATTCTTGACCTGAAGGTTGGCCTGGCTTGCATCGGCGTTGAGACCGGCAGTCTCTGCCAGCAAGCTCGCCATCGTCTGGCTGTTGCGGGCCAGTTCGTTGGCGGTCAGGGCCCGCATGTGAATGAGGCTGGAGGCTCCGATGGCAATGAAGGCAAGAATGGCAAACGCCGCAAAGCCCTTTGTGCTGACAGATATGTTCTTGAGCATGTTAGAAGTCCTGTTGTGTCTGCCGGGTCGCGGCCTCATGCATGAGGCGCATCACGACGCTGATTGCCTGTGTTGCGTCATGCACCAGCGGCTGTGCGGCGCTCGAGTTCAGTCAGATTGACTTCCATCGTTACTGCGCCGATCGATTTGTCTGCATCGGTCAGGGTAAAGCTGACCTGTCCGCGCCAGATTTTATTGTCCCCGTCCCATTCGGGCTCATCGACAAACAGCGCGTCACCGGAAACATCAAAGGTTTTCTGGAACTTGGCCTCGTCACCCTGCCAGAAATCGCCGGTGATGGAGCTTTGACCGACATTCAGCCCGTTCTGGTCCATGACGAATATCTCGGCATAAAGACCAAGAGACTTGCCTTGCAGCCGGGTCAGGTAAACTGAAAGCGGGTTAGACAGGGTTGCTGCGATCAGCGGCTTGTCGTCGCTTTCGCGTTCGGCACGCCACTGCGTGTCCAGCGCATCGATCTGATCCTGCGGCAGTTTCTTGAGGCGATCATTCTGCGCCTTGATCGAAATCCGAACGATATCGGTTTCGATCCACTCACGCATGTCTTCGATCACCGAGGGGGTGATAAGGCGGTTGATGTCCGGCTTGGCTGTCTGCGCCGATACTGGCGATACCAACACAGCGACAGCAACTGCAGCGAATATGCTTCTCGTAAGGCCCATGATTGTCTCCTTTTCATGACAATTGGACCATCTTTTTTAATGCGTAGTTAATATTAGAATATTTGATATTAATTCATCGAGATTTTGCTATCCCGCATGCAAGTATAACGCGTTCTCGCCGGGAACACGTCAAAAAACGACAGCCAGGGGATGAAAGTGGCGGCTGGCCGCGGATTCCGCTGAGTTTCGTGCACCCCACGGCCCGATCGGGACTGCAGCAGAAGGCAGCAGCGACCCGGCTGACGGGATCGTGCTGACAAGGCTGTTTCCCAACGGCAGTCCCCGAAAAGCAGACGGGCGTCATCCGGCGAGAACAACGCCCGTCAAGCGACGACAGGAAAACCCTGCCATGCCGCCGGTCGCTGAGGAAAATGAACAAGTAATCTTGCTCCGGCCTTACCTTGTTACCCGGTTTTCTTGTGACGACGCTCTTGCCGTGCCATTGGAGACGCGACAGCAGCAAGGAAAACCCCATGAAGCACAAAGTTATCATAGACACTGATCCCGGGATCGATGACGCAATGGCGATTGCCTATGCCATAGCCCATCCGGATATCGAGTTGCTGGCGCTGACAACGATTTTCGGCAATGTCCGGACCCATGAAGCAACCCGCAACGCGCTCGCCCTGCTCTACCACTGGGGCTGCGACGCGGATGTCGCGGAAGGCGAAGCTGCGCCGCTGACAATTCCGGCCAATGAACCGAGCTACCTGGTACACGGCCGCAACGGTTTTGGCGAAGTCGACATTCCGGCGTCAACCCGCAGCAAGCATGCGCTCGACGCTGTCGACTACATCATTGAAGCCTCGAAACGTCACCCCGGCGAAATCACGCTCTGCGCGGTCGGCCCCTTGACCAACCTCGCCAGGCTGCTCGAGCGCGATCCGGACGTGGTGAAACGCCTCAGGGCCGTGATCGTCATGGGCGGTGCGGTGCATCGCAAGGGCAATGTCACCCCGGTGGCCGAGGCCAACATCTGGAATGACCCGCACGCCGCCGATGCGGTGTTCGAAGCCGCCTGGCCGCTGGTTCTGGCCCCGCTCGATTGCACCATGCCAGTGGTCTTCACGCCAGATTTCATGCAGGCGCTGGCAAGGGAAAACCCCAAGCTTGGCACACCTCTGGCGGCGATGGCGGAATTCTATGCCCGCTTCTACCGCTCTCACCAGGGGCTCGCCGGCTGCGTGCCGCATGATGTGATGGCCCTGTCCTGGCTGACCGTGCCCGGCGCCTTCCGCCTGCAGAAGGGCGCCCTTTGCGTTGTCACGGAAGGAGCTGCCATCGGCCAGACCCTGTTCCAGCCCGGCGGCACGCAAAGCCGTGCCCGTTGCTTTGAAGGAAGACCGAACCATATGGTCATGGTCGACACCGATCCGCAGATGTTCATGGCAGACTACATGATGGTGATGACCCGACACGCCGGGTGAACCGCGAAGCGGCGACCCGATACAAGGAGCAGCCGCATGGACACGGACGAAAAAGGTGGAACAGCAGTCGTCATCGGCGGCACCGGCGGGATCGGTGCCGCGATGGTGGCGGCTCTGGAGCAATCCGGCGCCTTTGCCGAGGTGATCGGATTTTCGCGGCGATCGGATCCGGCAATCGATCTTCTGGATGAAGCGAGCATCATCAGCGCCGCCAATGCCGTCAAGGCTCGGCAGACAGAATTGCGGCTGGTGTTCGACGCGACCGGTTTCCTGCACGGCGATGGCTTCAGCCCCGAGAAATCGCTTTCCGCGATGACTCCCGAACACATGACCCGCGCCTTTGCCATCAATGCCATCGGTCCGGCATTGCTGATGAAGCATTTCCTGCCGCTGCTGCCGCGGCACGGCAAATCGGTCTTTGCCACGCTGTCGGCCAAGGTCGGCTCGATCACCGACAATGCGCTTGGCGGCTGGTACAGCTATCGCGCATCCAAGGCAGCCCTCAACCAGCTTGTTCATACCGCCGCCATTGAGCTCGCACGACGAAAACCGGACGCAATCTGCGTCGCGCTGCATCCGGGAACAGTCGACACCGGCCTGTCATCGGATTTCGCCAAGTCGGGCCTGATCGTGCGCCAACCACCCGAAGCAGCCGCCCAGCTGATGAGCGTGCTCGACAGCCTGACGCCGGATGAGACCGGCGGCTTCTACGATTACCGCGGGAACCCGCTGCCCTGGTAACAGGTCGCAGTCAGTGCCGGCGTTACCGTGCCACACTCCTCATTGCGTATCTGCCAGGAACGACGCCATCCACGCCAGCGGCGCATTCCAGTTGATGGCGATTTCGTTGGTCGAGAAAGAGCGGGGATCATCGACGTAACAGGCCTGCGGCGCGCAGCCTTCCAGGAGGGAAATGGCATAATCATCGGCAAGACCGCTGTTTGGCCCGCCCGCAAGCGCGCCTTTAGGCACCGGGGGATAATAGGGATCGATAGAGGCCGCGAACATGTTTGAGTGCTGCCGCCGGGCATAGGTCGTGCCGTAGCCTGTGACATAGGAAATCCCCAGCGCGTTGCGGCCAAGAATATAGTCCATGCTTTCACGCACGGCCTGCAGATAGCGCTTGTCGCCGGTGATGTCGTAGGCGGTTGCAACCACGATCATGTTCTGGATCAGCAGATGGTTCGATCCCCAACCGAACAGGTTGTTGTGATACATGAAGCCAAAGGCTTCCTTCTTCTGATCCCGCAGCTGGGCTTCAGCGGCGTCTCTGACCGAGGACTGGATCGCTTTCAGATCACGCATTGGCAGTTTTGACGGAACCGAGGCCAGATGGAGCCGGCCGAGTGCTGCAACCGAGCGCCAGTCAAACCCTGTGGAATGGAACACCGGCCCGTCCCAGTGCGGGGAAGCCTTTGCCCGGTCCAGCCAGACCTGCTCGCCGGTGGTCAGAAACAGCTCCGCCGCCGCCCAGTAGAATTCGTCGCTGGCATCGTCATCCTGATAATCGCCGCCGCCAAAGCTGCCGTCGGTGTAAGGGGCATGAAGCGCCGGGTTGGCCTCCGCCGCGCGATAGGCCTCCACAGCGCCGGCAAGCAGCCAGTTGGCATAGGCCTTGTCAAACGGCGCAAACAGCCGTGCGCCCTGCGCCGCCGCAGCTGCCAGATTGAGCGTGGCAGCCGTCGAAGGCCGGTGCAGCACCCGCAGCTCGCGGTCGCGGTGCGGCAGGCTGGGCGAGGCCGACCAGCGATTGCCGTGAATCTTGTGATGCGCCATGCCGGCATAGGGCTCGCCCTCGGGAACCCGCATGGCCATCAGGAAATTGAGCTCCCACCGTGCTTCGTCGAGGACATCCGGGATACCATTGCCGGCTTCGGGAATCCGGACCAGGCCATCGGCCAGCGCCGGAGATTTTCCGCGGGTTTGATGCAGCGCCCGTTCATAGACAGCCAGCAGCTGTGCCGTGGCGATGCCGCCATTGACGACATATTTGCCGAAATCCCCCGCATCATACCAGCCGCCGGCAACGTCGAGCTTGTAGCCGCAGCTCCAGGCCTTGCCATAGACCTTGCGGGCTGTGCGGGTATCCACGCACCCGACCGCCGTGTCGCCCTGGTTCGGCGATCTGCCCAGATGGCCGGCCGGGCGGCCATACCCCTTGCCGGCGAGATCCTCCCGGATCTCGATACCGCTGCGCACCTTGTAGAAATAGCCCAGCGCGTCGGTGCGCAACGCATCATATGCTTTGCTCGAAATCGAGAAGGGCGGACTGGTGTCGTCCCCGACAACCAGGCGGTAGCCATCTCCACTCTTGCGGTAGCTGCTGAAATCGATGCTGTGGACCACAAGCTCCGAGGATGCATCGAAACCCAGGGACTTGCTCGTACCCGACGCAACGGTTTCGCCCGAGGCCGAAAGCAGTTTCCACTCGGCCCGGGCGCTGTCCTTGCGCACCAGCGTCGCCCGCTTCGGGCCATCGGGAAAATAAGCCACCTGGTTGACCCGGATTGCAGAAGGGGTAGCCGAAGCCTTCTCCGCCTCCGGTGCCTGGCCGGATTGAAGCGACGCCGCATGCAGACAGAAACGCCAGCTCTCGTCCGAACCGCCAAGCTGGAATACCATCTGCGCCTTTGCGTGGGACTCCGCGGCGGTAAAATCCGTGCTCATCGATTGCTTGCCAGCGCCCAGGCGCCGGGTAATCTCGCCCTCCGGCGTCCAGGGCTCAACGCCCTTTTGCGCCAGTGCCCGCATCGGCCCGCCCGGATCCGCCGACACCGTGACCGACATCCGGTATCGCTCGCCTTTTGACAAAGCCAGACCGTTGAAGCCGAGGATCGCGTCCCACGGATCCCGCGTGCCGCCGGCCACAACCCCGCACAACGCGCCGGCCTGGTAGTCGAAGGCGATATTGGGCGTGGCCCACCATTCGCCGACCACCGCCGATTGAGCAAAAGCCGGATCAGGCATCATCTCGTTGGCTGCGACGGGCGCTGACAGGGCATGGGCTGCCAGCAAGGCAATGAGGCCCATCATGGCCTTTGGGTGCGTCATGGCTGTTTCCGGATTGCGTGATCGGGAAGGACGGCGGCCCTGATGGCCGCAATGCATGTGCTCAAGCAACCAGATTAGAATATCGCCATAAACAAAGGCTTAATCTGGCCGCTTCGCGCCGTCCTCAAACCTCGACCCGGATCAGCCCTGCAGCCCCAGAAACGCGCGGCAGAGCGGGTGATCGGCATCCCCCAGCCCATCGATCACATCGAAATGATGTTTGCCCGCCTCTTCATGCATCTCGACGGGCATCGGAAATCCGCGCCAGACCTCGTAAAGCGCCCGGTTCTGGCGCACGAACTCCGGCCGTTCGTCTGCCCCGACCCAGGCCATGACCGGAACCGGCGCCAGCGGCGTCAGCAGCACCGGGCTTTCCGCCTGCGCTTCGGCTGCATCGACTGCCAGCACCTGGTTCATCTCGGTGCGCTGCAACGGCCGTAGATCGTGCACGCCGGAAATCGAGGTCACGCCCGCGATGCGCTCCAGCACGTCACCGGCAAGCAGCGGCGCGCCGCTGATCATCCGCGTCACCAGCTGGCCACCGGCCGAGTGGCCGGTGAGGCGAACCGGACCTTCCACCTCGCCGGCCGCCAGGCTGATTGCCGCTGCGATCTCGCGGGCGATGCCTGAAATCCGGTTGTCGGGGCACAGCGTGTAGCTCGGCATCGCCACCGCGAAACCGTGCGCCAGCGGACCTGCCGCCAGATGTGACCAGTAGGACTTGTCAAAGGCCTTCCAGTAGCCGCCATGCACGAACACCGCCAATCCCTTTGGCGGAGCTCCCTCGGGCAGAAACAGATCGAGATGGTTGCTCGGCGCCGGCCCGTAGCTCAGATCAAGACGCGCCCTGCCCGCCTGGCTCAGCTCGGTGCGGAAAGCTTCGGCCTGGGCGGCCCAACGGGGTGGAAAATCGGCGGCTCCGGCGATGTGGGCACCGTTTGCATAGGCATCATCATAGTCGGCGATCGGGTAATCTGTCACTGCAAGCTCCTTGTTTGAAAGCAGTTTTAACTGGCTTCACGCGAAGCGCAATGTTGACTTTAAAAGTCAATTTTTGATCATTTGATAAAAAATTTGACCTTTTGATAAAACCGCTTCATTCTCACTAAATCGCGGCAAAAAGGGCGCTGAGGAGTTGCCCAAAAAAAGACCGCAAAAGAGGTTCTCGTAACGAGAGGGGTCCCGATGACTATATCCGAGACAAACGATGTGAAGGCACACCGCCTTTCCAGCGAAGACTACATCGAAAACTTTTCCGACATCCATCCGCCGCTGACCCAGCATGAAGCCTTCGTCGAGGCGGATCGATGCTATTTCTGCTACGATGCGCCCTGCATGACGGCCTGTCCGACATCGATCGACATCCCGATGTTCATCCGCAAGATCCAGGCCGACAACCCGGTCGGATCGGCCAAGACGATTTTCGAACAGAACATCATGGGCGGCATGTGCGCCCGCGTCTGCCCGACCGAGACCCTGTGCGAAGAAGTCTGCGTGCGCGAGATCGCCGAAGGCAAGCCGGTCAAGATCGGCCTGTTGCAGCGCTATGCCACCGACACGTTCATGGAACGCGAGCAGCCTCATCCGTTCACCCGCGCCGCCCCGACAGGCAAGAAGATTGCTGTCGTCGGCGCCGGCCCTGCCGGTCTGTCCTGCGCCCACCGCCTTGCCACTTACGGCCACGACGTCACCGTCTTTGAGGCTCGCGAGAAGGCCGGCGGCCTGAACGAATACGGCATCGCATCCTACAAGACGACCAATGATTTTGCCCAGGACGAGGTCGACTTCATCCTGCAGATCGGTGGCATCACCATCGAGAACGGCAAGGCGCTTGGCCGCGATATCACCCTCGACCAGCTCTCGGCTGACTTCGACGCAGTGTTTCTCGGTGTCGGACTTCCCGGCGTCAACGCGCTGGGCCTTGAAGGTGAGAATGCCGACGGCGTAATCGACGCTGTCGACTTCATCGCGGTGCTGCGTCAGGCTGAAGATCTTTCCCAGCTCGAAGTCGGACGCCGGGTTGTCGTCATCGGCGGCGGCATGACCGCCATCGATGCGGCGATGCAGTCCAAGCTGCTAGGCGCCGAGGAAGTGACGGTCACCTACCGCCGTGGCCAGGAACACATGAATGCCTCGCTCTATGAGCAGGAGCTGGCCCAGACCAATGGCATCACCATCCGTCACTGGATGATGCCGAAGAGCCTCGCGGTCTCGGACGGAGCCGTAAAGGCCATCACCATGGAAAAGACGGCGCTTGACGCCTCGGGCAAGCTTGTCGGCACCGGCGAAATGGTCACCATCGAAGCCGACCAGGTGTTCAAGGCCATCGGCCAGACACCCGACGCTGCGCCGCTCGCCGGTGTGTCGGTCGAGCTGGAGAAGGGCCGGATCCGCGTCGATCAACATCGCCGCACCTCGCACAGCAAGATCTGGGCTGGCGGCGACTGCGTCGCCGGTGGCGAAGACCTGACCGTGGCCTCCGTCGAAGACGGCAAGGTCGCTGCTGAAAGCATTCACAAAGCTCTGATGGCTTGAGGAAGGATAAGATTCATGGCTGACCTTTCCACCAATTTTCTCGGTATCAAATCACCCAATCCCTTCTGGCTTGCCTCGGCCCCGCCGACGGACAAGGCCTACAATGTCGAGCGCGCCTTCGAGGCCGGCTGGGGCGGCGTCGTCTGGAAGACACTTGGCGAAGCCGGTCCTCCCGTCGTCAATGTCAACGGCCCGCGCTACGGCGCGATCTGGGGTCCGGACCGCAGGCTTCTGGGTCTCAACAACATCGAGCTGATCACCGACCGCGATCTCGAGGTCAATCTGCGCGAGATCACTGAAGTCAAGAAGCGCTGGCCCGACCGCGCCCTGATCGCCTCGATCATGGTGCCCTGCGACGAAGAGAGCTGGAAAGCCATCCTTCCGCGCGTCGAGGACACCGGCGCCGATGGCATCGAGCTCAATTTCGGCTGCCCGCACGGCATGAGCGAGCGCGGCATGGGTGCCGCCGTCGGCCAGGTGCCGGAATACATCCAGATGGTGGCGGAATGGTGCAAGCACTATTCCAACATGCCGGTGATCGTGAAGCTGACGCCCAACATCACCGACATCCGCTACCCGGCGCGTGCCGCCAAGGCCGGGGGCGCCGATGCGGTGTCGCTGATCAACACCATCTCCTCGATTGTCTCGGTCGATCTCGACAATTTCGCGCCGATGCCGACCATCGACGGCAAGGGCTCGCACGGCGGCTATTGCGGACCGGCGGTCAAGCCGATCGCGCTCAACATGGTCGCCGAAATCGCCCGCGATCCGGAAACCCAGGGGCTTCCGATTTCAGGCATCGGCGGTGTCCAGACCTGGCGCGACGCGGCCGAGTTCATCGCGCTTGGCTGCGGTACCGTGCAGGTCTGCACCGCGGCCATGACCTACGGCTTCAAGATTGTCGAGGAAATGGCGGAAGGCCTGTCCGACTGGATGGACGAGAAGGGCTACGCCACCATCGCCGATTTCCAGGGCCGTGCGGTGCCCAATGTCACCGACTGGCAGTATCTCAACCTCAACTACGTCACCAAGGCCCGGATCGATCAGGATCTGTGCATCAAGTGCGGCCGTTGCCACATCGCCTGCGAGGACACGTCGCACCAGGCAATCACCTCGATGGTCGATGGCCAGCGTTATTTCGAGGTCATGGACGACGAGTGCGTTGGCTGCAATCTCTGTGTCAATGTCTGCCCGGTCGATGACTGCATCACCATGGTGGAAATGACCGAAGGGTCCGATCCGCGCACCGGAAAGCCGATCGATCACGATTACGCCAACTGGACCACGCACCCCAACAACCCGATGTCCAAGCAGGCTGCCGAGTAATTCCCGCAACCTGCGAGGCTTTCACGATACCAACCGGCCGTTTTTAACGGCCGGTTTTTTTCATGCATCGACATTGGATGCAGACAAACCGCGCAGCCAGGACCATCATGCCAGCGGTCTGGGCACCACCCTTCCTTGTTGCTTGTCTCCCGTCCACCGAGTTGCTATCAATCGTGTGGGGTCTGTTTGTTGTCCGGGGGATAATCATGAAATTGTATTCTGTACTGGTTCTTCTCGCCTGCCTTGTGCTTGCCTCTTGCCAGACCATGTCGAAAGAGGAATGCGCCATCGCCGACTGGCGCGTGATTGGTGAACAGGACGGCGCGGCCGGCTACGAGCCGCAGAACCGCTTCGCCCGCCACGTCAAGGCCTGCGCCAAGGCAGGTGTCGCCGCCAACCAGACGCTCTGGCACCAGGGCTACCAGCAGGGCATTCCGCGCTATTGCACCCCGCTCAACGGCTTGAGCGTCGGAAGCCAGGGCAAGAGCTACGCCAATGTCTGCCCCGCAAACCTGGAGCCAGCTTTCCGGGAAGGCTATGATCTCGGCCAGACCCATCACAGAAGAAAGAACCACATCAATTCTCTGGAATCGCGCATCCGCAGCCTCGAGCAGTCCATCCGCGAGGACGAGAAACTGCTCAGCGACGGCACCGACGACCGTCGCACGGTGGAGCGGCGGATCGACAACAACCGCCGCGACATCCGCGAAATCGAACGCGACATCGGCCGCCAGCAATCCGAATTGCGGCTCATCGAGGACGAGATGCAGGACTTCCGCTACCGGGCAGCGCCGCTGTCGCAATGATGGCTGCGTCTGCCGTGCGCCGTAACACCAATGTCTCATGCCCCGTGTGACCAATCGGCATTGCCTCCGGTTCGAATTGGGGCCATGCAGGACCGGCCCTTCCCGGACTGGTTTCCGGGCATGGCCGGCTGTCCCTGAATATTGGTCGCGTGCATGAAGTATTCCGATCTGCTGCCTTCCCCACTCCGGTTCGCTCTCGGGCTGGTTCTTGCCCTCCTCCTGCTTGTGCAAGGTTGCGCTCAAATCGGCTCCGGGGACGCGCACCTCAAGCCGGCAAAGGCCAGTCTGCAGGCCTGCTGCACCAACATGGAGGACTATCCCCGCTGGTACGTGGACATGGCGCGCACCGTCGCCCCGGCAATGGGCACGGTGCTGAGCCATGTCGCCTGGCGCAGCGGCTATCTCAAATCCAGAAAGGCCGCCCAGGATGCCGTGCTCGATGCGCTGGAGCCGCTCGACATTGTCCTGGTCAGCTCGAAGGGAAGACGCTCCGGGCAGATGATCCCGGGCCTTTTCGGCCACGCCGCCATCTATCTCGGCACCGAGCAGGAGCTGCGCCAGCTCGGTGTGTGGGCCTCGCCCAAGGTGCAATCTCACGCCAAAACTGTCCGCAATGGTCACGTCTTCATTGAAGCCGACGCCAGGGGCGTGCATCTGTCAAAACCCGCGATCGTGCTCAACACCGATGCTGTCGCAATCCTCAGGCCACGCTTCACCGGCCAGAGCCAACGGCGCAGAACCGCGCTCGATCTCTTCGGCTCGCTGGGCATGAGGTTCGACTTCCTGTTCGACGTCGATTCACCAGATTGCACCTTCTGCACCGAACTGATCCACCGCGTCATGCCGCATCTCGATCTGCCGATCATAGAAATCTATGGGGTCAGAACCATCATGCCCGACAGCGTCGCGGTGTCGGCAATTCGCAAACGCGGCAACTTGACTTTTGTCGGTTACGTCAGAGCGAACCGCGAGGGCTGGAGCCAGGCGTCCATTGGCGATCTGGCCAATGACATCGGCCGCAACTGGGCCGCCCGCCAGCCTTAGAGCGTCGTTCGATAAATACGACGCTCTAGCTCGGAACAGGCTCCGGAACCGGATGGCCCACCCTGCTGCCCCGCATGGCGAGCGGGTTCTGTCCATAGTGCTGGCGGAAAGCGCGTGCAAAACCTTCCGCCGATTGATAGCCATAGCGGCGCGCCACCGCGTCGACCCGGTCCCCGTTCTGAAGGTCCTGCCGCGCCACCAGCAGCCGCCACCTTCGCAGATAAGCCGCCGGTGTCTCGCCGACGACACTGGCGAAGGTTTCGGCAAAGCGGCTGAGCGAAAGCCCCGCGACCTCAGCCAGGTCATCATTTCGCCAGTTGCGGCCCGGGTTGCCGTGAATGGCCACGATGGCCCGGCTCAGCCTTGCGTCGGAAAGCCCCGAGAGCAGCCCCGGCTCGGTGGATCCCGCCTCGATCTGGGCCCGCAGCAACCGCACCACCATGACTTCGCCGAGCCGGTTGATCACCGACCCGGATCCGCAGCGCGCGGCGGCCAGTTCCGAATGCATCAGAGCAACGAGGCTTGCGGCTTCCCGGTCAGCCGACAGATCGTAACGAAGCTTTTCCGGCAAGGCCGCCAGCAGCGGGTTGGAGGCCCCGCCCCAATCGACATCTGCCGCAAACAGCACGCCTTCAGCCGCAAGCTCTGCCCCGATCCCGGCCCGCCCGAACCAGATCTCGCCAGAGGCGCCGCCACTGCCGGCCGTCACCACCATCGTCGCGCTCTCCAATGACGCCGGCCTCACCTGCAAGGTGAACCGTTCCATCAGCGCTGTCAGCCTGTCCATGCGAGCCATATCGGGGCTTTCGTCGGTTTATTCGGGTTTTCCAGACTTTAATTCCTGTAGTGTGCTGACACAACCACCAATCGAAAGGCTTTTCCATGCTCCTGCCCCGCCAGAAAACACCGGATCTCAAAGTCCCGACCCTTGACCACGGCACGTTCGATCTCACAACAGATGCGTCAGAGCGCGGAACCATCATCTGCTTCTATCGCGGGCTGCATTGCCCGATCTGCGCCAACTATCTCACCGAGTTTCAAAAGCGCGTTGCAGACTTTGCCGAACGCGGCGTCGCCACCATCGCCATCAGTTCCGACGGCGAGGAGCGCACCCGGCAGATGGCCGAGAAGATCGGCGCGGACACCTTGCGCTTCGGCTATGACCTCTCGCTGGCCAAGGCACGTGAATGGGGGCTCTACATCTCCACCTCGCGCGGCACGACCTCGATCGGCATCGAAGAACCGGCGCTGTTTTCCGAACCCGGCCTGTTCATGGTCACGCCGGAACAGACGCTCTATTACGGCTCGGTCCAGACCATGCCGTTCGTGCGTCCGCATTTTTCCGAACTGGTCGGCGCACTCGATTTCGCCATCAAGAACGACTACCCGGCGCGCGGCGAATACACCGGCGCGGTCTAGGTACCGATCAGTATCCCGGCGCTAGATCGAGCGCTGGTTCACACGCTGGGAAAGCGCTTCAGCGCTTTCCACCCGCTCCGAATAGCGGTCAACCAGATACTCCGCCCGGCCTCGCGTCAGCAGGGTGAACTTCATCAGCTCTTCCATCACGTCGACCATGCGGTTGTAGAACGGCGATGGCTTCATGCGCCCGTCGTCATCAAACTCGGCAAAGGCCTTGGGCACCGAGGACTGGTTGGGAATGGTGATCATCCGCATCCAGCGGCCCAGCACCCGCATCTGGTTGAGCGTGTTGAAGCTCTGCGATCCGCCACTAACCTGCATCAGCGCCAGCGTCCGGCCTTGCGTCGGGCGCACGCCGCCAATCGGCGCCAGCGGCAACCAGTCGATCTGGGTCTTCATCACCCCGGTCATGGCGCCGTGCCGCTCCGGCGAACACCAGACCTGGGCTTCCGACCAGAGCGAAAGCTCGCGCAACTCGGCCACTTTCGGATGGGTCTCGGCCTCGTCGGACACCAGCGGCAGCCCTGCCGGATCGAACACCCGCACTTCAGCCCCGAGCGCTTCGAGAACCCGCCCCGCTTCCTGTGTCAGAAAGCGGGAATAGGACCGCGCCCGCAACGACCCGTAGAGCATCAGCACCCGCGGCGGGTGACCGGGCTCGCCGGGCAAGGCCAGCTTTTCAATGTCCGGACGCAAGAAACTGCCCGGTTCGATATTGGGCATGTCCTTCATCATGGTGCGACAATCACCTCGCCGTCTTCCTTGGTGTAGCGCGTGCCGGAGGCAACATCGAGAAGCGCAAACACGGCTTCCGAAGGTCGGCACAGGGCCACGCCCTTCGGTGTGCAAACAATCGGCCGGTTGACCAGCACCGGATGCTTAAGCATCGCATCGAGAATGGCTTCATCGCTGACGGACGGATCGGTGAGGCCCAGCTCTTCGGCCGGCGATTTCGTCACCCGCAGAGCTGCGCGCGGCGTCAGGTCGGCGGCCGCAAACAGCGCCTGCAGCTGCGGACGTGTCCAGCCGGTTTCCAGATATTCGACGACCACCGGCTCTTCTGCAAACGCCCGGATGATCTCCAGCACGTTCCGCGACGTCCCGCATCCGGGGTTGTGATGAATGACAATGCTCATGATCGGCTCCTTCGCCCTTGCGTCTTTTGCCCCGCTTAGCGCATGCCTGCACGCAATGCCAGCGTTATATCAAGATTTCTTGATTAATAGGATGAGAGGAGTGCTCCCCTGGCTTTTCCCTGCTCCCGTGACCTGCTTTGGAGAACGCCAAATTGGGAGACCTTTGCTGCTCCCCCGCTTGGCCATTGCAAAATCCTGCGCTATCGGTGGTTGAAAGCTCCCGAGACGAAGGATTACCCAATGAGCATTGACCTTACCGGCAAGTCAGCCCTGATCACGGGCGCCAGCCGCGGCATTGGCGAAGCAGCAAGCCGCATCCTGGCCGGATACGGCGCGAACGTCGTGCTGGCAGCCCGGTCGACATCCGATTGCGAGCGGATCGCCGCGGAAATCGGCGACAAGGCGCTGGCTGTCGCCTGCGACGTGGCCCGCTACAGCGATGTCGACGCGGCCGTCGCCAAGGCTATCTCCCGTTTTGGCAGCCTCGACATTCTGGTCAACAATGCTGGCCTGATCGACCCGATTGCCCGCATCGAGGACTCCGATCCTGATGCCTGGGATCAGGTTGTCGATGTCAATCTGAAGGGCGTCTACCACGGTCTGCGCGCCGCGATTCCGGTGATGAAAAAGCAGGGCGGCGGCGTCATCATCAATATCTCCTCCGGCGCGGCCGTTGCTGCACTGGAAGGCTGGAGCCATTATTGCGCCACCAAGGCCGCTGTCCTGTCGCTGACCCGCAATGCGCACCGGGAAAGCATTGACGACAACGTCCGGGTGGTCGGCCTGTCGCCCGGAACCGTGGCCACCGACATGCAGCGGTCGATCAAGGACTCCGGCATCAATCCCGTCAGCCAGCTCAACTGGTCACAGCATATCTCCCCCGAATGGGTCGGCGAGGCGATCGCCTGGCTGGCGACCGATGCCGGCCGCGCCCATGACGGTGATGATTTCTCGCTGAAAACCGAGGAAGGCCGTCGCGCCGTCGGCCTGATCAGCTGACGACCCGCAAGCTCAAGGGGTACGCACGCGCGGCGTATCTCTTTTGCTTGTCTGAGGCCGCAGCCCATCGAGAAACAGGGTTTCGAGATAGCGCGCGGCGTCCTCGAAACGGCCTTCCGATCCCCGGTCCGGCCCCAGGATCACCTGCACCTGCGTATCGAAATCGGCGTAATGCTGCGTGGTTGACCAGATCGAGAAGATCAGGTGGCGGGCATCAACCGGGTTGATCTGCCCGTCTTTCATCCAGCCGCGCAAGACCTCGACCTTCTCATCCACCAGGGGCTTGAGCTCGCTTTCGAGTAAGCGCTTGATGCGCGGGGCGCCCTGCAGGATTTCGTTGGCAAAAAGCCGGCTCTCGCGCGGGAAGTCACGGGCCATTTCAAGCTTGCGGCGAATGTAGGATTGCAGTTCCGGCAAAGGGTCGCCGGACGCATCAAGCTCCTTCAACGGCTCCAGCCAGGTTTCAAGCAGACGCGCGATCAGCGCTTCATACATGTCCTGCTTGCGGCGGAAGTAATACAAGAGATTGGGCTTTGACATGCCGGCATGCTCGGCGATCCGGTCGATGGTGGCGCCACGAAAGCCATGCGCGGAAAACTCCTCCAGCGCCGCATCGAGGATCCGTTCCTCGTTCTCCATCTGGATGCGGGTCTTGCGCTGGGTTTCCGTCGCTCTAGCCTTCAAGTTGTGTGCTCCATGTCATTCCCTTGATCAGCCGCAATCCGTCTCGACAAAGCTGTTGCGGACATGGCGGAATTTGCCTTGACCGGAGTATTGACCCTGCTAGAGTTTTATCAAACAGTCAATATTTTCGTCCTTCCGCCGATGTGCGAAAAAAAAGCCTAAAAAAAGGGCTATTGACCAACGATCGGGAACTCATTGCGTCAGGAGGCGCACCAGCCATGTCAAACCGGCTCAACACCACCCCCAACGATCTGCGCGCCTTCTGGATGCCGTTCACGGCCAACCGCCAGTTCAAGCAGAACCCGCGCATGCTTGTTGGCGCCAAGGACATGCATTTCACCGCCTCCGACGGCCGCCAGATCCTTGATGGCACCGCCGGCCTGTGGTGCGTCAATGCCGGGCACTGCCGCCCGAAGATCACCGAGGCGATCGCCCAGCAGGCAGGCGAACTGGATTACGCCCCGGCCTTCCAGATGGGCCATCCCAAGGCGTTCGAACTCGCCAACAGGCTGGTCGACATTGCGCCTGACGGCATGAACCACGTGCTGTTTACCAACTCGGGCTCCGAGTCGGTCGAGACCGCGCTCAAGGTGGCGCTCGCCTATCACCGGGTAAAGGGCGACGGCTCCCGCTCCCGTCTGATCGGTCGCGAGCGCGGCTATCACGGTGTCAATTTCGGCGGCATCTCGGTTGGCGGCATCGTCACCAACCGCAAGATGTTCGGCACCTTGCTGACCGGCGTCGACCACATGCCGCACACGCATCTGCCCGCCCAGAACGCGTTTACCAAGGGACAGCCCGAGCACGGCGGTGACATCGCCTCCGAACTCGAGCGCATCGTCACCCTGCACGACGCCTCCACCATTGCCGCAGTCATCGTCGAGCCTGTCGCAGGTTCCACCGGCGTGCTGATCCCGCCAAAGGGCTACCTCAAGAAACTGCGCGAGATCTGCACCAAGCATGGCATCCTGCTCATCTTCGACGAGGTCATCACAGGCTTCGGCCGGCTTGGCTCACCCTTTGCCGCCCAGCACTACGATGTCATGCCCGACATGATCACATCCGCCAAGGGACTGACCAACGGCGTCATCCCGATGGGGGCGGTGTTTGTGACCTCGGAAATCCACGATGCCTTCATGCAGGGCCCCGAGCACATGATCGAGTTCTTCCACGGCTACACCTACTCGGGCAGCCCGATCGCCTCGGCCGCAGCCCTTGCCACGCTCGACACCTACAAGGAAGAAGGCCTGCTGACCCGCGCCGCCGAAATCGCGCCTTACTGGGAGGAGCAGCTGCATTCGTTGAAAGACTGCCCGCATGTCATCGACATCCGCAACACTGGCCTGATCGGCGCCATCGAGCTCGACCCGATTGTCGGCGAGCCGACCAAGCGCGCCTTCTCCGCCTTCCTCAAGGCCTATGATGACGGCTTGCTGATCCGCACCACGGGCGACATTATCGCGCTGTCACCGCCCTTGATCATCTCCAAAGAGCAGATCGACGAACTGTTCGAGAAACTGCGCAAAGTACTCAAAGGGGTCGCCTGACCATGCAGATCATTGAAAACGCCGTTGGCGGCAAACTCACCGTGTCCGGCTCGGATCGCCGCTCCCCGGTCTTCAACCCGGCAACCGGCGAGCAGATCGCCGAACTTCCGCTGTCGACCGTCGAGGAAATCAACGCGGCTGTCGCCAATGCCAAGGCGGCGCAACCGGCCTGGGGCGCCATGCCACCCTTGAAGCGCGCCCGCTTCATGTTCAAGTTCAAGGAACTGCTCGACCGCCACGCCGCCGACATCGCCCGCGAGATCTCGCGTGAACACGGCAAGACCCATGACGACGCACTGGGCGAAGTCACCCGCGGCATCGAGGTGGTCGAATTCGCCTGCGGCATCCCCAACCTGCTCAAGGGCGATTTCTCCCGCAATGTCGGACCGGGCGTTGATTCCATCGCCGACCGCCAGCCACTGGGCGTGGTCGCCGGCATCACCCCGTTCAACTTCCCGGCCATGGTGCCGATGTGGATGTACCCCATCGCCATTGCCTGTGGAAACACCTTTGTCTTGAAGCCCTCCGAGCGTGATCCGTCCGCACCGATGCTGGCCTGGAAACTGTTCCAGGAAGCCGGTTTCCCCGAAGGCGTGCTCAACGTCATCCACGGCGACAAGCTCGCCGTCGACACGCTGCTCGACCATCCCGACGTCAAGGCGATCAGCTTCGTCGGCTCCACCCCGATCGCCGAATATGTCTATTCGCGCGGCACCGCCAACGGCAAGCGCGTGCAGGCCCTGGGCGGCGCCAAGAACCACATGGTGATCATGCCCGACGCCGACATGGACCAGGCAGCCGACGCGCTGATGGGCGCGGGCTATGGCTCCGCCGGCGAGCGCTGCATGGCAATCTCTGTCGCCGTCCCCGTGGGCGAAAAGACCGCCGATGCGCTGGTGGAAAAACTCAAGCCCCGCGTCGAGGCGCTGAAGATCGGCCCGGCCACCGACGACACCGCCGAAATGGGTCCCGTGGTCACCAAGATGCACCAGGAAAAGGTGCTGGGTTACATCGACCAGGGCGTCAGCGAAGGCGCCGAGCTGATTGTCGACGGCCGCGGCTTCTCGCTGCAGGGCTATGAGGACGGCTATTTTGTCGGCGGCACGCTGTTTGACCGCGTCACCACCGACATGACCATCTACAAGGAAGAGATCTTCGGACCTGTTCTTTCGGTTGTCCGCGCCGGCACTTTCGACGACGCCGTCAAGATGATCAACGACCACGAATACGGCAACGGCACCGCGATCTTCACCCGCGACGGTGACGCCGCCCGCGCCTTCTCCGATTCCATTGAGGTCGGCATGGTCGGCGTCAACGTGCCGATCCCGGTGCCGGTCGCCTACCACTCCTTCGGCGGCTGGAAGCGCTCGCTGTTCGGCGATCACTCGATCTACGGCCCGGAAGGCGTCCGCTTCTACACCCGCCTGAAGACCATCACCTCGCGCTGGCCCAACGGCATCAAGTCCGGCGCCGTGTTTACGTTCCCGAGCTGACCGGGAGTTGAGAACCACCGTCCCGGCCAGGCCCGGGACGGCCTGAGAACCGCAAAAACATCAGAGGAACCGACCATGTCCGCACCCGCCGCCAACCTTCGCATCAACGCCGACAGGCTGTGGGACTCGCTCATGGAGATGGCCAAGATCGGGCCCGGCGTCGCCGGCGGCAACAACCGCCAGACGCTGACCGACGAAGACGGAGAAGGCCGGCATCTGTTCCGCAAATGGTGCGAACAGGCCGGCATGTCGATGGGCGTCGACACCATGGGCAACATGTTCATGACCCGCCCCGGCACCGACCCCGATGCGCTGCCGGTCTATGTGGGGTCCCACCTCGACACCCAGCCGACCGGGGGCAAATATGACGGCGTGCTCGGCGTGCTCGCAGGTCTCGAACTGGTCCGGACGCTGAATGATCTCGACATCAAGACCAAACACCCAATCGTCGTGGTCAACTGGACCAACGAGGAAGGCACCCGCTTTGCCCCGGCCATGCTGGCATCAGGCGTGTTTGCCGGCGTCCACACCCAGGACTGGGCCTATGACAAGGTCGACGCCAAGGGCAAGCGCTTCGGCGACGAGCTCGAGCGCATCGGCTGGAAGGGCGACGAGGAGGTGGGAGCCCGCAAGATGCATGCGCTGTTCGAGCTGCACATCGAGCAGGGCCCGATCCTCGAGGCCAAGGGCAAGGACATTGGCGTCGTCACCCACGGCCAGGGCCTGCGCTGGGTGCAATGCACTGTCACCGGCAAGGAAAGCCACACCGGATCGACGCCGATGTCGATGCGGCTGAATGCCGGTCGCGGCCTGGCCCAGATCACCGAGCTGGTGCACCAGATCGCAATGGACAATGCGCCGAACGCGGTCGGCGCGATCGGCCATATCGACGTCTATCCCAATTCCCGCAACATCATTCCGGGCAAGGTGGTCTTCACCATCGATTTCCGCAGCCATGAACTCGATACGCTCAACGGCATGGTCGACCGGCTGATGGAAGAAGCGCCGAAACTCTGCGATGCACTCGGCGTCAGCTTCGAGGCCGAGATCGTCGGCCAGTTCGACCCGCCGGAATTCGACCATACTTGCGTCAAGGCGATCCGCGATGCCGCCGAACGGCTCGGCTATTCGCACATGGACATCATTTCCGGTGCTGGTCACGATGCCTGCTGGATCAACCGCGTCGCCCCCACCGCCATGGTCATGTGCCCCTGTGTGGACGGGCTGAGCCACAACGAAGCCGAGGAAATCACCAAGGAATGGGCTGGCGCCGGCTGCGACGTGCTCATGCATGCGGTGGTCGAGACGGCCGGGGTGGTGGAGTGATGGTGCCAGGTGCACCGAGCAACCCTCCCTCCCCCTGGAGGGGAGGGATCGAGGGTGGGGGGCTCATTGTGTCACCAAGCTTGAATTCACCCGGGGCCCTGTTGCGGGCGCGCCAGCTTCGCCGGACCATGACCGATGGTCAAAAGCGGCTTTGGCAGGCCTTGAAGGACTTCAGGAAACTCTACGGACTCCACGTCCGCAGGCAGACACCGATAGGCCCCTATGTTGCAGACTTCGCCATCCACTCAGTCAGGCTTGTCATAGAGGTGGACGGAGAGCATCATTTCACCCCGGCGGGAACAAGCCGGGACAAGAAGCGCGATGCGTGGTTGGCAGAAGCCGGCTACAGCGTGATCCGGTTCAATACCGGCGAACTGGCAGGGTCCTTTGATGCCTGCATCGAGAAAATACTGAATGAACTGGGGCTGATGAAATGATCAGTGTGCCCCCCACCCCTAGCCCCTCCCCTCCAGGGGGAGGGGGACCGTTGAACAGCAGACGGAGTTAGCGCCATGACCACATCAGCCAACGTCCTGCCGCTTGCGAGCAGCGACGAGAGCCAACTTCGCATAGACCTCGCGGCCGCGCTCCGACTGGCGGCCTATTACGACTGGCACGAAGGTGTCGCCAACCATTTCTCCGCCGCGGTTTCTCCGGACGGCAAGAAGTTCTTGATGAACCCGCGTTGGAAACATTTCTCCCGCGCCAAGGCCAGTGAACTGCTCCTCATCGACGCGGATGACCCCGAAACCATGAACCGGCCCGATGCGCCCGATCCGTCGGCCTGGTCGATCCATGGCGCCATTCATCGCCGGGTGCCGCATGCCCGGGTGGCGCTGCATCTGCACCCGCCGCACGCCACCGCCCTTGCCGGACTGGAAGATCCCTCGATCAAGCCGATCGACCAGACCACCGCCCGGTTCTTCAACCGGCTGGCGATGGACATGAGTTTCGGCGGCATAGCCAATGACGAGGCCGAAGGCGAGCGCATCGCCGCTTCCATCGGCAATTATTCCAACGTCATGATGGCCAATCACGGCGTAACCACCGTGGCCCGCACGGTCGCCGAAGCCTTTGACGCCATGTACCATCTCGAGCGCGCCGCCCGGACCATGGTGCTGGCTTACTCGACCGGCCAGCCGCTCAACGTGATGAGCGATGACCTGGCCGAATCCGTGGCTCGCGAATGGGAAGTCTACAAGGACGCCGAATTCTCGCATTTCGAGGAAATGAAACATGTGCTCGACCGGGAAAACCCCGGCTATGCCGACTAGACCATCAGATCTTTGAAAAGGCCGCGCCAAGACGGCTGATCAAACCAAACTGGAACAGCAAGAGGACGTGCATCATGAGCACCACCGTCATCAAGAACGGCACCATCGTCACCGCAGATCTCACCTACAAGGCGGATGTGATGATCGAGGGTGGCGTCATCACCGCCATCGGCCCGAACCTCGTCGGCGACAAGTCGCTCGATGCCACCGGCTGCTATGTCATGCCCGGCGGCATTGATCCGCACACCCATCTCGAAATGCCGTTCATGGGCACCTATTCGACCGATGATTTCGAAAGCGGCACCCGCGCAGCACTTTCGGGCGGCACCACCATGGTGATCGATTTCGCCCTGCCCGCCCCCGGACAGTCGCTGCTCGAGGCGATCACCATGTGGGACAACAAGTCGACCCGCGCCCATTGCGACTACTCCTTCCACATGGCGATCACCTGGTGGGGCGAGCAGGTGTTCAACGAGATGGAGACCGTGGTCAAGGACAAGGGCATCACCACCTTCAAGCACTTCATGGCCTACAAGGGTGCGCTGATGGTCGATGATGACGAGATGTATTCCTCGTTCTCCCGCGTTGGCGAACTCGGCGGTATTGCCATGGTCCACGCCGAAAACGGCGACGTGGTGGCGCAATTGCAGGCCAAGCTTCTCGCCGAGGGCAACAATGGCCCCGAGGCCCACGCCTATTCGCGCCCTGCAGAGGTTGAAGGCGAGGCCACCAACCGCGCCATCATGATCGCCGACATGGCCGGCACCCCGCTCTATGTGGTGCACACCTCCTGCGAGCAGAGCCACGAAGCCATCCGCCGCGCCCGCCAGAAGGGCATGCGCGTCTGGGGCGAGCCGCTGATCCAGCATCTCACACTGGACGAGAGCGAATACGCCCATCCCGACTGGGACCATGCCGCCCGCCGGGTGATGAGCCCGCCCTTCCGCAACAAGATGCATCAGGATTCGCTCTGGGCCGGACTGTCCGCAGGATCGCTGCAGGTGGTCGCCACCGACCATTGCGCGTTTTCCACGGAGCAGAAGCGCTTCGGTGTGGGCGATTTCACCAAGATCCCCAACGGCACCGGCGGGTTGGAAGACCGGATGCCGATGCTCTGGACCTATGGCGTCGCCACCGGCCGACTGACCATGAACGAGTTCGTCGCCGTCACCTCGACCAACATCGCAAAGATCCTCAACTGCTACCCGAAAAAGGGCGCGGTGCTGGTCGGCGCCGATGCCGACCTGGTGGTCTGGGACCCGGAAAAGTCCAAGACCATTTCCGCCAGCACCCAGCAGTCGGCGATCGACTACAATGTCTTTGAAGGCAAGCACGTCAAGGGCCTGCCGCGCTACACCCTGACCCGTGGACGCGTCGCCGTCGACGATGGCGAGGTCAAGCCGCAGGAAGGCCACGGCGAATTCGTCAAGCGCGAGCCGGTGACGCCGACCAACAAGGCGCTGTCGACCTGGAAGGAAGTCTCCTCCCCACGCAAGGTCGAACGCACCGGCATCCCCGCGACCGGGGTATGATGGCATGGGACTTGCCAGTATCAACGATGGTGCTGGCAAGGCCGACCAAATTTGAACGCCTGGGGAACACAATGAAACAAAAAGCAGCAACCCATGCCTGAGACAGTTATTTCTGCCCAAAATCTGGGCCTCACCTTCGAGACCAATGACGGTCCGGTGCATGCCCTCAAGGACATCACGCTGGATATCGCCGAAGGCGAATTCGTCTCGCTGATCGGTCCTTCCGGCTGCGGCAAGACCACGCTTCTCCGAGTGATTGCCGATCTGGAAAAGCCCACCGGTGGCACGGTGTCGATCAACGGCATGACGCCCGAACAGGCCCGCCTCGCCCGTGCCTATGGCTATGTGTTCCAGCAGGCGGCACTTCTGCCCTGGCGCACCATCGAGGACAACATCTCGCTGCCGCTCGAAGTCATGGGGCTCGACAGCGCCACCCGCGCCAGCCGCATCAAGAGCAATCTGGAACTGGTCAATCTGGCCGGTTTCGAGAAGAAGTTTCCGTGGCAGCTTTCCGGCGGCATGCAGCAGCGCGCCTCTATTGCCCGCGCGCTTGCTGTCGAGCCGCAGATGCTCTTGATGGACGAGCCCTTCGGCGCGCTCGACGAGATCGTCCGCGATCACCTGAACGAACAATTGCTCAAGCTTTGGGCCAAGACGAAAAAGACCGTGGTCTTCGTCACCCACTCGATCCCGGAAGCGGTGTTTCTGTCGACCAAGATCGTGGTCATGAGCCCGCGCCCGGGCCGCATTCACGAGATCATCGACTGCAGCGAACTGGGCACCGACCGGCCGCTCGACATTCGCGAAAGCCCGGAATTCCTCAGAATCGCGCACCAGGTGCGTGAGGGGCTGAAAGCGGGGCACAGCTACGATGAATAGCGCGCCGAGACCACGACAGGACAGCGCGCTGTTGCTCCTCTACGCCACCACCGCCGACCTGCCGGTCTGCGCGGCCATCATCAATGACTATATCGACGCCACGGACTGGCTTCCGCGCACGATTGATCACGCGGCTGTCGAGGCGCTGTTCGTTCCGGCCCTGCTGGACGCCCGCACGCTGTTCGTGGCGGAAGAAGATGGCAAGATCCTTGGTTATCTCTCGATGAGCGATGACGGCTTTGTCCCGGCGCTCTATCTGCGCCCCGAGGCGCGCGGCAAGGGTGTTGGCAAGATGCTGCTCGGCGCGGCCAAGGCGGCACATCCGGGCGGCCTCGAGCTCACCGTGTTCGAACGCAACACCGACGCGCTGCGCTTTTATCAACGCGAGGGCTTCCATGAGGATTTCACCCGTCGCGACACTGCCACCGAGGAGGGCATCCCGACGCTGTGGCTGCGCTGGCCCGGAGGTGCGGCATGAGTGACAGCAGCCTCTTCAGGGACAAGATTCTGCCGATCGGCACGGTGGTGCTGGCCATCATTGCGATCTGGTACGCCACAGCCGTCTTCCTCAACGCGCCGTTTGAGCGCGACCAGGCCGAACGTGCCAAAACCACGATCAGCTTTTCGGAAATTCTGCCGCGCACCATGGCTCAGGAACGCCCGGTGCTGCCGGCGCCGCACCAGGTCTTTGCCGAACTCTGGGACACCACCATCGGCAAGAAGATCACCTCCAAGCGCAGCCTGGTCTATCATTCCTGGATCACGCTGTCCTCGACCCTGCTCGGCTTCCTGATGGGTACGGTGCTTGGCGTCGCGCTGGCCGTCGGCATCGTCCATTTCCAGACCCTTGACCGCTCGCTGATGCCCTGGATCATCACCTCGCAGACGATCCCCATCCTGGCGATCGCACCGATGATCATCGTGGTGCTCAATGCGGTCGGTATCTCCGGGCTGCTGCCGAAAGCGACGATCTCGATGTATCTCTCCTTCTTTCCCATCGCTGTCGGCATGACCAAAGGTCTGCGCTCGCCGGAAGTCATGCATCTCGACCTGATGCGCACCTATTCGGCGTCCGCGTCCCAGACCTTCTGGAAACTCCGGCTGCCGGCCGCCGTGCCGTTTCTTGTCACCTCGATGAAGGTTGCCATTTCCATTGCGCTGGTCGGCGCGATCGTCGGCGAATTGCCGACCGGTGCCGTCGCCGGCCTTGGCGCAAGGCTTCTCGCCGGATCCTATTACGGCCAGACCGTGCAGATCTGGTCGGCGCTGCTGATGGCGGCAGCCCTTGCAGGACTTCTGGTCATGACAGTTGATATCATCGGAGCCCGGGTCAACCGGCGCATGGGAGTAAAACCGGCATGAACGGGCCCTTTTTGACCGCTGTTGTCTTCTGGCTCGCCGCCTGGGCGGCCAATGTCTGGCTCGCCCGGCTCAAACCGAAAAGCGCCACGCTTGCCCAGCTGATCAACATCCTCATTCCGGTGCTCTTCGGCGCCGCGCTGATTGCGCTCTGGGAAGGGGTGACGCGCGGCTTCAACGTGCCGAGCGTGCTGCTGCCGGCCCCGTCGATGATCTGGGGCCGGATCCTGAGTTCCACCCACATTCTCTGGGCGGATTTCCAGCAGACCTATCTCAATGCGGTAATCGCCGGTTACGTGATGGGCTGCGGCATCGGCTTCGTCACCGCAATCCTGGTGGACCGCAGCCCGTTCCTGCGCAAGGGCGTGATCCCGGTCGGCAATCTGGTCGCGGCTCTGCCGATCGTCGGTGTCGCACCCATCATGGTGATGTGGTTCGGCTTCGACTGGCAGTCCAAGGCCGCCGTCGTCGTCGTGATGACCTTCTTCCCGATGCTGGTCAACACCGTCGCGGGTCTCGCCGCAACCGGCTCGATGGAGCGCGACCTGATGCGCACCTATGCCGCGTCGCGCTGGCAGACCCTGTTCAAACTGCGGCTTCCCGCCGCTATGCCTTTCATATTCAATGCACTCAAGATCAACTCGACTCTGGCGCTTATCGGGGCCATTGTTGCGGAGTTCTTCGGCACCCCGATCGTCGGCATGGGCTTCCGGATCTCCACCGAAGTCGGGCGCATGAATGTGGATATGGTCTGGGCCACGATTTTTGTCGCGGCACTGGCCGGGTCACTTTCCTACGGGCTGATTGCGCTCGCGGAAAGGGCCGTAACTTTCTGGCATCCGTCCTACCGGCGCAGAGCCGGTTCATAACAAGATGGAGCCATAACCAGAGGAGAATGGCATGAAAAAGACGATCTCAATCACAATGGGGCTGGCACTTTCGCTGATGGCCGGATCGGCGCTTGCAGCCGACAAGCTGACGCTGCAGCTCAAATGGGTGACCCAGGCACAGTTTGCCGGCTACTATGTCGCCAAGGACAAGGGCATGTACGAGGCGGCCGGTCTCGATGTCGAAATCAAGCCCGGCGGTCCTGACATCGCGCCTCCACAGGTCATCGCCGGTGGTGGTGCTGATGTCATCGTCGACTGGATGCCTTCGGCACTCGCCAGCCGTGAAAAGGGTGTGGCATTGGTCAACATCGCTCAGCCTTTCAAGGCTTCGGGAATGATGCTGACCTGCCTCAAGGAAACCGGCATCACCTCCCCCGACGATTTCAAGGGCAAGACCCTGGGCGTCTGGTTCTTCGGCAATGAATATCCGTTCCTGTCGTGGATGAGCACGCTGGGCATTCCGACCCAGGGCGGCGAAGACGGTGTCGAGGTTCTCAAGCAGGGCTTCAACGTCGATCCGCTGATCCAGAAGCAGGCCGACTGCGTCTCGACCATGACCTACAATGAATACTGGCAGGTGCTCGACGCCGGCATTTCCGCCGACGACCTGGTCACCTTCAAGTATGAAGATGAAGGCGTGGCAACGCTTGAGGACGGCCTTTACGTGCTTGAGTCGAGCCTTGAAGACCCGGAAATGGTCGACAAGCTCGCCCGCTTCGTCAAAGCCTCGATGGAAGGCTGGAAATGGGCCGAGGAAAACCCTGACGAAGCCGCCGAGATCGTTCTCGAGAATGACGCCAGCGGTGCCCAGACAGAAAAGCACCAGAAGCGCATGATGGGCGAAATCGCCAAGCTGACCGCCGGCACCGACGGTACGCTCGACGAAGCCGACTACCGGCGCACCGTCGACACGCTACTCCAGGGTGGCTCCGACCCGGTCATCACCAAGGAGCCGGAAGGTGCCTGGACCTCTGTCGTCACCGACAAGATGAAGTCCATGTAATCACCCTTTTCGGGTAAACTCGACCGGTCGGCAGAAATGCCGGCCGGTTTTTGATTCGCAAGGCACAACGACACGGAGCTCCCATGACTGACAGACTTGCCGACATGATTGATCAGGGCACGGGCCGCAAGCCTGCCGACATTGTGCTCAAAGGCGGCAAGCTGTTTGATCTGACCACCGGCGAGCTGCGCGAAGGCGACATTGCCATCTGCGGCGACCGCATCGTCGGCACGCTGGAGAGCTATCAAGGCCTTGAGGAGATCGACATCTCCGGCAGAATCGTCGTTCCCGGCTTCATCGACACACATCTGCACATCGAGAGTTCGCTCGTCACGCCGCATGAATTCGACCGCTGCGTCCTGCCGCGCGGCATCACCACGGCGATCTGCGACCCGCACGAAATTGCCAATGTCATCGGCGCCACCGGCATCCGCTATTTTCTCGATTGCTCCGAGCAGACCATCATGGATATCCGGGTCCAACTCTCAAGCTGCGTGCCAGCCACCCATCTCGAGACCGCAGGCGCGAAGCTCGACATTGAAGATCTGCTGCCGTTCCGCGACCATCCCCAGGTCATCGGCCTCGCCGAGTTCATGAATTTCCCCGGCGTGCTCGCCAAGGACCCCGCCTGCATGGCCAAGCTGGAGGCCTTTCAGGGCGGCCATATCGACGGCCACGCCCCCTTGCTGCGCGGCCTGGGCCTCAACGGTTACCTCGCCGCCGGCATCAGCACCGAGCATGAATCGACCACGCCCGAGGAAGCGCTGGAGAAAATGTCGAAGGGCATGCATGTGCTGGTGCGCGAAGGCTCGGTCAGCCGCGATCTCGACGCGCTGATCCCGATCATCACCGAGCGCAATTCACCGTTCCTGGCGCTGTGCACCGACGACCGCAATCCGCTCGATATCGCCGAGCACGGCCATCTCGATTACATGATCCGCCACGCGATTGCGAAGGGCGTCGATCCGCTGGCGATCTACCGCGCCGCCTCGATCTCGGCTGCCCGCGCCTTTGGCTTGCGCGATCGCGGCCTTGTGGCACCGGGCTGGCGCGCCGACCTGGTGGTGCTCGACAGCCTTGAGGACTGCAATGCGCAGATGGTGTTTTCCGCCGGCCGCCGCGTCACCGATGAGCTGTTCGCCACCCGCGAGCACACCGAGCTGGTCGGCACCGACAGTGTCCACGCGCCAAAGGTCGAGGCAGGCTCCTTCACCGTGCGCAAGAACCGCAGCCAGACCCCTGTGATCGGCATCGTTCCCGGCAAGATCATCACCGAGCGCCGCGATCTTGATCTGGCGATCGACAATGGCGAGAAGCAGATTGATCCGAGCCGCGACATCCTCAAGATCGCGGTGATCGAGCGCCACGGCAAGAATGGCAACATCGCCACAGGCTTCGTGCAAGGCTTTGGCCTCAAGCGCGGCGCCATCGCCTCGACCGTCGGCCATGACAGCCACAATATCTGCGTGGTGGGTGCCTCAGAAGCCGACATGGCTGTCGCGGCCAACCGGCTGAGCGAGATCCGCGGCGGTTTCGTTGTGGCAGACAACGGCAAGGTGGTGGCGGAAATCGCATTGCCGGTGGCGGGCCTGATGAGCGACCAGCCCTACGAGCATGTCCGCGAAACCCTGATCCCGCTGCGCAAGGCGGCCAAGGCGCTGGGCGGCACGCTCGACGAGCCGTTCCTGCAACTGGCCTTCCTGCCGCTGCCGGTGATCCCGCATCTCAAGATCTCCGACCGTGGCATGATCGATGTCGACGCCTTCGAGATCATCGATCCGTAAGCTCAGCCAAGCCGGGCGCAAAACACATCCAGCCCCGACAGCATGATGGCGTCGGCTTCATGGCCAGCAGCAAAGCCGGGCAGACGGATCGCTTCGACAATCGACAGATCCGACGGCGGGGTCCATTCGACCGGCTGGCGGTCCAGGTTGAAGACGAACAGGAAGCGTTCGTGCCCTTCCCCCCGGATGAAGGCCAGCAGCTCGCCATTGGTGTCGAGAAAATTCATCTCCCCGTCAACGAGGCTCGGATGGGATTTCCGGAAGGCCAGGGTCTGGCGGTAGTGGCTCAGCATTGAGCCGCTGCGATGGTCCTGCTGATCGACCGCGTGCCGCAGGTGGCTTTCGGGAACAGGAAGCCATGTCCGCGGCGCAGCGGAAAAACCGGCATGCGCCGCGTCCTTCTCCCAGACCATCGGCGTGCGGCAGCCATCCCTGCCCTTGTAGGCCGGCCAGAAACGAATGCCGTAGGGATCGACCAGATCCTCGAACGCGATATCGGCTTCTTCCAGCCCCAGTTCCTCGCCCTGATACAGGCAGATCGACCCACGGAATGAGGACAGCAGGGTGATGGCGAAACGCGCCAGATGCTCTACGTCATCCCCGTGGCGCTTCCAGCGCGACACGTGCCGCTCGACGTCATGGTTGGAAAAGGCCCAGCAGACCCAGCCGTCCTGCACAACCGACTGGAAATTGGCAATGCTGCGGCGGAAGTGTTCGGCCGAGAACTCGCCGCTGAGCATGTCGAACGTGTAGCACATGTGCAACTTGTCGCCGCCATTGGTGTAGGCGGCCACGGTCTTGAGCGAGCGGCGGCCATCGCCCACTTCGCCGACGGTCGCGCGGCCCTCGTACTCGTTGAGCAGCGCTCTGAGCCGCTGCAGGAAGACGATATTCTCGGGCTGAGACTTGTCGTAGAGATGGTCCTGGAAACCGTAAGGATTGGTGTCGGGCGCATCCACGCCCATGAAGTTGCCGTCTTCGGTCGACAGCGACAGCGCCGGGTTGTCCCGCAGCTGTTTGTCGTGGACGTAGAAGTTCACCGTGTCGAGCCGGAACCCGTCGACGCCCCGGTCGAGCCAGAACCGTACCGTGTCCAGTATCGCGTTCTGCACATCGGGATTGTGAAAATTCAGATCCGGCTGCGAGGCGAGGAAATTGTGCATGTAGTACTGCCGCCGCACCGTGTCCCATTCCCAGGCCGGGCCGCCGAAGATCGACAACCAGTTGTTGGGCGCGGTGCCATCGGGCTTCGGATCGGCCCAGATATACCAGTCGGCCTTGGGATTATCCCTGCTTGACCGGCTTTCCTTGAACCAGGGATGCTGGTCGGATGAATGCGAGATCACCTGGTCGATGATGATCTTGAGCCCCTTGGCGTGCGCCAGCTCGATCAGCTCGTCGAAATCCGACAGCGTGCCAAACATCGGATCGACATCGCAATAGTCTGAGACATCATAGCCGAAATCGGCCATCGGAGACTTGAAGAACGGCGACAGCCAGATCGCATCCACACCCAGCGAAGCGATATGATCAAGTCTTTGAATGATGCCGCGGATGTCGCCGATACCGTCGCCGGACGTATCCTGGAAGGACCGCGGGTAGACCTGGTAGATGACGCAGCCGCGCCACCAGTCGGAGGATTGTGTCATGCTCACGGCTCGCTCCGTTGTCGGGAAGGATGCGTCCTCAGGCGAAGTGCCATGCTAATCGTTTAAATTAGCCTGCCAAGCCATGCAAGCGAGATGCTGTCCGATATGAAGTTGACCGTCTGGGCTGACCGCGACAGCCGGGCTGTGAGAAGCCCCCCGCGGAAACTTTGCTCCCGGAATACGGTCACCCATCCTGACTGGTTCTGGAATCAGGCCGCTGGCACTGCCGAATGCTCTTCAAGGCCGAGCAGGAAGTTGATCGAGGGGCGCGACTTGACCAGATCCTCGATCGAATAGGTCGACAGCACCTCGAAGAAGGCTCCAAGCGCCTTTCTCAGTGCGGCGTTCAGACCGCAGGAATCCACCAGAGGGCATTCGGTCGCGTCGTTCTCGAAGCATTCCGCCATGGCAAAGTTGTCTTCCGTCACCTTGACCACATCGAGCAGGGAGATCTCGGCGGCATCCCGGCCGAGCCGAATTCCGCCATTGCGTCCACGCACCGATTCGACCAGTCCGGACTTTGTCAGCGGCTGCAGGATCTTGAACAGGAACAGTTCGGAGACGGAATAGGCCTTGGCAATGTCGCCGATACGGCTCAATGGCGCGTCATTGGCGGCGCAATACATCAGTATCCGCACTGCGTAATTGGTTTGGCGTGTTAACCGCATTTTTTGGCTCCGGACCTGATGCTGCGCTTCCATTCGCAAGAGCTGATAGTTTAGAATGCTTCCAGAAAAAGGAAACCCTTTCATTCAAGTTTTTCGCGCACTTTGCGCAGCAGATCCAAATCGAGAAAAACCATGGCCAAGGCGACGAAATTCGAGGAAATGAATGGTTTTCCGCGCGAGACCATCTCACTGGCCAACTGGCGCACCCGCCCCTACAGCTTCTGGAGCTTCCGGAATGTGGCGGAAATGGTGCGCTCGGCCCGCATTCACACCGCGCATCCTGCCCCGCTGCCGGCCGCCGTCGAGAACCCCGATCTGCTGGCCCGACCCGCTGCGGCTGGCGCGAGAACCACTGTTGCCGAGCTGCTGGCCCAAAGCCAGGCCGACAGTTTTCTGCTCTCCAAAAACGGCAGGATCATAGCCGAGTGGCATGCCGAAAATGTCGACCGTTCCGACCCGCATCTGATTTTCTCGATTTCCAAGTCCATCACCGCGCTGATCGCAGGCATCTTGCAGGACCAGGGACTGCTCGACCCCGAAACCCCGGTTGGCGATCTGGTGCCTGAAGCGCGCAACAGTGCCTATGCCGACGCCACGGTGCAGCATCTGCTCGACATGCGCGTCAGCCTGGATTTCGACGAATCCTACCTGTCTGAGGAAGACTACGCCCGCTACCGCCGCGCCATGTCCTGGAACCCGCCTTCCGGCAAGGGCGAGGACGAAGCCATGTTGTCATTCCTGTGCAGCCTGAAAAAGGCCGAGGGACCGCACGGCACCGACCATTGTTATCTCTCGCCCAACTCCGACATGCTCGGCATCGTGCTCGAGCGCGTCTCGGGCGAGCGTTTCCCGGACCTCTGCTCGCGCCTGCTCTGGCAACCGCTCGGCGCCTCAGCCGATGCCTTCATCACGGTCGATCCCGAGGGCGCGCCCCGCACCGCCGGCGGTGTCTCCTGCAGGCCGCATGATCTCCTGGCGCTGGGACAGATGCTGATCGATGGCGGATGCGCCAATGGCAACCGGATCGTCTCGCAGCGCTGGATTGCCGACATGCAGACAGGGGGCGATGAAGATGTCTGGGCCCGTGGAACCCAGGCGGATTTTCTCGCAACCGGTCGCTACCGCAACAACTGGTATCAGGTCGGGGCCAAGTCGAATGCCTTCCTGGCCGCCGGCATCCATGGCCAGTTTCTCTATTGCGATCCCGACACCAGCACTGCGATCGTCTGCACCTCGTCGCAGCACGAGCCGCAAACCGATACAATCGATCAGCCGCTTCTGGCGATGTTCGCCAGGCTCAGCGCAGAGGTGTGATCCGCATCAAGTCCTGATCAACGCCGGCTCCCGATCGGCCTATTCGAAGACGATATCGGGCATCGCCCGCTCGCCGTCGCCGGCAAGCTCTTCCAGCCGCGCGCGCACCTTGGCGGCAATCTCGAGATAGACCTTGGCATGCGGACCGTCAGCGGCTGTTGCCACAACCGGGCGTCCTGCATCGGAGGTCTCGCGGATCGGCATTGCCAGCGGCACCTCGCCCAGAAACGGAACGCCGATGCGGTCCGCTTCGTCGCGGGCGCCGCCATGACCGAAGATGTCATGCCGCCCACCGCAATCGGGACAGATGAAATAGCTCATGTTCTCGACAATGCCCAACACCGGCACATTGACCTTGTTGAACATGTTGAGCCCCTTGCGGGCATCGATCAGCGCCAGGTCCTGCGGCGTCGACACGATGACGGCGCCTGCCAGCGGCACATTCTGCGCCATCGTCAACTGAGCGTCGCCCGTGCCGGGCGGCATGTCGACGACGAGAACGTCGAGCTCGCCCCAGGCCACTTCGCGCAGCATCTGGTTGAGCGCCGAAATCACCATCGGGCCGCGCCAGATCATCGCCGTGTCTTCATCGACGAGAAAGCCCATCGACATGACCTTCAGGCCGAAATTTTCCATCGGCTTGAGCACGCGTCCCTCAAGTTGCTCGGGACGGCCGGAAATGCCCAGCAGCCGCGGCATTGACGGGCCATAGATATCCGCATCCAGAACCCCGACCTTGAGGCCCGTTGCCTGCAGCCCGAGCGCCAGATTGACCGAGGTGGTCGACTTGCCGACACCGCCCTTGCCCGAGGCCACCGCGATGATCGTTGCAATCCCCGGCACATCGGTCTTCGGCTTGCCCTGCGGCTGTCCCGGCTGAGCAGGTTTCGCCGGGGCGTGCGAATGTGCGGCAGGCTGTGCTGCGGGCCGGGGCGGCGGAGGCGTTGAACCAGGTTCCTTGCTCGCCGTCAGCGCCACCATGGCGCCCTGTACGCCGGGAACCGTCTTGGTCGCGCGCTCGGCGGCTTCCCGCAGCGGCTCGAGTTCCTGCGCGCGGGCGGCGGGGACCGTCAGCGAGAAATAGACCTTGCCGTCGGCGATGAAGATTTCGGAAACCAGCCCTAGGTCAACGATATTGCCTTCGAGATCCGGTCCCTTGACCGATTTCAACTTGGCCAGAACCTCTTCTTTGGTCACGCTCACAATGCACTCCGCAGTTTGTCGTTTCAGACACCCTTCACATAATGCAGCCGGCAACGCAATAAAATGGCTCGCGCTCTAAAAAGCGGCACGCTCCAAGATCAGTCGCGGCGGCCGCGCAAAACGAAAATCGGCACGATGACGGTAAGCATCAGCAACCGCGCGACGTGATGGCTGGCGACGAAGGTCGGATCGATCCCCAGCACGACGGACATCGCCGCCATGGTTTCAAGTCCGCCGGGTGCGAAGGCGATCAGCACTGCGATCAGATCCATCCCCGTGAGCCAATGTGCCAAGACGGCAAACGCGCCCGCCAGCACCACCCCGAACACCGTCACGAAGATCCCGGCGCTGAAAGCCCGCCGCAACTGCGCCCAGCTGACACCGGAAAAGCGCGAGCCGATCAGCGCGCCCAGTGCCACAAAGGCGGCTGCCGCCAGCCAGTAGTTCATGACCCCGCTGACCAGCCCGGTCACATGCGCCACGACAGAAATGAGCATCCCGCCGATCAGATAGGCCGCAGGCAAACGAAGCCGCTGCAGTATATATCCGGCCAGACCGGCGCAGACGATCATTGCCAGAAGCGGCAATACAGCCGTTTCGTCCGGGACCTCCGGAGCGATTTCGGGAAGCTGACCCGACAGGGTCACCGCAACAGGCACCAGCAAGGTCAGTGCCAGAACGCGGATCGACTGCACGATGCTGACCGTCTTGAGATCGGCTTTTGCGCCTTCGCTGAGGCCCAGCACATAACTCAGATGCCCCGGGGCCGACGAAAGGAAGGCCGTGGAGGCGTCCATCGACCAGAACTTCACCAGGATGGACGGAGTAAGCAGGATGATGGCGAAAAGACTGCCGGCCAGCGCCGCGAGTGTTATCGGCCAGGCCTGCATCGCCCCCAGCACGTCCGGCGTAACCCCTTGTCCGATGGTCAGCCCCAGAATCACGAAAACCGCATCGCGCAATCGCGTCGGAAACGCTTCGGTCTTGACCCCTGCCAGTCCCGCCAGCGTGACGGCCAGGGCAGGTCCGGTCAGGAACGGAGCAGGAAACGACAGCACCAGCATCAGCCCGGCGCCGAGGACCGCAATGGCATAGGTGATCAGGGGAGCCCGCCAGCCAACTGTCTGCATGGTTCTCGACTCCTGTCCTGTTACCGTGCCGTTCTGCTCAACCAGGCAAAATCAGCCGCATCGAACGCCACCCCAATGCATGACGCGGGCAATTGGTTTCATGGCAAAAGCGCCCCGACGGCAATCGCCATCACCATATCGCCCCCACCACACTCGATGAAACCAGCCCTCGGCGACAGGCCCGCAGCGCGAGCAGCAGATCAGGCCTGCTTGGCAACCGCTTGTTCAGCCTCGTCCGCGGTCTGCGGATTGTAGTCCAGGCGGGAGGCCGGAATGTCTTCAAGAAACACCGGCTTCCCGAAATAATAGCCCTGAAAGCGATCGCATCCGGCAGCGCTGGCACGCAACAGATCGTCCTTGGTTTCAATGCCTTCAGCAACCACGAACTTGCCCGAGCGCCTGGCGATTTCCACCACTGCACTGACAAACACATCCGTCACGTGGTCGGTGCCCAGAGCACAGATATAGCTCTTGTCGATCTTGATCACGTCATAGGGGAGTGCCCGCAACTGGTTGAATTCGGAATAACCCATGCCGAAGTCATCAAGTGCAATCTTGAAACCCACATCCTGCAGTGCCGAGATCTGGCCGGCGATGCGCTTGTTTGCCGCCAGCGAGGCGCTCTCGGTAATCTCAAGCACCACACGTCTTGGCTCGGTCTGGGTTTGCGCGAGGATATCAAGCAGTTTCTGTTTGAGGTCCGGCATTGAAATCTGGTTGGCCGACAGGTTTATGTTGACCGCCACGTCCGGCAGCTCGGCAAGGTCCTCACAGACCTGTCGCAGCACGTAATTGCCAATCTCGCCGATCATCAGGGCTCGCTCGGCCACCGGGATGAACACGTCCGGCGGAATGACGCCGCGAAGCGCATGCCGCCAGCGCAGCAATGCTTCGAAAGCAACCAGCTGACCATCAGCATCGACAATCGGCTGATAAGCAACCCGCAGGTGCCGCAAGAGGATCGCTGCCCGCAATTCGCGCACCAGAGCCTTCTCGTTGCGGATATCGGTCAGCATCTCTTCCTGAAACAGCGTCGAGCAGGCCTTGCCGCCTTTCTTCGACGCATAGAGAGCCATGTCGGCATTGGTAAAAAGGGAGCTCCAGGTCCGGCCATGAAACGGCGCAAGGGCAATTCCGATCGAAGCCGAGACGGTCAAGCGTTGTGTTCCCAGATTGACCTTCTGGGCCAATCCTGCGGCAAACTCGGCACACAGGCCCTTTGCCCATTTTCCGGTTATCGGGTCGGAATGTTCGATCAGCACCGCAAACTCGTCGCCGCCCAAACGTCCCACACTGGCGCCGGGAAAATGCAGCCTAAGCTGCTCGGCAACAAACACCAGCACCGAGTCTCCGGCCGGATGGCCATAGGTGTCGTTGATTTGCTTGAAGTGGTCGACATCGATCAGAAACAGCGCGAAAAACTTCTTCTTGCCATGAGTGGCAAGGGCCGACTTGGCTGTCGATACAAACGTCTCACGGTTCAGCGCGCCCGTAAGAACGTCACGCTTGGTATCGGCGGCAAGACGGCCGTAATCACGGTTGAGGGACCGCAGTCTTTTCTTCACATCCACCAGAGAAAAGACCAGCAGCAGGATGACGATCGCCAGCCCGCCCACAAGCGCCACATCGGCAAATTTCGAATTTATGTAGGCATCCGGATCGTTTGTGTCGAAGAACTGGCTAAAACCCAGTCCGAGAGCCAGAAGGCTCAGAAAAATCACCGAAAAGCTAAACTCTGCGCCCCAATCAAGCCACCTGTTCCGCACTTGCTTCCGCATAATACCCTGCCCCGCTGCCAGGCTTTTGCCCGATGAAGCACCCCGATGGGGCCTCGCTTACCAGGCAAACTCAAAATCCGTTAACAAATATCATGGGCACGAATAACCAAGCGAACGCTTCACAGAGAACGACGGGCTAGTGGCCTCTTCAAAAATGTATTGTCGCTTCATGCGCTGTCTCAAACTAGCCCAAGCGTGTTAACGGATAGCAAACAAACGATTGCAATCGTTGAAAAATCCGGCCGGCACGCCACTCAGTCAGAGATGCCGTAAGCATCGAAGGTTGCTTGCAGGAATTGCCGGGCACAGGCCTGCCAGGAGAATTCCAGCGCCCGGGCGCGCGCATCCCCGGCGGAAAGATCGAGACAGGCGAGCGCCGCCTTCCGCAGGTCCCTGTCAACAACCCCGGCGGCGCTGTCGCCGATAATGTCCCTGGGTCCGGACACAGGGTAAGCCGCAACCGGCACGCCGGATGCCAGCGCTTCGAGCACCACCAGACCAAACGTGTCGGTCAACGAGGGAAACACGAACACATCGCCCATGGCGTAAAGCGCTGCCAGTTCCGCACCTGATCTGGCGCCGGTGAAGGTGACAGCAGGATAACGCGACCTGAAATCCTCGAGCATCGGACCGTCACCGACGACAAGCTTGCTGCCGGGCAGATCCATTGCGAGGAATGCTTCGACGTTCTTTTCCACCGCCATGCGACCGACATGCAGGAAGACCGGCCCCGGCAGCTCCAGCGGCGCAGCATAATCGGGATGGAACTGCTTGGTGTCCACGCCCCGCGACCAGATATGCAGATTGGTGAAACCCTTGGCCTCGAGCTCGGCGCGCAGGCTCGGCGTTGCCACCATGCAGCCGCGCCCGGCATTGTGGAACCAGCGCATGAAGCGGTAGAGCCAGCTTTCGGGAACCGGATACCGGGCCGAGACATATTCGGGAAATCGCGTGTGATAGCTTGACGTGAATCCGTTGCGCTTCAGCGCCGCCCGCCGGCCAAGCAGCCCCAGCGGCCCTTCGGTGGCAATCTGGATGAAGTCCGGATCCGACGCTGCGATGCGCCGCGCAACGCGTCCCGGAGTGGCAAGAGCAAGCCGGATCTCGGGATAGCCGGGCAAGGGAACGGTCCGGAACTCCGCCGGCGACAGGACATCGATTTCGACGCCCATCTGTTCGAGTTCCCGCACCAGGTTTTCAATCGACCGGACCACGCCGTTGATCTGCGGTCGCCAGGCATCGGTGACAATCATCAGTTTGGGCATGCACCGGTCCGCTTCGGCCTGGCTGGTTTCGCGCGTTCATCCCCTGATAGTCTGGCCACGCGCCGCAGGCAACATCGTGAAGCAGATCACAGCGCCAGACGCAGCCTCTGTCCGGCAGCGCGCGAGCAACAGGCCATCATCCGCCCGCCTTGCGCGCGTTCCGCAGACGTCAGCACCCGGTCGCGATGATCGACCTCGCCTTCCAGCACCCGCACCTCGCAACTGCCGCACAATCCCTCCTCGCAGTCGCTCGGCACATCGATTCCTGCGGCGCGCACGACATCCAGCAATGTCTGGCCGGCAGACACTGTCAGGCTGAGATCGGAATCCTCGAGCTCAACATCGAAGGCCGCATCACCCGCCTGCAATGCTCCCGAGCCATCAGTTGAAAACACTTCCGTGCGCAGCATGCCTTCAGGCAGATTAACGCAAAGCCCGTCCAGCGCCTCGAGCAGCCGTGCGGGGCCGCAGGCGTGAACCCGCGCACCATCTGTGCTGCAATCCGCAATGATGGCCGCAAGATCCGCGCGGTTGCCCTCCTCGGACACATGCAGCACCGCACGGTCTCCATGATCCCGCTGCAACCGCGCGGCAAAGGCCATGGCGGCACGCGACCGGCCGCAATAGTGAACCACGTAATCGCGATCGAGCTGCCTGAGATGGTCTGCCATGGCGATGATCGGTGTAATGCCGATGCCGCCGGCGATCAGCACATGACGGGCAGCATCTTGCTCAAGCCGGAAGTAGTTCTTCGGCCCGCGCAGCCGGATGAGCTGACCGGGGGAAAGCTGATCATGGATGAATCGCGACCCGCCGCGCCCGTCTTCCTCCCGCAACACCGCGATGGTGTAATCCGGGTCCGACGGATTGCCGCACAGAGAGTATTTGCGCGAGAAATCGCCCACCAGAAGATCGACATGTGCACCGGGCGTCCAGGCCGGCAACGGCAGGCCGTCCGGATCTTCCAGGCGCACTGTCTTGACGCCGGCAGCTGCCTCGGAAATTTCGGCAACGCGCACGGTCCGGGCGATGTCCTTGCCGGACGGCGCGCCGACGGGAAACGAGACGCTCCGGTTCACGATCGAAGGGTCGGCCCGCTCCGGATTGTCTGCCGGGTCCCACTCCACGATCAGCTTTTCCGGACCACGGAAAGCGAGATTGGGCAGATAGGTGAAGGCCTGATCCTCCGCCAGCCGCATATGCGGCAGCCGCCGGGTCAGTTCCTCGATGAAGATCCGCATTTCCAGCCGGGCGAAATTCTTGCCCATGCACTGGTGGCTGCCATAGCCGAAGGTCAGATGCTCCGCCGCGTTGTCGCGGTAGATGTCGAGAAAATCGCCATTCTCGAAATGCCGGGAATCATGATTGGCCGAGGCGCTGACGATCAGAAGCTTGGCCTCCGCCGGGATCGCGACACCGGCAATCTCGGTATCCCGGGTGGCGCGCCTGCGCCAGGCCGCCACCGAGCCTTCAAGCCGCAGACACTCTTCCACGGCGTTGGGGATCAGTTCGGGATCCTTGCAGATCCGGTTCCAGACGACGCGGTTCGACAGCAACAGTTTTAGCGCGTTTGTGCTCGCCAGTGTGGTGGTTTCGTGGCCTGCCACGATGATCGCCATCATCATCGAGTGCAGGTAGGAGCTGGTCACCACCTCCGGCAGTTCCGCGTTCATGCGGATGGCGTGGTGCATCCATCCCGTGCCATCGGGTTCCTTGCGCATCTTGTCGAGCACCCCGCCGGCATATTGCCAGAACCGGCCGACGGCATCGGCCACCTTGACCTGCTGCTCCGGCGAGGGCTTGCCCCAGGTGTTGACCGTGTGGGCGACGGAGAACTCCTTCAGCGCTTCCATGTCCTCCTTCGGCACCCCTAGAAAATGTAGCGCCACCGTCAGCGGGATTTCCCAGAACATCGCCTCAACCAGGTCGACCCGGCCGCTGTCGACAAAGGCATCAACCTTCTCGCGGGTCAGCTGGCGGATCATGTCTTCCTTGGCGGCGAGATTTCCGGGCAGGAAATGCTCCATCAGCACCCGCCGCCGCTCCATATGTGCCGGCTCATCCTCGTTCACCAGGGTGCGGTTGAGCTGGTACTTGTAGCGCTTGAGGGTCTCCATCGCCTTTTCGCTGGGCGGCACCACCCGCTCCAGCGCGATGGACGGCGAGAAGGTGACATTGTCCCGGAACACCGCCTTGACGTCCTCGTAGCGGCTGACCACCCAGTAGCCGAGCTCCGGGTTGTAAAACACCGGCTCCTGATCCCGTGACCATTTAAGCGCCTCGGCAGGATTGGCCAGATATTCCGCGGAAAACGGATCAAACGCCTTCGCTTGCGCCGAAACCGGACATCCCCCTGCCCCTGCATTTGCATGGACCGGGCAGGCCGGAGACGCCTGCTGATCGTCTTTGCTCCGTGGTTGCTGGTCCGGCATGCTCCACCCCATTTACCAATATCGCACAATATGTTCTATAAATGTAACGCGGCTATCCGTGTGCGGTCAACAAACCTCGAAAACCCGGACTTTCAATGAGCACCCTGCAAACCCTGTCCCGTGGCATCCAGGTTCTGGAACTCGTCGCCCGGTCGCCATCCGGCCTTCAGATCGCCGATATCGCGCAAACCCTTGGCGTCCACCGGGCCATTGCCTACCGTCTGGTGGCAACGCTCGAAGAGCATCTGCTGGTCATCCGCGACACCGAAGGCCGCATCCAGATCGGAGGCGGCATCGTAGCACTCAGCGACCGCTATCAGCCACAGCTGCGGGCCAAGGCCATCCCGCTGCTGCGTTCGCTGGCGGAAGCCAGCGGCGGAACCGCGTTCCTGTGCATCGGCCAGGGCGACGAATGCGTCGCCATCGAGGTTGCCGAACCTGAAACACCCTTGCTGAAAGTCTCCTACCGTGTCGGCAGCAGGCACCCGGTGACCAGGGGCGCCGCAGGCCTTGCCATTGCCATGCAAAGGCCGCCGCGACCCGGCGATTCAGAGGATCTGCAAACAGCCAGACGAAACGGCTTTGCGCTCACGCATGGACAATTGCAGGAAGGTGCAATCGGCGTCGCAGCACCGCTCGCCCGCGCCGGCCGCGATAGTCTGGGGACAGAAGCCTGTATCGGTGTCGTCGCCATGCATGCGCTCGACACCGATCTCGCGACCACCGCCCTGCTGACACACCGCGACCGCTTGCTCACCGAGCTGGGGTAAGCCATGAGCCTCCGGTCGATCCACCCGAAGCTTGAGGCTAGACAAGAGGCTTGAGAGCAGGCTTCTCAGTCTTCGGACGAAAACCTCGTCCCGATTTCCTGCTCCACCGCCAGATGATGCATGAGATCGGACAGTGAGATCACCCCCACCAGGCGTTGCCCTTCCACTACCATCAGCTTGCGCCGCGAGCTGGAAGCCATGCGCTTGAATACCGCATTGAGCGGCGCGTCCGGCGCAACCGTGTGATCAGCCCTCACCGCCTGCATGATGTCAGCCACGGGCATTGACGGCCAGTTCGCCTTGTCGATCGACCGCACGGCTGCGGTATCGGCATATCCGATCAGCACATCGCCTGCGACAACAGGCACGAAGCTCACGCCATGGCGGAGCATGATATTGTCAACGAGATCCGCAACCGACGTGTCCGCATCCACCGTATGCACCTGATCACTCATCAGGCTAGCCGCTGTCTTGCCGCGCAGTGCGGATTTGACCAGCAGGTTCTGATAGCTGCCGTTTGATGCATTGAGGATGAAGAAGCCGATCAGGATCTGCCAGAACCCGCCAATCCCGCCGCCGGCAAAGACCGCGAAAGCGCCCGTCAGCATGAGAAAAAGCCCAAAGGCGCTGCCGAGGCGGCTGGCGATCTTCGTGGCCCGCAACAGATCCTGGGTCACACCCCAGATCACCGCTCTGAGCATCCGGCCGCCATCAAGCGGAAACGCCGGGATCATGTTGAACAGCGCCAGCACAAGGTTGATCAGCGCCAGATAGCCGAAAACCGCACCGGTGAGGCTGGGCACCGTGCCGCCTGACGCCATGCTGGAGGCGACGTAAAACAGTGCCGCCAGCGCGAAGCTCATCAACGGGCCGGCAATCGCAATCAGGAATTCGGATTTCGGGTCATGCGGCTCTTCCTCGAGCTCGGCCACGCCGCCGAAGATGAACAGCGTGATCCCGCCCACCTTGAGCCCAAAGGACCGCGCCACCAGCGAGTGCGAAAGCTCGTGCAGGATCAGCGACGCGAACATGCCCAGCATCGCGATGATGCCGAGCACCGTGTAGAACGTCGCCGTTCCGCCCGGCAGTGCCTGCGGAAAATAGGATGTCGACAGGCTCCACACGATCAGTGCTGCGATCAGCAGCCAGCTTGGGTCGACCTTCAGCTTGAAGCCGAAAATCTCGAACAGTTGCACCGCATTCTTGAACATGACGCCTCCTGGCTGGCCGGTATGGCCAAGCTATTATGCATCAGGCGGCGTCAGAAGCTATTGATCCACGTCAGTCAGCCGGACTGGTCAGTCAGGAGGCAGGCGTCGATCCTGCCCGGATTATTCAAGCTTGGCGGGGAAGCCGGGCGCGCGCAGGTCGGTGCCGAGACGGTCTTCGAGCAGCTTGGCGATCATCGGCGACTCCGCATCTCCGCCGTAAGCCGCCTTGGCTTCGACATAGGTCTGCTCGGTCATCGAAGCCAGCTCCAGCGGCACGCCGAATTCACGCCCGAATTCCATCGCAAAGCCGAGATCCTTGAGCGCCAGGTCGATGTTGAAGGCAACGTCGTAGGAGCCGTTCAGGATCAATGCGCCCTCGGTCTCGTGCACAAAGGAATTGCCCGACGATGCCTTGATCGCCGCCCAGGCCTGGCCGAGGTCGAGGCCACCGCGCTTGGCGAGCATCAGCGCCTCGCCGCAGGCCTTGAGATGAATGAAGGCCAGCATGTTGGTGATCACCTTGATGATCGAGGAATTGCCGAGCGGCCCCATGTGAAAGATCTGGTTTCCCATCGCCTGCAGCGCCGGCAGGTGCAGGTCGAACAGGTCCTTGTCGCCGCCCGCCAGCATGGTGATCTGGCCTTGCGCCGCCAGATGCACGCCACCGGTCACCGGCAGCTCCATGGTGCGCACACCCTTTTCGGCGGCGACCTTTCCAAGCCGCAGGATCTCGTCCCGGCCGAGCGTCGACATCTCGATCCAGGTGGCGCCGGATTTCGCCGTGGTCAGCACCTCCCCGAGAACCTTTTCCGAAACAGCCGGCGACGGCAGACAGGTGACGATGGCGTCGCAATCGCGCGCTAGGTCAGCCGGCGTCGCAGCCCAAGCCCCGCCCATGTCGACATGACGCTTGCCAAGCGACGGATCGAGGTCGTTGACCGTGACTTCGAAGCCTGCCTTGAGCAGGCTTGCAGCCAGATGGCCGCCGAGATTGCCCAGCCCGATAAATCCATAACGCATGATGATGTGTCCGAAAGTGTGTGTTGAACGTAGTACGCCGATAGATCAGCCGTGGCCGATCAGCGCCTTGGTTTCGAGATAGTCGCGCATGCCCCAGTCGGCATATTCACGGCCATTGCCCGATTGCTTGTAGCCGCCAAACGGCGCGAACAGGTCCCAGTCGGGAGAGTTGATATGCACCTGCCCGGCGCGCAGCTGCCGCGCAATCCTGCGCGCATGCTCAAGCTCTCCCGACTGGACGTAGGCCGCCAGCCCATAAACCGTGTCATTGGCGATTTCGACCGCCTGCTCTTCGCTGTCGTAAGGCATGATTGCGAGCACGGGCCCGAAAATCTCTTCGCGCGCGATCCGCATCTCCGGCGTCACACCGCCAAACACCGTCGGCTTGACATAGTAGCCATGAGCCAGTCCCTCGGGCCGGTCGCGGCCGCCGGTCACCAGCACCGCGCCATCCTGAATGCCCGATGCGATCAGGCCTTGTATCTTGTCATACTGAACCTGGCTGATCACCGGTCCGAGATCGGTCGACGGATCCCGCGGATCGCCGGTCACCAGCTTTTCCGCGGTCTCCTTCGCGATCGCCAGCGCGTCCTCGTGCCAGTCGCGCGGCACCAGCATGCGCGTCGGCGCATCGCAGGACTGGCCGCTGTTGCCGAAACAGCCCTCGACGCCGGCGGCCACAGCAGAGGCGAGATCAGCATCCGCCAGAATGATGTTCGGCGACTTGCCGCCCAGTTCCTGCGCCACCCGCTTGACCGTATCGGCCGCGGATTTCGCCACCAGAATGCCGGCACGGGTCGATCCGGTGAACGAGACGATGTCGATGTCGGGATGGCTGGAAAGCACCTGCCCGACGCCCGGCCCGTCGCCATTGACCAGGTTGAACACGCCTGGCGGAACGCCTGCCTCGTCGAGGATCTCGGCAAACAGAATGCCGCTCAGCGGCGCGATCTCGCTCGGCTTGAGCACCACCGTGCAGCCTGCCGCCAGAGCCGGAGCCACCTTGCAGGCGATCTGGTTCATCGGCCAGTTCCACGGCGTGATCAGGCCGGCGACGCCAATGGCCTCATGCACAATCAGCGTCGACCCGCGTTTCTCCTCGAAGACAAAACTCTCGAGCGCCGTCATCGTCGCTTCGATATGGCCCAGCCCCGACCACGCCTGATCGGATTTCGCCATTGCCAGCGGCGCTCCCATCTCGGTACTGATCGCCTCGGCAATCTCATCCATCCGGGCTTCATAGACATCTCGAATGCGGCCCAGCAGCACCAGCCGGTCGGCGGCACTCCAGGCGCTGAAACCGGGAAAAGCCGCCCTTGCTGCAGCGATGGCCTTTTCCGCATCGGCTTTCGAGCCGAGCGCCACCTTCGCGACACTCTCCTCGGTGGCCGGATTGATGACATCGGCAAACGATCCGCCCGCAGCGGGATCGACCCAGGCCCCGTTGATATAAAAGCGCCCGATATTCTGCTCGATGGTCATGGTTCAGTCCCTAGACATGGATATTGAATGCCGCCCGGATCGCAGCATCGACCGCCGGGTCAAGCTGCGGCGCGGTCGACTCGGCCAGGATACGGTTCTTGCGCGCAATCGCCTTTTGAACAAGGTCCGGCTTGCCGATTTCCGCCCATTCTTTTGGGCTGGTCCGGTCTGCTACTGCCGGATAGACATATTCGGTCTGCATCACGCCGAGTGTCTGCGGATGACCGAGATAATGGCCGGGTCCTTCAAGGCAGACTTCGCGCATGGCTTCGATGCTGACGCTGTCCTCGGTCACGTCGATACCGCGCACGCAACGCAGCACCTGCCCCAGAAGATCGTCGCCCAGCACCAGCGATTCCATGCAGAATCCGAGCAGGGAGGCATGCATGCCGACCGCCTCATAGACCATGTTGAGACCGCTCAGGCCCGCCATGGTGTTGGAGATCGCCTGCTCCCATCCCGCCTGCATGTCTGGCAGTTTTGCGTCGGCAATTCCCGCAGCCGCCCCGCCAGGAAGACCATAAAACCGGTGCATCTGCGCACACCCGGCCGACAGCAATGCCTGCTCGCCCGAGCCGCCCGACATCGCACCGGTTCTCAGGTCAGATACAAACGGCCAGGTGCCGAACACTGCCGGATGCCCCGGCGCCATGGCGTTGACGTAAACCACACCTGCCAGACACTCGGCCACCGCCTGCACGATCGCGGTAGCCAGCGGCGCAGGCGCTGTGGCGCCCGCCTGCCCTGCAGAGAGCAGCAACACCGGCATGCCGGCACGGACGCATTTTTCCATGGTGATGCAGCTTTCCTCGGCGAATTTCATCGGAGGAACCACGAAACAGTTGGAATTGGAGACAAACGGCCGGGCGCGCCAGTTGGCCTCGCCACCGGCGATCAAGTGCAGAAGCTCGAGGCATCCCTCGAAGTGCGACGGGTCGGAAAAGCTGGTGCCGACATGCTTGGTGGTGCCGGCGCAGCAGGCATAGATGGTGTTGATGTCCATCTCAAAATTGTCGACCACATCACGGCAGACCATCGCGCGCTGGAAAAAATGGACATTGTCGAGCGCATGGGTGATCCGCGCCGCGTCATAGAGATCCTGCGCGGTGGATTCGCGGTAGGTGCGGTTTTCCACATCGACCACATGCACAGCGGCACCCGCAGTACCATAATGAACCCTTGTGCCCGACAGGTCGAGATCATGCTTGGGATCGCGGCCGAACAGCACCACATCCTTGCAGGCCAGCGCCAGCATGTCCTCGACCAGAGCGCGTGGAAACCGGATGCGGCCATCATCGCCCAGAATTGCACCTGCGCCGGTCAAGATTTCCACACCGGATGGGGGCGCCTGCGATAGACCGATGGTTTCCAGCGCATCAAGTGCTGCTTGATGGATACGCAATACATTGGCATCGGTGAGCGGCGAATATTGCCCGCCGCTCATGCCTGCGCGAATGGGCCTCAGATTGTCCGCCAGCGGCGAGGTCCGGACCAGGACCCGGTTGGCGCGGCCACCAGACCGCCGGTTCACCTTTTCAACGGGCGGAGACTCGATTGCGGCATTGGTTTCACTTGCGATGTCCATCTAGGTCTCCATTGATCCGAAGCAGATTTCAAGTCACATCCGGACGCGGAGCGAGCCGGGGTCGTAAAGCGGCTTGAGGGACGCAATCGCGGCATGACGCTCCCCGGCAATCTCGATTTCATAAGTTGAGGCAAGCACCTCTTCGGCGCTTTCACCCTTGCAAGGCACGTAGCCGAGACCGATGGCCCCGCCGAGATGATGGCCGTAATTGCCGGACGTGATGATCGAGACGATCTCTCCATCGCGCACCACCACTTCATTGTGAAACAGCAGCGGTTCAGGGTCCTTGAGCTGGAACTGCACCAGCCGGCGCGACAGACCTTCCTCGCGCTTGGCAAGCACCGCGTCGCGGCCGATGAACTCGCCCTTCTTGGTCTTCACCGCAAAGCCGAGACCGGCTTCGAGCACGTGATCCTCGTCGGTGATGTCATGGCCGAAATGCCGGAAGGCTTTTTCGATGCGGCAGGAATCAAGCGTGTGCAGACCACAGAGCTTGAGCCCGTGATCCGCTCCCGCCTGCATCAGCGTCTCGAACACATGCGCGGTCTGGTCGGACGACACATAGAGTTCCCAGCCGAGCTCGCCGACATAGGTAACGCGGTGGGCCCGGGCGAGCCCCATGCCGATCTCGATTTCCCGCGCCATCCCGAACGGATGCGCCTCGTTGGAGAAATCATTCGGGCTCACCGCCTGCAGCACATCGCGGGCGTTGGGGCCCATCAGGCACAGCACCGATTCCCCCGCGGTGACATCCGTGATGACGACGAACTCGTCACCCAGGTGACGCCGCAACCAGGCCAGATCGCGCTGCAGGGTGAAGCCCGGCACGATCAGCAGGAATGCCGTGTCCGACAGCTGTGTCACGGTCAGGTCGCTCTCGATGCCGCCGCGCCGGTTGAGCATCTGGGTGTAGACAATCCGCCCCGGCTCGACACTCATCTCGTTGGCGCAGAGCCGCTGCAGGAACGCCAGCGCATCCCGGCCCTCGACCCGGATCTTGCCGAAGGAGGTCATGTCGAACAGCCCGGCCGCCTCGCGCACCGCTGTGTGTTCGCGCTTCTGGTTGTCGAACCAGTTCTGCCGCTTCCAGGAATAGTGATATTCCCGCTCCTGGCCGTCATCGGCGAACCAGTTGGCGCGCTCCCAGCCGGCCATTTCGCCAAACACCGCGCCATGTGCCTTGAGCTGCTCATGGATCGGCGACCGGCGAATGCCGCGCGCGGTGGCCTTCTGCCGATAGGGGAAGTGGTCGGCATAAAGCAGGCCGAGCGTTTCGGTCACCCGCTCGCGCAGATAATGCCGGTTCTTCTGGAACGGCTGCGCCCGGCGTATATCGACATCCCACAGATCGAACGGCGGCTCGCCGTCATTCATCCATTGCGCCAGCGCAAAACCGGCCCCGCCCGAGGACACGATGCCGATCGAATTGTAGCCGGCCGCGACCCAGTAGCCTTTGATTTCCGGTGCCTCGCCGAGATAATAGCTGTCGTCCGGCGTGAAGCTTTCCGGCCCGTTGAAGAAGGTGTGAATGCCGGCGCTGGCGAGCAACGGCACCCGGTTGACCGCCTGCTCGAGGATCGGCTCGAAATGGTCGAAATCCTCCGGCAGCTGATCGAAGCAGAAATCCTCGGATATCCCGTTCATGCCCCATGGCTTGGCCACCGGCTCGAAGGCGCCAAGCAGCATCTTGCCCGCATCTTCCTTGTAATAGGCGCACTCGTCCGGCACCCGAAGCACCGGCAGCCGCGGCAGATCCTTGATCGCCTCGGTAACGATGTAGAAATGCTCGCAGGCATGCAACGGCAGCGTCACACCCGATTGCGCGGCGAGATCACGTCCCCACATGCCGCCGCAATTGACCACCATGTCGGCTGCAATCGAACCGGTCTCTTCGCCCTGCTGCCAGTCAACCCCGGTCACGCGGCCGTCGGCGCTTGTGATCGCCGTGACCTTGACGCCTTCGATGATTTGCGCCCCGTTTATCCGCGCGCCCTTGGCCAGCGCCATGGCGATGTTGGCGGGGTCGCACTGACCGTCGAGCGGCAGATGCACCGCCGCCTTGACGTCGGAGATGTTGAGATGCGGATACATCGCGAGCACCTCTTCGGGCCCGACCTCCTGAACATCAACGTCGAAGGCGCGGGCCAGCGAAGCCTGCCGGTAGATCTCTTCCTTGCGCGCCTCGGTCAGCGCCACGGTGATCGAGCCGCATTGGCGCATGCCGGTGGCGACACCGGTTTCTTCCTCAAGCTTGACGTAGAGGTCAGCCGAGTATTTCGCCAGACGCGTCATGTTGATCGACGCCCGCAACTGCCCGATCAGACCAGCCGCATGCCAGGTGGTGCCGCAGGTCAGTTGCTTGCGTTCCAAGAGCACGATGTCGCGCCAGCCGAGCTTGGCCAGATGATAGGCCACCGAGCAGCCCGACACACCGCCACCGACGATGACAACGCGGGCTTTTTCCGGAACCGGCTTGCTCATGCCCGCAGTCTTTCGTTCTTCGGATCCCAGAGCGGTTCGTCGGCTTGCACCGTGGCAGGATAACGTTCGCCGAAGATCTCGACCTCAAGCCGTGTTCCGGGCACGGCGAGGTGTGTCCAGACCATGCCCAGCGCGATCGACTTGCCGATCCGGTGTCCCCAGCCGCCGGAGGTGGTTTCACCGACAACCTCGCCATTTTGCCAGATCGTCGACATATACGGCGCATCGCAGTCGCCGGCCTCCACGGTCAGCGTGACGAAGCGCCGGTTGTTGCCCCGTTGCCTTTCTTCCTCCAGCGCTTGCTTGCCGAGGAAATCCGGCTTGTCCCATTTCACGAACCGCTCAAGGCCGCCCTCGAGGATGGAGTAATCGGTCGACAAATCGCCCTTCCAGGCCCGGTAGCCTTTCTCGAGCCGCAGCGAATTAAGCGCGAACATGCCGAACGGCCTGAGCCCGAGCGGCGCGCCCGCCTTCATCACGGCATCAAAGATCTTCGGCGTGTCTTCGATCTTGGAATGGATTTCCCAGCCGAGCTCACCGGCAAAGGACACCCGCACCAGCTGGCACCAGATCCCGTCAACCTGCGCCGACTGATGCGTTAGCCAGGGCTTACTCAAATCTGCGTCGGTGATACCCGACAGGATCTCGCGCGATTTCGGACCGGTCAGGATCTGGCAGGAAAACGCCTCGGTGACGTCCTCGATCGCAATCCCGGACCCCTCCGACAGATGCTTTGTCAGCCATTCGAAATCATGCCATTGCGCTGTCGCCGCGGTGATCAGGAAGAAGAAATCTTCATCCAGCGCCATCAACGACATCTCGGTGACGATCCGGCCCTTGGCGTCGGCGAAATAGCCCAGACCGATCCGCCCCGGCTTCGGCGCCATGCCGGTGATCAACGTGTTGAGCCAGGCGCGCGCACCCGGTCCCTGTACCTTGAAGCGTGAGAACCCAGGCAGATCGAGAATGCCGGCTGCGTCGCGCACCGCCAGGCATTCGTCGCGCACGGCCTCGAACCACGAGCCTTCGCGGCTCCAGGTCTGCGTCGCCTCTTCGCTTGTGTCATCGCCGGGCCGCGCATACCAGTTGGCCCGCTCCCAGCCATTGTAAGCGCCAAACTGCGCGCCCAGCGCCGCGATCCGGTCATGCACCGGCGACAGCTTCTTGTTGCGCCCCGCGGGCCAGGCGTGGTGCGGGAAATGCATGCCATATTCATGGCCATAGACTTCCATGCCCTTGGCGATCGCGTAATCCTGATTGCAGAACCCGGTAAAGCGGCGCGGGTCGCACGCCCACATGTCCCACTCGGTCTCGCCTTCCATCACCCATTCCGCCAGAACCTTGCCCGCGCCGCCGCCCTGGCAGATGCCGAAGGTGAAGACACAGGCCTCGAATGCATTGGGCACACCCGGCATCGGCCCGATCAGCGGATTGCCGTCCGGTGTGTAGGGGATCGGACCGTTGATGTTTTTGGTCAGGCCGGCAGTGCCCAACAGCGGCACCCGTTCGACCGCGTCGTTGATGTACCATTCCAGCCGCTCGAGATCGTCCGGATAAAGCTGGAACGAGAAATCTTCCGGCATCGGATCGTCGGGCGTGATCCAGTGCGCCTTGCAGTTGCGCTCATAGGGGCCGAGATTGAAGCCGTTCTTCTCCTGCCTGAGATAATAGGAGCTGTCGACATCGCGCAGCAGCGGCAGCTTCTTGCCATTCTCCCTGCTCCAGGCTTCGACCTCGGGGACCTCGTCAAACAGCATGTATTGATGGCTCATCACCATCATCGGCATGTCGCGGCCAAACATCTTGCCCACCTCACGGGCGTAGTATCCGGCCGCATTGACCACATATTCGCAGCGGATCTCGCCCTTAGCGGTCGTGATCACCCATTCGTCGTTCTCGCGGCGGACACCGGTGACCGGGCAGAAGCGGTAGATCTTGGCGCCGAGATCGCGCGCGCCCTTGGCCAGCGCCTGGGTCAGCTGCGCCGGATCGATGTCGCCGTCATAAGGATCGTAGAGCGCGCCGGTCAGATCATGGGTCTCGGCAAAGGGATAGCGCGACTTGATCTCGTCCGGCGCCAGTATCTCGAGCTCCATGCCCTGGTAGCGGCCCATCCCGGCCACCCGCTGAAACTCCTGCAACCGCTCCTTTAAATGCCCCAGCCGGATCGATCCGGTGACGTGGTAATTCATCGGGTAATCAACCGCGGCGGCCAGTCCGCGGTAGAGCTCGGTCGAATAGCGCTGCATGTTCATGATCGACCAGGACGACGAGAAGGTCGGCACATTGCCCGCCGCATGCCAGGTCGAGCCGGCCGTCAGCTCGTTCTTTTCCAGAAGCACGCAATCGGTCCATCCGGCCTGGGCCAGATGATAGAGCGCCGAGACACCGACCACGCCTCCACCGATGATGACTACCCGCGCATGCCCCGCAATCTCACTCACACCAGTCTCCTGCAAATCGATGGTTGGAGCGAGTATCAGACCGGTTCTGGCGATGCGCAATTGTGCCGAAACCGCTTTATTAATCGGAAAATCCGATTAGGGTGCAAGGCAGCAATTTCCGGGAGCTGCCCATGCAAATCGAGCACCTTGAAACCTTCCTCGATCTGATGGAGACGAAGAGCTTCAACCGGACAGCCGAACGCCTGAGCCTGACCCAATCAACAGTATCCGGCCGCATAACAGCACTTGAAGCCTCGCTCGGGCGCAAGCTCTTCACCCGCAGCCGCGCCGGAACCGAACCGACCCACGCCGGCTACCGCCTGCTCGATCACGCCCGCACCCTGCGCCATCAATGGACCGAAGCCCGCCGCTCGGTTCAGAACACCGGCAATTTTTCGGAATCGATGCGCATCGGCATTCAGCATGATCTTGCCTCCAGCCATATTGCCGACTGGGTTGCCGGTTTCCGCAAGGTGCTGCCCGACGCGTCGTTCTACATTGATCTGGACTTCTCCACCCAGATGAGCATCGACCTTCTGGCCGGCGAGATCGACCTGTCGATCATGTTCACGCCGAAAAACCTGCCCGATCTGCACCACGAACTCATCGGCGAACTGGCCTACCGGATGATCAGCTCGAGAGTCGACCGCATCGCCGACATCGAGCCGCAAAGCTATATCTTCACCAATTACTCCCCGGCCTTTGACAAGGTTCACCGGCAAGTGGTGGCCAAGCTTGCCGAGGCACCCTTGTCGAGCGGCCAGAACATCACCGTCTGCGGCCTGCTGTCGGAGCTTGGCGGCACGGCTTACGTGCTTGAGGATTCCGCTCAGGAAATGGTCGCCACCGGCCAGTTCAGATACATCGAGGATGCCCCCAGCATCCCCCAGTCGGTCTATGTGGCCATGCATCTGCGCAACCGTCATTCACACATCCACCGACGCCTGCTCGACAGCGTCCGAAAACAACTGTCGGGAACCTGAGCAAGCTTACGGCCTGCTCAGGCGCATGACCTCTTCCCGTTAGAATGCTTCACGCGGCTGCGGTTTGCCGACCGGTATTGATCTTCCAGATCCGCCAGGCCTCCAGTCCGGCCAGCGGCAGGAAGTTCACCAGCGCCTGCCCGAGATTGTTGTTGACGAAAATCCAGTGCACCAATGTCAGAACCGCGGCGGGATAGACAAACCGCTGCAGCGTTTTCCACCCCGCCAGTAGCCAGCGCTGCGATGCGGCGTTGCTGGTCAGGCCAAGCGGCACGAAGATGGCAAACGCCAGCCAGCCAGTCCAGATCCCAAGTTCCGTGAACTCGGCCAGCATCGGCGCCAGCGCGCCCTCGTCGAGGACATACAGAACCAGATGCAGAGCCGCATACAAAAACGCAGCCACACCAAGCGCACGCCGCCGCCGCATCAGGAAATTCAGCCAGCCGGCCTTCGGAAAGATCATCCGCAAGGGCGTGATCATCATCGCGATGATCATGAAGCGGGCGGAAAATTCGCCACTGGGATGCAGCAGGTTTTCTGCGGCACCCGGGTCCGAGGTGAGCGAGATCAGCATTGGCACAGCCGGCAGGGCAAGCAAAGCCCAGAACAGGTAAGGGGAGGAAAAGAGGCGTCTCACGGGTGTTATCCTTGTTGGTTCGGGCTCCCAGGCCAGTTCCGGCTTAGTCCTCGGAGCGAACCATTCCAAGTTAAACTCTGGTAATGAAAACGGCGCCAGTGCTTTCGCGCTGACGCCGTCTGCCGGATGGGCGCGTTGCCACGCCCATCTTGTTTTCCCGATCAAGCCTAGTGCTTGAACTTCCGGATCTCGCCGCTCTGGAGACGACTGGCGTAGGAATGCAGCTCCTTTTTCACCAGCCCCATCAGGAAGTAGAGGCAGAAGATGTTGACCACAGCCATGGCGAAGATCGCCGCATCGGAGAAATCGATGACCGGCCCGAGGCTGGCCGCCGCTCCGATGACGATGAAGACGCAGAAGATGATCTTGAAGGTCAGCTCCGAGTTCTTGCCTTCGCCGAACAGATAGGTCCAGCTCTTCAGCCCATAATAGGACCACGAGATCATCGTCGAGAAGGCAAACAGCACCACCGCGATCGCCAGCACATAGGGGAACCAGCCGATGGCCGACCCGAATGCCGCCGAGGTCAGGGCGACACCGCTGACATCATTGACTGTGGCAATCGCGGAGCCTGCTTCATTGAGCGTGTAGAGCCCGGTCACAGGATCAACGATCAACTGCTGCGAAATGGTGATCACCAGAGCGGTCATCGTGCAGATCACGACCGTATCGATCAGCGGCTCGAGCAGCGACACGAAACCCTCGGTGATCGGTTCCTTGGTCCTCACCGCCGAGTGGGCGATTGCCGCGGAGCCAACACCGGCTTCGTTGGAAAACGCCGCCCGTTTGAAGCCCTGGATCAACGCACCGACAAAGCCGCCTGCCACACCAAGTCCGGTAAACGCACCGGCGAAGATCTGGCCAAAGGCCCAGCCGATCTTGTCGTAGTTCACGAGCAGGATGACAAGCGCCGCACCGACATAGAGAATGCCCATGAACGGCACCACTTTCTCGGTCACATGGGCGATCGACTTGATGCCGCCGACAATCACCGCAAAGACGACGGCTGCAAAGATGATGCCTGTGATCCAGCCCGGATAGTCGCCGACAATGCCGGAGATCTGGGCATGCGCCTGGTTGGCCTGGAACATGTTGCCGCCGCCGAGCGCACCGAGAATACAGAAGATCGAGAACATGATCGCCAGGAACTTGCCGCCGGGCAGTCCCAGCTCCTTGAAGCCCTTGGAGATGTAGTACATCGGGCCGCCCGAAACCGTGCCGTCCTCATACTCGTTGCGGTATTTCACCCCGAGCGTACATTCGGTGAATTTCGACGCCATGCCGAGCAGCCCGGCAAGGATCATCCAGAATGTCGCGCCGGGCCCGCCGATACCCACGGCAACGGCCACGCCGGCAATATTGCCGAGCCCCACCGTGCCCGAGAGCGCAGTCGCAAGCGCCTGGAAATGGCTCACCTCGCCGGCATCATTGGGATCGGAATAATCGCCTTTCACCAGTCCGATGGCATGGCCGAAGAAGCGGAACTGCACGAAGCCGAAATAGATCGTGAAAATCGAGGCCGCGATCACCAGCCACATCACGATCCAGGGAAAGCTGGTGCCGGGGATCGGCGCGAAGATCAGGCTAACAAACGGACCCGTGGCGGCGGCAAAGGCCTCGTTGACCTGCTGGTCGATGGTCATGGCTTCCTGCGCCGAGGCCATCGTGCCGAAACCTGTCGTGGCAATGGCCGACAGCATCAATGTTTTGAGAAATGTCATGATAGCCCCCTTAGTTGACGACAGTCACAGGCACGGATGCGTGCATGACAAGGTTGGAGGTCGCGCTGCCGAAGATCCGCTTGGCAAATCCGCCTTCCGACGACCGGGCAACGATGATCTGTTCAGCCTTCTCTTCTTCCGCCACGGCTATCAGGATCGATGCGACGTCGCCGTGACGGACCTTGCCCGTTGCCGTGATCCCCGAGGATTTGACCTTGGCCACCGCCGGATCGATGACCCGCTGCGTTGCGGTTGAAATCTCTTCTTCGCGGCGCTTGTGGCGCTGCGCGTTCTCTTCGGCCGTCTGGAACGAATAGGGCGACCACTCCACCACATAGACGATCATCAGTTCGCAATTCCCGATGAGCTTGGCCAGCCGCTCCGCATAGGCCAGGGCGCGCTCGCCCGAACCGTGGCCATCCAGGCCAACAACCAGTTTAGTCGTCATTTCAAGTCCCTCTCTTATTGTTTTCAGAAACATGCCCGTTGCCGGAAACAGACTTCGACAAACTCAAAAAAATCAACAAAATCCGGCACCGAAACACGAATGCAGTCCGGGTAACCCCGCACAATAACTTTAGTCGAAAAGACTAGTCCTTGGACCTTTTATTGGTCTATATTCAAAACTATCGGCCAAAAAACAGGAAATGCAAGGAAAAAAGACTGGATGAGAAGGAATTTGGACCCAGTTGACAAGCGCATTCTGAACGAGCTCCAGGCCCATGGCCGCATGTCGATCGTTGACCTTGCCGAAAGGGTGCATCTTACCAAAACCCCCTGCTCCGAGCGGGTCAAGCGGCTCGAACGAGAGGGTGTGATCACCGGCTACAGCGCCACCATCGATCCCGTCGAGGTTGACATGGGCCACGTCATGATTGTGCATGTAAACCTGTCCAAGACCAGCGACAGCTCGCTTGAGGACTTCAACCGCGCGGTCAGGCGGATCCCGCAAGTGCAAAGCTGCCTGATGATTGCCGGCCCGTTCGATTACATGCTGAAGGTCCGCACCCGCGACATCACCGAGTTTCGGGAATTGCTGGGCGAGCGCATCAGCCAGCTGCCCTCGGTCATGCAAACCCACTCCTTCGCGGTGATGGAATCGGTCAAGGAAACCGGGATGATCGAACTGCGCAGCTGATCCCGGGGCCAAAACCGGCGCGGCATCACGACAGGCCGGCTTAGCTCTCGGCCAGCCCCAGTCAGCCGCCCATATTGCCGCCATGAGACAGGCCGGCAATGACGCCGCGCAATTCGGCCAGGCCGCGCATCCGTCCGATCAACGGATAGCCGGGATGGGTGTTGCGGCCGGCATCGTCGAGCAGGTCGTGGCCGTGATCAGGCCGGAACGGGATCTCGCTGTCAGCTCTCCCGGCCTCGCGGCGGCGGCCTTCTTCTTCGAGCAAGGCCGCCACAAGGTCGACCATGTCGGTATCGCCGGTGAGATGCGCCGCCTCTTCGAAAGAACCGTCCGCATCCTTCCGGACATTGCGCAGATGGGCAAAATGGATCCTGTCGGCGAAGCGCCGCGCAATCGCCGGAACATCGTTGTTTGGATTAGCGCCGAGTGATCCCGCGCACAGCGTCAGGCCGTTTGCCCGGCTGTCGACCGCATCCAGCAGCCAGGCGATATCGTCGACATCCGAGACAATCCGCGGCAGGCCCAGAATATCGCGCGGCGGGTCGTCCGGATGCACGCAAAAGCGCATGCCGAGCTCTTCGGCCGTCGGAACCACCTCTTCGAGAAAGCGGCGCAGATGCTGCCGCAACGCCGCCCGGTCTATCCCGTCATACAGCGTCAGCGCGGCTTTCAGTCCCTGAGCATCATAGCGGTCATAGGCCCCCGGCAGCCCGGCCATCACCGAATGCATCAGCTCCGCACGGTCATCATCCGATGACGCCTGAAACCAGCTTTCGGCCTGTGCGATGACCTCAGGCAGATAGTCTTCCCGCGCCGCGTCGCGTCCGATCATGAAAATTTCAAGCGCCGCCATTTTCGGCGCCGAAAACCGCAGACAGCTGCCGCCACGAGCGACCGGAGCCGCCAGATCGGTCCGGGTCCAGTCCAGCAAGGGCATGAAATTGTAGCAGATCGTATGCAGCCCCTCGGCCGCCAGATTGGCCATCGACTGCCTGTAATTCGCAAACAGCGCGCTCAGGTCGCCTTCGTTGCGCTTGATCCGCTCATGGATCGGCAGGCTTTCGACCACCACCCAGTCAAAACCTGCAGACTTTATCTCGGCTTTCCGCGCTGCGATCGCCTCACGGCTCCAGACCTCGCCATAGGGCACCTCGTGCAAGGCCGTCACAATGCCCGTGGCCCCTGTCTGGGCCACTTCCGTAAGTGAAATCTTGTCGAGCGGTCCGTACCAGCGCCAGCTTTCTCTCACAGCATGTCCTCGATCGCTTTGCGCGCCCCCAGCGCGCTCAACTGCCCGTAAGCCGCAGTGACCGGGGTAGAGATATCGGCAGCCAGGCGCGCGCTGAAAACCTCGCGCACTCCAAGCAAGCCAGCAACCTTCTGCTCGGTCGCGCCGGCCGCATCAGACAGCGCACGCAGCTTGTCCGCCAGCGGATCCCTGACCTCGATCGGCTGTCCCTTTTCGTCAAGGCCGCCGACATAGCGCATCCAGCCGGCGACAGCGAGCACCAGTCCCGGACACTCGCGCCCGGCCGCCAGATTGTCGGCGATCGTTGCCAGGATCCGCTGCGGCAGTTTCTGGCTACCATCCATGGCGATCTGCCAGGTGCGATGGCGGATCACCGGGTTGGAATAGCGCTCGAACAGCGCGTCCGCATAAGCCGCGAGGTCAACACCCTCGGGCGCCGTGAAGGAGGGGATGATCTCATCCCGCCACAGCCGCTTGACGTAGCCGGCAAACACCGGGTCGCCCACGGTTTCGGCAATGGTTTCGTGGCCTGCGAGATAACCAAGATAAGCAAGCGAGGAATGGGTGCCGTTGAGCATCCTCAGCTTCATGTTCTCGTACGGCGTGACGTCGGCAACCATCTCGGCGCCCGCGCCAGCCAGATCCGGCCGCGCCTCCGCGCCATAGGCCGGGACGAAATCATCCTCGACGACCCATTGCCGGAACGGTTCGCACAGCACCGGCGCTTCGTCCCGGTAGCCGATCTTCTGCGCCAGCCGGTCGATATCTTCGGGTTTCGTCGCCGGTGTAATCCGGTCGACCATCGTTGAGGGAAACCGGCCGTCCGATGCAATCCAGTCGGCAAGCGCCGGATCGAATTTACGCGCGAGATCCAGCACCGCCCGGCGAACCAGCTTGCCGTTCTCGGGAAGATTGTCACAGGTCAGCACGGTGAAAGGCGGGTGCCCCGCGTCCCGGCGGCGCTCAAGCGCCCGCACCAGAAAGCCCGGGGCAGATCGCGGCAATGCCGCCTCCAGATCATGAATGATGTCGGGGTGATCGAAGTTCAGTGCCCCGGTCGCTGGATCGTGACAATAGCCCTTCTCGGTCACCGTCAGGGTGACGATCCGGATTGCCGGATCGGACATGGCGCTGAGCACGGCTTCCGGATCTTCCGGAGCGACGAGAACTTCCTGAACAATCTCGACCTTGCGGAAGGTTTCGCCGCCATCGGGATTTTGCGTCACCACCGTGTAGACGAAATCCTGCGGCGCAAGCCTGTCCCGCGTTCCCGGGCTCTGCAGGCTGACGCCGATGATGCCCCAGTCACCGCCGGAAATCCGGACGGCATCTTCCACATACACCGCGCCGAAGGCCCGGTAAAAGGCACCGAGACCGAGATGCACGATCCCGGCATCCGGCCTTGCTGCCCCGGACCGGCCAAGCCTTTGCTCGTCAGCGGGCAAGCCAGCCTCCATCGACATTGAGGATTGCACCATGGATGTATTTTGCGGCCGGCGAGGCCAGGAACACCGCCGTCTCGCCGATGTCTTCCGGCTCGCCCCAGCGCCCGGCGGGGATCCGTTCGAGGATTGCCTTGTTGCGGGCCTCGTCCTTGATCAGGTCCGCAGTGTTGTTGGTGGCGATATAGCCCGGCGCGATGGCATTGACGTTGATGCCCTTTGCCGCCCACTCGTTTGCCAGCAGCTTGGTGATGCCGGCCACGCCGTGCTTGGACGCCGTGTAGGATGGAACCCGGATCCCGCCCTGCAGCGACAGCAGCGAAGCGATGTTGACGATGGAACCCGTCCCACCGCGCTCCATGATCGCCTTCCCGAAAGCCTGACAGGTAAAAAACACTGCCTTCAGGTTCACATCCAGCACATCGTCCCAGTCACTCTCGGTGAAGTCGACGGCATCATTGCGCCGGATGATGCCGGCATTGTTGACCAGAATGTCGATGGCATCTTCCGCGAAAACGTCCCGCGCGGCCATCGGATCGGCAAAATCGAGGATAAGTTCGCGCGCGTCGGCGATCTGGCTGACGGTCTCAGCGCAGGATTGGCGCCCTGCGCAGACGACGCGTGCCCCTGCCCGGCCCATGGCCAGTGCAATCGCCTGACCGATGCCCGTATTGGCACCGGTCACCAGCGCGGTCTTGCCGGCGAGCGAAAATGGGCTCACCGCAGATCTCCCATCGCCACCATGTCCATGTCGGTGAAATCCACATTGTCGCCGGCCATCGCCCAGCAGAATGTATAGGCGCCGGTGCCTGCGCCGCAATGGATCGACCAGGGCGGCGAGATCACCGCTTCCTCGTTGGCCATCACGATATGACGGGTTTCATCCGGCTGGCCCATGATGTGGAACACCCGCTGTTCCGGCCCGAGCTCGAAATAGAGATAGGCTTCCATCCGCCTGTCATGCAGGTGCGCGGGCATCGTGTTCCACACCGAGCCCGAAGCAAACTGGGTGTAGCCCATCAACAGCTGGCAGCTGTCGGCGACTTCCGGGTGCAGGAACTGCAGGATGACGCGCTCATTTGACGTCTCGGCGGAGCCCATTTCCACCCGCCGCGCGTCTTCGATGCGGATCAGCTTGCTCGGGCAGCTCCGGTGCGCCGGCGCCGACAGGATGTAGAACCTGCCAGGCCCGGAGAAAGTCACCGGACCGGAGCCCATGCCGAGATAGAGCACGTCGCCCTTGTTGACCGTGTAATCGGTGCCGCCTGCAGAAACCGTGCCGCTGTCGCCGATGTTCAGGATACCCATCTCGCGCCGGTCGAGGATCGAGGCGGTGCCGCATTCCTTGACCTGGTCCAGCGTCAACTTGCCCGTGCCCGGCACCGCTCCGCCCAGGATCAACCGGTCGTAATGGGTGTAGACGAGCCTTATTTCGCCATCGGCAAAAATCCCGCTGGCATGGAAATGCGAACGCAGTCCCGCGGTGTCGAGGCCTTTGGCGGTGGCCGGATCAATTGCGTGACGTGTTTCAACGGTCAGCATGAAAAGTCTCCCTTCAAGGGTTGGGCGTCAGAAAATCATCGCGCCGGGGCGCAAACGTGTCGATCAGGGTTCCCGGCTCAAGGCACTTGCAGCCGTGCACCGCATTGGACGGAATGACGAAACTGTCTCCCGGCGACACTTCGAAACTTTTCCCATCAACCGAGAACACGAAGCGTCCGGATTCGACGTATGTCGACTGGATATGCGGGTGGTTGTGCAGCTTGCCTTCGGCGCCTTCGGCCTGAAACCGGAAGGCCACAACCATCAGCTCCGGGCTGTCGCTCAGGACCTGCCGCTTGACGCCGGGATCGGCCTGGACTTCGGGAAAATGCTTGATCATGGGAACCTCAACGAAACAGGGATGGGAGCCAGAGTGACAGCGACGGGATGTAGGTGACGAGCAGCAGCGTGAAGACCGCGGCCCCGTAGAAAGGCCAGATCGTCCGGATCGCGTCCCAGACCGAAATCCGGCCCACGGCGCAGCCAACGAACAGAACCGTCCCGACCGGAGGCGTGCACAGCCCGATACCCAGATTGAGCACCAGGATGACGCCGAAATGCACAGGATCGACACCGAACGCCGTTGCCACCGGCAGGAAGATCGGCGTGGTAATCACGATCAGCGGCGACATGTCCATGAAGGTGCCGAGCATCAGCAGGACCAGATTGATCATCAGCAGGATGAGGATCGGGTTGTTCGAAACCGCCTTCATCAGCTCCACAAGCTCGGCCGGGATACGAAGGAAGGCGAGCAGCCAGCCGAAGGATGCCGCGCAACCGATCACCAGAAGCACCATGGCGGTGGTGCGAACGGCAGCCTTTGTCGCCTCGACAAAGCTGGACCATTTCATGGTGCGGTAGGCGAGCGTCGTGACAAGCAGCGCATAGACCGCCGCGATGCAGGAGCTTTCGGAAGCGGTGAAGATGCCGGACCGAACGCCGCCGAAGATGATGACGATGAGCAGAATGCCGGGAATCGCGTTGAAGAAGATCGCGCCCAGCATGGCCCAGCCGGGAAACGTCTCGGTCGGATAGCCGGCCTTCCTGGCCACAAACCAGGCAGTGATCATCAAGGAGACCGCGAGCAGAAGGCCGGGGATGATGCCGGCTGTGAAGAGATCCGCGATCGACAGCCGGCCACCGGCGGAAATCGAGTAGATGATCATGTTGTGTGACGGCGGCAGCATCAGTGCGATGATCGAGGAGACCACGGTCACGTTGACGCCATACTCGACGCTGTAGCCCTTTTCCCGCATCTGCGGGATCATCAGGCCACCAATCGCGGTCGCATCGGCTGCGGCCGAGCCGGAGATGCCGCCAAACAGCACCGAAGCGGTGATGTTGACCTGCCCCAGGCCGCCGCGCATGTGCCCGACCATGGCCCCGGCAAGCGCCACAAGCCGCCGCGCAATGTCCCCGCGCACCATCAGTTCCCCGGCAAAGATGAAGAACGGGATGGCCATCAGCGCGAACACCGAGACCCCGGAATTCAGTTGCTGGAACACCACCACCGGCGGCAGGCCGATATAGAGGACGGTCGCAAATGACGCCACGCCGAGGCAGAAGGCCACCGGCGTGCCGATCAGGAGCAGGAACACAAATGTTCCGAAGAGAACCCAGACTTCCATTTTTCAATCTTCCAAGGGGTCGGTTTCGCCGAAACGGGCGGTGGGCATTCCGGCAGCCCTGCGCGCGAGCCGTTCCAGCGAGAAAAGGATGACCAGCACGCCACCGCCGACGATCGGCAGGAAGTCGTAGGCACCGGAGATCCCCAGCGAAGGCAGCTTCACGTCCCAGGCCGAAAGCGCCAGCTGGGAGCCGAACCAGAGCATCCCTGTGCCGAAGCCGACCACCACCAGGTCGGAGATGCTGTAAAGCCAGAGCTTTGCCTTCTCCGGCAGGAAATAGAGCAGGACATCGAAGCTCAGATGATAGCCTTCCCGGATGCCCACGGCGGCGCCCAGAAAGATGAACCAGCCCATCAGGATGACAGCCGCAGGTTCACTCCAGACCAGTGAATCGTTGAAGATGTAGCGGGCAATGACCTGGGCCGTGATGAAGACGGTCATCAGGATGAGCCCCGCGGCCGCCAGCCAGAGCGCAAGGCGCGCGACATGGCGCAAGGCCCACGCGACGGATTTCATTATGTCCTGCACCTTACCCCCCGGAAGCAAGCGACCATGGCGGACAATCCGCCATGGTCTTCAAGATCAGATCAGTCGGTCGCGCGGATACGGGCAACCAGATCCTTCAGCTTGTCGGAGGTGACGTGCTTTTCGTAGACGCTGTCCATTGCTGCCATGAACGGCTCCTTGTCGATCTCGTTGATGACTTCGACACCCGCTGCACGCACCTTTTCCTCGGATGCCTTTTCACGCGCCACCCACATGTCACGCATGACCGGGACGGAGTCCTTGGCCGCCTGGCGGACAGCGGCCTGATCCTCGGCCGAAAGCTTGTCCCAGGATGCCTTTGACATGACCAGCACTTCCGGCACGATCAGATGCTCGTCCAGCGTATAGTAGCCTGCGACCTCGTAGTGGCCCGAGGATTCAAACGACGGCCAGTTGTTCTCGGCGCCGTCGATGACGCCGGTCTGGATCGCCGAGTAGACTTCACCATAGGGCAACGGCGTCGCATTGGCGCCAAGCGCGGACATCATGTCGACGAAGATGTCGGACTGCATGACGCGGACCTTCATGCCCTCGAGGTCTTCGATCGACTTGATCGGCTTGACCTTGTTGTAGAAGCTGCGCGAGCCGCCATCGTAAAACGCCAGGCCGACATAGCCATGCGGTTCGAATGCCTTGAGGATGTCCTCGCCGATCGGGCCGTCCATGACCCGGTGCATGTGATCAACGCCCTTGAAGACGTAAGGCAGCGAGACGACCTTGGTTTCCTCGACGAGGTTGTTGAACGGGCCCATCGAGACACGATTGAGATCGATCACGCCAAACTTGGTCTGCTCGATCGTGTCCTTTTCCTGGCCGAGCTGCGCGGAATGGAACACCTCGACGCAGATGCGGCCATCGGTGCGCTCTTCCAGAAGCTTGCCCATGTGCTTGACGGCTTCAACCGTCGGATAGCCGTCCGGATGGGTGTCGGATGATTTCAGTGTGGTTTCACAGGCTGTGGCGGTCATCGCCATGGCTGCGGTTGCCAGCAGGGCGCCGGTCAGGGTTTTCATAAGTTTCATGGTCATTCTCCTCCCAGAAATGGCTCTCAGAGCCGATAAGCTTGCTTGGCAAGCCGATATGCAAGGTCATTGGCGACCTCATAAGCATCCCCCTCCGATAGCCGCCCGGTGGCGACCAACGTTGCGAGAAATCCACAATCCACCCGCCGCGCCACGTCGTGCCGGGCCGGGATGGAACAGAAAGCGCGGGTGTCGTCGTTGAAGCCCACGGTGTTGTAGAAGCCGGCGGTTTCCGTCGTCATTTCGCGGAAACGGCGCATGCCTTCGGGGCTGTCGTAAAACCACCAGGCCGGCCCGATTTTGAGCGCCGGATAGGCGCCCGCCAGCGGCGCCAGCTCACGCGCATAGCTGGTCTCGTCCAGCGTGAAGACGATGATCGAGAGATCCTTCTCGAGACCGACCGCATCCAGGAGCGGCTTGAGCGCGCGGACATAGTCGGTCCGGGTCGGAATATCGAACCCCTTGTCGCGCCCGAACGCCGACATGATCGGGCCGGAATGATTGCGGTAGCTGCCCGGATGGATCTGCAGCACCAGCCCGTCCTCAAGGCTCATGCGCGCCATTTCGGTCAGCATGTGCCCGCGGAAGGCATCGGCCTCGTCGGCGGTGCAGGCGCCCTTGAGCGCCTTGGCAAACAGCGCAGCCGCCTCACCGGTCGACAGGTTCTCGGTGCGCGCCGTCGGATGGCCGTGATCCGATGAGGTCGCCCCGAATTCCTTGAAATAGGTCCGCCGCACGCGGTGGGCTTGCAGATAGCCCTCCCAGGTCGAGGTATCTTCGCCGGTCAACTGGCCAAGCTGCGCGACATTTTCGGCAAAGCCGTCGAATTCCGGATCGACGACCGCATCCGGACGGTAGGCTGTCACGACCTTGCCCTTCCAGCCGCTGTCACGGATCATCCGGTGCCAGCGCAGGTCATCGAGCGGGCTCTCGGTGGTGGCGATCGCCTCGATATTGAACCGCTCGAACAACGCCCGCGGCAGGAATTCCGGCTTCGTCAGGCACTCGGCAATATGATCATAGGTCTCGTCCGCCGTCGCAGCGGACACCGGCGTGGTCATGCCGAACACATCCTCAAAGGCATGCTCCAGCCACAGCCGCGAGGGTGTCCCGCGAAACACATGATAGTTCTCGGCAAACAGCCGCCAGATCTTGCGGCCATCGGTTTCGGTCGGCCCGCCATCAACCCGCGGCACACCGAGGCTCTCGAGGCTGATGCCCTGCGAGAACAGCATGCGGAAGACGTAATGGTCAGGCGTGATGAACAGTTGCGCGGGATCGGAAAACGGCTGATTTTCTGCATACCAGCGCGGATCGGTATGTCCGTGGGGAGAGATGATCGGCTTATCAGCAACTGTCTGATAGAGTTCCCGCGCGATTCCGCGCGTCTGCGGATCTACCGGAAACAACCTGTCAGGGATCAACATTGTCACCCTAATCCTCCCACACGGCCCACTTAGGACGAGGCCTTTCAATCAATCTAGTAATGTAATATGCTAGTATGCATATCAAGTCAACGGAGTGAACGCATGTCCGTACCGTCCCCCTTGCGGGCCCTGGAACCTTTGAACCGTCCCTCCGTGGCTGACACCGTATTCGACACCTTGCACAACCAGATCCTGCTGCTTCAGCTGCCGCCCGGGACCAAGATGTCGGAGGTCGAGGTGGCTAAGGCCTTCGGCGTCTCGCGGCAGCCGGTCAGGGACGCCTTTTACCGTCTGTCCAAGCTCGGTTTCCTGTCGATCCGGCCGCAGCGCGCGACACTGGTGTCGCAGATTTCCTCCACCGGCGTTCTCCAGGCCCGGTTCGTACGAAACGCGCTTGAGGCGGAAACCGTCCGCACCGCCTCGCGCGTGCTGACAACGGAAGATTTCGATGCCCTGGACGAGGTCATCGAGCAGCAGCGCAAGGCAGTGAAGGACAAGGATTCGGTCAGCTTTCACGGACTGGACGACCAGTTTCACAAGGAAATCTGCGAACGTGCCGGCCTCGGCTTTACCTGGGACATCATTCGTGAAAACAAGGCGCACATGGACCGCGTGCGGTTCCTGTCGCTGTCCTTTGCCTCTCAGGACGCCTTCAACGACCATGTTGAAGTCATGGCCGCGATGCGGGCGCGAGACGAGGAACGCGCCATGCACCACATGCGGATTCACCTTTCACGGATCAAGGAACAGATCGTCCGGATCCGCGCCGATCACGGCCGTTACTTCGACAACGAGACTGACACATGAAGCAGACATTTCTTTCGATCGGCGAATGCATGGTCGAAATGGCGCCCACAGCTCAGGGCGATTATCACCTGGGCTATGCCGGCGATACGTTCAACACGGCCTGGTATGCCCGCCAGCTCTTTGGTCAGGACTGGGACATTGCCTATCTCACGGCCGTCGGCGAGGACGTGATATCCGAGCAAATGGTCGGCTTTATCGAAACTGCCGGCATCAACACCCGCTTTATCCAGCATCTGGAAGGCTGTACCGTCGGCCTCTACATGATCCAGCTCGAAAACGGCGAGCGCAGCTTTGCCTATTGGCGATCGGATTCCGCCGCACGCCGGCTCGCCAATGACCCTGCCCGGCTGGAACCCGCCCTCGGCTCAGCCAACGTCATCTATTTCTCCGGCATCACGCTGGCAATTCTGTCCCTTTGCGGCCGATCCACGCTGTTCGACGCCATCACCGCCGCACGGGAAAAGGGCGCCACAGTGGTGTTCGACCCCAATCTGCGGCCGCGCCTGTGGGACAGCCCCGACACGATGCGGCACGCCATCATGACCGCAGCAGCGCACAGCGACATTGTGCTGCCTTCCTTTGACGATGAAGCCACCTTCTTTGGCGACCAGACGACAGAGGACACCGCGCGGCGTTATGCCGGCGCCGGCGTCAACACCGTCGTCGTCAAGAATGCCGGGGATGAAGCCCTGTGCCTTGCCGATGGAAAAATCAGCCGTTTCAGCCCGACCCGGGTCGATAGCGTCGTTGACACCACGGCCGCAGGCGACAGCTTCAATGCAGGCTTTCTTGCCAGCTATCTCGACACCGCAGATCAGAATGCCGCAATGGCCGCCGGCGCAACGCTGGCTGCCCGCGTAATCTCGGAACGCGGCGCATTGATCAAACTGTAAGGCCCAAGCTCTGACGAGCTGTTCAGAGCAGCTTGTTGGATATTCTCTCGAAGCCGTCGGTGATCACCTGCTCCATAGCGGCCGAGGCGGCTTCACCGTCCTTGCGCTCGATCGCCTCGACAATCAGCCTGTGCTTGTTGGCCGTGGCGACATGCCTTCCGGTTTCGCCATAGGGCGAGCTCATCTTGAAGCTCGTCACAAGGGCTGCCTCGATCAGATTGCCGACCGACAGCATGAACGGATTGCCCGATGCGGCGTGCAGGGCGAGGTGGAACTTCAGATCGGCCAGCGCGAAGCTCTCGTCGGAATCGGCCTTGCTCATCGCCTCGGCGTGGGCGTAAAGCCCCTCGATCTCGTCCTTGCTGGCACGCTGGGATGCCAGCCGCGCGGCAAAGGGTTCGATCGCAAAGCGCATGTCGGTCAGGTGCTTGAGAAAAGTCACGTCAACGCCGGTCTCGATATGCCAGACCAGCACATCGGCATCGAACAGGTTCCAGTTCGCCCGCTCGGTGATCCGGGTTCCGATCCTGGCCTTGGGCACGATCATGCCCTTTGCCGTCAGCGTCTTCATCGCCTCGCGCAGCACGGTGCGCGAGACATCGAATTTTTCCACCAGCTCCGCGTCCCCCGGCAGCAGCGACCCGCTCGGATAAAGCCCGCTCACGATCTCCTTGCCAAGTTCATTGACAACAAACGAGTGCTGGCTGCGGTTGGCGCGTTCGGAAAAGCTGGTACTGAGCAAATATTCTCTCCCCGGCCGTCTATCCTCCGGCCATCCGTCGCTTGCCTGTCGTCCAGACCAGCCCCTTCTGCAGCACGATGAAGGCGAACAGAAGCATTCCGATCAGGATCTTGGTCCACCAGCTCGACAATGTGCCGTCGAAGATGATGTAGGTTTGAATAAGACCCATTATCAGAACACCGATCAATGTTCCTGCGACAAATCCGCTTCCGCCGGTGAGCAATGTGCCGCCGATCACCACCGCCGCGATGGCATCGAGCTCCACACCCACCGTCGCCAGCGAATAGCCGGCGGACGTGTAGATCGAAAACACGATTCCGGCCAGTCCGGCGAGAAAGCCCGACAGCGCGTAGATGCCGACTGTGGTCCGGCCCACCGGAACGCCCATCAACCGCGCGGTCTGAACCCCGCCGCCGACCGCGTAGACATTGGTGCCGAAGCGCGTGCGATGCGCCAGCATGATTCCGGCAATGAAGACAATCAGCATCATTCCACCGATCAGCGTCAGCCTGCCCTTGCCCGGCATGAGCCAGTAGCTGCGCTGCAGAACCTCGTAGAACTCGTGCGTGATCGGCACCGAATCGATCGACAGCACATAGGCCATGCCGCGCGCCAGGAACATGCCCGCAAGCGTGACGATGAAGGGCGGCATCTCGAGAAAATGGATCACGCCACCCATCGCCGCGCCAAACAGCGTGGTCAGCGTCAGCAGCAACGCGAACACCACGACCGGATGCAGGCCGGTGTCGCGCAGCATCACCGCAATGAAGACGCCGGAAAAGGCGATTACCGACCCGACCGACAGGTCGATGCCGCCGGATATGATGACGAAGGTCATGCCCACCGCAACGATGCCGAGAAAGGCGTTGTCGGTCAAAAGATTGCCGATCACCCGTGTCGACAGCATCGCCGGATATTGCGCGTAACAGATCGCATAGGCCACGAGGAAGATGACAAGCGTCGCCAGCAGCGGCAGAAGACGAGCATTCATTGGTTCACCGCCTGTTTCTCGGTATCCGCTTGGCTGACCGGCGCCGGCGACAGGAAGATCACCATAGTGCGGATCGTCGGCGATTGCAGAACAAGGATGATCAGGATGATCCCCGCCTTGATGATCAGGTTGAATTCGGGCGGAAAGCCCGACAGCAGGATGCCGGTGTTGACCGCCTGAATGATCAGCGCGCCGATCAGCGAGGCAATGAGCGAGAACCGCCCGCCCAAGAGCGACGTGCCGCCGATCACCACGGCGAGGATGGCATCAAGCTCGAGCCACAGCCCGGCATTGTTGGCATCCGCTCCCCGAATATCAGCCGCGGCGATGACCCCGGCAAGTGCGGCGCACAATCCCGACGCCATATAGACCGCAATCAGCAGCACCCGCGTGTTGACGCCGGCAAGCGTGCTGGCGCGCAGATTGATGCCGATCGCCTCGATCAGCATTCCGAGCGCCGAGCGGCGGACAATCAGTGTCACCAGCGCCCCGGTCACGATCGCGATGATGATCGGCGTGGGGATTGTAAACAGCGATCCCGAGCCAAAGAAAATCAGGCCTTCATGATTGAAGGTCAGGATCGCACCTTCGGTGATCAGTTGCGCAATGCCGCGCCCCGCCACCATCAGGATCAGCGTCGCCACGATCGGCTGGATGCCAAGCACCGCCACCAGCAGCCCGTTCCACAATCCGCAGGCAAGACCCGCAGCCAGCGCCATCAACAGCGTCAGGCCCAGACCATAGCCCTCGGTGATGCCCCAGGCGGCCATCGCCCCGCAGATTGCCATCACCGCCCCGACGGAGAGATCGATCCCGCCCGTGGCGATCACCAGCGTCATGCCGATTGCCAGCAGGGCAACCGGTGCGCCACGGTTGAGAATGTCGATCGGGCTTCCGTAAAGCCGGCCATTAGCAATGGAAATCTCGAAGAAGCCCGGAAACATGATCGAGATCAGCCCGACGACCACCGCCAGCGTCACCAGTTGCGGCAGAATCCTGCGCGAGAACAGCTTGAGCCCGGTCAATGGACGGCCTCCCTTTCCGGCGCCGCGATGGCGCGAACCATGTTGTCCGTAGTGATCTCGTAGCCAGCCAGCTCGGCCACATGCTGCCGGTCGCGCACGACGATGACCCGGTGACTGTAGGCGACAAGCTCATCAAGCTCGGATGAAATCACCAAGAGCGACATGCCCTGTGCGCAAAGCTCCTCGATCAGCCGGATGATCTCGGCATGAGCGCCGACATCGATGCCGCGTGTCGGCTCGTCGAGAATAAGAAACGACGGATTTGTCACCAGCCAGCGGGCCAGCATGACCTTCTGCTGATTGCCGCCCGACAGCAGCCCCACCGGCTTCTCCGCGTCCGGTGTGCGGATGTCGAGCTTGCGGATGTAGTCATTCGCCATCGCCTTCTGCTCCCGGTCGGGAATCCGCCGCATCCAGCCAATCCCCGCCTGCAGCGCCAGCGCGATGTTCTCGCGCACGGTGAGATCGGCAATCACGCCATCGGTCTTTCGGTCTTCGGGGCAGAAGCCGAACCCGGCACTGATCGCCTGGCGTGAGTTCGTCAGCGACAGGACCGTTCCGTCCTGCCGGGCCTCGCCGCTGTCATGCTGGGCCACACCGAACAGCACTTCCGCGGTTTCGGTTCGGCCTGACCCCAGAAGCCCAGCAACACCAACCACCTCACCTGCATGGATCGACAGATCAAACGGCTCGATACTGCCCTTGCGACCAAAGCCGGTGAAGCTCAACCGTGGCTCGCCGGCAGCGGCATGGTGCTTGCCATGCGAGCGCACCTCCTGCTCCAGTTCACGCCCCAGCATCATGTTGATGAGCTTGACCCGATCTATCTCGGCCGTCACTTCGGTGCCCACCAGCTGCCCGTTGCGCAACACGGTCAGACGGTCGGAGATCTCGAAGATCTGGTCGAGGAAATGCGAAATGAACACGATGCCCAGCCCGCGCTGTTTGAGCGAGCGAACCACATCGAACAGCATCTTTACTTCATGAGAATCGAGGCTTGCCGTGGGTTCATCGAGAATAAGCACCTTGCCCGACAGCGTCACGGCGCGGGCAATCGCAATCACCTGCTGCACCGCCACCGAATAGCTGTCGAGATTGCGCGTCACGTCGATGTCGAGACCATATTGCGCCAGCACCTCGCGCGCGTCGGCATTCATGCGGCGTCCTGAAATCATCCCGAACCGCGTGGGCTGATGCCCCAGCGACAGGTTTTCGGCCACGCTCAGATTGGGCAGCAGATTGACTTCCTGGTAGACCGTGCCGATGCCATAAGCCTGAGCATCAAGCGTTCCCTTCGGATCGATGCTCGCGCCCTCAAGCAGAATGTCGCCGTCGTCGCGCCGATAGGCCCCGGTCAGGCATTTGATCAGCGTTGATTTTCCAGCGCCATTCTCACCGAGAAGCGCATGCACTTCACCGGCCTGAAGCGAAAAATCGACCCCGTCGAGGGCAATGGTGCCCGGAAAGATCTTGCGCACACCTCGCGCGCGAAGAAGCGGCTGGCTGGCATCGCTCTGCGGCATCCGGGCCTCCCGATTTGAATAATGTCTCATCCCCGTGTGCAGACTATGCCACGGCGGGTCCAAAGCCAAAAAGGCGGCCGGAGACGGGCCCCGGCCACCTTTGACTGATCGATCTCAGTAGCCGAGATCTTTCTTCTGCTCATACACGGCCTGCGGATCATCGGCCTGGGTGTAGAGCTTGGACTCCGTCTGTATGAATTTCGGCGGCATGGTGCCGTCCTTCATATAGGCGGCCAGCGCGTCGAATGCCGGACCGGCCATGTTCGGGGTCAGCTCAACCGTTGCATTGGCTTCGCCCGCTGCCATCGCCTGAAAGATATCCGGCACGGCATCGATCGAGACCACCAGGATGTCTTCACCCGGCTTCAGTCCGGCTTCCTTGATCGCCTGGATCGCACCGACGGCCATGTCGTCATTATGGGCGTAGAGCGCACAGATGTTCTTGCCGCCGTCCTCGGCCTTGAGGAAGCTTTCCATCACTTCCTTGCCCTTGGTGCGGGTGAAGTCACCGGTCTGGCTGCGGATCAGCTTGATGTTCGCATGTCCCTCGATCGCCTGCTCGAAGCCGTTCTTGCGGTCGATTGCCGGCGATGAACCGGTCGTGCCCTGCAGCTCGACCACGTTGCAATCCTTGCCGCCAAGTTCGTCGACCAGCCATTGGCCGGCAACACTGCCCTCATGCACAAGATCGGACCCGACAGCTGTCAGGTAGAGATCATCGGATGAATCCACCATGCGGTCGAGCAGGATCACCGGAATTTCGGCTTCCTTGGCTTCCTCCAGCACCGAATCCCAGCCGGTGGCGACCACCGGGGCGATCAGGATCGCGTCAACGCCCTGGGCGATGAACGACCGCAGCGCCTTGATCTGGTTTTCCTGCTTCTGCTGCGCATCGGCAAATTTCAGATCAATGCCGCGCTCCTTGGCCTGCTGCAGCGTCAGCGTGGTCTCGGCCGCCCGCCAACCGGACTCCGATCCGATCTGCGAAAAACCGACGGTCTGCGCCAGAGCGCTCGACGACATCATAAGCATGGACGCGAGTAGACCCGCCCCAACTAGAGCTTTCTTCGAAATCATATTTTCCTCCCAAAATCAGGGCTCCTGCCCGATTTCTAAAAAATCATACTATATTATTTTTGTAAACATCCATTCTGGGTCAACCACGCATGGCCTCGGATCTTCGCGTGGATGGGGGCCGACGCGTTGCCGTAATCACACGCCATAACAACCGCGCATCGAGAAGACGCACAGCGCATAAGGCTTTGAAAGAATATATTTTATGTCAGGCAGAAGCGGCGCGTGATTTCATGCCGATCAACGTAGCCAGTGCCGTGTTCAGCGGCGCGTGTAGCTTCAGCGCAGCCGCCTGCCGGGCGACCTCGCCGCACAGTGCCTCGATTTCCGTTTCGCGGCCCGCTTCCAGATCCTGCAGCATCGATGGCTTGTGCGCGGTGTGTTCGGCCAAGGCGACATCCAGATGCTGATAGACCGCGTCCCGCTCGACCGCCACTCCCTTGGCCTGCGCCACGGCAATGACCTCATCCGCGATCGCCCGCACCAGCCCCTTCCCCTGAGGGTCGGCTGATATCGCAGCAACCCGCGCGCCAATCAGTCCACAGGTCGCATTCATGGCGCAGTTGAACGCCGCCTTCTGCCAGATCTGCGCCTCGGCATCGGCCGAATACCTGAATCCTACCGGCGCCAGCACTTTTGCGATGGCTTCGGCCTCGGCAATCTCGGCATCCAGTATCGGCTTGAACACGGTCCAGCTTTGCGCCGCCGACGAGACATGGCCCGGCCCGAGATAGCCGCCCGGGATCATCGTTGATCCCATCAGGATCTGCGCCTCGGGAACCCGCCGCGCCACCCGCTCGGCATTGCCCAGGCCGTTCTGGATGGTGAGCACCCGCGCGCCAGCGTCTATGACCGGCTGCACCGCAGCCAGGGCCGCCTCGGTGTGAAAGATCTTGGTCAGCAGGATGATCAGTTCGACATCGCCGGGATATTGCTCCGGCCGCATGGCGGAAATCGCGATCCGCCGGCTCCCTTCCGGGCTGTCGAGCTGCAGGCCCGACGTGTTGATCGCATCAATATGGGCATGGTTCACATCAAGCAGGCACACATCGATGCCCTGCTCGGCCATCAACCCGCCAATCACCGACCCCAGTGCCCCGGCGCCCAAGATAGCGATCTTCATGCAGTGCCCCCTTTGAACCTGATTGCCTGCAAACTCATAACCTGTCCGTTCAGGTCCTGACCAGCGCCAGCGGCAAGTCTGCCGGGTATTGTGCCCCGACCTGCGCCATGACGTTTTCAAGTTCATCGCTGAGAATGCGCACGCACAGCTGCACGGTGTCCTTGCCACCTGCGGCCAGCGCGTAGAGAAACGGCCGCCCGAGCATGACAAAATCCGCCCCGCTGGCTATTGCGCGGGCAATATCGAGGCCGGACCGGACACCGCTGTCGAAAATGATCGCCGCGTCATTGCCCACGGCGGCTCGGATACCTGGCAACACCGATATCGCCGACGGCGCTGCGTCGAGCTGCCGCCCGCCATGGTTGGACACCCAGATCGCGTCAGCGCCCTTGTCCAGCGCCATCACCGCATCGTCACGGTGCATGATACCTTTCAGGATGATCTTTCCGCGCCAGACCTTTCGGATCCGCTCGACTTCGTCCCAGCCTGGTTCGGGATGCAATTGCCTGCCGATTTCAGCCATCCTGTCTGCAGCTGGGACATGCGCAAAATAGGGCGTCAGCGTCGCAAGTTCCGGGCGCCCGGTCTGAAGCATCGCCCGTGTCCATCCCGGGTTCGCCAGCGCCTGCAGCACCATCCGCGGGGTCAGCCGCGGCGGCATCTGGAACCCGGCCCGCATCTGCCGCTCGCGCCGCGACATCTTCGGAACATCAACCGTCACCACAAGGTTTTCAAAGCCCGCCTCCTGCGCACGGCGCAGCACGGCTTTCTGGATCTCCTTGTCGGCCATCGGGTAGAACTGGAACCAGCCCCGTCCGTCCGCAATCGGCCCGATGACTTCAGGCGTCTGCGTGGCAACACTGGCCAGTGTGTAAGGCACGCCTGACGTTGCCGCGACCTCGGCCAGAATGCACTCGCCGCCAGGCCAGATCATGCCGGTCCCGCCCGCCGGCGCCATGCCGAATGGCGCATCGTAACGCTGCCCCAGAAACACTGTCGACAGATCTCGCGCCACCGGACCTCGCAACGCCCGCGGCGACAGCTGCACCCGTTCCAGATCAGCGATGTTGCGCGCGAATGTGTGATCCTGACCGGTTCCCGCATCCATGAATTCATAGGCGAAATGCGGGATACGCCGGCGTGCCTTCCGGCGCAAATCGGAGACTGCCGGATAGGTCGCGCTCAGGTCTGCCACGGGTTCAATCCTTCAGGATGCTGATTTCCAGGAGCGCGTGCTGTTTGCGATCCGAAATCACCTCAAGTGCCGCCGCGATGGCGCCCGGCACATCCTCCGGCCGGTCGACCTTTCGCGCCCAGGCGCGGCTTGCCTCCGCCACCCGCACGAAATCCGGCGTCGGGTCGAGCGATGTCAGCGGCACCTCGTTGGCCTGCGCTGCGTAACCATTGGGATAGGTCCCCACCACCGACTGGCGCACCGCGCCCCATTCCCGGTTGTTGAGCACGATGATCAGCACCGGCAGTCCCAGCGCCTCGGCAATCTGGTGGCAGGCAGTCGGATTGGAGAAGATGTAGGACCCGTCCCCCATCGTCGCCACCATCACCCGGTCACGATCCGCCAGCTGACCGCCGAGTGCCGCCGGAAAGCTCCATCCCAGACCGCCCGAATGCGGTTCCTGAAACCACGCATTGTGGCCCTTGCGCTCAAGTGTGCCGAGCTTGACCCCGAGCTCCGAATAGACCGTGGATTTCATGCCCTTCAGCTCTTCACCGAGACAGGCACTGACCCATTGCTTGGTGATCCCCTTGGCGGTCGAGGCCTCGGCTTCAGACGCCAGCCTGTCGCGGTTGGCCTGGGATTTTTCCGCCACCCGCGCCCGCCGCGCGGCAATCATCTCTTCATCTCCGCCAATCGCCGCCATCGCCGCCACAAGCGCCGGAATCGTGTCCGAACTCTCACCGGCGATCGACAGGTTGGAGCGGAAATTGCGGATCGGGAACCGGCTGAACAGCGGATCGGGGCCCATATTGATGACAAAGGCATCATCCGGCAGCTTGTGCTTGTCGGGCCACCACGGCGCCAGACAATCAAGCACCAGCACCACGTCGGCCTCTTCCAGCCACGGACTCGGGCTTTCTCCGACATGACACGGATGATCCGTATCGATCGCCAGATGCGTCGCCCACCAGGAACACACCGGAATGCCCCATTCCTCGGCCCATTGGCCAAACAGCGCATAGCTTCTTTCATCCCCGGCACCGCGCTGGGCAATCACCAGCGGGCGTTTCGCTGTAGCGAGCGCAGATGCGGCAGCCCGGATATCCTTTTCCAGGATGCCGATACCCGCCGGCTGCATCGAGCTCGGGTCACTGGTGCCCGCCCGTGGAATTTCCTCGCACAGCGTCTCCCGCGGCAGCGAGAGATAGACAGGGCCCTTCGGTGTCGAATTGGCAATCGCATAGGCCCGGTCGAGCACGCCCGAGATCTGTTCGGGGAACTTCAGCTCATAGTCCCATTTGCTCGCCTCGCGCACCAGCGCGGTCTGGTCGCGCATTTCCTGGCCCCAGCCGATCGGAACGGTCCGTGCCCCGAAGCGAGTCTCCTCGGTCACCGGCGTGCGCCCGGACATCATCAGCACAGGCACGTGTTCACATGCCGCGTTGATGGCGCCGGTCGCTCCGTTGGAAAGGCCGACATTGGTGTGCAGCATCACCGCCTGGCAACGCCCGGAGATCTCGTAATACCCCATCGCCATCCCCATTGCCGCATGTTCATGCGGAATGACGATAGGCGTGGGCAGTTCGATGTTCTTCTGCGCTGCCTCGACCAGGCCTTCGACAATCGGCGGAAAATCGGTTCCGGAATTGGCGAAGACATAATCCACACCCAGCGCCTTCAGCTTCGTGAAAATGGCGCCGCCTGCCGTGATGCGACTGTCGTCCTGGCTCATGTCCTACTCCTGAAACGCGATCAGATCGGGTAGTGCTGGTTCGGACCTTCGATCGTGATCCAGCACAAATCGGTAAGCTCGCAGATCGCCGCCCTGCCGCCAAAACGACCATAGCCGCTGAGGCCACCGAATGGCATCTGCGCCTCGCGCTCGGTGTTGTTCGCCCTCGCCAACGCTTCGTCCTCTGTACCGAAGCGAGAGATGGCTTTCACCGGGCCAAACGGTTCCGCCTTGAAGATCCGCATCTCCTGGGTCGCATTTGTCAAAACCGTCGGCTGATAAATCGCGCTGTCGCTTTCGCCGCCGGCGAACGGCGTCGCGCCTTTGGCGACCGCATCCTTGTTATCGTCGTCCCGTACTGCGATGAACGCCAGTCCGAGGCTGCCGGCCACGCCGGCAAACGGGCAAATCGCTTCGGCCAGAACTTGGCCTGCACCGAGCTTGCTCGAATCTCTCATATGCCGAAATGTCTCCCCCCTTCCGCATGCCCGGACAGTTGCACCGGCGATTCAATTGGTCAAGCCATTCTGGATACATAATTGCTGGCGCTTTTCGGCATTTCCTCCAGCACAACGCCACTTGCCTATCTATGGATACACAAACAGCCGGCTGTGGCCCGCCACTAGCAATGCGCCGCGAAAAATGCATCACTTCATCGGGATCGGAAAGAGGAGACACATGTGGATGGGAATGAGCCAGGCGTGACGGAGACATCTGATCAGCGGGTACTGGCGGTGCTTCACCGCATGATCATCGACAACAAGCTCAAGGCCGGCGACAAGATCAGCGAAGTCCAGGTCGCAGCCATGCTCAATGTCTCCCGCACACCTGCACGGCTGGCGCTCAAGACGCTGGAAGTCGAGGGTCTGATCAAGAAGCGCAGCGGCCGCGGATTCACCGTCCAGGCCATTCAGATGGAGGACATCGCCGACGGCTTCGAGGTCCGTGGCGTGCTCGAGGGCCTTGGCGCACGCGTGATGGCAAAGCGCGGCGCCAGCGACGAGGTGATCGCCCAACTCACCGGGTACGTCGATGCAATTGACACGATCCTCGACAGCGACCGCCCCGCCGAGGAAAGGATCGCCGAGTACCAGGAGATGAACACCCGCTTTCACGAAGTCATCATGGATAATTGCGGCAACACCTATGTCCGGTTCGTGTTCACCCGGCTCGAAAAACTGCCGATGCTCAAGCTCGGCACCGTCATCTACAACAATGAGCGCCAGCAAAAGGAGATCATGCGGCTGCGATTGGGAAACCTCCAGCACCGGCTGATCCTCGACGCCATCATCAAGCGCGACGCCCAACGCGCCGAAACCATGATGCGCGAACACGTCAACCAGACCCTGCTCTACTCAGAGATCCTGGCGAGCTGACCGCGGCGCAACAGCCCAGCGTCAGCACGCCCCGTGATGAGTACAGGTTCTCGCAGAGACGCTGGTCACGCTAACTTCCGTTGCAAGCGAAACAGGATCAACCAACCTCAAACCAGGTATTCATGCCGGCTGCCGCATGTTCAAGCATATGGCAATGCAACAGCCACTTGCCGGGATTGTCGGCCACGAAAGCGATCTCGGTCGTCTGGTCCGGCCCGATCAGAAACGTATCTCGCCATGGCTTTGCCTCATCAACAACAGATCCGGATCTGTTGAGGATCTGGAAATGATGACCATGGACATGCATGGCATGAACCCAGGCCGTCCGGTTTACGGTTTCAATGACAATGGTTTCGCCCTGCTGGGCCGCGAAAAAGGGTTCCTCGGCCAGATTGGCCACGCCGTTGAAAGCCCAGGCCTGTCTTGCGGTGCGGAAATCATCGCCCTGAAGCTTCCTACCCTTGTAGATGATGTCAATCATGCCCCCCATYGCACCGCCKGTCATTTCCAGGCGGATGCGCCGGGCCTTGGCRAGGTCMGGTTCGGGCAAAACATTKGGKTGCAGCTTGATCSCGGATCCCGGCGCTTCCGTGGTCTCSGCWTCSCTGACCGARAAWCCMGCRAYAGGGTAMGGCGTGTCCCCCGARACYTCCTCAATGATGAAATCGCTTTCGGCCACGACCATCAGATCCACGCGCTGGGCAGGCCCCAGCATGAGWGGYGCGTAGTCAAGCCTGGCCGGTTCGGCGAATGATTGGCCATCAWASCCSAGGAKCRWTGCGCCGAAACGGTTTGGATCTATTTCRARGACACGCGCATTGGCCGCATTGATGAGCCGGAGGCGATAGGTYTGGCCCCGGACAAGACYGGTCACCGGRCGGYTTTGACCATTGACCGTCAGCCAGTTGCCGAGCCGTCCGCCGTGGGCCCATTCCATCATCGATCCAAGGCTTGCGACATCAAGCACGCCTTCGCCTGCCA
>NZ_NVXQ01000011.1 GCF_002733955.1 Hoeflea sp. | reverse complement strand
CTGATCGTGCCGATCGCGATGGAAGAAAAGCTGCGCTTCGCCATCCGCGAAGGCGGCCGCACCGTCGGCGCCGGCATCGTCGCCTCGATCATCGAGTAATCGATGATCGCCTCGGCGATGGCGCAAGCCTGCCGATGGCACAAATAGACAAAGCAAAACGCGCCGCAAGGCGCGTTTTGTTTTGGCGGCGCCGGCATCGTCGCCTCGATCATCGAGTGACCAAGCCGTCCGGTTGTGATCAAGCCCTGCCGGCAAAGGCGGGGCTTTCTCGTTTGAGTGAGGGCGTGTCCGAGACCGATCTGATCGCCGATAAAACGACATCTTCCCATTATGTGCGTCTCGATGAGTCTACGCGGTATCTGCTTGCAAACTGGCAGACTGCAAAAGCCTCGGCTACGCTATTCAAGACGGCAGGGAGGAGGGGCAGGGCCGGCAAAATACCGCTGCCGCTCACAACGAAGCCGGTGGGGGGTAAATGAACGGGGGCAGGCGGTTTGCAGGCGTGATGATCCTGTTGGCAGCGGTCTGTGTGTCGGGGCACTGGACCATGCAGCCCGCAGTCGCGCAATGCGTGGAACTTCCGCCGTGCAAGGGCTGCGGTTGCAGGGGCGGTCCGGGATACCGGAGCAAAGCGACGGGACAATGCGTCGGCTACAGGACGCTTGAGGCAAAGTGCGGCAACCCGCCAACCCTGAGATGTCGTTTCGAGAATGCGCCGGGCACCGGGCTTAACAGGGAATGCGTCCTGGGCAAGCCTTCGGATCAAGCTGATTGATCATTCTGCAAGCGCTGGCTAGGGTCAGGGAAGGATGGGTGCGAAGCGCGCTGCCGGTCCGGATCGAATTGGCATGGAGGCGACGGTGAACAAGAAGCTCGACTGAAAGACCGCACCGTAGAAATTCAGATCGAAAGAGCAGATCCATGGCCTCGTCCTTTCCTCGACGCCAGCTTGCGTCATCCCATCATCCTGCCCGACGGCAATCCCCATCATGGCACCGTCCATCTCAATCAGGTGATCGACCATCCCAACATCACGATCGGCGATTACAGCTATTATTCCGGCTTTGAAACGCCGGCGGATTACGCTGGCGCACTGGCGCCTTATCTCTATCCCGGCGCTCCCGAGCAGCTCACCGTCGGCAAGTTCTGTCAGATCGCCCATGGCGTCCGCATCATCACCAGCTCGGCCAATCACGCCATGGATGGCTTTTCGACCTACCCGTTCGCGGTCTTCAATCCGGAGCTGATCGGCGGCTATGCGTCATCCATCGATAACCGGCGTGATACCGTGATCGGCAATGATGTCTGGCTCGGTTTCGAATCGGTGGTGATGCCCGGCGTGCGGATCGGCAATGGCGCGATCATCGCTGCGCGCAGCGTGGTGACACAGGACGTACCGGATTATGCGGTCGTCGGCGGCAATCCGGGCCGGGTGATCCGTCATCGCTTTGACCGTGATGTCGTTCGGCGGCTGCTGGCGCTGAGCTGGTGGGACTGGGACATCGACCGCATCGGGCGGCATGTCGAAGCCATCACGGGCGCTGATATCGAGGCGCTTGAACGCGTAGCCTGAGGCCTGGTTCCGGACGCGCGGGCCGGGCGCTCTCCGGCTGGTGTGAACTGGCAGTGTGACCGCAAAATTGATTGGCAGCGGAAAGGCTGGATTGGCCGGATTCGGGGGCGAGAGTGTGTCGTTCAACCGCACTGCTGTGCGCTTTGCTCCGGCACTGTGGAGAAAAACACCACCCAGCCAAGATTGCTGTCACTTCGCCCTTGCATTGACGGTGCTTTTGACGCTATCAGATCCGCCACCGGACTAGGGGTATAGCTCAGTTGGTAGAGCGACGGTCTCCAAAACCGTAGGTCGCAGGTTCGAGTCCTGCTGCCCCTGCCAGTCCGGAGTTCCGGTTTTGGCGCTTTCAGACCTGTGCGGAGATAGTGGTGGAATATCCGATTCTGCTAGCAAACTCCGGGCCAGTCTTGTTGCCATATTCGAAAAAAGCCCGATGCCCTCTTGTGATTTCAAGAATCGGGCTTTATGTAGACGTTAACAGACACGCGGTGCGTGGAGCTGGGAGACCGGCTTTACGCGCCGTATAAGCGTGGACAGACAATGGCATCCAAAACAAATCCGTTTACATTCCTCCAGCAGGTTCGGTCCGAAACTGCAAAAGTGAAATGGCCTTCACGCCGTGAAACCTCGATCTCGACGATCATGGTTCTCGTTATGGTGCTGCTTGCGTCCATTTTCTTTTTTACGGCCGATCAGGCTTTGGGTTGGGCGATCGGGCTCATCCTGAACGTTGGCGCTTGAGGCAGGGGAAAACATGACTGCACGCTGGTATATCGTCCACGCCTATTCGAATTTCGAAAAGAAGGTCGCGGAATCGATCGAGGAACAGGCTCGCCAGAAAGGCTTGAGCCATCTGTTCGAAAAGATTCTCGTGCCCGTGGAAAAGGTCGTTGAGCTGCGCCGTGGCCGCAAGGTGGATGCCGAACGCAAGTTCTTCCCCGGTTACGTCATGGTTCGCGCCGATTTGACCGACGAGGCATTCCACCTGATCAAGAACACGCCGAAGGTGACCGGCTTTCTGGGCAGCGATTCCAAGCCCGTTCCGATCCCGGATTCCGAAGCCGAGCGCATCCTGACCCAGGTCCAGGAAGGCGTTGAGCGGCCCAAGCCCTCGATCGCTTTCGAGATCGGCGAGCAGGTCCGCGTATCCGACGGTCCCTTCGCATCGTTCAACGGAACCGTGCAGGAAGTCGACGAAGAGCGCTCGCGGCTCAAGGTCGAAGTTTCCATTTTCGGCCGGGCGACCCCGGTCGAACTCGAATACGGTCAGGTCGAGAAGGTCTGATCAGAAATTTCCCGGCCTGCGTTTTCGTGAAGAAGGTGCAGGCGGGATTTCGCATTTCCGGCATCGCCGCAAATGCATCCGCGTGGGAGGAGAGGGGGCTGTAGCCGGCCTCGTGAACCGAACCACGCAACCGCAGCCGCCGGTCTTCCGGCACAAGGGGATGCTTCAGGCGTCCCGCAACAAGAGGCAGAGAAACAATGGCTAAGAAAGTTGCAGGTCAACTCAAGCTGCAGGTTCCGGCCGGTTCGGCGACTCCGTCGCCCCCGATTGGTCCGGCACTTGGTCAGCGCGGCATCAACATCATGGAATTCTGTAAGGGATTCAATGCCGCCACCCAGGAAATGGAAAAGGGTATGCCGATTCCGGTCGTCATCACCTACTACCAGGACAAGTCCTTCAATTTCACGATGAAGAAACCTCCTGTGAGCTACTTCCTCAAGAAGGAAGCCAAGCTCAAGTCCGGCTCCAAGACCCCGGGCAAGGAAGTTGCAGGCTCGATCACGCGTGACCAGGTCCGCACGATCGCCGAAGCAAAGATGAAGGATCTCAACGCCGCCGACATCGAAGGCGCGATGGCTATGGTCGAGGGCTCCGCCCGCTCCATGGGCCTGGAAGTGACGGGATAAGACCATGGCCAAGATTGCAAAGCGTATGCAGAAGATCAACGAAGGTGTTGATCGCGACAAGTACTACCCGCTCGGCGAAGCCGTTTCGATGATCAAGGAACGCGCTGTTGCCAAGTTCGACGAGACCATTGAAGTCTCGATGAACCTGGGCGTCGATCCCCGTCATGCCGACCAGATGGTCCGCGGCGTGGTCAACCTCCCGAACGGCACTGGCCGTACCGTCCGCGTCGCCGTGTTCGCCCGTGGCGACAAGGCTGACGAGGCTCGTGCAGCAGGCGCAGACGTCGTCGGTGCGGAAGAGCTCGTCGAAACCGTCCAGGCCGGCAACATCGATTTCGATCGTTGCATTGCGACCCCGGACATGATGCCGCTCGTCGGCCGTCTCGGCAAGGTTCTCGGCCCGCGCGGCATGATGCCGAACCCGAAGGTCGGCACCGTGACCATGGATGTGACCGGTGCGGTCAACGCTTCCAAGGGCGGCGCAGTCGAGTTCCGCGTCGAAAAGGCCGGTATCGTGCATGCCGGTATCGGCAAGGCGTCTTTCGGTCCTGAACAGATCGAAGAAAACATCCGCGCTTTCGCTGATGCCGTGGTCAAGGCCAAGCCGGCCGGCGCCAAGGGCAACTATGTCAAGCGCGTGGCGATTTCCTCGACCATGGGCCCTGGCCTCAAGATCGATCCGTCGACGCTCAGCGTCGCCTGATTTGTAAATATTAGGAAAACCGGTTAAAAGACCGGTTTTCCTCAGTTTTCGGCCTTCGGGCCGGAAAGGTCCGGGAAACTTCCCGGGCTCCCTGTCCGAGATTGCAGGTGGTGCGCCGTAACCGGTTCACCTTAATTTACCGGCCTGCATGAGACGGGTAAGATCCGTTTTCAGGAGTGAATGCTCCAACGGTTCGAACCTCGCTTGCCTTGTGCCGCTACCGCTCGTCGGTTCCGGCGTAAGGGGACAGGATCCTCAAGCGTCGCTTGTGGGTTCGACAAGAATCCCTGGCGGCAAAGGCAAACCCGGCAGATGGTGCACGCATCATCTGTCAACTGGAGAAACGCAGTGGATAGAGCGGAAAAACGCGAATTCGTCACTGAACTGAACGGTGTTTTCACAAACGCCGGCTCGGTTGTCGTGGCCCACTACGCCGGTCTTACGGTTGCGCAAATGAACGACCTTCGGTCGCGCATGCGCACAGCCGGAGGCACCGTCAAGGTCGCGAAGAACCGCCTTGCCAAGATCGCTCTTCAGGGCACGGAGTCGGAAGGGGTCGCAGATCTCTTCACGGGTCAGACGCTCATCGCTTATTGCGATGATCCGGTGACCGCTCCGAAGATCGCCGTCGAGTTTACCAAGGTCAGCGACAAGCTGGTCATCCTTGGTGGCGCGATGGGGGCGACTACACTCGACGCAGATGGGGTCAAGGCGCTTGCCACGATGCCGTCCATCGACGAGCTCCGCGCAAAGATTGTTGGCATGATTCAGACGCCAGCAACGCGCATCGCCCAGATCGTCAACGCACCAGCTGGTGCGGTGGCACGCGTCATCGGCGCGCACGCCCGGAAGGACGAAGCCGCATAAGGCGGAACTTCGCTGTGAAAATAGTTCAAAACCGGTTCGAACCGAATACAAGGAAGTAAGAAAATGGCTGATCTCGCCAAAATCGTGGAAGACCTTTCCAACCTGACCGTCCTGGAAGCTGCTGAGCTGTCCAAGATGCTTGAAGAAAAGTGGGGCGTTTCCGCTGCCGCTCCTGTGGCCGTTGCTGCCGCTGGCGCTGCCGGTGCTCCTGCTGAAGCCGCTGAAGAGCAGACTGAATTCGACGTGGTCCTCGCCGAAGCCGGCGCCAACAAGATCAACGTCATCAAGGAAGTCCGCGGCATCACCGGTCTCGGCCTCAAGGAAGCCAAGGACCTGGTCGAAGCTGCTCCTAAGGCTGTCAAGGAAGGCATCTCCAAGGGCGAAGCTGACGACATCAAGAAGAAGCTTGAAGACGCTGGCGCCAAGGTCAACGTCAAGTAAGACGCTACCCGCATCCGGGGGGTGGGCACGTCTCGCCCCCCGGATGTATTTGCTGACGAACAGATTACCCAAAAGCCTGGAAAACGGCTTTTGGGTAATGGGTTCTTCAAAAGGATGGTCTCGACCCAGACCGCAAGGCACTCCGGCCGCGCCGTTTGGGATTTGAGACGAGATTGATTGAATTCATTTATATGACGGAGTCGCTTGGCCAGCGGCGATCGTCTGTTGCAGGCCCGGATGCAAATTGACAAGGAGCGACGATGGCTCAGACCCTTTCCTTCAACGGTCGCAGGCGCGTACGCAAAGTTTACGGAAAAATCCCGGAAGTGGCGGAAATGCCGAACCTCATCGAGGTTCAGAAGGCATCTTACGACCAGTTCCTGATGGTTGACGAGCCCTCTGGTGGCCGTCTGGACGAAGGATTGCAGTCGGTTTTCAAATCGGTTTTCCCGATTTCCGACTTCTCCGGCAGTGCGATGCTGGAATTCGTGTCCTATGAATTCGAACCGCCGAAGTTCGACACCGAGGAATGCCGCCAGCGCGATCTGACCTACGCAGCGCCGCTCAAGGTGACGTTGCGCCTGATCGTGTTCGATATTGATGAAGATACTGGCGCTAAGTCGATCAAGGACATCAAGGAACAGAACGTCTACATGGGCGACATGCCGCTCATGACCGACAACGGTACGTTCATCGTCAACGGAACCGAGCGCGTCATCGTCTCGCAGATGCACCGGTCGCCGGGCGTGTTCTTCGACCACGACAAGGGCAAGAGCCACTCCTCGGGCAAGTTGCTGTTCGCAGCCCGCGTCATTCCTTACCGCGGCTCCTGGCTCGACATCGAATTTGACGCCAAGGACATCGTCCACGCCCGTATCGACCGTCGCCGCAAGATTCCGGCAACCTCGCTGCTGATGGCGCTCGGCATGGATGCCGAGGAAATCCTGTCGACCTTCTACACCCACTCGGTCTACAGCCGTGACGGCGAAGGCTGGCGGATTCCGTTCCAGCCTGAGACGCTCAAGGGCCAGAAGGCCATGGCTGATCTGGTTGACGCCGATTCCGGTGAAGTTGTTGTCGAAGCCGGCAAGAAACTGACCCCGCGTCTGCTCAAGCAGCTGACCGAGAAGGGCCTCAAGTTCATCAAGGCCACCGATGAGGACCTGATTGGTTCCTATCTGGCTGAAGACGTGGTCAATCCGGAAACCGGTGAAGTCTACCTTGAAGCCGGCGATGAGCTTGAATTCGCAGTCGACGCCAAGAGCGGCGAACGCAAGGGCAATCTGATCGATCTGATCGAGGCCGGCTACGACGAACTCAAGATCCTCGACATCGATCACATCAATGTCGGTGCCTATATCCGCAACACCCTTGCCGCCGACAAGAATTCGTCGCGCCAGGAAGCGCTGTTCGACATCTACCGCGTCATGCGTCCCGGTGAGCCGCCGACCATCGAGTCGGCAGAAGCCATGTTCAACTCGCTGTTCTTCGATTCCGAACGCTACGACCTGTCGGCCGTTGGCCGCGTCAAGATGAACATGCGTCTCGACCTCGATGCCGAAGACACCGTGCGCGTGCTGCGCAAGGAAGACATCATTGCCGTGGTCGGAACGCTGGTGGCGTTGCGTGACGGCAAGGGCGAAATCGATGACATCGACAACCTCGGCAACCGCCGTGTGCGTTCCGTCGGTGAATTGATGGAGAACCAGTACCGTCTGGGTCTGCTGCGCATGGAGCGCGCCATCAAGGAACGCATGTCGTCGATCGAGATCGACACCGTGATGCCGCAGGATCTGATCAACGCCAAGCCGGCAGCCGCCGCAGTGCGCGAATTCTTCGGCTCCTCGCAGCTGTCGCAGTTCATGGACCAGGTCAACCCGCTCTCCGAGATCACCCACAAGCGTCGTCTCTCGGCGCTTGGACCGGGCGGTCTTACCCGTGAGCGCGCCGGCTTTGAAGTCCGCGACGTTCACCCTACGCACTACGGCCGTATCTGCCCGATTGAAACGCCGGAAGGCCCGAACATCGGACTGATCAACTCGCTGGCTACCTTCGCCCGGGTCAACAAGTACGGCTTCATCGAAAGCCCGTACCGCAAGATCGTTGACGGCAAGGTCACCAAGGAAGTGATCTATCTTTCGGCCATGGAAGAAGCCAAGTACTTCGTCGCGCAGGCCAATGCCGAGCTCAGCGAAGACGGTGAACTCGTTGACGAATTCGTCGTCTGCCGCCATTCCGGCGACGTGATGATGACCCCGCGTGACAACATCGACCTGATGGACGTCTCGCCACGTCAGCTCGTCTCTGTGGCTGCGGCCCTGATCCCGTTCCTTGAGAACGACGACGCCAACCGCGCGTTGATGGGATCGAACATGCAGCGTCAGGCGGTTCCGCTGGTCCGCGCCGAGGCTCCGTTCGTGGGCACCGGCATGGAGCCGATCGTGGCCCGTGACTCCGGTGCTGCCATCGCGGCGCGCCGCGGCGGTATCGTCGACCAGGTCGATGCAACCCGTATCGTTATCCGTGCGACCGAAGACCTTGAAGCTTCGCGGACGGGTGTCGACATCTACCGGCTGCAGAAGTTCCAGCGCTCGAACCAGAACACCTGCATCAACCAGCGTCCGCTGGTCACCGTGGGCGACGTTCTCAACAAGGGCGACATCATCGCTGATGGTCCGTCCACGGATCTCGGAGATCTGGCGCTCGGCCGCAACGTGCTCGTCGCGTTCATGCCCTGGAACGGCTACAACTACGAGGACTCGATCCTGCTGTCCGAGCGCATCGTCTCTGACGACGTGTTCACCTCCATCCACATCGACGAGTTCGAAGTGATGGCGCGTGACACCAAGCTTGGACCGGAAGAGATCACGCGCGACATTCCGAACGTCTCGGAGGAAGCGCTTCGCAACCTCGATGAGGCCGGTATCGTCTATATTGGTGCCGAAGTGGCGCCGGGCGACATTCTCGTTGGCAAGATCACGCCGAAGGGCGAAAGCCCGATGACGCCGGAAGAGAAGCTTCTGCGCGCCATCTTCGGTGAGAAGGCCTCCGATGTCCGCGACACCTCCATGCGGATGCCGCCCGGAACCTACGGCACCATCGTTGAAGTTCGCGTTTTCAACCGCCACGGCGTTGAAAAGGACGAACGTGCGATGGCCATCGAACGCGAGGAAATCGAGCGTTTGGCCAAGGACCGTGATGACGAGCAGGCCATTCTGGACCGCAACGTCTACGGCCGCCTTTCCGACATGCTTTCGGGCAATGTCGCGATCGCCGGACCGAAGGGCTTCAAGAAGGGCTCCGAAGTCAACGCCGATGCGATTTCCGAGTACCCGCGTTCGCAGTGGTGGACATTTGCTGTTGAAGACGAAAAGCTTCAGGGCGAAATCGAAGCCTTGCGTGCCCAGTACGACGAATCCAAGAAGCTGCTCGAAAGCCGCTTCATGGACAAGGTCGAAAAGGTCCAGCGTGGCGACGAACTGCCGCCGGGCGTGATGAAGATGGTCAAGGTCTTTGTGGCTGTGAAGCGCAAGATCCAGCCAGGCGACAAGATGGCTGGCCGTCACGGCAACAAGGGTGTGGTTTCGCGCATTCTGCCTTGCGAAGACATGCCGTTCCTTGAAGACGGAACCCATGTCGACATCGTGCTCAACCCGTTGGGCGTGCCGTCGCGCATGAACGTCGGACAGATCCTTGAAACCCATCTGGGTTGGGCTTGCGCCGGTATGGGCAAGCAGATTGGTGAGTTGCTGGATGCCTACAATGAGGGTGGTGAGATCCAGCCTCTGCGTGACACCATCGACAGCGTCATCGGCACTGGTCCGAAGGGCGAGCCGATCAAGGACTACGACGATCCCTCGATCGTTCGTCTGGCCGAGCAGACACGTCGCGGCGTCTCGATCGCCACGCCGGTGTTTGACGGTGCTGTCGAGGCTGACATCAACGTCATGCTGGAACAGGCTGGTCTGAATGTCTCGGCGCAGTCGACGCTTTATGATGGACGTACCGGTGAGACCTTCGACCGTCCGGTGACCGTGGGCTACATCTACATGCTCAAGCTCAACCACCTGGTCGACGACAAGATCCACGCCCGTTCGATCGGACCTTACTCGCTCGTGACCCAGCAGCCGCTGGGCGGCAAGGCGCAGTTCGGTGGTCAGCGTTTCGGGGAAATGGAGGTCTGGGCTCTGGAAGCCTATGGTGCCGCCTACACCCTGCAGGAAATGCTGACGGTGAAATCGGACGACGTGGCTGGACGTACCAAGGTATACGAAGCCATCGTGCGTGGCGACGACACCTTCGAGGCCGGCATTCCGGAGAGCTTCAACGTTCTCGTCAAGGAAATGCGGTCGCTTGGCCTCAATGTCGAACTTGAATCGAACAAGATCATCGACGGGACCATCGAGCCGGACGAATTGCCCGACGCGGCTGAATAAAGCCTGGAAGGCGCGAGGACCGAGTTTCCTCGCGCCATCTTCCTTTCCGCCAGTGGCGGCAAGGAGACACCCGCGTTTGACGCGGTGAAATAAATTTCAGGCGATGGCCTGTTGCCGGTGAAAACCGGCGCCGTCGCAAGCCAAGGGCGAACAGCCCTAAAAGGAGACAGGCATGAACCATGAGGTCATGAATCTTTTTAACAACAATGTTCCGGCGCAGACGTTCGATTCCATCCGGATTTCGATCGCCAGCCCCGAGAAGATTCTTTCCTGGTCTTTCGGCGAAATCAAAAAGCCGGAGACAATCAACTATCGTACCTTCAAGCCGGAGCGCGACGGTCTGTTCTGCGCCCGCATTTTTGGTCCGATCAAGGATTACGAATGCCTGTGCGGCAAGTACAAGCGCATGAAGTACAAGGGCGTTATCTGCGAAAAATGCGGTGTTGAAGTCACGCTCAGCCGCGTTCGCCGTGAGCGCATGGGCCACATCGAGCTCGCTGCACCGGTTGCGCATATCTGGTTCCTCAAGTCGCTGCCGTCGCGCATCGGCACGCTCATGGACATGACGCTCAAGGATATCGAGCGGGTCCTGTATTTTGAGAACTACATCGTCACCGAGCCCGGCCTGACGTCGCTCAAGGAGAACCAGCTTCTCTCTGAGGAAGACTACATGGTCGCCGTCGACGAGTTCGGCGAAGACAGCTTCACCGCCATGATCGGCGCCGAAGCCATCTACGAGATGCTTGCCTCCATGGACCTCGAGCGCATTGCCGGCGAACTGCGCACGGAACTGGCGACGACGACTTCGGAACTGAAGTCCAAGAAGCTGATGAAGCGCCTCAAGATCGTTGAAAGCTTCCTCGATTCCGGCAACCGCCCGGAGTGGATGATCATGAAGGTCGTGCCGGTGATTCCGCCGGACCTGCGTCCGCTGGTGCCGCTTGACGGTGGCCGGTTCGCCACGTCCGACCTGAACGATCTCTATCGTCGCGTCATCAACCGCAACAACCGTCTCAAGCGTCTGATCGAACTGCGTGCGCCTGGCATCATCATCCGCAACGAAAAGCGGATGCTGCAGGAATCCGTTGACGCGCTGTTCGACAACGGCCGTCGCGGCCGCACCATCACCGGTGCCAACAAGCGTCCGCTGAAGTCGCTGTCCGACATGCTCAAGGGCAAGCAGGGCCGTTTCCGCCAGAACCTGCTCGGCAAGCGCGTCGACTATTCCGGCCGTTCGGTCATCGTGACCGGTCCGGAACTCAAGCTGCACCAGTGCGGCCTGCCCAAGAAGATGGCACTCGAGCTGTTCAAGCCCTTCATCTATGCGCGTCTTGACGCCAAGGGCTATTCCTCGACCGTCAAGCAGGCCAAGAAGCTGGTTGAAAAGGAAAAGCCGGAAGTCTGGGATATCCTCGACGAGGTTATCCGCGAGCATCCGGTTCTGTTGAACCGCGCGCCGACGCTTCACCGTCTGGGTATCCAGGCTTTCGAACCGACCCTGGTCGAAGGCAAGGCGATCCAGCTGCACCCGCTCGTCTGTACTGCGTTTAACGCAGACTTCGACGGTGACCAGATGGCGGTTCACGTGCCGCTTTCGCTTGAAGCTCAGCTTGAAGCCCGCGTGTTGATGATGTCGACCAACAACATCCTGCACCCTGCAAACGGCGCACCGATCATCGTGCCGTCGCAGGACATGGTGCTTGGTCTCTACTATCTCTCGATCGTGGCTGAGAACGAGCCGGGACAGGGCATGGTGTTCTCCGACATGGGCGAACTGCACCACGCTCTCGAAAGCAAGGTCGTCACCCTGCACACCAAGATCAAGGGCCGGTTCAAGAGCGTCGATGCCGAGGGCAACCCGACATCGACAATCGTCGAGACCACACCCGGCCGCATGATCATTGGCGAATTGCTGCCGCGCAACGCCAATATCTCGTTTGACGTCTGCAACCAGGAAATGACCAAGAAGAACATTTCCCGGATGATCGACACCGTCTACCGCCACTGCGGCCAGAAGGACACGGTCATTTTCTGCGACCGCATCATGCAGCTCGGCTTCAGCCATGCTTGCCGCGCCGGCATCTCGTTCGGCAAGGACGACATGGTGATCCCGGATTCCAAGGCGAAAATCGTTGGCGACACCGACAGCCTGGTCAAGGAATACGAGCAGCAGTACAATGAGGGTCTCATCACCCAGGGCGAGAAGTACAACAAGGTTGTCGACGCCTGGGGCAAGGCGACCGAAAAGGTCGCCGACGAAATGATGGCCCGCATCAAGTCCGTGGAGTTCCACGAAAACGGCCGTCAGAAGCAGATGAACTCGATCTACATGATGAGCCACTCCGGTGCGCGTGGTTCGCCGAGCCAGATGCGTCAGCTGGGCGGCATGCGTGGCCTGATGGCCAAGCCATCGGGCGAGATCATCGAGACGCCGATCATCTCGAACTTCAAGGAAGGCCTGACCGTGAACGAGTACTTCAACTCGACTCACGGCGCACGTAAGGGCCTCGCCGACACCGCGCTGAAGACCGCGAACTCGGGTTACCTGACCCGTCGTCTGGTCGATGTTGCACAGGATTGCATCGTCACCCATGTCGATTGCGGCACCACCGAAGGCCTGACCATGACGGCCATCGTCGATGCCGGCCAGGTGGTCGCGTCGATCGGTCAGCGTATCCTTGGTCGCACCACGCTTGACGACATCAACCACCCACTCACCGGTGAGCTGATCGTCAAGGCCGGTTCGACGGTCGAGGAAGCCCAGGTTCTGGAAATCGAGGCTGCCGGCATCCAGTCGGTCCGCATTCGTTCGCCGCTGACCTGTGACATCCAGACCGGTATCTGCGGCACCTGCTACGGCCGCGACCTGGCACGCGGTACGCCTGTCAACATCGGTGAAGCTGTCGGCGTTATCGCCGCGCAGTCGATCGGTGAGCCGGGCACCCAGCTGACCATGCGTACCTTCCACCTTGGCGGCACCGCCACCGTGGTTGACCAGTCGTTCCTGGAAGCCTCCTACGAGGGTACGGTCCGGATCAAGAACCGCAACATGCTGCGCAACTCCGATGGCAACCTGATTGCCATGGGCCGCTCGATGGCGATCCAGATCCTGGATGAATCCGGCACCGAGCGCTCTTCGCAGCGTGTCGCTTACGGCTCCAAGATCTATGTCGATGATGGCGATGCAGTGAAGCGCGGCCAGCGTCTGGCGGAATGGGATCCGTACACACGTCCGATGATGACCGAAGTCGAAGGCACCGTGGAATTCGAAGATGTCGTCGACGGCATCTCGGTTCTCGAAGCCACCGACGAGGCGACCGGCATCACCAAGCGTCAGGTTATCGACTGGCGTTCGACACCGCGCGGTGCAGACCTCAAGCCGTCGATTGTCATCAAGGACAAGAACGGCGAGATTGCCAAGCTGGCACGTGGTGGCGAAGCTCGCTTCCAGCTGTCGGTGGATGCGATCCTGTCGGTCGAACCCGGCGCCAAGGTCAGCCAGGGCGATGTTCTCGCCCGTGTGCCGCTCGAAAGCGCCAAGACCAAGGACATCACCGGTGGTCTGCCGCGGGTTGCGGAACTGTTTGAAGCTCGTCGTCCGAAGGATCACGCCATCATCGCAGAGATCGATGGTACCATCCGCTTCGGCCGCGACTACAAGAACAAGCGCCGCATCCAGATCGAATCCGCCGATGACACGGTCGAATCCGTCGAGTATCTCATTCCGAAGGGGAAGCCTTTCCACCTTCAGGATGGCGATTACATCGAAAAGGGCGACTACATCCTCGACGGCAATCCGGCACCGCACGACATCCTGGCGATCAAGGGCGTGGAAGCTCTGGCTTCCTACCTCGTCAACGAGATCCAGGAAGTCTACCGCTTGCAGGGCGTTCTGATCAACGACAAGCACATCGAAGTGATTGTCCGCCAGATGCTGCAGAAGGTCGAAATCACCGACTCCGGTGATTCCGTCTACATCGTCGGTGACAATGTCGACCAGATCGAACTGGACAACGCCAATGATCGCCTGATCGAGGAGGGCCGCAAGCCCGCCACCGGCAATCCGGTTCTGCTTGGCATCACCAAGGCATCGCTGCAGACACCGTCCTTCATCTCGGCGGCGTCGTTCCAGGAAACCACCAAGGTGCTCACCGAAGCCGCTGTTGCGGGCAAGGTCGACACGTTGCAGGGTCTCAAGGAAAACGTCATCGTCGGACGTCTGGTGCCTGCCGGTACCGGCGGCACCATGACCCAGATCCGTCGCATCGCCACATCGCGCGACGATCTGATCCTCGACGAGCGTCGCAAGACCTCGGGCGCGGAAACTGCCGCTCCGATGTTGACCGATATGGCCAATGAAGAGCCGACGCCTGCCGAATAGGCAAGCTCAGCTTACGACATGAAAAAGGCCGCCTCTCGGGGCGGCCTTGTTCGTTTGGTGCTTCAGTTTTGCAGCGTTGCCGGCACCGCGGTGGCGAGATCAGCGGCCGCCCATGCCGGTGTCGAAATTGACGATGGCGACTTCGCCCTCGAGTGCCCCCTGATAGGCTGACGCGTGCGGTTCTTCATCAGGCATGCCGCCCATCACCCCGATCTGATCGAGATCGGCTTCCGCAAAGCCTTTTGCCGACAAGGCATCAAGGCATAGCCGCACGGCGGTATCCTCGTCAGGCGCAGTGAGCAGGACATGGATCTCTGCCATGTCACCGCCCATCTCGTGGTTGACCCGGCCGATGATGATGAAGACGGTCTGTTCGTCTTCACCATTGCCGTCATTGTCATTGTCTGAATTCACTGGGTCTTCCTTTCCGTCCGTTGCATGGCGCGCGCCTCTTGTCCCTGCCATGTGAGCTTACATGCATCACTTCTCAGTGTCACAGCGCCGCTGGCCACCAACTGGTGGCAGACGCTGAGGGTTCAGGGGCTTATTCCCATGTCACAGCCGCGAAGGCAACGCAGCTCCTGCCGATGGATGCCTGTGTTCAGTCCCCTTGTGCTGAAACTTGCTGTCGGGGCCCAATCGTGGTTCTCTGTCTCGTCCGGCCGCCGGGATCGCCTTTGGCGCCGGCGCGGGTTCTCAAACGGAAGGGGAGTGCCATGGGTATCGGAGGACTGATCGTTTTTCTTCTTGTCGGCGCAATTGCCGGCTGGCTCGCCGGATTGATCATGAAAGGCTTCGGCTTTGGCCTGATCGGCAACATCATTGTCGGCATCGTCGGCGCCTTCATTGCCGGGCTCGTGCTGCCGATGGTCGGAATTTCGATCGGCGGCGGGATTCTCGGATCCATAATTCACGCGACCATCGGAGCCGTGATCCTGTTGTTTCTGATCGGACTTGTTCGCAAGCGCTGAGTCGACGAAGACATCCCGGGCAAACGGGGCGACTCGCCGGAACAGCCATTTTAGTCGGTGTTGCCGGGAAGCAGGTGGTCCCGATTCCCTCGGTTCGGGAGCTGATGCCGGGGGCAGGGCAAGGAAATGCTTCTTTGCCCCGCCACAGAGCAAGAATATGTCGCCATCAGGGGCGGCATCGCCAAGCCTGCCGGCCAGGCATGATTATTTCGATCATGGCCTTGACGGAATGCCGGGAAATCAGTAGTTAGCTGCCACCGAAGCCGATGTGAGGCGCTTTTCTTCGGGACGACACGTCCTGGAACTTGTCTCAAACACGGTTTCTGACTGCACTGTGAACTGACAATGCTGCACGCATGACACTGACGACCGTGTCCTCTGTTTTTTTGGGCCTTCCGGCAAAACCGGTTCGGCCCTTATTTTGCGCATCCGGTTTACTGGCAACGTGTCCGAGAGGACGAAACATGAATTCTAAAGGGATGGTTACATGCCAACTGTAAACCAGCTGATCCGCAAGCCGCGCCAGGCGCCGGTAAAGCGCAACAAGGTTCCCGCGCTGGAGCAGAATCCGCAGAAGCGCGGCGTTTGCACCCGTGTGTACACCACGACCCCGAAGAAGCCGAACTCGGCGCTTCGTAAGGTTGCAAAGATCCGTCTGACCAACGGCTATGAAGTGATCGGGTACATCCCGGGTGAAGGTCATAACCTTCAGGAACACTCCGTGGTCATGATCCGCGGCGGCCGCGTGAAGGACCTTCCCGGTGTGCGTTACCACGTCATTCGTGGCGTTCTCGATACCCAGGGTGTCAAGAACCGCAAGCAGCGCCGTTCGAAATACGGCGCCAAGCGTCCGAAGTAATTGTGTCGGTTGGCTGCATGAGAATGCAGCTGGCCGTTTCGACCCATCAGTTGAAAGACGAAAAGCATGTCACGACGTCACAGTGCAGAAAAGCGTGAGATCAACCCGGATCCGAAATTCGGTGACCTGGTTCTCTCCAAGTTCATGAACGCCATCATGATGCACGGCAAGAAATCAGTTGCCGAGCAGATCGTATATGGTGCGCTTGACCAGGTTGAAGCGCGTTCCAAGTCTGAGCCGGTTGCTCAGTTCCACACAGCGCTCGAAAATGTCGCCCCGCACGTGGAAGTTCGTTCCCGCCGTGTTGGTGGTGCGACCTACCAGGTCCCGGTCGATGTTCGTCCGGAGCGCCGTCAGGCTCTCGCCATTCGCTGGCTGATTGCTGCTGCGCGCAAGCGCAACGAAACCACCATGGTCGAGCGCCTCTCGGGCGAACTCATGGATGCAGCGAACAATCGCGGCAGTGCGGTCAAGAAGCGGGAAGATACCCACAAGATGGCCGACGCTAACCGCGCATTTTCGCATTACCGCTGGTAATCAGCGAACCGTTCTCGAAAGGCATTCAACATGGCCCGCGAATACGCAATCGAAGACTACCGCAACTTCGGCATTATGGCGCACATTGACGCTGGCAAGACCACGACCACAGAGCGTGTTCTTTACTACACCGGCAAGTCGCACAAGATCGGCGAAGTGCATGACGGCGCTGCCACCATGGACTGGATGGAGCAGGAGCAGGAGCGTGGCATCACCATCACATCTGCTGCGACCACCACGTTCTGGAAGGGCCGCAACGGCAAGATGTGCCGCTTCAACATCATCGACACTCCAGGCCACGTTGACTTCACCATTGAAGTTGAGCGTTCGCTGCGTGTGCTCGATGGCGCGATCGCGCTTCTTGATGCCAATGCCGGCGTTGAGCCGCAGACCGAGACTGTCTGGCGTCAGGCCGACAAGTACAACGTCCCGCGGATGATCTTCTGCAACAAGATGGACAAGACCGGCGCGGACTTCTACCGCTCGGTTTCGATGATCAAGTCCCGTCTTGGTGCAACGCCTGTTGTCATGCAGCTGCCGATCGGCGCTGAGACCGAATTCAAGGGCGTTGTCGACCTGGTCGAGATGAACGCACTGGTCTGGCGCGATGAATCGCTCGGCGCTCAGTGGGACATCGTGGAAATCCCGGACGATCTCAAGGAGAAGGCCGAGGAATACCGCGAGCTGCTCATCGAGACCGCCGTGGAAGCCGACGAAGCTGCAATGGAGCGTTATCTCGAAGGCCAGATGCCTGACAATGACGAGATCCGTGCGCTGGTTCGCAAGGGCACCATCGCCGTTCAGTTCTTCCCGATGTTCTGCGGCTCTGCCTTCAAGAACAAGGGCGTCCAGCCGCTTCTCGACGCTGTTGTCGAGTTCCTGCCGAGCCCGTCGGAAGTGCCCGCCATCGAAGGCATCGACGTCAAGACCGAAGAAGAAACCACACGTCCGGCTTCCGATGAAGCTCCGCTGTCGATGCTGGCCTTCAAGGTCATGAACGACCCCTTCGTCGGTTCGCTGACCTTTGCCCGCATCTACTCCGGCAAGCTCGAGAAGGGCCAGTCGGTAATGAACACGGTCAAGGAAAAGCGCGAGCGCGTTGGCCGCATGCTTCAGATGCACTCGAACTCCCGTGAGGATATCGAGGAAGCATTCGCAGGTGACATCGTTGCACTGGCAGGCCTCAAGGAAACCACGACGGGCGACACGCTTTGCGATCCGCTCAAGCCGGTTATCCTCGAGCGCATGGAATTCCCGGAGCCGGTGATCCAGATCGCGATCGAACCGAAGACCAAGGGCGACCAGGAAAAGATGGGCCTCGCGCTCAACCGCCTGGCAGCTGAAGATCCTTCGTTCCGGGTCAAGACCGACGAAGAATCCGGTCAGACCATCATCGCCGGCATGGGCGAGTTGCACCTCGACATTCTCGTCGACCGCATGCGTCGCGAGTTCAAGGTCGAAGCAAACGTCGGTGCACCGCAGGTTGCTTACCGTGAATCGATCACCAAGGCCTACGAAGCCGATTACACCCACAAGAAGCAGTCGGGTGGTTCGGGTCAGTTCGCTCGCGTCAAGATCCAGTTCGCGCCAAACGACGAGAGCGAAGAGTTCATCTTCGAATCCAAGATCGTCGGTGGTTCGGTGCCGAAGGAATACATCCCTGGCGTCCAGAAGGGCATCAACAGCGTGATGAATTCCGGACCGCTGGCCGGCTTCCCGATGCTCGGCATCAAGGCAACCCTGGTCGATGGCGCTTACCACGATGTGGACTCCAGCGTCCTCGCCTTCGAGATCGCCGGTCGCGCCTGCTTCCGTGAAAACTCGAAGTTCATGGGTCCGCAGCTGCTCGAGCCGATCATGGCTGTCGAAGTGATCACGCCTGAAGATTACGTCGGTGACGTGATTGGTGACCTCAATTCCCGTCGTGGCCAGATCCAGGGCCAGGAAATGCGCGGCATCGCCGTTGTCATCTCCGCCCATGTGCCTCTGGCCAACATGTTCAAATACGTCGATACGCTGCGCTCCATGTCCCAGGGCCGGGCTCAGTACTCGATGACTTTTGATCACTACGCGGCGGTACCGTCGAATGTCTCCCAGGAGATTCAGGCGAAATACGCATAATTTGCCGGATCGCCGGTTCCGCGCCTGAGGGCGCGGGCCGGACCGGAGACCGAAACCTAGATTTGCCCCTCGTGGGCTGAATGAGAATGGAGAGCCGAAGATGGCAAAGGGTAAGTTCGAGCGCAATAAGCCGCACGTTAACATCGGCACGATTGGTCACGTTGACCACGGCAAGACCTCGTTGACAGCCGCAATCACCAAGTATTTCGGTGATTTCAAGGCCTACGACCAGATCGACGCTGCACCTGAGGAAAAGGCGCGCGGCATCACCATCTCGACCGCACACGTCGAGTATGAGACCGACACCCGTCACTACGCCCACGTCGACTGCCCCGGCCACGCCGACTACGTCAAGAACATGATCACCGGAGCGGCCCAGATGGACGGCGCGATCCTGGTTGTGTCGGCTGCTGACGGCCCGATGCCGCAGACCCGCGAGCACATCCTTCTGGCCCGCCAGGTTGGCGTTCCGTCACTGGTCGTGTTCCTCAACAAGGTTGACCAGGTCGACGACGAGGAGCTGCTCGAGCTCGTCGAAATGGAAGTTCGCGAACTGCTGTCGTCCTACGACTTCCCGGGCGACGACATTCCGATCACCAAGGGTTCGGCTCTGGTTGCACTCTCCGATGGCGACAAGGCCCAGGGTGAAGACGCGATCCGCGCCCTGATGAAGACCGTCGACGAGTACATCCCGACCCCCGAGCGTCCGATCGACCAGCCGTTCCTGATGCCGATCGAAGACGTGTTCTCGATCTCGGGCCGCGGTACCGTTGTGACCGGCCGTGTCGAACGTGGCGTTGTCAAGGTTGGCGAGGAAATCGAGATCGTCGGTATCCGCGACACCCAGAAGACCACCTGCACCGGCGTTGAAATGTTCCGCAAGCTGCTCGACCAGGGCCAGGCCGGCGACAACATCGGCGCACTGCTTCGCGGCGTTGGCCGTGAGGACGTCGAGCGTGGTCAGGTTCTGTGCAAGCCCGGTTCGGTCAAGCCGCACACCAAGTTCACTGCAGAAGCCTACATTCTGACCAAGGAAGAGGGTGGCCGTCACACGCCGTTCTTCACCAACTACCGTCCGCAGTTCTATTTCCGCACCACCGACGTGACGGGCATTGTGACGCTGCCGGAAGGCACGGAAATGGTGATGCCTGGCGACAACATCTCGGCTGAAGTGGCCCTGATCGTGCCGATCGCGATGGAAGAAAAGCTGCGCTTCGCCATCCGCGAAGGCGGCCGCACCGTCGGCGCCGGCATCGTCGCCTCGATCATCGAGTAACAAACTGGGTCAGAACGCATGGTTCGGATTGGTCCGGACCATGCGGTTCTCACACAAGCAAGGACAAGTCGAATGAACGGCCAGAACATCCGCATCCGCCTCAAGGCGTTTGATCACCGGATCCTTGACGCCTCCACGCGTGAAATCGTGTCGACGGCAAAGCGGACCGGCGCAAGCGTACGTGGCCCGGTGCCGCTGCCGACACGGATCGAAAAATTCACTGTCAACAGATCGCCGCACATCGACAAGAAGAGCCGCGAACAGTTCGAAATGCGCACTCATAAGCGCCTTCTCGATATCGTTGACCCGACACCGCAGACCGTAGATGCGCTCATGAAGCTGGATCTCGCCGCGGGCGTCGATGTGGAAATCAAGCTTTAAGGCTCCGGGTCTTAGAGACAGGGAACGAGGCATGAAGGGGTTAGCCCCGACAGGCTCATCTCAAAAGGAATGAACCGATGCGTTCAGGTGTGATTGCACAAAAACTGGGAATGACACGGGTCTACAATGACGCTGGTGATCATGTGCCCGTAACCGTCCTGCGGTTGGAAAACTGCCAGGTGGTGGCTCAGCGTACGGAAGAGAAGAACGGCTACACCGCTGTTCAGCTCGGTGCCGGGGTTGCCAAGGTCAAGAATACGTCGAAGGCAATGCGCGGCAACTTCGCCATCGCCAACGTCGAACCGAAAGCCAAGCTCGTCGAGTTCCGCGTAAGCGCCGACAACTTGATCGATGTCGGTGCCGAGATCACGGCCGAGCACTTTGTTGCCGGTCAGCTGGTCGACGTCTCCGGTATCACCCAGGGTAAGGGCTTTGCTGGCGCCATGAAGCGTCACGGCTTCGGCGGTCTTCGCGCCACCCACGGTGTTTCGGTCTCGCACCGTTCGCACGGCTCGACCGGTTCCAACCAGGATCCGGGCAAGGTCTGGAAGGGCAAGAAGATGGCTGGTCACATGGGTCAGACCCGCGTGACCACGCAGAACCTCGAAATTGTTTCGACCGATGTCGATCGCGGCCTGATCCTGATCAAGGGCGCGGTACCAGGCTCCAAGGGAACCTGGATCGTCGTTCGCGACGCCGTCAAGTCCGGCATCCCGGCTGATGCGCCTCTTCCTGCAGCGCTCCGCGCGGCAGCCAACGTATCGAATGAGGGAGCCGAATAATGGATCTCACCGTCACCACACTTGAGGGCAAGGACGCAGGAAAGATTTCGCTTTCCGACGCGATCTTCGGTCTCGACCCGCGCCAGGATCTGATCCAGCGCACCGTGCGCTGGCAGCTGGCCAAGAAGCAGCAGGGCGGTCACAAGACCCTCGGCCGTTCTGAAGTCGCTCGCACCGGCGCCAAGATGTTCAAGCAGAAGGGTACGGGCCGCGCCCGTCACCATGCTGCAAGCGCGCCGCAGTTCCGTGGCGGCGGCCGGGCTCACGGTCCGGTTATCCGAAGCCACGCCCATGACCTTCCCAAGAAGGTTCGTGCACTGGCTCTGCGTCATGCGCTTTCGGCCAAGGCCATGGCTTCGGACATCATCGTCGTCGACAACCTGTCGGCTTCTGAGGCCAAGACCAAGGCCCTGACCGGTTCGCTGTCCAAGCTTGGTCTGACCAACGCTCTGTTCATCGGCGGCGCCGAGCTCGACCAGAACTTCCGCCTTGCGGCCAAGAACATTCCGAACGTGGATGTGCTGCCGGTCCAGGGTATCAACGTCTACGACATCCTGCGTCGCGGCAAGCTCGTCTTGTCCAAGGACGCGGTTGCTGCTCTGGAGGAGCGCTTCAAATGACGGATATTCGCCACTATGATGTGATCGTCTCTCCGGCGATCACCGAAAAGTCGACCATGGTCTCCGAACAGAACCAGGTGGTCTTCAATGTTGCCCGGCGTGCTTCCAAGCCTGAAATCAAGGCTGCAGTTGAAGCGCTGTTCGGTGTCAAGGTAACGGCTGTCAACACGCTTCTGCGCAAGGGTAAGACCAAGCGCTTCCGCGGCATCGCAGGTCGCCAGACCGACGTGAAAAAGGCGTATGTGACGCTTGCCGAAGGTCAGTCGATCGACGTCTCCACCGGTCTGTAAGGTCCGCGCGGAAACAAGCCCCAAAAGGGAACAGGAAAATGGCACTGAAAAGTTACAATCCGACGACCCCGAGCCAGCGTCAGCTGGTCATCGTTGATCGTTCGGGTCTTCATCGCGGGAAGCCGGTCAAGTCCTTGACCCAGGGCCTCCACAGCAAGGGTGGCCGCAACAATGCAGGCCGGGTTACAGCCCAGTCGATTGGTGGTGGTCACAAGCGCACCTACCGCATGGTTGATTTCAAGCGTCGCAAGTTCGACGTTGAAGCCACCGTGGAACGCATGGAATACGATCCGAACCGGACCGCATTCATCGCGCTCATCACCTATGCCGACGGTGAGAAGTCCTACATTCTCGCGCCGCAGCGTCTGACTGCCGGCGACAAGGTGATCTCGTCCGACAAGGCTGTTGACGTGAAACCTGGCAATTGCATGCCGCTTCAGTTCATGCCGGTCGGCACGATCGTCCACAACATCGAGATGAAGCCAGCCAAGGGCGGCCAGATCGCTCGTTCGGCCGGCGGCTACGCCCAGTTGGTCGGTCGTGACCAGGGCATGGCCATTCTGCGCCTCAACTCGGGCGAGCAGCGTCTGGTTCAGGGCTCCTGCCTTGCAACAGTAGGTGCCGTATCAAACCCCGATCACGGCAACATCAACGACGGCAAGGCTGGTCGTTCGCGCTGGAAGGGCAAGCGTCCGCATGTCCGCGGCGTTGCGATGAACCCGGTCGATCACCCGCACGGCGGCGGTGAAGGCCGTACCTCCGGTGGTCGTCACCCGGTGAGCCCATGGGGCAAGCCGACCAAGGGCAAGCGCACACGTTCGAACAAGTCGACCGACAAGTTCATCATGCGCTCGCGCCATCAGCGTAAGAAATAAGAGAGGAAGTCTCCAATGGCTCGTTCAGTTTGGAAAGGTCCGTTTGTTGACGGCTATCTTCTCAAGAAGGCTGAGAAGGTGCGCGAAGGCGGCCGCAATGAAGTTATCAAGACCTGGAGCCGCCGCTCCACCATCATGCCGCAGTTCGTCGGCCTGACATTCGGCGTCTACAACGGAAACAAACACATTCCGGTCAACGTCTCTGAAGAGATGGTCGGTCAGAAGTTTGGCGAATATTCCCCGACGCGGACCTATTATGGCCACGGCGCCGACAAGAAAGCGAAGAGGAAGTAACCATGGGCAAGGCAAAAACCGAACGCCGGCTCAAGACCAACGAAGCGCAGGCAGTCGCCCGCACTATTCGTATCAGCCCGCAGAAGCTCAACCTGGTTGCAGCTCTCATCCGCGGCAAGAAGGTTGATAAGGCGTTGGCCGAGCTTGAATTTTCGCGCAAGCGTATCGCTTCGACCGTCAAGAAGACGCTTGAATCCGCGATCGCAAACGCTGAGAACAACCATGATCTCGACGTTGATTCGCTGGTCGTGGCCGAGGCCTACGTTGGCAAGTCCATCGTCATGAAGCGCTTCCATGCTCGCGGCCGCGGTCGTTCTTCGCGGATCGAAAAGCCATTCGCTCACCTGACGATCGTGGTGCGTGAAGTGGAAGCCACAGAGGAGGCCGCATAATGGGTCAGAAAATCAATCCTATCGGTTTCCGCCTCGGCATTAACCGTACCTGGGACAGCCGTTGGTTCGCCGACAACGCCGAATACGGCAAGCTGCTTCATGAAGACCTGAAGATCCGCAAGTATCTTCTGGCCGAACTCAAGCAGGCAGGCATTTCCAAGGTTGTCATCGAGCGTCCGCACAAGAAGTGCCGCGTCACGATCCACGCAGCCCGTCCTGGCCTGATCATCGGCAAGAAGGGTGCGGACATCGAAAAGCTGCGCCGCAAGCTCAGCGAGATGACCAATTCGGAAACGCACCTCAACATCGTTGAAGTCCGCAAGCCCGAAGTTGACGCAACCCTGGTTGCCCAGTCGATCGCCCAGCAGCTGGAACGCCGTATCGCATTCCGCCGCGCCATGAAGCGTTCGGTTCAGTCCGCCATGCGTCTTGGCGCCGAAGGCATCAAGATCACCTGCGGTGGCCGTCTCGGCGGTGCAGAAATCGCACGTACCGAATGGTATCGTGAAGGTCGCGTTCCGCTTCACACGCTGCGCGCAGACATCGATTACGGCACAGCCGAGGCAAAGACCGCTTACGGTATTTGCGGCGTAAAGGTCTGGATCTTCAAGGGCGAAATTCTTGAGCATGATCCAATGGCGTCTGAACGTCGTGCCACTGAAGGCGACGCTTCTGGCGGCAATCGCCGGCGCGAAAACGCCTGATTTTGCGCCAGGCAGATAATTCGGAGAATTAAACAATGTTGCAGCCAAAGCGTACCAAGTACCGCAAGCAGTTTAAGGGCCGCATCAAGGGCGTCGCCAAGGGCGGCTCGGACTTGAATTTCGGTTCCTACGGCTTGAAGGCACAAGAGCCTGATCGTGTGAACGCACGTCAGATCGAAGCAGCCCGCCGGGCCATCACGCGTCACATGAAGCGTGCCGGCCGCGTGTGGATCCGCATCTTCCCGGACGTTCCGGTCACATCGAAGCCTACCGAAGTCCGTATGGGTAAGGGTAAGGGTTCGGTTGATTACTGGGCTGCAAAGGTTAAGCCCGGACGGATCATGTTCGAAATTGATGGCGTCAGCGAAGAGCTCGCCCGTGAAGCCCTGCGTCTCGGCGCAGCCAAGCTTTCGGTCAAGACCCGCTTCGTTCAGCGCATCGCAGAGTAAGGAGACGGATCATGAAAGCCGCTGATGTTCGCGCCTTGAGCGTCGACCAACTCAATGATGAGCTTGCCAAGCTGAAGAAAGAGCAGTTCAATCTGCGTTTCCAGGGCGCCACCGGCCAGCTCGAAAAGACATCGCGCGTACAGGAAGTTCGCCGCGATATCGCACGCATCAAGACTATTGCCCGCCAGAAGGCGGCTGAAGCTAAGGCCTAAGGACCAAGATAATGCCAAAACGCATTCTGCAGGGCACTGTTGTCAGTGACAAGAACGAGAAGACCGTGGTTGTCCGGGTGGAACGCCGTTTCGCGCATCCGGTCATGCGGAAGATTGTTCGTCGCACCAAGAACTACAAGGCGCATGACGAAAACAATCAGTACAAGGTGGGCGATGAGGTTTCCATTCAGGAATGCGCGCCCATTTCCAAGGACAAACGCTGGACCGTCGTCGAGGCTGTCCAGGCTTGAATGAACAGGTTTTGAGGCGAGGGCCCTTGCGCCCCGCCGAGAATCCTGTATGAAGCAGGCCATTGGCGCAGAACGCCCCGCTAAAGGGCGTTCTTCTGCTTTCAGCGCACGGAAGGTCCCTTAGGGGAAACCACCCTGGCAATTACCTTTCCGCGCAAAAAAAGAATTGATTCCCAAGCTGGTGTAGGGGGCCTTCGTGCCCAACCGTGCCGGTAACAACAAGAAGGCGGCCTGATATGATTCAGATGCAGACAAACCTCGACGTCGCGGATAATTCCGGCGCTCGTCGTGTCATGTGCATCAAGGTTTTGGGCGGTTCCAAGCGGAAATATGCTTCTATCGGCGACGTCATCGTCGTCTCGATCAAGGAGGCTATTCCGCGCGGCCGCGTCAAGAAGGGTGATGTGATGAAGGCGGTTGTCGTTCGTACAGCCAAAGACATTCGCCGCGCCGACGGCAGCGTGATCCGTTTCGACGGCAACGCAGCTGTCCTGATCGACAACAAGAAAGAGCCGATCGGCACCCGTATCTTCGGACCGGTTCCGCGCGAATTGCGCGCCAAGAGCCACATGAAGATCATCTCCCTGGCTCCCGAAGTGCTGTAAGGAACGAAACCGATGCAAAAGATCCGCAAAGGCGACAAGGTCGTCGTTCTTACCGGCAAGGACAAGGGCCGTACTGGCGAAGTTCTTGCTGTGATGCCCAAGGAAGACCGTGCGGTTGTCCGTGGTCTCAACATGGTCAAGCGCCACCAGCGCCAGACCCAGACCCAGGAAGCCGGCATTATCAACAAGGAAGCTTCGCTTCACCTTTCCAACCTCGCAGTTGCCGATCCGAAGGACGGCAAGCCGACCCGCGTCGGTTTCCGCGTCGAGGGTGAGAAGAAGGTACGCGTCGCTAAGCGTTCGGGAGTGGTCATCGATGGCTGATAAGTACGAGCCACGGCTCAAGAAGGAATATGTCGAGCGTATTCGCAAGGCCATGCAGGACCAGTTTGCCTATGCAAACGAAATGCAGATCCCGCGCCTCGACAAGATTGTCATCAACATGGGTGTTGGTGAAGCGACAGCAGACTCCAAGAAGCCCGCAATTGCGGCTGAGGATCTCGCTGCGATTGCCGGTCAGAAGCCGGTCATCACCCGCGCCCGCAATTCGATTGCAGGATTCAAGCTTCGTGAACAGATGCCGATTGGCGCCAAGGTCACGTTGCGCGGCGCTCGCATGTTTGAATTCATGGACCGTCTGATCACCATCGCGCTTCCGCGCGTTCGTGACTTTCGCGGACTGAACCCGAAGAGCTTTGACGGCCGTGGCAACTTCGCCATGGGCATCAAGGAGCACATCGTGTTTCCGGAGGTCAACTACGACAAGGTTGATCAGATCTGGGGCATGGACATCATCGTTTGTACGACGGCACCAACGGATGACGAAGCACGGGCTCTCTTGAAAGAGTTCAACTTCCCATTCCGCCAGTAATCGTAACGGCATTCGTAAAAAGGATATCTGATATGGCGAAAGTCAGCGCAATTCAAAAGAACCAGCGCCGCCGCAAGCTGGTCGCTCGTGATGCGTCAAAGCGCGCAGAACTCAAGGCGATCACCAAGAATCAGGAGCTTCCGATCGAGGAACGCTTCCGTGCAACCCTGAAGCTGGCCGAAATGCCGCGCAACGGGTCAAAGATTCGCGTTCGCAATCGTTGCGAAGTTACCGGCCGCCCGCGCGCTTATTACCGCAAGCTTGGCATGTCGCGTATCGCATTGCGTGAACTCGGGTCGCTGGCCAAGGTGCCGGGCCTGGTCAAGTCGAGCTGGTAAGGAGCACGCAATATGGCAATGACTGATCCTCTGGGTGATATGCTCACCCGCATCCGCAACGGCGTCGCTCGCCGTAAGTCTTCCGTGTCGACTCCTGCCTCGAAGCTGCGCGCCCGCGTACTCGATGTGTTGCAGTCCGAAGGCTACATCCGCGGATACACCGAAGTCGCATACGATAACGGCAAGTCGGAACTGAGCATCGAGCTCAAGTACCATGAAGGCGCACCGGTGATCCGCGAGATCGCCCGCGTTTCCAAGCCGGGCCGTCGCGTATACGTCTCCGTCAAGTCCATTCCGCAGGTCGCCAACGGTCTCGGCATCACGATCCTTTCGACTCCGAAAGGCGTTTTGGCTGATCATGTTGCGCGCGAGCACAATGTTGGTGGTGAGGTACTCTGCTCGATCTTCTGATCGTGCAGAGCCTCCAACTCGAACAGACAGGTTGAACAATGTCTCGTATCGGTAAAAAACCCGTCCCAGTCCCCGCCGGCGTCACCGCGACGATCGACGGCCAGACAGTGGTCGCCAAGGGTCCAAAGGGCGAGTTGACTTTTGTTGCGAACGACGAAGTGTCGCTCAAGCTTGAAGACAACGCGATTTCGGTCACCCCCGTTGATAACTCCAAGGACGCGCGCTCCAAGTGGGGCATGTCGCGCACCATGGTCGCCAACATCCTGACCGGGGTGAAGGACGGCTACGAGCGCAAGCTCGAGATCAACGGCGTTGGTTATCGCGCCGCCATGCAGGGCCAGAACCTGCAGCTGGCTCTTGGCTTTAGCCATGACGTCGTCTATCAGCCGCCCAAGGGCGTCAACATTGCTTGCCCGAAGCCGACGGAAATCGTCATCACCGGCATCGACAAGCAGGTGCTTGGCCAGGTTGCTGCTGAGATCCGCTCCTATCGGAGCCCCGAGCCCTACAAGGGCAAGGGCGTGAAGTATGCTGAAGAGCGGATTGTCCGCAAAGAAGGCAAGAAGAAGTAAGGAAGACGCGAAATGGCTAGCAGGAAACAATCCCTTACGCGTCGGTCCAACCGGGTCCGCCGCCAGATCAAAGCGGTGGCCAACGGCCGCCCACGCCTGTCGGTACATCGCTCGTCGAAGAACATTTATGTTCAGGTTATCGACGATGCTGCAGGCCGCACGCTTGCAGCAGCATCCACGCTTGACGCCGGCCTCCGCGCCGACCTCAAGACCGGTGCAGATGTTGCCGCAGCAGCAGCAGTTGGCAAGTTGGTTGCCGAACGTGCTGTCAAGGCAGGCATCAAGGAAGTGGTCTTTGACCGTGGCGCGTTCATCTATCATGGCCGCATCAAGGCACTCGCAGAAGCAGCCCGCGAAGGCGGTCTGAGCTTCTAAGTCAACCCAGCCGATTGATTCCGGAAAAGAATAAGGAACAGGACAATGGCCAAGGAAGGTCGCCGCGACAACCGCGGTAGAGACGACGAGCGCGATAGCGAATTCGTCGACAAGCTCGTACACATCAACCGCGTTGCCAAGGTCGTCAAGGGCGGCCGTCGCTTCGGTTTCGCAGCCCTGGTGGTTGTTGGAGATCAGAAGGGCCGCGTCGGCTTCGGTCACGGCAAGGCACGCGAAGTGCCGGAAGCGATCCGCAAGGCGACTGAATCCGCCAAGCGCGATCTGATTTTCGTTCCGCTGCGGTCCGGCCGCACACTGCACCACGATGTGCATGGCCGTCACGGCGCCGGCAAGGTGCTTCTGCGCGCAGCCAAGCCCGGTACCGGTATCATCGCCGGTGGTCCTATGCGTGCGGTTTTCGAAACGCTTGGTATGCAGGACGTTGTTGCAAAGTCGACTGGTACGTCGAACCCTTACAACATGATCCGTGCAACTTTTGACGCGCTCAAGAACCAGATGCACCCCAAGGACATCGCTTCGCAGCGCGGCATGAAGTACTCCACGCTCCAGGAACGCCGCGGTATCACCACCGGCGCCGAAGAGTAATCGGGCCTCCGCCTTATCGTATTAGGGAGCCAAGACCATGGCTGACAATAAAAAGGGCAAGACGGTCACCGTCGAACAGATCGGAAGCCCGATTCGCCGTCCCAACGTTCAGCGTCAGACGCTGATCGGCCTGGGCCTTAACAAGATGCACCGCGTCCGGACCCTCGAGGACACACCGTCTGTTCGTGGCATGATCCGCTCGGTCAGCCACCTCGTTCGTGTCGTCGACGAGAAGTGAGTGGGAGTGAACTGTCATGAAACTCAATGAGATCACCGACAACGAAGGTGCAACCAAGAACCGCAAGCGCGTAGGTCGCGGTATCGGTTCTGGTTCCGGCAAGACCGGCGGCCGTGGCGTCAAGGGACAGAAGTCCCGTTCCGGCGTCGCCATCAACGGTTTTGAAGGCGGCCAGATGCCAATCTACCGTCGTCTTCCAAAGCGCGGCTTCAAGAACATCTTCTCGACCGACTTCAACGTCGTTTCGGTTGGCCGTATCCAGACCGCGATCGACGCGGGCAAGCTCGACGGCAAGGCCACTGTTGACGCTGCAGCTCTCAAGGCTGCCGGCATCATCCGTCGGACCAAGGACGGCGTCCGCATTCTTGCTGACGGCGACCTCAAGGCCAAGCTGACCCTGGAAGTTGCGGGCGCATCGCGCACTGCAATCGAAAAGGTCGAAAAGGCCGGCGGCTCGATCAAGCTGCTCGCACCAGCTCCGGCTGCTGCTGAAGAATAATATTTTTGACCGCCCGGTGCTTCACATCGGGCGGTTTTCATCCCATATGGGAGCAGCTGTCGCGTTAGCGCGCGGCGTCTGGGGCAGGGGTCAGATACGGTCATAACCGGTCGGGCCGCAAAGTCCGGTGAAACCAACTCAGACCCTCCGGAGATGATCGGGTTCATCAGGCGCCGGATGGTCCGCGCGGAGAACGCAATGGCATCTGCAGCCGAACAACTCGCTTCCAACTTGAATTTCGGAGCTTTCGCCAAGGCGGAAGATCTCAAGAAGCGGATCTGGTTCACGCTTGGCGCACTTCTGGTGTATCGCCTCGGAACCTATATTCCGCTCCCAGGTATCAATCCCGATGCATTCGCCCAGGCATTCCAGGGCCAGGCCGGTGGTATCCTCGGCCTTTTCAACATGTTTTCCGGTGGCGCAGTCGAGCGCATGGCGATTTTCGCGCTCGGAATCATGCCGTATATCTCTGCATCGATCATCATCCAGCTGATGACCTCGGTCGTGCCCACGCTTGAGCAGCTCAAGAAAGAGGGCGAGCAGGGCCGCAAGATCATCAACCAGTACACCCGTTACGGCACCGTGCTGCTTGGCACCGTGCAGGCCTATGGCATCGCCGTCGGCCTCGAATCGGGCAATGGCATCGTCACCGATCCGGGCTGGTTCTTCCGTATTGCGACCGTCATCAGCCTTGTTGGCGGCACCATGTTCCTGATGTGGCTTGGTGAGCAGATCACCGCGCGTGGCATCGGCAATGGTATCTCGCTGATCATTTTCGCCGGTATCGTTGCAGCCCTTCCGTCAGCTGTTGCAGGCACGCTCGAACTCGGCCGTACCGGTGCTCTGTCAACCGGCCTGATCATCGCGGTGATCGTCGTGGCTATCGGCGTGATCGCCTTCATCGTGTTCATCGAACGCGCCCAGCGGCAATTGCTGATCCAGTATCCCAAGCGCCAGGTCGGCTCGCGCATGTTCCAGGGCGATACCTCGCACCTGCCGCTCAAGCTCAACACCGCAGGTGTCATTCCGCCGATCTTTGCCTCGTCGCTGCTGTTGCTGCCGGCCACCATTGCAGGCTTTGCCAACACCGGTAACCTGCCGGGCTGGGCGTCGACACTGCTTGCGTCTCTCGGTCACGGACAGCCGGCCTACATGGCACTCTACGCCCTGATGATCGGCTTCTTCGCGTTCTTCTACACCGCGATCGTGTTCAATCCTAAGGATACGGCTGACAATCTCAAGCGCCATGGCGGCTTCATTCCAGGCATCCGTCCCGGTGAGCGCACCGCCGAGTACATCGATTTCGTGTTGACGCGAATCACCGTCATTGGCGCCATGTACCTGATTTTTGTTTGTCTCTTACCCGAATTCCTAATCGCGCAGACTGGCGTTCCGTTCTATTTGGGTGGTACGTCGCTTCTGATCGTCGTTTCGGTGACGCTCGACACGGTTGCGCAGATTCAGGGACATCTGATTGCCCAGCAATATGAAGGGTTGATCAAGAAGTCCAAACTTCGGGGAGGCAAGAAGGGACGATGAGACTTATTCTTTTGGGACCGCCAGGAGCGGGCAAGGGGACCCAGGCCCAGCGACTGGTTGAAAAACACGGCATTCCGCAGCTGTCGACAGGCGACATGCTGCGCGCCGCAGTTGCCGCCGGCACCGATGTCGGCAAGCGCGCCAAGGCGGTGATGGATGCCGGTGAACTCGTTTCCGACGACATCGTCAACGCGATTGTGTCCGAGCGGATCGATCAGCCCGATTGTGCCCGCGGTTTCATTCTGGACGGTTATCCGCGCACTCTGGTTCAGGCCGATGCCGTTGAAACCATGCTTGCCGCCAAGGGCATGAAGCTCGATTCGGTGATCGAGCTTCTGGTCGACGACAAGGCGCTTGTGGGCCGAATCGTCAAGCGCGCCGAAGAGGCCGCCGCGGCAGGCCAGCCGGTGCGCAAGGATGACAACCCGGAAGTGTTCGAAGAGCGCCTGCGCGAGTACTACAAGAAGACCGCCCCGTTGACCGGCTATTATTATGCCAAGGGTTCGCTGCGGACCGTCGACGGTATGGCCACCATCGATGCGGTAACCGAAGAGATCGAAACCGTATTGGGGTCTTTGTGACCTGATTGAACAGTTGGGCGGGCGGTTGGCTACGGCCTTGACCGCCCGTCTGACAAGCGAACTGATGAATTAGCGAACGCGAAGAGCTTGACGAAAGCCTCTATGTTCCGTTAAGAGCAGCCTAACTCGCGACATCCAAGCGACCGGCACGTTTCCTCGAAGACTTGAGGCAGCGGTTCTGGTCGCTTTTAGTGTGTCGGGTTGAATACTCCCTAGGATCCTCGCCATCCCTTTGGCTGAACGTCGATCCTGGTCAAGAGACTACCCCGCAAGGGCCGGCCTCCACCGGACGCGGGTCAACAATAACCCGCCGGCCAGATCAGATCTGTCCCGGCCCACATGGAGAAGCAAATGGCCCGCATAGCTGGCGTAAACATTCCTACAAACAAGCGCGTTGTGATCGCGTTGACCTACATCCACGGCATCGGAGCCAAGTTCGCTTCCGAGATCGTCGAAAAGGTCGGTATTCCGCTTGATCGCCGCGTCAATCAGCTTTCGGACGCAGAAGTTCTGCAGATCCGCGAAACCATCGACCGCGACTACCAGGTTGAAGGCGACCTGCGCCGTGAGAATTCGATGAACATCAAGCGTCTGATGGATCTGGGCTGCTATCGCGGTCTTCGCCATCGTCGCGGCCTGCCGGTGCGTGGTCAGCGGACCCACACCAACGCCCGTACCCGCAAGGGTCCTGCCAAGGCGATCGCTGGTAAGAAAAAGTAATTGGGCATCGCCTGAGAGGCTGATCCGGATCATGGGCGGTGGTTGGTGCAACCACCGCTTTGAAGTTTGGACCTGAGCTCGGGTGAACCCGGTGGAGCCGCTGGTGCTACGGCGGTGCTGATATCTCGAAAGGAAAAATCATGGCGAAAGAAGCCACACGCGTCAAAAAGCGCGAACGTAAAAATATCTCGACGGGCGTTGCGCACGTCAACTCGACCTTCAACAACACGATGATCACCATCACCGATGCGCAGGGAAATGCAATTTCCTGGTCGTCTGCCGGTTCGAAGGGCTTCAAGGGTTCGCGCAAGTCGACCCCGTTCGCAGCCCAGATGGCTGCTGAAGATGCTGCCAAGAAGGCGCAGGATCACGGCATGAAGACGCTTGAAGTTGAAGTTTGCGGTCCCGGTTCGGGTCGTGAATCCGCGCTTCGCGCGCTTCAGGCTGCAGGTCTGGTCATCACCTCGATCCGTGATGTAACGCCGATTCCGCACAATGGTTGCCGTCCGCGCAAGAAGCGCCGGGTCTAACCGACTGCCGAATTTCAACGGGCCCGGCTCTGCCGGTGCTTGTTTGATCCTCTTCTCACTTGGCCGCACGATTGGATAGTGCGGCAACAGGAAGGCAACAGACATGATTCAGAAAAACTGGCAGGAACTGATCAAGCCAAGCAAGGTCGAGTTCAACACTTCGGGTCGCACAAAGGCATCCGTGGTTGCAGAACCGCTCGAGCGTGGCTTCGGCCTGACACTGGGCAATGCCCTGCGTCGGGTTCTTCTGTCTTCACTGCGTGGCGCTGCTGTAACCGCTGTGCAGATCGACGGCGTACTGCATGAATTCTCCTCGATCCCTGGCGTTCGCGAAGATGTCACCGACATCATCCTGAACATCAAGGAAATCGCCATCCGTATGGAAGGCGATGAAGCCAAGCGCATGGTCGTTCGCAAGCAGGGCCCGGGTGTGGTCAAGGCCGGCGACATCCAGACCGTTGGCGACATCGAGATCCTCAATCCCGATCACGTCCTCTGCACGCTCGATGAAGGCGCTGAAATCCGCATGGAATTCACCGTCAACAACGGCAAGGGCTACGTGCCGGCTGACCGTAACCGCGCAGAAGATGCACCGATCGGCCTTATCCCGGTCGACAGCCTCTACTCGCCGGTCAAGAAGTGCTCCTACAAGGTGGAAAACACCCGTGAAGGACAGGTTCTTGATTACGACCGGCTGACACTGAACATCGAAACTGATGGTTCGGTCAGCGGTGAAGATGCCGTGGCCTATGCAGCCCGTATTCTTCAGGACCAGCTCGGTGTGTTCGTCAACTTCGACGAGCCGCAGAAGGAAGTTCACGAGGAAACCGTTGCGGAACTGGCTTTCAACCCGTCGCTTCTCAAGAAGGTCGACGAGCTGGAACTTTCGGTCCGTTCGGCCAACTGCCTGAAGAACGACAACATCGTCTATATCGGCGACCTTATTCAGAAGACCGAAGCGGAAATGCTCCGGACTCCGAACTTTGGCCGCAAGTCGCTCAACGAGATCAAGGAAGTTCTGGCTTCCATGGGCCTGCATCTGGGTATGGAAGTTCCATCCTGGCCGCCGGAAAACATCGAAGATCTCGCCAAGCGTTACGAAGACCAGTATTAAACCGTCAAACGGCAGGCGTGCGCCTGCATGTGAAGGAGACTAGCCATGCGCCACGGAAATTCAGGTCGCAAGCTTAACCGTACCTCTAGCCACCGCAAGGCGATGTTCGCCAACATGGCGGCTTCGCTCATCGAACATGAGCAGATCGTGACCACCTTGCCGAAAGCCAAGGAAATCCGTCCGATCGTTGAAAAGCTCGTCACGCTCGGAAAGCGCGGCGATCTGCATGCCCGCCGTCAGGCGATCTCGCAGATCCGCGACAACGAAGCTGTTCGCAAGCTGTTCGACACCATCGCCACCCGTTACGCAACGCGCAACGGCGGCTACATCCGGATCATGAAGGCTGGTTACCGCACCGGCGACAATGCTCCGATGGCCGTTGTCGAGTTCGTCGATCGCGACGTTGACGCCAAGGGCGCCAAGGACCGCGCTCGCGTGGCCGTGGAAGCTGCAGCCGAGGAAGAAGAAGCAGCGTAAGCGCTTCTATCTGGCATCGCAAAGACATGATTGGCCGGGTGCTTCGTGCGCCCGGCCTTTTCTGTGCTTAAAGGGGAGAGCGCTCTTGTGCGGCCCGCTTCGCCGGGGACGGCTGCGATTGTTGCTCTCCGCGGCACAACTTGCCATGAAGCGGTCAAAGTGATGATGACTTTACGGTGGCAGTCAGGCCATACTGGCCCAAATCACCGAGGATTACCGACATGATTCCAGATCGTTCGCGGTTGCGCGCTGTGCTGTTGGCTCTGTTGGCAGTGTGTGTGCTGACAGCGCCATTCCTTGTTCCGGCGGAAGCCCAGACCACAGATGACAGCGTCAGCGATACGATCGGAAAGATATTCCGTGATGTTCTTGGTGGTGGGGCCGAGGAGACATCGCCCGCTGTCCCCACGCCCGAGCTAAGACCCACACAGTCCGTTGAGCCGCGGCGCGAGGTGCCACGCTCGCGCGCGGACATGATGCAATCGTTTTCGCCGCTGGTGAAGGCGACAGCGCCCGCCGTGGTCAATGTCTACGCCGACCGGCTGGTTCAGCGCAGCCTGTCGCCCTTTGCCGGAGATCCGTTTTTCGAGCAGTTCTTCGGTCAGCGCATGCCCAACCGCACCGAAAAACAATCCGCGCTTGGCTCCGGCGTCATCATTCAGAGCAACGGCATCGTTGTGACCAACAACCACGTTATCGAGGGCGCGGACGACGTGCGCGTGGCGCTCGCTGACGGTCGTGAGTTCCAGAGCCGTATCCTGCTCAAGGATGAGCGCTTCGATCTGGCGATCCTGCAGATCGAAGGCGAGGGGCCATTTCCGATCATCGAATTCGGCGACACGGATAACACCGAAGTCGGCGACATCGTGCTGGCGATCGGCAATCCGTTCGGCGTCGGCCAGACCGTGACCAGCGGCATCGTTTCAGCGCTTGCCCGCAACAGTGTCGGCGTCTCCGATTTCGGCTCCTTCATCCAGACCGACGCCGCCATCAACCCTGGCAATTCCGGTGGCGCGCTGATTGACATGAGCGGCCGTCTGATCGGCATCAACTCCTCGATCTTCTCGCGTTCCGGCGGCTCCAACGGCATTGGTTTTGCCATTCCCGCCAATCTGGTGCGCGCGGTCGCCGAAACCGCCGAATCGGGTGGGGACGTATTTGAGCCGCCCTATATCGGCGCCGCCTTCGATTCGGTGACGGCTGACATCGCCGAAGCCCTCGGATTGAGCCGGGCAGCCGGGGCACTTGTGGCCAATGTCACCGAGGACGGGCCAGCCGCCGAAGCAGGTTTGCGCACCGGCGACATCGTGCTCGGATTTAACGGCCGGCCGATCGAACATCCTGATGCGCTGGGCTACCGCCTGGCGACCACCGCGGTCGGCACGAAGGCGCAGCTGGATGTGTTGGGACGCGGTGGCCGCAAGATGGTGGAAGTCACCCTACAGGCGCCGCCGGAAGATGACCCGCGCGATCGCCGAAATTTGAAGGGCGAGAACCCGTTCTCCGGCGCTTCGGTTTCCAACATCACACCGCGGCTGGCCAACAACTTGCGGCTTCCGCAATCGCTGCGCGGGGTCATTGTGACCGAGGTTCCGGCGCGGTCACTTGCCGGCCGCTACGGCTTTCGCCCAGGAGACCTGATTGCCGTGATCAATGGCGTCGAAATTGCCAATGTCGATATCCTCGAACAGGTGCTGTCGGAAGGCGCCAGCTTCTGGCGCTTCGAGATCGTGCGTGGCGGCCAGCGTATCCGTCAGATCATCCGGTGAGACAATGAGCGACCTGTTTGCCACACCCGGCGCCGCGCCGAGCGGACACCGTCCGCTTGCCGACCGGTTGCGGCCGGCGACCCTGGCCGAGGTTACCGGACAGCCGCACCTGACCGGCGAGGATGGCGTGATCACCCGGATGATCGCCTCGGGAAGCCTGGGCTCGATGATCTTCTGGGGGCCGCCAGGCACCGGAAAAACCACCGTGGCACGGCTGCTGGCAGGCGAGACGGACCTGGCTTTTGACCAGATCTCGGCAATCTTCTCGGGCGTCGCCGATCTCAAGAAGGTGTTCGAAGCGGCCCGCGCCCGGCGCATGAGTGGCCGCCAGACCTTGCTGTTCGTCGACGAGATCCATCGCTTCAACCGGGCCCAGCAGGACAGTTTCCTGCCCGTAATGGAAGACGGCACCATCGTGTTGGTGGGCGCGACCACGGAAAACCCGTCCTTCGAACTCAACGCCGCGCTTTTGTCCCGCGCCCGGGTGTTGACCTTCAAGTCGCATGATCAGGACAGCCTTGAAAGCCTGCTGATCCGCGCCGAGGAAGAGACCGGCAAGCCACTGCCGCTTGATGCCGATGCGCGGCTCAGCCTGCTCGGCATGGCCGACGGCGATGGCCGTGCGGTACTGACGCTGGCCGAAGAGGTCTGGCGCGCCGCCCGGCAGGACGAGGTTTTTGACACCGAAGCGCTGGTCAAGGTGGTTCAGCGCCGCGCGCCTGTCTACGACAAGAGCCAGGACGGGCACTACAATCTCATCTCAGCGCTGCACAAGTCGGTCCGCGGCTCCGATCCCGATGCAGCGCTCTATTATCTCTGCCGCATGCTCGACGCCGGCGAGGACCCGCTGTTCCTTGCCCGGCGGCTGGTGCGCATGGCGTCAGAAGAAATCGCCATGGCCGACCCCCAGGCGCTGGTGATCGCCAATGCGGCCAAGGACGCCTATGATTTTCTCGGCTCGCCCGAAGGCGAGCTCGCTCTGGCCCAAGCCTGTGTTTATCTCGCCACCGCGCCCAAATCCAATTCGGTCTATGTCGCCTACAAGGCTGCCATGCGCGCCGCCAAGCAGGGCGGCTCGCTGCTGCCGCCAAAGCACATCCTCAACGCACCGACCAAGCTGATGAAGGCGGAGGGCTACAATGAGGGCTACCGCTACGATCACGATGAGCCCGACGCCTTTTCCGGACAGGACTATTTTCCCGAGGCGATGGGCCGCAAGACCTTTTATGATCCGCCCGAACGCGGTTTCGAGCGCGACATCCGCAAACGTCTGGAATTCTGGAACCGGCTCCGGAAAGAGCGCTCAGGCAAAGGTTAGGCGGCCATGACGAGCGTGAACGCGGAAACAGAACCGAAGGTCGGCATCATGGGAGCCGGAGCCATTGGTCTATATGTTGGCGGCATGCTGGCTCATGGCGGAGCACAGGTCGTGTTTGCAGCCCGCGGGCGAACGCTTGCATCGGTTCAGCGCGGTCTGTCCCTGTCGCGCCATGACGGCTTCAATGCCACCCTGAAGCCGGAGCGCTACGAGATCGGCGGCGTCGAGGGGCTGTCCGGGTGTGATGTGGTGCTGTTTTGCACAAAGTCAGGCGACACCGAGACTGCCGGCATCGAGCTTGGCCAATCACTCAAACCCGGCGCCACAATCATCAGCCTACAAAACGGTGTCGGCAATGTCGACATGCTCAAGCGGCTGCTGCCAAACCACGAAGTGGTGGCCGGTACGGTCCCGTTCAACGTCGTCCGCCTGTCGCCCAATGCTGTCCACTGCGCGATGGAAGGTGCGGTGCTGATCGGCCCGTCAAGGGCTTCAGCGAGCCTGGCCGACCTAGCCAGATCCTCCGGTCTCAAGCTTGAAATCCATCACGATTTCGAAGCATTGCAATGGGGCAAGCTGCTGCTCAACCTCAACAATGGCCTTAATGTGATCAGCGGCAAGCCGCTGCGCCGCCAGTTCCAGGATCGCGGCTACCGGCTGGTTCTGGCCATGGCCATGGAAGAGCTGCTCGCAGCACTTGATGCCGCCCGGATCCCGCTCATCGGCGCCACCCGCACCAATCCGCGCCTGATCCCGAAAGTTCTGAGGCTTCCGACCTGGCTGTTCCGGATCGTCGCCCGTCAGCAGTTGAAGATGGATGAGACGGCCCGGTCCTCATCCTGGGATGACCTCAGGGCGGGCAGGGAGCCTGAAACACGCTTCCTCAATGGCGCTGTCTGCTCGCTGGCCGAAGCCCACGGCCGCACCGCACCGGTCAACGCATTGATCTGCCGCCTGGTGGATGAGGCCTTCGCCGCCCGGACCTCACCGGAAATGCCGGGCGACGAACTTCTGGCGCTGGCACAAACTGCTGCAGCCGGGCGGTAAACCATTCACGGTTCCGCTGCCATTGACTTGCATCAATGCTCGTCACGGTGAACCGCTGCATGCTTCTCCGTATCATCCACGGAGGATAAACCCATGACGGTTCTGGTTCTTTATGCCACCATCGAGGGGCACACCCGCAAGATTGCCGAACGCGCCGCCGCCAAGCTTGAAACCGCTGGTCAGGGCGTGGTGCTGGGCGACATCCGCGAGCCTGGCTTCGCCGTCCCGGGCCGGTTTGACGGTGTGCTGATCTGTGCGCCGATCCATATCGGGCGTTATCCGTCCCCGGTGGCGCAATTCCTATCTGATTGGAAAGACGCGCTTGCCCAGGTGCCCACAGCGCTGGTTTCGGTGTCGCTTGCCATCCACAGCGAAAGCGCCGAGGAGCGAGCTGAAGCTGAAACCTATCCAGCCAAGCTCGAGAAAAAGACGGGCTTTCACATCCCCAAAGTCCATCATGCAGCCGGCGCTTTGAAATATCTCGAGTATGATTTCTTCAAACGCGCGCTGATGCGGCAGATTGCGGCGAAAGAGGGTGGGCCGGTCGACACCAGCGTGGATCACGAGTTCACCGACTGGGAAGCGCTGGATGCCTTCGTGCAGGAATTCGCCGATGATGTCGCCCTGGCCGAGCGCGCCTGAGCGTTCATCCGGTCGGTGGTGGCGTTCCAGACGTCCCTGCACACGCAATCGCTTTAACGCGTCGCGGTTTTGGGCTAAGCAGCCCTGATGAATGCTCTGGTTCTTGTTTTCATCGGCGGTGGTCTGGGCGCTGTCTCGCGTCATCTCTCCGGCATGGCGGTGATGCGCGCCTCGGGTCCCGGATTTCCCTGGGGAACGATGCTGGTCAACATCGCCGGATCACTGGCCATGGGCTTGCTGATCGCCTGGCTGGCACGGCGCTCGTCGGGCGATGCCGATCTGCGCTTGCTGCTGGCAACCGGGTTTCTCGGCGGTTTTACCACATTTTCGGCCTTTTCCCTTGATGCGGTGACGCTTTACGAGCGCGGCGCGTTGACGGCGGCGGCTGCCTATGTGATTGCCAGCGTCACAGTTTCCATTCTGGCGTTGTTTGGCGGGCTCTGGCTGGCGCGCCAGCTCTGATGCGCAGATCAAAGAGATAATCGATATGGCGGGCGTACAGCTCAAAAAAGTGGATCCGGACGAAGCGGGCATGCGGCTCGATCGCTGGTTCAAGGTGCATTTTCCAGGCCTCGGCTTCGGGCCGCTGCAAAAGCTGCTCAGATCCGGCCAGGTTCGTGTCGATGGCGGCCGGGTCAAGTCCGACGCCAGGGTACAGGCGGGTCAGACAATCCGTATCCCGCCGCTCGATGTCGACGAGAAGGCATCCGGACCGCTGACTGCCAAGACCATGCGCAGTCAAAACGATCACGAAGTGCTCAACCAGATGCTGCTGCATGAAGATTCAAAGGTGCTGGTTTTCAACAAGCCTGCCGGACTTGCCGTGCAGGGCGGCTCCGGCGTCACTCGCAATGTTGACGAGATGCTCGAGGCCTGGCGCAACAAGAAGGGTGAGAAGCCGCGCCTGGTTCACCGGCTGGACCGCGATACGGCGGGCGTTCTGGTGGTCGCGCGCACCCGCGGCGCGGCCCAGGCGCTGACAGCCGCCTTCCGCGAGCGCACGACCAAGAAAACCTATTGGGCGCTGGTCAAGGGCGTGCCGCGCGAGAAGGAAGGCAAGATCTCCACCTGGCTGATCAAGGAAGCCACCGAAGACGGCGACCGGATGCGCGTTGCCAAGCATGGCGAGCAGGGCGCCGATCATGCGGTCTCCTATTACCGCATCCTCGACAAGGCGGCACAGAACCTCGCCTGGCTCGAGTTCGAGCCCTATACCGGCCGCACCCACCAGCTGCGGGTGCACGCTTTGCACCTCGGTCATCCGATCATCGGTGACCCGAAATACTTCCCGTTCGACAAGAACTGGGAGTTCCCCACCGGCATGCAGAACCGGCTGCATCTGCTGGCGCGGCACATTTCGATTCCCCATCCCGATGGCGGCCGGCTTTCGGTCACCGCACCCTTGCCGCCGCACATGCAGCAAAGCTGGAACCTGCTCGGTTTTGACGAGGCAAGTGGCGGGGAGCACGACGAATGAAGCTGGTCCTGTTTGATTGCGACGGCACCATTGTCGACAGCGCGGCGGTGATCCATGCCTGCATGGAACGCACATTCGAGGATTTCGGTCAGCGGCGACCCGAGCTTGAACTGACCAAGTCGATCATCGGTCTGACGCTGGACATTGCCATCGCGCAGATGCTTAAGCGTCCGGTGGATGCCGAAATTGCCGCCATGACTGCCCGCTACAAGGAGCATTTCATGCTGCACCGTCAGAACGGGGGCACGCTGGAGCCCGCCTATGACGGGTTGGTGCCGTTGATCGAGGCGCTGGCCTCGCGCGACGATGTGGTGCTTGGAGTTGTTACCGGCAAGTCGCGCCGTGGTCTGAATGCCATTCTGGACCATCACAGCCTGACGAAAGCCTTCTTTACCACCCGCACCGCCGATGATTGCCCGTCCAAGCCGCATCCGGCCATGGTGCTGGAATGTTGCGCGGAAGCGGGCATCGATGCCGGGCAGACCACCGTGATCGGCGATGCGGTCTATGACATGCAGATGGCCGTCAGCGCGGGCGCGCGCCCGGTTGGCGTGTCCTGGGGCTATGGCCCCGCCGAGGCTCTCAAGGCCGCCGGCGCCGCGCATGTGGTCCATCATGCCGGTGAGCTGGCCGCCCTTATCTGACGACAGGAGACGCAACCATGCGTGACATACTCAGCGATCTTGATCTCGGTGAGAAGGGCGACAAGCTCTCCGACCCGGTCCGCGAAACCCAGATCGGTCTGCAGAAGCAATTGCCCAAGCGCTTCTACAAGGAAGCCGCGGTCGTTGACGGTGATGAGGGTGAGTTTGTCGTTGCCCTTGACGGCAAGCCGCTGCGTACGCCGTCGCGCAAACCGCTTGGTGTTCACGACCGCCATTTGGCCGAGGCGGTCGCCGCCGAATGGCAGGCGCAGAAAGAAAAAATCGATCCGGCCACCATGCCGCTGACGCGGATGGTCAACACCGCACTCGATGGCGTGGCCACCGCTCAGGAAGAAGTCTTCGAGGACATTCTGCGCTACGCCGGCTCCGATCTGCTTTGCTATCGCGCTGACGCGCCTGAAAGCCTGGTTTCGCGCGAAAGCGAGGTCTGGGATCCCTATCTCGATTGGGTGGCGAACATGGGTGCGCGGCTGGTCCTGTCTGAAGGCATTGTCCATGTCGAACAGCCGCCAGAGGCGATCCGCGCCGTTGCGGCCCTCCTTCGCCGCTATGCCACGCCTTTGCAGCTGACCGCGCTGCACGCGATCACGACGCTCACCGGGTCTCTGATCCTCGCTTTGGCGCTGGCTGAAGGGCAGGGGGAGCCGTCCGAGATCTGGGATGCCGCCCATGTCGACGAGGATTTCAATGTCGCGCAATGGGGCGAAGACCATGAAGCCGCTGAACGCCGCGCCAAGCGGCGGATCGAATTCGATGCGGCAGTCCTGATCATGTCGTCGTTCAAGCGCTAGAGCGTCGTTCGGTATATATATGACGCATTGTGCCGCCTTGATTTTATGGGCTGAGACGATTTTTCGGTGAAGGGCATACCCTGCTGGTACGTTCAAGCCAACAGAATGCGTCTTATTTATCGAACGACGCTCTAGACGGACCAGTCTGGGTCAGTTGCGTCGCGGTGGCGTGCGCGGCGGCGCGAATTTCCTCGGTCAGCGCCGAGTCCGGCATTGTTCGGGCCAGAACCATGCCGCCGACGCAAAGCGCTGCAAGCGACAAGGCCTGCTGTCGCCCCTGCTTGTCGTCCGCATCAAGGCTGGTTTCAAACAGGAAGACCATGGCCGTCAGCAGTTCCTGGAAGGATCTTTGCACTTCGGGACTGGCGCGGGCCACGTCGGAGGGGAGCGCGATCATCGGGCACTGCCCGTCCAGATCGCCCAGATGCTTGGTCGACAGGTAGGCATCGATCATCTGACGTGCCGATTCCCGGCTGAGGTTTGACGGGTCGACGCCAGCTTCGGATCGCCATTGTGCGCCCCGGCCCATCAGAAAGCTCGATATCGCGGCGTTGAACAAGGCTTCCTTGTTCTTGAAATGATTGTAGAAACCGCCCCTGGTCAGGCCGGCTTCCGCCATCACCATATTGATGGTGACGTTCTGGTAGCCATGGCGGTTGAACAGGATCCGGGCCGATTCCACGATACGGGCCTGCTGTTTCGTCTTGTGTTCGGCGCTGTAGGGCAATGGCGTCACTCCGGTTCATGGCATCGGTAGCAAGTTTTCTAAATATGTTCTTTAACATATCAAAAGGCCGGTCTTTACTCACTCAAGAACCACAAGAGGAGACCTGCTGATGCCCAAATTTGTTTTCGCCTATCACGGTGCCCCGCAATTCAAGTCCAAACAGGACGGCGCCGATCACATGGTCGCCTGGCGTGACTGGATGACGGGCCTGGGCGATGCGGTCGTAGACCCCGGAGTCCCTGTCGGCAAGTCCATGACGGTCAGTTCCACAGGTGTTGAAGAGGGCGGGGGATCCAATCCGCTGGCCGGGGTTACGATTGTTCAGGCCGACACGATGGAAGCGGCTGTCACCATGGCCAGGGCCTGTCCGCACATCACTGCCGGCGGCACCATTGAAGCGGCCGAAGCCATGGATATGGAAATGTGATCCCTGAAGCGGAGCAACTGCGAGCACGAACCAGATCCTGGCGTTCGTCGTTGTTGCCCTGGCTATCTTCACAGGAGGTGGAATGGGCCATCTCCAGAGCATTTCCGGCGAAAACGGAGTCGCCTTCAATGCTCTATCTCTTTGTTTTGACGCAATTCCGGACGTAAAATCGGTACCCACTTTTGCAAAAATTGCTCTAGTGTTTCTGCGATTGAGGCAGACGCACAGGAGGATGGTTTCAAATGGATGACACGCCCGGCAGTTTCGTTGATCCGACGAAGGAGACCTTCGCACAGTTCCGCGCACTCGAGCGCCCGGGGCCCGTCCACATGCTCAATCTGGTGCGGTTCCGCGAACACGCGGCCTACGAGGACGGCACTGTCGCCACCGGCGCCGAGGCCTATGCCAGCTATGCACGGGAAAGCGGTCCGGTGTTCGAGCGGCTGGGAGGGCGTCAGGTCTGGGTTGGAAAGCCCGAACTGATGCTGATCGGTCCAGAAAGCGAGGCCTGGGATCTGGCATTCATTGCCGAGTATCCCGACAAGGACGCGTTTGTTGCGATGATCCGCGACCCGGAGTACCGCAAGGCCGTGCGCCACCGCCAGGCGGCTGTTGCGGATTCACGCCTGATCCGGATGGAGCCGGGTGTGCCGGGTTCGCATTTCGGGGAAATGAGCGGCGCCAAGAGGGATTGAGCGTTTTCGAAGGGGAGCCTGACTGGTAGCGGGCTTACTTTTCCGGCCGCTGGTTGCTGCGGTTTCTTGCGTTCTTAACCATGTGCTAACTATAAAATGTAATTTTTACCGGAACTGGTCCCGCCAAATTCCGGAGTAATGTCATGCCGCAAGATCAGCCCATATCTCTGCGTTTCTTGCCCGCATTGCTCATGGTCGTCCTCGCCATCGGCCTGTCTGCCTGCGCCGGACGGCCCAAGCCGATGGAGCCGACCCGGACATACACCGTCACGGAAGTCCGGGTGATGGCAGACAGGGTTGAAAACAGCCATTTTGCCCAGCGGCTGCAGGACAGGCTGGAGGCCAGTGTCGGGCGCGCCACCGCCGATGTCGGCCAGACCTCACACCTTAGAATCCTGGTTCTGGATCGCAGCGAGACCCCGTCACCGATCCGGCTGTTTGGCGGCATGTCGCAGTCCGTCACGCTTGATATGGCGCTGGTCGATTCGCACTCTGGTGAGGTGCAGCGCTCGCAGGTCCTGAGCCTGAATTTCACGGATTTCAACGGATCTCACGCCGAAACCGTGCTGATAAGCCGGCTGACTGATGACATTCGCGGGCGGCTGGGCCTGTCAGGCTACACGCCATACCCGGTCAGCGGCGCCAAGCGTGACGTTGTGCGGCCAAATCTCAAGCCGGATGATTTCGATGCCAATGATGAAACCCTGCGCGCGGTCGATCCCTTGCTCAATGGCACGGTAACCCCGACCACCGTCGTGCTTGATGTGGAGCCGGAAGAACCGCCGGTGATTGATTATTCCAAGCCACTGCTTGAGGCCAAGCCATCCACTCCAGCGGTCGCGAAGCAGCCGGATGCCCCCGCGGCGCTTGAGCCGATGGTATTGCGTCCGGCCCAGGACCCCGGCACCGTTCCGGCAAACAGTGACGATGAGTTTCTCGATGAAGCCTGCGTCATCACGCTCGAAAATGACTGCAGCGATCCCGACAGCCGCTGATACGGCCGGGATAAATGATCCAGACAAGAAAGCCGGGCCCAATGGACCCGGCTTTTGTCTACTCGCTTGTGACCGGTACTCTCAGCCAAGCCGTTCGGCATGCCAGGCGAGGTGGTCGTCCATGAAGGTCGAGATGAAATTGTAGGAGTGGTCGTACCCCTCCTGCATTCTCAATGTCAGGCCGATGTCAGTTCCGCGGCATGCCTCTTCCAGCAGCCAGGGCCTGAGGCCGTCTTCGAGAAACCCGTCCGCTGTTCCCTGATCGACCAGGAACTCTGGAAACCGTGCGCCGTCTTCGATCAGCTGGGTGGCGTCGTAACCGCGCCAGGCGGCTTCGTCCGCGCCGAGATACTTCTCAAGCGCCGGGCGTGACCAGCCGGCGCTCGAAGGCTGCACGATCGGCGCAAAGGCCGAACAGCTCTTGAACCTGTCGGGATGCTTGAGCGCAAAAGTCAGGGCGCCATGGCCGCCCATCGAATGCCCCATGATGCCCTGCCGCTCCATGTCGGCGGCAAAATGGCCGGCGATCAGCTTGGGCAGCTCTTCGAGGATATGGGTTTCCATGCGGAAATGCTTCGACCAGGGCTGTTGCGTCGCATCGAGGTAGAACCCCGCACCCTTTCCGAATTGCCAGTTGTCCGGCTCGTCAGGCACATGGTCGCCGCGCGGACTGGTGTCCGGGCAGACGATGATCAGCCCGAGTTCCGCCGCCATTTTCCGGTATTCGCCCTTGTCCAAGACATTGGCATGGGTGCAGGTGAGCCCGGAAAGAAACCAGACCACGGGACAAAGCTGCTCCTTGGCCTGGATCGGCTGGAACACGGCAAAATTCATGTCGCAGCCGCAGGCCTCCGATTCCATCGAGTAGACACCTTGGCGGCCGCCATGCGCCTTGGCTTCCGAGATAATCTTCATGGGTCCGTCGTCCGGTTCTTGTGTGTGAGAGAAGGAGGCAATGGATCCGTGGCCGGTCAGTAGACCACCACGCTGCGGATGCTTTCGCCCCTGTGCATCAGGTCGAAGGCCTCGTTGATGCCTTCCAGCCCCATCGTGTGGGTGATCATCGGATCGATCTCGATCTTGCCTTCCATGTACCACTCGACGATCTTTGGCACGTCGGTGCGTCCGCGCGCGCCGCCGAAGGCCGTACCGCGCCAGGAGCGGCCGGTGACCAGCTGGAACGGGCGGGTCGAAATTTCCGCGCCGGCGGGCGCCACGCCGATGATGATCGATTCGCCCCAGCCCTTGTGCGCGCATTCCAGTGCGGTGCGCATCACGCCGACATTGCCGGTGGCGTCGAATGTGTAATCTGCGCCACCCTTGGTCAGGTCGACGAGGTAGGGCACCAGATCGCCCTCGACTTCGCTCGGATTGACGAAATGGGTCATGCCGAAGCGTTTCGCCATCTCGACCTTGGACGGATTGAGATCGACGCCGACAATCATGTCCGCGCCTGCAAGGCGCAGGCCCTGCAGCACGTTGAGGCCGATGCCGCCGAGGCCGAAGACGATGGCCTTGGAGCCGATTTCGACCTTGGCCGTGTTGATCACCGCGCCGATGCCGGTGGTCACGCCGCAGCCGATGTAGCAAACCTTGTCGAACGGGGCGTCGGGATTGATCTTGGCCAGCGCGATTTCCGGCAGCACGGTGAAGTTGGCGAAGGTCGAGGTGCCCATGTAGTGGAAGATCGGCTTGCCATCGAGCGAGAACCGCGAGGTGCCGTCAGGCATCAGGCCCGCGCCCTGGGTGGTGCGGATCGACTGGCACAGATTGGTCTTGGGATTGAGGCAGTACTCGCATTCGCGGCACTCGGGCGTGTAGAGCGGAATGACATGATCGCCCTTTTTCAGCGACGTCACGCCGGGGCCGACATCGACCACCACCCCGGCGCCCTCGTGCCCGAGGATGGCCGGGAAGATGCCTTCCGGGTCAGCGCCCGACAGCGTGAACTCGTCGGTATGGCACACACCCGTGGCCTTGATTTCGACCAGCACTTCGCCGGCGCGCGGACCGTCGAGGTCAACCTCCATGATCTCGAGTGGCTTGCCTGCTTCCAGTGCTACCGCTGCTCTTGTACGCATCCCGTCTCTCCCGCTGCAAATTTCGCTTGCTTCACAATGATCATGCTATCATGATTTGAGACTTAGTATCATTGCGTGATAGGGTTTCGTCAATATGCATCTTGATCGGCTCATAGCAATTCTGGAGATGATCGCAGTCGCCGGGCGTCCACTGTCGGTCGCCGAGGTGCAAAAGGCAACCGGTCTGCCAAAGCCGACCTGTTATAGGCTGATGCAGACACTGCAGGAACAGAGGCTGGTCGATGATCCAGACGGCTCGTCACGCTTTGTCATCGGCGAACGGCTGATCCGGATTGCGCTCTTGGGCAAGTCCGATGTCGACGTCCGGCGCTGCTCGGCGCCCTTGCTCAAGTCCGCTGCCATCGAGTACCGGGAGACGGTCTTTCTGGCCCGGTTCCGGAACAACCAGGTCGAGATCATCCATGTCGAGATCCCCGATGATCCGGAGCGTGGCTACATCTACCCAGGCATCGGCGTCCGTCCGATGCATTCCGCATCCTGCTACAAGGCCATTGCCGCCTTCGCCGAGGACCAGATCCGCGATGCGATCCTCAACGGGACACTGAAGCACTACATCGAACATAGCCGGACTGCGCCGGAGCAGCTGCGCGCGGATTTCGATCGGATTGCAGAGTGCGGCTACGCCGAATGCGAACAGGAAATCGATGTCGGGGTGGCAAGCGTCTCAGCGCCCATATCCATCGGCAATATCGGCGCGACCTTCAGCGTCGGCGCGCTCGGTCCGGTGTCGCGCTTTGACGCGGAATATCGTGCGGCTCTGGGCAAGAGCCTTGCCGAGCTGGCAACCCGCATCAGTGGCGCAATCCAGCTCTGCAATGTTGCCGATGTCTGAACGCCGGGAGGCTAAGCGAGAAAGGCCCTACGCCTGAAGCTGATGTAAGCCACAAGAGGTTCGGCGCAGAAAAAAGCGCCCCGATCAGATCGGAGCGCCCGGATTTTCACAAAGGCCTTGTGCTCAGTCGTTGGCAACCCGTGTCAGGGTCACCAGCCTGGTCTCGAGCGTTTCGATGCAGGTCGTGATCTGCATCGCCAACTCGCGCAGCCGGTTGATCTCGCCGGTCATCTCATCGACTGCCAGCGAAATTCCCGGCGATTGCGGTGCATCGCCGGCACCGCTGATCAGCCAGGCCGGGGACACGCCAAGAACACCGGCAAGGGTCATGATCTTGTTGGCGCGCGGCTCGGAGCGGTCGGACTCCCATTCCGACAGGGTCTCGTCGGTGACGCCGATCCGCGAGGCGGCTTCTTCCAGTGTCAGCCCGGCAAGATCGCGGGCGCGGGTGATACGGCCGCCCAGCGTGTCGCCATCGTCATAAGTCTCGTCATAGGTTTCCGTTGTCATGTCATCCATTGATGTCGTTCCTTTGACTTGTTGGCCGGGCGGCTACGATTGCGCGGTTTGACGCGCCGGCGGCAGACCCGTCCTGAATGTAGAGCCTATGCATGGACCATGTCGTTCCCGTGAACTGTCGGTCGTGCGACATGCATTGGCGTGTCAGATGATGTGATCCATCACCGGCCCTGAAATTGGCGGTGCCCCTGGATCGTGTCTCACGCTCAGGTGAAGGTCGGAATCTTCGAATCGGGGTGAGAGTTTCGGTTCCGGTGTCGCCATTATCGGCAATTCTCGCCACGCAGTCCAGTGGACGTGCCCGTATTAATGCCTGCGGCAACCAAAAGGGTGTTTCCAGTTGACGCGACCGGCATGCGAAATCTGGGAGCAGCGCTGGTCATGACCGCACCTGACGCAGTGTACGGAGTACCGGCTCAGCCGGCTCGGTCATCCCGGGTCGGGCCAAAGACGTTCTCGAAGGCATCGCGCAGCCGCATGTCGGCCTCGTGCATCTGGATCGGCAGGCCGAGGTCGACAAGGCTGGTCACGCCATGGGCGCGCACGCCGCAGGGAACGATGCCGGAGAAATGATCCAGCTGCGGATCGACGTTCAGCGCCAGCCCGTGAAAGCTCACCCATTTGCGCAAGCGGATGCCGATGGCTGCAATCTTGTCCTCGGCCATCGAGCCGTCGGCCAGCGGGGGCTTGTCCGGACGCCGGACCCAGACGCCGACCCGGTCCTCGCGGCGTTCGCCGGTCACGTTCATGCTTTCAAGCGTGGCAATGATCACCGCTTCCATGGCCGAGACAAAGGCCCGCACATCCTGCCGCCGCCGTTTCAGGTCAAGCATCACGTAAGCGACGCGCTGGCCCGGCCCGTGATAGGTGTATTCGCCACCGCGGCCGGTTGCGTGAACCTCGAACCGGTCGGGCTCAACCAGATCTTCCGCCCTGGCGCTGGTGCCGGCGGTGTACATTGGCGGATGCTCGACCAGCCAGATCAACTCATCCGCCTCGCCGGCTGCGATGCGCTCGGCCTCGGCTTCCATCCGTGCGACGGCATCGGGGTAGGGGGTAAGGCCATCCGATATCCGCCACCGGATCGGCGGGCTGCCCGCTTGAGCAAAGAAGCGTGTCTCGAGTGTGTCGCGTGGTTTCATGAAACCTGTCTAGATCCGTTTGTCGGCAAATGGAACCGGCCAGATGCGAGGGGCCAATCACCTCTGCGTGCGCGTGTGGCGCTCTTGGCGCGGCGGGGCATGGGCGACACGTTTGGACCAGTGTCGGCTTCGTGTCCCGGCGCGCTCATCGAACAGGCGAAGAGAATCAGGTGGCGGCGGTTTCCCCCAGCGAGATTGGCTGCAATCTGGCGCCAACACTACATCCACCTCACGATCGCCGTCACGCAGTCCGGCTGTAGCAGCAGACAGGCCTGCTCAGTGCTGTTGCAGGGCTTACATTTCGGCTTGAGAAAGCTGAATTTCCGCTGACAGCGAACACATGTGTTTTTTGTGACGAATGCGCTTGTGCAGCGCATATCCATTTGCTACATGCAGCGCGCCGGACAGGTTTCGGCTCTACCACGTGCGGTCGTGGCGGAATTGGTAGACGCGCAGCGTTGAGGTCGCTGTGGGGTTAAACCCGTGGAAGTTCGAGTCTTCTCGACCGCACCATAAAACACCCGCTCCGGCGGGTTTTTTTGTGCCTGAAATTGCGCAGCAAAAAGGGCAGAAGCGTTTAAGCCTCTGCCCTTGGAGAGAACCGGCGATGCGGCCTGGTCAGTTGGCGACGACCGAACGCAGCATCCACAGGGCTTTCTCGTGGAAGTTCAGCCGCTCGGTCAGCATGTCCTCGGTAACATTGTCGCCGTTTTCACCGGCATCGCCCGCGGCCTTGCGCATGTCGCGAACGGTCTGCTCATGATCCTTGATCAGATCGGCAACCATGTCGTGGGCAGACGCCTGATCGACATCTGAAGCGGTCGGTGCGAAGGATTTCGCCATGTCGAGACTGACCGGCGCAAGGTGGCCCAGCGCGCGAATCCGCTCGGCGATGACGTCGGTCGCCCCGAACAGCTCGTTGTAATGTTCTTCGGTAAGCTCATGGATCGATTTGAAGATCGGGCCGACAACGTTCCAGTGGTAGATGTGGCTCTTGATCGTCAAACGATAGGTGGCAGCCAGGATCTCGGACAGGTCCTTGGACATCGACTTTCGGTAGTCGGCCTTCAGACCCGTGTTGATTCGGTCATTGGAGGCCTCTGGCGTGAGGCTTGCGATTGCTGATTTTGCCATGATCTGCGTCCTTTCGAGATGGTTTGGTAACGGTTAAATATCAAGCAGTTACGGGTGCGTATGACGGAGATTGCTGAAGCGAGATCGACGCTCCCTCCGCCATGCCGTCCTCGGTATCCTCGGCAATGGCGCCCCACAGCACCCAGGCGGCGATCACGGCAAGAACCATGCTGACGGCCAGGATCACCAGCACTGGTTTTCCCTGGCGCGCTTGGCGGACGTTGATTGGATCTGTTGGCTTGGTCATATTGAAACTCCTGCGTCTGGTCTGAGTGGCCTCGGTCTGTCGGGCAGCCTGCGGCTCAATCGTTGTTCGAGCGCATCATGGTGCCGGCGAGGGCGCCAACCACCAGTCCGGCGATGATGGCCGTCGACTTGTTCTGCGCGATCAGTGTGGAGGCCGAGGTCACTGCGAGTGCCGAGGCCCGGCCTGCCATAGCGACATTCATCCGGCGACGGGCTCTGCGGCGCAGCAGCGCACGGATGCCCATGGCCAGCAGGGCCAGAACCAGGGCCAGTCCCGCTGCGGCGAGCAAGCCGTAGATCGCGCCATAGGTCTCGGCCATGAGCAGCGCAAAGGCGGCAAACAGAGCCCCGCTCGCCATCAGCGCCATGAGGCACATGAAACCGAACAGGATCGCGTCACGGCGCCATTGCCGGGCCTTTGACCCGGCATAGGACGAGACAAGCGAGGTAAGGGGAAGGACCGGGGACATCAGCAATTACCGGCGCAGGATAATCGCGGCCAGGAAGCCTGCTGCCACTGCGACACCGAGCGACTGGAGCGGTTTTTCCCGAACCGTGGTGCTGACCTGCTGTTCGGCGCGGGCATATTGCTTGGACAGGTCGGCCACAACCTGCTCGCCGTTCTTGAGCAGTTCGTCGATCTTGTGTTCAGCCGCTTCGCGCGCAATGCCCGTCTTGACCGAACCGGCGCCGGCAATTGCCTCGCTCAGTGCTGCAAGGTCTTCGCGGATACGCGCGGCGCGTTCGGCGATGTCGTCAACGATCGGGTTTGCATTGCCGTTCGAACGTGTGGATTTGCTGGTAGCAGCCATTTGGATTGTCTCCTGTTTGATTTCACCTCACCAACGCCCCTGTGCAGCGATGGTTCCGTTCTGTGCCGTCTGAATCACAAAAAAAAGGCCGCCGGAATAAACCGGCGGCCTCAGGGCTGGGGTTCGGATCCGGCAGATTAGCCAGCCGGAACAACCAGGATCATGCTGTCGCGTTCAGCTTCCCAGTTTTCTTCCGAATATTCCTTCTGAGCTTCCAGCTGCTCTTCGGTGAAGGGCGTGAAGATGGTCAGTTCGCCATCGGCATCAGCGCGGATGTCGAGGTTTTCAGGCGAAACGGCGACTTCTTTTTCGCCCATGCCCAGGAAACCGCCAACGTCGAGGATGAAGCCTTCGACCTTGTTGTCAGCAGTCAGAAGGACGTCGCCGACTTCACCGATGTTTTCATCAGTGGAGCTGTAGACCGTGCGGCCGATCAGGTTTTCGGCGGTAAGGTCATCCGTCGTCACCTGCGTCATCGACGAGCGATCAATGCCCATGGTCTTTTCTTCAGCCATCTCGACAGCGCTGTCGCCGTCTTCGATGTTCTCGGCAGTGCGGTCTTCTGCTGCCATCTGACCGGTGGTGTTCATGTCTTCGTCAGTGGAACGGGCTTCGTTGTACAGCGCGTTGCGGTCAAACGCAGGGGCTGCTTCAAGCTGCTCGCGGGTCATGTTGGCAACCAGCCAACGTTCGCCATCGCGGTCAGCCCATTCGATGGTTTCATAGTCAACGGCGACGTCCTTTTCGCCGATGCCGAGAAAGCCGCCGACGCCGACGATGATCGAGGCAACGTCGCCTTCAGGCGAGATCACGATGTCGTTGATGTCGCCGATCATTTCAGCATCTTCAGCGGCCGAACCGTAGACAGCCGAACCGATCAGGTTGCTGGCGAGGTTGTCGCCCTGGTGCATGCTTGCATTGGCGTCGGTTGTCACAACGGTTTCAGAACCGGTTGCGGTGGCGTCGGTCGTTGCTGTGGTGGTGGTGCTAGCCGCCATCGCCGACGTGGTAACGAGTGTGGCGAGTGCGGTGCTGGCCAAAAGTGTCTTGAACATGGTAATTTCCTTTTTGCATCGAAAGGTGCACGCCGGGCTGGATCGAGTGTGTGAGAGCGCTGGTCCGGCTCGGCGATGGTTACGGTGGATTAACGTCCTCACCCGATCATGGTTCCAGCCGGGTTCATTTTTTTTTGATGGAATGGGACGCCGTATGGGTCGCGCCGGTCTGGACCGGGAAGGCGTTCCTGATCACCGCGTACCCGACCAGCAGGAAGGGCACAGCAAGCAGGCCGCCCACTGGTCCCCAGAGCCAGATCCAGAATGCCAGCGACAGAAACACGAAGAACGGATTGAGCGTGACGGAGCGCCCGATCACCTGCGGCGTGATGAATTGCGCCTCGATCATGTTGAGCGTCAGATAGGCGCCGACAGGCAGGAAGATCGCTGGCGGGCTGTCCCAGGTCGCCAGGCCCACGCCAAGCAGGATCACCGCCATGACGGCCGGTCCGATATAGACAATATAGTTGAGGCAGAAGGCCAGCATGCCCCAGAGATAGGGCTGCGGGACGCCAAGCAACCACATCACAGTGGTCGTCGCCAGGCCAAGACCGGCATTGATCACGGTGATCGACAGCAGATAGCGCGAGACGAACCATTCCGCGTCCCTGAACACCCTGGCGGTTCTCAATCGTGCGTGGCGGGTGAAACAAAGGGACAGCACGCTGGTGCGGATGGAGTGGCGCGTGGCGAGAAAGAAGTAGAGGCTTGCCAGAAACAGAACGATCTGCGCCATCAGCGCGGGCGCCAGTGTCGCAATCTCTTCGACTGCGGAATTCTCGGCAATATCGACGGTCATCTCGGCTTTGCCGCCGGCAATGGTGCGGATCTGTTCCTGTACTCCGCCGAGCGTGTCGAAGACGGTGCGCCAGTTGATCAGATGGCGCTGCATCTCATGCCAGATTTCCGGCAGCCGGTCGGTCCAGATCGAAAGCGGCATTGAAAACAGAGCCACGGCAGACCCGATGAGCGCAAGAAACAGGATGACGACGGTAGCCGCGGCCAGCGACGCCGGAACCACCCGTTCCAGTGCGGAGGAAACAGGGGAGGCCATCAGACCGGTGATCACGGCAAGACTGACAGGGGCCAGAAAAGGCTGCGCCTGGTCGAGCGCTGCAAGCGTTGCCAGCAAGCCGGTTACGATGATGGCGATACGCGCCAGTGATTGCAGCCCGGCATCCATGCCGGATTTGGCTGCAATGCGCACCACCGGCGGCTCCATCCGATAAAGACGCTTCATGCAAATGCCCCTTTGTAAAAGGGGACAATGCAGCGCGGGGCCGATCGTTCCGAGCCTTGAGGCTTAAACCGGGCGGCGCAAGGCCCGGCGCAAGGACCGGCGCATCAGAAAGGGCGCTCGCGAGAGGTGGAAAGAAACGGAACGCGGCCTATTTGTCCGCACCGGAATGCCGGTGATTTGCCTTCACCCGCTCATGCGGCACGGTAATGGTGACATCGATCCCGTACTCGTCTGGAACAATGTGCAGAGATCCGCCAAGCTCCACCCGCATTGTCGCGTCGAGCAGCTTGGTTCCAAACCCGCCCTTGCGGGCAAGTGCGTTTGAATTTTGCTCGTCAAGCGGGGTTTCGCTGCGCTCCCGCCAGGAGAAGACCAGAAAATCCCGTCTTTTCTCGTCGGGCTCAATTCGCCACCAGATGTCGAGCTTTCCCGTGTCTGACAGCGCGGAGCCGTATTTGAGCGCATTGGTCGCCAGCTCGTGAAAAGCCAGCCCGAAGGCCTGGGCCGCAACCTCATTGAGTTCGATGGCCGGACCCTTGAGATTGCTTTCATCCATATCGCCGCCAAACAGCTGCTTGAGTTCCTGCTCCAGGAGTGTCTTGAGGTCAGCGCTTTGCCAGGCCGTGCGTGCCAGCAGATCCTGGGAGGCGGCCATCGCCTGCAGTCTTGCAGTGAATGATTGCGTGAAGTCGTTCAGGTCATCAGCCGACCGCGCCGTTTGCCGTGACATCGCCATCACCCGGGCGATCATGTTCTTGATCCGGTGCTTCATTTCCTGAAGCAGGAATTCACGGTCGGACAAGGCCCGTTCGGATTGTTGCCGCAGCGCTTCGCCAACCTCGATGGTGCGTTGCTGGGCGCGCGACGATGCAGCGAGCGCGCCGGCCAGAAGTAGGCTGGCAATTGCCAGCATCAGGGTCCGGGTCTGGTCCACAGGCGGCCGGTAGACTTCCGAGGCCTGGAACTCCACCGTCCAGGTGCGCCCGGCCACTTCAATGGACCTTTGCGACGGGGACGGCGCATCCATGCGCTGGCTCGGCCTGTTCACCGATTGGTAAATCAGGCTTGCATCCGCCGGCTCTCCGTCCCAGGCCGTTACATGGATCGGCAAGGTCGGTGACCGGTTGAGCGCGGATTCAAACAGATCGGGAATGCGAAACGGGGCATAGACGAAGCCGAGCGGGCGGCCGGAATTGGGAGCGAAAAAAGGCGTGTACATCAGGAACCCGGCCTTCGGATCCTGAAAGTCTTCCTGGACCAGTTCCACCGTGCCCGACGCACGCAGGCGCTGTTCGGACAGAGCAGCGAGAATTGCCGCCCGCCGCACCGGTTCGGAGTACATGTCAAAGCCCAGAGCCCGCCGGTTGGCCTCGGTTTCCGGCTCGAGCATGACGATGGGAGTGCGGTAGTTCTCGCTCGTTTCGGGCCAGGACGAACGCGACAGACCGTAATTACGGTCCAGTTCAGCCGAGATGGCCTGATCCGACTGCGGTCCGGTTTGCACGTAACGGGCAAATCCCAGCCCCTGAACCCCGTTGAACTGTTCAGTCTTTTGCAGGTAGCTCACATAGGTCTTGAACGCTTCCACGCTTGGCACTTCGCCTGTCGCCTGGAAATGGGCCTCGACCGACTTGATCAGCAGCATGTGGTTTTCGATGCGGTCACCGATCCGCTGTACTGCGTCATCGGCTATGCCGATGAAGGTGAACCGGTTTGCCTGATCGATCGTGTACCAGGACGCAACTGCCGTCAGCATGCCAACGACAGCCACCACTATAAAGACCAGAACCGGCTGGAATCGGTAAAACAAATCGGGGCTCTTTCAATGCGGTGCGAGATATATCCGCTAGTCTGTTTGCGCGGCTGATGCAAGATTTCCTGAACCGTGCCGGAGCACTCGGTTGTACCCGTTAGCGGCCGGCGCTGTTCGGATTATGGCACAAACCGTTTGGGTCCGCCGAAAATAGGGGGTGGCGGAGGCGTGTCTATTACACAGGTTAATCACCCGCCAGGAATCAGGAGATCCGTTTGTTCGCCCCCAGGCAGTCTGCCTTGGTGGCAAATTCCATCAGGAAACGCTCGTCGAAATCAGCAAAATCAATTGATCTGGAAATGTCGGGGAAGGTCACGAAACCTCTGTCGATTTTTAGCATCTTCTCCTTGCTCAACCGGCTGAGCGAACGATTGACGTGCACCGTGGAGAGCCCCATGCAATCGCCAATCTGCTCCTGGGTAAGTTCGAGATCAAAGCCGTCTTCGCTCGCAAGCCCGACCTGTTCGAGCCTTATCCACAACTCGAGGAGAAAATGCAGGATGCGCTGCGCCGCCGTCCGCGCGCCGAGAGAGACCTTGTGTTCCGCCAGGATGTTGGCATGCCGCATCGACATCCAGTCGAGGCCAGAAGCCAGAACCGGAAAACGCCGGTGGATTTCGAGAATCCGCACCGGTTCGATAAGGGCCAGTGAACTGTTGGTAAGAGCTGCTGCCGAAAAAATCGATGAATGGCTGAAATTGACATGTAGTCCGATGAAATCGCCCGGCAGCGAGACGCCTATGATCAGGCGGCGCCCCGCCGGCGTGATTCTGTATCTGATCACCCAGCCGCGCCGCACCAGAAAGGTCACGCGCAACGGCTCGCCGTCATGGATGAATTCGTCGCCCTTGAGGACCGAAGCCTGGTTGACCTGCATGGTCTCCAGGTAGTCGACCTCTTCCGAGGTCAATAGGACGGATCTTCCAAGCCGGCGTACCAGCGGACTTGCATCCTTGGGGATAGCACTCTGGTTCTTGCCGGGCATGCATTCACTTTCGACAAAAAAGGCCCGGCAACAATATTGCCGAGCCTTTCATAAGGGGAAATCAGTTCTTGTTGAGCCAGTCGTCGATTTCGCGCTCTGCTTCGTCGCGGGTCTTGCCGTAACGGGCCTGGATCTTGCCGGCCAGTTCGTCGCGGCGACCTTCGACCTTGTCCAGGTCGTCATTGGTCAGCTCGCCCCACTGCTGCTGAGCCTTGCCCTTGTATTCGTTCCACTTGCCTTCAATAACATCCCAGTTCATATCAATTCTCCTTGGTTTCAAAGCTTTTGGCCGTTTTGCGGGTCTCGCTGCCGGCCTGTCTATTCAACGTCAGAGCGCCGACTTGGTTCCCGCTCTTTCCGCATCTTTCGGCGTTATTGTGCGGCCTGCTGCGCCGGTGCCGTTGCCGGGAACACGATGTGGGTCTTTTCGCCGACATCCGGCTGTTCATCGGTCACATTTGCCTTGGCAATTTCCCAGGCGAAGCGGATAGCGCTGCCCGACGAAGCCCAGATGTCTGCCTCCGACGCGTCGAAACGCAACAGGACGAGATTTGCGTCGTCCTTGCCGTCTTCGAACCAGGCAGCCACCGGCGCGGACCAGAACTTGTCGATCAGCGACTTGTCGGATTCCTCGCTCATCGTGCCTGAAATGCAGGCGTGGTAGTCATGATCCGGGCTGATCAGGCAGATGCGCGCGCGGCTGGCCGGATGCTTTGCGATGGCTGCGCCCATGTCGGAATCGCGCTTGGAATAAAACCAGATGCCGCGCCGGTCTTCGTCCACCTGAGGCGCCATCGGCTGCATCGAGTGACCGGTTTTGTCGAGACCGGTCATGACCGCGTGCGTGTCGTCCAGGATGTCGAACAGCTGGCTGATCGGTTCGTGTCGTGTCTTGTGAAGATCTGTCATCGGGGAGGGTCCTTTCTTGGTTCGCTGGAGTTAACGCGTGAGAAAGGCCCTGGTTCCTGCCTTTTACCCGTTGAACCGGTCAGGAACCGGGTTCGGCTTTTTCTCTTTAAGGACGAATGTGCAAAGTCTGCGCAGATACCCGTGGACTGCAGCCGGCTCATTGCCTATTTGACCAAGTTCTTTACGGTGGAAGGCTCGCAACGCCTTGTACCGGGATCGATGTTCTCGTGCGGGTTGTCTGACCGGTCGCGCCCAAGGATGGTTCAATGAAATTATGGCCGCTTCTGACACTCAACGGTCTGCTCGGCGTGCCCGGCGCCATTGCCATCGGTCTGTGGCTCCTGGCCTTGCCGATGATCTGGGTCGATACCCAGTTCACCATCATTGGCGATCCGCTGCCGTTCTGGCTCGCCATTTCAGCCGAGACCGCGCGATCATTGCTGACCACGATCGCGACGGCGGCAATCACCACGCTCAGTATGGTCTATTCGATCATGCTGGTGGTGTTCACGCTGGCGGCCGGCAACATTGCGCCGCGTCTGCTGCAGCGATTTTCCCGTGACCGGGTCAACCAGATCACCGCCGGATTGCTCGGCGGTACATTTCTCTATGCATTGACGGTGCTGAGGGCCTCTGGCCCGGAGCTGCGTCCCGAATTCTCCATCTTCATGGCTTTCCTGCTTGCTGCAGCCTCGGTGCTCCAGGTCATCCATTTTGTGCATTCGGTCTCGCGCAGCGTGACCATCGACGCGGAAGTGGCGAAAATTTCCGAGCAGCTTGAGCAGCAGGTCAACGCGCTGCTCGTTGAAACCGGCGCAGGCAGTGGCGAACTTGAGGAATCCGAGCTCAAGACGGCCTTGCGGGCGAAGCAGTCGGGATATGTCACCGTTCTGGATGAAGCGGAGCTGCTGCGGATTGCCCGCGAGCATGACACGTCGATCGCTGTCCGGGTTGCGCCCAGTGATTTCGTGCTGGCCGGCCAGACGCTTGCCGTGGCCGGGTTCAGCGAAGACGATGAACTGGCGGCCGAGGCCGTCCATGCAGCGATCGTGCTTCAGTCCTATCGGGGCGCGGTCAACGACATCCGGTTTTCAATCAGCATCCTGCTGGAAATTGCATTGCGGGCGCTTTCGCCAGGCGTCAATGACAGTTTTACAGCCGTGGCCTGCACCGACCGGATTGCCGCCGCACTGGTCAAGCCCGTTTCTGAAGGGATGCGGGGGGATGTCCGGTGCGATCAGGACGGCGTGGCACGCCTTGCGGTTCCCGGTCTGTCATTGGAAGATCTGTTCAATATGACGCTACATCCGTTGCGTCAGGCGGCCCGCGGCAATGTTCTCATGCTCGATCATATCGCCGTGGTGCTCAATTCGCTCTATTCAATTGCCGGAAGCGATGCCAGGCAGCTCATTATCGACCACGCCAGAGCTTTGCTCGAGACAGCCGGCGCCGGGGATCCGATCTCGTCCGATCTCGATTTCCTGCGGAAACGCCTCGATTTCGAGATCGATTGAGTTTTCCCGGAACGGGCTTGAATCACCGAGTTAGTAGACGTTCTTCTGATCCTCGACACTGGCGACAGACTGTAGCGCCATATGCGGATTGATCACTTCGAGCGTGACCTCGATGCCGCCCTGTTGCGTGACATCCCAGACGATTTCCGCGTCCTCATAAAGCAGTGCCGGATCGATCTCCACGCACTTGCCAAATGTTTTGGGCTGGTCTGAGCCCATGCTACGGATGGCGGGCATCAGCTCGGCGCGGCACTCTTCGGTCGTCTCATAGCCGATGGCGGGGGCGGGGTATTCCTTGCAGGCCTGCAAATCGTCGCTGCAGGCGATCAACAGCATGAATGCAGCAATGTGTTCCATGACGTGTCTCCTTTGGCAGAACAACGTCAGGGCATCGCGGAAGTTCCACACAGGAGAACTGGTTAAGAAATTCTTTCGCCAAAACAAAAAGATGTCTGGGTTGGGGGAGTGCGGTGCAACCCCGGGCCGGGGCAATAGCGGAAGTTTCACGAGAGCAGGGCGCCGGATGTTTTCTTGATCGGCGTCGCATCAACCTTGCCGCGCTGAACTTGCTTTGGCGTGAGTTTCAGCCCGGTGCGTGCAGCTCGTACTGGCTGGCGGGAATGGTCAGCTGGTAGATCATGTGGTCTGGCTCGATGACGTGCTCGACCTGGGCTGCAAGCGCCTGCGGCACGATGCGTCCAAGCACCGTGCCGGTAAAGCCGGATTTGGATTTTGAGGCGGCTTCCGGCTCTTCCTGGCGTCGCGCGAAGGTTTCGCGCCAGGTCAGGATCAGCTCCGACGCGCCTTCATCGTTGAGATGCTCTTCGGCGGAAAGCTCAATCTTGCCGCCGGCCGGGCCCAAGGCGCCTCTGGCGAGCGAATCAATCGTCAGCTCATGAAGCGCGAGGCCCAGGTGCAGGGCCGCGTTCGGGAACAGGTAGGCGTCTTCACCGATCATTTTGAAGCCGGATGGCAGATCCCCCATCAAGGGGTGCAATTGCGATTCGGTCAGCGCAAAAAGCTCCGCGCCCCGCCAGTCCGATGCGGTGACCAGATCCTGCGACTGGGCCATCGATTGCACCCGGTTCCTGAAAGCAAGCAGGAAATCCTCCAGCCCCTGGCTGTGGCGGGCGGTTTGCGAGGCGACAGACTGGATGATGGCCAAGAGGTTTTTCGACCGGTGGCTGAGTTCGCGCAACAGCGTCTTGAGCACGGTTTCGCGATATTTGAGATCGTCAATGTCGATAATGGTCGTGAACACGCCGATAACGGTGCCTTCCATGTCCACATCAGGTTCGATGTTGAGCATGTACCAGTGCCGCTCGTGGCCCGTGTCTCGATGAATTTCAAGCTTGGTCGGTTCACCGGATTCAATCACCCGGCGCTTGGCGTGAATGACCTTGGTGGCATGGTGGGCCGTGAACACCGCCTCGTCGGTACCGCCTTCGAGCAGAGACCCGAGCGGCCAGGAATCGGGGAGGTTTGCGGCAAAGCGGATGACCAGATCGGCATCCTGGTACATCATGGATACCCCGGCGCTGCGCAAGCCTGCGAGCACGAATCTCAGTCGGTCGGATTCGTTAACCGATGTCATCGTCATGATATTCAATTCACCCGCTGATTTTCAGATCCGAATTACGCATTAAGGTGCCGGATGGCATCCGGCACCTTAATCAGTCTCAATACGCCGGTCTTGATTTGCGTCATACTTTTCGGACAAAGTTCATGACCAGCGAGATGACCAGGAAAGCCAGGAACAGGAAGAACAGAACCTGGGCTATGCCGGCAGAAGCACCGGCGATCCCGCCGAAGCCGAGCACGCCGGCGATAATGGCCACAACGAGGAAAACGAGAGCGTAGTACAGCATCGAAAATCTCCTTTTTCATTCGATGCAATGCCAACGCCGCTTGTCCTAGTTGGTTCCTGTCATCTCCAGTTTTTCGCCCGCAGTGTTGAAGAACAGTGCCTGGCTGATCAGCGCCTTCACCATGTCGGGGTTGAAGGGCTTGGTCACGAGAAAGGCCGGCTCCGGCTTTTCACCGGTCAGCAACCGCTCAGGGAAGGCGGTGATGAAGATGACCGGCAGCATCTCGTCTTTCAGGATGTCGTTGACGGCGTCAATGCCCGAGCTGCCATCGGCGAGCTGAATGTCGGCCAGAACCATCTTCGGCTTGGTCTTCTTGTACAGCTCGACAGCTTCCGAGTGGGTGCGCGCCACACCGGTGACACGGTGGCCCAGCGTCTCGACCATGTCCTCGATATCCATGGCGATCAGCGGCTCGTCTTCGATGATCATGATATCGGTCGCCACCTGCCTGGAAATTTCCACCGAGGCGGTTTCGAGCAGCTTGTTGAAGCTGGCTTCATCAACGTCGAGAATTTCTGCGGCTTCGCTCGGCTTGAAGCCTTCCACTGCAATGAGAAGAAAGGCCTTGCGTGCCTGCGGCGTGACAGCCTCGAGATTGTTGGCGGCGCGCTTTTCCCAACTGAAGGGTGTCGGGTTTTCAGGGATTGGAACCGAAAGGCTGTCAAAGAGTTGTGAGAACAGCCGGTACAGAGACACGCGGTCATCTGCGGTCTTGGGAAAAATGCTCAGATCTGCAATCAAGGCCTCAAGCGTCGCAGCTACATAAGCGTCGCCGGAAGTCTGTGATCCGGTAACCGCGCGCGAGAAGCGGCGGAGGTAAGGAAGGTGCGGCGCGATGCGCATGGACAGTGTCGTCATTAGGTACCCCTTTGTGGTCCACTCAACGTGGCAACGAACTCTAAACGCACGGACGAAAAAAAAGTTCCGGCCTCTTGGAACTTTTTTTGGTGTGGCGCATTCTCTGTAATATGTGTTCATTCTGAAAGGGCTGGCAAGGGCATGATTGATCGAGAAGCAAAAGGCGAAACTTCCAGAGGAGGGCGGAAAACTGATCTCGGTTCTACCGATGCGATCGCTTCACAGCTGAAGCAGTTTTACACCTCGGTCGAGGAAGAGCCGATTCCCGACCACCTACTGGGCCTGCTCGAGAAACTCGATGAAGCGGAACGCTCGGGTGGCTCCAATGGGGCAAACTGACATGGGCGCTCCCCAGACCATTCCGGCAGAGGGTTCCAGTGCGTTTTCCTTCAAGCGGGAAATGCTGGCGGTGCTGCCGAGCTTGCGAGCCTTTGCGGTATCGCTGGCGCGTCGCCATGACAAGGCAGACGATCTTGTACAGGAAACCGTCATGAAAGCCTGGGGCAAGCAGGAAAGCTTCCAGCCCGGCACCAGCATGCGGGCCTGGCTTTTCACCATCCTGCGCAACGAATTTTACAGCCAGATGCGTCGCAAGGGCCGGGAGCTGCCGGATCCGGACGGTATCTTCGCGGGCAATCTCGCAACCCATCCCGAGCAGTACGGCAAACTCGATCTCGCCGATTTCAAGACGGCGCTCGACACTCTTCCCGATGATCAGCGTGAGGCTATCGTCCTTATCGGCGCATCCGGCTTTTCCTACGAGGAAGCGGCAGAGATCGCCGGCGTGGCGGTCGGCACCATCAAGAGCCGGGTCAACCGGGCCCGCGTGAAGCTGCAGGAAATCCTCACCGTCGAGGGCGAAAGCGACTATGGTCCCGACGAGACCTCGCGGCCACTCGTCAACAAGGCCTTCCCGGGCCGGTAGCACCGGGGCTTCTGAACCAGGCGAAACATCACAGCCGAAATGCGATGTCCGCCTGCGGCACAGAGCGACAATCAGATCATGCCCGTCACGCTGTGGCGGGCATTTTTGGTGTAACTTCAGCATGCAAGCTTGGGGTTGCTCTGACGAAGAGGAAACACCTGCGTCGGAGGTCGCGTCTTCGTTTTGGGCAGGAGGGGCGGCATCAGTGCCTTGGCCTCAGGTGCCACATGAATTGTCCCGGCTGGTAAACACAAAAACACGCCGGGAGGCTTGGTCCCGGCGTGTGCGTCAGTTTTCAATGGTGGTTCAGTAATGGACGCGTAGGGCGCCTACTTGCTGCTGAGGTCGATGTCTGCCGAGGCTGTTTCCAGCCTCCGCAGCAGTGCCGCGGCGTCTGATTTCAGCTTTTCCAGCATCTTCTCGCGGCTGGGCTGGTCGTTGGCTGGCTTGATCTCGTAGCTTGCATTCGTGCTCACGCCGAGAACCTGGCCTGCAATGGTGGGGTGTATGCTCGACATTGTGGAACTCCTTCAGCTCCCGGGTAAACAGACGATCGGTATCAGGCGGTCCGGGTGTTGCCCTTGGGACCGGCCAGGAACCAGATGATCAGGCCGACAACCGGCAGCACGATGATCAGCACGGTCCAGAGGGCCTTGGCGCCGGTAGAAGCGGAAGACTGGAAGATGTTGTAGATTGCCCATACCACGGCGATGAGAAGAATGAGGCCCAGCAGGCCGCCGACTTCGATACCCATTTTATGCTCCTTGACTTGAGGCCTGACGCCACCTCCCGAAACCTGTTCGAAACAGGCCACGGAAGAAGGCGTCAGACACCATTCTGGCGCCGCAGTCGCGCAGGCGCCTTCGCAAGATCAACGCACAAATGCCACATTTGTTCCGCGGCTGGTCTTGCCTGGCCCCGGTTTGAGGCCACCGCGATGCGAGGGAGCAATTTTCAGACGGCAAACCACCCGGGAGCGCTTCAGCCCTTGTTGTAGCCGCCGAACCTGACCCAGGCGCCGCCGCGTTTTGAAGACTCGACGCAGGCCGTGACGAAGGCGACGCCTGCCAGGCCGTCTTTGATGCCGGGGAACATCACGCCGTCAGGCAGCGGGCTGCCGTCGCGCTGGGCGATGATGGCTTCGGCGGCTTCATTGTAGATCGTGGCGAAACCCTCGAGA